>CAVVKA010000005.1:0-285378 GCA_963748755.1 uncultured Actinomycetes bacterium
CTCGGCGATCCGGACGACGTGCTGACCCAGACGATGTGGCGGCAGGCCGAGGCGCTCCTGCACTCCCATCGCCGGGAGCACGCGGAGGCGGCGCGATTGGCGCATGAGGCGGTGGACTGGGCCGAACGGAGCGATTCGCCGTTCACTCAGGGGGAGGCGTTCGAGATCCTCGCCGAGGTGCTCGAGGCTGCCGGCCTGCGCGACGAAGCAATCGCCGCGTGGCGCGAGGCGCTCGACCGCTACGAGCGCAAGGAGGTCATCCCGCTCGCCCGCCACGTGCGCGAGCGACTGGCCGAGCTGCAGCCGGCCTAGGCGCGCTCGCGCGCCGCGGCGAGGATCTTCTCCGCCTCGTCGCGATTGCCCCAGCCGCCCGTCTCGGTCTTCTTCTCCGGCTCGAGATCCTTGTAGCGCTGGAAGAAGTGCTCGATCTCGTCGCGCAGCTCGTTCGCGACGTCATGGATGTCTCGGATGCGCTCGAACGCCGGGTCGCCGAGCGGCACCGAAAGGAGCTTCTCGTCAGGCCCCTTCTCGTCCTCCATGTGGAAGACGCCGATCGTCCGCACGCGGATGCGGCAGCCGGGAAAGGTCGGGTCGGAGACGAGCACGAGCGCGTCGAGCGGGTCGCCGTCCTCGGCCAGGGTCCCTTCGACGAAGCCGTAGTCGGCGGGGTACGCCATCGCCGTGAAGAGCCGGCGGTCGAGCACGATGCCGCCGAGCTCGGCGTCCCACTCGTACTTGTTTCTCGAGCCCGCCGGGATCTCGACGAAGACGACCGCCTCGGCGGTCATGCACGCGCGGCGGCAGAGACGAGAGCCTGCTCGAGGTCGTCCACGAGGTCCTCGGCCGACTCGATCCCGACCGAGAGGCGGACGAGGTTCGGAGGCGCGGCAAACGGCGCGTCGGCCGTCGCCGCGTGCGTCATCTTGGCCGGCACCTCGATCAGGCTCTCGACGCCGCCGAGCGACTCTGCGAGCTGGAACAGCCGCGTGCGCGCTGCGATCGCCGCCGCCTCCTCGGGGGACTCGGCGAGGAACGAGACCATGCCGCCGAAGTCGCGCATCTGGTGCGCCGCGATCGTGTGCCCGGGATGCGTCGGCAGCCCCGGATAGAAGACCTGCGAGACGCGCGGGTGCCGCTCGAGCACGGCCGCGATGGCCATCGCGTTCAGGCAGTGCTGACGCATCCGCAACGCGAGCGTCTTGATCCCGCGCAGCACGAGCCAGGAGTCGAACGGGCCGGGCACGGCGCCGAGCGACTTCTGGAGGAAGCGAAGGCGCTCCGCCACCGTCGGGTCGTTCGTCGCCGCGAATCCGCCGACGACGTCGGAGTGGCCGCCGAGGTACTTCGTCGTCGAGTGGACGACGACGTCGGCGCCGAGCTCGAGCGGCCGCTGCAGGTACGGCGTAGCAAACGTGTTGTCGACGACGAGGAGCGCGCCGGCGGCGTGCGCAGCCTGGGCCGCGGCGGCGATGTCGACGATGTTGAGCAGCGGGTTCGACGGCGTCTCGATCCACACCATCCGTGTCGTGTCGTCCAGATGCTCGGCGAGGTTCGGGAACTCGCCCGCCGGCAGGTAGTGGAAGCGGTAGCCCTTCGGCTCGTAGACCTGCGACGTCATCCGGTAGACGCCGCCGTAGACGTCGGCGATGAGGACGACCCGGTCGCCCGGGTTGAGCAGGTGCATGAGCGTCGTCGTCGCGCCCAGCCCGGAGGAGTAGGCGACGCCGTGCTCGGCCGATTCGAGCGACGAAAGGGCCGTCTCGAGCGCGTGGCGGGTCGGGTTCGCGACCCGCGAGTAGTCGTAGCCCTTGTGCTCGCCGACCGCGTCCTGGACGTAGGTCGCCGTCTGGTAGATCGGCGTGATGATCGCGCCGGTCGCCGGATCGGGCTCCTGGCCGACGTGGATGGCGCGCGTCTCGAAGTCCATCAGGGCGATGCTAACCAGCCCTGGAGCTTGGCCAGAGGGTCGTCCAGGTCGAGCTCCTTCTCTCCGGGCTCCCACCAGACGCCCTTGACGGCGAGCTCCCGGCTCTTGCGGTCGAAGACGGGCTCGATGCGGCCTACGAGCCGATCGCCGTGGAGGATGGGGAGGACGTAGTAGCCGTACTCGCGCTTCGCCGCCGGCACGTACATCTCGAGCCGGTAGAAGAAGCCCCAGAGAGCCTCTGTGCGGGCGCGGTCGTGCACGAGCCGGTCGAAGGGCGAGAGGAACGTCGTGCGTCTAGGAACCGGCCGGTCCTCAGCCTCGGGATGCGCGAGCAGCCGGCCGCGCTCGAGCTTCACGCCGAGCGCGCGGAAGCGCTTCTCCTCGTACAGCCGCCGCGCTTTCGGAAGTGGCAGCGTCTCGGTCTCGGGATACCAGCGCTCGGCGAGATCCCAGACGCGCTGCTTGCCTCGCCGCCCGACCACCGCCACCTCGCCGCGCGCTGCGAGGAGCTCGAGCATGAGGCCCATCTGGCGCTGGCCCCACCAGCGGTGGTCCTCGCGTCGGTGGCTGGGCGCGTCCGCGATCTCGCGTGAGAGCAGCGGCCCGCGCTCTTTCAGCTCCTTCAGGACATGGCGGCGGTAAGCGGCACGCGCCTTGATCCATTCGACGATCCGCCGATCGAGCGGCCGGTCGCGCCGCCGCATGAACGCCTTGAGCATCGGCAGGTCCTCGCTCGGGTAGAGGAACGCCCGCCACTCCACGAGCTTCCGCTCCTGCCAGAGCAGACGCTCGAGCTCGGCGGTGTCGAACGCCCCGAGCCGGCTCCAGAGCACGAGATGCTGCGGCGGCGCGACGGCCGAGATCGGGTCGAGCTGGAGGAAGCCGAGCCGGCGCACCGTCTCGAGCACTCCGCTCGCGCCTCCGTCGAGCCCCTGCGCGCGCACGGCGATGCGCCGCGCCTCCTCTACCGGCACCTCACGCATGCCGCACCTCCTCCAGTCCGAGCACGCGCGCGAGCCGCGCCGCTGCGCGCTCGAGCTTCGTGCCGACGTTCCCGCGGGCGCGCGGCTCGGGATGGAAGCGCCGCACGTGCAGCACGCCCTCCGCTCGGTCGGCCTTGAGGTCTGCGCGTCCGACGATCCGGTCGCCGGCGAGCAGCGGCAGCACGTAGTAGCCGTAGGCGCGCTCGTGCTCGCGCTTGTAGACCTCGATCACGTGGCGGAAGCCGAAGAGCCGCTCGAGCAGCGGCCGGTCCCAGAGCAGGTTGTCGAACGGGCAGAGGAGGACGGGCGGCGCCGGGTTGCCGTCGAGCTCCGCCTCGGCGTCGACGTAGAACGGCGGGCCGCCGTCGTCGGCGTCCACCTCCCGCAGGACCCCCTCGTCGACGAGCGCGAGCACGTGATGGTGGAGGCGGGCGCGGCCACCCTTGAGCCGCCAGTGCTCGCGGATCGCCGGCTCGGTCAGCGCGCCCCGTGCGCGCACCGCCAGGAGCGCGAGCGTCCGTAGCGTCTCGTCCTCGTCCGGCGTGGGAGCCTCGAGGATCCGGCGCGGGATCACACGCTCCGCGAGGTCGTAGCGCCGCTGGAACGACCGCCGGCCTGCGATGACGAGCACGCCTCGATCCCACAGCGCCTCGAGCACCGCCTTCGCCGGCTTCCAGTTCCACATGTCGGCGCCGTCGCCGGCTCCTTCGAAGTCGCGCGAGCCGAGCGGGCCTTCCGCGCGGATCCGCTCGAGCACCGGGTCGACGAGATCGGCGTGCTCCCGCAGCGCGTGTTGGTGGAAGGGCCAGTGTCCCTTGCCCTCCATCGCGTGCCTGCAGTGCGGCCAGAGCTCGATGGGGAGGAGGCACGCCTCGTGGGCCCAGTACTCGAACACGCGCCCGGCGGCTACGAGGCCCTGCAGCTCCGCCTCGGGATAGGCGCCGATGCGGCTCGACAGCGTGAGGCGGTGCGCGCGGTCGACCGCCGTGATCGAGTCGAGCTGCACGGCACCGAGCCGGCGAATCGCGTCTTCGATCTCGGCGGGGCGCGCGCGACGGAAGCGCGGCGAGTACGCCTGCGCCGACACGCTGAGCCGGCGGATCGCGGCGACGCTGACGGTCGTCGTGGCCATCGGCTCTACCTAGCAGGTATGCGCGGCGCTGTGCCGCCCGAGTCGATAGCCTCCTGCCCGTGCCGCGCCCGAGACGCCGCAATCCCTGGACCTCGACGGGCGAGGTGCTCATCTGGGTGCTCTTCGCGGCGCTCCTCTTCCCCGCCGGCTTCGCCGGGTGGGCGGTAGGGCACTACACCTCGCTCGGGAAGTCGCCCTCGACGGTGGTGCAGACGGTCACCGTCGGCTCGACGTCCACTGGGACGACGACCTCGGCAGGGACGACCACGTCCGGCGGGACGACGACGTCCTCCAGCGGCGGGAACGCGGCCGCCGGGCAGTCCGTCTTCGCCTCGAACGGCTGCGGCTCGTGCCATACGTTCCAGCCCGCAGGCGCGACGGGCAGCATCGGGCCGGATCTCGACAAGGCACCGGCGTCCGACGCGAAGGCCGACCACAACATGGCCCTCGCGGCGTTCATCAAGGAGTCGATCGTCAAGCCGGACGCCTACGTCGCGAAGGGCTACAACAAGGGGATCATGCCGACGACGTTCGGCAACTCCCTCTCCGGCAAGCAGCTGAACGACCTCGTTGCCTTCATCCTCTCCGGCGCGAAGAGCTAGCGCGCCTCAGGCGAGAGGACGCTCGCTTGGGCCAGTGTTCCGGAATGACCCCTGGACGCTCCTCAACCGCAGGCGGCGACACGGGCCCTCAGCTTCTTTAGCTCGGCTCTCTGCTTCTTGACGAACGCGTGTCGCGCCTTTGTGCTGGAGTGCTTGCGGAAGAATGCGCGCTCTTTCGACTTCATTGACCGCTTGAACTTCGCTAGCGCTTTCTCGCGTTGTGCTTTTTCGGTCGGCGTGCAGGCGACGTCTGGGTGGCTCCCCCAGACGGGGTCGTCTCCGACCGCGAACTGTTGGAGGCCGCTCCCGTCCGTGTTGATGGTGAGGATGGTGAGGTTTTGAGGGAGGTCGGCCGCGAAGATGATCTTCTTGCCGTCGGGCGACCAGCGCGGCTCGTGGCAGCCCAGGGTTCCTCCGCAGTCCAGGCCCGCCACCGTGATCTGATGTAGCCCGGTCCCGCCTGAGTTGATGACCCAGATCGAGCCAGGCGCATTCACGGTCACGTGGCGTGAGAACACGATCTGGTTGCCTCGCGGCGACCAGGCCCCGTTGTTGCCCGACTGGAAGGTTTCGGCTATCAAGGGGTGCAGTCCGCTGCCGTTGGCGTTCACGATGTACAAAGCGACTCCAACTTGATTGGCGTCATAGCGGCCGAAGACGATCTGGGAACCGTCCGGTGAGTAGTCGCCGGGCACGTCGAGGCCTCCGAATGGATTGGCGGTGAGCCGGACCGCACTGCCGTCGTTGACATTGACTCGGTAGACGCCGTTGACAGAGGGCTTCTGGTCGTCCCATCCCTGAGCCGCGCAATGTGTTCCATCCCCCGACCAGACGAAGCACGCAAGATTCAGGCCGGGAGTCGCAATCGGAAGCTTGTGGTAGCCGGTGCCGTCCTCGTTGACGATTGCGGTGGTGATCCTGGTGTCGCTGGCGCTGATCGGTCCCGAGACCAGGAGCTTGCGTCCGTCCGGAGACCAGGCCGCACAGCAGTCGGACGGCTTGGTGAGCTGAAACACATGGTGCCCGTCCTGGTTGGCCGTATGAACCGGTCCATTCCCGCCGGGCAGATCGAACGCGATCTGCCCGTTCACTCCCAGCGGACCCGCCGCAGCTGGAAACGCTGCGAAAGCCAATCCCAGAAGCAAGCCTGAGAGCAGGAGCGCGACCTGCTGCTTGTAACGACTCAAGCTAGCTCGATAGTCCCACTCCCCCAACTGCCGGTCAAGCGGCGTCGCTCTCGCCTGGCCCAGTGTGATGTTCCCTGGACTCTGAGGACTCGAGCGAAGTCTTTCGCGGGTTCGATTCCCGTCGCGTCCCCTCCCCGCTTTTCAGCGCCTTCGATCGGTAGAACTCGGTGCCCGACCGCCGATACGCTGGCCGCCCGATGCCGAGACCCGAACGATCCCCCGATGCCGACTGCTACGAGCGCGATCGCGTCGATCATTCGAGTCAGGGCGATTTCTTCCGCGTCCGGCCGCTCGCTGGGCCGGTTGGGAACTCTTGTGAGGCGTGCGGACCCGAACAGTCTGAGGTGGGTGATCTTTCGGACCGTGTTCTTTGGGAGAAGGCTCGTTCGGGCGACGGAGGAGCGTTCGGTGTCCTCTTCGAGCGTCACGGGCGACGCATCTACAACTACTGCTTCCGTCGTACCGCCGATTGGGCGCTTGCCGAGGACCTGACTTCGGCCACCTTCTTCCTCGCTTGGCGCGCCTACGGCAGCACGACACTGGAGGCCGAGAGTGCGCTGCCGTGGCTGTATGGGATTGCGACCAACGTGCTCCGCAATCAGCGACGATCGTCGCGTCGGCGACGAGACGCTCTGGCCCGGTTGGCGAACGAGCCGGTGCAAGAGCCGGACTTCGCAGAGGAAGCTGTGACGAGGATCGACGATGAGCGCGAGATGCGCCGGCTTCTCGAGTTGTTTTCGAAGCTGCCGAGGAGGGAGCAGGACGTCATCGCGCTGTGTGAATGGAGTGGGCTCAGCTACGACGACGCAGCACAAGCGCTTCGTGTACCGATTGGCACGGTGCGGTCGCGGTTGTCACGCGGTCGGCGTCGGCTGCGGGAACTCGCGGGCGCGACCGGACCCGAAGCGGTTGTACAGGCCGTTCCGCTTCTTCGCATCGAGGTGAAAGAGCAATGAGCATCCAGTTGACTCCTCCCCCTGAGCGTGACTTCCCGGCGGGACGGCTGCAGCTACGAAAGGAGCAGCTCGTGTCCCAGATCTTCGCAACCGCCGGACCGCCGGTGAGAAGGTGGCCCAGGCGAGGTCTTGTTCTCGCAGTTGCGGCCGCCACAGCGGCAATACTCGCCGCGGGCGCATACGCCGGCTACGCGCTCACGCGTCCCGCGACGCAGCTCGAGTCGATCGGCTGCTACCAGGACGTCTCGCTTACTGCGAACACGGCGGTCGTCGCTGCCGGAAGCGGATCACCCGTCGTCACATGCGCCAAGAAGTGGTCTTCAGCGTTCCCGGGAGTCGTGTCGCCCGCGTCCTTCGCTGCCTGCGTCCTGGGCAGCGGCGCCATCGGCGTCTTCCCCGCCGACATGGGCAACCCGTGCGCGAAGCTCGGCCTGGTGGCGCTCGGAAAGACTCCGGCCGCCGGCCCGCAGTCGAGTCCCTGAAAACGTGCACCTGAGCGGCGGGGCGCCGGCGTCAAGCCGGGCTCTGCCGCTCGGCGAGTCAGCGGCGGGAGCACACGAACGCAGCCGGAAAACCGGGCGCGGGCTCCTGCCCGAGGTGGCTGCTGGGTCAGGCTGAACCGCACCGAGCTCAAGGGACATTCCCGAACACTGGCCCAACCCACGTCTCCGTCGCGTGATTGGCAGGGCCTGAGTACGTTTGGGCGATCGCGCGAGCCCTGCGCGCTCATCGCGGCCTTGACAGCCGCTTCGCCGCGCGGTGTCACTGCGTTCGGCGCCCGGTCAGAGGATCGCCGCCCCCGCCATGCCTCGGCGCATCAGGTCGCCTCCGACACGGCCTGCAGCGGCGGGGGTTTCGTCGGCAAGAGGGGGTCGGGTATCCGGTTTCCGAGTCGAAGGAATCCGGCTCCCGTCAGTGCCAGCGCCAGGGCGCCGCCCCACCAGATGGTGTCGGGTGACGTTCCGAGCAGCACGCCGCCGACCGCGGGGCCGAGAGCCACGCCGGCCATGAAGCTGAGCTGGTAGAGCGACATGTAGCGGCCGAGCAGATGCGGCGGCGCAATCTCCGCGACCAGCGGGCCGAGCACGATGAACTGGCCACACTCGGCGATCGCGATCAGGATCGCGACGCCGGCCAGGACGGCGGTAGCGGCGAGCGTCGATTGAGTGAGCGTTGCGAGCAGGACCGCGAGCAGGCCGACTGCGAATATGGCGCTGGTGGCGAACAGAGCGTGAGTGCGGCGCATCCGCGCCACCACCCGTGTCGCCGGTACCTGCGCTACGACGATGAAGAAGGTGTTGATGAAGACGACGACACCGATCTCACCGGCCCCGACAGGTGTATGCGCCACCGCAAACGGCGCGAGGATGTCGGAGAAGAACGCGCCGCCGATCAGGATGAGAGCGAGGTTGCCCGCGATCAGGGCGAGCAAGAGCCGATCCCGAGCAACAGCTCGGAAACCCTGTGCGCCCTCGCTCGCCGACGGAGCACCCGCGAGGCCGGGATCCGGGATCCAGACGAGGACAACCAGCGTGAAGACGACGAACGTGACTGCGTCGAAGAGGTAGAGGCCCTGGAACGCCTGGAGGTGATGATGGGCGGCCGCGACGATGAAGCCCGCAACCGTCGCGCCGAGGCCGAGACCGAAGTTGCCTGCGACTCGTCGGAGGGCGGTGGATGCGGCGCGCTGCTCCGCCGGGACCAGGGTCAAGGTCAGGACTTGGCCGGCCGTTCCCACCAACCCGAAGCCGGCACCGCCGACGGCCGAGCAGACGAAGCCTTGCCAAGGCCGTTCGACAAACGCCAAGCCCCCGTAGCCGAGTGCGTTCACGACATTGCCCGCGATCAGGAACCGTTTTGCACTGAAACGATCGAGGAGCCCACCCGAAGGGAGCGTTACCACTGCGGCCGTGCCCATCACCGTCGCCAGCACCAGCCCCGCCGTCGCCGTCGAGAAGCCGCGGACCGTGTGGAGGTAGATGATCTCGAAGGGAAGGATCAGTCCGGTGCCGAAGTTGTTGAGCGCGTTCCCGCCCTGCAGAACGAGGACAGGCCTCGGTAGGCCCGTACGCCAGAAGGCGAACACAGGTGCGAGCGCGCTGCTCACTCTGTTGGGCGACCGGCCGCTCCACGACGGCGAGCGAGGCGCTCGAGCTCCTCGCGGCAGGCGCTCAGCCACAGCTCGATCGCCGTGCGCACGGGCTGGGGCGGGGGGATGTGGGCCTCCCGGGCCTCCCGGGCCTGGCGGTACCGACTGGCATCGCGCTGGAAGCGTGCCCTCCGCTCGAGCACCATCTGATGAATCAGCTCGGGGTACATCGGAGGTCAAAGACACCGCGATGCCGCGAAACGGACCGCCGGTCCGTTTCCGACGGACCTGGTGTCATTGACGAGATGACCGTCGATCTCGAGCGGGCCAAGGCAGGTGACGAGCGTGCGTTCGCGACGCTGGTCGAGCCGTTCCGGCGCGAGCTCCAGCTGCATTGCTACCGGCTACTCGGCTCCGTGCAGGACGCCGAGGATCTCGTCCAGGAAACACTGCTCGCCGCCTGGCGCGGGCTCGACGGCTTCGAGGAGCGGGCGTCGGTGCGCTCCTGGCTCTACCGGATCGCAACCAACCGGAGTCTCAACGCAATTCGCGAACGCGGGCGCCGCCCCGCCACGGAGAACACCATGAGACCGTCAAGAACCCGCCGCGCCGTCGAGCCCAGCTGGCTCGAGCCTTACGCGGACAGCGCGCTTCCGGATCCTGCTCCCGGACCCGAAGGACGCTACGAGCAGCGCGAAGCGATCCAGCTCTCGTTCATCGTCGCGCTGCAGCAGCTGCCTGCGAAGCAGCGCGCGGCGCTCGTGCTGCGCGACGTGCTCGGCTTCCAGACCGACGAATCCGCCTCGATCCTCGAGACGACGCCGCAGTCGGTCAAGGCCGCGCTCCAACGCGCACGCGCAACGCTCGACTCGTACACCCTCGAACGCGAGCAGGCTCCGCTGCCCGACTCGCCGACCGAACGGACACTCCTCGCGACGTTCAGCGACGCCGTCGAAGCCGGCGACACGACGCGCCTTCTCACTCTGCTCAGCTCCGACGCTCGTGTGACCATGCCGCCGCAACCGGGCGAGCTCATCGGACACGAGGCGATCGGCGCGTACCTCGACCACACCGCCGATGTCCGCGGCGCCCCGCTACAGGTACGCCCGACGCGCGCCAACGGCCAGCCGGCCTTCGGCTACTACGTGCGCTCGCAGCCCCTTGGCATGATGGTGCTCACCTTGAGCGGCAGCAAGGTCGACGAGATCACCTTCTTCGCCGACCCTGCGCTGCCCGGCCGCTTCGGTCTTCCCGAACAGATCTAGCCGACAAGGACGGGTTCGACGTGAGATTGAAGCCGCCGTTCAGGGGTCATTCCCGAACACTGGCCCAGCAGTGAGTGCTCCTACCGAGCCTCGCCGGCGATTCCGGAGGACTTCCTAGGCGTCAACCGGCAGGAACAGTTCCTCGGCCGAATCCATGATCGGGGCTGTCCATGACCGCCACGCCGTCGGCGCGAGCCTCAGCGTCACATCGTCGGCCGCTGCGAGCTCAGCATCGAGCGGCCCGCCGACAGCCTCTGGCGCAAGGTATCGGCGCCTGATGCGAGCGTTGATCGCCTGCGCCTCCCCGTTGCGGAGGATCTCGACTTGGCCCGATGCAGATACCCATCGCTCCCGTCCGGGCGTGCGTGCATCGACCACGACCGAGACCGAGGAGCTCTGCGCGACGTTCTCCACCTTCCGGCTCTTCGACGATGACTCGAAGTAGAAGCTGTCGTCCTCGAACAGGAACCAGATCGGCGTCAGGTGGATGCCGCCGTCGGGGTCGTGCGTCGCGAGCACTGCGCAACGCCGTTCAGCAAGGAAAGACCGCACGTCGTCCGTCAATTCAGCCATGCCGGAACCGCCCTCCGAATTCGTGTCTTACGTTTCCCCGATCTTGCCCAAGCTGTGGATCTGACGCGGGCTCAGGCGGTCACTCCGGAGCAGGGGCCCAACCCAGCGGCCTCTTACTCGCTTGCGCTGTGAAAGCGCGCCGGCTCAGCCTTTGCTTCGTCCCGGCCACGCCCCCGTGAGGTGGGCGAAGCCGGTTGCTCCGGCGCGGTCGATGACCGCCTTGACGCCGCCGAAGACCGCTCCCTGGACCGCGGCTGCGGTGACGACCTCGCCCCAGCCCTTGGTCGCGTCCGTCGCCTCCGGCGCTGCGTCCTCCCGCGCGACCGTGCGCCACACCCGCTTGAAGATCGCGCCGGCGACCATGCCGCCGAGCACGCCGACGAACAGGCCGAACGGCTTGTAGATCAGCTTCGCCATCGGAGCGACGCTTCCCGGGCCGGTGGGTTGTTATGCGCGCGTGCCGCTCACCACGTCGACGACGCGCTCCTCCGCGTCCCCGGCGTAGCCCGGGCCGAGCTTCTCCTCGAGGATCTTCCGCAGCTCGCCGCTCTCGCCGAGCTCCTGCACGATGTCGGCCCCGCCGACGAGCTCGCCCTTGACGAACACCTGCGGGATCGTCGGCCAGCCCGAGAGCTCCGACAGCTCCTGCCGGATCGAAGGGTCGGGGAGGACGTCGACGGTGGTCACCGGCGCGCCGGCGGCCCGCAGCGCCTCGAGCGCCCGGCCGGAGTTGCCGCACATCACGAACTGCGGCGTGCCCTTCATGAACAGCGCGACCGGCTCGTTCTCGATCACGCCCTTGATCCGTTCGGAAACCTCGCTCATGTCGTCCCCCTTGTCTTGATCCGAAGCTCGTGGATGGTCCCGTCTCGCAGCGGCTCGGCGAGCGCGTCGTTGACGAGCCGATGCTGCTCCAGCAGCGGCAAGCCGTCGAAGCGCGTGCTCTCGACGGTCACCTGAAAGTGGTCGCCGCCGCCGGTACGGTCCTCGACGCGCAGCTCGGCGGCGTCGGGAAACGCGTCGCGGAGCAGCGATTCGAGGCGGTCGACGGGCATGTTCCGGAGCGTAGCCCGAGAGTCAACGGCTGTGAGCGAGGAAGTCGAGGAGGTCGGAGCGGGTTAGGACGCCGACGGGCTTCCCCTCCCGCGCGACGACGACCGCGTT
This sequence comes from uncultured Actinomycetes bacterium, assembly GCA_963748755.1. Classification (GTDB taxonomy): domain Bacteria; phylum Actinomycetota; class Thermoleophilia; order Gaiellales; family Gaiellaceae; genus Palsa-739. The sequence continues at coordinate 11,879 of CAVVKA010000005.1, forward strand.
CGTGCCGCCGGTCAGCGTCGCGAAGACCTCGTCGAGCGTCGCCGACGCCTCGACCGCGGAGAGCGGCGGCTGCATCGCGGCTGCGACGTCCTCGTGCACGGAGTCGGGGTTGCCGAAGACGCGCTCGAGCAGCGCGCGATCCTGAAGCGAGCCGATCACGTCCGCGAGCGACTCGCACTGGCCGTCGCGCACGACCGGCAGCTGCGAGATCCCGTAGCGCTGCATCGTGTCGATGCCCTCGCCGACCTTCGCGTGCGCGGCGATCGTGACGAGCTCGGGCACCTCGCCGCCATGCTTCGCGAGCAGCAGCTCGTCGACGGTGGGCAGCGAGGCCTGCCGCTCGACGAAGCCGTGCTCGAGCATCCAGTTGTCGTCGTAGAACTTCGACATGTACGAGCGGCCGGAGTCGGGGATGATCGCGAGGACGCTCGCGTCCGCCGAGAGCCGCTCCGCCACCCGGATCGCCGCGACGAGCGTCGAGCCCGCGGAGCCGCCGGCGAGGATGCCCTCCTCGCGCGCCAGCCGCCGCGCCATGAGGAACGAGTCGCGGTCGGAGACCTTGATCCATTCGTCGACGACCTGCAGGTCGATCGTGTCGGGCCACGTGTCCTTGCCGATCCCCTCGACGAGGTACGGGTGGAGCTCGGACTCGTCGCGCGCCGTGTAGATCGAGCCCTCTGGATCGACGCCGACGATCTTCACCTCCGGCTTGCGCTCGTGGAACCAGCGGCCGACGCCCGAGATCGTCCCGCCCGTGCCGACGGAGATGACGATCGCGTCCAGCTCGCCGCCCGTCTGCTCCCAGATCTCGGGTGCCGTGACGTCGTAATGCGCCTGTGGATTCGACATGTTCGAGTACTGGTCGGGCTTGAAGCCGCCCGGGATCTCCTCGGCGATCCGCGACGAGACGGAGTAGTACGACTCCGGCGAGTCGTGGTCGACCGCGGTCGGGGTGATCACGACCTCGGCGCCGTACGCCCGGAGCATCGAGATCTTCTCCTGGCTCATCTTGTCGGGCATGACGAAGACACAGCGGTACCCCTTGCCCGCCGCCGCGATGGCGAGGCCGACGCCCGTGTTGCCGGAGGTCGGCTCGACGATCGTCCCGCCCGGCTTCAGCTTCCCCTCGAGCTCCGCCTGCTCGATCATCGCCAGGCCGATCCGGTCCTTGACCGAGCCGCCAGGGTTCAGGTACTCGAGCTTGGCGAGGATCTGTGCCCCGCCGGGCGGAGACAACCTGTCGAGCCGTACGATCGGCGTCGAGCCGACGAGGTCGAGGAGATTCGGATACTCACGGGCCACAGCGACCGAAAGGGTATGCCATGAAGATCAGCGTCATCGGGCGCGGGAACGTCGGGGGCGGCCTGGCCGCGCTCTGGCGCAAGGCGGGCCACGAGGTGCAGGAGCTCGGGCGCGACGGCGGTGACGCATCCGGCGCAGACGCACTGCTCGTCGCGGTTCCAGGGCCCGAGATTGCGGCCGCGCTTGCCAGGGTGACCGGCGTCGCGGGCAAGGTCACGATCGACGCGACGAACGCGATCCGCGGCCGCAACGAGGACTTCGATTCGAACGCGCACGAGATCCGCTCGATCGTCGGCGGTCCCACCGCGAAGTCGTTCAACCTCAACTTCGCCACCGTCTATGACGAGATCGCCGCGCAGCGCGTCCCGCCGTCGAATCTCTACTGCGCCGAGGACGGGGCGCGGGAGGTCACCGAGCAGCTGATCCGCGACGCCGGCTACGACCCCGTCGACACGGGCGGTCTCGAGCAGGCGCGCATGCTCGAGGACTCGCTCGCGCTCGTGTTCGCGATCAACCAGGCCGGACTCGGCCCGTTCTTCTACCGCTACGCGAGCCCCGGCGAGCTCTGAGCTTCGCCCGCCTCGGCCGGCGTCAGGTCCTCACGGCGGATCAGCGTCAGGCCGGCCACGAACGCCACCGCGCTGAGGCCGACGAGCACCCAGAAAGCCCAGCTCGTGCCCGAGGTGAACGCCTGCGCGAAGTAGCTCCGTCCGTGCAGCCGGATCAGATTGTTGAAGTGCGTCAGCGAGACCGACGAGGCCACCGCGATGCCGACGGCGCCGCCGATCTGCTGCGCCGTGTTGATCAGGCCGGACGCGAGCCCCGCTTCGTCGTTGCTGACTCCGGCGAGGGCCGCGATCGAGACCGGGATGAACGCGAACGGGATCGCGAACCCCATGATCAGGTAGCCCGGCAAGAGCGCGCTCGCGAACGACCCGTGCGAGGGAATCTGCGCGTAGAAGACGTTCGCCGCGGTCATGGTCAGGAAGCCCGCCGCCAGCACCGGCTTGACGCCGAAGCGCGTCGTCAGGCTCTGCGCGAGGCCGGCCCACAGGATCGCGCTGCCGGCCGTGACGGCAAACGTGTACCCGGCCTTGAGCGCGCTGTAGTGGAGGACGTTCTGCACGTACAGGGTCAGGAGGAAGAAGTTCGCGAAGATGATCCCGCCGAGCAGCAGCCCAGCCAGGTTGGCGCCCGCCACGGTATGGATGCGGAAGATCCGGAACGGCATCAGCGGGTCGCGGTGCCGCGCCTCGATCAGGACGAAGACGAGGAGGAGAACGATCGCCACGGCGAGTCGGCTCAGGGTCCAGCCGGAGCTCCAGCCGTGGTCGGGCGCCTTCGAGACCGCGTACACGAGCAGCGCGAGGCCCGCGGTGACGGTGATCGCGCCGCCGACGTCCTGCGAGGTCTCGCGCTCGGAGCGGCTCTCCCGCACGAAGCGAGGCGTCAGCGCGAGGACGAGCGCACCGACCGGCACGTTGACGTAGAAGATCCACTCCCACCCGGCGTAACGCGTGAGAAGGCCGCCGGCGAGGACGCCGACTGCCGCGCCGCCGCCGCCGAGCGCTCCCCAGATGCCGAGCGCCTTGTTCCGTTCCGCCCCTTCCTCGAAGGTGGTCATCACGATCGACAACGCGGACGGCGTGATCACGGCCGCTCCGAATCCCTGGATCGCGCGGAACGCGATCAGCACCGGCTCCGACCAGGCGAGCCCGCAGAAGAGGGAGGCGATGGTGAACACGACGAGGCCGACGACGAACACGCGCCGGCGCCCGAACAGGTCGGCGAACCGGCCCGCGAGCAGGAGGAAGCCGCCGTAGGTGATCGCATAGGCGGTGATCACCCATTGCAGGTTGTCGCGCGAGAAGTGGAGCGAGCGCCCGATCGACGGCAGCGCCACGTTCACGATCGACACGTCGAGGATCGTCATGAAGAACGCGGCGCACACGACGGCGAGCGCCACCCAGCGGCGTGGGTCAGACGGCATCGAACTCCTCCCCTCGGTCTGCGGTCATCCTAGAGACGAACGACAGGCCCGCAAATCGACATTCCCACGCATACGTCTTAAGCTGTATCGGTGGTGGCAATGAGGACGGGGGTCGGGGGGACTTCGTTGCAGGAGCGAGTGGCGCGCAGCCGTGCAGGGCGCGTGGTGATCTCGCTCTTCGTGATCGCGACGGTGGTCACGATCCTGACTGCGAACCTGCCTCCCTCACGCCTCCAGACCGTGCTTCTGAAGGCCGACCACCCCTACCTCTACGGCGTGGACCTCGAGCAGAACTGGGGCGTCTTCGCGCCAGACCCGCGCCAGGAGACGATCGACGTCCTGGCCCGCGTCAGCTTCGCCGACGGCTCCCAGCAGACGTGGCGGATACCTCGGCGGGACCCGGTGGTCGGCGAGTACATCGACTACCGCTGGCGGAAGTGGGAGGAGTGGGTGATCTCGCCGGCCTACTCGCAGCTCCCGAGGCCGGCGGCGATCTACGTCGCCCGCACGCTGGCGACGCCCGAGCATCGCCCCGTGCGGGTGACCCTCATCAACCGGTTCCACGCGATCCTGCCACCGGGGCAGCCCTCGGGCCCGGTCCTGCCCGGCGTGCGCAAGTTCTTCACGACCAGGATCACGCCGGCCATGCTGCAGGGGGCTAGCGGATGAGGCACGGCCGCGAGCGCCTGGTTGCCGCCGTCGCGGACTGGAACCGGTTCTGGTTCGAGCCGGTCTCGACGGCGCCTCTCGCCGTCTTCCGGATCGTGTACGGCCTCGTCCTCTTCTTCTGGACGCTCTCGCTCCTGCCCGAGCTCTCGCCCTTCTTCACGAAGACCGGCATCCTGCCGCACGAGCCGCTCTACAAGGGCGGCGCCTGGGGCCTGTTCGGAGAGTTCCCGAGCAAGACGGCGGTGATGATCGTCTGGGCCGTGCTCCTCGTCGCATCGATCGCTCTCACGCTCGGCGTCTTCTCGCAGCTCGCCGCGGCGGTCACCCTGGTCGCGGTCATGGCCTTCGAGCGGCGTAACCCCTATGTCTTCAACTCCGGTGACGGGCTGATAAAGGTGCTCGCCTTCTATCTCATCTTTGCGCCCGCCTCGGCCTCGCTCTCGCTCCGCAGCTTCTTCCGCAACCGGCGCGAGCTCTGGGACTTTCCCGCGCGAGCGGCGTGGCCGATGCGGCTGCTTCAGATCCAGTTCAGTGCGATCTACCTCTTCGCCGTCTGGGACAAGACCCGGGGGATCACCTGGAACAACGGCACCGCGGTCTCGCTCGCGCTGCGGATCACCGATCTGGAGCGGTTCCCGGTCCCGGGGTTCGTGACCCACTCCCTCCTGATCTCGAACATCCTCAGCTTCGGCACGCTGGCGATCGAGCTCTCGCTCGCGGTCCTCGTCTGGAACCGGAAGCTGCGCCCGTGGGTCCTGCTCGCCGGCCTCTCGCTCCATCTCGGGATCGAGTACTCGGTCCGCGTCGGCTTCTTCGGCCTCTCGATTCTGTCGATGTACCTGCTCTGGGTGCCGTCGGAGCGCGTCGAGGCCCTGCTGCTCGCGCTCAGGCGACGCCTCTCACGGACGCCCGCCGCCGTTCCGGCTACCGCGCCTTCAGCCGGTCCGTAGCGCCGCGCGCGCGGCCAGGTAACCGCACATCCCGTGCACTCCGCCGCCGGGCGGAGTCGAGGCCGAGCAGAGGTAGACCCCCTCGAGCGGGGTGAGGTAGGGGACGGGGCGGAGGACGGGGCGAGCGACGAGGTGGCGCAGCTCGTTGGAGCCGCCGCCGATGTCGCCTCCCACGAGGTTCGCGTTCCGCCGCTCGAGATCGGCGGGGCTCGAGGCGCTGCGCGCGAGCACGCGCTCCTGGAAGCCGGGCGCGAAGCGCTCGATCTGCCGCTCGATCGCCTCGGTCCGGTCGACGGTCGAACCGTTCGGGACGTGGCAGTACGCCCAGGCCGTGTGCCGGCCTTCAGGGGCGCGCGATTCGTCGAACAGGCTCGGCTGGGCGAGCAGCACGAAGGGGCGCTCGCTCGTCTCGCCGCGGGCGGGAGCCTGCTCTGAGGCGGCGATCTCCTCGAGGGTGCCGCCGAGGTGCACCGTCCCGGCCTGCGCGCAGGCCGGCGCCGTCCAGGGGATCGGGCCCGACAGCGCCCAGTCGAGCTTGAACACGCCCGGCCCGTACGGGAAGCGCTCGAGTGCCCGGCGGTAACGCGACGGCAGGCGGTCGCCGGCGAGCCGCAGGAGCTGCCGCGGTGACACGTCGCAGAGGACGGTCGGCGCCGACAGCTCCTCGAGCGACTCGACAGGCGTGCCGGTCTGGATCTCGCCGCCGAGCGTACGCAGGTAGGAGGCGAGCGCATCCGCGACTCGCTGCGAGCCGCCGCGCGGGAGCGGCCAGCCGACGGCGTGTCCCGTCGTCCCCAGCACGAGCCCGAACGAGGCGCTGCCGAGGCTCTCGAGCGGCAGGATCGAGTGGGCGGCGAGCCCCGCGAAGAGCGCGCGCGCGGTCTCGTCGCGGAAGCGTCTGCGGGCGAAGGCGGCGGCCGGCTGCAGGGCCGAGACGCCGAAGCGCGCGAGCGCGAGTGGGTGGCGGGGGAGGCGCACGAGCGGTCCCAGCAAGGCGTTCTCCAGCCGGCCCCAGTCCGCGACCAGCGGCTCGAACACTCCGCGATAGCCCTTCGCGTCCGTCCCCAGTCCTTCGGCCGTCTCCGCGACGGACCGGTGCAGCACTGCCGCGTCGCCGCCGTCGAGCGGATGGGCCAGCGGAAGCGGCGGCTCGATCCACTCGAGCCCGTGCTCCGCGAGCGGGAGCGTGCGGAAGAACGGAGACGCCGCCGCCAGGGGGTGGACCGCCGAGCAGAGGTCGTGCACGAAGCCGGGCAGCGTCAGCTCGCCCGAGCGCAGGCCGCCGCCGATCGACTCCGCGGCCTCGCGGACGAGGACCGAGCGGCCGGCCCGTGCCAGCTCGATCGCGGCGGCGAGCCCGTTCGGGCCGGACCCGACGACGACGGCGTCGTAGTCGCTCACTCCGGAAGACTGGGGTAGCTGCGCAGGATCACATCGTATGAAAGGCGAGGGGCCCGCTCTCGCGGGCCCCTCGTACTCCGTGTTGCTCCGAGCTACCTAGCTCAGTGCAGCACCACCACGCGCACGTGCTTGACCTGCTGTGCGATGCGCAGGTTCACCTTCACGCGGTGGTTGGTCCTGATGTTCCGCACAGCCCTCATCATGACGTGGTTCTTGCCATTCACGAGGGAGATCCGGATCTTCGCCATGTGCTTCGGCGAAAGGACCTTCACGTACAGGATGCGGCCGTTCCGGGTCAGCTTGAGCTGGACCGAGGCGACGCGCGTCGTCCTGTTGACCTTGTGGTTGCCCACGCTCGTCACGTTGGAGCCCGTCGTATTGCTGGACGGGCCAGTCGTGCCGGTCGTGGTCGTGTCCGTGCCGCCGGTCGTGCCGGTGGTGCCGGTCGTGCCGGTTGTGCCGGTCGTGCCGGTCGTGCCGGTCGTGCCGGTGGTGCCGGTCGTGCCGCCGCCTGCAACGCATGGGCTCAAGCCCGAGGTCGAGCCGCCCGCACTACCAACGGTGAAGCACAGGTCACGGATGATCTTCTCGCCCAGGAAGTTGGCCGAGATGTCGATGTTCGTACCCGTGAGGGTCGCCAGCGTCTCCGCCGACGCGCTCGCAGGCACGCCCGGGCCACCACCGCTGAGGTACACGGCCTGGGCCAGAGGCCCGCAGTCGCCGTTCGGCAATGCACCGCCGCCGACGAAGAACCACGCGCCTACCGGCTCACGCTGGAGGCAGACCTCTTCGCCGTTGAAGACGGAGCCGTCGTTGGTGATGTCGATCGCGGACACCGTGCAGATGTAGCCGGCGATGTGGCCATCCGCTCCGACCTTCGCGACGCAGGAGAGCGTCTTGTTGAAGCCGTTGAGGATGGTCTTCGTGATCGTTCCGGTTGCCGGAACGTCGCTGGCCACATGCTCGTACGGATACCGCGCGGAGGCCGTGATCGTCTGCTGCGGGAATACGACACCCTGAAGATCGCAGCCGCCTTCGCTGTTGTTGTTCGCGAAGTTCGCGAAGAAGTCAGCGTCGACGCCGGGCTGCCAATTCGCCCGAGCCTCGCCGTGCTCGTCCGTGAACTCGACGACCTGGGTCGCTCCGGTGTTCGTCAACCGGTCTTGCGAACCGGTCAGCAGACACCCGCTGTCCGCACCCTGGCCCTGGACCAGCGTGTCGGCGATCTCCCAGTTCTGGTACGAGCCGTACCAGTCGAAGCCCGTGAAGTTGTTCGGGTCGAAGAGCGGCCCGTCAACTCCGGACGACGCGTCGTACGGATTCCCGTAGCCCCGCGAGGTCGCCGGGATGTACTGCGAGTAGTACGGCGCGTACAGCGCGTGCGCAGCATTCTCCGGATCGCTCGCCGCGGCCGGGTCGAAGCAGTCGTTCTGGAACGACTCGTCGCTATCGCCGCCAGCACGGTACTTCGTGTAGTCGGCGTTCTTGTTGTAGACGGTGTCCTTGTCGTTGAAGCACCCGTTCACGAACCCGCCCATGCCGCCGGAGCTGTTGAACACGATCTTCGCCGCCGGCATCGGGGCATCGTCCGCGTTCAGGCGCCCGTCGCTCAGCAGCGTGCTTGCGAAGGACGGATCGAACGGGCCGTTGAACCCGTCAGTCAGATCGCCCTGCACCCGCGAGAAGACGTAGCTGCCGTCTTCGCCGCCGTTGCAGTTGTCGACCTGGTCGACGAACGGATCCGGCGTCGAGCCAGGACAGGCCCCGGAGGTTCCCGTGCTGACGTGGACGTCCGCCGAGTCCGCTACGCCGGTCGAGGCCGGTCCGGACGAGTCGTGGATGTCCCAGAACGCCGAAGCCGGCACGCCCCAGTGCATTCCGGTCTCGTGGTAGCCGTACCAATAACCGAGGCCGGACTCGACCGTCGCCATCGCGTTGGCCCAAGCTGCCCAGTCTCTCGGCATGACCAGCGGATCCGGCAGGCCGTAGTCGGACGCGAACTCGGCGTCAGGCATCGAGCCGGTGACCGAGACGTTGACCGAGTTGCCCGGCACGCTGCCCGGAAGCTCGCCCGCAGGGGAGCCCGGGTTCGTGACGGTGGCCGAGCCGATGCTCATCCAGCCGACCATGAACTCGTGCTGGCCGAGCAGGATGCCGTCATACGAGACCGACAACTTGATCTTTGCGATGCCAGGCTTGTCCGACAGCCAGGTCTGCCTCGCGCAGAGCCGGTCGTTGTTGTAGTCGTAGAACACCGACGCCGACTGCTGCACCGGCTGAGGCGCCAGCAGTTGCCCTGCCGGCGTCTGGGTGGTGTAGTCGATGAGCGTCATCGTGATGTCGAGACCGCTGTTCTCGTTATGGCTCGGGTTGTACGTGAACCCGTTTGCCGTCTCGACCGGATTACCCGGCGTCGAAGTCGGGTCGTCCGGGATGCACTTGACCAGACGCACGTTCTCGCCGCGCCAGGCCAGGTAGGGCACGTTCGTGTCGAACGGGTCCCACGGGCCGGCATTGGCCGGAAGCCCGCTGGAGTCAGGCGGTGGCACCGCCGGCTGTGCACTCGCGCCGCCTACAAAGACGGCCGCGAAAGCCAGCAGGGCGACACCTGTGACGAGGCCAAGCCGCAGCCTCGTCGAGCCTCTCCCGATTTTCATTACCTCCCCCTCGCTTCAGTGATTTCTATGAGGACTACCTATCTAGACCCCTGGTGGAAACTTGTATGTCAGACCCCCTGTGCTCCTCCTTTCCCGCTCTTTCTCGTCCGCCCGGAGCGGCCGGGACACCGTCATCGCCGGCGCGGCCGACGAGCAGGCCTGTTCTATCGGTTCCGACGGCTGATTTCAAGCTGTTTTCGCGACTTCTAGCCAAAGGGGCAGGTCCGCCCCCGCGTTGGCACTATCGGCCGCGAGTTCGCGTAGAATCGGCGATCGCTTTGAGGAACCGGGTCGTTCTCATTTCTCTGCTGGCGGCGGTGCTCGCGACCGCGGGCTCCGCGTTGGCTTTCACCCCGAACGACGCGGACTGGTCACTCACCTGGCCGCAGACACGAGTGAAGATGTCGCGCACGTGGAACCTGACCCGGGGGAGCGGACAGGTGATCGTGGCAGTCGTGGACAGCGGCGTGAATCCGAACTTCAGGGACTTCAGGGGCGCGCTCGTCCCCGGCCGCGACTTCGTCTCGGGCGGCTACACGAAGGTCGACGACGACGGCCATGGGACGGAGATGGCGAGCATCATCGCCGCTCGCGGCAACAACGGCAGCGGAATCCCGGGCTACTGCTGGAGCTGCAAGGTGATGCCGGTGCGCGTGTCGGACGGCACGACAACCTCCAACACTCTGGTGGCGGAAGGGATCAACTGGGCGGCGGATCACGGCGCCCAGATCATCACGATCAGCTCGAGCGAAGAGGGCGACCAGCCCGCCGACCCGGGAGTTGCTGCGGCGATCGCCTACGCGGCGCGCAAGGGCATTCTCGTTCTCGCGTCCGCCGGCAACACCTACGGATCCACCCGCTACACCTACCCGGCTGCCGATCCGGGGGCGTACGCCGTGGCCGGCACCAACAAGTTCGACCAGCTCTCGCCCTGGTCGACGAAGGGCTCCTGGATCCACCTCGCCGCACCGGGCTGTCAGCTTGCGCTATCTCGGCGGGGCAGAGGCATCGAGCCGTGCGGCACCTCGGTGAGCGCGCCGGCGGTCGCCGGGATCGCAGGCCTGATGCTCAGCGTCAACCCGAGCTTGACGTCCGGCCAGATCATCTCGATCATCGAGCACACCTCGAAGCCGGTTGCCGGGATCGGGGGCGGCCGGATCGACGCCTACGCTGCCGTTCGCGCCGCCGCGGCCAGGGCGGCCGTTCGCGCCGGAGGCACCGTGCTTTTCAGGCGCCTCCTGCGGGGTGAGTGGCACCTCGGCCTGTCGGTTCAGGGCAAGCGCGTGGCCGCCACGCTCCGCTCGCCGCAGGCGCGTGCCTGCTCGCTCAGCCTCCAGTCGCCCGATGCGATCTGGCTATCGGGCACACCCCGGCCCAGCGCAGCCTCGCTGGTCGCGCGGGTCTCGAGTGGCAAGTACCGGCTCGAGATCTCCTGCAAGGTTCGCCGCCTCAGCCCGGTCTCGCTGACCGTGCGGGCGTTCTCTCACTAGGCGGCCGAGCAGGGCGCGTGCCCGGAGAGGCGGCGCTCGAAGAGGCGGCGCGCAGCCTGCGTGCGGTTCGTGACGCCGAGCTTCTTGTACGCGTTCGCCAGGTGGTACTTGACGGTCCAGCGCGTCACCCAGAGCCGCTGGGCGATCTGCGCGTTCGTGTACCCGCGGGCGGCGAGGCTGACGATCTCCAGCTCCCGCTGCGTCAGGGCCGGCGTCGCCACCTCGTTGTGGATCGCCGGGCGGCTATCGCCGGCGAGACAGGCCCGGACCGTCTCGACCACCTTCGCCGCGGAAGCGGTCTTGGCCAAATAGGCCTCGGCCCGCGCGCTCGTCGCCGCGCTCAGGTTGTAGCCGTCGTCGTGGGTAGCGAAGGCCACGAGGCGCAGGCCCGGCCGGCGCTCGCGCGCCCGCCCGAGGAGCTCGAGGGCCTCCATCTCCGAGTTGCCGAGGACGAGCGGCGCGATCAGTGCGTCCGGCTGCTTCGAGGAGACGAGCTCGAGAGCCTTCTCGGCAGAGGTCGTCTTGCCGATCACGCGGACGCCGGCCTCCGAGAGGATGCTCTCGAGCGCGTCGACCCAGATCGGATGCTCGTCGAGGATCACGACCTCCCCGGAAACCTTCCGGTTGGGCCGCTTTTCTGGCGTGGCGATGGCTACCTCCGCAGGGCGCCGTTCCTTCTCTTCAGTCCAAGTATCCGCAGGACTACCCAAATGGGTATCCCTGGTACGAGTGATTAGTTCGCCCGGCCACTAACTAAAGCGACCGCGCGGCGGAGCCGACCTATATGCCGTGCCGCAGCCGCCCCAAGCCTGTCGCCGCCTGTCGCCCCTCGCCCTTCTGCTGGGGATCTTCGCCGTCTCGGCGGCTGTAGCCCTGCCTGCTGTGCTCGGGCCCGATCGCGCCGCCGACGGTTACGCGAGGCTCGTCGTGGCAACCGATCGTCCACGGGAGAATCGCGCGGTCGTACGCAGGATCCAGACCCTCGTGGGTCGGTCCGTGCACGTGCTTCGAGGGCCGAACCTGCTCGCCGTCCGCGTGCCGCGCCGGGATGCCCCGGCCGTCCGTCGTCGTCTCGCGCAGATCCGCGGCGTGCGTTTCGTCGAGCGCAACCACGTCGTGATGCGGGTTGCGACGGCCACTGTGGCGCAGGCGATTCCGAACGATCCGCTCTGGCGCAACCAGTGGGGCGCGGCGCTCATCGGCGCCCCGGCGGCGTGGAAGGTGACGATGGGCTCGCCGCGCGTCGTGATCGCCATGCTGGACACGGGCGTCGACCTCTCGCAACCCGACCTGCGGCAGGCGCTCGTTCCCGGCTTCGACGTCGTCAACTGGGACGACGATCCGAGCGACGACAACGGTCACGGAACGAGGACCGCGGGAATCGTCGGGGCGCGCGCCGACAACGGAGTCGGCATCAGCGGCGTCTGTCCTCGCTGCTCGATCATGCCTGTGAAGGTCGTCGGCGCCAACGGGTCGGCAACCGGGCTCGAGGTCGCTTCCGGCATCACGTGGGCGACCGACCACGGCGCGGCGATCATCAGCATGAGCCTCGGCGGGGCACAGAGCGACGCGGTCGCCTCTGCCGTCCGCTACGCCCAGAGCAAGGGCGTCGTCGTCGTCGCCGCCGCCGGCAACAACGCGAATTCCCAGCCCTTCTACCCTGCCGCCGACCCCGGAGTCCTGAGCGTGGGAGGGACGGAGACCGGGGATCAGCTCTACCCGTGGTCGAACCGCGGAAGCTGGGTCGCCGTCGCCGCGCCCGGCTGCGACATGACGACGTTCCGGGACGGGGAGTTCGGTCGGTTCTGCGGCACGTCGGCTAGCGCGCCCGTCGTGGCGGGGCTGGCCGGCCTCGCTCTCTCGTACTCGCCCACCTCGTCTGCGGATGAGATCGAGCGCGCGATCGTCTCCACCGCCCACCGCGTGGCGGGCATTGCAGGCGGCCGCGTCGACGCGGTCGGCACGCTCACCGCGCTCGGGGCGGAGTTCCACCCCAGGCGCGCTTCTCGGACGCTGACGACTGCCAAGCGCGGCCGCAGCGCCCGGTCGACCACGAGCAAAGCGCGGCCCGCGGTGGGAGCCCGCGTCAGCCGGCGTGCATTGCGGGTGCAGTGGCGCCTCCCGCTGGCGGTGGAGCGCGGCCGTGTGGTCGCGACGCTCCACTCGCCGAAGGCGCAGGCCGTGCTCGCTCAGCCTTCGGTCCGCCGGCGACGCCCGGCGCTCGAGCAAGCGGGTGCGTGGGACCACGTCTCTGGTCGCGAGGGTCACGTCCGGGAGGTACCGGCTCGATCGTCCGGTGCAATCTTCGCCGTGCGCAGCCCGCGTCACTGATCGTGCGGGCGCATTTCGCCAAGGCCAGCCGCAGCTCACGAGGAGGTCGGCCGGTTCCCGTGGCAATCCGCTTCAAACCGGTTTAGGGTCCCGCAGTCTTGCGCCGGAGCCTGCCCGTTCTTGCAGTCGCCGCCGCCAGCGCAGTACTCCTGCTGGTGGGCGCGGCGACGGCTGCGCAGCCCCGCGCGAGGTTGACGGTCACGCCGCAGACGAAGACCTCCGACACGACCGCTGTCTTCAAGTGGGAGACAGGCGGCCGGACTGCCCGCACGGTCTGCCGCCTCCGCTGGCGCCCGCTCTCGGGTGCCTCCGCACGTGAGCGGCCGAGGGTTGCGACCCGAAGGTTCAGTCGCTGCCACTTGCTCGCAACCTGGAAGCACCTCGCTCGGGGGCGCTACACATTCCTTCTCGTCGTGCGCGCTCACCGTCAGCAGGCACGCTGGCTGAGCTACTCGTGGGAGATCGTTCCCGCGTCGTCCGCGAGCACCTCGACGTCGACGCCCTCGACGACGACCACGTCCTCCACGACGACGACGACCACGACCACGACGTCGACGACCACGACCTCGACCACTCCGACACCGCCTCCGCCGCCTCCTCCCCCTCCGCCGCCTCCGCCTCCTCCGCCCTCGAACCCGACGCTGCCTCCGAGCAGCACGAACTGCGTGCACTCGCCGTACACCTATCTCTGGCCGGTCTACCCGGGGGTCTCGAGCGACGAGCAGGCGTTCGTGGGCCTCGTCAACCAGGCCCGGCAGTCGCTCGGCCTGCAGCCCCTCGCCCTCAACTCGAGCCTGAGCCTTGCCGCCGACAGCCACTCGTACTGGCAGGACGTGACCTTCGGTTACATGGGGCTCACGCACCAGCCCGGCTGTAACGGCAGCACTCCGTGGCAGCGCATCGCCGACGCCGGCTACAGCGCCACGTGGCAAGGAGAGGTGACGCTCGTGGACAGTGCGCACGCCTCGGCGCAGACGGCGTTCAACCTGTTCAAGGGGAGCCCGGAGCACTGGCAGCTCCTGACGAGCACGCTCTTCACGCAGATCGGGGTCGGCGAGAGCGCCTACCACTGGACCGCCGACCTCGGCGGCCCGTAGCGCGCTAGACCGGCCCAAAAACCCGGTCTGAAACTCGTAAATTCGGGATTTCTCTCCTATACTCCGCAGGCCGTACTGGGCGAGGCGGCGGTAGTCGAGAAGGGGGAGTAGTTGGGCACTCGTAAGGGAAGCTCGCCGGGGCGCTTCCCGCCTAGGAAGGTGCTGCTCGTGGCCGTCGCCGCCGCGGCAGCTGTCGCGGCGCTGCTCGTCCCCGCGTTGTCGTCGGCTGCGGGCGGTCCCACCGCCGTGCTGACGTCGACCCCGACGCCGGCAACGGGCAAGGCCCCGCTCACGATCACATTCGACGGCACGGGGAGCTCCGACTCCGACGGGACCATCGTCTCCTGGACTCTGAGTTACGGCGACGGCACCCCGGACGACACGGGGGCACTCGTTCTGCCGTCGAACCTGGACCACACGTACAGCGACCCGGGCAACTACACGGCGACGCTGACGGTCACCGACGACCTGGGGGCCTCCGATAGCGCTTCGGTCGCCGTCACGGCGACGAACGTCGCGCCCACGGCCTCGCTGACCACGACGCCGACGCCGGCCACGGGCAAGGCGCCGCTCGGTGTGACCTTCAACGGCTCGGGGAGCTCCGACTCCGACGGGAGCATCGCGTCCTGGAGGCTCCAGTTCGGCGACGGTACTGCGGACGCCACGGGAACCGGCGCCCCGCCCTCCAGCAGAAGCCACACCTACAGCGCGGGAAGCTTCACGGCAACGCTCACGGTCACCGACGACCAGGGCGCGACCGGTACCGATTCGGTCGCCGTCACGTCGAACGCGAACGTGGCGCCCACGGCCGTGCTGACCTCGACGCCGACGCCGGCCACGGGCAAGGCGCCGCTCGGTGTGACCTTCAACGGCTCGGGAAGCACCGACTCCGACGGCAGCATCGCGTCCTGGAAACTCCAGTTCGGCGACGGTACCGCTGACGCGACCGGGACCGGCGCCCCTCCCGCCAGCCGAAGCCACACGTACAGCAGCGCGGGGAGCTTTACGGCGACGCTGACGGTCACCGACGACTCGGGCGCGACCGGTCAGGCGACGGTCGCCGTGACTCCGAAGGCGAACGTCGCGCCCACGGCCTCGCTGACTTCGACGCCGACGCCGGCGACGGGCAAGGCGCCGCTTGGTGTCACCTTCAACGGCTCGGGAAGCACCGACTCCGACGGGAGCATCGCGTCCTGGAAACTCCAGTTCGGCGACGGCACCGCGGACGCGACCGGAACCGGCGCCCCGCCCTCGAGCAGAAGCCACACGTACATGAGCGCGGGGAGCTTTACGGCGACGCTCACGGTCACCGACGACTCGGGCGCGACCGGTCAGGCGACGGTCGCCGTGACTCCGAAGGCGAACGTTGCGCCTACGGCCGTGCTGACCTCGACGCCGACGCCGGCGACGGGCAAGGCGCCGCTCGGTGTGACCTTCAACGGTTCGGCGAGCTCCGACTCCGACGGCAGCATCGCGTCCTGGACACTCGACTTCGGCGACGGCACCACGGTGGCCGGCGGCAACGGCGTCCCGCCGTCGAGCCTCCCGCACACCTATGCCGCCGGAACCTGGACGGCTGTGCTGACCGTCAAGGACGACAACGGAGCTACGGACACGGACTCCGTCGGCGTGAGCGCCAACAACCCTCCGACGGCGGCCCTGACGGCGGACAAGACCAGCGGCCCGACGCCGCTCGCGGTGACGTTCAACGGCTCGGGGAGCTCCGACTCCGACGGAACGATCGCCTCCTGGACGCTCGCGTTCGGAGACGGAGGCTCGACCAACGGCACCGGTGCGGTTCCCAGCTCGATTCCCCACACATACGCGAACGCCTGCTCCTGCACGGCGAGCCTGACCGTGACCGACAACCAGGGCGCCCAGAGCGCCGCCAAGACGCTTGCGATTCACGTGACCACCAACCAGGCACCGGTCGCCTCCCTGTCCGGCTCACCTTCCTCCGGCACGGTGCCGCTCGACGTCACGTTCGACGGCTCGTTGAGCAACGACCCCGACGGTATCCCGCTCAAATCCTGGTCGCTCGACTACGGCGACCTGAGCTCGCCGGCGACCGGCACCGGCGCGGTGCCGAGCTCGATTACCCATACCTACAGCGCAGCCGGTACGTACAACGCCGTCCTCACCGTCACGGACAGCAGCAACGCGTCGAGGAACTCGGCGCCGTTCACGATCACGGTCAACCCGCAGCCGGCGATCAGTGTGGCGGATGTCAGCCAGAGCGAGGGCAACTCCGGCACCACCAGCTTCGTCTTCCAGGTGACGCTCTCGGCGATCAGCACCCACGACGTCAGCGTCGCCTACCAGACGGTCGACGGGAGCGCCACGGCCGGCTCGGACTACACCCTCAAGAGCGGGACGCTCGCCATCCCGGCCGGCACCGACTGCAGGACGACCAACGCGGCCTGCCAGGTCACGGTCGCCGTTAGCGGCGACACGCTCTACGAGAGCAACGAGACCTTCATGCTCAACCTCTCGAACCCGCTCGGGGCGACGATCGCCGACGGCAGTGCGACCGGGACGATCGTCAACGACGACTTGCAACCCGTGCTGATGATCCAGGACAACGGCGTGACCGAGCTGAACCAGGGCTCGCAGGTCGACGGCGCCCAACAGTGGTCCAACAAGGGGAACCTCCAGCTCAAGGACGCGAGCGGGTTCCCGAACACCCTCGGCGACACTTTCGTCGTCACCAGCCCCGGCACGAGCTCGGTGACGACCTACAGCTACGAGTCGGTCAGCGGCAACACGCTGGTGGGCGTCAGCCCGGCCGGGTCGGTCGCCGCCGACGAGATCGCCTCGCAGCCGCGCCGGTTCCAGCTCAACGTCTACCTCTGCGATCCGACCAAAATGAGCCCGAACGACACGCAGACAGCCGACTGCATCGGCAAGAACGCAGTCAGTCCCACCGGCGCCGAAACGGCGAGCGGCGCGGACACGACCGTGCAGTACTCGACCGGCGACGGCCGTTCGCTCTCCACGGGGATTCTCGTCGTCAAGGGACAGGACTACATCCCCTCGGCCGGCACGCTGACCATTCCGAAGGGCGCCACGAGCGCTCAGATCACGGTTCAGGAGATTCCGAACACGATTCCCGAGAACCAGTCGGACCCGACCAAGGACCTCGACAGGTGGTTCCTCGTCAACCTCGCAAGCCCCACCAACGCCACCATCCGCTGGGGGCACGGCCTCGCGCACATCTTCGACGACGACGGGCTGAACCCGCCCTCGTCGACGACCGGCGGCGCCTCGTCGATCGGAACGAACCACGCCACCGTCGCTGCGACCGTCAACCCCAACAACGCGGCGACCGACGTCTACGTCCAGTACGGACCAACCGACCTCTACGGGAGCCAGACGGCGACACAACCCCTGGCGGCGGGGAACAGCCCCCAGACACTGAGCTTCTCTCTGACTGGCCTCGCGCCCGGGACGACCTATCACTACCAGGTCGCCGCGAGGCACGCCGACGGCTCGACGGGGTACGGCAAGGATGTGACGTTCACGACGAACGCGCCGCCGACGGCGGTGCTGACGGCGGACAAGACCAGCGGTCAACTGCCGCTCCCGGTCACGTTCAATGGTGCGGGCAGCGCCGACTCGGACGGCTCGATCGCGTCCTGGGTGCTCGCGTTCGGAGACGGGACCTCGACCAGCGGCACCGGCCCGGTGCCGAGCGCGATCCCGCACACGTATGGGGCCACCTGCAACTGCGCGGCCAGCCTGACGGTGACCGACAACCAGGGGGCTTCGAGCGTGCCGGCGACGAGGGTGATCACCGTGGGAAACCCGATCCCGCCGCCGCCGGGGGGCTTCACCTCACCGAAGCTGTCCACGTACGACACCACCGTGCTCGGGCCGACGAGCGTGCAGATCGTCTTCACCGTCGATCCAAACGGTGCCCAGACCAAGGTCTGGGTCGAGTACGGAACGACCTCGTCCTACGGCCGGATCTCGAAGGCCCAGACGATTCCCGCCGGCCCCGCCCAAACCGCGACGTTCGTCCTGAAGAATCTGACCCCGGACACTCGCTACCACTACCGCCTGCACGCCGCGCACACCACCGACTCCGGGGCGGCCGTGAGCAACGACCTGACGTTCAAGACGCCACTCGAGCGGCCCATGAAGGTCACGGTGAAGGTGGCGAAGTCCCTGAGGCCCAACAGCAAGGGCATGCTCTCGTTGACCTTCGCCTGCGCGGGCAACGTGCTCAAGCGCTGCAACGGCCAGGCCCTGCTCGAGCTCGGCAACAAGACCGCGGGATTCAAGCCCTTCTCGGTGCTCCCGAAGCACCGCCAGCCCGTGCGTGTGCAGCTCAAGCGAGCCGTGCTGAAGCAGCTCCTCGCACGCAAGCGTCTGCGCCTCGAGCTCACGGTGTCGGTCCGTGCGGGCGGTACCGCCCCCGCCGGCCTGATGACAAGGCACATCACCATCCTGGCGCCGCGGGCATAACCTCCCCGGCTGCCGCCGTTAGTGCCGGAAATGCCGCCGGCCGGTGAAGACCATCGCCGCCCCGGCCTGCTCCACTGCCGCGACGACGTCCTCGTCCCGGCGTGAGCCGCCCGGCTGCACGATCGCCGTCGTGCCTGCGGCGAGAGCGATCTGCGGGCCGTCGGGGAAGGGAAAGAACGCGTCGGAGGCGAGCGCGGAGCCGGTGACGTCGTGGCCGAACTCCGCCGCCTTCTCGACCGCGATCCGCACCGCGTCGACTCGGCTCATCTGACCGGCGCCGATCCCGATAGTCGCGAGCCCCTTCGCGAGCACGATCGCGTTCGACATGACGTGCTTGCAGACGCGCCAGGCGAAGACGAGGTCGTCCCACTCCCCGACCGTCCCGCACACGACTTGCCAGCTCTCGCGATCCTCGAGCTCGGGGTCGGGGTCCTGGACGAGCATGCCGCCGTGGACGCGCTTGTAGCTGCGGGCCTCGGGGTCGGCGCGGCGGCGCTCGCGGTCGAGGAGGATGCGCGTGTTCTGCTTTCGCCGGAGGGCGGCCAGGGCCGCGTCGTCGTAGCCGGGTGAGAAGAGCACCTCGACGAACTGCTCCGCCAGCTTGGCTCCCAGGAGCTCCTCGACCCGGCGGTTGAAGACCACGACGCCGCCGTAGGCGGAGGTGGGATCGCAGGCGAGCGCCTTGTCGTACGCCTCCTCGACGTTGGCGCCGACGGCGACGCCGCAGGGGTTCGCGTGCTTGACGATGACGCAGGCCGGTAAAGCGAACTCGCGCATCAGCGCGCGTGCAGCGTCGAGGTCGTTGAGGTTGTTGAAGGAGAGCTCCTTCCCGTGCAGCTGCTCTACCCGCGAGAGCAGGTGCGAGCGCACGGCGTGCTCGGCGTAGAAGGCGCCGCGCTGGTGCGGGTTCTCGCCGTAGGCGAGCTCGAGCTCCTTCTGCAGCGGCAGCACGAGCGTGTCGGGAAACGTCTGTGGCGCGTTGAACCATCTCGAGATCGCGGCTTCGTAAGCCGCGGTCGTGGCAAACGCCTCGGCCGCGAGCCGCCGGCGCGTCTCGAGGGAGAGCTCGCCGTCGCGCCGGAGCTCGGCGACGATCGGCCCGTACTGAGCTGGGCTGGACACCGCCGCGACGTGGGCGAAGTTCTTCGCCGCGCCACGCAAGAGCGAGGGACCGCCGATGTCGATCATCTCGATCGCCTCGCGCTCGGCGGCATCGGGCCGCGCGACGGCGCTGGCAAAGGGGTAGAGGTTGACGCAGACGAGGTCGAACGGCTCGATCTCGTGCTCGGCGAGCGTTGCCGTGTCTCCCTCGTCGTCGCGCCGGGCGAGGATGCCCGCGTGGATCCGTGGATGGAGCGTCTTCACGCGTCCGCCGAGCATCTCCGGTGAGGCCGTCACCCCCTCGACCTGCTCCACCGGCAAACCGATCGCCTCGAGGGCCGCCGCCGTGTTCCCGCTCGCGACGAGCCGCCAGCCGAGCGCGACGAGGTCGCGCGCGAAGGCGTCCAGGCCCGACTTGTCGTACACGGAGATCAGCGCGCGCCTGGAGCCACCGGACGCGGGCCGCTCCCGGCCGGCGGAGCCGGCCTCCGCGGCCCGCTCCGCCCGCTGGCTGCGCGGTAGTTCGCTCGCTCGGCGTGGCCGTACCTCTTGTACTGTCCCCGCCTCGCTCGCTCGTCCCGCTTGCCAGCGAGCAGCCGGTGACCCCAGGAGTTCCCTCACCACCTCGGGCAGCAGGCGATGCTCGATCGACTTGATCCGCTCGTGCAGCGTCTCGGGCGTGTCGCCCGCCCGGACCGGGACGCGTTCCTGCGCCAGCACGCGTCCGCTGTCGACGCCCTCGTCGACGAGGTGCACCGTCGCTCCCGACTCGGCGACTCCCGCCTCGAGCTGCTCCTCCACCGCATGCGCGCCGGGGAACGCCGGCAAGAGCGAGGGGTGGACGTTGACCACGGCGCCCGGGAAACGATCAAGGAAGCTTGGCGTGAGCAGGTGCATGTAGCCGGCGAGGACGACGAGGCGCACGCCTTGTTGCTCGAGCCAGTCCGCCATGGCCATGTCGCGAGCTGCGCGGTGGGGGAAGTCGTCGAGCTCGAATGCCGCGGTCGCGCACGACGCGCGGTCGAGCGCAGGGGCGTCGCTGCGATTGCTTGCGACGGCGGCGACGGGCAGCCCCGCGTCGAGCAGCGCCTGCAGGTTCGTCCCCTCGCCGCTGACGAGCACGCCGATCACGCGATCCGCCCGATCACGCGCTCGCCGGGCTCGGCCTCCCTCACTACTGCGCACCACCCGATGCCGAGGTTGAAGACGCGGCGCAGCTCCTCCTCGTCGACGTGGCGGGCGAGCCAGCGGAAGACGAGCGGGCGCTCCCACGCATCCCAGTCGATCTCGGCGCTGCGGCCGGCGGGCAGGACGCGTTCGAGGTTGCCGAGGATGCCGCCGCCCGTGACGTGCGCGAACGCGAGCGCCCGGCCGCGCAGCCTCCGCGCGACCTCCAGGTAGAGCCTCGTCGGAGCGAGCAGGTCGGGGCCGTCGTAGTCCTCCTCCTCGAGCACCGTGCGGACGAGGGAGAAGCCGTTCGCGTGCACGCCCGCCGACGGGAAGCCGAGCACGACATCGCCCGCTTCGACGCCGGACCCGTCGATCAGCGCGTCGCGGTCGACGACGCCGACGCACGTGGCGGCGAAGTCGAGCTCTCCCTCGCGGTACACGTCCGGCATCTCGGCCGTCTCGCCGCCGATCAGCGCGACGCCCGCCGTCCGGCACACCTCCGCGGCGCCCTCGACCAGCTCCGCGACCTGCTCGAGCTCGACGCGGGCGGCCGCGACGTAGTCGAGGAGAACGAGCGGATCGGCACCGCAGGTGATCACGTCGTTGATGCAGTGCGCGGCCATGTCGGCGCCACAGTTGCGGAGCAGGCCGCGCGGGCGCGCGACCATCGGCTTCGTGCCGATCGAGTCGGTGGAAGCGGCGAGCAGCCTCCGCTCGTCGAGCGGGTGCAGAGCCGCAAAGGCGCCGAAGCCCTCCGCGCCCGTTGAGGCCACCGCCGCCCGCAGCCGCTCGACGACTGCGCCGGCCGTGGCGAGCGAGACGCCGGCCGCGTCGTACGTCGATCCTTCCTCCGCCACGCGCCGAGTCTATGGCGGCCGGAGGCTAGACGAACAGCTCGCCGAGGAGCTCCGGCCGGCCCTGTGGGCCGCCGCGGACGAAACGGACGACGGTCTCGCCGACCTCGACGCTGTCGCCGTCGTGCTCGACGTCGAGGATCTGCGCCAGCGCTTTCGCCTTGCCGGCCGGATCGTCCGCCTTCAGGTGCAGCTCCGAGAGCCGGAGCTCGTCGCCCTGCGAGATGAGCTCGTCGATCCACTCGCGCGGCGGGTGGAGCTCGAGGCGGTAGCCGGCGTTGGTGGAGACGAACGTGCGCCGCCCGCCATGCTCCTGCACCCGCAGGTCGTTTTGCTCCGCGCGTGCCAGCGCCGTCTCGAACTCGTCCTCGTCGAGCACGAACCCGAGATGGTCCACGCGCGGCGTCGGCCACTGCCCCGGCTGGACGACGACGTTCACGGCGCCCTTCTCGAGCTCCGTCAGCCGGAGCTTGAAGCCCATCGCGTCGAGCTCGTTCCATGCGATCCCCGGCTCGTACGAGGTGAGCTCCTCGCCGATGCGGCCGTGGCGCGCGACGAGGTCGAACGCGAGCTTCCCGATGTACCGAGCCTCGACCTCGCGGACGCGGCTCGTGACGAGGTGATAGTGGAACAGCTGCATGGGCGCCCATGGTGCCAACGCGGCGTAGGGTTAGCGGCGGTGGAGCGCGTGACCGGGATCGGCGGTGTCTTCCTGCGCTCACGCGATCCGGCGGCGCTCGCGGCGTGGTACGCCGAGCACCTCGGCCTCGACGTCGAGGCCTGGCACGGCGCCGTGCTCCGCGCGTCGGGAGGCGAGACATCCGTCTGGGCCGCGTTCCCGTCGGACACCGAGTACCTCGGCCGCCGCGACCAGCAGGCGATGGTCAACTACCGCGTCGACGACCTCGACGCGATGCTCGCGCAGTTGCGAGCCGCGGGCGTCGCCGCCGAAGGGCCCGCGGAGCACGAGAACGGACGCTTCGGCTGGGGCGCAGACCCGGAAGGGAACCGCTTCGAGCTCTGGCAGCCCCTGCCGGGGAGCTAAGCCTCGCCGCGCCATGCCCGGCGCGGGCTCGATACCTCCACGTCATGCTCGGCCCAGGGCCGGTAACAGGTACTGCACGTCTTTGTAACGGCGACGAGCGCGTCATTGAGCCACCCGCGCACCAGCCGTTACTGTCTTGTGACGGTACCTGTTACCGGCTGGCGGTTAGGTGGCGGGGGCCGGCCTGCCCTTGCTTCAGCCGCGGAGCCAGGCGACGTCGGGCTCCCAGCCGTCGATCGTCGCGTCATGACCGAGCTGGCGCGCCACAGCCTCGGTCTCGCGGAAGAGCGCCTGCTGCTCCTCGAGCGCTCCGGTCCGCGCGATGCGCTCGAGGCGAGCGAGATCGATCTCGACCGGGAGCGGATGCTCGCGTAGCTCCCACTCGAGCCACTTGTTGTACGGCCTCACGCGGCCGTGCACGCCGAAGACGAACTGGAGGTACCAAGGGATCGACTCCTGCGCGTCCAGGAGCGACGCGAGCTCCAGCCCGACGCGCGCGTTCTTCGCGGAGCGGTAATAGGAGTTGACGTAGGCGTCGAGCGGCCGGGCGGCCGTCGCAGAGTCGACGTTCAGCGCCTGGCGCAGCGCGGCCGCCACCTCTCCGGTCTTGTCGAGCTGCGGGGTGACACTCAGGAATGCCGGTCGAGCCCAGTCCGGAAGGTCGGCAAGCTGTGCGAGCGTCACCTCGGACAGCTCGAGGTCGGAACCACGCTCGTACTCGTAGTCGCCGCGTTCCTCGCGGACGATGACGAACGCGTCCCAGTCGCTCTTGCTCGTGACGTACGCGTCGCGGCCTCGCGAGCCCGAGTGGACGACTCCGATGACGTTCTCGTCCTGCCGGGCCCTCGCCAGCAACTCGTCAAGCACGCGCAGGCTCGAACCTGAGCTTCGCCGCCTCCGCAGGCACCTCGGTTGGGTACTCGCCGGTGAGGCAGGCGCGGCAGAGGGCCGAGGCCGGACGGCGGGTCGCCTCGACGAGCCCGTCGTGGGAGAGGTAGGCGAGGGAGGTGGCGCCGACGTGCTCGCGCACCTCCTCGACGCTCCGCGTGGAGGCGATCATCTCCGCCGGGTCGGCAAGGTCGATGCCGTAGAAGCACTGGCCGATCACCGGCGGCGACGAGATGCGGAGATGCACCTCGGCGGCACCCGCGTCGAACAGCATCCGGACGATCTCGCGGGTGGTGTTGCCGCGGACGATCGAGTCGTCCACGGCGACCACCCGCTTTCCCGCGACCTCCGCGACGGGGTGGTACTTGAGCTTGATCCCCTGGCGGCGAAGCTCCTGGTCGGGCTGGATGAAGGTGCGCTGGACGTACCGATTCTTGATCAGTCCCTCGCTGAACGGCAGCCCGAGCGCCCGCGCGAAACCGATCGCGGCCGGCGTGCCCGAGTCGGGGATCGGCAGGACGAGGTCGGCGTCGACCGGCGCCTCCTGCGCGAGCCGCTCGCCCATGCGCACGCGGGCGTTGTGCACCTCGATTCCTTCGAGTCGGCTGTCCGGACGGGCGAGGTAGAAGAACTCCCAGATGCAGAGCGCTCCTCCGTCGGCCCGCTCGAGCACCTGCGTGGCGTGAAGGCCGTCGGCATCCGCCACGACGAGCTCACCGGGAGCGACCTCGCGGACGAGCTCCGCGCCGACGAGGTCGAGCGCGCACGTCTCCGAGGCAAAGACCAAGTCGTGGCTGGAAGCGCCGCCGGCAGAGCCGGCCGCGCCCGGCGGATAGACCGCGGCGCCTTCGGCGCCGCCCGGCTGAATGCGTCCGATCACGAGCGGCCGGAAGCCGTGCGGGTCGCGGAACGCGACGAGCCGTCCCTCGGACAGCGCGACGATGGAATACGCGCCCTCGAGCCGGCGCATGGCATTCGCGACGGCCTCCTCGAGCGGCGCCTCGTCGTTCGCGATCAGCGCGGCGATCAGCTCGCTGTCGGACGTCGTCCCGAGGGGAACGCCGGCCTCGCGCAGCTCGTCCCGCAGCTCTCCGAGGTTGATCAGGTTGCCGTTGTGGCCGAGCGCGACGGTCCGCGCTCGCCCGTGTTGGACGAGCGGCTGCGCATTCGCCCACTGCGAAGAGCCGGTCGTCGAGTAGCGCGTGTGGCCGATCGCGACCTGTCCCCGCAGGCCGCCGAGCTTCTGCTCGTCGAAGACCTGGGCGACGAGCCCGAGATCGCGCAACGCGGTCAGGCGCCCGTGCTCGGAGACGGCGATGCCTGCCGACTCCTGGCCCCGATGCTGGAGCGCGAAGAGGCCGAAGTAGGTCAGCCGCGCGACGTCGCGGTCGGGTGCGTAGACACCGAAGACTCCGCACATCAGGCAACAACTCCGATCTGGACGAAGCCACGCGAGCCGAGGCGCCTGATGCGCCCGGGACGGCAGGCGAGGATCGCCGCGCCGCGCCGCGAGTCGTAATCGGCCGGGAGCTCCACCTCCGCCTCGAGGCCGCCGCTCCAGGCCGTCGCTTCGGCGAGGGCGGCTGCGATGCCCCCGCTACCGACGTCGTGGCAGAGGCTCAGATGGGGCGCCGCCTTCCAGAGGAAGCGGATCAGCGCCGCCTCCGCGGCGAGCGAGCCCTCGGGCGAGGATGCGAGGAGGACGACGTCGCCGCTTTGCCAGCGGCCGGGCACGCGCCGCACGTCCGGCACGAGCCCGACGCAGCCGACGACCGGCGTCGGCGGGATCGACGTGCCGTCGGCGTCGTTGTAGAGCGAGACGTTGCCCGAGACGACCGGGATGCCGAGCGCCTCCGCCGCCTGCGCGATCCCCTCGACGGCCTGTGCGAGCTCGTGCGCGATCGCCGGCTTCTCAGGGTTGCCGAAGTTGAGGCAGTCGGTGAGCCCGATCGGCTCACCGCCGCCGCACGCGACGTTGCGGGCGGCGCCGAGCGTCGCCTGGACGCCGGCGCGGAAGCCGTCGGTCTCGCCGGGCGCAGGCCCCTGCAGCGCGACCGCGAGCCCACGCAGCGACGGCCGAAGCCTGAGGACTGCGGCGTCGAGCCCCGGCCGGCGGACGGTGCGCGAGCCGACGAGGTGGTCGTACTGCTCGATCACCTCGCGGACCTCGAACGCCGGCCGTTCGAGCCACCTGGCCGGCCGCGGCTCGGCCCGCTGCTCGACCTCGTAGCGCGGGCACTCGTCCGTGAGCAGCCGCGCCGGCGATGTCGCCGACGACGTCGCCGTCGTGGAACGCCCGGAGCGTGCCCGAGTCGGTCACCTCGCCGATTGCCGTGCACGGCAGCTCCCAGCGGGCGCACAGGCCGCGCACCGCCTCGAGCATCTCGGGCCGCACGACCGCCACCATCCGTTCCTGCGACTCGGAGATCATGATCTCCCACGCCTCCATGTCCTCCTCGCGGAGCGGCACGCGATCGAGGTGGACGTCGATCCCCACGCGGTCGTCGGCCATCTCCGACAGGGCGGAGGCGAGCCCGGCCGCGCCGCAGTCCTGTAGCGACTCGACGAGGCCCGACTCGACGAGCTCGAGCGAGACCTCGATCAGCTTCTTGCCCGTGAAGGGATCGCCGACCTGGACGGAGGGGCGCTTGTCGGCGTCGTCCTCGCTCAGCTCCGCGCTCGCGAGCACCGAGGCGCCGCCGATGCCGTCGCGACCGGTTGTCGCGCCGTAGAGAACGACGATCCGTCCAGGCCCGCTCGCCTTCGCCGAGCGCAGCCGGCCGGTCTCGAGCAGCCCCACGCACATGGCGTTGACGAGGCAGTTCGAGGCGTAGGCGTCGTCGAAGACCGTCTGCCCGCCGACCGTCGGCACGCCGACGCAGTTGCCGTAGTGGCCGATCCCCGCGACGGCCTGCTGGAAATGGAAATCAGGCTCCCCGAACCAGAGCCCGTCGAGCAGCGCGACCGGCCGCGCTCCCATCGCGATCACGTCGCGGAGGATCCCGCCGATGCCCGTCGCCGCGCCCTGAAACGGCTCGACCGCAGACGGATGGTTGTGCGACTCGACCTTGAAGGCGACTGCCGTGCCGTCGCCGAGGTCGAGCACCCCGGCGTTCTCGCCCGGTCCCTGGAGGACGCGCTCGCCGGCGGACGGCAGCCGCTTCAGGAGCGGGGCGGAGTGCTTGTAGCCGCAGTGCTCGGACCAGAGGAGCGAGAAGACCGCGAGCTCGAAGTGGTTCGGGTCGCGCCCGAGCAGCTCCCGGATACGGCCCGCTTCCCAGTCGGTCAGACCGAGGGAGCGGTGAAGGGGCTGGGCGGCGACCTCCGTCAGGTGATTCAGTGTAACCCGCCCTGCGGCGGAATCTCACGCGACCCGGCTACGTTGCGTTCCAACGGTAGATGCGTCGGCCGGCAGTCATCCTCACGGTGCTCGCGCTCATCTGGGGCGCGTCGTTCATGCTGATCAAGATCGCCGACCGGCAGCTGGCGCCGGCGACCCTGATCCTCGGCCGGGTCGGCTCGGCAGCGCTGTTGCTGGCCGCGATCGCGCTGGTGCGGCTCGGCCCGCGGGAGACGCTCGCCGAGATTCGCGGCGCTTGGCGCTGGCTCGTCGTGGTCGGGCTCGTGAACACTGCGGTGCCGTTCTGGCTCCTCTCCTGGGGAGAGACGCGGATCGACTCCGGGCTGGCCTCGATCATCCAGGGGGCCGTTCCGATCTTCAACGCGCTGCTCGCGTTCGGCTTCTTCCGAGAGGCGCGGGTCGGCGGCCTGCGGCTGCTCGGCCTGGGAATCGGCTTCGTCGGCGTCGCGCTGCTCGTCGGCGCCCAGCCGCAGGGGAAGCTGCTCGCGGCGCTGGCCGTCGTCGCGATGGCGCTCTGCTACGCGATCGGGACGCTGCTGGCCGGCCGCCACCTCCGCGGCACGCCGCCGCTGGTCGTGGCGCTCGCCTCGACTGCGGTATCGACGGTCGCAGCGCTGCCCGCCGGGATCGTCCAGGCGCCGTCAGGGGCGTGGCACGGCGAGACGATCGTGGCGATCCTCGTCCTCGGCTTCGTCGGCACGGCGGTCGCGTACCTCCTCTTCTTCGCGCTCATCCAGCGCGCCGGCCCGAACTACGCGACGCTGGTGACGTATCTCGTGCCGCCGATCGCGCTCGCCTACGGCGCGATCTTCCTCGGCGAGAGCTTCGGGCTGACTGCCTTCGCCAGCCTCGTCCTGATCCTCGTCGGCGTCGCCCTTGCCACCGGTTCCGTTCGACTAGCCTCGCTGCGTGCCAGTCGAGCTGAGGCGCGCGAAGCCGCCTGACGCGGACTTCCTGCTCGAGCTGCTCGCTGACGACGACGTCCGGCAGTTCCTCGGCCCGCGCACCGCGACGGCCCGAGACGAGGTGCTCGACGAGGTCGAGCGCTCGCTCGCGGACCCGGGGAGCTTCGGCCGCTTCGTGATCGAGGCGGACGGCGAGCCTGCCGGCATGCTCGGCTTCCACGTCGCTAACGGGCCCAGCCGGATCGCCCGGCTCGAGCGGCTCGCGGTCCATCCTCGTTTTCGTGGCCGCAGGATCGCCGATGAGGCGGCGCGGCTCTTCCAGCGGCATCTGCTCGAGGAGCTGGGCTTCCACCGGCTCGAGCTCGAGATCTACGCCTTCAACGAGCGCGCGTGCGCGCACGCCGAGCGCGCCGGCTTCGTCCGGGAGGGCCGGAAGCGGAAGGCGTATCTCAGGGACGGCGAGTGGGTCGACACCGTCCTCTACGCGATCGTGGAGGAGGATCTCGGCGACTAGTCAGGGGCGCGGGTACATCGTGTCCATGCCGGAGCGCACCTCGGCCATCGTGTAGACGCCGTTCGGCACCGGAACGGTCCGATAGCTGAACAGGCCGTTGGGCGACCAGACGAGCCGGAATACCGGATCCCCCTGAGCCGTATATTCGCCGATCGTCGACGAGTAGCCCCAGCCGACCAGCCAGTTCCCGGAGTCGAGGATTCGGGTCGAACCGCAGCACAACGAGTACGGCACCGTTGGATCCTCGACCTGATTCACGTAGGTCGCCGTCTTCGCCGCCTCGTCGATCTGGAAGCTGACGCCGCGCGGCGGGCCGGTGTTCGAGAAGGTGCCGTCGTCGAAGAAGCTCAGCAGGCCGCCGGAGGTCATGCGGGCGTCGTGCTGGCCGTCGCTGGGGATGCTGTGCGTATCACCGATCACCGTCAGGCTCCCGGGAGTCGTCGTACCGCCCAGCTTCCAGATGACGTTCTTGGTGGCACGGTCGACCAGATAGATCGCGGACAAGTGGCGGAAGGAGAACAGCACCGTCGTCGGCGTGACCTCCATCGAGTTGCAGTGGTAGATGTCGTAGTAGACGGTGCCGTCGCTCGCCGTGACCTTGCCCGGGTAGTCGGAAAGCGACGGACCGTCGAACTCGCCGACCGGGATCTCGTTCACCGCGTCCCAGGACCAGACGAGCGCGCCCGAGGGGGAGACGATCTGCGCGATGCAGTCGAGAACCTCGGCATCCGACGGCCCGCCGATGCTGGAGAGATCGACGTGATCGACGAGCGGCGCGGCGAGCATGTCGTAGTTGCCGTCGCTGTCCTGCTGGAGCTCGTGAATGTCGGTGACATGGCCGACGGTGCCGGTTTGACCGGTCACGGTTCCGTCGAGCCGGTGGAAGCTGTATCTCGTCTCGAAGCCGGACGAGCCCATCCAGGCGATCGTTCCGTCCGGCATCAGGGTCGCGTTGACCGGATAGTCGACGAGGTCCTCGTCCCACCAGATCGGCACGCCCTGGTTGTCGAACATGATCACGTAGTGCTCCGCTCCCGGACCGAAGACGGGCGTGGTCAGGTAGCCGAACTCGCTCGGCTGCGAGTACTTCGTGAAGGTGTACGCCGGGAAGTCGGACGGTAGGCAGCGAACGTAGTACGTCCGGCTGGAGCCACCGCTCGCGAGCGTGAACGAGAACTCCTGGTTGAAGCCCAGCGGCACGCTGTCGGAGAAGAAGCCGCGCTGGCTTGCCCTGTGGTCGACGGAAACCGTGGAGCCGAGGGCGGTCTGGAGTTCGATCTGGAACGAGCTCGTGCCGTCGCAGCGAGTGACGTAATCCGTGTTGGACGGATCGAAGCTCGGCGAGAGCGCCGGACTGGTCGTCACCCGTGTCGAGGCCGGCGTGACGAGCGCTGTATGGCTCGAGACTGCCGCGGTCGAACCGGCCGCGTTCGACGCCGTCACCTTCACCCGCAGGTAGCGCTCGACCTCGAACGCCTGCGGCGTGTGGGTCGATGCGGCGGACCCCGTGTCCGACCAGGTCGAGCCATCCGGAGAGGTCTGCCACTGGTACGAGAACGTCGGGTCGTGGGCCCAACTCCCGGGAGACGACGTCAACGTCTGGCCTTGCTGGGGGCTGCCCGAGATCGTCGGCGGGGAGAGCTCGGCGGGCGGGAGAGGCAGCGCTTTCCTCGTCGGGGAGCTTGCCCTCTTCTGCGAGCCGCCGGCATTCGAGGCGGTGACGATGACCCGCAGGTGGTCGCCCACGTCGGCTGCTCGCACCGTGTAGCGCCGGTGGCGGCGGCGGTCCGCGGAAAGGTTCGACCAGGACCGAAAGTCGGCCGAGCTCTGCCACTGATAGTGGTAACGCGTCGGATGGTTCGACCACCTGCCGCGCGTCGCGGTCAACGTGTGGCCCTGCTGCGCGGTCCCGCGGAGTGTCAGCGCAGAAGCCCGGAACGGGACGGGGGGCTTGGCGGTCCGGCGTCGGATCTGCCGCACCGTCCGGCGATAGAAGGCCCGGGCAGCCTTCTCGCAGGAGACCCGCTGCGTGACGCTCAGGCGCACGCAGCGCAGAAGATCCTCCTTCTCCCTGCGCTCGGCGCGCCTCAGCGCCCTTCGGCTCTGCTCGCGGGTCAGTTGCGGAGCGGATCTCTTCCCGGCTGGTGGAACGCGGTTCGGCGCAGCAGCGACCGTCCCGGCAAGCGTCACGGCAATGATCGCGCCGGCGAGAAGAGACATGGCGAGTGCGGTCGCCTCACGCAAGGGCCGTTGTTCTACCGCATGCGCGCGTCCGGCGCAGCGAGCACCGGTCTACGGCGGTGGTGGCACGGATCGCCACGCTGTCTCGTGTTGTCGCCTCGGGGGACAACGGCAACGAGCGCCGCGCGCGTTCTAGGTTAGCTCGACGCCGTGGGCGGATAGGGATTTAGCGTTCTCTTGGGGATACGGGTGCGGCCCCATCGCGTTGGAGCGTGCTGTGAGCAAAACGAACGAAGGGGAGAAAAATGAGCGCGAGTCTTGTTCTTTCCTGGGGGTTTGACCGATGACCAGCAGGACGGCTCGGGTCGCGTCCGTTGTGGCCGGTGTCCTCGGCCTTGCCCTCCTTTTGGTGGGTGGGGCGTCGGCCAAGACCGGTATCAACGTGCCATGTGGCGGACAGTCCGCCTTGGTGGCAGCGATCAACACGGCGAACTCTGCTGGCGGCGCCACGATCAACCTCGCACGAGGCTGCGAGTACGACCTGAAGAGCGTCGACAACAGCGGCGAGAACGGGCTACCTGTGGTCATGAGCTCGATAAAGGTGAGCGGTCATGACGCGACGATCGACGGAAACAACTCGGTTCGCGTCTTCGAGGTCGACGGCCCGAGCGGGAGCTTGTCCCTCGACGACCTGGCGATCGTCCGCGGCTCAGCCGATATCGGCGGCGGGATTGCCAACTTCGGCGGAACGGTGCGCTTGCACGACACCCGCGTGACTCGTAACGCCGCCGTAGTGGCAGGGGGCGGCATCGCCAGCGCGAGTCTCACGCCGACCCTCGATCCGTCGAGCAGCATTGCGAGCCTCACGGTGCGCGACAGCTCCGTGAGCGGCAATCAGCAGACCGAAGGCCCCAGTCCGGATCCGAACGCGATGGGCGGCCTCGGTGGGGGCGGGATCTTGAACGTCGATGGAACCGCTTGGGTCTACCACAGTCGCGTGAATGGAAACGAGGCGCAGGGGTCTGTCGGCGGCGGCATCGCCAGCGGCGATTACGTCGGAGCGGGCGGGACGACCTTGCTCACCGTCGGTCGCAGCCAGGTCGATCACAATCTCGCCCCGCACGCGGGAGGGGGCGGCATCCAGAATCTGCTCGGCACCGCAGCGGTGTACCGGAGTGAGATCGACGGCAACACGTCGCTGAACGGTGGCGGCATCTCGAGCGGGAACCAGGGCAGTCCGAATGGGACCGCCGAGCTCCTGGTGTTCCGCAGCCGGGTCGACGGAAACACCGGCACGGCCGGAGCGGGAGGCGAGGGCCCTCCAATTGCCGCGGGCGGCATTGCCAACGGCAGCGATGCCGTGATCGCTCGCAGCGAGGTGGAGCGGAACAAGGCTCCCAATGGGATCGGAGCCGGAATCGTCAATCACGGCATGATGGCGATCTACCGTTCCGAGGTGAATCGCAACATCGCGTCCGCGAGCGGCGTCCCCGGCTCCGGCGGCGGGATCCTCAACGTCGAAGGCCCACCCGGCACCACTCCGGCCGTCCTGACCATTTCGTACAGCCAGGTGAATCACAACAGCGCGAGCGCGGACGGTGGCGGCATCGCCAACGGCGTGCCCTTGCCAGGCCCGATGCCTTTCCCCGGAGGGTCGGTCACGCTGCGATACAGCCAGGTGGTCGGCAACAGCGCCGCCCACGGCGGAGGGATCTTCAACAACGGCGGAAACGTGAAGCTCGTGCAGTCGATCGTCGCGAGCAACGTGGTGGACAACTGTGAGCCGACGAATACCATCGCCGGCTGCACCGGTTAACCCGCGCTCGGACGCTCAGTAGGACGGCAGGCCCGGCGATCAAGCCGGGCCTGCCAAGCCATCAGGCGCACTTGAGCACGCCGAACGGCGGGGGCGGAGCGGCCGATAATCGCTCGGTACCTCGGAGGACGGCGAGCGGGTCGGCACCGCCTGTGCGCACTGCTCGCCGAAGAGCTAGATTCGCGGCATGGCTGAGTTCCTGCACACGATGGTCCGGATCACGGATCCGCAGAAGAGCCGCGCCTTCTACGAGGCCCTCGGCTTCCGCTTCGAGCGCGACATGGACATCGTCCGGAACGGCGAGCTCGAGGCGACGAACTACTTCTACGGCATCGACGACCAGAAGTCGGTGCTCGAGCTCACGTTCAACCACGACGGCCGCACCTACGACCTCGGCACCGGCTACGGCCACGTCGCGGTGGGCGTCGACGACCTCGAGCGCTCGCTCGCGGAGCTGAAGGAGCAAGGGATCGAGCCGGAACGCGAGCCGTATCGCGTCAGCGAAGGCGGCTCGCTCATCTGCTTCGTCCAGGATCCGGACGGCTACCGCATCGAACTGATCGACCGCAGCCGGCGGTAGCTGCATGGCCGACGACGAGCTGCTCGCGCTCCTGCGCGAGGCGCGTCCGCATCTCGTGCAGGCCGACGCACAGACGGAGGCGTACATGACCCGGCTCGAGGACCGGCACGACGAGCTGCACGCCCTCGTCGCGGGGCTTCTGGACGAGGATCCGGCGACGGCGGCCGACACCTGCGCGGCGCTCTGGAGCTTCTGGTGGATGCGGGGCCACATGAGCGAGGGCCGCGAGCTCCTCGAGCGCGCGGCCGTGTCAGGCGGGGGAGACCATGCCGGAGTCCTGAGGGGACTGGGCACGATCGCCTTCCGCCAGGGGGACCTCGAGGCCGCCGACCGGGCGTTCACGGAGCGTTATGAGCTCATGCGCTCGCCGGCGGAGATCGCGGAGGCGTGCGCCGACATGGCGCGCGTGGCGCTCCGTCGCGGCGACTTCGCCGAGGTGCGCCGCTGGGCCGACATCGGCTACGAGGCCGCCGCTCGCCTCGACGACCCCAACTCGCTCCGGATGCCGCTTCACATGCAGGCCGCGGCGGCCCGCATGGAGGCTCGCTACGACGATGCGCGCGACCTCTACCTGCGCAGCATCGAGCTGAACGAGCAGCTCGGCAACGCGATCAACGTCGCGGGCGAGAACCACAACCTCTTCTATGTCGAGCTCCACAGCGGCCACGACGCGGAGGCACGCCGGCGCCTGAGAGCCGCGAGCGAGTGGATCTTCGCCAACGAGAACGCCTACATGCGGCCGTACGTCTTCCTCGATGCCGGTGTGCTCGCGCTCCACGACGGCGACTTCGAGCGCGCGTGCCGGCTCGTCGCCTGCGCCGACAGGATCTTCCGCGACACCGACTCGATTCCAGACCCCGACGACTACGTCGAGCTCGAGAACGCGACGGTGACGCTGCGCGAACGGCTCGGCGAGCGGTTCGACGGTGTCTGGGCCGAAGGGCGGGCGCTCAGCGAGGACGCGGCGCAGGAGCTCGCCCGCACCGCGGACTAGCATCGTCGGCGATGGTGGTCGCGGTTGCACTCGTGCTCTCCGCCGCGTTCGGCGCGGGCGACCAGTACGTCGGCAGCCTGACGGGCTCCGGGCACGCCTGGGCGGCCGGCTGGTCGAGCGACGTCAGCCTCCTCTCCGCGCCGTGGCTCGTGCTGCCGTTCGTGGCCGGAGCGACGCAGCGGGACGCGCGCCGAGCGGCGCTCGTCGGTCTTGCCTGCACGTACGCCGCTCTCCTCGGGTACGCAGTGATGACCCTCAGCCCCGTCGAGCACGCGCACGTGACCGTCGCGACCATCCGCGGCTTCCTCGTCAGTGAGCGCGGCGTTCTCGTCGGAGGCATCGTGACCGGTCCGCTGTTCGGCTGGTTCGGCCAGCGGTGGCGAACGCGGCGCGCGATCGCCGGGGCGCTCGTCACGGCGGCCGCGCTCTGTCTCGAGCCTCTCGCGCGCAGGATCTCCACCAACGCCACCGCCATCCAGCAGCGGGATGTCTGGCTCGCCGAGGTCGCGGCCGGCCTCGCCTTCGCCGCGGCCGTGCTCGTGGCGCGCTACATGCCGCGCAGCCACGCATAGCTTTCCCTCCTGAGCGGGCATAGGTGCTCTGTGTGGCCGGAGGCCTCCAGTGCGGAGCACATACGGCGGTTGCAGTCGGTCACGGATGCGGCGCTGGCGCACCTGCGCCTGGACGAGCTGCTCGGCGCGCTGCTCGAGCGCACCCGCCAGATCCTCGAGGTCGACACGTGCGCGATCCTCCTGCTCGACGAGGCCACGAACGAGCTCGTCGCCCGGGCGGCGCTCGGCATCGAGGAGGAGGTCGAGCAAGGCGTTCGCGTCCCGGTCGGCGCGGGCTTCGCGGGCAGGATCGCCGCCGAGAAGCACCCGGTGATCCTCGACGACGTCGACCACGGGCACGTCCTCAACCCGATCCTGCGGGAGAAGGGAATCAAGTCGATGCTGGGCGTTCCGCTCGTCGTGGAGGGAGAGGTGCGCGGCGTCCTCCACGTCGGCTCGCTGCACCACCGCGCCTTCAACGAGGACGAGGTACAGCTGCTACAGCTCGTCGGCGACCGGGCTGCGCTCGCAATCGAGCACGCGCGCCTGTTCGAGGCGGAGCGCGCGGCGCGCGAGCGCATCGAGCACGTGCAGGCCGTGACCGATGCCGCGCTCGCGCACCTCGACGTGAACGACCTGCTCGAGGTCCTCCTGCCGAGGATCCGGGACATCCTGCGCACCGATACCTGCGCCGTCCTGCTGCTCGACGATGCGACCAACGAGCTCGTGGCGCGGGCCGCGCTCGGGATCGAGGAGGAGGTGGGCGTCCGGATCCCCATCGGCTCAGGCTTCGCGGGCCGGGTCGCCCAGGAGGCGCGGCCGATGGTGATCGACGTGGACGAGTACCCGGTCTACAACCCGATCCTCCGCCAGAAGCGGCTCAAGACGATGGTAGGCGTGCCGCTGCTCGTCCGGGGCGTCTCGCTGGGCGTCCTCCACGTCGGGACGCTCACGCCGCGCCGGTTCACACAGGACGAGGTCGAGCTGCTCCAGATCGTCTCCGAGCGAGTCGCGATCGCTATCGAGCGGGCGCAGCTGCACGAGGACTTGATCCAGCTCGACCAGCTCAAGCTGAACTTCGTCGCCATCGCCTCGCACGAGCTGCGCACACCGGCGACATCGGTCTACGGCGTCCTCAAGACGCTCGCGGAGCGGGGCCGGGACCTGGGCGACGACCTGCGAGAGGAACTGCTCCGCGTGGGCGTCGAGCAGGGCGAGCGGCTCCGGCGGCTGCTCGAAGAGCTGCTCGACCTGTCGCGTCTCGACGCGCGTGCCATCAGCGTCGAGCCGCGCCCGGTGGTGGTTAAGACCGCCCTGGCGGACGTCGTCCAGGGGTCCCTCGCGGCGTCGGACGCGGTCGAGCTCGACATCCCGGACGACCTCGCCGCCGTGGTCGATCCGCTCGTGCTCGAACGGGTCGTCTCGAACCTCGTCACGAACGCGGTCCGCTACGGCTCGCCGCCGATCCGGATCGTTGCCCATCAGCAGGATCGGCATCTCCGTGTCACCGTCGAGGATGCGGGCCCGGGTGTCCCGAAGGAGCTCGAGGGGCGGATCTTCGACCGTTTCGCCCACGGCGGCGGTGAGACGGGCCACGGCCTCGGCCTCGCGATCGCCCGCGCCTACGCGCAAGCGCACGGAGGAGACCTCTTCTACGACCCGCGGCCGCGCGGGGCGCGCTTCGAGCTGCTCATCCCGCAGGAGCGAAACGGGCTGAGCCAGGCCTGAGCCCGGCTAGCCCGACAGCGCCTTGCGCAGCGCGTTGAGCGTCGTCGGCCCGACGATGCCGTCCTCGGCGAGCCCCTTCGAGACCTGGAACCTCTCGACCGCTGCCTGCGTCGACGGCCCGTAGTCGCCGTCGGGCTTGCCGGCCGAGAAGCCGAGCTTCCCGAGTGCCTGCTGGAGGATCTTCACCTGCGATCCGGTGTCGCCCGGCTTGAGCGTCTGCGCAGGCGCCTCCACGGTCGGCGTCGTGGCCGGGGTCGTCGAGGGCTGCTGCACCGTGACCGTGACGGGCTTCGGCGTCACCGGTGGCGCCGCGGCCTTGCCGCCGTTGAAGACACCCGCGGCCGCGAGGATCGCGAAGAAGATGGCGAGGAGCGAGAGGGCGACGATCGCGACCTGCGTCCAGGTGAACGTCCGTCCGGCGATGAGGATCTCGCGGTGGCGGGGTACGCCCGCGTCCTCGTCCTCCGGCAGCATCCAGACTTCCTCGACGTCTTGGTAGACGCCGCGGTTGGCGCCGCTCTGCGTCTCGGACGGTGGCTCCGGCTCGTCGAACCAGTCGTCGTAGTCGGGGTCGCGGTGTTCGCGAGCCTCCATGGCCCGGGACCGTACCGCTTCGCGCGCCATCCCGACAAGCCCTGCGTATCTTGCTTGACGACGCGGTTGCACATTTGCAACACTCATGTTCCATGAACGCAACGTCGGAGAAGCAACCCGCGGTCGACGAGGAGTTGCGCCGAGCGACGATCGACGTCCTCCGGGAGCGCGGCTTCGCCGGGCTGACGTTGGAGCGTGTCGCCGAGCTCGGCGGCCGGGCCCGCTCGACGCTGTGGCGGCAGGGCCTCTCCCGGGAGGTGCTGATCGGAGCGCTCGTGGGAGAGCTCGCCGAGGACTTCCGCCAGACGATGTACCCGATCCTGACCTCCGGGGGATCCGGCCTCGAGCGGCTGACCCGCGGTCTCGAGGCGCTCTGCGACCTCCTCGACCGCCATCTGCCGCTGATGCTCGCCACCGACGAGGCGTTCCATCAGGAGACCGCGCCCGGGGTCCCGCCGGACTACCTGCATCCGTTCATCCAGTTCCTCCGCGAGGGCGGGCAGGACGGCTCGCTTCCGGAGGCCGACGACGTTGTTCACGCTGCCGACATCGCCTTCAACATGACGGCCTGGCCGTACGTCCACCTGCGTGGCCGCCACGAATGGCCCGCGGAGGAGGCGAAGGCCCGCGTCGTGGGCGTCGTCCTGCACGGCATGACGAGCCGAAAGGAGCCTAGATGAGCACCATGGCCCTGCCCTATCGCGATCCGCTCGTGCCGCGGGAGCCGAGCGAGCGCCAGATCCCCGAGCCGCCGAGGCGGGGCGAGCCCGGAGGCCCGCCGTGCGGCATCTGCACCGGTGAGAGCACGCCGGCGGTCTGGTCCGACGACAACTGGACGCTGCACCCGCCGGTCCAGGGCAGCCTGCCAGGCACGGTCTGGCTCGCGAGCCGCGTGCACGTCGACTCCTTCGCGGACCTTCCCGAGGAGCTCGCGGCCGACTTCGGCCGGGTCGCAGGACGCGTCGAGCGTGGGATCCTCTCGCTCGGCAACGTCGCGCGCGTCCACCTCTATCGCTGGGGCGACGGCGGGGCGCACTTCCACGTCTGGTTCGTGCCGAGACCGCTCGGCATGCTCGAGGCGTCAGGGATGGCACTCCCTGTCTGGGAGGACGTGCTGCCGAACGTGCCCGACGAAGAGCTGACCGCGGCTGCCGAGCGCGTCGCGGCGCAGATGTGACCGCACTCCTCATCGTCCTCGCGATCGGCTTCGCGTGGAGCATCGGCGCCCACTACACGGGCGCAGTGATGGGAATGCCGCACGCCCTGCGCGCGATCGGCGCGTGGCAGGCGCTCCTTCTCATGGCCCCGCTGGCGTTCCTCGGCGCGACGTTCGCGAGCCATGCCGTCGAGAAGCGGGTCGGCTCCGGCCTCACGGACGGCGTGCTGTCAGTGAGGCAGCAGGTCGTCGTGATCGGAGTCGCCTTTGCCGTGACGACCTTCTTCAACCGGTTTCGGATGCCCACCTCGACGATCCAGATCCTCGTCTTCTCGGTAGTCGGCGTCGCGCTGGCGACGGGGACCGGCGTCACGTGGGGGTCGATCGGGCATCTCGTCGGCGTCTGGGCGGCCGCCCCGGTCGCGGCGGTCGCACTCGGGCTCCTCCTGACCCTCGGCCTCGATCGCCTACCACTTGGTGGGAGGATCGGTGCGGTCCTGGTCGCCGTGGGAGCGGTCGCCGCCTTCGCGATGGGGGCGAACGACGTCTCGAATGCGAGCGGCGCGCTCGTGGGCACCGCCACCTTCAGCCCGCTCGCTGCCGGAGCCCTCGGCGGCGCCGGAATCGCGGTCGGCATCCTGACGTGGGGCAAGCCGCTCCTGCGGCGCGTGGCCTTCGAGATCGTGGAGGTCGACCGCGCAATGGCGACGGCGGCACAGCTCGTACAGGCGGCGGTCGTCCTCGTCGCCGTCGCCTTCGGCTTCTTCACCTCGATGAACCAGGCACTCGTCGGGGCGATGGCCGGTGCAGGATTCGCACGCGGCCGCGAGACCGTGCACCTTTCGACCCTCTTCTCGATCCTCCAGGGTTGGGTGCTCGGCCCGGCCGCGTCGATCGGCGCCGGCTACGTGTTCGGCTTGCTGGCTCGCTAGGAGGGCTCGGCTGCGAGGACGGCCACCAGCGCGTCGGCGACCCGCGGATCGAACTGCATCCCTGCGCACTCACGGAGCTCGGCGAGCGCCGCGTCGCGCGGGAGCGCGCGGCGGTACGAGCGGTCGGTCGTCATCGCGCTCCAGGCATCGCAGGCGCAGACGATGCGCGCGACGAGCGGGATCTGATCGCCGGCCAGCCTGTCGGGGTAGCCGTTCCCGTCCCAGTGCTCGTGGCAGGACCGGACGTACGGCCCGACCTGGCCGAGCAGCCCTCCGGCGCGCTCGAGCATCTCCTGGCCGAGGATCGTGTGCGTGTTCATCAGGACGCGCTCGTCGGCGTCGAGCGGCCCCGGCTTGCCGATGATCTCGGCCGGGATCCTGATCTTCCCCACGTCGTGGAGGAGTGCGGTGAACTCCGCCATCCGCTGTTCGTCGGCGCCGAGCCCGAGCCGCTCGGCGACGGCGAGGACGAGCTCGACCACGTCGCGGCTGTGCGAGCCGGTGTACGCGTCGTCGGCCTCGATCATGTCGCCGAGCAGGTACGACGTCCCCTGGTAGGCGTTCTTCAGCTCGAGCACCTTGTCGTTCTTCTCCTCCCGTTCCCGCCCGATTCGGGCGACGAGGAGCACCGTGGGGAGGAGGAGGAGCAGGGCTGCCGGATGGCGGGACGCCGGGAACGCTGCCAGGAACCCGAGCGGCGCGAGCACCGTGTCGAAGGCGTACGCCGAGAGGACGCTCCGGACGTGGCCTCGCAGCGACAGACGCACCACGGACCGGGCCAGGACGAACGTCGAGGCCGAATCGACCACGAACTGCGCTCCCAGGGCGGCTGCGTAGAGGGGGACGTCCCGCCA
Source organism: uncultured Actinomycetes bacterium (assembly GCA_963748755.1). Classification (GTDB taxonomy): domain Bacteria; phylum Actinomycetota; class Thermoleophilia; order Gaiellales; family Gaiellaceae; genus Palsa-739. The sequence continues at coordinate 51,457 of CAVVKA010000005.1, forward strand.
CTGCGGCTCGCGTGTACCGGCCAGGTAGAGGACAAGCGCGGGGCCGACCGAGAACCAGCAGTTCGCGACCGTGAGGGCGAGCCGGTCGGCGGGGACCCGGCGGCGCAAGACGTCGGGCAGCTTCCCCAGCAGCATCCCCAGGCAGACGACGAGCGCCAGCGTCCGCACCGGCAGCACGAACCACATGGCGACGAACACTGCTTCGGTAGGAAGCGCGACGAAGCCGGGAAACTCGACCTCGACGCGGGAGGCAATCGCATACGCGGCGAGGCTCGTCGCGAGCGCGGCGAGCGAAAGCGGCCGCTGCTCGGGCAAGAGCAGAGCCGCGAGGGCGACCGCGACGAACCCGGCCGCGAGCAGGCCGGTGACCCCGGTGCGTGCCAGGTGCTGCGACTCGCTCTCACGCTGGAGCTCGAGAACGGCGTCGTCGGTCTTCCGTACGGTCCCTGCCGCAAAGGTCTCGCTCACCCACACAAGATCGGCACACCCCCCTGGGGGGCTTGAGTGCGACGGCGAGAACCCTCGTTCGAGGGAGAGATGTACCCCGGCGGAGTGATTGTCGGCCGCAGGGGCCGGAAGCACGATGAGCGCAGTGTCCCTGCGGATGGGAGAGGTCTCGAATGCGCGATAGCACCAGACGTCTCTGGCTCGTGCTCACAGCCTTCGTGGTCGCGGCCGGCCTTGCCGTGCCGGCGGCCTCTGCGCGCAGCAGAGGGCTCCTGCCTTCATGCGGGTCCACGTCGTATCCGTTCCACCCCTGGGGTGATCCCGACTCGTACTGCGCCTTCCCCAATCTCGGCTTCGAGAGCGGTGCGACGCACTGGACGCTGGGGAGTAGGGCCGCGGTCGTCACGGGCAACGAGCCGTGGCACGTCTCCGGCTCCGGATCGCACGCACTCCAGCTCGGCCCCGGGGCGACTGCGCAGAGCTCGACTCTGCCGATCAACCTCCTCGATCCATGGGTCCGCCTGTTCGCGCACAGCTCCGGCGCCAACGGCTCGCTGCGCGTGCAGGTCGTCTTCCACGGGCTCCTCGGCAACCTCACCGGGTTGCTCAACGTCGGGAGCCTCTCTCCCGGGAGCTACTCGAGCTGGCAGCCGACGCAGCGTGTGCCTTCGGCGCTCGCGCTACCGCTCTTCACCACCTCGGCCGAGGTGCGTCTGACCTCGACCGCGACGTCGGGTACCTGGAAGGTCGACGACGTCTACCTCGATCCCTGCGCGTCGAAGCTCGGCTGAAGCTCTCATTCCGTGCCGGGAAGGCGTGACGAACGCGTCACGCCTTCGCGGCTAGCGTCCTCGTCATGGCGACGAGGGCGGCGACACCGTGGGGACCTGCGGATCTCGTTGAAGAGCTGACGGTTCCGCAGCAGGCGGGCACCAAGCGGTTCGCGTCGAAGGTGCAGCTGCTCGAGACCGCGAAGGGGGAGAGGCTCGTCCGCTTCTCCTACGCGGGCGCCGGCGGCGGAACGCGCGGGCCGGTCACTCTTCGGGAGCGAGACATCGGACGGCTGAAAGCCGCCCTCGCCGACCACCCGGCTCTCGCTCGGGCGCTCGGGATCTAGGTCGCCGCGAGCACTCGGTCGCGGGCGGCGTCGACGAGCGAGGCGAGGAGCAGCGCGCCGTCGTCCGAGCCGAGGAGCGGATCGACCGCGTGCTCGGGGTGCGGCATGAGCCCCATGACGTTCCCGGCCTCGTTGCACACCCCGGCGATGCCCTCGACCGATCCGTTCGGGTTGTCGACGTAGCGGAGCACGACCTGCGCGGGATCGAGGTCGGGCGGTGGCACGTAGCGGCCGTCGCCGTGCTTGACCGGCAGCACGAGCCGCTGGCCGGCGGTGCAGCGGCCGGTGAAGGGAAGGTCGTCCCGCTCGACCTTCACGGGCACGTCGCGGCAGACGAAACGTAAGGAGTCGTTCCGCAGCAGGGCGCCCGGCAGCAGGCCTGCCTCGCAGAGGATCTGGAAGCCGTTGCAGATCCCGAGCACCAGCCCTCCCGACTCGGCGAGCTCGCAGACCGCGGCCGTCGCCGGCGAGAAGCGGGCGATCGCGCCGCAGCGGAGGTAATCGCCGTACGAGAAACCGCCGGGGAGCACGACCGCGTCGAGCTCCGGCAGCTCGCGGTCCTCGTGCCACACGGCCACCGCCTCGGCGTCGAGCGCCGCGAGCGCCCAGAGCGCGTCCCGGTCGTCCTGCGAGCCGGGATACGTGACGACGCCGATCCTCGGCTGCGGGCTCGCCATCAGGCAGTGACCTCGATGTCGTAGCTCTCGATCAGCGGGTTCGCCAGCAGCCGCTCGCACATCTGCTCCACCTGAGCCTTCGCCGCGGCCTCGTCCTCGGCCTCGAGCTCGAGGTCGATCACCTTGCCGACCCGCGCGTCCTGGACCTCGAAGCCGAGGTGGCCGAGCGCCGAGCCGACCGCTTCCCCCTGCGGGTCGAGGATGCCCGGCTTCGGCCGAACGAGGACTGTGGCTCTCACCCGAGCGCCTTTACCCGAGCACCGTGCTCGGATCGTCGAGGTAGGCGGGGAACGGGATCGTGGTCAGCCGCTCGAATGCCTCGTGGTACTTCGCGCGGGTGACCTGCACGACGTCACGCGGCAGCTCCGGTCCGGGCTCGCTCTTGTCCCAGCCCGCCTCCTCGCAGTAGTCGCGGACGTACTGCTTGTCGAAGCTGTCCTGCGCCCGGCCCGGCTCGTACGTGTCGCCGGGCCAGAAACGGGAGGAGTCGGGAGTCAACGCCTCATCCCCGAGGACCAGATTGCCTTCGCCGTCGAGCCCGAGCTCGAACTTCGTGTCGGCGATGATGATCCCGGCGCGCAGCGCGTGATCGGCTGCTGCCTTGTAGAGCCGGAGTGAGACCTCCTCGGCCTCGCGGAGACGGTCCTCCCCGACGAGCTGAGCCGCCTGCTCGCGGGTGATGTTCTCGTCGTGCCCCTCCTGCGCCTTCGTCGCCGGCGTGAAGATCGGCTCGGGCAGCTTGTCCGATTCGCTGAGGCCTTCCGGCAGGCGGTGCCCACAGACTTCGCCGGTCGTGCGGTAGTCCTTCCAGCCAGACCCGGCGAGATAGCCGCGCACGACGCACTCGATCGGCAGCATCTCGAGCCGACGGCACTCCATCGAGCGTCCGTCGTCTCGGATGGCGAGCATGTGGTTCGGGACGATCGGGGCGAGGACCGTGAACCAGTATCCGGAGAGACCGGTCAGGACGCGGCCCTTGTCGGGGATCTCGGTGGGCAGGACGACGTCGAAGGTCGAGATCCGGTCGGAGGCGACGAGCAGCAGCCGCTCCCCTTCGCCATCGGCAGAGTCGATCGCGTAGATCTCGCGCACCTTCCCGGACGCGATGTGGGTCTCAGGCATGTAGTGGCTCCTCCTTGAGAGCTTCGAGACGGGCGAAGACGGTGTCGACGTGGCGCGTGTAGGCGGCGAGATCGAATGTCGAGTCGAGGTCGACGTGCGACGCGATCTCCTCGTCGGCGCGGCAGAGCTCGCGGAAGTCGAGCTCCTCCTCCCACGCGCGCATCGCCGCGCGCTGGACGAGCCGATAGGCCTCGTCCCGCGCGAGGCCGGACTCGACGAGCGCGTTGAGGACGCGCTGGCTGAAGAAGAGGAAGTGGCTTGCCTCGAGGTTGCGGCGCATGCGCTCGGGCCGCACGATGAGCCCTTCCACGAGCCAGGCGAAGCGGTCGAGCATGTAGTCGAGGGCGAGGAACGCGTCGGGGATGGCGACGCGCTCGGCGGACGAGTGCGAGATGTCGCGTTCGTGCCAGAGCGCGACGTTCTCGAGCCCGACGAGCGAGTAGCCGCGGACGACGCGCGCCAGGCCGCAGATCCGCTCGGCGACGACCGGGTTCCGCTTGTGCGGCATCGCCGACGAGCCCTTCTGGCCACGGCCGAACGGCTCCTGCACCTCGCCCACCTCGGTGCGCGCAAGGTGCCGCACCTCGAGGGCGAAGCCGTCGAGAGAGGAGGCGACGACGGCGATCGCGGTGAGGAGCTCGGCGTGCCGATCCCGCTGCAGGATCTGCGTCGACGACGGCGCCGGCTCGAGCCCGAGCCGCTCGCACGCAAGCCGCTCGAGCTCGGGGTCGGTCGCGGCGTAGGTGCCGACCGCGCCCGAGAGCTTGCCGACGCGCATTCCCTCGAGCGCCCTCGCGACGCGCTCGCGGCCGCGCGCCAGCTCGAACGCCCAGCCGGCCAGCTTCAGCCCGAACGTCGTCGGCTCGGCATGGACACCGTGTGTGCGGCCGATCTGCAACGCCTCCCGGTGCTCCTGGGCGCGGGCCGTGACCACCGCGAAGGCGTGGTCGAGCCCGGCGAGGATCAGCGCACCGGCTTCGCGCACCTGTAGCGAGAGCGCAGTGTCGACGACGTCCGAGGAGGTGAGGCCGTAGTGAAACCAGCGGCCCTCCCCGCCGAGCTGCTCGGCGACGGCATCGACAAAGGCGGCCGTGTCGTGGTGCAGCGTCGCCTCGAGCTCGGCCACGCGATCCGCGCTCGGCGGGGTCGCCTCGGCGATCCGGGAGGCCGCTTCTTCGGGCACGACGCCGAGCTCTGCCCACGCCGCGGTCGCGGCGAGCTCGACCTCGAGCCACGCGGCGAGCTTCCCCTCGTCCGACCAGATCCTGGCCATGGCCGGGCGGGAGTAGCGGGCGATCACGGCTGCAGTCTAGATCCCTCGCCCGCCGGCGCCACCTCCCCAGAACGGGGGACAGCGATCCTGGAAAGCGGACGCTACTCTGGCGCGGCTTTACCCCGCTAAATCTGTAGGAAGGTGTTCTTGAAGAGGTATTTTCTTTCCGTCGCCGCGGCTCTCGCGGTCGCCCTCGTCGCCACCGGCGGCGCCCTGGCCAAGGGCCATCCCGCCGAGGCCGGCCCGGGTTTTGCCCACAGCCTGCTCCCGACTTTCGCGCCGCAGCCGGGGCCTTGGTTGCAGGCGCTCAGCGAGTTCCCCCAGAACCCGAGGCCGACGCCGCAAAGGCCGAAGCCGGCGCCTGCGCCCGCTCGGAAGGTGCACGCGCAAAAGCGTCAGCCGCTGCCTCTGCATCGGGGGCGGGTCACGACGCTCTCGATCTACGAGCACGACGCGCAGCCGTGGACTCTCTCCGACCAGGGGTGCTCTGCCGCAAGGCGGCACGAGAACGGCATCGTCGTCCTCGACTTCGGCAAGCCCGCGTTCGAGCGCGGCGGCTACGGAACGGTTCTCTTCTCCGGACGCTTCGCGAAAAACCACAAGATCACGGCAGCCATGCTCAGCTACGCGTACGGCTACACCCATTGTCTGCCGGAGGGGTCCACGGCCTACATCGAGCTCGCGCGCGGCACGAGCAACTACCACCCGGCGGTGCCGAGCGCCTATGCGGCGGGCGTCCGGTGGGCACGCGAGACGAACGAGCTCGGCCTCCTGCTGCGCCAGCACGGTCTTGTCGGCCATGTCGGCGCGGCCGCTGCCGACGACGCCGAGCCCGCCTGGGATCCGTCCTTCCACAAGACGCGGGACTTCTTCCACGGCTTCCGGGTCGCGGTACACGGGCACACGCTCTACGACTACGGCTCGCTCGACGGTGGTGTCGGCTCGATCTGGACGGCGCGGCAGGCGTGGTATGTGGCCGGCGGCCTCCGGCACACGAAGGCGCTGCCCGAGATCTACAACTCGGCAATGGCGCGGGAGTGGGCGGAGCTGGCCCGCATCGCGCGCGGCCGCTATCACCGGGACGTCCACTTCGCCGGGGTGATGACGCAGGGCACGTCCAGCTGCAACTGCGGGCTGCGGCCGACCGCGGCGCATCGCGTCCTCGCGCACGCGCTCGACACCGAAGGCGTCGACAAGGCCTTCCTGCCGCGCGGCGGAACGAACATCGTCGGTTAGCAAGGCACGGGATCGGCGCCGGATCGAACCGGCGCCGGCCTCGGCTCTCAGACGTTCAGGATCCGGAGCGCGAGGGCGGCGGCGTTGCGCGCGTTGTCGACGCCGACCGTCGCGACCGGGACGCCCGGCGGCATCTGCGCGATCGCCAGCAGCGCGTCGAGGCCGTCGAGCACGCTTAGGCTCGAGCGAAGGGGGACGCCGATCACCGGCAGGTCGGTCTGCGCGGCCACCGCGCCGGGGAGCGCTGCCGAGAGCCCTGCGCCGCAGATGAGCACGCGGAGACCGCGGTCGCGCGCGCTGCGTGCGTACTCGGCGACGGCGCCCGGTGTGCGGTGCGCCGACCGCACCTCGAACTCGTAGCTCACGCCGGCCTCGTCGAGCAGTGCCGTCGCGCTCTGCATCCGCTCGCGGTCGGACTCCGAGCCCACGAGGATCCCGACCCGCGGGCCGTCAGGCACCCTGAGGCTCCTGGCTCGTCGCTGGGAAGCGAGGCAAGCGAGGGAGGCGAGGCCAGTACAAGTGGTACGGCCGAGCTGAGTGAGCGCAGCATCGCGCCGCCAGCGGCGAGAGCGCCTCGCGGAGGCCGGCTCCGCCGGCCGGGAGCGAGGCGCGGCCAGGTGCCTCAGGCATCGGCCGCGATGTCGGTTCGGAAGTGCATGCCGGCGAAATCTATGCGCGCCACCGCGTCGTAGGCTGCGGTTCGCGCCTCCGCGACGGTCGCCCCGACGCCGACGACGTCGAGGATGCGGCCGCCGTTCGTGACCAGCCGCCCGTCGTGCAGCGCCGTTCCCGCGTGGAAGACGAGCGCTCCCGCCCTCTCGGCGTCCTCGACGCCGTCGATCGGCGTCCCCTGGTCGCCGCGCTCGGGATACCCGTCGCCCGAGAGCACCACCGTCACCGCTGCTCCGGCCGCGACCTCCGGCTGGTGCGAGAGGTCGCCCCTGAGCAGTGGTAGCAGGTCGCTCTCGAGCCGCGGCAGGAGCGACTGCGTCTCTGGGTCGCCGAAGCGGCAGTTGAACTCGATCACGCGCAGTCCGTCGTCCGTGCGCATCAGCCCGGCGTAGAGGAGCCCCTGGAACGGCGTGCCGCGGCGCGCGAGCTCGCGGAGCACCGGCACGTGCACCGTCTCGAGGATCTCGGGCGCCTCCTCGTCGGCGACGTCGGGGAGCGGCGAGAACGAGCCCATGCCGCCGGTGTTCGGCCCGGTGTCGCCGTCGCCGATCCGCTTGTAGTCGCGGGCCGGCGGGAGGGCGACGGCGTCCTCTCCGGCGGCAACGGCGAAGACCGACAGCTCGGGCCCTTCGAGCAGCTCCTCGACGTGGAAGGGCTGGTCGAAGGCCTGCACGACCTGGAGCGCCAGGTCGAGCTCGGCCTGAGTGGGGCAGACCCAGACTCCCTTCCCTGCGGCAAGGCCGTCCAGCTTGATCACACACGGTGGCCGTGCGACCGGCAGCGTGCGCGCGGTCGGCACACCGGCCGCCTCGATCACCTCCTTCGCGAACGACTTCGAGCCCTCGATGCGCGCGGCCGCGGCGCTGGGGCCGAAGACGGCGATGCCGCGGTGGCGCAGTTCGTCGGCGAGGCCCGCGACGAGCGGCGCCTCGGGGCCGACGACGACTAGATCGATCCGGAGCTCGCGGGCGAGCGAGACGAGCGACGCATGGTCGTCGGCGCGCACCGGATGGCAGTGAGCGAGGGCCGCGATTCCCGGGCTGCCGGGAGCGGCGTGCAGCTCGTCGACACCGCCGCCGCGGGAGAGAGACCAGGCGAGCGCGTGCTCGCGACCTCCCGACCCGACGACGAGCACTCGCACTCGATCGATCCTATGCGAGCCGGCGTTTGAAGTCGGGTTGCGCCGCGCAGGATTCCTGCCATGGATGACCCCGGTCTCGACTTGCACGAATGGGAGAGCGAGTGGCAGGCGCTCGAGGACGATCTCCGCGCCGATCCGTCCCAGGCGCTGCCCGAGCTCGACCGGCTCGTGGCGCGGATGCTCGAGGAGAGCGGCTACGACCTGACCGACCCCGTCGTCCGCGAAGGCGACGAGCGGGAGGTCGTCGCGGAGTACCTCGCAGCGCACGAGATGGCGCAGGCAGTGGAGCGCGATTCCGACGACCTCTCGCCGGGCGACGTCGCCGCTGCCGTCAACGGCTACCGCGCCGTCTTCGACCATCTCGTCACCACCCGCGCCACCGCCGACGCGGATATCGACACCTGAAGTCGCCGTTACGCTGGCGCTGATGGACGCGCCGCCCTACTCGGCCGCCGCGGTCGACATCCTCCGGCTGCCGGCGGCCACGACTGAGCCCGACCGGGTAGCCGTCGAGGAGCCGCTCGAGATCCGGATCGCCGGCCGACCGGTTGCCGTCACGATGCGGACGCCGGGCCACGATGACGAGCTCGCCATCGGCTTCTGTCTCTCCGAGGGGCTGCGGCCGGTCGGGGCGCGGCTCCCGGACGATCTCGCCGCGAACACGGTCGAGGTCGACGCGCCCGGCTTCGATCCGGAGCGCTTGCAGCGCAGCTTCTACACCTCGTCGTCCTGTGGCGTATGCGGGAAGGGAGCGCTCGAGGCGGTCGCAGTCGAGGCGCCACGGGTCGAGTCCGAGCTGAAGCTGCCGCTGCTGCTCGTCGCGTCGTTGCCCGAGCGGCTGCGCGAGGCGCAGGCGGGCTTCGCCGTCACCGGCGGCCTGCACGCGACCGGGCTCTTCTCCGCTGCAGGCGAGCCGTTGTGCGTGCGGGAGGACGTCGGCCGACACAACGCGCTGGACAAGGTCGTCGGCTGGGCGTTCCGCGGGCAGCTGCTGCCGCTCGCCGAGTGTGTGCTCTGCGTGAGCGGCCGGCTCTCGTTCGAGCTCGTGCAGAAGGCCGCGGTCGCGGGCTGCCCCGTCCTCGTCGCCGTCGGCGCTCCGTCGAGCCTTGCCGTCGACCTCGCGGCCGACCGGGGCATCACGCTCTGCGGCTTCGTCCGAGGCGGCTCCGTCAACGTGTACACGGAGCCGTGGCGGATCGAGGGCTGACCGGGATCCTGCTCGTCGGCGGCGCGAGCAGCCGCTTCGGGTCGCCGAAGGCGCTCGCGCGGTTCGAAGGAGAGACGCTCGCGGACCGAGCATGGCGCCTCCTCGGCGAGGCCTGCGACGCGCGGATCGCCGTCGGTGGCGGCGACGTCCTCCCTTTCCCGGTCCTGGAGGACGAAGGCACGGGCCCGGTGGCCGCGATCGCCGCGGGGCTGCGCGACGCAGCGCATGCGCTCGCGGTGGTCGTCCCGGTGGACATGCCGCTTCTCACGGCCGGGGCGCTCCGGCTGTTGGCGGAAGCGTGTCGCGAGGCCGCAGTCGCACAGGCAGGGCCGCTGCCGTGCGCCGTCGCCCGGCGCACGCTTCCCGCGTTCGAGACGAGCGAGCGTCGGCTCCGTACCGTCCTGGACGGTCTCGACACCGCCCGTATCGAGCTCGACGAGCGGCTGCTCGCGAACGTGAACGAGCCGGGCGACTTGCGTAGAATCGCCGCTTCATGACCGACATCTTCCGCAGCTCCTACGCGAAGCTGCCGGCGCAGGACGTCGAGCGGGCCCGTGCCTTCTACCGGGACGTGCTCGGGTTCGAGCCGGTGCGGGAGAACCACGGCCACCTCTTCTACGAATGCGGCGGCGCGTCATTCCTCGTCTTCCCGTCGAGCGGGTCGCCTTCAGGCACCCACGACCAGCTCGGCTTCGCCGTCGACGACGTCGAGGCGGCGGCTGCGAGGCTCCGCGACCGCGGCGTCCAGCTCGAGAGCTACGACGCTCCGCCCGGCTGCACCTTCCGGGACGGGATCATGGATTACGGCGCTGTCAAGGCCGCCTGGTTCAAGGACAGCGAGGGGAACCTCATCAGCCTCGCGCAGTTCGTCGGCGACTAGGCTCGCCGCATGGGTAACGCGTTCCGCGTCGGCGGCGACGACTACGACGACTTCATGGGCCGCTACTCGACGCGCCTGGCGCCGCTCTTCGCCGACTTCGCCGGGGTTCGCTCGGGAATGCGCGTCCTCGACGTCGGAGCAGGCACCGGTGCCCTCACCGCCGAGCTCGCCGCCCGAGGCGCAGCGGTGGTCGCGGCGGACCCGTCGCCCGAGTTCGTCGCCGTCCTGCGCGGGCGCTTCCCGGACATCGAGGTGCACGAGGCGCCGGCGGAGACGATGCCGCTCGAGGCAGGCGAGTTCGACGTGGCGCTCGCGCAGCTCGTCGTCGCGTTCGTGTCCGATGCCCCTGCCGCGGTCACTGAGATGGCGCGAGTCGCTCGGCGCATCGCGATCTGCATGTGGGGCGTGGAAGAGGTCGACATGTTCCGCGCGATCGACGCGACCGCAGAGTCCATCGGCGTCTCGCGCGCGACCGAGCCGCGCCGGTACCGGACTCCCAAGGAGATCCAGGAGCTGCTCGCGCCCCACGGCGAGGTCGAGTCCGCAGAGCTGGACGTGACCGCCGGCTACCGGGACTTCGAGGAATTCTGGCAGGCCATGGGCCGCGGCGTCGGCCCCGCCGGCCAGTGGGTCGCGTCCCTCGACGCCGACCGACGGCAACGCGCGCACGACGAGCTGTTCAGCCAGCTCGGCAGCCCGAGCGGGCCGTTCGAGCTGAAGGCGCGAGCCTTCGCGGCCGCGGTTACGCCCGCGTGAGGACGGAGGAGCGCTCGGCCCCCGTGCCGACGAGCGTCACCTCGACCTCGAGCTCGCGCTCGACGAACTCGACGTAGCTGCGGGCGGCGCCCGGCAGGTCGCCGACCGAGGAGCAGCCGCCGAGCTCCTCGTGCCATCCCTCCAGCACCTCGTAGACGGGCTCCGCCGCGTGGAAGTCGCTCTGATGCGCCGGGAAGTCGCGTGTCTCGCGACCGTCACGCGTGCGGTAGCGCACGCATACCGGAAGCTCCGAGAAATGGGAGAGGACGTCGAGCTTTGTCAGCGCGAGCCGGTCGATGCCGTTGAGGCGGACGGCGTAGCGGAGGGCGACGAGGTCGAGCCAGCCGCAGCGCCGCTCACGCCCGGTCACCGTCCCGTACTCGCCGCCGAGCTCGCGCAGCCGCTCCTGGTCCGCGCCCGCGATCTCGGACGGGAACGGCCCCTGGCCGACCCGTGTCACGTAGGACTTCGCGACACCGATCACGCCGCCGATGCGACTAGGCCCGATCCCGGTGCCGACGGCGGCGCCTCCGGCGACTGTCGGCGACGAGGTGACGAATGGATACGTGCCGTGGTCGAGATCGAGCAGCGTGCCGTGCGCGCCGTCGAAGAGAACGCGCTTGCCTTCCCGCAGTGCCGTGTCGACGAGCAGCGAGGTGTCGGCGATCATCGGCCGCAACCGCGCCGCATAGCCCTCGTATTGCTCGACGAGCCCTTCGAGCTCGATCGGCGCCTCGCCGTACACGCGCTCGAGCCAGAGGTTCTTCTCGGCCAGCGCGACCTCGATCTTCTGGCGCAGGATCTTCGGGTCGAGGATGTCCTGGACGCGGATCCCGAGCCGCATCGCCTTGTCGGCGTAGCAGGGGCCGATGCCCCGCTTCGTCGTCCCGATGGCGAGCTTGCCGAGGCGCCGCTCGCTCGCCTGGTCGATCGCGAGGTGCCACGGCATGATCAGGTGGGCGTTGCCGGAGAGGCGGACGAGCCCGGTCTCGACGCCGCGCGAGCCGAGGTCGTCGAGCTCGTCGATCAGCACCGGCGGGTCGACCACGCAGCCGGCCCCGATCACGCACTCCTTGCCCTGCAGGATCCCCGAGGGGATGTGCTTCAGCTTGTACGTCTCGCCGTCGGCCACGATCGTGTGCCCGGCGTTCGGCCCGCCGTTGTAGCGGCAGACGACGTCGGAGTCCTGGGCGAGCAGGTCGACGATCTTGCCCTTACCCTCGTCGCCCCACTGCGCGCCTACTACTACGGTCGCAGGCACGTCGAAGAAGTATGCCCTCGCCGAGCCTAGGCGGCTTCGCGCTCGCGGAAGTCGGTGCGGGCATCCACGTGCACCTCGCGTGTCAGGCGACGGAGGCGGCTCGCGGTGGGGCCGCCCACGCGGCCGGCCAGCTCCCGCCACTCGTGGTTCGTCGTCACGATCACGAGCCTCCGTTGCTGCTCGCGCTGGTTGACGAGGTTGTAGATGCGGTCGCGCGCCCAACTCGACCAGTCCTCGGCGCCCAGGTCGTCGAGCACCACGAGGCCGTACCCGCTCGGGTTGGGCGGCGGCTCGCCGTCGCCGTAGCTCTCGCGCAGGGCGTTGAGCCAACCGGGGACGTTGAGGAAGAGCGCCGTGGGCCGGGGCTCGAGATCGCTCCAAATGACCTCGCGCAGGATGGCCACGGCGAGATGCGTCTTGCCCGCGCCCGGGTTGCCGCGGAGGAGGAGGCCCTGGCGCAGATCGGTGCCTGCCCTGAACTCCTTCGTCCACTGCCGGCAGACCGCGAGCGCGTTGCGCGTCTCGGGCACGGGCTCGAAGGTCTCGAACGCGCAGCCGTCGTAGGCGGACGGGACCCTGACGCGGGCCCAGCGCTCGTCCGCGCGGCGCTGCTCGTCGACGACCGTCTCGGTTGCACGGCAGAGCTCGCAGTAGCGCTCGGCCGGGAACGTCTGGCCGAGGAGGACGACCTGCTCGGTCGCGAACTCGCGCCCGCAACCGAGGCACTTCGCTGTCAGGCTAGTGGGCAAGGCTGGCGAACTTGGCGAACTTGCTGATGAAGGCGACGTTGAAGTTGCCGATCGGCCCGTTGCGGTGCTTCGCGACGATCACCTCGGCGATTCCCTTCTTCGAGTCGTCGGCGTCGTCGCGGTCGTAGTACTCCTCGCGATAGAGGAACATCACGAGGTCGGCGTCCTGCTCGATCGAGCCCGACTCGCGCAGGTCGGAGAGCATCGGGCGCTTGTCGTGTCGCTGCTCGGGGGAGCGGTTGAGCTGGGAGAGGGCGACGACCGGCAGGTCGAGATCCTTCGCGATCTCCTTCAGGCCCCGCGAGATCGAGGACACCTCCTGCAGGCGGCTCTCGTCGCGCGACCCGGTCGTCATCAGCTGGAGGTAGTCGACGACGACGAGGCCGAGGTTCGGCTCGCGGCGCTTCAGCGTCTGTGCTCGGGCGCGGAGCTCGAGGAGGCTGAGCGCCGGCGTGTCGTCGACGTAGAGCGGCGCCGACTCGAGCTGGCCGCATGCCTGCGCGAGGCGCGGCCAGTCGTCCTTGGAGAGCTTGCCCGTGCGGATGTGGTGCGCGTCCACCTTGCCGCGCGAGCAGATCAGCCGCTGCGCGACCTCCTGCCGCGACATCTCGAGGCTGAAGAACGCGCACGGCGTGTGCAGGTCGACCGCGACGTGGTTCGCGATCTCCAGCGCGAAGGCGCTCTTTCCCATCGAAGGGCGCGCGGCGATGATCACGAGGTTCGAGGGCTGGAAGCCGGCGGTGATCCGGTCGAGATCCTTGAACCCGCTGGCGAGCCCGGTCACCTCCGCGCCCGACTCGTAGAGATGGCTGATCCGCTGGAACGTCTCGACGAGCGTGTCCTTGAACAGGACGAGCTCGCCCTCGGCGCGCCGCTCGCCGAGCTCGTAGACGAGCTGCTCGGCGCGTGCGACGAGCTCCTGAGGCTCGCCCTCCCGCTCCCAGCCGAGCTGCGCGATCTGGCCGCCCGCGAGGATGAGCCCGCGCAGCGTCGCGGTCTCGCGGACGATCTCCGCGTAGTGGCGCGCGTTGGCGGTTGCCGGCACGAGCCGCGCCAGCTCGTGGAGCCTGACGCGCCCACCGATCACCTCGAGCTCGCCGCGCTGCTCGAGCTCGTTCGTGAGCGTGATGGCGTCGACCGGCTCGTTCTTGCCGTACAGCTGGAGCGCGGCGCGGTAGATCTTCGCGTGCGACTCGCGGTAGAAGTCGCCCGCGTCGAGGATCTCGCTGACGGCGGCGATCGCGCCCGGCGAGATCATCATCGCGCCGAGTACCGACTCCTCTGCTTCGAGATTCTGGGGAGGGACGGAACTGGGGGCGGCCGCAGGCGTCGGGACGGGGGCAAGCGACATGCGTGGCGATTCCAGCACTTCGCTCGTCTGCTTTCCAGGTGTGGGAATGTCCATTGTGAACAGGTCGTTTTCGGTCATTTGCAGGAGAAACAGGCATCGTTGCAGGCGCGCCGGACGGCGCGCCTGTGCACGAAACGGCTGCTCGGAGCGGGAACTTCCTGCGCAATCCACACAGCGGTGGACAGCGTGTGAACGTCTCGTTACCCGACCACGGGCCGGAAGCCCTCGATCGTCACCGCCGTCTTCCGGTACCCCTCGACCCCGTCGCGGCCGAGGCGGACCTGGAGGATGCCGGTGCGCGCCGTCGCTGCTCCGGAGGGGAAGACGAAGTTGCCGAGCGTCCACGCGACGAGCGTGTGCCGGCTCGGTCGAACGACGGGCCCGAAGACGTGCGGGTGCGCCCCGAGCACGAGCGACGCTCCCGCCCGCAGGCAGGCGACCGCCAGTTCCTTCTGCCGCGAGTCGGGCACGGGCTGCAGCTCGACGCCCCAGTGGAAGAAGCAGACGGCGACGTCGGCTCGTTGCAGGGCCGCATGGACGTCGGCAGCCATCGCCGCGGGGTCCGCTGCCGCGGTGCCCGGCGCGTCGGCCGTCGCGAGAAAGCCGGGCGGATTGATGTCGGAGTAGCCGAGGAAGGCGATGCGGAGCCCCCCGCGCGTGAAGATCGCGGGCCGGCGCGCCCGCGAGGAGCTCGCTCCCGCACCGATCGTCTGCATGCCGGCCGCCCGGACCGCGTGGATCGTGTCGAGCAGCGCGGCACGGCCGAAGTCGACGGCGTGGTTGTTGGCGAGCGTCAGCAGGTCGAATCCCGCATACGAGTGGACGGGCCGGAGCATCCAGGGGGCTCCCCGGAACGTGAACTCCTTCTCCGCCGGCGAGCCGCGCAGCGATACCGCCGTCTCGAGGTTTCCGGTCGTGACGTCGGCGCGGCGAAGGAGCGGCGCGACCGAGGTCCACGGGTAGCGCGCGCCGAGCCGGGCGAGCGCCGGGCCGACCTCCTCGCCGAACGTGATGTCGCCGACCGCGGCGACGGTCACCGGCCGGATCCGGACCGTGCCGAGGCTCAGGGTCTCGCCGAGGGTGGCGACGCTCAGCGGGTAGCGGCCGGAGCGGAGCGTCGCGAAGCCCAGCTCGAAGCGACCCCTCGGGCCGGCGGTAGTGGTGTCGACGACACGATCCCGCGCGTGGAGCACGACGGCCGCGTTCGCCGGGCCCCAGCCCGTCACGGTCACCTGGACGCCCGGTGCCCGCCAGCCGCTGACCTTCTGTGCCGTGAGATCTCGCGCAGCCGCACGCGCGCCCGTCAGCGCGACAGTTGCCAGGGCCGAGACGCAGGCCAAGACGATCCCCCGACGCGCGGCCGGAGGCAGGCTCAGTGCTTACTCCTCCGCGAGGGCCGCGTCGGCGTCGGCCCGCCAGTCGGGCTCGGGCTCCGCCTCGGCTTCAGGCGTGGGGGTCTTGTCGGCCTCGGCTTCCGCTTCGGCCCCTTCAGTCTCGGCGGTCTCGGCCTCGACCGCCTCGGTGGCGTCAACCTCCGCGAGGATCTCCTCGAGCTCGGCGGACGGCTCGGGAGCCTCCGCCTCCTGCTCGGCGCGCTCGGCAGCCTCCATTTCCGCGAGCTCCTCGTCGGAAGGCAGCTCGCCGCCCTCGGGGATCACCTCGGTCTTCACCTCGACGCGTACGTCCTCGAACAGCCCGATCGGGACCTCGTAGCGGCCGATGCGCTTGATCGGATCGGTCTCGATCTTGCGCCGGTCGACCCGGATCTTCTTCGAGCTCCACAGCTCGTCCGCGATGTTGGTCGGCGTGACCGAGCCGAAGAGAGAGCCCGTTGGCCCCGCCTTGACCTCGAACCGCAGGACCGTGCTCGACAACGCCTCCGCGATCTCGCGAGCCTGGTCGGCGGTCTTCGCCTCGTGGCGGGCGTGCCGGGCGTCGCGCTTCTGCAGCTCCGCGACTCGCGCTGCGGTCGCCTCCTCGGCGAGCTGTCTGGGGAGGAGGTAGTTGCGCGCGTAACCGCGCGCCACCGAGACGACGTCGCCACGCAGGCCGACGTGCTCGACGTCCGAGAGGAGGATGACCTCCATCAGCGATCTCCCCGGTCGCCGCGGTCGCCACGGTCGCCGCGGTCGCGCCGCCCTCCACCACGCTCCTCCGAGCCCTCCGCGACGTAGGGCAGCAACGCCATCTCACGCGCCCGCTTGACCGCGGTCGCGATCTGCACCTGGTGCCGGCGGCAGGCTCCGGAGATGCGGCGGCTGCGGATCTTCCCTTTCTCGGAGATGTAGCGGCGCAGCTGCGTGACGTTCTTGTAGTCGATCTCCGCGATCTTGTCCTTGCAGAAGAAGCAGTTCCGGCGCCTGATCTGCCCCGCCGGGCCGCCTGGCCGCCTTCGCTGTTGCTGCTGCTGACTCTTCTCTCTCGCCATCTCTCTCCTAGAACGGGATGTCGTCGTCGGCCGCGGCCGGGAAGTCGGCGCTCTCCTGCTGCGCCGCGCTCGCGGGCACGAACTGGTTGCCGCCGCCGTCGCCGTCGCCACGGCTGCCGAGGAACTGGACGCTGTCGGCGACGATCTCTACCGACTCGCGCTTGCCGCCCCCGTCCTTCGCCTCCCACTCGCGCCATTCCAGGCGTCCGTCGATCGCGACCGGGCGGCCCTTCGCGAGGTACTGGGCGCAGCTCTCGGCCTGGTTGCCGAAGACGCTGATGCTGAAGTAGTTCGGCTTGTCGCCCCACTGGCCGGACTCGTCGCGCCGGCGCGTGTTCACCGCGACGCGCAGGCTGCAGACGGGCGTGCCTCCGGGCGTGTGCCGGAGCTCCGGGTCCTTCGTCAGGTTCCCGACCAGTACGACGCGGTTGATGTTCGCTGCCATGCCTTCCTCACTCCTCCCCTAGAGCTTCCGGCCGGGCGTCGTCGGCCTCGTCGGCCACGGCTTCGGCCTCGTCCGAACTCGTGTTCGGGTCAGCGTACTCCTCCGCGGCGACGGCACTTCCAGCCGAGCCCGGAGGGACGGTTTCCGCGACGGGCGCGGGCGACGGAGCAGCAGCCTCGTCGCGGGGCGCGCTCGTGCGAGAGCCTGCGATATGGCGCGTCGCCAGGTGGCGCACCACGGCATCGTCGATCTTGAGGACGCGGGAGATCTCCTCGAGCGTCGCCGCCTCCGCGTCGAAGACGACGAGGTGGTAGACGCCCTCCTCCTTGTGTGCGATCGGATAAGCGAGACGGCGCCGACCCCAGGCGTCATGACTCTGCCAGGTGCCGCCGTTCTTCTCGACGAGGTCGCGCGTGCGGGCGACGATGTCGTCCTGGCGGGCCTCCGCCTGCTCCGGGTCCAGCAGGATCAGAATCTCGTAAGTCGTCATGTCCCGACGTCCTCCCTTCCCATGGTCTCGATGTCGGCCCCGACTGCCGGCGCCGCTCGGGACGGAACGGCGCGATGACGGGGCAGGAAGCGGCGATCACTGTAGCATCGCGCTCGTGCGTCGCCTGACTGCGTGGGTCGGAGGAGCCGTCGGTGGGATCACCGCCTACCGCTGGTTGCGACGCCGTCCTCGGGTCGCGGCCGAGGCGGCTGCCGAGCCCGACGAGCGCGCCGACGAGCTGCGCGCGAAGCTGGCGGAGACCCGTGCTGGAGACGAGCCGGCGCCGGCCGAGCCCGACGAGCCGCCGGAGGCGGTGGAGGAGCGGAGGCAGCGTGTCCACGATGAGGGCCGCGCCGCCGTCGACGAGATGAAGTCCGACTAGCAGAGCTTCTTCTTCGTGCGGCGACCGACCTGCGCGGGCGCGGCACGTTCACGCGAGCGGAAAGCACAGCGCCAGCGCACGCGAGCGAAGCTCGCCTGCGCCAGAGAAGCGGGCGAGCGAGCAAAACGGAGCGGCGCCGGAGTCGAACCGACCTAGCCGTGGGTTGCACGACCGTACGGGTTTTGAAGACCCGCTGGGCCACCGGGCCCGGCCGCTCCGCTAGGAGGCTAGCGAGCTACTTGGCGCCTTCGAGGTAGTGCGAGTCCCAGCCGGCGGGCTTGTATCCCGTGCCGGGCGGGCCTGCGCCGACCGAGAGGACGAGCGTCCCGGGGTCTCGCGCTGTCGCCGCCCGTGTCGCCGACCCGTCGCCGATCCAGACGCACGTCCCGGCGGGCGCATCCACCGCCTCGCCGTTGACCGTGAACGTCGCGTGGCCGTCGACGGTGTAGTAGAGCTCCGGCTCGCCGTCCGCGCCGTGGTCGTGCTCGGGGATGATCGTGCCGTCGTCGCGCCCGCGCCAGAGGTTGATGCCGAAGGTCTCGATCGCGAAGTGGTGGCGGATCGGGATCCAGTGGGGCCACTGGTTCGAGGCGATCTCGTCGATGTGGGACTTCTCGTAGGCAGCCATACGGCGACCCTATTCCTGTTCCAGCCGGGAGAGCAAGGTCTCGGGCGGCAGGTCGGCGAGGGAGTCGAGGACGATGTCGGCGCCTGCCTCCGCCAGTCGGAGATCGCGCGTGACCTCGTTCGGGATCGCGACGCAGAAGACGCCCGCCGCCTTCGCGGCCAGGACGCCGTTCGGCGAGTCTTCGAAGGCGACCGCCTCGTCCGCTGCCACGTCAAGCTGCTCGAGAGCCTCGAGGTACAGCACCGGCGCCGGTTTCGCCCGCGCACGGTCGCGATCGGCGGTACAGATCGCATCCCAGCCAGTCGCCTCCTCGAGCCGCTCGAGGTGCATGTCGACCCACTGGCGGTTCGAGCTGGAGACGATCGCGCGCTTGAGTCGGTGGCGCCGTGCCGCGGCGAGGTACTCCGCGATCCCGGGCCGCAGCTCCTCTGCCTCGATCAGCGCGATTTCGTGGGCATAGCGCCGCTCGTTCAGCACCTGCCGCTCGAGCGGCTCGCCGACGAGCTCCTCGAGATGCGTCATCGGATCCCACGGTGCGTGGGTGGTGCCGACGAGCGTCGCCCAGAGGTCGGCGGGGAGCTCGTGGCCGTGCTCGCGGTAGAGGAGCTCCCAGCCGGCGCGCGAGGCGAGCTCCGTGTCGAGGATGAGGCCGTCGAAGTCGAAGAGAAAGGCGCGGACTCGCATGGCGGTTGCAGCCGGCAGGGCAGACAACCGTACCCGCGGACGCGACCGCATGGTCAGAGTACGCGCGTGGCGATCCTGGGCGTCGACGTCGGTGGCACGTTCACCGACGCCGTGCTGGTGGACGAGGGACGGATCCGGACCGGCAAGGTGCCGACCGCGGCGCGCCAGGAGGACTCGGTGCTCGCGGCAGCGCGCGCGGTGGGTGCCGGCGAGGGGCTGGACCGGTTCGCGCACGGGACGACCGTGGCGACGAACGCGCTGCTCGAGCGGCGCGGCGCTCGCACCGCGTATATCGGGAACGCGGGCTTCGAGCATCTGCTCCACCTCCGCCGCCAGACGCGGGCGCATCTCTACCGCCTCTGCGCCGAGCACGCCGAGCCGCTCGTGCCGCTCGAGCGCTGTCACGGGGTCCGCGGCCGCGTCGGCCCGGACGGAGAGCTCGAGCCGGTCGAGCTCGGTTCCCTCCCCGCGCTCGCCGACGCGGAGGCGGTCGCCGTGTGCCTTCTCTTCGCCTTCCGCGACCCGTCGCACGAGCGGGCTGTCGCGGATGAGCTGCGGCGGCGCCATCCAGGGCTTCATGTGGTGGCGTCGCACGAGGTTGCGCCCGAGTTCCGGGAGTACGAGCGCGCCTCGACGACGGCCGCGGACGCGTACCTCGCGCCTGTCGCTGCGCGCTACCTCCGCGCGCTCGCAGCGGCGGCGGTGGAGGCCGGCCTGCCGGACCCGGTCGTGATGCTCTCCTCCGGCGGCGTCCTTCCTGCGGAGGAAGCCGCTTCACACCCTGCCCACCTCCTCGTGTCGGGCCCGGCGGGCGGCGTCGTCGGCGCGGGTCTCCTGGCTCGTCGGGCGGGCTTCGAGGATGCGATCGCCTTCGACATGGGTGGCACGTCCACGGACGTGTGCCTCCTGCCGGGCGGCCGAGCCCAGCGGGTGTCCGAGCGGGAGATCGGAGGCTTGCCCGTCAGGCTGCCGTCGGTGGACGTGCACACGGTTGGGGCGGGCGGTGGCTCCCTCGTGCGGCGCGACGCGGGAGGCGCGGTGCGCGTCGGGCCGGAGTCGGCAGGCGCGGATCCCGGGCCCGCGTGCTACGGGCGAGGCGGCGGCCCGACGGTCACCGACGCGAACCTGTTGCTCGGCCGGCTGCCGGGAGAGCTGCCGGGCGGGCTCGTCCTCGACCGAGACGCTGCCGCGGCGGCCCTGGCCGGGATCGATCCAGCGGCAGTGGTGGAGGTCGTGAACGCGGAGATGCTGCGCGCGCTGCGCGTGGTCTCGGTCGAGCGGGGACACGATCCGCGCGACTTCGCGCTGCTCGCGTACGGCGGCGCCGGCCCGCTCCACGCCTGTGCGCTTGCCGAGGAGCTGGGGATGGAGGCGGTGATCGTGCCGGCAGCGGCGGGCGTTCTCTCCGCGCTCGGGCTCGCGGCGGGCGACGAGCGGCGCGACCACGTGGCTTCGCACGTTCGACCGCTCGGCGAGGTGGACGAGCTGCCGGTGGAGGGCGACGCCGACCTCCGCTACCGAGGCCAGTCGTTCGAGCTGACCGTGCCGCTCGGCGGCGATCTCGCGGAGCGCTTCCACCAGGCGCACGAGGAGCGCTACGGCTACGCGGATCCCGCGCGCGAGGTCGAGCTCGTAGCCGTCCGCACTGCCGAGGTCGTGCCCGGGCCGGTGCTGGAGCTGCCTGGCGCCGACCCGCAGCGCGCGTCAGGCCCGGCCCTGCTCGAGCTGGAGGGCTCGACGGTTTGGATTCCCCCCGGGTGGGAGGGGGCTAGGGATGGTCCCAGCTGGGTCGTGACGCGTGAGTGACGCGATCGCGTCGATTCAGCTCCAAGTGATCGGCGCGTCGCTGCGGTCGATCGCGGAGGAGATGGGCGCCGTCCTGATCCGTTCCTCCTTCTCCGCGAACATCAAGGAGCGGCGCGACTGCTCGACCGCCCTGTTCGACGAGCGCGGCCGGATGATCGCGCAGGCCGAGCACATCCCCGTCCACCTCGGCGCGATGCCCGACGCGGTCGCCGCGGTCATGCGGCTCGGCCTCGAGCCCGGGCAGGTCGCGATCCTCAACGACCCGTACACCGGCGGCACGCACTTGCCCGACGTGACGCTCGTCTCGCGCACCGCGCTCGGCTTCGCGGTCTCGCGCGCCCACCACGCCGACGTCGGCGGGATCGAGCCCGCGAGCCTGCCCGCGTTCTCCCGGACGCTCGAGGAGGAGGGCGTGATCCTGCCGCCGCAGCTCCTCACCGACGACGTGCTCGAGCGGTTCGTGGAGGCGACCCGGCAGCCTGAGGAGCGGCGGGGCGACCTCCGCGCCCAGCTCTCCGCGCACCGTCTCGCCGAGCTGAGGCTCGAGGAGCTGTGCGCGCGACGCGGTCACGACCGCGTCGCCGCCGCGATGGACGAGCTCTATGCCTACTCCGAGCGGATGGTGCGGGCGGCGCTCTCGGATCTGCCGGACGGTCGTGGGGAGGCCGAGGACGTCGTGGAGGGGGTCGACGCCGACCTGCCGATTCGCTGCACCGTCGAGATCGCCGGCGACGCGATCCGGGTCGACTTCACCGGGACGGCGCCGCAGTACGACGGCAACCTCAACTGCCCCCTCGCCGTGACGAAGTCGGCCACGTACTTCGTCGTGCGCTGCCTCACCCAGCCGGACCTGCCGGCCTCCGGCGGCGCTTTCGCTCCCGTCACGGTCACCGCGCCCGACGGGTGCCTCGTCAATGCGCGCCCGCCGGGAGCCGTCGTCGCGGGCAACACGGAAACGTCCTCACGCATCGTCGACGTCGTCTTCGCGGCGTTGGCGCAACTCGTGCCGGTGCCCGCCGCGGGCCAGGGGACGATGAACAACCTCGCCCTCGGCAACGATCGCTTCACGTACTACGAGACGGTGGGCGGCGGCCAGGGAGCGTGCCCGGACGCCGACGGTCCGAGCGGCATCCACGTCGCCATGTCGAACACGCTCGCCACGCCGGCCGAGGCGATCGAGCTCGAGTATCCGCTTCGCGTCGAGCGCTGGGAGCTTCGGCTCGGCTCGGGAGGAGCGGGCTCCTACCGCGGCGGGAACGGCGTCGTGCGCGAGCTGCGCGTGCTGGAGGACTGCAGGCTCTCGGTTCTCGCCGAGCGGCGACGCCACTCGCCGCCGGGCCGTGCCGGCGGGGAGGAGGGGGCGCGCGGCCGGACGCTCATCAACGGCGAGGAGCAGCCGCCAAAGGTGACGCGCCAGCTGCGCGCCGGCGACGTCGTCCGGGTCGAGACTCCGGGCGGCGGCGGCCACGGTGCGCCGGAGTAGGGTCCCGGCATGGATCGTCCGGTCAAGGTCGCGTGCGTGCAGGTCGAGCCCGTCGTGCTCGACCGCGACGCGACGCTCGACAAGCTCGAATCTGTCGCAGCGGAAGTCGCCCGGGAGGGTGCCGAGCTCGTCGTCTTTCCCGAGACGTTCGTGCCGGTCTATCCGTCCTCCCGCTGGGCCAAGGCGTTTGCCGACTGGGAGGCTCAGGGCGCGAAGGAGACGTTCGCACGGCTCGCGCGGGAGTCGGTGGCGGTCGGCTCACCGGCCGAGCGGCGGATCGGCGCGGCGGCGCGGGAGCTCGGCATCTGGATCGTTGCCGGCGTCAACGAGGTCGAGCCCGAGCGGCCGGGGACGATCTACAACTCGCTCCTCTACCACTCGCCGGCGGGCGAGCTCGCGCTCCACCACCGCAAGCTCGTGCCCACCAACCACGAGCGGCTCGTCTGGGGGCAGGGCGACGGCCGCGGCCTCACGGCGGTCGAGACCGGCTTCGGCCGGCTCGGCGGCTTGATCTGCTGGGAGAACTACATGCCACTCGCGCGCGTGGCGCTCTACGAGTCCGGCGTCGAGATCTACGTCGCCTCGACCGCGGACGACAGCGACGCCTGGCAACAGACGCTCGTCCACATCGCCCGCGAGAGCCGGGCGTACGTCGTTGCACCCGCGCATTTCCAGCGCGAGTCCGCATACCCCGACGACTTCCCGCTCGCCGCCGAGATCGAGGGAGCGGGGACGATCGGCCGTGGCGGCAGCGCGATTCTCTCCCCGGACGGCTCGTATCTCGCCGGGCCGCTATACGACGAGGAGGCGATCCTGTACGCGGAGCTCGACCCGGCGCGGCTGCTCGCCGAGCGGCAGCGTTTCGACCCCGTCGGCCACTACAGCCGGCCCGACGTGCTCCAGCTCACAGTTCGCGCGGACGGTGCGACGACGAGTACACGTCCTTCCGCAGAATCTGCCCGTCCCTGAGCGGGAAGACGTCGACGCCGTCCCACTCCTTCGCGCCGGTCGACGCGGTCCATTCGCAGACGGCGAAGTCGTCGCCGACCTGCAGCGAACGGGTCGTGAACCGCAGCGTCGGGTTGTTGCGGAAGATCTCCCCGATGTGCTCGCGCACCGCGGCGGCACCCTCGGCGCGCTCGCCCGCCGTGTGGTTGTCGAAGACGATGTCCGGATGGTGAAGCTCGTGGATCGCGTCGAGGTCCTGCGCGTTCCACGCGGCGTTGTAGCGCTCGATCAGGTCGCGGACGTTCATCGCTTTCGCCTGAGGACTCTCGCATCTCCGACGCGCCGTGTCACGCCGTCCGCGTCGAAGCGCTCGAGGTAGAGCTGCGCGGTCTTCCGGCCGACTCCGAGCGCGTCGCGGAACTCGGCGAGCGTGATTCCGTCGACCAGGACGGCTCGCGCCTGCTCGTACGCGGCCGGTGAGATCGCGAAGCCGTCGCCGACGCGGACGAGGCGTCCCTGCTCCTCGAGGAAGCGGGCGAGCGCTGCGTCCTCCACCCGGATCGGCTCGAGCCCGAGCTGCATGGCCAGCGCGTCCGCCGCCTCCGCACGCTCGCCGAGCTCGGGTCCTGAGCCGGGGCGGTAGAGCTTCGCGCCGCGCAACTCGAGCCCCAGGTGCGGGATCACGGCCCTCGCCCATTCGGCGGGAGGCACCGGAACGCCCGGGTCGAGCGGATCGGCGGCTGCGATCGCCTGGTCGAGGTCGCCGCGTAGCTCGTCGAGCCACTTCGGCGACCAGCGCCACTCCCCGTCGACGCGGACGGGAGCGTGGACGAGGGTCTCGCCGCGCTCGAGCGCCTCGAACCGGGCGAGCTCGGCGTGCCGGGGCGGGTTCGGGTCGAGGACGAGGCCGCCGCCGACGGTCGTGCCGGCACGGAGGACGACGCGGTCGCCGCGCGCGGCGACCACCGGCCGCGAGAGGCGAAGTTGCGCGAAGCGGTCGCCGGCGCGCGCGACCCGCGCGGCCGTCTCCGCGGTGCCGTGGTGGAGCACGACCCGCGACGGCATCTCTCCCAGGGGCTCGAGGGCGACATCGAGCCGGAAGCTCGGCCTCATCGCGCCGGGGGTCACGAGGACGTCACCGCGGCGCAGCTCCTGCCGCTCCACGCCGGGCAGCGAGACGGCGACGCGCTGCCCCGCCTCGGCGCGCTCGACGGGCCGGTCGTGCACCTGCACGCTCCGCACCCGCACGGTTCGCCCGCGCGGCTCGAGTCGCAGCTCGTCGCCCTCGCCGATCGTCCCCGACCACAACGTTCCCGTCGCCACCGTCCCGATGCCGCGGAGCGTGAAGGAGCGGTCGACGTGCAGTCGGGCCGGGCCGCCCGAGTCGTGGCGCGCGACGCGCGCCGCCGCCTCTCCCAGCGCCGCCCGTAGCTCGTCGAGCCCGGCGCCGGTGCGCGCGCTCGTCGCGACGATCGGTGCGCTCGGGACGAGCTCCTGGGCCTCGACGCGCGCAAGCTCGAGCGTCTCCGCGTCGACGGCGTCCACCTTCGTCAGCGCGACCACCCCCTGCTCGATCCCGAGCAGGCGCAGGATCGCGAGGTGCTCGTGCGTCTGCGGCCGGGCGCCCTCGCCGGCATCGACCACGAGGAGGAAGAGGTCGATGCCGCTCGCACCCGCGACCATGGTGCGCACGAACCGTTCGTGCCCGGGCACGTCGACGACCGAGAGGCTCGTGCCGTCGGGCAGCTCGAGCGGCGCGTAGCCGAGATCGATCGAGATCCCGCGCTCGTGCTCCTCGGGCAGGCGATCCGTGTTCTTGCCCGTCAGCGCTTCGACCAGGGCCGTCTTCCCGTGGTCGATGTGACCCGCGGTGCCGACGGTCAGGGGCATTGACTTCCTATAGCAAACTTGCTATATAGCACTCGTGATATGGAGGCTCCGTCCTGCTGGATGGCTCGTGGTCGGGACGTTGGTAGCCGCTGCAGCGTACGAGCTTGCGCTCGCGCTCGGCGCCGGCTCACTCGGCCCGGAGCCCGGCGATGACGTCGCGGGTAGTGGGGTAGTCCAGGCCGTCGCCTTCCTGACGATGCTCGCCGCTGCCGTGCTCGCGCCTCTCTACCGGTCGCGGTCCTGGCCCGCGGCCCTGTTCGCGCCTGCGGCCGCCGCGTTCCTCGTCGCGTTCTACTTCACCTTCGACCCGTACTTCGCGCCGGGCCTGCGGCGCTACTCCGATGGCAACATCGCTGCGACCGGCATCGCGGTAGTCGCGGCGATCGCGTTCGCGAACGGCGTCCTGACGCTTCTACAGCCACGTATCGGCAGGTGGACGACGACCTTCGTCGTCCTGCTGGTCTTCCTGACGACCTTGCTCGCGGGCGACGGCCACTAACGCGGCCGCGCCTCGATCGGGCCGCCCTCGGGGAACTGCACCGGCTCCCAGCCCGCCGACTCGAGCAGCGATCGCCACTGCTCCTCGGTCCGCTCGCGGCCGCCGGCGAGGACGAGCATCAGCAGGTCGAGCCACTTCGCGCCGTCGACGTCGTTGCCGGGCCGGATCACGGACTCGTTGATCAGCAGCCGTGCGTGTGGCGGCGCGGCCGCGCGCATCGTGCGGAGGATCCGCGCTGCATCCTCGTCGGGCCAGTCGTGGAGGATCCCGGAGAGGAGATAGGCGTCGCCTTCCGGTACCGAGTCGAAGAAGCTGCCCGGGACGAACTCGATCCGCTCGCCGAGCGTCGCTTCGTCTCGCACGGTCTCCGGCAGGTCGAGGACGATTCCGCGGAGCTCGGGGCGGCGCCGGATCAGCTCGCCGAGCAGGGCGCCGTTGCCGCCGCCCACGTCCACTACGACTTCGCCCTCACGCCACTCGAGGGCCGCGAGCCGCTCGGCGGGGCGGTCGCGCTCTCCCGCCATCGCGGCGTCGAACGCCTCCCGCTCGGCGGGATGCTCCGCGAGCCACTCCCAGAAGCCGGTTCCGAACCGGCGAGGGAACGGCGCCTCTGACGTCGACGCGTCGAGATCCGTCGTCGCCTCGAAGAAGACCCCGCCGAAGAGGTGCGCGAACTCGCTCCAACCGGGTGCGAGCAGGAGCCGCGAGACGTCGGTGTGCTCGAACACGCCGGGCTCCGTCTCGCGGAAGACGCCGTCACTGGCGAGCGCGCGGAGGAGACGCTGCAGCGTGTCCGGATCGCCCTGAAGCTCCGAGACCGGGCGCGGCCCCTCCGCCAATGCCTCCGGCACGCCTGCATCGACGACCGCGGCGAGGGCCCTCGTCATCAGCGACCCACGCAGAAAGTCCCAGAAGACCTCCTGAGGCAGGCGATCGCTCATGCGCGGGCGGCCCCGACCGCTGCCGCGGCCTGCTCGGCCTCGCCGTCCGTCAGCGTCAGGCAGTCGAGCAGCAGGCGCCCGTCGCGGACGACGCCGACGACGGGTGGCTCGCCTGAGCGCAGTGGCCCCGCGAGCGACTCCTCGAGCGCGCACGCGAAGCTCGGCAGCTCCGCGAGCGGCAGCGCGCCGCCGCCGACGCGACCCACGGTCTCCTCGACCTCGCCGCCGGTCGCGGCGGCGAGCCGTCCCGCGCGCGCTCGCACTGCGCTCGCCTCCTGGGCGAGCGTCCGCAGCACGGGGATCCGATCCGGCGCCTCGAGGTGCAGGAGAAGCGTTCCCTCCAGCGCGGCGAGTGAGAGCTTGTCGATGCGCAGCGCACGCTGCAGCGGATGAACGCGCAGCCGCTCGACGAGCGCAGCTTTGCCTAGGACGATGCCTGCTTGAGGCCCACCGAGCAGCTTGTCGCCCGAGAAGCAGACGAGGTCCGCGCCGGCCGCGAGCGACTCGCGCGCCGTCGGTTCCTCCTGACCTAGTAACAGTCTGTTACTAGCGGAGACATGTCCCGAGCCGAGGTCGTCCACGAGGGGCAGGCCATGACGGCGCGCGACGGCGGCGACCTCCTCGAGCCGTGGCCGCTCCTCGAACCCGACCACGCGGAAGTTCGACTGGTGGACGCGGAGCAGGACCGCGGTGTCCGGCCCGATCGCGCGCTCGTAGTCCTCAGCCCGTGTCCGGTTCGTCGTCCCCACCTCGACGAGCCGAGCACCGGAGCGCGCGAGGACGTCGGGAATGCGAAAGCCGTCGCCGATCTCGATCAGCTCGCCCCGGGACACGACGACGTCGCGGGCCTCCGCCAGCGCCGCGAGCGCGAGCAGGACGGCCGCGGCATTGTTGTTGACGGCGAGCGCGGCCTCGGCGCCCGTCAACCGGCGCAGGACGGCGGCGAAGTGATCCTGGCGCGACCCCCGTGCGCCCTCGCCGAGGTCGTACTCCAGGTTCGAGTAGCCGCGTCCGACCTCGACCACCCGCGCGAGAGCCTCCTCGGCCAGTGGCGCGCGACCGAGGTTCGTGTGGACGACGACACCCGTCGCATTGAGCACGCCGCGCAGGCGCGGCCGCCGTGCGTCGGCCAGCTCCTCGCGCAGGCGGGCGGTCAGATCGCCCGGATCCGCTCCCGCCCGGATCTCCTCCCGGGCGCGCTCGATCACGGCCCGCGCGGTGTCCACCGCGAGCGGGTCGCCGGCCTCGCGCGCGAGCTCGTCCACCGAGGGCAGGTCGCGCAACTCCATCACGGCGAAACGCTACTGCGCGTCCGCCTTCCGCGGGGTGTGCGGGCTCCCGCGTCCGTCGGCGGCACGGAAGGCGGCGAGCACCGTCTCGAGCGCGATGCGCGGCTCGTCGGTCAGGGTGAGGAGCGCGAGATCGTCTGCCGAGACCATGCCGTCGGCGAGCGCGCTGCGGCGCACCCATTCGAGCAGCGGCGTCCAGTACGCCTCGCCGACCAGCACGACGGGGAAGTGGAGAACCTTGCCCGTCTGGATCAGCGTCAGCGATTCGAACAGCTCGTCGGCGGTGCCGAACCCGCCCGGGAAGACGCAGAACCCCTCGGCAGCCTTCACGAACATCGTCTTGCGGGCGTAGAAGTGGTCGAAGGTGAGCGAGAGATCGACATACGGATTCGACCCCTGCTCGTGCGGCAGCTCGATGTTGAAGCCGACAGAGAGCCCACCGCCTTCCCGGCAACCGCGGTTCGCGGCCTCCATCACACCCGGCCCGCCGCCCGTCACGACGGCCCAGCCGGCTTCGGCGAAGAGGCGACCCGTCTCGCGGGCGAGCTCGTAGGGCCGCGACCCCTCCGGCGCGCGCGCCGAGCCGAAGCAGGAGACCGCAGGCCGGTCGATCCGCTCCACGGTCTCGAAGCCGGCGAGGAACTCGCGCCCGATCGCGTCGGAGTGCCGGCGCAGCTCTTCCTCCGCATGGTGGGTCTGGAGGAGGTCGCGGTCCTGCATCTCCTAGATCATCCCGCTGTGACGGGTGGCGAGCAGCCCGCCGACGAGCAAGGCGGCGAGCAGCACGTACAGCGTCCCGACGAGCACCGCCCGCTCGCGGTCGGGCGAGAACGCCTGGACGGGGACGCCGTTCTCGAACCGGATCTGCGGCCGGTGCCACGTGTCGGTGACCGCGCGCCACACGGTGCCGCCGTCGAGGAAGCCGATCGGGAGCAGGTTGAAGGCGTTGAGCAGGAAGCCGATGTTCGCGAGCACCACGAGCCACGTGGTGTTGCGAGCCTCGCCGACCGCCCAGACCGCGGCCGCGCCGACGCCGCCGACGAACGGGCCTGCGAGGGAGACGAGTGCGCTTCGCCAGGGCGGCAGGTTGCCGTGCTGCACAGTGACGAAGGCGCCGATGAAGGGGATGAAGGTCGGCAGGGTGACCGGCAGCCCCTGCCGCCGCGCCTCCGCGACGTGGCCGAGCTCGTGCACGAGGATCAGGAGGACGAAGCCGAGCCCGAACTGCCAGCTCCCGAACCAGAACGAGTAGGCGGCGAACGAGACGAAGAAGGCGAAGAACTTCGCGAACAGGAAGCCCCACTTGAGCGCCGCACCGCCGATCACGACGCCCGAGCCGAGGAGCCGCTCGAGCGAGCGCCGGACGATGCCGCGCTGTTCCTGAGCCTCCGTGCTCACGAGCCTCTCCCGATCCATTCCTCGCCGCCCGCGTAGACCTCCTTCTTCCAGAGCGGGATCGTCGTCTTGAGCGTCTCGATCGCCTCGCGACAGGCGTCGAGGGCGGCCGAGCGATGGGGAGCCGAGACGGCGATCACCACGCTCGCCTCGCCGATCTCGACCCGTCCGAGCCGGTGGTGGACGGCGAACGCGCAGAGCCCGTGGCGCTCGGTGAGCTCGGCGCCGAGGCGGGCGAGCATGGGCTCGGCCATCTCCTCGTAGGCCTCGTACTCGAGGTGCACGACATCACGCCCGCGCGAGCGGCGGCGGACGGTTCCGACGAAGCTCGCGACCGCTCCGGCCTCGGGATCCTCGACCTCCCGCAGCACCGCGGCGACGTCGAGCGGTTCGTCCACGAGCAAGTAGGAGCCGCCGCTGACAGGCGGGATGAGCGCCACCTCGTCGCCGTCTGCGAGCCGGTGTCCGCCCTCGGCGTACTCGCGGTTCACGGCATAGAGCAGCCCGGGCGGCTCGTCGCCGAGGCCGAGCGCGGCCCAAACGTCCGCGACACGCTCTACGCCGTCGAGCTCGAGCTGCGATTGTCCGGCGCGCTCGCGCAGGCCGGCGAAGAGGCGAACGGTCACCCGCATGCCGTGATCTTGCCTGCGTGGTCAGGCGCCGAGGTATTGCTGGAGCAGCGCGCCCGGCTCCGGCCGCAGGTCTGGGCGAAGCTTGTAGGTGTCGTCGCCTTCCTGAATCAGGACGAAGCCGGCCTGGCGCAAGATCGCCAGGTGGTGGTGGGTGGTCGACTTCGCGAGGCCGACCTCCTGCGCCGCGTCCGTGAGCGAGACCGGCCCCGCCTGGAGCCGCTTCAGCAGCTTCAGGCGTCTCTCGTCGCCGAGCGCCTTGTAGATGCGGACGAGCTCGGCGGGATCGCCGCCCGGCGTCCGAGCTCGGTCGGCGGTGATCGGCGGGCAGAAGATCTTCACGCGCTTGTACTCGCTCATGTAGACCCAGGGGCGCGGGGAGAACGCCGGGAAGAGCACGACGCGGTCGACGTCGGGCCCCGGGGTCCACTGGATGCCCGGTGCGACCCGCTCGACGACCTGCTCCGGCGGGACGGCCCGGATCAGCTCTCGCTTCGCCTCCGCGTCGCGCTCGGCGAGGGGGACGAAGTCCGGCGCGATCTCGGGAAAGACATGCTCGTACCAGCCCGACAGAAGCTTGAGGAGGGCGTTCCTGCCCTCTTCCGGCTCGAGATCGAGGACCTGCTCGAACTCCGAGCACTTGTCGGCGTAGTCGGAAAGGGCATCGAGCAGCTCGGTGCGCGCGGCAGCGTCCCCCTCGGCCGCCCGGCGAATCGTCTCCGGCTCCGCGAGGTGGTGCCCGCGCATGTGGTAGCCGAGCAGGTGCAGGCGGAGCTCGATCGGGTCCACCGCCGCCACCACGTCGAGGAACGCGCTCGCTGTGCGCGGTCTCGGTGTGAGGTAGACGAGGCCGAGCAGCAGCGAGGCGGCCTTTCCCGGCAGCAGCTTCTCCGCCGCGGCGAGCAGATCTGGCGGGGTCGAGGCGCGGAGAGCGGTGATCCGGTCGGCGCCGAGCTCGAGCGTCTCCAGGTCCTCGGAGGCGTTCAGCGTCGCGATGCTGAGCAGAAGCTCGGCCGCCTCGGAGACGTCGATCTCGACGAGGAGCTCTCGCCCCGGCCGGCTGACGTCGATCACGCGGACGTGTGGGCTTTCGATCGTCATCGAACTGTGATGCAATGATAGCGCGACATCGCTAATTTTGCTTGACATGCGAGGGTTGCGTTCGATAACTTTCGAATCGATGAGATTCATCGAACGCCAGGCGACACCGAAGTGCAGCCCGAAAGGAGCCCGCAGATGATCCCTCAGCCACCCGAGTTGCTCGCCCTCTTCTCCACGGATCACCGCCAGCGCGAGGCCGTCGCCGCTGCCGAGCGGCTGCATGGCTCCGGCAGGGTCCGCGTGCGAGCCGCTTCGCTCCTGCGGAGGCTCGCCGACCATCTCGCACCCCCGTCCCTCCCCTCCGTGGACGGGAAGCTCGCCGGCCGCTGCTAGCGCTCGGCCGGCGAGCTCGCGGTGCCCTCGCACCGCGCGCGCGCCTACGATCTGCACGTGGCTCAGAGCGGCGACCGGCGCACCGAGTCGGGCATCGAGGTGAAGCCCGTCTACACGGCCGCCGACGCGCCGCGCGAGCTCGAGCTGCCGGGCGAGTATCCCTTCACCCGAGGGCCCTACCGGGATATGTACCGCGGCCGGCCGTGGACGATCCGCCAGTACGCGGGCTTCGCCTCGGCGGAGGAATCGAACGCGCGCTACCGCTACCTCCTCGAACGCGGCCAGACCGGCCTGTCGATCGCCTTCGACCTGCCGACGCAGCTCGGCTACGACTCCGACGATCCGCGCGCGCTCGGCGAGGTCGGGCGCACGGGCGTGGCGATCGACTCGATCGCCGACATGGAGATCCTGCTCGCCGGGATCCCGCTCGGCGAGGTGTCCACGTCGATGACGATCAACGCGCCGGCCTCGCTCCTGCTCCTCCTCTACGAGCTGGTCGCCGAGGAGCAGGGTGTGGCGTCCGACGCCCTCCGCGGCACCGTCCAGAACGACATCCTCAAGGAGTACATCGCGCGCGGGAACTACATCTTCCCGCCGCGTCCGTCGATGCGGCTCACGACGGACCTGTTCGCGTACTGCGCCGAGCGGGTCCCCCGCTGGAACACAATCTCGATCAGCGGCTACCACATCCGCGAGGCGGGCTCGACCGCCGTGCAGGAGCTCGCCTTCACGCTCGCGAACGGCATCGCCTACTGCGACGCGGCGGTCGCAGCGGGGCTCTCGCCGGACGACTTCGGAGCGCGTCTCTCCTTCTTCTTCAACGCGCACAACGACTTCTTCCAGGAGGTGGCGAAGTTCCGCGCGGCGCGGCGCCTGTGGGCGCGGATCATGCGCGAGCGCTTCCGCGCGACGAACCCGCGCGCGCTCGCCCTCCGCTTCCATGCTCAGACGGGAGGCTCGACGCTCACGGCGCAACAGCCCGAGAACAACGTGGTGCGGGTCGCGATCCAGGCGTTGTCGGCCGTCGCCGGCGGCGCGCAGAGCCTGCACACGAACAGCTACGACGAGGCCCTCGCCCTGCCCACCGAGCGCGCGGCGCGGATCGCGCTGCGGACGCAGCAGATCCTCGCGGCCGAAGCGGGCACGATCGACACCGCCGACCCACTCGGCGGCTCGTACTACGTCGAGGCGCTGACCGACGAGCTCGAGGGCCGCGCCTGGGAGCTGATCGAGCGGGTGGACGAAGCGGGCGGCGCCGTCGCGGCGGTCGAGTCGGGCTTCGTGCAGGAGGAGATCGAGCGGGCCGCGTTCGAGTTCCAGCAGCAGGTCGAGGCGGGCGAGCGCGTCATCGTCGGGGTGAACGCGTTCGAGGAGGAGTCGGACGAGCGCATCGAGCTCCTGCGCATCGATCCGGCCGCCGAGCGGCGCCAGCTCGAGCGAACCGCGCGTGTGCGGTCGGAGCGGAACGCGGACGAAGCAGCCGCCGCGATCGCGGCGGTGCGAGAGGTCGCGATCAGCGACGCGAACCTGCTCCCGCCGATGCGCGAGGCGCTACGCGCGCGCTGCACGGTCGGCGAGATCTGCGAGGCGCTGCGCCAGGAGTGGGGGATGTACGACGCGGTGCGTGCGCGCGCCTGAATAGATTCGGTCTGCAGCAGGCACTAGTCACGCGTACACAAAAAAGGGGGGACTGAACATGACAAAGCGTCGCTGGACGCTACTCGGCGGCAGCCTGATCGCAGCAATCGTGCTGCTGGCCGGAACGGCGGCTGCGGGCGCCGCCCCGCACCATCCGTCGAAGGTGCATCACTTCAAGCACGTGTTCGTGATCATGATGGAGAACACGGGCATCGAGGCTCTGCTCGGAAACCCGCATGCGCCCTGGATCAACCAGGCGGTCCAGAAGTACGGCGTGGCCGGCAACTACTACGGGGTCACACATCCGAGCCAGCCGAACTACATCGCCGCAACGGCAGGAACGCGAGCGGGCGTCCCGGACGACAGCGACGTCACCGTCGACCTGCCGAACATCGTCGACCAGCTCGAGAGCCACCACAAGTCGTGGAAGGGCTACATGCAGAGTTACTCGCTCTGTGCGACGAAGTTCGACTCGGCTTGCGGCAACCAGCTCTACGAGCGCAAGCACAACCCGTTCATCTCGTTCGCGGACGTCCAGAGCAACCCGGCGCGGTTGGCGAAGCTCGTCGACCTGAGCCAGTTGAGCACCGACCTCGCCTCGAACCACGTACCGGACTACTCGTGGATCAGCCCGGATCAGTGCCACGACATGCATGGCAGGGGCGGCGGCGGCTCGTCCGATCCGTGTGACTTCTCGAACGAGCAGCTGCTGATCCAGGCCGGCGACACGTTCCTCGCGAACACGGTCGGCGAGATCACGTCCTCCAGGGCGTGGGGGCCGGACTCGGTGGTCTTCATCACCTGGGACGAGAGCGACTTCACCGGGTCACCGACCGACTTCGGCTTCGGCGACACGCGTGGCTGCTGTGACGCCAACCCTGGCGGCGGTCACGTGCTGACGCTCGTGATCAAGGGCGGCCACACCCAGCCGCAGGCCTCGTTCACCCCGTACAACCACTACTCGATGCTGCGCACGATCGAGGACAGCTGGCACCTCGGCTGCCTCGCCAACACGTGTGACAGGCAGAACGTCCCGGCGATGAACGACCTCGTCGACCGGCAGAAGTAGGTCATCTGTTCCGGGAGCGCCGGCAACCGGCGCTCCCGGAACCTCTCTCTGTCCGACCCGCTAGTCGGCCCACCAGCCGGGCACGATCTCGCCGTCCGACTGCTCGTCGATCGGCGCTCCGAAGGCGATCAGCGTGATCCCGCCCGAGCCCGCCTCGAGGTTCCGCATCACGCCGGGCCCGATCCGCAGGATGTCCCACTGCCGCAGGTCGTGCACCTCGTCGTCGAGCTTGATCCGGCCCGAGCCCTCGGCGATCACATAGATCTCCTCCTGCTCCGAGTGCCTGTGCCCGAACGGCTGGCGAACGCCGGCAGCCAGCTTCTCGACAGCGACACCCCCGACCTGACAGCCGAGTGCGCGCTTGGGAAAGCGGACGTCCATCCCCTCCGGCATCTGGAACTTAGGGGCGACGTTCTCGACCTCGCCGAGGTTGACGATCGTGTAGTCGCTCATGCCCGGGAGGCTACGTCGTCCAGCAGCTCGTCGAGCGGTACCGCGGCTCCCTCGACTCGAAGCTCGTCGACGCGCTCGGCGCCGAGCTCGGCGCAGACGTACGCGGTGATGCGCTCCTGCGTCTGGGCCTCGTCCGGGCTGAGGCTCGCCCCGATCTCGGAGAAGAGCCCTCCCGAGGCGCCGAGCATCGTGGCCGCGCGCGTCGGGTCATTCTCGAGCATCGCCAGCTCCGCCAAGCCCGCGAGGCAGTAGGCGATGACCTCGCGATAGCCGAGCCGCCGCCCGATTGCGAGGCTCTCGCGCAATGCCTCCAGACCCTGCTCGGTCCGGCCGAGCGCGAGCTCCGCCCGGGCGAGGTTGTGCAGGTTGACCGCGGACCCGTCCTCGTCGCCCGCTTCGCGGGAGGCGTCGATCGCCTCGGCGTAGTAGCGGACTGCGGTGGCGTGGTCGCCGCGCATGTGCGCGATCGTGCCGAGATTGCCGAGCGACGCCGCCACGCGGCTCAGCTTGCCCTGGCTGCGGAAGAGCGGAACGGCCTCCTCGTACAGCGCGGCCGCCCGGTCGAGATCCTGCTCGGCGATCGCAATGCTGCCCACCTCGGCGATCCCGCGTGCGATCCCTTCCTCGTCGCCGAGCTCCCGGTAGAGATCGAGGCTCTGCTGCAGCAACTCTCCCGCCCGCTTCGTGTCGCCCTGCCGGAAGGGGAAGATCGCGCCGGTCACGAGGGCCAGCGCCCGCATCTCCTCGGGCGCACCTGCCAGGCGGGAGAAGATGCCCTCGTAGACCCGGCGTCCCTCGCTCAGGTGCCCCTTCAGGACCCAGTACCAGCGCGCCGCGGCGGCAAGCCGGACCTCGAGCTCGATCTCTCCGGAGTCGGCCGCCCAGTCCAGCGCTGCCCGGACGTTGTCGTGCTCTTCGTCGAGCATGGGGAAGATCGACTGCTGCGGATCGACGCCGCCATGCCACGCAGCTGATGCGTCCTCTGCACGCGCGAGATAGTGCTCGCAGTGCCGGCGGCGAAGCGGCGCCGCCTCGCCCGAGGCTTCGAGCAGCTCGCCGGCGAACTCGCGGATGGTCTCGAGCATCCGGAAACGCGGCTCGCCGGTCGGCCGTCGCAACGGCCGGACGAGGCTCTCGTCGACGAGCGACGCCAGCGTCTCGAAGACGTCGAGCCCGTCTTCGCCGCAGACGGCCTCGGCGGCGTCGAGCGTCCAGCCTCCGGCGAAGACGGCGAGCCGCGCGAAGAGCTTGCGTTCGGCATCGTCGAGCAGGCCGTGGCTCCACTCGAGCGTGGCGCGCAGCGTCCGCTGGCGCCCCGGCAGGTCCTGCGCGCCCCCGACGAGGAGGTCGAGCGCGCGGTCGAGACGACGGCTCATGGTTCCGGGCGGCAGGAGCTTCGATCGTGCCGCCGCCAACTCGATTGCGAGCGGCAGCCCATCGAGCCGCGCGCATACCTCGGCGACTCCGGCGGCGTTCTCCTCGTCGAGCTGGAACTCCGGGTCGACGGCGGCGGCCCGGGCGGCGAACAGGCGCACGGCGTCGTTCGCGGCGAGCTGCTCGAAGCTCGCCGCCGCCGGCTCCAGGAGCGCGAGCGGCGGTACGGGATACTCGTGCTCGCCCGCAAGACGGAGTGGGGTGCGGCTCGTCGCGAGCACGAGCAGGCGCGGTGCGGCGGCCAGGAGGCGCGAGACGAGCTCCACGTGCGGCACGAGCTGCTCGAGGTTGTCGAGCAGCAGGACCATGCTCTTGGCGCGGAGATCGGCCGCGAGCACCTCCTCGACGGCCTCACCGCCCTCGCCGGCACCGAGCGTCTGGGCCAGTACCGAGCCGAACAGAGCCGCATCCCGGACGGGAGCGAGGTCGACGAACACTGCGCCGTCGGCCAGCTCGGGGCCGAGCTCGGCCGCGGCCGCGAGCGCGAGCCGGGTCTTTCCTGCGCCGCCCGGCCCGGTGAGCGTGACGAGACGCACCTCTTGCCGCCGCAGCAGCGCGCAGACCGCCGCGACCTCGAGGCGGCGGCCCACCAGCGGAGTCGCCGGCGTCGGGAGCCGCAGGCGGGCCGGCGCGGGCGCGTCCGGAGCGGCGAGCGAGGGATCGTGGCGCAGGATCCGCCGCTCGAGCTCCTGGAGCTCCGGGCCGGGATCGACGCCCAGCTCCTCGACGAGCAACTCCCGCGCCGCCCGGCACGCTGAGAGCGCGTCCACTTGCCTGCCGGAGCGGTAGAGCGCGAGCGCATGTTGGGCCCGCAGGCGCTCCCTGTAGGGCTCGGCCGAGATCAGCCGCTCGAGCTCCGGCACGAGCTCGTCATGCCGGCCGAGCTCGAGCTCGGCGTCGCTGCGGAGCTCGAGCGCGCGCAGGCGCCGTTCCTCGAGCTGCGGCCCCTCGGCCTGGTGGACGGGCTCTCCCGCGAGGTCGGCGAGCGGCGCTCCGGTCCAGAGCTCGAGTGCTCGTCCGAGATCCTCCGCCGCCTCGGCCGCCCGGCCGGCGCCAAGCGCCGCCGCGGCGGTCTCCACGAGACGCTCGAAACGGCTGAGGTCGAGCTCCGCCGGGTCGAGCCGCAGCCGGTAGCCGGTCCCGTGCCGCTCGATCCGCTCCGTGCCGAGCGCTCGCCGCAGCCCGTGCACGTAGACCTGGAGCGACGAGACCGCGGAGCGCGGCGGCTCCGCGCCCCAGAGGGCGTCCACGAGCCGGTCCCGCGAAACGACGGTGTTCGCGTTCAGGAGCAGCAGGACGAGCAGCGCGCGCTGCTTGGGCGCCCCCAGCGCGAGCGGTCCTTCGTCACCGACGGCGGCGACCGATCCCAGGATGCGGAATTCGATGCTCGTAGCCCTCTAATCGCGCCTCAAGCAGAAATTAAGCGCCCACCGCGATGGTGCACCCGTCCCCTGAACCGACGAAGGAGCCCCACATGTTGCACGACGCCCTCACAACCCCGCTTCCCAGCTCGTGGCTGTCGAGCCGGCTCGGCGTGAACCCGCGCGAGATGGAGCAGCTGCGCGACCGCGGCGAGCTCTTCGCTGTACGGGACAGCGGCGAGTGGCTGTACCCGGCCTGGCAGTTCGGCCCGGGCGGCTCGATCCCGGCCGGCGTCCGCGAGGCCGTGAAGGCAGCCCGTGCCGCGGGCCTGGACGAGACCCGGCTCGTCGCCCTGCTCCGCCGTCCCGCCGGCCTGCTGGGCGCGACCCGGCTCCTCGACCTGCTCTTCGAGGGCCGCTCCGAC
Source organism: uncultured Actinomycetes bacterium (assembly GCA_963748755.1). GTDB lineage: Bacteria > Actinomycetota > Thermoleophilia > Gaiellales > Gaiellaceae > Palsa-739. The sequence goes on from CAVVKA010000005.1 coordinate 89,097, forward strand.
TTCGTCGTGGAGGCCGTCCGCAGCGCCGCAACGGCGTGAACCGCGCAGTGGCTGGAAGCGTCGGCGGCAGAGCCGCCGACGCCCGGCCGAAAACCCCGGCGCCTCCGGCGCCGAGGGGCGCCCGCGTACGCTGGCCCCGTGCGCATCCTGCTCGTCTCCCAGATGTACCCGGGGACCGACGCGCCGGACCTCGGGACGTTCGTCGCGCAGGTCGAGCGCGAGCTCGTAGCGCGGGGCCACGAGGTCGAGCCGGCAGTCCTCGACACGCGTGCGGGCGGCAAGCTCCGCTACCTGACGCTCGTGCGGAGGACGCGCGCGGCCGCCCGGCCGGACGTGGTCTACGCGCACTTCCTCGTCCCGTCCGGGCTGATCGCCGCTCTCGCCGGGCGCGCGCCGCTCGTCGTCACCGCCCACGGCCGCGATGTCCGAAACATCGGCGCGATCCGCGGCGTGGCGGCTGCGACCGGCCTGGTCGTGCGGCGGGCAGCGACGGTGATCTGCGTCTCCGACTACCTGCGGCGCGAGCTCGAGACGAAGCTGCCCGAGGCGCGCGGGAAGGTGGAGGTTGTCTCGAGCGGGGTCGACCGCGACCGCTTCGCGGTCACGGAGCCGCCGCCCGGCCCGCCCGGCTTCCTGTGCGTCGGCGCGCTCGAGGAGCGCAAGAACGTCGTCCGCCTCGCCGACGCCTTCGCGCACCTCGACGCTGGAACGCTCACGTTCGCGGGCGACGGACCGCTTCGGCAGCGGCTCGAAGGACGCGACCGAGTCCGCCTGCTCGGACGGGTCCCCCATGACGAGATCCCGCGCATGCTCCGGGAATGCCGCGTACTCGCCCAGCCGAGCCTCGTGGAGCCGCTCGGCCAGGCGCTCCTCGAGGCGATGGCCTGCGGCCGCTCGGTCGTCGCGACGCGGATCGGAGGGCCGCCCGAGTTCGTCCCGTCCGAGGCCGGCGTCCTCGTCGACCCACTCGACGTCGACGCGCTCGCACGGGCTCTGGAGCAGGCCGCGGCCCTGCCGTCCCCCAACCTCGCCGCCCGCAATGCGACCGTGGAGCACGACGTCCATCGCCAAGCCGAGCGGATCGAGGCGATCCTCAGCCGGGCTGCCGCTCTCCGCGCTCGAGATCCGCGATCCTGACCTCGACGAGCGGCCGGATCCGCTCCTCGAGCCCGGTCTCGCGCGCGAGGGCGAGCGCCTGCTCCCAGCTCTCGCGGGCCTTCGCCGGATCGACGCCCTGCTTGAGCCTGTTGTCGCCCGTGACGAGCAGTTTCTGGATCCGCTCGGAGACGTCGCCTCCCACAGAGCGACGCTAACAGGGCAGGATGGACAGGTGCGCAGCCGCTCGAGGAAGGACCACTCGAAGAAGGACAAGCCGCTCCGCGTGCTGATCGCCGACGACCACCGGCTCTTCGCCGAGGCGCTGGAAGCCATCCTGGCCACCGACGAGCGGATCGAGGTCGTCGGCCAGGCGAGCGACGGCGGGGAGGCGGTCGAGCTCGCGCGGAGGCTCGGCCCGGACGTCGTCCTCATGGACGTGAGCATGCCCGTCCTGGACGGTTTCGAGGCCACGCGCGAGATCCGGGCAGCAAGCGACGGTGTCCGCATCCTCATGCTCACCGGCTCCAACTCGCGCGCGGACGTCGACCGCTCGCGGCAGGCCGGCGCCTCCGGCTATGTGACCAAGGATCGCATCGCCTCCGAGCTCGTCGCGACGATCGTCGAAGTGACCCACCGGCGGCTACCCTGAGCTCGTGCTCACGTTCTTCGCAGTCACCCAGGTGCTCATCGTCGTCGGCCTCACGTCGCTGATCCTGATGCATTCCGGCCGCGACGCGGGCATGGGCGGGATGGGCTTCACCCCGGCATCTCAGGGCGGCACGCATATCGTCGAGAGGAACCTGACGCGGGTCACCGTCGTGCTCGCGCTGCTCTTCTTCGCCAACAGCATCGCCCTCTTCCACTACCTGCAGTAGGCGATCTCGCCGCGTGTCCCACGCCGCAGGTGGCCGCTACACTGCGCGGGCTCTCGCGCTGGTGGCGGAATTGGTAGACGCGCTAGGTTGAGGGCCTAGTGGCCTTAACAGGCCGTGGAGGTTCAAGTCCTCTCCAGCGCACTCGGAGGCCGCCTACCGGCGGCCTTTTCTTTGCGAGTTTGACGCCGTCCGGAGGAGTGCGTACCCTGCTGTCGAACATGTGTTCGCCAACGTCCCCGACCTCCCGGAGCGTGAGATGCAGACGACAGCCGAGCTGACCGGCCGGCAGCGCGAGATCTGGAGCTTCCTCGTCGAGTACGTCGACCGCCACGGCTATCCGCCGACCGTGCGCGAGATCGGCGAGGCCGTGGGGCTTGCCTCGCCTTCTACCGTCCACGCCCACCTCGCGAACCTCGAGCGCGCGGGCCTGCTTCGCCGCGACCCGACGAAGCCGAGGGCACTCGAGCTCGTCGGTAGGGAGAAGAGTGCTGGGACCGTCGCCGCCGAGCTCCCGAAGCTGCCGCTGCTGGGCCAGATCGCGGCGGGCGGCCCGCTGCTGGCCGAGGAGAACGTCGAGGATCAGATCGCGGTGCCCGAGACCCTCCACGGCGACTTCCTGCTGCGCGTCAAGGGCGACTCGATGATCGAGGCCGGCATCCTCGACGGCGACGTCGTCGTGGTGCGACGAGCGCAAGACGCGCGCGACGGCGAGATCGTCGTGGCTCTCGCCGGCGAGGACGAGGCGGCCGACGAGGCGACGGTGAAGCGGTTCTTCCGCGAGAGCGGACGCATCAGGCTCCAGCCCGAGAACTCCGCCCTCGAGCCGATCTACGCGCCTTACGTCAAGATCCTCGGCAAGGTCGTAGGGGTGTTCCGGGAGCTTTGACACCGTGAACCCGCCGACCCCGATCCACCGGAAGCTCGAGCACGAGCTCCTCGCCGTGCTGCGCGGAGCGTCTCTCGAGTGCCCGGTCTGCGGCGAGTTCGTGCTCCACGAGGGCTCGCTCGTCCGCTGTCCCGAGTGCTCGATGCGCCTGCACGGGCGAATCGAGGGCGCCGGAGCAGGGGTACAATTCGGGTCGCAGGCCGGGTGACCGCGGCGCCTCTTGAGGCGTCGAGGAAAGTCCGGACACCGCAGGGCAGGACGCTCTCACGAGAGAGGCGGCGAAAGCCGACGGAAAGTGGCACAGAAAACAGACCGCCGGTCGCGGATCTCCGGAGCCGCGGCCGGTAAGGGTGAAACGGTGGGGTAAGAGCCCACCAGCGGCCCTGGCGACAGGGCCGGCTCGTCAAACCCCGTCCGGTGCAAGGCGAACAGGCTCCGCCGACGCGGCCCGCCGAGGAGCCGGGTAGCCGCACAGATGGATGGCCACCCCAGACAGAATCCGGCTTATAGGCCTGCTACCGAAGAGCCCCGCCACGGCGGGGCTCTTCCATGACGCGTTTGGCTCGACCGTTCTCGGGTAGCCCAACTCGACAACAGTTGAATCCGCGGGCGGGAGAGGGTGTCCGCAGCGAATTCGAGGAGGTCAGATGCGCGTCTCGATCGCGCTGCTTGCAGGACTCTTGGTCACGCTCGGACTTGCCGCCTCAGCAGGAGCGGCGCCCGCCACGGGGGCTCACGGACAGCTCCTGCAAATCCGTGCGAACACGAACCAGAGCTCGAACTGGTTCGGCTACAACCTGGGCACGCTCGAACGGGGTGGCACCCTGTTCAACTCGATCGCCGGCGACTGGACGGTGCCTACCGCGAGTCAGCACACGAAAGGCCAGGACGAGTACTCCTCCGACTGGATCGGGATCGGTGGCGGCTGCGTGGACGCAGGCTGCACCGTCGGCGACAGCACACTGATCCAGACCGGGACCGAGCAGGACGCTCCCGCGACGGGTGCGTCGACGTATTCGGCCTGGTGGGAGATCATCCCAGGCCCCTCGATCTCGATCTCGATGACCGTGGGGGCCGGCGATCACATCCACGCCTCGATCGCCGAAACGGTGCCGAACTCGAACGTCTGGGTGATCACCCTGCAGGACGTCACTCGGGGTGAGACGTTCACGCAGACCGTGCCGTACAGCTCGACCCACGCGACTGCAGAGTGGATCGAGGAGACGCCGTTGATTCTCGGCGCCAACGCCGGCTTCGCCGCTCTCCCGAATCTGACCTCGCCGATCTTCGACCTGGCCACGGTCAACGGGCAGCCGGCGAATCTCCAGGCGTCCGAGGAGATGCAGCTCATCGACTCCAACGGGCACGTGATCGGAGCCCCGTCCGCGCCGGATCCGGACGGTGACGGCTTCAACGCGTGCACGTGGGCGACCTCGTGCGCGGCGCCGAGCGGTAGCTGAGCGAACTCAGCTGAATGGAGGGAAGCCCCGCTCCGGCGGGGCGTCCCTTCGTCTCTAGCCGGTGAGTCTCGGCCCGGTCAGGCCGAGCTGCTTCAACGACCGGTGGAGATACGTCGCGAACGCGACTGCGCCGGTGCCGCTCATGTGGATTCCGTCGTCTGCGTACCACGAGGTGTGAGGCGCCGAGTAGTGGTTCCAGTCGAGCACCGTCATCGTGGGGCTCCACTTCCGCGCCTCGGCGAAGATCGCATGGTTGATATCGACGTACTGCTTGCTGACGCCGCGCAGGGTGACCCAGAGAACGTGCGTTACGCCGCGCTTCCACAGCGCCTTCAGCACGATCGGAATGCCGTGGCGGTAGGTCGCCGGGTCGTCGTTGTAGCCAACGAAGACGACGACGTTCGGTCCGACCCTCCGGCCGAGCGCGCGCACGGTTCCGAGGACACTCGGCGGTGGATCCGCGCTGAGGCAGCCGAGCTGGACCAGCCGGCCGCACGGACGAAGCTCGAGGAGGACGCGGTTGCCGTGCTCGACGATCCTCTTCGCCGCAGAGTCCCAGCTCAGCGACGCGCCGACCGAGTCGGAGAAGATCGTCACGTGCTGGAGCGGCGGCTTCTTCTCGGCGACCGCGGTCGTCGCGAGCAGGCAGCTGAGGACGACTGCGGTGAGCACTGCGAGCAAGCGACCCACGGCGTTGGACTCTAAGCCGAGCGGCGGCGGTTGGAAAGGTCGCGCCTACATCCGCAGAACGACTTCGAGCGAGGTTCCCAGGCCGGGAGTACTGCTGACGCTGAAGCCGCCGTCGATGGACGACGCCCGGTCACGCATGTTCCGCAGGCCTTGACCGGCCCGCTCCGCCTCGGGCGGGAAGCCTTCCCCGTCGTCCTCGATGGCGACGAACCGCTCGCCGGATGCGCGCCGGCCGATCACGACGTCGGCATGGGTTGCGTTCGCGTGCCGGCGGATGTTTCCGAGCCCCTCCTGCACGATGCGGAAGATCTCGATCTGCTCATCCGGGGCGAGCCGGATGTCAGGGTCGATCTCGAGGTCGACCGCGAGCTCGCCGTCCGCGGTCAGGAACTCGACGTAGCGGCGTAGCGCAGAGTCGAAGGGGGCCGTGCCGCTCGCCGACGACAGCGCCAGGATGGCGAAGCGCGCTTCCTGCTGCGCGAGCGCGGCTGCCTGCTTGAGCTGCGGCCCGACCTCCTCGACCGGCGTCCCTCCTTCGAGCATCTGGGCGTGGGTGGAGACCGCGAACAGATACTGGGCGAGCCCGTCGTGGATCTCGCGTGCGACGCGTGCGCGCTCCTCCGCAACGGCGCGTCCGAGCTCGGCGGAACGGATTGCCCGCCAGGCGCCGACGAGCATCAGCGCGAAGGCGAGCTCGCGCAGATAGTCGCCGGCCGCGACATACATCGTCCCGCGCGGTGGCGTGAACACCAGATGGAGCGCTGCGAAGAGCAGGAGCGTGAAGCCGAGGGCGAGCCACTGCGCGAGGTCGTCGCCCTTCTTCGCCAGCCGGCGGCCCCAGCCGACGACCGCGAGGAGGTCGAGGAACGCTTGCACGGCGAGCGCAGAGGCGAGGCCGGGAGGCGCGTGGGCCACGCCCGGCAAGGCGGTCAGCGCCGGCAGCGCGCCGCCGTGGGCGCGGAGGAGGAACCAGCCGGCGACGAGGGCGACAGCTGCCGCGAGCACCGTGTCGCGGAGCGCCCGGTCGCGGACGCGGCTGCGTCCGCCGACGAACGGCGCCAGGGCGATGAGACCCTGGCCGGCGATGCCGCCGGCGAGAGCCGCCCAGCCATCCGCCCGGTCGAGCGCCCCTCCGTCGAGAACCGGGACGATCGCGAATGCGACTGTCGAGAGCGACCAGATGAGAAATCCGGCTGCCAGCAGTAGGTCGGTGCGCAGCCCGACGACCGAGAAGCGCACGCCTGCGAGGAGCGCGACGAGGATGCCGGCGAGCGCCATCGTCGTCTCGAGCACGAGTAGGAGCTGCGGCCGGTCGTATTGCGTCCGGAGCGTCGGATACGTGAGCAGCAAGGCGAGGCTCGCGGCGAGCAGCCCCGAAAGGACGACCTCGCCCCACAACCACGCCTGCAACTCGGTTCTCTGCCTCTTCACTTCCCTCTTGTCGGCAGCGGGGCTTCTGCCGATAAGGAATCCATGGCAGCACGCGTTCTGGTCGTCGATGACCATCCGCTGACCCGCGATGCCCTCGCGGCGCTCCTGCGCTCGCACGGTTTCGAGCTCGTCGGGCTCGCGGCCGACGGCGAGGAAGCGATCGCGGCCGCGGCCGAGACGCAGCCCGACGTCGTCCTCCTCGATCTCCTGATGCCCGGGCTCGACGGGCTCTCCGCCCTGCCACGCCTGCGCGAGGCGGCGCCCGGCTGCGAGGTCGTCGTGCTCACGGCGTCCGGCACCGAGGAGAACCTGCTCGCGGCGATTCGCGGCGGTGCGGCCGGCTACCTGCTCAAGACCGAGTCACCCGAGCGGATCGCGGAGTTTCTCGACGGCGTCGTCCACGGCGACGCAGCACTTTCGGGCCCGGTGGCGCGCAGGCTGCTCGACCAGGTGCGGAGCGGCGGCCGCGGCGCGGGCGTGCCGGACCGCATCGCGTCGGCTCTCTCCGCCCGCGAGCTGGAGGTGCTGCTTCTACTCGACGAGCACCACGGCACCGACGAGATCGCGCGCCGGCTCTTCATCTCCGAGCACACGGTGCGCTCGCACGTGAAGAGCCTTCTCCGCAAGCTCGATGTCTCGTCGCGACGCGAGGCCCTCGAGCAGCTAGCCCTGGCGCGGGGCTAAGAACTCGTTTCGGAATGACCACGCGTTGACCGGGTGCGGTGGTCGCGTGTGAGACAAGGACGCAGAGAGCGTGAATAGCAGCGCTATTTGCGCGACCGAGGACGCAGGATCGCGCCGACCAGCGCGGCCGGGGAGCCCGTGCTTCATTTCGATGCGAGTTCTACGACGTAAAGCCGTCGAGCGCGGCATCGACGAGGCTCGGCAGCGCCTCGAGCTCGTAGCCGCCCTCGAGGATCGCGGCGACGCGATCCGAGAAAGCCCGGCAGCGCCGCGCGAGCTCGCGAAAGCCGTCCTCGGTGACGCGCATGTCCGAGAGCGGGTCGGCGACGTGCGCGTCGAAGCCGGCCGAGACGAGGACGAGCTCCGGCCCGAACTGCTCCACCGCCGGCTCGACGACGTCCGCGAACGCCTCGAGGTACTCGTCGTCACCTGAGCCGGCCCGTAACGGCACGTTGACGGTCGTCTGCGCCTGGTCGTCCGGGCCGCCGCTGCCCGGATAGAACGGCCACTGGTGGAGCGAGACGAACAGGACGCTGTCGTCCTCGTCGAAGATCGCCTGCGTACCGTTGCCGTGGTGGACGTCGAAGTCGACGATCGCGACCCGCTCGAGACCGAGGCGCTCCTGCGCGGCACGCGCGGCCACAGCGACGTTGTTGAAGACGCAGAAGCCCATCGCGCGGCCGGCGAGGGCGTGATGCCCGGGCGGACGGACGAGCGCGAACCCGCCACGGAGCGCCGCCTCTATCGCGGTACCCGCCGCGAGCGCGGCGGCCTCGAACGTCGTCGCGGTGCAGACGGTGTCGCCGTCGAGCCAGACCGGATCCTGGACGGCGTCGACGAGCTCGACGTGCTCGAGGGTATGACAGAGCAGGAGCTCGTCGACCGTGGCGGCGCGACCCTCGCTCCAGATGTGCTGGTGCGCGAGCAGCACCTCGAGCCGTTCCGGACGCTCCGGATGCCCTCCGGTCGGGTGCAGCCGCGCGAGCGCGGGATGGCTCAGGACGTCGATAGCGCACCGACGCGCTCGGCTACTGCGCCGAGGCCGAGCCGTCCGAGGAAAGAAGACGCCTCCGCCCACGCCGGGGGTGTTTCTTCGAGGGGAGGAAGGGGGGCGGAGGCGTCCATCGTCGCGATTCGCCGGAAGAGCCTCAACTCCTCCGCTTCCGCTGCGAAACGTCCGTCGGCGAGCGCAGCCTCGAGCGAGGGGTACTGCGCGAGCAGGTCGGCTGCCTTCTTCGGCCCGACGCCGCGCGCTCCGGGGAGCTTGTCGGACGGGTCGCCGCGGAGCGCGATCAGGTCCGGCACCTGCTCGGGCTCGACTCCATAGCGCTCGCGGACCTCCGCCGGGCCGATCCGCGCGAGCTCGCTCACGCCTCGCGTCGGCTGGAGGATCGTTACGCGCTCGCTTGCGAGCTGGAACGCGTCGCGATCCGAGGTCGCCACGAGCACCTCCCCGGGCCACTCGCGCGCCGCGGCGGCGAGGAAGTCGTCCGCCTCGTAGCCGGGTGCCTTCGCGACGAGGAAGCCGAACGCGGCCACGACCTCGGGCAGGATCTCGAGCTGCTCGAGGATCGACTCCTCGAACACCCTCCCGGACTGATAGGGCTCGAAGGCCTCGTGCCGATACGTCGGCACCGACAGCGTGTCCCAGGCGACGAGCACGGCATCCGGTCGCTCCGACTGCCACAGGCGGACGAGCATGTTCGTGAAGCCGACGACGCCGTTGAGGCGGATCGACTTCGGCAGCGCGTGGTAGGCGCGATGCGCGAACGAGTCGCCGTCGACGGCGAGCAAGACGCTCACAGCGCTGCCTCGAGCTCCGCGATGCGCGCCATCAGCCGGTCGGTCGCCTCCTGCGACGAGTGCCGGATGTCGTGGCTCGCGCGCAGGTCCTCGATCTCGACCGGAGGCCCGTAGGCGACGCGCAGCGGCCCGAGCGAGAGCAGCCGGTCGGTGCCGGCGATGGCTGCGGGTACGAGCGGCACTCCGGCCTCGAGGGCGATCCGCGCCGCCCCCGACCGCGGCCGGGCCTCATGCCTCTTCACGAGCCCTTTCGCGCGCCGCGTCCCCTCCGGGAACATCACGACGACATGGCCCTCCCGGGCGAGCTCCACGGCGGTCTCGATCGCCTCGGCGTCGGCGAGCCCGCGGCGCACCGGGAACGCGCCGGCACCGTCGAGCACGTATCTCGCCGGCCACCAGTAGAGCTCCGCCTTCGCCATGAAGCGGAGCCAGCGCCGCGGCCAGAGCGGCAGCCCGAGCGGCCACGGGTCGAGGTTCGAGATGTGGTTGCACGCCAGGACGTAGCCACCGCTCTCGGGCAGGTTCTCTCGCCCGCGGGCACGGAGCCGGAACAGCCCGTAGACGACGGGCGCGCTGACCGCGGCGATCAGGTGGTAGACGAGCGGCGGGCGCACAGTTTCAGTATCGCGGGCCGAAGGCATGGCTATCGTGACCCGCCGATGCCGAAGCGCTTGGTCATCGTGGAATCGCCGGCGAAGGCACGGACGATCGCCGGCTACCTCGGGCCGGACTTCGTCGTCGAGTCCTCCGTCGGCCATATTCGCGACCTGCCCGACAGCGCCGCCGAGGTCCCCGAGAGTCACAAGGGACAGCCGTGGGCGCGTCTCGGAGTCGACGTCGAGCACGGGTTCGAGCCCCTCTACGTCGTCGACCCCGACAAGAAGAAGACGGTCGCGCAGCTCCGCAAGCAGCTCACCGACGCCGACGAGCTCCTGCTCGCGACGGACGAGGACCGCGAGGGAGAGGCAATCGCGTGGCACCTGCTCGAGGTGCTGAAGCCGAAGGTGCCGGCGCGGCGGATGGTCTTCCACGAGATCACGCGCGACGCGATCGAGCGCGCGCTCGAGGAGACCCGCGACGTCGACGAGCGCCTCGTCGACGCGCAGGAGTCGCGACGCATCCTCGACCGGCTCTACGGCTACGAGGTCTCGCCGGTCCTCTGGAAGAAGATCATGCGTGGGCTGTCGGCCGGCCGCGTCCAGTCGGTTGCGACCCGCCTGGTCGTCGAGCGCGAGCGCGAGCGGATGGCCTTCCGCGCCGCCGCGTGGTGGGACCTCCTTGCGACTTTCGATCCCGACCGCTTCGAGGCGCGGCTCGTCTCGGTCGACGGGCAGCGGGTCGCGACCGGCCGCGACTTCGGTCCCGACGGGAAGCTGCGCGGCAAGGCGCGCCAGCTCGACGAGGAGGCGGCGCGCGGCCTCGCCGAGCGCCTCGAGGGTGCCTCCTTCCAGGTGGCTCGGGTCGAGCGGAAGCCGTACGTGCGCCGCCCGAGCCCGCCGTTCATGACCTCGACGCTGCAGCAGGAGGCGAGCCGCAAGCTCCGCTTCTCGGCGCAGACGACGATGCGGCTTGCCCAGCGCCTCTACGAGAACGGCTACATCACGTACATGCGCACCGACTCGACCACGCTGTCGGAGTCGGCGCTCACCGCCGCCCGCGAGCAGGCGGCGTCCCTCTTCGGCGCCGACCACGTACCGGCGGAGCCGCGCCGCTACGAGCGGAAGGTGAAGAACGCGCAGGAGGCCCATGAGGCGATCCGCCCGTCGGGCGATCGCTTCCGAACGCCGCAGGAGGTCCGCTCGGAGCTCTCGCGGGACGAGCACTCGCTGTACGAGCTGATCTGGATGCGCACCATCGCGTCCCAGATGAAGGACGCGCAGGGACAGACCGTGTCGCTGCGGATCGCCGGCAAGTCCACTGCCGCCGAAACTGTCGAGTTCGGCGCGTCCGGCACCGTGATCACGTTCCGCGGCTTCCTCGCCGCGTACGAGGAGGGCCGCGACGAGGACGGCCCGGCGAAGGACGACGACGAGGAGCGGCGCCTGCCGAACCTCGCCGAGGGCGACTCCGTCGCGCTCCGCGCGCTCGAGCCGCAGGGCCACGAGACGAGCCCGCCGGCGCGCTACACCGAGGCGACCCTCGTGCGGACGCTCGAGGAGCTCGGCATCGGCCGCCCGTCCACCTACGCCTCGATCCTCGGCACGATTCTCGACCGCGGCTACGTCTTCAAGAAGGGCACCGCGCTCGTGCCGTCCTTCCTCGCCTTCTCCGTGGTCGCGCTGCTCGAGCAGCACTTCGGCCAGCTCGTCGACTACGACTTCACGGCGCGGATGGAGGACGACCTCGACCGCATCGCAGCCGGCGACGAGCGGCGGGTCGAGTGGCTGCAGCGGTTCTACTTCGGAGACGCAAACGACGGCCTCCACGATCTCGTCTCGGACCTCGACAAGATCGACGCGCGGGAGATCAACTCGCTCGAGCTCGGCGACGGGATCGTCCTCCGGGTCGGCCGCTATGGGCCGTACCTCGAACGCGACGGCCAGCGCGCGAGCGTGCCCGACGAGCTCGCGCCCGACGAGCTGACCGTCGAGCGAGCCGAGGAGCTCCTGGCGCAGCCGAGCGGCGACCGCGAGCTCGGCACCGATCCCGAAACCGGGCTTCCCATCGTCGCGCGCACCGGCCGCTACGGCCCGTACGTCACCGAGGTCCTGCCCGACGGCTCGAAGGCGAAGCCGCGCACCGCGTCGCTCTTCAAGACGATGTCGCTGGACACGATCGGGCTCGACGACGCGCTCCGCCTCCTCCAGCTGCCGCGCGTCGTCGGCGTCGCCGATGACGGGGAGGAGGTCGTGGCGCGCAACGGGCGCTACGGGCCGTTCGTCCAGAAGGGAAAGGAGTCGCGGTCGCTCGAGTCGGAGGAGCAGCTCTTTACCATCGACCTGCCGGGCGCGCTCGAGGTTCTCGCCCAGCCACGGCGGCGCGGGCAACGGGCGGCGGCGACGAAGCCGCTCCGCGAGCTCGGCGCCGACCCGGCCGGCGGCAAGGAGATCGTGCTCAAGGAAGGCCGCTTCGGCCCATACGTCACCGACGGGGAGACGAACGCGAGTCTCCGCAAGGGCGACGACCCCGAGACGATCGGCCTCGACCGCGCCGTCGAGCTCCTCGCCGAGCGCCGGGCGAAGGGGCCGGCGAAACAAGGCGGCCGTCGCCGCAAGGCTTCCTGAGCTCTCCTCCGCAAACTTCGCCGACCGGTCGGCGTCCTATGCTCAGCGGACTCGAACGAGGGGCGGAATACACTTGCCCCGCTGCTCGTTCGAGCGACCGGGAGGGGCGGCGCTCCCGGTCAGGGTGGTAACCGGAGGACTTCCCTCCTAAGGTACGAAGGCGTGCGCAGAGCGACGAAGTAGGACCGAAAGGACTGAGGGAGCGCTGACGCAGAACCAGCTCAACGATTTGCTCGAGTCGGACCAGATCCGCGCCATCGTCGAGAGCGCCGAGGAGCGAGGCTTCATCGAACCTGCCCAGCTCGAGGCGTTCGCGGCCGAGCTCGAGCTCTCGGACGACGAGGTCGAGGAGCTCACGCGCGAGCTCGAGCGCACCGGGCTCGAGATCGGCCAGCCGGCCACGCCGGCGGCGGCCGCTGCCCCGATCGAGGCTCCGAAGGAAGAGGAGAAGGCGACCGAGAAGCAGGAGGAGCCGGCGCCCGAGGCCGAGGTCACCGTCGCGATCTCCGGCTCCGCCGACAGCCTGCAGCTCTTCCTCGCCGACGTCGGCCGCCACAAGCTGCTCACCGCGGCCGAGGAAGTCATGCTCGCGAAGCGCATCGAGCGAGGCGACCCCTCTGCGAAGCGGCACATGATCGAGTCGAACCTCCGGCTCGTGGTCTCGATCGCGAAGGGTTACCGCGGGCTCGGCGTCCCGTTCCTCGACCTGATCCAGGAGGGCACGCTCGGGCTGAACCGCGCCGTCGAGAAGTTCGACTGGCGCCGCGGCTACAAGTTCTCGACCTACGCCACGTGGTGGATCCGCCAGTCGGTGCAGCGCGCGGTTGCGAACCACGCCCGCACGATCCGCGTGCCCGTCCACGTCGTCGAGCGCCAGCAGAAGCTGTCGCGCGCCGCGCGGCGGCTCGAGGTCGAGCTCGGGCGCGAGGCGACGAAGCAGGAGCTCGCGGAGGCGACCGGCCTGCCGATGCAGCACGTCGACGAGGCGCTCGGCGCCGCGAACGCGTCGGTCTCGCTCAACCAGACGGTCGGTGCCGACGACGAGGGCGAGCTGGGCGACCTGTTCGCCGACCGCGAGGCGGTCGATCCGTTCGACGAGGCCGAGGAGTCGCTTCGCCGGCAGGGCGTGCGGCGCGCGCTGGAGGCGCTGCCGGAGCGCGAACGGCGCATCCTCGAGCTGCGCTTCGGCTTCGAGGGCGAGCCCTGGACACTCGAGGCGATCGGGAACGAGCTGGACCTGACGCGAGAGCGTGTCCGACAGCTCGAGGGTCAGGCGCTCTCGCGGCTCGGTGCCCTGCGCGACCTCATCTCCGTCGCGGCCGCCTAACCGCAGGCCCGAGTTCGTCGTCTACTTGACCATGCCCCGCGTATGCGGTTGGCTTGCGGTGGGGCGACGGATGGATCGTTTCCGGATCGCAACACTTCACGGTCGGAAGGGAGTTCCATGGGCAGGAGAAGGACGAGATGGCTGCTGATCGGTTTCGCGCTGGCCTCGGTGGTAGTGACCGCTGCGGTATCGGCGACCGCCTACGGCAGTAGCAAGGCCGGCAAGATCCTCGTCGACGGCACGACCGAGACCGTCACGAACATCGATCCGGCCGGTAACTACGACTACGGCACCGCGACGGTCGACTACATGATCTTCAACCGTCTGCTCGCCTCGGGCCCGGGCAAGAACCTCGCGCCGCACCCTGAGCTGGCGACGAAGTGCTACACCGTCGGGGGCCTCAAGACGTGGGCGTGCAACCTGCGCAAGAACGTCAAGTTCTCCAACGGCGACGCATTCACGTCGACCGACGTGAAGTTCTCGTTCGACCGGACGATCAAGATCAACGACCCGTCGGGCATCTCCTCGCTGATCACGAACCTGGCGAGCACGACGACGAGCGGTAAGTACAAGGTCGTCTTCCACCTGAAGCACGCGCAGTCGACCTGGCCGCAGATCCTGACGACGACGGCCGGCAGCATGATCGTCGACCACAAGATCTACCCGGCGGACAAGCTCCAGGCGAGCACGTCGCAGCAGGTCGGCACCGGCCCGTACATCCTCACGAAGTACACGCCCGGCGTCTCGGCCGTGTTCGCGCCGAACCCGCATTACTGGGGGCCGAAGCCGAAGAACGGCGGCCTCGTGATCAACTACTACAAGGACTCCGCGACGATGAAGCTCGACCTCCAGGCGGGCCACATCGACATGGCGTTCGACGCCTTCGCTCCGACCGAGCTCATCTCGCTGAAGAAGAGCTCCAAGGTGAAGGTGTTCGTCGGCGCCGGCGCCGGGATCCGCTACCTGGTGATGGACGTGGGCAAGCAGGCGCAGAAGCTCGGCGTACCGACCAGCAAGCTCGCGGTGCGGCAGGCGATCGCCTACCTGATGCCGCGTCAGACGATCGCCTCACGCGTCTATCACGGCCAGGTGTCGCCGCTGTACTCGATGGTCGCCAAGGGCCTGCCAGGGCACCTCGACGCCTTCAAGACGCTCTACGGCGCGAAGCCGAACAAGGCGAAGGCCAAGGCGGTGCTGAAGAAGGCGCATGTCAAGACGCCGCTGAAGTTCACGATCTGGTACACGCCGTCCCACTATGGGGCCGCGTCCGCGGACGAGTACGCGGAGATCGAGCGTGCTCTCAACGGCAGCGGCCTCTTCAACGTCACCCTGAAGACGGCTGAGTGGGCGCAGTACGTGAACAGCCTCGGCTCGACGAAGGGCGTCTTCCAGCTCGGCTGGTTCCCCGACTACGTCGACGGCGAGGACTACATCAACCCCTTCTACCCCAAGGGGCAGTTCCTCCAGAACGGCTACAACAACAGCAAGATGAACAAGCTCCTGATCAAGGAGGAAGGGTCCAAGTCCGAGAAGGCGCGCATCGCAGTGATCAAGCAGGAGCAGATGCTCGCCGCGAAGACCGTGCCTCTCATCCCGTACTGGCAGAACCAGATGATCGCCGTCGCGCGGAAGAACGTGCAGGGCATCCCCTCCACGCTCGACCCGACGTACATCATGCGGTTCTGGCTGATCTCGAAGTCGTAGCTCCAGCGGTCGGTGGGGCGCCCTGCGGGGCGCCCCAGCGCCGCCTCGTCTCCCTGTGACCGGCACCTCGCTCAAGGCTTACGCGCTGACCCGGCTCGCGCTCGTCGTGC
Source organism: uncultured Actinomycetes bacterium (assembly GCA_963748755.1). Classification (GTDB taxonomy): domain Bacteria; phylum Actinomycetota; class Thermoleophilia; order Gaiellales; family Gaiellaceae; genus Palsa-739. The sequence continues at coordinate 104,389 of CAVVKA010000005.1, forward strand.
CGATGGTCTGGATCCTGCTCACGCTCGTCTTCCTGCTGATGCGGGTCGCACCGGGGAATCCGATCTCCGCCGCGCTCGGGGGCCACGCGGCGCCGTCGGTGATCAAGGAGATCACGCACCGGCTCGGCTACGACAAGCCGCTGTACACGCAGTACGGCGACTACCTCTGGGGCGTGCTGCACGGCGATCTCGGCCGGACGATCACCGACCGGCGCTCGGTGACCAGCATCATCGTCCAGAACGGCGGCGCGACCCTCGAGCTCACGGTCGCGGCGAGCCTCATCGCTCTCGTGGTCGGCCTCACCATCGGGCTGCTGGCCGGCCGCCACCGCGACACGTGGCTCGACGTCGGCGGCCGCCTCTTCGGGATCGTCGCCTACGCGATGCCCGTTTTCTTCCTCGGCTTCCTCGCCCAGCTCGTCTTCGGGATCTGGCTGAACTGGCTGCCGACCTCAGGACAGGACAGCCCGCTGACGGACGCGTTCCTTCCCGTCCACTCGCACATCCTGCTGATCGACGCGATCTGGGCCCACAACTGGGGCGGGCTCTGGGACATCTTCAAGCACCTGATCCTCCCGGCGACGACGCTCGGCATCGTCTATGCCGGGATCTTCATCCGGCTCGTCCGGGTGAACGTGATCAGGAGCCTCAAGGACGACTACATCGAGGCGGCGCGCGCCCGCGGCATCCGCGAGCGTTCCGTCGTCTACCACTACGCATTCCGAAACGCGCTCGTGCCGGTCGTGACCGTCGTCGGGCTGCAGTTGGCGCTCCTGCTCGGCGGCGCGATCCTCACCGAGGAGACCTTCAACTGGCCGGGCATCGGCTCGACCCTCGTGACCTACCTCGCGAACCGCGACTACGCCGGGGTGCAAGGGATCGTCGTCGTCTTCGCGCTCGTCGTGGTGGTGGCGAGCGTCGTCATCGACTTCGTCAACGCCTTCATCGACCCGCGGATCCGGTACTAGGCCGGTGGCTGTCGCTGCAAAGGTCCCTCGGAGGACGCGCCGGCTCGTCGGGCCGCGGCTGCGGCGGCTGTGGAGCCCGATCGCCTCGACGCAGGGGCTCGCGCGGGTGATGCTCATAGCGGGGTTCGTGACGACCCTGTTCTTCCTCGTTCTCGCCGTCTTCGCGCGCTGGATCGCGCCGTACGGCTTCACCCAGTACACGGTGCACGGCTCCCGCTTCCCGCAGCTTGCGCATCCTTCGGGCGCGCACCTGTTCGGCACGACCGTCGAGTCGGACGACGTCTTCTCGAGGGTGATCTGGGGAGCGCAGACGGAGCTCAAGGTCGTCGCGCTCGCCCTCGCTCTCGCCCTCGTCGTCGGCGTCCCGCTGGGGCTCCTCTCGGGCTACCTCGGCGGCGTGCTCGACCGCGCCCTCGTGATGGTGATGGACGCGCTCTTCGCCTTCCCGCCGCTCTTGCTGGCGATCGTGATCGCCTTCCTGCTCGGCTCGTCGGTCGGCTCGGGGATCGTCACGGCGGCGTTCGCGATCACCGTCGCGTACGTGCCGCAGTACTTCCGTGTCATCCGCAACCACGTGATCAGCGTGCGCGAGGAGCCGTACGTCGACGCCGCCCGCGCGCTCGGAGCGCGGCCACTGACGGTGATCCGGAAGTACGTCTTCTTCAACGTCGTCCAGAACGTGCCGGTCATCGCGACGCTGAACGCCGCCGACGCGATCCTCACGCTCGCCGGCCTCGGCTTCCTCGGCTACGGGATCCAGCCGACGCAGGGAGCGGAGTGGGGCTACGACGTGCAGCGCGGCCTGTCGGACGCGACGAACGGGACGTGGTGGACCGGCCTGTTCCCCGGCCTCGCCATCGTCGTCCTCGTCACCGGTATCACGCTGCTCGGCGAGGGGCTGAACGAGACGATCAACCCGGTGCTGCGGCGGCGGCGCTTCGGCCGCTTCGACTTCGAGGCGGTCCCGCCCACCTTGGCCGAGGTGGAGGCGGTGCCGGAATGAGCGAGCCCGTCCTCCAGCTACGCAATCTCCGCGTCTACTACGGCACGGCGGGGAAGCCGGTGCGCGCGGTCGACGACGTCTCGCTGGAGATCGGCGAGCGCGAGGTGGTGGGGCTCGTCGGCGAGTCGGGCTGCGGCAAGTCGACGCTCGGCCGCGGCATCCTCGGGCTCCTGCCCGAAGGCGCGCGCGCCAACGGCGAGGTGCTCTACGGCGGGCGGAACCTCGTGAGCCTGTCGCAGAGGGAGCTGCGGCGGCTGCGCGGGCCTGATCTCGGTCTCGTCTTCCAGGAGCCGATGACTCGCCTCAACCCGCTGCTGCGGATCGGCGACCACTTCAAGGAGACGCTGAAGCAGCACGAGCCGGATCTCTCGGGCGCGGAGATCCGCCGGCGGTCGCTCGAGACGCTCGGCCGAATGGGCATCCCGCCGACTCGGTTCGACCAGTATCCCCACGAGTTCTCCGGCGGGATGCGGCAGCGGATCATGATCGCGCTCGCGCTCGTGCTGCGGCCGAAGCTTCTCGTCGCGGACGAGCCGACGACCTCGCTCGACGTGATCGTGGAGGGCCAGATCCTCGCGCTGCTCGCCGACCTGAAGCGCAACTTCGGGACTGCACTTCTCCTGATCACGCACAACCTCGGCATCGTCGCCGAGGCGTGCGACCGGATGGCCGTCATGTACGCCGGCAAGATCGTCGAGGAGGGGCCGGTGCGGGACACCTTCGCCGAGCCGGCTCACCCGTACACGCGCGAGCTCCTCCGGTCGACGATCTCGCTCGAGACGACGGAGCTCCACTCGATTCCCGGCTCGCCGCCGAACCTGATCGAGCCGCCGCCCGGTTGCCGCTTCCATCCGCGCTGTCCGAACGCGATGCGCGTCTGCGCCTCGCAAGAGCCGGTCGAGCTGCGGCTCGAGGCGGGCCGACGGGTGCAGTGCTGGCTGCACGGGCCGGCGCCGCGGATCCCACCGGGTGGAGAGCTCCCGCTCGAGCGCGAGGCGATCGGGGTCGCGGATGAGGCCTGAGGGCGTCGTGACGAGCGCCGATCCGGGGGTGGCCGACGGGCCGCTCGTCTCGATCCGCGACCTGCGGACGTACTACTCGATTCGCGGCAACTTCATGGACCGGTTGGTGGGCCGCGAGGCCGGGGTAGTCCGCGCCGTCGACGGCGTCTCGTTGGACATCCGCCGGGGCGAGGTTCTCGGTCTCGTCGGGGAGTCAGGGAGCGGGAAGACGACGCTCGGCCGGACGCTCCTCGGCCTCGTGCGCGCCACGGGCGGCAGCGTCGAGTTCGAGGGCCGCGAGATCTCGCGGCTGCGCGAGCGGGAGTTCCGCGGGCTGCGACGGCGGATGCAGGTCGTCTTCCAGGATCCGCACGCGTCGCTCAACCCGGCGCTGACGATCGGCCAGGCGGTCGGGCATCCGCTGCAGATCCATGGGCTCGAGCGGGACCGCGGCCGGCTGCGCCTCAGGGTGGCGGAGATACTCGAGCGCGTCGGGCTCGCGCCGGCGGAGGCGTACCTCGACAAGTACCCGGGGGATCTCTCCGGCGGGCAGAAGCAGCGGGCGGTGATCGCGCGGGCGCTCATCCTCAACCCGGTGCTGCTGGTGGCGGACGAGCCGGTCTCGATGCTCGACATGAGCGTGCGCGCGAAGATCATCGAGCTGATGGTCGAGCTCAAGCGTGACTTCGAGCTCACGTACCTCTACGTCACGCACGACCTCGCGACGGCCCGCTTCTTCTGCGACCGGATCGCCATCATGTACCTGGGCCGGATCGTCGAGATCGGCTCGGCGAAGGCGATCTACGCCGATCCGAAGCATCCGTACACCCAGGCGCTGCTGCGTGCGATCCCGGAGCCGGATCCTACGCGCGCCGTGCCGCGGGATCTGCCACGGGGAGAGGTTCCGGACGCAGCTCAACCGCCGCTCGGTTGTCCGTTCCACCCGCGCTGCCCGCATGCCTTCGAGCCGTGCGGCTGGGAGTCGCGCGACCTGCGCGAGTTGCTCGAGGCGCGCTGGACGCGCCTGGCAGGCGATCCGGTTGTCGAAGAGGAGCAGGCGCTCGTCGGCGATCTCGCCGTGCTCGCCCGCCCGTCACCGGAGGTCCGGCTGCCCGCCCCACGTGGACGGCAGCCCGAGGAGATCGTCAGCCTGCTCGAGCGCATCCGCCGCGAGGCACCCGAGGAGCCGTTCTGGCGCGGCGTGGAACGTCTCGCGGCTGACGGCACGCACGTCAAGCTCGACTTCCACCTGCCGCGGGAGCCGCAGCTCGAGCCGGCGGGCGAGGTGGACGTCTCCTGCCATCTCTACGACTAGCTAGAGCCGGGCCGGTCTCGCGGCGCGCAGAATCGCCTCGCGGCTGAGCTCCGCGACGCGTAGCTCCGGAGGCGGGCGGCGCAGAAAGGAGTCGACGAGAAGAAGCTCGTCGAGGTCGAGCTCTCCCGGACGACGGGCGGCGGCGAGCCCCGCCTCGACCTCGAGCGCCGCCCCGCCGCCGGGCGGCAGCGTTCGTTCCGCGGCGACCCGGCCGCCGGACACGAAGAGCGCGCGCGTGAAGCCCGGCTCACCGGCCGGGACCAGTACGCAGCACTCGAGCTGCCGCACACGATCGAGTCCCTTCAGCTCGCGGCAGACCCGCTCTAGAGCGGCGATGCGGTCGCGCAGCCTCCCTGCATCCTCGAACCTTCGCGCGTCGGACAGCTCCCGGAGGCGACGACGCAGCCGCGGGAGCGCCTTCCCGGGATCGGCGAGCTCCTCGGGAGAAAGCACCCTCGCCGCGAGTTGCGCGGTGCGGCGCGACCGCAGCGGCCCGACGGGCGAGGGCCGAACCGAGGCGACGACCGTTTCGCCGCGCTGTCGCAGCCATACGAATCGTTCCGGCCGCGACACGCGCGCGTTGCCGGGCGGCCGGAGCTCGCGGATCAGCCGCAGCTCCTCCAGCGCCGCCTCGAGCTCGGAGCCCGTCACCCGCCACTCGATTCGCTCCGCCGCCGCAACCGCTGCCTCGACCGCGGGTCGCTGGCGGTCGCTGCGGAAGTAGGACCGCAAGCGCGAACGCAGCTCGCGGGCCCGGCCGATGTAGAGGACCTGGTCGTTGCGACCGAGGAAGAGGTAGACACCGGGTCGGGTCGGTGCTCCGAACGCGAGGTGCCGCTTGTCGAGCAGGCGGCGCGTCCTGGTCGCCGCAAGCGCGGTGAGATCCGCGACCGTGCAGGCGCCGCGCTCCTGCGCGAGCCCGATCAGCGCGAGCAGCAGCTCGGCGGTTGCCCGGGCGTCCGGCAGCGCCCGGTGGCACGGCCGCTCTGTCGTGTCGAGGAACCACGCCAACTGTGCAAGACCGAATCGCGACACGCGTCCGGCGAGAAGCCTGCGCGCGAGCCGGACCGTGTCGACGACCGGCGAGCCGATGCGGGAGCCGGTCAGCCGCTCCGTCTCGCGGTCGAGGAAGGCGAGGTCGAAGCGCGCGTTGTGCGCGACGAGCACCGCATCCCCCGCGAAGGCGTGGAAACGGCGCACGGCCTCGGCCGGGCGCGGTGCGCCGCGGAGCTGTTCGTTGCGCAGCCCGGTCAAGGCGCTCGCTCCGGCGTCGATAGGAAGTCCCGGATTCACCAGCGTCTGGAACTCGGCCTCGACCTCGAATCCCCGCAGGCGCACCGCCCCGATCTCGCAGATCCCGGACTGACCAGGACGCAGTCCCGTCGTCTCGAGGTCGACGACGACATAGGTGGCGTCCTCGAGCAGGAGCGCCGCACCCGGAGGCTCGGCGAGCGCCACGGCGTCGCCGCTCCACGCGAGCCGGGCATCGGTCTCGACGACGTCCGCGAGCAGCGAGCGCGCGAGCGCCACGGGTGCCTGACGGAGGGCAAAGAGGCGCCGCGCCGCGTCCTCCGCGAGCACGGGCCCGCGCTGCTCCTCCACCAGCTCCACGAGCCGGTCGGCCGCGTCTAGCCTGAGCTGCATGCCGAGAGCCTAGGCGAACACACGTTCGCATGCGAGCTCGGCGGCCGGTGAGCCGGCCCGCGGTCGCTAGATTTGGCCGCTCGGTGGAGCCGACCGCTTTTCCGAGGAGATCTGCCGCGGTCGCGGCACTTTCACTCCTCGCCCTCGTCCTCGTCGCAGCCTGCGGCTCCGGTGGCGCCGGACCGCGCTCGGCGAGCAGAAAGACGACGTCCGCCGCGCATACGCCGGCTGCCTCGACACCCACGAGCGACGCCCCGGCAGCGGCGGACGCGTTCCCGGAGTTCCGGATTGCGATGGACGAGGACACGGACTATCTCGACCCCGGCCTCTCGGACACGACCGAGGGGTGGGGCGTGATGTGGAACGTGTACCTCCCGCTGCTCGGCTACCGGCACGTCAGCGGGCCGGCCGGCGGTCGGCTCGTCCCGTACCTCGCGACCTCGCTGCCACGGATCTCGCCCGACCGCCGGACGTACCGGCTCACGCTCCGCAAGGGGCTCCACTACTCGAACAACGCCCCCGTCAAGGCGAGTGACTTCAAGGCGACCGTCGAGCGAGACTTTCGGCTCGACTCGGCCGGCGCCCCGTTCTTCCAGAACATCGTCGGAGCGAAGACCTTCGCGGCGAGGCAGAAGGGCGGGATTCGCGGCATCGTGGTCGACGATGCGTCGCGGTCGATCGTGATCCACCTCCTGTCGCCGCAGAGCGACTTCTCGAACGTGCTCGCGTCGGAGTTCGCGGCGCCGGTACCTGCGGACGCGCCCGCTGCCGACACGTCGCTCCACCCGTTGCCGTCGACCGGACCGTACGAGATCAAGAGCTATCAGCCGAAGTCGCGGATCCTCGAGGAGCGGAACCCGCGCTTCCAGGCCTGGCGCTTTCACGGGGCGGTGCCGCCCGGGAATCCCGACCGCGTGACCTGGGACATCGTCCCGAGCGCGTCCGTCGCGCTCCACCGCGTTCTGACCGGCAAGGACGACTGGATGAGCTACTACCAGGTCCCGAGCAAGCGGCTTCCGGCGATCGAGCAGAAGCGCAAGTGGCGCCTGAGGTTCTTCACGCCGCCCAACCTCATGTACTTCTTCATGAACACGCGGGTGCCGCCGTTCACCAGCCTCAAGGTGCGGCAGGCCGTGAACTACGCGATCTCGCGCCGCTGGCTCAGGCGCCTCGCCGGTGGCCTCGCCCACACGACCGAGAACATCCTGCCGCCGGGGTACCCGTCGTTCCAGGCGCACACGCTCTACCGGCACAACCTCCGCAAGGCGATCCGGCTCGTGCGCCAGTCGGGGTACAGGGGAAAGCTCGTCTTCGTCTGGAACCACGACGTCCCGGCCGACCTGCCGTTCACCAAGTACCTCGTCGCGGTGCTCGACAGCATCGGCTTCCACGCCAAGGAGAAGATTGTCACGGCCGGGAGTTACTGGACGACGATCGGCAACGAGAAGGCGCGGGCACAGATCGGCTTCGCCAACTGGGTCCAGGACTACCCCGACCCCCTCGATTGGTTCCGGCTCCTCGACGGCCGGAGGATCACGCCGGCGCACAACTCGAACTATGCGAACTTCGACGTCGGCTGGGCGAACCGCGAGATCGAGAGGTTGACGCGCCCCAAGGAGCTCACGCGAAAGGGCGACAAGAGTTGGGCGGCCCTCGACCGCAGGGTGATGCGGCTCGCCCCATGGGCGCCTTTCCTCAACCAGGAGGACGCGAATTTCTTCGGCTCGCGCGTCGATCTCCACTGCTACGTGAACAACGTTCTGTACGGGTTCGACTACGCCAGCATCTGTGCAAGGAAGTGAGGCGCTCGAATCCAGCCCTCGCCTGACACCCAAATGGGGTAGACACAGGCGCTAAAGCGGCTCGGACAGGCCGCCGATACTCGGGGCGTGGACGCTGCGGAGCGCAAGGAGATCCTCAGTCGCTACCTGACGCATTCGCGCCGGTTCGAGGAAGTCGCGGCGCGGCGGCGCGGTGCCGGCGGTGCCGACGTGATCCCGCTACAGAGCCCGCTTCGCGAGCTCGAGCAGGAGCCGACGGTGCGCGAGGTCGAGGTGCTGCAGCTCATTTCCGACGGGCTCGTGAACCGGGAGATCGGTGAGCGGCTGTTTCTGTCGGAGGAAACGGTCAAGTCGCACGTGCGCCATCTGCTCGCAAAGCTCCAGGCGCGCTCTCGTGCGCATGCGGTCGCGGTGGGCTTTCGCCGCGGCATCATCGGTTAGCAACGCTTCGTCCACACGCGCCGTTCGCTGCTGTGGACAAAGGAAAAACGAAGCGCCGGGTGAAAATCACCCGGCGCCCGTGAATCCGTCTACCCGTCTCCCAGCTCTTGCGCGGATCCCCCACTGGGGGGATGATCGCAGGCTGTGGATAACGGAGTATCCGACGGCTTTACCAGTTGCGCGACGCCCCTGCGATGGTCGCGCGAGCCGCGAGACGCATAAAGGAACGCATTGAGAACTCCGATCGATCGGGGACTGACGGCTTCGCCAGCCTATACCCCTTTTGGGGGATACGCAAGGCTGGACCGGCTGGTCAAAGGTCTGGATACTCCCGACCGCCGATCTGTCGCCTGGGCCGCGATCTTGAATGCAGGGTCGATCGGCTCGATCGCTGCCCTTTGGCTCGATGGGTATCGGGTACCGCACGTATGGGCTCTTTTCGTCCTGGGTGCGATCGCCGCCGCGGCGGAACGACAGACGGTCGCGATCAACGATCGCACGGAGATGTCAGTTGCGTTCCTTCCGCTCGTTTTCTCTGCCGTCGCATTCGGTCCGCTTGGCGGTTTCGCTGTCGGGGCGCTCTCGACCGCTCTTGATCTTCGTAGCTCACCGCTCAAGTGGAGTGTCTACACGCCGATCCGCGGACTGACGGCAGCTGCGGCCGGACTCCTGGTAGCGAAGCTTGTCCCGCATCCCGGCCATCCTGGCCAATATCTCCTGGCGAGCTTGGTCGGGTCGATGATCTTCCTCGCTGCAGACGGGTTCTTCAGCACCGCTACCGCCTTCGTGCGCGGCAACGATCCTGTCGCACATCTTCAGGCGATCGCATCGCTCTCCTGGCTCACGGTGCCGCTTTACGTCCCGCTTCTGACCCTTTTCGTCTACGCCTATCACGCCTATTCGTTGGACCTCGTGCTCGTCTTCTTCATTCCGACGCTTGCCGCGCAAAGGCTCCTCCACCTCTACCGCGAGGAGAAAGATGCGACCAGCCGGCTCGCGGCAGCAAATGATCGGCTTCGGAGGGCGAGCCTGTCCTTCGCTACCGCCCTTGTTGCCACGCTTGATGCACGCGACCAGTACACGGCGGGTCACTCTGCCGCCGTTGCGATCTACGCGAGAGACATCGCACAGCGCATGGGATTGTCAGAGGAGCAGCAGGAGCTCATCCACCTCTGTGGCCTAGTGCACGACATCGGCAAGATCGGTCTTCCGGCCGGTCTGCTCGAGAAGCCCGGCCCATTGACCCTCGAAGAGCGCCGGCAGATGGAGCAGCACTCCGAGATCGGCGAGAGGATCCTCCGTAACGTCGACGATTACTCGCAGATTGCCGATGTCGTCAGGTCTCATCATGAGCGCATCGATGGAATGGGATATCCGGATGGGATCCCGGGCGACGAGATTCCCGTCCTCTCCCGGATCATCGGCGTGGCCGACGCGTACGACGCCATGACCTCAGACCGTCCCTACCGCGAAGCGCTCCCAAGCCGCGTCGCTCGCATGCGCCTCGCTCAGGCGGTCGGGACGCAGTTTGACACTGCAGTCGTCGCGGCTTTCGAGGCGATTCTGGCGACGGCCGACGAGAATTACCGCTCCGGCCGGGGATCCTCGTTCATGCGCGAACGGGCGCAGTTCGAGCAGTGCGACGACAACGTTGCCGCGGCTCTAGACGTCGTCACATAGGGCACGAGCCGCTTCCAGCCGCGACCGGACGCCGAGCTTCTCGTAGATGTGTTTGACGTGCACCTTTGTCGTGGAGAGGCTGATGTAGAGCAGCTTCGCGATCTCCTCGTTCGTCAGCCCTTGAGCGAGGAGCTCATGCACCTCGCTTTCGCGGGGGCTAAGCGCGGCCTTCGGCCGGGCTGCCCTCGGGATCCGCAGACCGAGTGAGGCGGCGAGAGAGACGTCCCGCGAGCCCGCAAGAAGCTGCTGGAGCCAAGAGCGCCATTGAGCCTGCTCCGCGATGAAAGCCGCAAAGTGTGGTGCGGCCCGTGCGGCGATGACAATTGGATCCCACATTCCGGTTTCGATTGCCGACCTCAGACAGGCGACCGTCGAGCGATTCTGACCCTGGTTCAATGCGACGATTGCTTCCGCAGTGTGCGAGAGCGCGCTGGTCCCGAGGTCTCGGCTGGCGCGGCGCGCGTCTTGGGCCAGCTCCTTCGCTCGCCTGGCATCTCCTGTGGTCGCTGTGAGGAGTGCTCGCCAGCCGAGGAACTCACCGCGACTGGCCTTGTTGCCGCGGCCGAGATTGTCCAGCGAAAGAACGTCAAGAGCCCGCTCGAGGTCGTTCACGCTTGCGTAGAGACGCGCTCGCTGGCTGCGCAGATTCTGGGAGAAGAAGCTGCCGGCGGCGTTCTCCGTGCCTCGCTCGAGCGCCGAGAGCGTCCGAGCGGCAGTGGTAAAGCGGCGCAGCCCGATACACGCACTCGCCGAGTAGTACTGCGCGTAAGGGAAGGCGAACTCAAGTCCGGAGCTTTCGGCCACGGACGCGAGCTTCTCGCTTCCCGACAGGCCGGCCTCGTAGCGGGCACTCATGATGAGCAGAGAGCTATAGACACTAAGGACTCCGGTGTGCGCGATGGGATCTGTGCCTTCCTTCGCCAGTCGCAGGACTGCGCTCGCGTCTTCGAGTGCCTCTTCAATTCCGCCTTCGAGTTCGGCGACGGCCAGCTCTGCGGTTGCAATCATGAAAGACTGTTTATGCCCGCTCCGCGCCGCCTTCCGGAGAGCGCTGAGGCGATCGGTGAGGTCGGGCACCTGCCGCACAAGGGTGGAGAGAAAGCTCAACCAAAGCGCTCCTTCGCGGGTTGGAGGACTCTCGGCACATGCCTCGGCAAGTTCTGCATGCTGCTGAGTCCGATCAGGGCGGTCGGATAGGTGCGCCGACGTACCGGCGACCAGGTGCGCGCGCGCCGCAAGATCTCCATCCAGCGACCGAGCGGCCTGCGTCGCGAGCGTCATCGCAACGTCGAGCTCGTCGCTTCGCAGCCGGGCCTCGCTTTCCGCATAGTCGATCAGGCCGCCTTCGGCCCCAGCGATCCGCGCGGCGGCGACCCACCGCTGCAGGCTGCTCGTGCGCCCAGCGGCCAGCAGGTCGTCCAACCCGGCTCCGATGGCCTCCGTGGCAAAGGCCGGATCATGCGCTGCCTCGGAAACGCTCAGCGCCTCGTCCCACCGGCGCAGGCCGAATAGCTTGCGGGCTCGCGACAGGAGAGCCTCTCGTGCCTCGGCATCGGAGTCGTCGAAGCGCCTGATCAGCAACTCCCGCAGGAGCGGGTGAAGCGAGAGAGACTTGTGCTCCGTGATCCCGACCAGGCCGCGCGCCACCGCGTCCTCGACCACATCGTCGGCGGCGGCACCGAGCAGGGAGCGCGCGACCTCGACGTCCGTGACCGACGCCACCGCGAGCAGCATCAGCGCCGCCTGCGTCTCATTCGACGCGGCCGCGAGCAGCTCGCTCGCGAGGAACTCGTAGAGAGTGTGGGAGAGGAGCCGGCTCGACGTGAAGTCGACATCGCCACTCATCGCTGCGAGCCCGAGGACAGCGGGCCATCCCTCGGCCGTCCGCATGAGGCGTGCTCGACCTCCAACGGCTCCCACGGCGGCCAGCACCTTCGCAGCCTCCTCATCGGTCATGGCGAGCTCGTCCACCCCGATCTCGAGGCCCTCGCCGTAGACCTCGAGGCGTGGCGTGAACCAGTCGGGCCGCGTTCTCGTCGTGATCAGGAATCGGATGTCGAGACCCTCGACGAGCATCGAGAGGAGCTCCTCGGCCTCTTCCGTTCCGGCCGCCTCCCATTCGTCCACTACGAGCAGGAGCTCCTGGGGCAGCGTCTCGAACGTGCGGAGGATGGCCCGTCCGAGCGGCTGCGGGCTCGGGTTGACCGACGCGATCGTCGCGACCTTGTCCGGTTCGCGAGGCAGCTCCGGGGCGAGCGAGGCGAGCAGCTCGTCGAGCTGCACTGCCAGCAGAGCAACGTCTCCAGACCCTCGCGTCGTGCGATACCAGCCCACCTGCCCGGCCTGCCGTTGCGACCACTGCCGAGCGAGCGTCGTCTTCCCGTAGCCGGCAGGAGCCGCCAAGACCGAGACGCGTGCGCCGCCTCCCTCCGCGAGCCGCGCGATCAACCGTGGGCGCTCGATGATGTGGTCGAGCGCGGGCGAGGCCGCCGCTGTGATCGTCTCCACCATTCCCCTGCCCGGCCCGGATGGAAGCCCCAGGCCCGAGGACACTACTCCTCTCCCGTCCGCTTGTCACGACTGCTGCAAGCGGGGGACCCGCGCTCGGGGTAGGGCCCGAGCGCGGGGTCGCCGTCAGCCCCCGGCGCCGGCTAGGGCCGGCGCAAGCTCACCCGCGAGGGGGTCCTCGCCTGTGAGCGCCTTGAACGCGGCAGGGATCTGCCGCCGCCTCGGCACGCCGAGCTTCTGGCGCAGCACGTCGCAATGCGCCTTGGCCGTCCTGGGCGAGATGCCGAGCCGCTCTCCGACCTCGTCGTTCGAGCACCCGCGCGCGATCAGCGCAACGATCTGGAGCTGGCGCTCGGTCAGGTCGGGCTTTGTCTCGTCGGTGCCTGTCATGCCCGGCACGCTACGACGGCGTCGGCCCCCGAACTATCGGCCGACAGGGGTATTCGGCCGACCGGCGTGCGCTCCACCGATGAAGCTCGCCTCGTGGCCGCGCGTATTGGCCTCCGTGAGCTCGTCCTGCGTCAGGGCGCCGCACCGCAGCAGCAGGTCGAACTCGTCGCGCAGGTGCGTCCGCATCATCTCCGGCCCGTCCGTGGCGATCGTGAAGAGGACACCGCGGTCGACGAAGGTGCGGAAGACGTCGCGCACGGCGTCCTCGTCGGGCAGCGACTTCGTCAGGAGGTTCGAGGTGGGGCAGATCTCCAGGACGACCTCGCGCTCGCGCAGCTCTCGCATCAGCTCGTCGTCGCCGGCCGCGAGGATCCCGTGCCCGATCCGGTCGGGGCGCAGGAGCTCGAGCACTTCGCCGATCTCGGAGCGGCCGATCTCTCCGCCCTCCTCTCCGACGTGGATCGTCACGCCGAGCCCCGCGGCGCGGGCCTCCTCCACCATGGGCTGCACCTGCGAGTAGTCCCAGCGCTCGCCCCCGGGGCGCGGCCCGGCGATGTCGATCCCCACGACGCCGCGCGGGGCCCAGCGAATCGCCTTCTCGACGATGATCTCGTTCTGGCGCGGCGTGAACGTCCGGTCCATCATCAGGATCAGGCCTGCGCGCACCTGCCGGTACTCGAGGCTCGCGACGTCGAGCCCGCGGATCGCGGCGAGGATGATGTGGTCGAGGTCGCGCTCGCCGCCGCGATTTCGCTTCATGGGGTTGAAGCGGAGCTCGAGCGTCGTGATGCCCTGCGACCGGTAGGCGCCGCCGATCGCTCCGTGTACCGACACCTCGACCGCGGCCGGGCTGGACTGGATCAGCTCGGTCCAGTGGTAGATCGCGTCGAGCGCGTCGAGATCCGGCACGCCGCGCGGGTCCGACACGGTCACGAGCCGGTCGAAGTCCCAGAAGTCCTTGGCCGGCAGCGCGATGCCCTGGCGGTGGGCGAGCGACCAGAGGATGTCGGAGGAGACCGACCCTCCGAGGTGAGTGTGCAGCTCGGCCAGGCCCTCCATCGGCATAGCTTAGTTCCAGCCGACCACGGCCCAGCGGCGGCGGACGAAGCGCGGGCCCAGCAGCGCGAGCCGCGCGGCGATGAGGACGTCGAGCGCGGCCCAGACTCCGATCACGCCCCAGCCGAAGGCGAGCGCGAGCGCGGCGAGCACGACGAAGAGCCCGCTTGCAGCGAGCATCGACCACATGAGATAGCGCGTGTCGCCCGCGCCGATCAGGATCCCGTCGAGCGCGAATACGGCAGCGCCGAGCGGCTGCATCGCCGCGAGGAACGGCCAGAGGAGAGCCGCCTGGTGGAGGACGCGCGGATCGCCCGTGAACGCCCGCGGCAGCGCATGAGAGAGCGGCGCGAGCACGACGGCGAACACGAGGCCGACCAGGACCGACCACTCGATCATCCGCACCGCCGCCGCATGTGCACCGTCGGCGTCGCCTGCGCCGAGCATCCGTCCGACGAGCACCTGGCCGGCGATGGCGACCGCGTCGAGGACGAGCGCGAGGAAGATGAAGAACTGGTACGCGATCTGGTGGGCGCCGATCTGGGCATCTCCCATGCGCGCGAGGACCGACGCGGCAACGAGGAACGAGGCAAAGAGCGCCGCCGTGCGCACGAAGATCTGCCTGCCGATGCGGAAGAGCGGTCGCATCTGCGCAAGACTCGGGCGTCGCGAGAGGGCGTGCGGGCGCAGCAGCTCGATGACGAACGCGGCGCCCATCCCGGCTTGGGCGATGGCTGTTCCGGCTGCTGATCCTGCGATCCCCCAGTGGAAGCCGTAGACGAAGAGCAGCTCGAGCACGAGATTGACGACGTTCGCGGCGACGACGATCTCGAGCGGCCGGCGGAGGTTCGAGACACCCCGCAGATACCCCTGGCCGGCGAGTGCGACGAGCGCCGCCGGCAGGCCTAGAGCGGCGATCCGGAAGTAGACGAGCGCGAAGTGGCCCGAGCGCCCGTGGCCGCCGAGCCCGGAGAGGAGCGGACCGGCGACGATCTCGCACGCCACGAGCAGCGCGAGGCCGATGCCGAGCGAGGCCCATAGCGCCTGGGCCGCGAGCCGCGCGGCCTGCGCCTCCTGTCCGGCTCCCGAGGCCCGCGCCACGACGGCGGTCGTGCCGTACGTGAGGAAGTTGAAGATGGTGAAGGCACCGGCAAGGACTGTTCCGGCGAGCCCGAGCGCCGCGATCTGCGGCCGGCCCAGGTGACCGACGATCGCCGTGTCGGCGAGGACGTACAACGGCTCGGCCGCGAGCGCGCCGAGCGCCGGCAGCGCGAGCCGAACGATCTGGCGGTCGTACGGGGAACGAAAGCGCACCGGGTCGCCGACGATAATGGCCGGGTGCAGCGCCCGAGCGTGTCGTCCTTCGAGCTGAACCGCCTTTTGCCTTCCGGCCGTGTCATGCGTGCGGCGCTGGGCGTGCTCTTCGTCGCGGCGGTCGGCGGGCTGCTCTGGTGGAGGCACGGCAGCCTGGCCGCCATCGGCGACGCGTTCAGCGCGGTTCGCTGGGAGTGGGTGGCCGTCGCGATCGCGTTCAACCTTCTCTCGGTCGTCGCGCGCGCTCTCGCCTGGACGACGGTCATCCGCTCGGCCATGGAGCCGCCGCACCCTCGCGTGCCGCTGGTCTTCTCGGCCTTCTCGGTCGGCCTGTTCGCGAACGCCATCCTCCCCGGCCGGATCGGCGAGCTGGCGCGGGTTGCGGTGCTGACGCGGAAGATGCCCGGGCGCAAGGGGGCGTGGGCGACGCTCGTCGGGACCGTGTTCGCGCACCGCGTCTTCGACATCGTGCCGGTGCTGCTGCTGATCGTCTACGTCGTCATCACGGCGAGCATCCCGACCTCGGCACGGGCGAGCCTCCTCGTGGTGATTGCGGCCGGCGTGGCGCTCTTCGCCTTCGCGTTCGTCACGGCGCGGCGGCACACGCGCATCTCGCTCGACGGGCTCGGGCCGGCGCGCCGGCTGCTCGCCATGGGCCGGGCCGGGCTCGGGGTGATGCGCTCGCCGGTGGGAGCGGCGGGCGCGATCTTCTTCCAGATCTGCGGCTGGACCTGCCAGATCTTCGCCGTCTACACCGCGATGCGCGCCTTCGACATCCATTCGCCCTTGCCGGCGGCCGGAGTCGTCCTGCTGCTGATGAACGTCGTGACCATCTTCCCGTTCTGGCCCGGCAACGTCGGTCTCGTCCAGGTGGCGATCGCCTCGGCGCTCGTCGGGTACGGAGTCTCGTACAGCGTCGGGGTCGCCTATGGATTCGGGCTGCAGGCGATCGAGGCGTCGGTGGGGATCGGCGTGGGGCTGCTCTTCCTGGCGCGGGAAGGGCTCTCGGTCGCGATGCTGCGCGTGATGCCCACCGCGAACCGGGCCGAGCTTCCGCGCGAGAAAGCGGCCGTGGATCCGGATCGGGATGCCGAGCGGGCGGCCGCGAGCTAGCCGTCGCTCGCCGGTCGGGACTGCTCTGCGCGGCGGGCGAGCTCCTCCACTCGACCCCCGGCTGCGTCGAGCTGCGCCTTGCAGAAGGCGTACAGCTCCTCGCCTCGTTCCCACAGCTTCAACGCCTCGTCGAGCGGCGCCTGGCCGCGCTCGAGCCGCTCGACGATCTGCTCCAGCTCCGCCTGCGCCTGCTCGAACGTCTGCTCCGTCGGCTCGGTCACGGCGTCACCTCGTCGACGCGGGCCCCGAAGCGGCCGTCGGCGAGCGTGACGTCGACGTGTGCGCCCAAGGAGACCTCAGACGTGGAGGCCACGACGTCGCCGGACTCCGTCCGAACGATCGCGTACCCTCGCCCGAGTGTTTGCACAGGTGACAACGCAACGAGCTTCGCGGCGCTGGTCTCGAGCGCCGCCCGCTTCCGCTCGACCGCGAGGGCGGGCGCCAGCCGGAGCCGGTCGTGCAGACGCTCGAGCCGCTGGCTCTCCCGCTCGAGAGCGATGCGTGGGCGGGCTCGCAGTCGCTCGACGGATCGCGTGAGTCGCTGCCGGTCCTGATCGAGCGAGCGCCGCACGTTACGCGCGATTGCCTCGCGGGCGCGGTCGAGCCTTCCGAACAATTCACTCAGCTCCGGCACGACGAGCTTTCCGGCAGCAGTCGGGGTCGAGGCGCGTACATCGGCCGCGAGGTCGCAGAGCGGCGTGTCCTGCTCGTGGCCGACGGCCGAGACGACCGGCACCGGGCACTCGGCTACCGCCCGGACCACGCGCTCGTCGCTGAAGGGGAGGAGGTCCTCGAAGCTGCCGCCGCCGCGGGTCAGGACGATGACGTCGACATCGGGGTGCTCGCAGAGCGCGCCGATGGCCGCCACGATCTCGCCGGCAGCTCGCGGTCCCTGGACATACGTCTCCGCGACGAGCACGGAAGCGGCGGGGAGGCGGGAACGGATCGTCGTGACGACGTCGCGCTTTGCGGCTGCGTCGTTGCCGGTCACGACGCCGATGCGGCGAGGCAGGAAGGGCAACGGCCGCTTGCGCGCATCGGAGAAGAGGCCTTCGGCGGCGAGGGCGGCCTTCAGCCGGTCGAGCGAGGCGAGATGCGCCCCGACGCCGAAACGCTCGATCGTGAGCGCCCGGAGCTTGAACTCTGCGCGCTGCTCGTACAGCTCCGGCCGGCCGAACACGTGCACGCGCTGGCCGTCCGAGAGGTCGAGCCGCAGTGCGTCGAACCTGCCGCGAGCCATTGTCACCCCGACGCACGAGCCGTCCGCCGGATCCTTGAGGGTGAAGAAGACCGTTGCCCAGCGCTCGTGGCGGCGGAGCTCGGTCACCTCACCCTCGACCCAGACGGTGGGCAGACGAGAGAGCCATTGCCCGACTCCGCGGTTGAAGGAAGCAACGGAGTAGACTGTGCGATCGTCGTACGGCAGCGCCTCGACCTTGGCCACGGGCGCAGCGTAGTCGCGTGACTGCTACAGGAGAATCTCGGCCGCGGTCTCCGGCTTACAGCCGCGACCGAGCAGCTCACAGGCGAGATGGAGGTCGGCCTCACTCACGGCGAGCCGCTCCGCGAACGAGAGCGGGTAACCGGCCTCGATCAGGATGTGCAGGCGCCAGCTCTCCACTTTCGACCGTTCGTCGAAGAGAGGCTCGAGGATGGGGGTCGTCGTCTCGCTCATGGCCACACAGGTTCGTGCTGCTACCGACGAACCCTCCTGGGCTTTGTTAGGCGAACTTTTTGTTAGGAAGTCGGCTAGGAACTGTGGACGCCTGCGGCCGAGGCGAACCGGCGCAGAAGCTCCTGCAGCCGTGCTTCGAGCACGCCCCGCTCCGCTTCGACATCGGCACGCAGATCCTCGATCCGGCGCCGCATCTCGGCCTCGAGCTCACCGAGCCGAAGGTCGTGCGCCGCGACGAGCTCGTCATGCCGGCGCGCGAGCTCCTTGTCGACGTTCGAGACCCGGTGCTCGAGCCGCTGTGCTCCCGCGTCCCCGACATGCGCGAGCCGTTCGGCGAGCACCGTCTCGGCTTCCCGCGAGAACGTGCTCACCGCCCGTTCCAGCTCGCGTGCGAGTCGCTTCGCAGCGTCCTCTCGCGAGGTCTTCACGAGCTGAGAGAACCGCTGGGCTGCCTCCTCGGCATGGGACGCCACCGCGCGGTCGACCGCACGCTCGAGCTGCTCGATCTGCCGGCGAGACACCTCCTCGAAGCCCGCGCGCACGCGTTGGGCGGCGTCGGCTTCCTCCCGGTTCGCGTGCTCCGTCAACTCGCGCTCACGGCGGCCCAGCCGCTCCTCGAGCTCGTGGAGGGCACGGCGGCGCTCGGCCGCGTGCGTCTCGAGCTCGCTTCGCACCTGCCCGAGCGCGTCCTCGATCGTGCGGTTGAGGTCGGTTCGGAGGCGGGCGACGCCTGCTCGCTGTTCCTCGCTCTCCGCCGACAGCCGCTCGGAGTCCGCGGTGAGGCGGAGCTCGATCTCGCGCAGCAGCTGCTGCTGTCGCTGCTCGAGCTCGGATATTCGCGTCTTCGTCGCCTCGGCGATTCGATCGAGATCCTGTGACCAGCCGGCGAGCCGCTGCTCGATCTGCGTCTGGACCTGGTTGAGCTTGTCGCCGAGCGCCGCCGTCGCATCGTGCTCCCGCTGCGCGACGAGCGCGCGCCGCTCCTCCGCTATCTGCCGCTCCTGCTCCTCCAGCAATGAGCGCGAATCGGCGCGAGCACGGGCAAGGGTCAGCTCGAGCTCCTTGCCGAGCGTGGTCTTCTCCCGCTCGACGTCGGCGAGGAGATCGGCCTGTGCCTCGGCGAGCCGGGCGTCGATCGCGCTGACGTGCCTCAAGGCGCCGCGCAGGAGAAGGGCCGCCCCGGCCGCGATGGTGCAAGCGGTCAGGCCGCCCGCGGCTACCGCCAGCGGCCGATCGTGACGGAGGGCGAATGCCACCCAGATGCCGACGGCTGCCGCTGCCTCGAGGGCTGCGGCCGAGGCGAGCAAGCGCGTCGGCGCGCGACGGAGCGCGGCACCGGCGAGCATGAGTGCCGCGAGCACCACGCCGCCGGCGAAGATCAGATCGGCGATCGTCGTCAGCGTCACCTGTCGCAGTGTAGAGCGCTATCCCGCACGCATCAGGAGCAGCGCGACCGCGACGAGCACCGTCGCGGCGGCGAGTGCCTTCAACGCCGACTCGGGCACTGCCGCAAGCGCGTCCGCGTCGAGCGGCAGGGTCGTCCCGTCGTCGAGCCGAGCCGTCCCCTCGACCGCGATGACCCGGCGGCGCACGAGGCGGACCGGCGTCGAGAGGCGCCGTTGCGCCCAGCTCGAGGCAAAGGCATATGCCGCAGCGGCGAAGGCAGCCCCGTGCAGCGTCCGTGCCGACGCGAAGTAGGCCGTCAGGACGGGAAAGGCCCCCCAGGCGGCCGGGAACCAGAGCCCCCCGTGGAACGTTCCGCCGAATAGCTCGAGGTTGTACGCGACAACGAGGAATGCGCCGACAGCCACGAAGACGAGCAGCCAGAGCGTGCGCGAGATCGCCACGGCGATGCCGATCGCGGCGGCGCCGGAGATCGAGACCACGGCGAGCGCTACCAGCATCGGCGGTGAGATGCGCGTCTGGAGCGGTCTGCCGCGCAGCTCGTCGAGCGCGTGGGCTCCCACGCCCATGGCGAGCGCGAAGGCGAGTGTCGTCCACCCATAGAGCGCCCAATCCATCCGCGGTGCGAGTGCCGCGCCGACCGCCACGTACGAGAGGTGCCAGAGCGTGTACGGCGGATGGAGGAGCGTGAGGTAGTCGCGCCAGCCGCCCGGCCGCAGCGCGTAGAACGCCGGGCGCGGCCTCGTCGCCGTCAAGCGCGCCTCCCCCAGACGACGATCCCGCCGCCGACGCTAAGCCGCCTAGCGTGGACGTCGGCTACGCCCGCCTCGCGCCAGGCGTCGAGGAGGCGCGGCTCCGGCCACTCGCGCCAGAAGTCCCGGATGCTCGGGCCGAGGAAGCGGCCGACGCCGCCCCAGCTCGGCGAGACGACGGCTCCCGCCGCCGGCAGCCCCACTCGCACGTAGAGCTCCCAAAGCGGACGCCAGCCTCCCCGTGGGAGCCCGAACTCGAGCATCGCCACAGTCCCGCCGGGCCGGACGACGCGGGCGAGCTCGCGCAGCGTTGCGGGCACGTCGTCGACGTAGCGGAGGAGATACGTGAATGTGACGGCGTCGAACTCCTCGGCGGCGAACGGCAGAGCCTCGGCTCGTCCCTCGCGCAGCTGGATCCGGTCGCTCAGCCCAGCGCGCGCTACCCGCTCGCGTCCGGCCGCGAGCATCTCGGGGCTCTGGTCGACGCCGATGAGCGCACGGGCCGGATCCGCGCGCGCGAGCTCGATGGCCACGGCGGCGGTTCCGCTCGCGACGTCGAGCACTCGTTGCGCGTCGGACGGGATCCGCGAGACGAGATAGGAGCGCCAGCGCGGGTCCTGGCCGAACGAGAGCAAGCGTGCGTAGCGGTCGTAGGTCGGGCCGAGCGGCGCGAACAGCTCGCGCGCCCGGCGCGTGCGGGTGGAGGCCTCCACGGCCCTATTCTGGCCGCATGACCGTCGCCGAGGAGGTCGGGCGCATCGCCGAGGCTGCCGTCACCTTCGCGGAACCGGGGGAGAGCCTCTCGGGCGTGCTCACGACCGAGACCCTCGGACGGCGCATCTACCTCTGTGCTTTCGAGGCGGCAGGAGGGCACTCGTGGCTGGCCCTCGGAGCGGATGCGGAGCCGTTGACCGAGCGGCGGCTCGTCCGGGAGGCCGCCTCGATCGCGGCTCTCTGCGAGCTGGCGGAGGAGTCTGCGGGTGGCGGCCGGCTGCCGGAGCTCCAGGCCCGGCTCGCCGAGCTGCGCGAGACGGACAACCCGGCGGGGATCGAGGAAGCCGAAGCCGCGGCCGCCGCCCTCGTCGAGACGCTGCAACCGGAGCAGCGGGTCGCCAGCAGTGCCTACCTCGACGCAATCGGTTCGGCGTCGCGGCGTCTCGAGCAGGCACTCGGCGAGAGCGGCACGTCTCCGTTCGCGGCCGCGATGCAGGCGGCGCTCGGATCGGTGGAGGAGCTTGCCGCGGACGTCGAGGGCAACTACAAGCTGCCGCTGTCCTAGGACCTTGCCGCGGAGTACCCTTGTCGCATGGAAGGTGGCGGCTTCGGATTCCCGTTCGGCGGTGACCCCGAGGAGATCATGCGCGGGTTGCGCGAGTTCGCCGAGCAGCAGGCCGAGAGCGTCCAGGAGGCGCAGCGCGAGCAGTTCGCGACCCTCACGCTCAACACGGCCGTCGAGCTGACCGCGGCCGCGCTGCAGCAGCTGCAGCCGCAGGGCGGCGTGGACGAGCAGGCGATTGCGCTTCGCGACGCCATGCGTGTCCTCTTCCCCGAGGCGGTGGCGCTCGTCAGCGCCGCGCGCCAGGGTTTCATGCGGGAGGGATAGCTCCCCGCGGGCGCGCGTAGAATCGCCGCCCGTGTCGCTGCTCGACTCCGCCCTCGTCCGCCTCCTGCCGGCGGTGCCGAAGCCCGTGGTGCAGCTCTTCTCCTCGCGCTACATCGCGGGCGCGACGCTGGCGGAGGCCGTCGAGTGCGTCCGCGGGCTCAACGGGGGCGGGAAGATGGCCACCGTCGACGTCCTCGGCGAGGAGATCACGCGTGAGGAGGAGACGCGCGCGATCGCCCAGGCGTACCGCGACGTCTTCGCGGCGATCGACGAGGCGGCGCTCGACTCCAACGTGAGCGTCAAGCTCACCGCGCTGGGGCTCGATCTCTCCTACGAGCTCTGCCGCGAGAACCTCCTCGACGTCGTGCGCACCGCCGCCGGCTACGGCAACTTCGTCCGGATCGACATGGAGGACTCGTCGCTGACCGACAACACGCTGCGGCTCTACCGCGAGCTGCGGGAGGACGGGCATGACAACCTCGGCGTCGTCCTCCAGGCGCGGCTGCGACGCAGCCTCGACGACGTCCACGCGCTCGCCGACCTGCGGCCGAGTGTCCGCCTCTGCAAGGGGATCTACCTCGAGCCGGCGACGATCGCCTTCACCGACTACGAGGCGGTGCGCGCGAACTTCCTCCGCTGCCTCGACGCGCTCCTCGACGCCCACTCCTACCTCGGTGTCGCGACGCACGACGAGTGGCTGATCGGGGAGTCGCTTGCGCGGATCTCGCGGCGGGGCCTCGCGCCGCTCGAGTACGAGCTCCAGATGCTGCTCGGGGTGCGCGAGCGGCGCCGCGACGAGCTGGTCGCGGAGGGGCACCGGCTGCGTGTCTACGTCCCGTTCGGCGAGCACTGGTACGGCTACTCGCTGCGGCGGCTGCAGGAGAACCCGGCGATGGCGGGGACGATCGCGAAGGCGACGGCCGGCCGCGTCCTCCGCCTCGGCGCGCGGTGATCTGGGCGCGCGCGGAGGGCTGCCGCGTCACGCTCGCCGACGGGCGCGAGCTCCTCGACCTGACCGGCGGCTTCGGCGTGGCGGCACTCGGCCACCGCAACCCCCGCATCGTCGAGGCCTGGCGCGAGCAGGAGGTCGTGCACGCGCTCGGCGATCTCGCCGACGCCGAGGTGACGGTGCGTCTGCGCGAGGCGCTGCCGCGGCCGGCGAAGCTCGGCGTGACGGGAGAGGACGCCGTCGAGATCGCGCTCCGGACGGCGCTCCTTGCGACCGGACGGCCGGGGATCGTCGCCTTCGAGGGCGCCTACCACGGCACCGGGCTCCTCGCGCTCGCGGCGACGGGCTTCGAGCGGTTCCGCGAGCCGTTCTCCGCGTGGCTGCCCGGCCCGGTGCACCGGCGCTCCTACGGCGAGGATCCCGGGCGGCTGCCCGAGGATGTGGGTTGCGTGATCGTCGAGCCGGTGCAGGGGAGAGCGGGGTCGCGCGTGCCGCCGGACGGCTTCCTCGAGACGTTGCGGCGCCGGTGTGACGAGGCCGAGGCGCTGCTCCTCGTCGACTCGATCTACGCGGGGCTCGGCCGCGCAGGTGAGATGTGGCCCGGAGAGGAGGTCGCCGATGTGCTCTGCGTCGGCAAGGCGCTCGGCGGCGGGCTGCCGCTCTCGGCGGCCCTCTTCTACCGCGACGGCGTCGAGGACGTGTGGGAGCTCGGGCCCGAGGACGTGTACACGCACACCCATGTCGGCAACCCCCTCGCCTGCGCCGCGGCTCTCGTCGTGCTCGAAGAGGTGCCGAAGCTCCTCGACCGCGTGCGCGAGGCGGGCGAGCGCTTCGAGCGCGCCGGTTGGCGCGGTCGCGGGTTGCTCCGTGCGCGCGAGGGTGACGCGGACGAGGCGCTCGCGCGCGGCGTGCTCGTCGTCCCGGCAGGCCTCGACGGCTCCCTGATCCAGGCGACGCCGCCATTGACGATCACCGACGCCGAGCTCGACGAGGCGCTCGAGCGACTGTCTTGAGCAGACACGCCAGGTAGCAGCTACCGGCCATGTCCCCGATCGACGTGGCCACCCCTTGATAGAGCCGCAAGGCCGCGTTGAGCCAGGCCTCGGCGAGCCACGTTCGGTAGCAGCTACCGGACGTGGCTGTTTCAGACGGGGCTAGGCGCTCGCCGGGCGTAGAGGAGGAACGTCGCCGGGATGCGGCGGTCGTGGCGGCGCCGCGCGGTGCCGCCCGGGTACTCCTCGAGTGCCTCGACGCCGAGCCCGGCGCGCACGAGCGCGGTTACGACCTGACCGGTCCGCCATAGCCGATCGGGGTCGTCCGGATCGCGGAAGTAGTCGTGGCGCCAGCGGAGAAACTCGTCGACGCAATCGGCGACGGGGTGGTCGTCGAACACGAGCAGCTCCCCGTGCCCGCCCAAAGCGGCCGCGATGCCGGTCGCCCAGCCCTCGAGGTCGTCCAGGTGGCCCAGTACGCCCTCGCCCGAGTAGACGAGGTCGAAGCGGCCACGCCGCAGCTGGCGCGGCAGCGACTGCGGGTTCCCGTCCACCCAGAGGATCTTCGGCCACCGATCCCGCGCCGTCTCGAGCGCCGCCGGTCGCGCGTCCACCCCCGTCACCACGGCGCCGAGCTCCGCGAGCGCCGCGGTCGCCTCGCCCGTGCCGCAATGGAGATGGAGGACACGCTTGCCCGTCAGGTCGCCGAGCGTGCGCTGCACGACCGGCGGCAGCTCGACGGGCTCGACGCGAGCCTTGTGCGCGGCTTCCCAGGCGCGGAGGTTCTCCTCGGTCGGCTCCATCGTCGCTATGCCCCGAGCGAGTAGCCGCCGTCGACGACGAGTGTCTGGCCGCAGATCATCGCCGCGTCCGGCGAGCAGAGGAAGGAGATGGCCGCGGCGACGTCCTCCGGCTCGACGAGCCGGCCCGCCGGCGTTCGTTTCACCGAGGCGAGCATCTGCTCCTTGTTTGGGAACCAGTCGAGCGCCTCGGTGTCGACCACGCCCGCCGAGACGCAGTTGACGCGGATCCCGCGCGGCGCGAGCTCGACCGCGAGGTAGCGGACGACCGACTCGAGAGCCGCCTTCGACGTACCGACGAGGACGTAGTTCGGGAGGACGCGCTGCGAGCCGAGGCTCGAGATCGCGAGGATCGCGCCGCCGTTCTCCATCGTCGGCGCGGTCGCGCGGGCGAGCGAGAGGAGGGCCCGCGCGTTCGCGGCCATCGTCCAGTCCCAGTGCTTGTCCTCGGTCTCCAGTGCCGGGCGGATCACACCCGTCGCGGCGTTGTGGACGACGACCCGGTACGGGCCGCCGGCGGCGAGCTCCTCGACGACACGGGCGTCGGCGACGTTGCCGCGCACGAGCACCGCCTCGCCGCCGGCTTCCTGGACGAGGGCCGCCGCTTCCTCCGCGGCCGTGTCGTTGCGCATGTAGCCGAGCACCGCTCGTGCGGCTCCGTCGGCGACGAGCCGGAGCGCGATGGCCCGTCCGATGCCCCGCGTCCCGCCGGTCACGAGAACCGACGCGCCCTCGAGACTCATCTCAGCCGGGGCAGCGGCTCGTCGGCGGGCGCGGAGCTCGGCAGCTCGCTCCAGCCGGGCCGCGTCTGCGGCTCGCGACGGCTGTCCTCGGCCTTCGAGGAGGCATGCCCGAGGCGGTCGAGCAGCTCCATCTTCTCCTCCGCGTACTGCCGAACCGGATGCTCTTCGGGCAGGTCGAGGACGAGCTCACGCAAGCGGGCGCGGAGCTGGTACGCGAAGTGCGGGGTCGCGGGCCCGACGAGCTCGTCGACGTCGGCGAAGGTCGGCTCCGGCATCGCCGCGGAGCCTAACGGAGGTACACAAGTATGTTCGGGGACGTGCGCCGCCCTTCGATCGTCGACGCGATGCTGCTCGGGACGGTGCTCCTGTGGGCGCTCAACATCACCGTCACGAAGTACATGTTCGACCACGGCTGGCTGCCGCTCGCCTACGGCACCATCCGCTACTTCGCCGCGATCGCCCTCTTCTGGATCTTCACGTACCGCCGGGAGCACTCGTTCCACATCGCCCGCGCGGATCTGAGATACGTCCTGCTCGCGGCGCTCTTCATCTTTCTCAATCAGGTCTGCTTCGTCTACGGCGTCAAGCTCGCGCACGCCTCGACGGTCGCGCTCCTGCTCGGCGCGACGCCCGTCTTCATCGGGCTGATCTCGGTCGTGCTGGGGCTCGAGGCGCTGGCCCCCGCATTCTGGATCGGCGCGCTCCTGACGTTCGTGGGCGTAGGGCTCATCGCGGCGGCGGCGACCGGCGGCCTCCGCAGCTCGCTCGGCGGCGACCTGATCGCAATCGCCACCGCGTTCACATGGGCCGCGTACACGGTCTCGATCCGGCCGCTCATGCGCCGCTACTCGCCGTACCGGATCAGCGCGCTCGTGCTCGCGATCGGCTGGGTGCCGCTCGCCGCGGTAGCGCTTGCCTCGGGGCAGCTCGCGCACGAGTCGTTCTCCTTTGGCTGGAAGGTCTGGCTCGGGTTCGGCTACGCCGTGGTCGGCCCGCTCTTCCTCACGAACATCCTCTGGTTCACTGCGATCGACCGAGTCGGACCTTCGCGCGCGGCGCTCTTCGGGAACCTGCAGCCGTTCTTCGCCGTCTTCTTCGCGCTCGTGCTGCTCGGCGAGAGCCTGCATACGCTCGAGATCGCAGGCGGTGTCCTCATCTTCGCGGGGATCGCGTACGAGCGGATCTGGCGGCGCGCGCCGGCGCATGCGCCCACCGTCGAGTGAGTCGGGCCCCTGAGGGGCATAATCGGTGCATGGCCGAAGACTTCATGCCGCTGCTCGGCTGGGATCACATCGAGCTCTGGGTCGGCAACGCAAAGCAGGCTGCGTACTTCTACGAGCACGCGATGGGGTTCACGCGGACGGCGTACGCCGGCCCCGAGACGGGAGTGCGCGACCGCGCCTCCTACGTCCTCGAGCAGGGCGAGGTGCGCGTCGTCGTGACGAGCGCGCTGCGCGAGGAGCATGAGATCACGAAGCACCACGCGCGGCACGGCGACGGTGTCCGCAACATCGCGCTCACAGTCCCCGACGCGACGCAGGCCTACCGCGAGGCAGTCTCGCGCGGCGCCCGCAGCGTCACGGAGCCGCGGCGCGACGAGGATGAGTTCGGCTCGGTCGAGAGCGCGGCGATCGCAACCTACGGCGACACGATCCACACGTTCGTCGACCGCGCCGGCTACAGCGGCCCGTTCCTGCCCGGCTACGTCTCCGTCTCGGAGAACGGCCATACCGGCCAGGGCGTCGGGCTCCTGAACATCGACCACGTCGTCGGCAACGTCGAGCTCGGCCGGATGAACCACTGGGTCGAGTTCTACGAGCGCGTCTTCGGGATGACGAACATCCTCCACTTCGGCGACGACCAGATCCAGACCGAGTACTCGGCGCTCATGTCGAAGGTCATGTCGGACGGCTCCGGCAAGGTCAAGTTCCCGATCAACGAGCCCGCCGAGGGCAAGCGCAAGAGCCAGATCGAGGAGTACGTCGAGTTCTACGGCGGCGCCGGCGCGCAGCACATCGCGCTCGCCAGCGGCGACATCGTCGGCACCGTCGAGGCGATGAAGGCGCGAGGCTTCACGTTCCTCGAGACGCCCGACTCCTACTACGACGAGGCGCCCGGCCGCGTGGGCGAGATCGCCGAGGAGTGGCCGGTGCTGCAGGAGCACAAGATCCTCGTCGACCGTGACGAGGACGGCTACCTGCTCCAGATCTTCACGAAGACGGCGCAGGACCGGCCGACGGTCTTCTTCGAGGTCATCGAGCGGCACGGCGCGACGACGTTCGGCGAGGGCAACTTCAAGGCGCTCTTCGAGGCGATCGAGCGCGAGCAGGCGTTGCGCGGCAACCTCTAGGAGAGCGACGGACCTCTTCGATGACGCGAGGGCAGCGAGCCGGCAGGCTCGCTCGCTCCGCCGCGCCGGCCATCGTCCGTTCCCGCTGCCCGAGAGCCGCTGGACGCTCGGACAGACCTGGGAGCACGTGTTCTGGGCGCACTGGGCCGTCTCTGCTGCGGACCTCCGCATGCGTGTCCCACGCGAGCTCGAGATCGAGGAGTACGACGGCAACGCCTGGCTCTCGATCGTGTTCTTCCGCGTGCGCGCGCTCCGCGCCCGTGGTGCGCTGCCGGTGCCGGGGATCTCGACCTTCCTCCAGCTCAACGTCCGCACGTACGTCCGCGGCCCCGACGGCCTGCCCGGCGTCTGGTTCTTCAGCATCGACGCCTCGAGCCGGCTCGCCGCGCTCGGCGTGCGGCGGCTCTATCACGTGCCCGCGTTCCACGCGAGGATGACGCTCGAGGGGGTGGGGGACTGGCAGGACGTCGAGTGCATAAGGGTCGGCGAGCCCGGCCGCGTCTTCTCCGCGCGATACCGCGCGGCGGGCGAGGCGTTCCACCCCGAGACGGGCTCCCTCGATTCGTTCCTGACCGAGCGCTACCGGCTCTTCGCCGCGGATGCGAGCGCGGAGATGCACCACGACCGGTGGCTGCTCAGCCCCGCCGAGGCCGAGATCGAGCTCGCCTCGATCGCCCCGCTTGCGCTCGCCGGCACCCCGCGCTGCCACTGCTCGTTCCGGCAGGACGCGCTCATCTGGCCGCCGGAACCCATCGCTTCCTGAGCGCCGGTAAACCGAGGCCCTGCGTACGCTTCCACCCGTGGAGGCCCAGCGAAAGGCGGCGCTCTGGTCGGTCCTCGCGGCGCTCGCTCTCATCGCGCTCAAGCTCGCCACCGGCCTCGCGACCCACAGCCTCGGCCTCGTCTCGGAAGCCGCCCATTCCGGCGTCGATCTCATCGCCGCGCTGCTGACGTTCTTCGCCGTCGGCGTCGCCGTTCGCCCGGCCGACCCCGGCCACCCATACGGTCACGGGAAGGCCGAGCACCTCGCGGCACTTGCCGAGGGAGCGATCCTCGTCGTCGCCAGCGTCGTCATCGTCTGGCGCGCGGTCGTGCGCCTGGTCGACGGCAGCGCGCCCGTGCACGCGACCTGGTACGCGCTGCTCGTCGTCGGCGTCGTCATCTGCATCGACCTCGCTCGTACGACGGCATCGTCGCGCGTTGCGCGCGCATACTCGAGCCCCGCGCTGGCGTCGAACGCTCTCCACTTCGGCAGCGATCTCGGGGGCTCGGTCGCCGTGCTCGTGGGCCTGCTGCTCGTCCGCGGCGGCCATCCGCGCGCGGACGCCGTCGCCGCCCTCTTCGTCGCCGTGCTCGTCCTGCTCGCGGCCGCCCGGCTGATGCGACGCAACGTGGACGTCCTGATGGATCGCGCGCCGGCCGCTGCGGAGGAGGCGGCGCGCCGGGCGATCGTCGGCGTCCAGCCGCCCGTCCAGCTGCGGCGACTGCGCATGCGGCAGGCGGCAGGGCGCGTGTTCGCGGACGTCGTCATCGGCGTCGACTTCGACGCAGCCGTCGGCCAGGGTCACGCGGCTGCCGACGCGGTCGAGCGAGCGGTCCAGGCCGCTCTGCCGGAGGCGGACGTCGTCGTCCACGTCGAGCCGACAGGGAACGCCGACGCCGACGTTCGCGAGCGTGCGCACGCGGCGGCGCTCAACGTCCCTCGCGTCCGCGAGGTGCACAACGTCTCCGTCCTCTCCGTCGACAGCGGCACCGAGCTGTCCCTTCACCTCAAGCTTCCGGGCGACCTCGCGCTGGAGGAGGCGCACGCGATCGCCGAGGAGGTTGAGCGGGCAATCGAGCGGGCGGTTCCCGAGGTGTCGTCGGTGCAGACGCATCTCGAGCCGCTCGGGGAAGAGGCGGCGGGTATCGAGGTCGCCGGCGACGCCGCGACGGTCCGCCGCATCGTCCGCACCGAGCTCGGCGTCGATCCCGCGGAGTTGCGCTTCGTCCACACCGACGAGGGGCTCGTCGCCTATCTCACGCTGCGCCTCGGCTCCGACACGCTCGCGGCCGCGCATGCCGACGCGAGCCGGATCGAGGAGCTCATCCGGCGCGAGCGGCCCGAAATCGCCGACGTCGTCGTGCACACGGAGCCCCGGTGAAGGAGACACGGTGAAGCTCTGCATGTTCTCGCCGCGCAGCCAGGACCTGGAGCGCGGCTGGCCGGGGCGGATCGAGGGCGACTCGGTGATTCAGCTCGCGGCGCAGACGCTGCAGGCGTTCTTCACCGGCGGCGGCACCGCACGCGAGCACGCGGAGTTTCCGCTCGCCGAGATCGTCTTTCGCGCCCCGGTGCTCCACCCGCCGTCGGTGCGCCTCTTCGACGAGACCGGCGATTTCGCCTTCGCGAATCCGGCTGCGATCAGAGCCCCCGGGGAGGAACCGCGCGTGCCGCGAGCCGAGCCGGTCGAGCGCATCGCGGCGATCATCGGAGCCGCCGGCGCGATCGGCGGCTTCACGCCGCTCGTCGAGTGGGTGGCCCCTCAGCTGCGGGGTGCGAAGCAGCGCGACTTCGTGCTCACGCTCGGCCCGGTCGTGACGACGCCCGACGAGGACGTGCCGGCCGGTGTGGACTGGGAGCGGCATGTCGCGCACGCGGCGGAGAACACGACGCTCTATCCCGGGGACCTGATCGTCCGGTGAAGGTCGCGATCGTAGGAGCCGGGATCATGGGGTGCGCAACGGCTTGGGCGCTGCGCGAGCGAGGCGCCGAGGTCACCGTGCACGAGCAGTTCGGCCTCGATCACCGGCGCGGCTCGAGTCACGGGCGCACGCGCATCTTCCGCGTGGCGTATCCCGAGCCGCACTGGGTTCGGTTCGCGCAGGAGGCGTACGCCGGCTGGCAGCAGGTCGACCCTGACCTCCTGGGTCTCTACGGGCTCATCGAGCTCGTCGCCGACCCCACGCTCACGTCGGCGCGCGCCCTCGACGTTTGCGGCGTCGCGTACCGGCTGCTCGACAGGGACGAAGTGCGGGCTCACGGCGCGAACCTCCCGGAAGGATGGGCGGCCCTGCACATCGCCGACGCGGGCGTCGTCTTCGCCGATCGTGCCCGCCACGCATTCCTCGAGGCGGCCGGCGTCGAGGTCGAGACGAACCGGCGGATCGACTCGACCGACGAGCTCGACGCCGAGGTCGTCGTCGTGACCGCCGGTTCGTGGGCTAGTGATCTCGTCGCCGACCTACCGGTAAGCGTGACACGTGAGACGATCGCCTACTTCAAGCGCGAAGGGCCCCCGCCGCCGTCCATCGTCGACCTCAACGCCGAGACCGGCAGCCACGGCATGTACTCGCTCCACGATCCCGTGCACGGCCTCAAGGCCGGCGCACACCACGCCGGTCCCGAGACCGACCCCGACGCCGAGGCGCCGCCGGATCCCGCGATCGTCGAGCGCATCGCGGCGTGGGTGCGCGAGCGCTTCCCCGACGTCGATCCGGTACCCGTCGAGGCGCAGACATGCCTCTACACGACGACGGCAGACGAGGATTTCATCCTCGAGCGGCGCGGCCGAGTCGTCATCGGCTCGGCGTGCTCGGGACACGGCTTCAAGTTCGCGCCCGCTGTGGGACGACGGCTCGCGGATCTGGCCCTGAGCTAGGCGTTACGCTTTCGCCATGCCCTTCTACCAGCGCCTAGGCGACCTTCCGCGGAAGCGTCACGTCCAGTTTCGCGACAACGGGACGCTCCTCACCGAGGAGGTGATGGGCCTCGAGGGCTTCACCGGCAACGAGTCGATCCTCTATCACCTCGAGTCGCCTTGTCGCGTCATGGAGCTGGCCGGCTTCGAGCCGATCGAACGCGAGGAGTGGGTGCCCGAACAGCACGCGCACCGGCATTTCAAGACCTTCGACACCGAGCCCGCCGGCGACGAGATCACCGGCCGGCGTCTGCTCATGTGGAACGACGACGTCGAGATCTCGCTCTGCCGCCCGTCCGGCTCGATGGACTACTTCTTCCGCAACGGCGAGGGCGACGAGGTCATCTTCGTCCACGAGGGCTCCGGCACGCTCGAGACGATCTTCGGCGACCTTCCCTACAAGGAGGGCGACTACGTCGTCGTCCCGCGCGGCACCACGTATCGGTTCAAGCCCGAAGGCCCGCAGCGCTACTTGGTCTTCGAGACGCCGGGATTGATCGAGATCCCGCGCCGCTACCGCAACCAGTACGGGCAGCTCGTCGAGGGCGCGCCGTACTACCACCGCGACATCCACCCGCCGACCGAGCTGCACACGGTGCGCGAGCGCGGCGAGTACCCGGTCAAGGTGCGCGTGCGGGGCGGCTACCAGACCTACGTCGTCGACTACCACCCGTTCGACGTCGTCGGCTGGGACGGCTACCTCTATCCGTGGACGTTCTCGATCCACGACTTCGAGCCGATCACCGGCCGCATCCACCAGCCGCCGCCGTCGCACCAGACCTTTGCCGGGCGGAACTTCGTGATCTGCTCCTTCTGCCCGCGGAAGCTCGACTTCGATCCGCTCGCGGTGCCGATCCCGTACCACCACTCGAACCTGCAGTCCGAGGAGATGATCTATTACGTCTCCGGCAACTTCGGGTCGCGGAAGGGCGTCGAGGTCGGCTCGATCACCCTCCATCCGTCCGGCCTGCCGCACGGGCCGCAGCCGGGCCTCGCCGAGAAGGCGATCGGGCTGCACGAGACGCACGAGCTCGCCGTGATGTGCGACACGTTCCATCCGCTCAAGCTGTCCGCCTTCGCGCGTGACCTCGACGACGGGACCTACTGGCGCTCGTGGTACGCGAACGCCCAGAACGGCGACCTGGCGGCCGAGGACAGCGACGCTTCGGGCGCCGGCCTGACCTCCCACCTGTAGCACGCCGCGCGCGTGCCGCTGCTGCCCGCCCCGCAGCCGTTCTCGCTCGAGCTGACGACAGCACGCTTCCGTGCCTTCGGGCTCGATCGCGCGACGGTGTGGGAGGACGGCACGCTGTACCGGGTGGTCGGCGGGCGCGAGGTGCGGATCGCGGCCGCCGGAGGCGGGGTCGAGGTCGACCCGCTCGATGCGGAGGTGGAGGCTGTCGTCCGCAGGGTGCTCGGCTTCGACTTCGACCTCGTCGCCTTCTCCGCCTGGGCGGCGGACGAGGAGCAGGTCGCCCCGCTCGTCGTCCGCTTCGCCGGCTTTCGCCCCACCCTCGCAGCCGATCCGTTCGAGATGCTCGTCGGGGCGATCACGGCGCAGCAGGTCTCGCTTTACGCCGCTGTCGCGATCCGCAACCGGCTCGTCGAGCGTTTCGGGGAGCAGGTGGGCCGGGTCTGGGCGTTTCCGACGCGGGAGCGGATCGCGGTCGCGTCCGAGGAGGAGCTCTTCTCGCTCGGCTTCTCGCGCCGCAAGGCGGAGTACGTGATCGCGCTCGCGCGTTCGGATCTCGATCTCTCAGGGCTGGCCGTGCTTCCGGACGAGGAGGTGAAGGCGCAGCTGACGGCGCTGCGCGGGCTCGGGGACTGGACGGCCGATTGGTTCCTCGCGCGCTACCTCGGTCGTCCGCGCGCCTGGCCGGCCGGAGACCTCGCCCTGCGCAAGGCTGTGCGCGCTCTCTATGGTGACGTGGACGTCCGCGCGACGGGCGCGCGCTTCGAGCCCTTCCAGAACCTGACGGCGCACTACTTGCTTGCACAGTTCCTGAGCCCTTGATCCGCCCCGCCACCGCCGACGACCTGCCGCTCGTGCGCGAGCTCTGGGAGGCTTTCAGCACGGAGATCCCCGACGAGCCGTGGCGCGAGGACGATCTCGCCGAGGATCTCGACTGGCTCGAGCAGGCCGTCCGCGAGGAGATCGTCCTGCTCGCCGACGAGGACGGGCTTGCCGTGGCGCGGCGGAAGGGCGAGCGGCTCGGCTTCCTCGAGGTCGTGTACGTGCGGCCCAAGGCGCGGCGGAGCGGGATCGCGGCGCAGCTCGTGCGTGAGGTTGCGACGCGGCTGCGCGAGACCGGCGCCGAGATGCTCGAGCTCGAGGTGCTCTCGTCCAACACCGAGGCGCGTGCGATCTACGAGCGCTGGGGGCTCAAGCCGGTCGAGCTGACCCTGGGGGCTCCCGTCGCGCAGCTCGAGCAGCGACTGGCACCGGCGGACGGGCCGACGTTCGGCTTCGTCCACGTCCAGACCGACGACGTCGAGAAGGTGAAGCGGGACGCAGCGAAGGTGTTGCGGCTGGAGCCGGAGGTCGAGGTCGAGGGTGGCTGGGTGCGCGTACGGTCGGACGCGACGGACGGCGACCCGGAGAGACTGAAGGCGCTCGCGAAGGAGCTCTCGTACACGAGCGGCGGCGTGGTCCTCTCGCTCGGCGTCCAGCGCGGCGCCGTTGTCCGCTACGACCTCTTCGACCGTGGCGCCGATGTCGACGAGTACTTGTCCGTCCCCGAGTACTTCGGCCCGTTGCCTCCGGGCGACGCCTATGCGCTCGGCGCGAACGCGACGGTCGTCGGTCGGCTGACCGGTACCGACCCGAAGCGCGTGCGCGAGGTGGCGCGGACCGGCGCCTCGCCCAGCGAGCTGCCGCCGGCCCGGGAGCTGTACGAACAGATCGCAACCGTGATGGGGGTGCAACCATGAGCCTGGTTCTCTACGACGCGCCGCGCTGTCCCTACTGCGCGCGCGTGCGGATCGTCCTCGCCGAGAAGGGCGTCGAGGTGGACGTGGTCGAGATCGACCTGTCCGACCGGCCCGACTGGCTGTACGAGAAGAACCCGACCGGCCGGGTGCCGGTGATCGAGGAGGACGACCGGCCTCTGGCCGAGTCGGCGGTGATCATGGAGTTCCTCGAGGAGCGCTACCCGGAGCCTGCGCTGCTGCCGCCCGATCCCGCCGACCGGGCCGCGGTCAGGCTCCTCATCTTCCGCGACCACGACCTGACCGATCCCTACTACGCCTTGCGGCGCAGCGAGGAGGGCGCCCGCGAGGAGCTCGACGCCGCGCTCGGCCGGTTCGACGCGCTGCTCGGCCGGCAGCCGTACCTGAGCGGTGCGGACTACGGGCTCGGGGACGTCGCCCTCGTACCGTGGGTCCTCCGCGCGCGGGACATGCTCGGCGTCGAGCTCGACGGCTTTCCCTCACTCGCCGACTGGCTCGCGCGGCTCGAGCGGCGGCCCGCGATCGCGGCCGAAGCCGGTATCGTCGCCGCGCTGTGAACAGCGTCGTCGAGGCGGCATGGCTGGCCGAGCATCTCGGCGAGGACGATCTCGTCGTCGGTGACGTCCGTGGCCCGAACGCGCACATGCGCGGGCACATCCCGGGCTCGCGGCCGCTCGTGCTCGGCTCGCCTCCGCCGGCGGCGGACGAGGAGTCGGCGCGCGAGCTGGCGCATGAGATCGCGCTGCGGCTGCGGCGGCATGGGATCACCGGCCGTGAGCGTCTCGTTCTCGTCGATCGCGGCGACGGTGTCGGCGCGATGCCGGCCGCGCAGATGGCCGAGCTCGCGGGGCATCCGAGCGTCGCGATCCTGCTCGGCGGCATCGCCGGGTGGGAGGGCGAGCTCGCGGAAGGAGCGGTCGAGCTGGAACCGGTGCGCGAGGCGGACCTCGAGCCGAACCCGAGCGCGCTGCCGACGCGGCAGGAGCTCGCGGAGCGCCTCGGCGATCCGACGCTGACGCTCCTCGACGTCCGGACGCCGGAGGAGTACACGGGACGGCGCGGCAACCAGTGCGACCCGCGCCAGGGCCACATCCCCGGTGCGCGGAACCTCGACGTCGGCGAGCTGTACGAGGGACCGGGGCGGCCGGCGCCGCCCGACCGTGTCCGCGAGCTCGTCGGCCTGCCCGAGGGGACGGCCATCGTGGCGTACTGCCATTCCGGCTCGCGCTCGGCCCTCGCGACCCTCGCCCTTCGCGCGGCGGGCTACGAAGCGCGCAACTACGCGGGCTCCTGGCACGAATGGAGCCGCCACGACGAGCTGCCGCTCGAGCGCTAGCCGCACTTGGCAACAGGCGTGCGAAGCCGTAGGGTCGCTTCGTGACCGTCGGCGGAGTCCTCGGAGAGGCCTGGCACCTCTACACGAAGTTCTTCACGCGCTTCTTCGTCGTCGCGGCGATCGTCTTCCTCGTCATCAACCTCGTCAATGCGGCGCTCGGCTCCATCGTCGGCACCGGCGCAGGCATAACACTCCTCGTCGCGCTCATCACCACCGTCGTCTCGCTCGTGGGCACCTTCTGGGTGCAAGGCGCGCTCGTGTACGCGGTCGACGACGTTCGAGACGGGCGGATCGACTCGTCGATCGGCGAGCTGTTCCAGCGCGTCCGGCCCTACCTCGGGACGCTGATCGTCTCGGGCATCCTGGCCGGCCTCGGGATCGCCGTCGGGCTGGTGCTCCTGATCGTGCCAGGCCTGGTCCTGCTGACTTGGTGGTGCCTGATCGTGCCCGTGATCGTGCTCGAAGGGCGGCAGGTGGGCGAGGCTTTCACGCGCTCGCGCGAGCTCGTCCGCGGCCACGGCTGGACGGTCTTCGGGATCGTCATCGTCTCGGTGCTCGCGATCGCGATCGCCTCGGGCCTGATCCAGTCCATCTTCTCGTTCCTCGGGCCGTTCCTTCGCTACTGGATCGGCGGCACGATCGCGAGCGCGATCGTCGACCCCTTCCTGGCGGTCGCCCTCACGCTCGTGTACTTCCACCTCCGCGAGAGTCCGGCGGCCGGTGCCGCAGTGGCCGCGCCGGCGCAGGACACCTAGCCTGCCCGCAGCTGCTGGGCCGCGATGAGGAACGAGCGGCAAAGGCGGCGCCCGAGCTCGTTCCACGCACCGATCCGTTCGCGCGTCTCGGCCCGCAGGCGCGCGGGATCGGGCGGCGGATCGCTCTCGTCGGCGATCCAGCGCTCGAGCTGCGGCTCCGTCACCTCCGGGTGGAACTGCACGCCCCAGCAGGTCTGGCCGAGTCGGAACGCCTGCAGCGAGGCGGCGCTGTGCGCCAGCGCCACGGCCCGCTCGGGCAGCTCGTGGGCGTAGTGGTGCCACTGCAACGCCTCGAAGCGCCCGGGCAGCGCCGAGAGGACGGGATCCGCGGTACCCGCGTCCGTCAGCTCGACCTCCCTCCAGCCGATCTCCGGAACGGCGAGCCGGCCGACCCATGCGCCCGCCGCCTGCGCGAGGAGCTCCGATCCGAGGCAGATGCCGAGCGTCGGGGTCCGCCGTTCGAGCAGCACTCGCAGCGAGTCAAGCTCGTCACGCAGCCACGGGTGCACGTCGTCCTGATCCGGATGCATCCCGCCGCCGAGGACGAGCACCGCGTGGTAGCGCTCGAGCGGCTGCGGCGGCGGCGTTCCCCAGCCGAAGCTCCACTCGTCGAGCAGGTGTCCGGCCTCCGCGACGAGCGGCGCGAAGAGCTCGGTGCCCGCGTCCTCCCCGTGCAGGATCGAGAGCACGTCCACTACGTCCCGCCGCTCGCTGCGATCCGGTTCACGTCGAGGAGCCGCCGCAGCTCCCGGGCGTTCGTCGCTGCCTGCGCGACCCGGCCGAGCGGGTTCTCGGGATCCTCCGACGAGGCGTTGTTGTTGAAGAAGGCGTAGGCCTGCTCCGACTGGCCCGCGAGCTCGCGCAGCGGCTCCACCCACTCCTCGAGCTCCTCGTCGGAGTAGAGATAGTCGAAGCGCTCGGCCGCCGAGCCGCCCCGCTTGTTCCAGGTCGCGAGGTTGCGCCCGTGGAAGCGGACGTAGGCGGTCGGGGACGTCGTCGCGACGACGGTCGGGACGAGGTTCCGCGCGGTGTCCGAGCGCGGGGCGTCGACGACGACGTAGCCCGCACCGATTCGCTCGAGGAAGGCGAGGCTCGCGGCGCGGTTCTCGTCGTCGAGCCACGAGCGATGCCGGAACTCGACCAGCATCTCGTTCTCGCCGAGCTGCTCGCGCGCCCATTCGAGGTAGTCGAGCGACGCGTCCTTGTAGACGACGTAGGGCGGCAGCTGGAAGAGGATGCCGCCGAGCTTGCCCGCAGTGCGCAGCGGCGTGAGCGCCTCGAGAAAGAGCCGGAACACCTCGCCGCGCAGCTCGCGCGGCGGACGGTCGACGCGGCCCCGCTCGTCGACCGGCATCTCACCGCGGAGGCCTTCCGGGATCGTCTCTGCCTTGACCGGATGCCGCGTCATGAGGCCGAACGCCTTGACGTGCATCGTGAAGCCGTCGGGGGTCCGATCGGCCCAGCCCTGCACCATCGACTCGCTCGGGAGCCGGTAGTACGTCGAGTCGACCTCCACCGTGTCGAAGTGCTCCGCGTACCAGGCGAGGCGCTCCTTCGCCGGCAGCTTCGGTGGATAGAACCACTTCGACAGGGCCTCGTCGGCCCACGAGCAGGTGCCGATCCGGATCGTCGCGGCCACGCCGCGGACGCTAACGGGATACGGCCCGCTGCAGAAGGGAGAGGTTGAGCGTGATCCGGCCGATCGTGATCGAGGCGGTGCCCTTCGCCTGGCCATAGACGCCGCCGGCCGTTTCGCCGCCGACCGTGACCACGAGCCGCTTCCCGCGCGGCAGGAAGACAGCCTGGTTGCTGAGCGGGATGCGCAGAATGCCTGCCTTGGCCTTCACCCGTGCGGCGCCCAAGGTCACCGGCGTGGCCGTGCCCTTCACGGCCACCGTCGCGACGAGGTCACTCCACTTGTGCGTCCCTGAGTACCGGACGGTGACCGAGCCGTCGCCGAAGGTCTCGAGCGGTCCGCCGGTCAGCCGTACGGAGCGGCTCGCGGAGTCGCCCGGCGCCGAGAGCTCCGTCTTCCCCGGCAGGTTCGCGCTCGTGTGCCGGGTGCGCGGCTGCCCCTTGAAGAGGGTGGTCGTACCGTCCCATGGGTCGTGTGCAAGCTCGACGCCGCCGCCGAGCTTCGGCCCGCCGGCGAGGTACTCCCTGAGCCAGCCGACTACCTCGAGGAGAAAGTGCGGCTCCTCCGCCACCGGGTTGTTCGCGGGCGGATGGCCGAGGTCGCCGATGTACAGCCGCTTCGGCCCGGCGAGCAGCTTGTAGGCAGCCGCGGCCTGGTCGATGTCGAAGAGGAAGTCGTGCCGTCCCTGCAGCAGGAAGGTCGGCACGTTCAGCGAGTGGAGCCTCGAGCGCGACGAGCGCGCCGCCTCGGCGCTCTTGGCCGCGGCGCTCACGCTGCCGCCGAGCAGGTCGTTCCGTGCCTGCGCGAGTGAGGCCTCCCAGTGGGACACCGGGATGCCCTGCGCGAGCCCGGCTACCTCGCCGGCCTTCGGCACGCCGTTCGGGTTGAGCGCCGACCCGAGGCTCGTCCAGGTGATTGCGGGCACGATCGCCTGGAACGGGACGCCGGCGACCGCTGCGTTCCAGACCACGCCGCCGCCGAGCGAGAGGCCGAACGCGCCGATGTGCGTGTGCGAGACGTCGGTGCGCGCGGCCAGCCAGTCGAAGAGATCGCGCGCGTCCTGCACCTCCTTCGGCCCGGCGAGGCCGAACGCCCCGCCCGAAGCGCCCGTCCCGCGGGCGTCGCAGGCGAGCGAGGCAAACCCGGCGGGCGCGAACACGGCGTTGGCGATCGTCTCCATGTACGGGTGCTCTTGACCGAGCCCGTGGAAGAGGAGCAGCCCGGGCCAGCCGCCCGCCGGCGGGCTGCCGCCGGGCAGGACGAGCCCGCAAGCGAGCTTCGTGCCGTCGGAGGCCGTGATCGTCAGCTCCTGGGTCGTCTGGCCGCTCGAGCGCGTCGCCGCGAACACGGCCGACGCCGCGCCTGCGCAGACCACCACCACGGCGGCGAGGACGGCGACGACGGCCCGGCCACGACCCACGGGGCTCACGCTAGCTCCCAACTACGATGCCCGCAATGAGCGTAGGCTCGACGGAGCTCAACAAGGAGCGGAGGGGCCGACCTGTGCGGCGCCGGAGCGGCATGAGCGTAGGCTCGACGGAGCTCAACAAGGAGCGGAGGCGCCGACCTGTGCGGCGCCGGAGCGGATAATGGACCCACGGCCCGTAGGTGTCTTCGACTCCGGCGTGGGAGGGCTGACCGTTCTCCACGAATGCCTCGTGACGATGCCGAACGAGGACTTCGTCTACCTCGGTGACCACGCGCGGCTGCCCTACGGCCCGCGGCCGCTGGAGGAGATCCGTCGCTTCGCGCGCGAGATCGGCGCCTATCTCTCCCGCCAGGACGTGAAGCTCATCCTCGTCGCGTGCAACGCCGCCACCTCGGCGGCGCTGCCCCGGCTGCAGGAGGAGCTGACCGTGCCGGTCGTCGGCGTCATCACCCCCGAGGCACACGCCGCGGTGCAGGCGACGCGGAACCGTAGGGTCGGGCTCCTCGCCACCGAGGCGACGGTGGAGGCAGGCCGCTACGCCGAGCTCGTCCACGCGCTGGACGCGGGCATCTCCTTCCATCCGCTCGCGTGCCCGCGGCTCGTGCCGCTGATCGAAGGGGACGATCCGTACGGCGAGGAGACCGAGCGCGCAGTCCGCGAGTATGCGGCGCCGCTGCAGGCGGAAGGGGTCGACACCGTGATCCTCGGCTGCACGCACTACCCGCTGATCCGCAAGATCTTCGAGCGCGTGTTCGGCCGCGATGTGACGCTCGTCTTCTCCGCCGAGGAGACGGCCCGCGAGGTCGCCGAGACTCTCGCGCGCAAGGGGGTCGAGAACGAGCGGGGCCGCGAAGGCGCGTACCGCTTCCTCACGACCGGCGACCCCGACGCCTTCCGCGAGCTCGGGCGCCGCTTCCTCCAGCTTCCCGTACGCGACGTCGAGCACGTGACGGTCGCGACGCTCGAAGAGGCGGTTGCATGAGCGCGCGCGAGGGGAGGAAGCCCGGCCAGCTCCGGGCGATCGCCTTCGAGCCGGACTATCTCGAGAATCCCCACGGCTCGGTCGTGATCACCCAGGGGCGGACGAAAGTGCTCTGCACGGCCATGGTCGAGGAGGACGTCCCGCGCTGGCTCCGCAACCAGGGTCGCGGCTGGATCACCGCGGAGTACTCGCTGCTGCCGGCGTCGACAGGCGAGCGCGTGCAGCGGGAGGCCGCGCGCGGCAAGCAACAGGGCCGGACCGTCGAGATCCAGCGTCTGATCGGCCGCGCCGTCCGCGCGGTCGCCGACTTCGAGGCGCTCGGCGAACGGACGCTGTGGCTCGACTGC
This sequence comes from uncultured Actinomycetes bacterium, assembly GCA_963748755.1. GTDB lineage: Bacteria > Actinomycetota > Thermoleophilia > Gaiellales > Gaiellaceae > Palsa-739. The sequence continues at coordinate 144,985 of CAVVKA010000005.1, forward strand.
GACGTCCTCCAGGCCGATGGCGGCACACGGTGCGCGGCAATCTGCGGCGCCTACGTGGCCGCGATGCGCGCGCTCGACCGTTTCGGCCTCTCGCGCGCGTTCAGCGACTCGGTGGCGGCTGTCTCCGTCGGCGTGGTCGAGGGTGTGCCTCTCCTGGACCTCGACTACGCCGAGGACTCGAGTGCCGACACCGACATGAACGTCGTCATGACCGGCGACGGGCGCCTCGTCGAGGTCCAGGCGACGGCCGAGCGCGACCCGTTCGCGCGGGAGACGCTCGACGAGCTGCTCGGGCTGGCGGTGGCGGGAATCGGCGAGATCGCAGCGCTCCAGGCCGAGGCGGTCGCGCGTGAGCTCCCTTAGCGGGCTCATCGTCACGCACACAATCGGTTGGCCGGAGGTGCTGCTGCGCCTGTTCGTCGCCGCGGCGCTCGGCGGCGCGATCGGTCTCGAGCGCGAGCTGCGCGAGCGCCAGGCCGGGTTGCGCACGCACCTCGTCGTCTCCGTCGGGGCCGCGCTGTTCACGCTGGTCTCGGCGTACGGATTCAGCGGCTTCGGCGGCCGGGTCGACCCGACGCGCATCGCGGCGCAGATCGTGACCGGGATCGGCTTCCTCGGAGCGGGCGCGATCATCCGGCAGGGTCTCTCGGTGCGCGGGCTCACGACAGCCGCCACGCTGTGGCTGGTGGCCGCGATCGGCATGGCGGCCGGAGCCGGCTACTGGGAGGGAGCGCTGATCGCGACACTCGGGGCGATCATCACGCTTGGCCCCCTCCGCGTCGTCGCCTACCGCGGCCTCACCCGATTCCGGCCTGCGGTCGACCGGCTGCTCGTCGAGATCCCCGCGGGCGGGAGCGCCGTCCCGGTTCTCGACGCGATCGAGCGGCAGGGCGGACGCGTCGTCTCGCTCGAGGTGACGCAGGAGGGAGATCGGCGCTCGGTCGCGGTCGACGTCGAGCTCGCACGTGGCTCGGCGCCGTCCGTGGTCGTGGGCGTCGCCGAGATCGACGGCGTGCTCGAGGTCCGGTGGATGGAGTAGTGCGGGCGGTTCTCTGCTCGCGGAACCGGCACAAGGCGCGCGAGCTGGAGCGGCTCCTGCCCGGTTGGACGATCGTGTCGCTCGACCGCGACGACTACCCGCCCGAGACCGGCGCGACGTATTACGAGAATTCGGCGATCAAGGCGCGTTTCGGTCGAGAGCACACGACGGGCTGGGTGCTGGCCGAGGACTCGGGCCTCGAGGTGGACGCGCTGGGCGGCCGCCCAGGCGTGCTGTCGGCCCGCTACGCGCCCGAAGGAGCGCCGGCGGTCGCCAAGCTCCTGGCCGAGCTCGGGCGCAGCGAGGAGTGCCGGGCGCGCTACGTCTCCGAGCTCGTCCTCCTCTCCCCCGACGGCCGCGAGTTTCGGGGCACGGGAACGCTCGAAGGCCGGATCTCAGATCGGCCGCGCGGCGAGGAGGGCTTCGGCTACGACCCGATCTTCATTCCGGAGAACGAGGAGCAGACGGTGGCGGAGCTGGGGAACGACTGGAAGGCAGAGCACTCCCATCGAGCGCAGGCCTCCCGAGCGCTTCTGAGAGCTCTCGCTGCCGCTCCCGCCACCACCAGTTGATCTCGCCGCCGAAGACGATCACGTTCGCCATCACGTAGAGCCAGAGGAGCAGGATCGCCGGTCCGCCGAGTGTCCTCAACGTCACGTTGACGTCGGCCAGGCGTACGAAGACAGGCAGGCCCTGGAACGAGGCCTCGAGCACGAACGCGCCCGCGACCGCGCCGGGCAGCGCTTCCCTCAGGCTGACGTCGGTGTTCGGCAGCCAGCGGTAGACGGTGAGCAGGAACAAGAAGACACCGGCCAGCGAGGCCCCGATCGACACGATGTATGCGAGGACGGGGCTGTCGGCGAATGCCCCGAGGTTGTGCTTCAGCACGCTGACACCGAGACCGCCGACCACGAGGCTTGCGAATAGCGTGACCAGAACGCTCGCGGCCAGCGCGGCGGCCACGAGCTTCCCGTGCAGGAAGCGCCGGTTCGGCAGGCCGTAGACGATGTTGAGCGCCGACTCGAGCGCGCTGAAGAACGAGAGGGACGACCAGATCAGGCCGATGCCGCCGATGATCCCGAGTGCGGCCGCGTTGTCCTGGACGCGGCGGACGAGCTTGATGATGCTGTTGAGCGACGTTCCCGGAAAGGCGTGCTTCAGCTCCTTGATGAAGAAGTCCGAGGCCTCGGCGCGGTGAGAGAGGCCGAGGAGCGACAGCGCAAGGAAGATGAGCGGCACGAACGAGAGGAGCGCGAAGTACGCCACCATCGCCGCGAGGTGGGTGCCGCGGTCGGCGAAGAACTTGTGCACGAGCTGGCGGCGTCCGATCGTCACAGGCGAATCCTCGCTGATAGCCTCGACGACGATGGAGGCTGCGCGGGCGCTCGCGGATCTCGTCGAGATCTCGCCGCAGATCGAGGCGGCCGCAGTGGTGACCGGCGACGGCGAGCTGGCCGGCTTCGCGGGTGTCCCGGAGGCGCGGGCGGGCGTCCTCGCGGGGGCAGTGACGGAGCTGCTCCGAGCCGCTGCCTTCCGCGGCGACCAGCGGCGTGTCACGCAACTCCATGCCGAGGTCGCTGGCGGCGACGTGTTCGCGGTCTCCGGCCCCGACGAGCGGACGGTCGTCGCCGTCACGCGCGAGCGGGCGACGCCTGGCCTCGTCTTCTACGACCTGAAGCGCTGCCTCGCGGCAGTGGCCAGTGAGACGTAGGTTGTTCGCCCTGGCCGGCTTCGCGGGCGGCGCGCTCGCGGGGACGGTCGCCTACCGGCGTTGGCTCGGCGGCGACCGCGAGCGGCTCGACGTCTATTACGAGGACGGCTCCTTCGTCACCTTCGGAGCAGGCTCGGCCGAGGGGGCGCGGCTGCTGCCACTCGCCCGACAGGTCCTTGCAGTGGCTGGAAACGCCGGCGGCCAAGCCGCCGAAGGCGGCCCAGGGGCGGGACTGGCATGAACGACGCGGAGCTTCGCGCGGGGCTCGTCTCGGCGGCCTACCTCGAGGGCGACTTCGTCCTTCGCTCGGGCAAGCGCTCGCGCTACTACCTCGACAAGTTCCGTTTCGAGACTCGGCCGGATCTCCTCTCGGCGCTCGGCGATCGCATCGCGGCCGTCGTCCGCGAGCACGAGCCGGAGGCGGCGCGCCTCGCCGCGCCGGTGCTCGGGGCCGTGCCGCTCGCCGCGGCAGCCTCACTCGCCGGCGGGTTGCCGTTCGTGATCGTCCGCGACGAGGCGAAGTCCTACGGCACCGCGAACCGGCTCGAAGGCGCGTACGAGGAGGGCGAGCTCGTGTGCCTCGTGGAGGACATCGTGACCTCCGGAGGAGCGCTCGTCGAGACGATCTCGGCCGTCCGTGAGGCCGGTCTCGTCGTCCGGAACGCCGTCTGCGTGATCGATCGGGAGGAGGGCGGAGCGGACGCCCTCGCGCGCCATGCCGTCCGTCTGCGACCGCTTTTCCGGGCAGGAGACCTGCTGAAAGGGGAGAAAACCCCCGCAAAACCGCATGGTTGAGCCGCAAACACGGAGTTGGTAGGGTCGTTTCGGCCCAGCAAGCGATCTAACGACTGGAGGAGAGAGTGACCAAGCAGGAGTTCGTATCGGAGGTGGCCCGCCGCGCGCAGTTGTCCAACCGCGACGCGGGCAAGGCCGTGGACGCATTCCTCGAGGCTGTCACCGACACGCTGAAGGGCGGCGGTGACGTCGCGTTCACAGGATTTGGCAAGTTCTCGACCGCGAACCGCGCGGCTCGGATGGGGGTCAACCCGCGCAACCCGACCGAGAAGGTGCACATCCCTGCGGCACGCGTCCCGAAGTTCTCTGCGGGCAGCGGTCTCAAGACGGCCGTCAAGCAGACCTCGTCCTACTAGCGACCACCCCCGAGTCTCCTCCGAGGATCGAGAGGCCGCCTTCGGGCGGCCTCTTCGTTTCCGGGACCGATCGTCTCGGGCGCCTCGTATCCTGAGTGGCGTGAGCGGGGCGGGTCATTTCGCGGATCGGCTCGCTGCCGCAGTGGAGCGGAAGGGCGCGCCGCTCTGCGTCGGGCTCGATCCGGACCCGGCGCTCATGCCCCAGGGGCTCGGGGTCGTCGAGTTCTGTCGGGGGATCGTCGACGCGGTCGCAGGGGTCGCGGTCGCAGTCAAGCCGCAGGCGGCCTTCTTCGAGGCGCAGGGAGCGGCGGGCTGGGCCGCGCTAGCCGAGGTGTGCGCCTACGCGCGCGATGCGGGCCTGCTCGTGATCGCCGACGCGAAGCGCGGTGACGTTCCGTCGACCGCCCGCGCATACGTCGCGGCGTTCGCTCCGCTCGCGGACGCAGTCACCGTGAACCCGTATCTCGGCTACGACTCGCTCGAGCCCTTCTTCTCCCAGGATGGGCTCGGCGTGTTCGTCGTCGTCAAGACCTCGAATCCGAGCAGCGTCGACCTCCAGGATCTGCCGCTTGCGGACGGACGGCCCGTCTGGCAGCACGTGGCCGGCCTCGTCGACCGCTGGGGAGCCGATCTGGTCGGCGCGACCGGGCTCTCTTCGGTCGGGGCAGTCGTCGGAGCAACCTTTCCGCAGGAGGTGGCGGAGGCGCGGGAGTTGCTGCCCCGCTCCGTGCTCCTGCTGCCGGGGGTCGGTGCCCAGGGAGCTCGCGCCGAGGATCTCGCCCCCGCCTTCTCCATCGGCCCGGCGGGCGCGCTCGTGTCCGCGTCGCGCTCCGTGCTCTACGCCGACCGGGGCGCGGACTGGCAGGAGGCCGCAGCGGCCGAGGCCGAGCGGCTCGCCGCCGAGCTGCGGGCCCTCGCGACCGTGCGCTGAGCTATGGGCGACCGGACCCGTCTCACGCGCTGGGCCGCACCCGTCGCCTTTCTCGCGGCGATCACGATCGGTGCGCTCGTCGTCCGCGCCGGGCTCGAACACGGACGGCACAACGCGAAGCCCCCGTCCACGACCATCGCCTCGACGACGAACAAGAAGCGCGAGCACGGCCATAAGCACCGGGCTGCGCGGATGTACACGATCAAGTCGGGCGACACGCTGGCATCGATCGCGACCAGCGTCGGCACGACGGTCGACCGGCTCGAGCACCTCAACCCGGGCATCGATCCGGCGGCCCTCCACGTCGGTGAGAAGATCCGCGTCCAGTAACCTGCGCCCCGGCGTGGTGCACCGGCAGTGATCGTCACCGTAACCCTCAACGCCGCGGCCGACCGGACGCTGACCGTTCCGAACTTCCAGTTCGGCCACCGGCACCGGGCATCGAACAGCCTCACGAGCGCGGGCGGGAAGGGAATCAACGTCGCGCGTGCGCTGAAGGGGCTCGAGACGCCGGTCGTCGCAACGGGCCTCGCGGGCGGCCGCACGGGCGAGCGGATCGTCGAGGATCTCGGCCTCGAGGGGATCCTCAGCGACTTCGTCCGGATCTCCGACGAGTCGCGCACCTCGATCGCCGTCGTCGATCCGACCGCGGGGGCGCTGACCGAGGTCTACGAGTGGGGCCCGGCCGTGCGGCCGGAGGAGCTGCAGATGCTCTCGGACAAGTTGCACTACCTGTCGCGCGTGGCGAGCTACGTGGTGTTCTGCGGCTCGCTGCCGCGCGATGTCGAGAACGACTTCTACGCCGGCGCGATCCATGACCTGAGCCGGCGCGGCATCAAGTGCGTGCTCGACTGCGAGGGAGAGCCGCTCCGCCTCGGCGTCGAGGCCGAGCCGTACCTCGTCTCGCCCAACCAGCAGGAGGCCGAGAGCCTCGTCGGGCAGGAGTTCATGGACGAGGAGGACTTCGTGATGGCGCTCGACACGATCGCCGACCTCGGCGCGCGCAACGTCCTGATCACCCAGGAGACCGCGTGCTTCGCGCTCCTGCGGGAGGAGCGGCAGGTGCAGCGCTTCCGCGCGTCGATCCCCCGCGTCGAGCCGATCGCGGCGGTCGGCGCCGGGGACGTCCTCCTCGGCGGCTACCTGTCCGAGCGCTTCAACGGCCGCTCGGCCGGAGATGCGCTGCGGACGGCGGTCGGCTGCGCGGCTGCTTCGGTGGTCGAGCTCGGGGCCGGACGGTTCGACCCTCGCGAGGCGGCCCGCCTCGCGGGCGGCGTCGAGGTCGTCGAGCTCGCGGCCGTCGAGGCCTAGCCGACGGCGAGAGCCCGGAGGCGCCCGGTGCCGTTGTGGTTCTCGGCCCAGATGAGCCGGCCGTGCGCGAGCGACAGGCCGACGTAGTTCTGACCCGTGTTCACGAGCTTCCCGACGTGGCGGTTGCTCGTGGCGACGTCGCGCAACAGGTGCCCGACGCGGTAGACGAGGAGGCGGTCGCTCGCAGCGAGCTGCGGTGCGGCGAGCCCCGAGACGACGACGCTGCCCAGCTTCGTCCCGTCGGTCGAGGAGAACCATGAGATTCGGTCGTGGGAAGTGCCCTGCGTGGTGAGCACCGCGAGCACATGGGGAGAAAGGGCGATCGCGATCGGGAACCCGCGCACCGGAGACTGGCCGACCGTCTCCCCGCTCGTGGCATCGACGATTTGCAGCACGTTGTTGGCGCTGGTGGACGGGCGGCCGCCCTTGGCCGTGGTCGCCGGGACGTACGCGATTCGCCCGGCCGACGCGGCAAGCAGGAGCGCCGGCCCTGCTCCGGGCAGAGCCGTGTCGTCCGTCCGCGTGACGATGCCGATCCCGCCGCCGGCGATCTTCTTCTTGCACGAGCCGCCCGAGAGACAGCCCGCCGGGTCGACGTACTCGACGTCGTCCCACGAGTACGCGAGCGTGCGGCCCGCTCCGGCGACGCCGCCGAGCCACTGGCCGGTGCCGTCGCTCGCGTGGGCGAGCCGGACCAGCTGGCGCTCGGGACCGTCGATCGAGGCGGCGAGGACCCGGTCAGCCGGGGCTGGACCGCTCTCGTGCAGCGTCCAGATTGCTGTGGACAGGCGCGACGCGACAGCGAGCTGCGGTTGCCAGCCTGTGAGATCCCAGCCGCAGGTGTTGCTCGCGGCCGCCGGTTGGGGAAGGCTCCGGTCGCGTTTGCCCGGGGAGAGGATGTGCACGAGGTTGCAGGCCTTGGTGCCGCCGGAGGTGAGCCACGCGGCGACCCTGTCGTTCTGCGCGACCGCCACGATCGGGCCGCCCGCGCTCTTGCGCAGGGTGTGGGCGGTCGGGTGTCCGGCGACCGCGGAGCCGGCGAGGACGAGGAGTCCCGCGGAAGCGAGGAGGGCCCGCACGGCTGGACGGTAGCTCTCGGCTGTTAGGACGTTGTCAACGTGCCTTGTTACCCTGCTCTCCTTGACGGAGCACGTAGCAGCCGAGCTGAGCGCCGACGACGTCCAGCGGCTGCTGGAGCTCGATCGGAAGTTCGCCCGCGAGGGGCTCACGTTCGACGACGTGCTCCTCGTCCCGGCCGAGTCGCACGTCCTGCCGAACGACGTTTCGACGCGCGCCCGGCTCACGCCTTCGATCGACCTCGCGATCCCGATCGTCTCGGCCGCGATGGACACCGTGACGGAGGCGCGCCTCGCGATCGCGCTCGCGCGCGAGGGCGGGATCGGCGTCGTCCACCGCAACCTCTCGATCGAGGCGCAGGTTGCGGAGATCGACAAGGTGAAGCGCTCCGAGTCGGGGATGATCGTCGAGCCGGTCACGCTCGCGCCCGACGCGCGGGTGCGCGCGGCGGTCGAGCTGATGGCGCGCTACAAGGTCTCGGGTGTCCCGATCACCGACGACGAGGGAGTGCTCGTCGGCATCCTCACGAACCGGGACCTCCGCTTCGAGAACGACGTCGACCAGCCGGTCTCGGCGCTCATGACCTCGCGGAATCTCGTCACGGCGCCAGTGGGGACGACACTCGCGGAGGCCGAGGAGATCCTCCACCGCAACAAGGTCGAGAAGCTGCCGGTGGTCGACGCGGACGGGCGGCTACGCGGGCTGATCACGGTCAAGGACATCCAGAAGAAGATCGAGTTTCCGGAGGCGACGAAGGACGACCAGGGGCGGCTGCGCGTGGGTGCCGCGGTCGGGGTCGGTCCGGACGCGCTCGAGCGCGCGCAGGGGCTCGCCGAGGCGGGATCGGACGTGATCGTCGTCGACACCGCGCACGGCCACTCCGTGGGCGTGATCGAGATGGTGCGCCGGATCAAGGACGCGGTGAGCGTCGAGGTCGTAGCCGGCAACGTCGCGACGGCCGACGCGGCGCGGGCGCTCCTCGAGGCCGGAGCGGATGCGCTGAAGGTCGGCGTCGGGCCCGGATCGATCTGCACGACGCGCGTCGTCGCGGGCGTCGGCGTCCCTCAGATCAGTGCGGTGCACGACGTCGCGAGCGTCGCGGCGCACGAAGGGGCGCCGGTGATCGCCGACGGCGGCCTCACCTCGTCCGGCGACATCGCGAAGGCGATCGGCGCCGGTGCCGACACGGTCATGGTCGGCTCGCTGCTCGCGGGCGTCGAGGAGTCGCCCGGCGACGTGATCCTCGTCCAGGGCGAGCGCTTCAAGGAGTACCGCGGCATGGGCTCGCTCGGTGCCATGAAGGCGCGTGGCTTCTCGAAGGACCGTTACTTCCAGGGCGACGTCGAGGACGTCGAGAAGCTCATCCCGGAGGGCATCGAGGGACGAACCGGCTACAAGGGCCCGCTCCAGCATGTCGTCCACCAGCTCGTCGGCGGCCTGCGCCAGGCGATGGGCTATTGCGGGGCGGCGACGATCGACGAGATGAAGCGGGCGCGCTTCGTCCGGATCACCGCGGCCGGGCTTCGCGAGTCGCATCCGCACGACGTCACGATCACGAAGGAGGCGCCGAACTATCGGCGCTGAGGCGCAGGTACTCGAGCTTCCGGCCCGCGAGGATCGGCCGGTGCTCGTCCTCGATCTCGGTGGGCAGTACTCGCAGCTGATCGCCCGCCGCGTACGCGAGTGCCGCGTCTACTCGGAGCTCGTCGGCCACACGATCACGCCCGAAGCGGTGCGCGCGCGCAACCCGTACGCGCTCGTGCTCAGCGGCGGCCCGGCGTCGGTCTACTCCGACGACGCGCCGCGCGTCGACCCGGCGCTGTTCGAGCTCGGCGTGCCGACGCTCGGCATCTGCTACGGCGCGCAGCTCATGGCTCTCGAGCTCGGCGGCCGCGTCGACCGCACGGGCGTCTCGGAGTTCGGGCGCACCTCGATGGAGGTGACCGAGTCGCGCCTGCTCGCCGACACGCCCTCGGAGCAGACGGTCTGGATGTCGCACCGCGACACGGTCGTCGCGGCTCCCGAGGGCGCGCGCGTGGTCGCGAGCTCGCCGGCGACGCCGGTCGCCGCATTCGAGGCGCCCGAACGTGGGCTCTACGGCGTCCAGTTCCATCCCGAGGTCGTGCACACGCCGCACGGCATGGACGTGCTGAAGAACTTCCTCTACTCCGTTGCCGACGCGCCCCCCGCGTGGACTCCCGCCGCCGTGATCGAGGAGCAGGTGGCGCGGATCCGCGCGCAGGTCGGGCGCGAGCGCGTCCTCTGTGCGCTGTCGGGGGGCGTCGACTCGGCCGTCGCCGCGCTGCTCGTGCACAAGGCGGTCGGCGAGCAGCTGACGTGTGTCTTCGTCGACCACGGCCTGCTGCGCCAGGACGAGGCCGAGCAGGTGGTCGAGACGTTCGGCGAGCACTTCCACGTCCCGCTCGTCCACGTGCAGGCGCAGGAGCGCTTCCTCGAGCTGCTCGACGGCGTCGAGGAGCCGGAGGAGAAGCGCAAGATCATCGGCCGCGAGTTCATCCGCGTCTTCGAGGAGGAGGCGGGGAAGCTTGGCGACGTCCGCTGGCTCGTGCAGGGGACGCTCTACTCCGACGTGATCGAGTCTGGCGGCACCGAGGGCGTCGCGGCGACGATCAAGTCGCACCACAACGTCGGCGGCCTGCCTGCGGACATGAAGATGCGCCTCGTCGAGCCGCTGCGTCTCCTGTTCAAGGACGAGGTGCGGCGCGTGGGGGAGGAGCTCGGGATGCCCGAGCGGATGGTCTGGCGCCAGCCCTTCCCCGGACCCGGCCTTGCGATCCGGATCATCGGCGCGGTCACGCAGGAGCGGCTCGAGATCCTGCGCCAGGCCGACTCCGTGCTGCAGGAGGAGGTGCGGCGCGCTGGTTTGTACGGCGAGCTGTGGCAGTCGTTCGCGGTGCTGCCGGCGGTTCGGTCGGTCGGCGTGCAGGGCGACGAGCGCACGTACGGCTATCCGATCGTGATCCGCGCCGTGACGAGCGACGACGCGATGACGGCCGACTGGGCGCGGCTCCCGTACGACCTCGTGGAGACGATCTCGGCGCGGATCGTGAACGAGATCCCGGGCGTCAACCGCGTGGTGCTCGACGTGACGTCCAAGCCGCCCGCGACGATCGAGTGGGAGTAGCGTAGGAGCCCGAGATGGGCTCCCTCTACGACCTCCTCAAGCAGCGCCGGATGGTTCGCCATTACAGCGGCGAGCCCGCCGCGCGCGACGCGCTCGAGCGGATCGTCGCGACCGTCCGTCGCGCGCCGAGCGCGGGGTTCTCGCAGGGACAGCGGCTCCTCGTCGTCGACGACCCCGAGCTACTCGCGCGGATCGCGGCGCTCGGCGACGACGAACCGCTCGAAGGCGTCGAGCCATGGTTCGAGACCGCCGCCGCGCAGGTCTTCGTCATGACACGCGAGGGCGACTACCACGACCGCTACCAGAGCGACGACAAGCTCCAGGACGGCGAAGAGATCGACTGGCCGGTGCCGTTCTGGCACGTCGACGCCGGCGCCGCGATGATGCTCGTCCTGCTCGCCGCGATCGAGGAGGGCCTTGCGGCGGCCGTCTACGGAATCTTCGGCGACGACGAGACGAAGCTCCGCGACCTCCTGCGAATCCCGGACGACTTCACGCTCGTCGCCGGCATCAGCATCGGCTCCCCGCTTCCGGATCCCGGCTGGAGCTCCAAGACGAGTCGCACCACGCAGCGTCGTCGCGCGGTCGACGAGTTGGTGCACTGGAACGCTTGGACCTCGTAGACCGGCTCGCCTGCGCCCGAATCGGCGAGACGTACAACCAGTACGCCGGATCGCCGCCCCTGCGCGAGCGGCTCGGTTCCTATCTCGAGGCTCGTCGCGAGGCCGGGGTCGTCCTGGTCGGCGAGGCGGCCGGCTACCGCGGCGCCCGCGTAAGCGGCATTCCATTCACGTCCGAGCGCCAGCTCACGGGCTCCGGCCCCGCCGAGGCGACGGCCACCATCGTCCACCGCGTGCTCGCCGCGCTCGGCGTCGGGGACGAGGTGCTCCTCTGGAACGTCGTCCCGACACATCCCGGCGACGAGACCTCGAACCGGCGGCCGACGCGGGCGGAGGTCGAGGCGGCAGCGCCGTTCCTCGACGAGCTCACCCGCGGACGCGTCGCCATCGGCGTCGGCAGGCTGGCCGCGTCCGTCCTCGAGGCGCCGTACGTCCGCCATCCGTCGCACGGCGGAGCGGCGGCGTTCGAGGCTGGATTGCGGCGGGCATTCGCTACAATCGGCCGCCGGCGGGCACCAGTCCGCCCCTTTCTTTGAAGAAACACAGCCTATGAAGACCTACAGCGCCAAGCCGGGAGAGATCACGCGCGAGTGGTATCTCGTCGACGCCGAGGGCAAGACGCTCGGCCGGCTCGCGACCCAGATCGCCGACACGCTCCGGGGCAAGCGGAAGCCCCAGTACACCCCGCACGTCGACACCGGCGACTTCGTGATCGTCGTCAACGCCGAGAAGATCCAGGTCACCGGCAACAAGCTCGACCAGAAGCGGTACTACCGCCACTCGGGCTATCCGGGAGGCCTCCGCAGCCGGACGCTGCGCGAGCAGCTCGAGCGCCGGCCGACAGAGGTGCTCCGCGTCGCGGTGAAGGGGATGCTTCCGAAGAACCGCCTCGCGCGCCAGCAGATCACGAAGCTCAAGATCTACGCCGGCCCGGAGCATCCGCACGAGGCCCAGAATCCTCGTCCCCTGGAGCCTGTGCAGTGAGCGAGATCGCCCAGTACCGCGGCACGGGCAAGCGCAAGACGTCGGTGGCGCGCGTCATCCTCCGGCCCGGCGACGGTTCGACGTGGGTGAACGGCCGCCCCCTCGAGGAGTACTTCCCGCGTTCCGTCTGGCAGACGATCGCCGTCTCGCCGCTCAAGGTGGCCGGCGTCGAGGGTCAGTACGACCTCCGGGTCCGCGTCCGCGGCGGCGGCCTGACCGGACAGGCGGGAGCGGTACGGCACGGGATCGCTCGCGCGCTCGTCGAGGCGAACCCGGAGCTGCGTCTGCCGCTCAAGCGCGAGGGCTTCCTCACGCGCGACGCGCGCCAGGTCGAGCGCAAGAAGGCCGGCCTGCACAAGGCGCGCAAGGCGCCGCAGTTCTCCAAGCGCTAGCCGGAGGATCGCGGTGACGCGGTTCGTCGTCGACTGCGAGACGCTGCTGCGGGTCGCCGCCGGCGAGATCGAGGTGGCCTCGGAGCACAAGCTCGTGGCGCCGGCGCTCGTCCGCTCGCAGGCGCTGTCGGCGCTCTACGAGGCGGCGCGTCGCGGCGAGATCACGCGCGCCGAGGGGCTCGAGCGGGTCAGGCGGATCAACTCGCTCAAGGTCCGCTTCCTCGGGGACAAGGTGCTCCAGCAACAGGCGTGGAAGGTCGCCGAGGAGCTGGGGTGGGAGACGACCTACGTCGCCGAGTACGTGGCACTGACGAGGCTCCAGGCGGACGCCTTGGTGACCTCCGATCAGGCTCTCGCGGAGGCGGTCGCCGGTTTCGTCGCGACGGCGACGCCCGGCGCGCTCGGCTAGCGCTGTCGCTCGAGGCTCTCGAGCACCAGGTCGAGGCCGTACTCGAACGCGCTGAGGTCGTGTTGCGGCCCCTCGTCGAGATGCTGCAGTCCGTGCTCGTGCAGGTGGGGGAGCGTCGCGATCGGGATCATCTCGTCGAACCAGGCGCGCGCGTCCTCGATGTTCTCCGGCATCTTCCCGTGTGTCGATGCCCATAGCGAGAAGCCGATGATGTGCGCGTCGAGCACGTGATAGACGTGATACGTCGTTTCTGCTGACAGCCCGGCGCCCCGGAGAGAGGCGAGCAGAGCTTCCATGTACTGGATCCGGGTGGGGCGGATACGTGTCGGTGCCATCAACATGTTCGCCGCCCACGGGTGCCGCTTGAGCGCTTCGTGCGCCGAGAGCGCCGCGGCGCGGATCGCAGGAAGGCCTCCCTCGGGATCCGGCGGCTCCATCTCCGCGAGGACGAGGTCGAGGATGCCGTCGAGCAGGTCGTCCTTGTTCGCGACGTGGTTGTAGAGCGACATCGCCTCGTAGCCGAGAGCCTGGCCGAGCTTCCGCATCGAGAGCGCCTCGATCCCCTGCTCGTCCACGAGCTCGAGCGCCGCGGCGAGGATCCGTTCGCGGCTGAGAGGGGTGCGGGTGGTCGTTGCCATTGACAGAGCTTACGCTGTATGTCTATCGTACGCCTTCAACTTACAGTGTACGGAAGGAGAGGGCTATGAAGGCGCTGGTTCGCGACAGGTACGGAGATCCGGGCATCCTGCGGGTGGAGGACGTGGAGCCACCGGCGCTCGACGACGACCGCGTGCTCGTCCGAGTGCGTGCGAGCTCGATCAACAAGGCGGACTGGTACCAGCTGATCGGCCGCCCCCGCCTCATCCGGCCGATGATGGGTGGCATGTTCAAGCCGAAGTCGCGTCAGATCGGGACCGACTTCGCCGGCGTCGTGGAGGCCGTCGGGAAGGATCTCGAGGGCATTGCAGTCGGTGACGAGGTCTTCGGCGGCCGAGACGGAGCGTATGCCGAGTACGTGAGCGCGAAGGTGTTCGCACGGAAGCCCGCGAACATCAGCTTCGAGTCCGCGGCGGCGGTCCCGATCGCCGGACTGACGGCGCTCCAGGCCCTGCGCGACCAGGCTGGCCTCCGGGAGGGCGAGCGCGTGCTCGTCAACGGCGCCTCCGGCGGAGTCGGGACGATGACCGTCCAGATCGCCAAGGCGTTCGGCGCCCACGTGACCGCGGTCTGCAGCACGCGCAACGTCGAGCAGACCCGGGCCCTCGGAGCGGACCGCGTCGTCGACTACACCCAAGAGGACTTCACGCGCACGGACGACCGTTACGACGTCGTCATCGACGTCGCCGGCAATCGGCCCTGGCGCAAGCTGCGGCGGGTACTCGCCTCCGGCGCGCGTACCGTCATCGTCGGCGCGCCAAGCGGAACGCCGATCCTCGGCCCGCTCGGGCACATCCTCGCGACGAAGCTCGCCTCGCGGGGCAACGCCCGCTTCTTCGTCGCGAAGTTCAACACGCCGGACCTCGTGAGCCTCGCCGACCTGCTCGCCAGCGGCGCCCTGACGCCCGTGATCGACCACACGTACGATCTCGCCGACGCGCCGGAAGCGCTGCGCACGTTCGGCGAGGGTCACGTCCGAGGGAAGCTGGTCCTCACCATCTGAGTCGCTATCGTCCCGCGCCGTGGCGCGGCAGTACTTCGGAACCGACGGCGTCCGCGGCGTCGTCGGCGAGACGCTCACGGCCGAGCTCGTCGAGCGCCTGGGCAAAGCTGCCGCACTCTGGTGCGGCCGGGGGCGCGTCTTCGTCGGGCGGGACACGCGCGCGAGTGGCCCCGTGCTCGAGGAAGCCTTCGCCGAGGGGATCGTCTCGGCGGGCGGAAGCGCCGTCCTCGGCGGCGTGCTACCGACCCCCGCGGTCGCGCTGCTCGGCCTCGACCTCGCCGCGGTCATCTCCGCCTCGCACAACCCGCCGGAGTACAACGGGGTCAAGTTCTTCGACCGCGACGGGCGCAAGCTGACGGACGCGGCGGAGGAGGAGATCGAGGCGCTCCTCGACGCTCCTGCGCCCGGCGGCGGCGAGATCGACCGCGTGAGCGTGGCGTCGGACAGCTACCTCGAGCATGTGCTCGAGCGGGTGGGTACCGATCTGAGCGGCCTCCGCATCGCCGTGGACTGCGCGAACGGCGCCTACTCGGGCCTCGCGCCGCAGGCGTTCGAGCAGCTGGGCGCGGAGGTCACGGCAATCGGCAACGAGCCGGACGGGACGAACATCAACGTCGGCTGCGGGGCGACCGACCTGCGCGCGCTGGCCGAGACCGTTCGCGGTCGCGGGCTCGACCTCGGTATCGCCTTCGACGGCGACGGCGACCGCATGCTCGCCGTGGACGAGCGGGGAGATCCGGTCGACGGCGATCAGATCCTCGCGATTCTCGCGCTCGACCTCGGAGTGGACGGCGTCGCCGTCACGACGATGACGAACCTCGGCTTCCACCGGCTGATGGAGGACCGGGGCATTCGGGTCGTGGTGACCGACGTCGGCGACCGCTACGTCCTCGAGGCGCTCCGGCGCGAGGGGCTGCTTCTCGGCGGCGAGCAGTCGGGGCACCTGATCTGGCTCGAGGGTCACGTGACCGGCGACGGCCTCGCTGCCGGCCTCCTGCTCTGCCGCGCGCTCTCCGGACGGCCTCTTTCCGACGCCGTCGCCGTGATGCCGCGCTTCCCGCAGGTCGTGCGGAACCTGCCGCGCGCCGGCCGTGGCCCGCTGCCCGACGGGCTGCTCTCGGCGGTCGAGGACGTCAATGCCGAGCTCGACGGCGCGGGCCGCGTGCTCGTGCGGCCGTCCGGCACCGAGCCGCTCGTACGGGTGCTTGCGGAGGCCGAGACGGCGGAGGTCGCCGAGCGGCTCTGTGCTAGGATCGCCGCCCTGGTGACACGCGAGCTCGGCTGACCCTTTCGCGACGGAGCGATCGGGTCGAGAGGCCGAGCTTTTTGTATTTCCAGGGAGTTTTCGGTCAGCAGGGAAAGGAGCGGGACGTGTGCGGAATCATCGGATACGTCGGGGCACGCGACGCGAAGCCGCTTCTGCTCGAAGGACTGCGCCGGCTCGAGTACCGCGGTTACGACTCTGCGGGGCTCGCGCTGCGGGAGGACGATGCCCTCGACTACGTACGCGCGGTCGGCAACCTCCGCAACCTCGTCGAAGCCACCGGCACGAACGACTCTCACTCCCACCACGGGCTCGGGCACACGCGCTGGGCGACCCACGGCGCGGTGACGGAGGGGAACGCCCATCCGCTCACCGGCTGCGAGCCCGGCGAGCTGGCAATCGTCCTGAACGGGATCATCGAGAACTACGTCGAGCTGCGCGGGCAGCTGATCGAGCGCGGCCACACCTTCACGTCCGAGACGGATGCCGAGGTCGTCGTCCACTTGCTCGAGGAGGAGTACGACGGCGATCTCGCGCAGGCGCTCGGCCGCGTCTACCCGCAGCTCGAGGGGCACTTCTCGATCGTCGCCATCCATCACGATCAGCCCGACCTGCTCGCCGGCGTCCGGCATCAGACCCCGCTCGTCGTGGGCCTCGGCGACGGGGAGAACTTCCTCGCCTCGTCGATCGCCGCGTTCCTCAGCGAGACCCGCACGGTCATCCACCCGCGTGACGGCGAGGTCGTCGAGATCACGCCGCGCGGCGTCCACTTCTTCCTCGACGGGGCCGAGGTCGATGCGCCCGAGCGGCAGGAGATCGACTGGGACGAGGAGAGCGCCGAGAAGGCCGGCTACGAGACGTTCATGCTCAAGGAGATCTTCGAGCAGCCGGACGCGGTGGCCGAGACGATCGGGGATCGCGTCCGTGGCCACCGGCTCGTGCTCGACGCGCTCGAGCTGACCGAGCTCGAGATCCGCAACCTGCGCCGGATCGTGATCGTCGCCTGCGGGACCGCCTACCACGCCGGCGTCGTCGGCCGCTACATCCTCGAGGAATGGGCCCGTGTCCCCGTCGAGCCCGACATCGCGAGCGAGTGGATCTACCGCAACCCTGTGCTCTCGAAGGACACGCTCGTGATCGGGATCTCGCAATCGGGTGAGACGCGCGACACGGTCAACGCGATGAAGCTCGCGCGCGAGAGCGGCGCGCGCACGCTTGCGATCACGAACCTGATGGGGACGCAGATCACGCGGGAGGCCGAGGCGACGCTCTACACCCGCTGCGGGATGGAGGTCGGTGTCGCCGCCTCGAAGACGTTCACCGCCCAAGTGGCGCTGCTCAGCCTGCTCGCGCTCAAGCTCGCCGAGATCCGCCGCACGCTGCCGCAGGACCAGATCGACTTCATCCTCGACCGGCTGCACGAGCTGCCGCGGAAGATGCAGGAGTTCCTCGACGGCGACCATCCGATCGAGGCGATCGCGCAGCGCTTCCACAACGAGCCGTTCTTCCTCTATCTGGGCCGCCACATCGGGCTGCCCGTCGCGCTCGAGGGCGCGCTCAAGCTGAAGGAGATCTCGTACATCCCGACCGACGCGTACTCGGCCGGGGAGATGAAGCACGGGCCGATCGCGTTGCTCGCCGAGGGGACGCCCGTCGTGGTCGTGGCGACGAACATCCACGTCTACGACAAGATCGTCTCCAACATCCAGGAGACACGGGCGCGCGGCGCGCACGTGATCGCGATCGCGACCGACGGCAACGAGGACATCCAGCACCACGCCGACGACGTGATCTACGTGCCGCGCACGCCGCACTTTCTCCAGGCGTCGCTCGCCGTGATCCCGCTGCAGCTCCTTGCCTATCGCATCGCCCGGCTGCGCGGCCTCAACGTCGACCAGCCGCGGAACCTGGCGAAGACGGTCACCGTCGAGTAGGAACTCGGCCATGGGATTGACCGAGCGGCTGGCTCGGGGGAGCGCGGCGCGTCCCCGCCGGACGCTCGCGCTCTGGGGCGTCGCCGTCCTGGTCGGGCTCGCGCTCGTCGCGACCTCCCTGCACGGGCTGAGCTCGCAGGGGAATGTCGAAGGCAATCCCGAGTCGACGAAGGCCAAGGACGCCATCGCGCAGGCGTTCCCCGGAGTCGTCGCGACTGAGAAGCAGGACGTGGTCGTCGTGACCTCGAGCCGCTACCGCGCCGACTCGCCCCGGTTCCGCGCCTTCGGCAAGCGTCTTGAAGCCGCGCTGCGTGCGACCGGAGAGGTGCGCAGCGCCCGGCCGGTCGCCGTGTCGCGCGACGGTCACTCTGTCCTCGTCTCGGTGCAGATCCGCAGCGACTCCGGCGCGGGCCCTGTCGAGAAGGCGATCGAGGCGGCAAACAGCAATGCGTTCGAGGCCGGTATCACCGGCTTCCACTCGACCGGCTACGACTTCGGCAAGCAGTCGCAGACCGACCTCGAGAAGGGCGAGCTCGCCTTCGGCCTCCCGGCGGCGCTGATCGTCCTCGTGCTCGTCTTCGGCGCGCTCGTGGCCGGGCTCGTGCCCGTGCTGATGGCGATCCTCTCGATCATCGTCGCGCTCGGCTTCGTCGCGGTGATCTCGCTCGAGTTCTCGCTCTCGGTCTTCATCGTGAACATGCTCACGGGGATGGGCCTCGCGCTCGGGATCGACTACTCGCTCTTCGTCGTCTCCCGCTACCGAGAGGAGCGCCTACTCGGCCTCGCCAAGGAGGATGCGATCGCGCATGCCGGAGCCACGGCCAGCCGCGCGGTGCTCTTCAGCGGCAGCACGTTCGTGGTCGCGCTGCTCGGGATGTTCATCGTCCCGACCTCGATCATGCGAAGCCTCGCGCTCGGGGCGATTCTCGTCGGCATCGTCTCGGTGGCGGCGGCGCTGACGCTCCTCCCTGCGATCCTGAGCATCGCCGGCGATCGCGTGAACTCCCTGCGTGTCCCGATCCTGGGTAGGAACCTCGGCCGTGCCGACGCGGTGGAGGGCAACTTCTGGCGCCGCGTCGTGAACGGGGTGTTGCGCAGGCCGGCGCTAGCGCTCGCCGTGTCTGCCGGCGCGATGCTCGCCCTGGCCTCGCCGATCTTCGGCCTCCACATCGGGGCTAACGGCGTCAGCACGCTGCCCTCCGGGCTGCCCTCGAGGCAGGGCTACGACCTGCTCCAGCGCGCATTCCCCGTCCAGAACCCGGAGCCGGTGCGGATCGTCGCAGTCGGCGGTAATCCCGTCGCCGTGCACCGTGATCTCGCGCGGCTTCGCCGTCGGTTGGCCGCTGAGGGGAGCTTTGGCGCGGGAACGATCCAGACATCGCCGAAAGGCGTTGCGCTGCTCACCTCCCCGGTCCGGGGAGACCCCGTCGGCGGCCCAGCCGTCAAGGCTGTGCGCGATCTCCGTGCGCGGCTCATCCCCTCGATCTTCGACGGCAGCGGAGCCAAGGTCTATGTCGGCGGCATCACTGCCGACAACGTCGACTACTTCGATGCCGTGACGCACCCGACCCCGTATGTGCTCCTCTTCGTGCTCGGGTTGAGCTTCGTCCTGCTCACGGTCGCGTTCCGCTCGATCGTCGTCGCGCTCGTCTCGGTGCTGCTCAACCTGCTCTCCGTGGGCGCGGCGTACGGGCTCCTCACGCTCGTCTTCCTCGACGGGCACGGCGCCGGCCTGTTCGGCTTCCGACACACGCACGTGATCGACGCCTGGGTGCCGCTCTTCCTGTTTTCGGTGCTGTTCGGCCTCTCGATGGACTACCAGGTGTTCCTGATGAGCCGGATCAAGGAGCGATACGACCAGTCGGGCTCGACGCACGCTGCGGTGGTGGGGGGCGTCGCGTCGACGGCGCGGATCATCACCGGCGCCGCCTTGATCATCGTCGTCGTCTTCGCCGGCTTCGCCGCCGGAAAGCTCGTGATGTTCCAGCAGATGGGCTTCGGCGTCGCCGTCGCGTTGCTCCTCGACGCGACGATCATCCGCTCGGTAGTCCTGCCCAGCATGCTCGGGCTGCTCGACCGCCGCAGCTGGTACCTGCCAGGCTGGCTCGAGTGGCTCCCGCACGTGGAGGTCGAGCGGCCGCCCGGCGCGGCGTCCGTCCCGGACCTTTGAGGTCGCCCGCGGCGTAAGGAAGGCATGTTCGGGATCCTCGCGCTGCTGCTCGTCGTGTCCCCGCCGCACTTTCGGGCGGCGCCGGGCTGGCAGGTCGGCTCGCGCCCGGCCCACACCTGCGTCGGAGTCTCTCCGCGTCGGTGCGTCCAGGCGTCCGGCTGGGCCTCGACTGTGCGCTACCGGGACTGCGGCAACTGCGTCCCTCCGCACCGGACGCTCGCCCATCTCCCGCCGAACGGGATCGTGATCCAGCTCTCGAACAGCCGTGAGCGTCCGGCGTACGAGATGCCGCGAGGCTGGCCTCCCCGGCTTCGCGCCTCGCAGGTGGTCGGCCCGTTCGAGGGGGAGCCTCCGCAGTACGGGGTGATCCAAGCCGGGCGGCGGGACCGCAGCGGGGTGGAGCACTTCCTCTTCGTCTGGTTCGGCCGCCCCCACCCGACCCGGCAGCAGCTCGCGCGCGCGAACGCCGAGCTGCAGACCGTCCGCTAGTCGAGCTTCCGCCGCAGCTGCTTCGTCTGAGAGCGGCGTTTCTTCTGCTCGAGGCGGCGCTTGCGCGCGGCCGCGGTCGGCTTCGTCGGGACGCGCTTTCGCTCAACGCGGAGCGCCTCGCGCAACGTCGCGACCAGCCGCTCGACCGCGAGCTCGCGGTTGCGCGACTGACTCCGCTCGTCCTGTGCGACGGCCCGTAGCACCGGTCCGGCGCGCGCGACGACGCGGCGCTTCTGCGCATCGCTGAGAGCATTCGAGGCCTCGACGTCGAAGACGGCGACGACCCGAGTCTCGGACTTCTGCGCGTGCTGGCCGCCCGGCCCGCTCGAGCGGGAGACCTGCAGCTCGATCTCCGTCAGCGGCAACACGACCGAGCGCGTGACGCGAATAGAGTCCGAGTTCATGGCCGCGATTCTGCTCGACGTGGACGGCGTCCTGCACGTCTCCGGCCAGCCGCTGCCCGGCGCGGCCGACGCGGTGCGGCGCCTCCGCGAGGCTGGACACCGGCTCCGCTTCGTCACGAACGTGACCACGCGCTCGAAGGCGGAGCTCGCGGCGAACCTGAAGGGAATGGGGATCGAGCTCGACGCGGCCGAGGCGCAGACGACGGCGGACGCCGCTGTCGAGGCCTTGCGCGGGCGGCGCGTCCTCGCTCTGGTCATGCACGCGCTCGTCGGCGATCTGGAGGGTCTCGAGCTAGTCGGCGACAACGCCGACGCCGTCCTGATCGGCGGCGCGGACGACTCGCCCGAGACGAACCTCGTCTTCTCCTACATGAACCTCGCCCGCGCCTTCGCGGAGCTCGAGCTCGGCGCAGACCTCTACTGCCTCCACCGCAACCGCTGGTGGCAGACGCAGCGCGGGCCGCTGCTCGACTCGGGGTGCTACGTCGCCGGGCTCGAGTACGCGGCGCAGACGACGGCGACGGTGCTCGGCAAGCCGAGCTCGGCGTACTTCGACGCCGCCTGCCGCGCGCTCGACGCCGAGCCGTCCATGACGTGGATGGTCGGCGACGACCTCGAGACCGACGTCGTCGGCGCCCGCGGCGTGGGAATGCGGGCGGTCCTCGTGCGCACCGGCAAGTTTCGGCCGGACGCCGTCGAGGCGTCCCGGATCAAGCCGGACGGGATCGTCTCCTCGATCGCGCACCTCCCCGAGTGGCTCGAGGAGCACATCGCATGAGCGTAGGCGTCGGCACCGACCTGATCGAGATCGAGCGGATCCGACGGTCACTCGCGCGCTACGCCCGCTTCCGCGAGCGCTGCTTCACCGAGGCCGAGCGCGCCTACTGCGACTCGCGGCCCAACCCCGCGCAGAGCTACGCCGGCCGCTTCGCCGGCAAGGAGGCGGTCGGCAAGGCGCTCGGCTTCGGCGTCGCCCGGGCATTCGCGTGGCAGGAGATCGAGATCGTGGGGCGGCCGAAGCCGTCCGTTCGCCTCTCGGGACGGCTCGCCGAGCGGGCAGCCGCGCTCGGTGTGGGCTCGGTCGACCTCTCGATGACACACTCGCGCGAGCTCGCGCAGGCGGTCGCGGTCGCCGACGGTGGCTGAGCTCGAGCCGCTCTATTCGGCGGAGGAGATGCGCGCCGCGGAGGCGGGGCACGATGTCGACGCGATGATGCAGCGCGCGGGCGCGGCCGTCGCGGAGGAGCTCATGCGCCGTTTCCCCGACGCTCGCAGGATCGCGCTCCATGCCGGCGGCGGCGCGAATGGCGGCGACGGCCGCATCGCCGCGGAGATCCTCCGATCCCAAGGGCGCGAGCTGACCGACGAGCGGCCGGACGCCGTGATCGACGCGCTTCTCGGCACCGGGCTGCAAGGGGCGCCGCGCGATGAGACGGCGCGCCTCATCGAGCAGGTCAACGGGGCCGGAGTGCCCGTCGTCGCGGTCGACATCCCATCCGGCGTCAACGCGTCGACCGGGGAGGTCGCGGGTGCGGCGGTGGAGGCCGACCTGACGGTGACGATGCACGGCCCAAAGGTCGGCCTCGTGGTCGCGCCGGGCCGCTTCCACGCCGGCGAGGTGGCGGTGGCGGACATCGGCCTCGAGCCGGCGGAGACCGAGCACCGGCTCGTCGCGCCGGAGATCCTGGCCGGGGTCCCCCGCCGCTCGCCGCGCGACAACAAGTACACCGCGGGCCACGTGCTCGTCGTGGGCGGCTCGCGCGGCATGACCGGAGCCGCGGCGCTCGCGGCCCGCGCCGCCTTTCGCGCCGACGCCGGCTACGTCACGATCGCGGCTCCGGCGGACTCGCTCCCGGTGCTCGAGACGCTCGTGCTGGAGGCGGTGAAGCGTCCGCTCGAGGACGTCTTCGAGGCGGCGACGAAGGCCAAGGCACTCGCGATCGGCCCGGGGCTTGGGCGCGACTCCGAAGCGAAGGCACTCGTCGGCCGTCTCCTCGCCGAGGTCGAGGTGCCCGCGGTCGTCGACGCCGACGCGCTCTTCGAGCTCGAGCCGGGCCGGTGGCCGGCGCCGCGCGTACTCACGCCACACGAGGGTGAGCTCGGTCGCCTGCTCGGGCGGGAATCGAAGGAGATCGCCGCGCACCGTCTCGCGTCGGTCCGGGAGGCGGCGGAGCGGTTCGGCTGCGTCGTCGTCCTCAAGGGCGAGGACTCGCTCGTCGCTGCGCCCGGAGGTCGCGTCCTCGTGTGCGCCCTCGGCCTGCCGTCGCTCTCGACCGCGGGCACGGGCGACGTCCTCACCGGGATCACGGCCGCCTTCCTCGCGAAGGGCATGGAACCGCAGGTTGCCACGGCGGCGGCATGCGCGGCACAGCAACTCGCCTCACACGAAGCCTCGCAGCGCTACGGGCTCGTGGCGAGCGACGTGGTCGAGGCGCTGCCGCGGGTGCTGGCGCGAGACTAGGCGCATGCACCGGAGCGAGATCACGATCGACCTCGGCGCGATCCGCCACAACGCACGGCGGCTCCTCGAAGCGATCGACGGCGCCGAGCTCTGGGCCGTCGTGAAGGCGAACGGTTACGGCCACGGCGCGACGGACGTCGCTCGGGCGGCACTCGACGCCGGGGCCTCGGCTCTCTGCGTCGTCACCGTCGCGGAGGCCGTCGAGCTGCGCCGCGAGCTCCCGGAGGCGCGGATCGTCGTCATGTGCCCCACCGACGAGGTCGCTGAGGCGCGCGAGGCGAGGCTCGAGCTGGTCGTCTCGGTCAGCGGCGAGGTCCCCGACGGCATCCCGATCCACCTGAAGCTCGACACCGGGATGGGCCGGTGGGGGCTGGCAGAGCTTCCCGAGCCGCCGGCGAACGTGGTCGGGCTGATGAGCCACCTCGCGACCGCCGACTCGGACCCGGCGTTCGCGCAGCAGCAGATCGAGCGCTTCCGGGAGGCAACCGAGCCGTACTCGCACCTCACCCGCCACATCGCCAACAGCGCAGCAGCGCTGCGGCTGCCCGATGCCCGTTTCGACGCCGCCCGCTGCGGCATCGCCCTCTACGGCATCTCGCCCTTCAACACGGATCCCGCCAAGGACCGGCTGCGCCCCGCGCTCGCGTGGCGGAGCCGGCTCGCGCAGGCGCGCCGGCTCCAGCCCGGCGAGAGCACCGGCTACGGGCGACAGTTCGTCGCCGAGCAGCCGACGTGGATCGGGATCGTCCCCGTGGGTTATGCGGACGGCTTCCGGCGCGACATGACGGGCACCGAGCTGCTCGTCGACGGCGAGGCGCGGCGGTCGGTGGGTACCGTCTCGATGGACGCGGTCGCCGTCGAGCTCGATCGCGAGCTGCCCGTCGGGACCCCGGTCACGATCGTCGGCGACGGCCTGTCGATCGAACGCCACGCGCGGGTCGCCGGGACGATCGGCTACGAGATCGCCTGCGGGATCAACTCCAATCCCGCCCGCGCACACCGTGTCGTCCTCGACTGAGCGCTTCGCGCGCACGGCAGAGCGCGTCGCGGCCCGGCAGGACGCTCGCGCGGCGCGGCTCGCAGAGGAGGTGCGCGACTTCGCCCAGCCGCGCGGAGACGAGCGTGCGCTCGACGTCGGTACCGGCGCCGGCGCGCTGGCGCTGGCGCTTGCGCCGCTGGTGCGGGAGGTCGTCGGCCTCGATCCCGTGCCGGAGCTGCTAGAGCTCGCGCGAGCGCGCGCCCGCCCGAACACCGAGTTCGTCGAAGGGGACGGGACCGCCATGCCCTTCCCCGGCGGCGACTTCGACCTCGGCGGGACGCACCGCACGCTCCATCACGTCGCACGGCCGGAGCGCGTCGTCGCTGAGCTCGCGCGGGTGACGCGGGCGGGCGGCCACGTTCTCGTCGTCGATCAGCTCGCTCCCGACACTCGGGCGGCGGCGGCCGCACTCCACGAGTTCGAGACCGTTCGCGATCCCTCGCACCAGCGCCTGCTCACCGACGGGGAGCTGCGGGAGCTCTTCGCCGAAAACGGGCTGGAGCTCGTCCGGGAGCGCTACGAGGACGAGCCGCGCGAGCTCTCCGCGTACCTCGATCTCGCCGGCTCGGAGGGAGACCGCCGTGCCCGCGCCGAGTCGCTCGCCGCAGCCGACCCGCGGCTCCTCGTCGAGCGCATCGGCTGGTATCTGCTCGAGCGGCGCTAGCGGTTGCCGGTGACGCCGCCTTCGAGACTGGCGAACGCCTCGCGCAGCTGCGCACGCTCGGTCTCCAGCTCGGTGAAGGAGAGGATCAGGCGCCGCTCTCCCTCGGGCGTCAAGCGCAGATGGGCGACCCGAGCGTCCCGCTGCGACTGCTCGCGCTCGATGAGCCCGGCGCTCTCGGCGCGGCGCACGAGCTCGGTCACGGTGCTCTGCGCGAGCTGCATTCGCTCGGCCAGCTCCGTGACGGTCGACTGCTCACCGGCGTCGGGCGCGCCCTTGATCATCATCAGCAAGGTGTAGCGCTGCGGAGTGAGCCCCGACTGGCGGGCGATCTTCTCGCTTCGGCGCAGGAAGTGCCGCAGCGCGGACCGGAACTCGGCGACGGCGATGATGTCTTCGATCGTCGGCTCGGTCTGCGCGGCCATACGGCGATTCTAGGGCGCTTTCCGCACACGGCCAAGAACACTGGTGAACACGTTCGGCATCGCGTCCTGCAGCGGGGCGAGAGGGCCGTAATACCACGGCACGGTCGTCTCGCCGCGACCTTCCTCGAGCGAGCGCAGCACGTGAGCCGCGACGTCCTGCGGCCCGATCACGACCCGTCGTACCGGACGGGGCAGCCACGACTGCGGGAATCCCTCCGTCTCGGTGAAGCCCGGCTTCACCGTGTGCACCCGGATTCCCTTTGCGCGCAGCTCGGCCGCCGTCGTGCGCGAGAAGGCGAGCTGCGCGTGCTTCGAGGCCGAGTAGGGGCCGCTCCGCGGGCTGGCGACGACGCCCGAGACCGAGACGATGTTCACGACGTCCGACGGCGCCGCGGTGCGCAGGCCCGGCAGAAAGGCGCGGAGACACCAGACGCTGCCGAGGTAGTTGATCCTGATCAGCCGCTCGACCACCTCGGGGTCGCCGTCGAGGAAGCGCGTCCTTCCCGGTATGCCGGCGTTGTTCACGAGCACGTCGATCCTCGGGTGCCGCTCGAGAATGCGCGCAGCGACCGCGTCGACCGCGGCCCGGTCAGAGACGTCGCAAGCCTCGGCCTCGCCGCCGAGCTCCTCCGCGAGCGCCTGCAAGCGGTCGGCCCGGCGGGCGATCAGGACGCACAGGTCGCCGCGGGCCGAGAGCAGGCGGGCGATCTCGGCGCCGATGCCGGAGGAACCGCCGGTGACGACCGCGACCCGGCCCATGGCGAAGAGGCTATCCCGAGAGTCTAGGATCGCGGGCTATGGCCGGACCCTTCGAGGGCAAGCGAGGAATCGTGCTCGGCGTCGCCAACCGGCGCTCTATCGCCTGGGCGATCGCTCGGGAGCTCGCGGCGGGCGGCGCGAAGCTCGCCTTCACGTACCAGGGGGAGCGAATCGAGCCGACGGTTCGCGAGCTGGCCGCGTCGATCGATGCCCCGCTCGTGACGGAGTGCGACGTCCGCTCCGACGAGGACGTGGCGCGCGTTTTCGCCGAGGTGGGCGAGGCATTCGGCGGCGAGCTCGACCTGCTCGTCCACTCCGTGGCCTTCGCGGCTGCGGAAGACCTGGAGGGTCGCTTCACGGACACCCCGCGCGACCGTTTCTGGCTTGCGGTGGACGTGAGCGCCTACTCGCTCGTCGCCTGCGCACGGGCCGCCGAGCCGCTGATGGAGAAGGCCGGTGGCGGCTCGATCCTGACGATGACGTACCTCGGCGGCGAGCGCGCCGTGCCGCACTACAACGTGATGGGCGTGGCGAAGGCGACGCTCGACGCGTGCGTGCGCTACCTCGCCTGGGATCTCGGCGCGAAGAACATCCGCGTGAACGCGGTCTCGGCCGGGCCGGTACGGACGCTCGCCGCCCGCTCGATCGCCGGCTTCACGACGATGGAGGACATCGTCGAGGAGCGCTCCCCCCTGCATCGTCACATCACGGCGGAGGACGTCGGCTCGGCGGCTGCCTTTCTCCTCGGCGACGGTGCGGGCAACGTGACGGGGACGACGCTGTACGTCGACGGCGGCTATCACGCGATGGGCATGTGATGCGGCGCGCCGGCGAGCACGTGGCCGCCTCTGATCGGGTACGGAGCGCGAACCGCGCGCGGCGGCTCGGGCTCGGCTACTTCTTCGCCTTCTTGGCCTGCCGCTTCTCCTTCAAGGTCTTCTGCGCAGGCTTCTTCTCCATGCTCTTCTTCGCGTTCTTGTCCTTGCTCGCCATGTCCTGACCTCTCTTATTAGGTGCGGTTGAGACTGTCAGAAGTGGTGCAGGAAGTCCAACCCACCGCACTGTACGGCTGACGGATCCCTCAGGTGCGTCGGGGCTCCGCCGGACGCATCGTGGCGATTCCGTCTTCGTCGACCTGAACGACGTACCGCCCTGGGTCTCGGCCGCTCGTGAAGCGCTTGAGACCTTTCGGTCGCCGGAAGACGATCGCATGGGTGTCGGTGCGGGTCTCGATCGCGTAGCCCTCTTCGACCTTCTGGTCGAGAAAGGCGTCGAGGCTGTCCCTACGAGCTCCCAGGGGGTCGATCTGTCCCACGCGCAGGAGTATCGCAAGCGACAGTCCGTGCCTACCACGCCCGCGGTTCAGTAGTTCTCCGGATGCCGCTCCCCCGGCCGCGGACGACGATCGAAGCATGGTCCGTGAAGACCACCGACGGCAGGAACCTCCTATCCGGTTCGAGCTGGCCACGGTCGGTGACGCGATGAGTCACGGGGTCATCAGCTGTTCGCGCGAGACGCCGCTGCGGGTGGTCGCGCGGATGATGGCCACGTACGGCGTGCATGCGATCTTCGTCTTCCGGCACACGGACGAGGGCGACGAGGCGCCTCACCTGTGGGGAGTCGTCTCCGACCTCGACCTCGTCGCGGCCGCACGGCTCGACCTCGACACGCTGACTGCCGGCGCCACCGCGGTCACTCCGCTCGTCAGCATCCCCGCCGACAGCTCGATCGCCGAGGCCGGCAGCCTCATGGCGCAGTACGGGATCGCACACCTGGCCGTCACCGATCCAGGCTCCCGCCGCCCGATCGGGGTCATCTCCAGCCTCGACGTCGCGCGCGCCGTTGCGGCCGGCCTCGGTCCCCGCGAGACCTTCGCCTCGGCCTAGCGGGCCTGGCTCACGCAGCGCGCTCGAGCAGGTCGCCCGGCCGCGGACCACGCCGTCCTGGTTGCGGATTTCCCGCAAACAGACGAGGGAAGATCCGCCGTCAGCTTCCGCAGAGGCCCGGACGTCGCCTGCGCAGCAACGCCCGACACTACGTCGAAATGCACCACGGTTCGGAAAGGAGTCGGGACATGCGCAAGGCATTCGAGTTGGGAGGCATCGTCGCCGCGGCCGTTCTCATCGTGTTCGGTGCCGTCGCCATCACGATGGGCTTCAGCGGACGTCACACGGTCAACAGAAGCCTCCAGAACGAGTACATCGTCGGCTCGTCCGACATGACGCCGTCGGCGATCAGGGCCGAGGCCCAGAAGGCAGGCATCGTTTCGGCCGTCAAGGACTGGCCGACGAAGAGCGTTGCCAACCAGAAGATCGATTCGGGCGACAAGGCGCGCTCGATGGCGCAGTACATGCACATCCATGCGCTCGAGGCCACGCACGGCTTCACCTACGCGCAGATGGGCATCTACACGGCGAAGCCCGGAACGCCGAAGGCCCAGCTGATGGCGGGCGGCGGCACGGACAACGCCGCGTACGCCGCGATCGATCCCAACACCAAGCAGCCCGTGCAGAACGGGGCCCGGCAGGTCTGGGTCACCGAGACCGCGCTGACGGCTGCGCTCAACATGAGCTACATGGCCGGCCAGATCGGGTTGTTCGGGATCGTGGTCGGGATCGCACTCCTCCTCACGGGATTCGGCTTCGCGATCCTGGCGATCGGCGGGGCGCTGCGGAATCCGGAGACCGCCCTGGCGTTCGTGCGGCGGTCGAACCCCAAGGCTCCCGCGGTGCCGGTGGCATAGCAGCCCGACTCCACCGCTGGACAGCGAGGGTCGCCGCGAGGCGGCCCTCGCGCATTTCGGGAAACCCGCACCGAGGATCCGCGCACCGCACGACGTCTCATGGCCCCTCGGCGGCGAGGATGGCCGCATGGCGATCCAGCACACGACACGGCTCTGCTCGCTGGAAGCGGCCGTCGGCAAGCCCGAGGCTTGCCCGGAGGACGCCTGTCCGTTCTGGGATCCCGGCGGCGCGGCTCTCGATGGACGCTGTGCCTTCGAGCAGCTCGACGTTGCCGCCGACGTCCGCGCTGGCGACGTGGCTGCTCGAGATCCGCGAGCGGCTGGTCTCGTCCGAGTCGACTGCCGGCGCAGCAGCTGCGCGCAGCCTCTTCCGCCATCTGCTCAACGAGTCGGACGAGTAGGTCCGAGCCGGACCCAGGGTCATTCGGCCTCGAGCAGCCCCCGCTCGAGCGCGTAGGCAACGAGGTCGGCCCGGGTCTGCAGGCGGAGCTTCTGCATGATGTGCGCGCGGTGCGTCTCGGCGGTGCGCACCGAGATGTAGAGCTCCTTCGCGATCTCCTGGTTCGTGTGGCCGAGCGCGAGCAGCCGCAGCACCTCCCGCTCGCGGTCGGAGAGCGGATCCTCCTCGGCGAGCTTCACCGCCTCGGCGTCGGCGGCCACGAGCCTCGCGCCGAGCTCCGGGTTGACGTAGCGGCCACCGGCGGCGACCTCGCGCACGGCCGCGACGACCTCCGTGTCGGCAGCCTCCTTGAGGACGTAACCGCTCGCG
Source organism: uncultured Actinomycetes bacterium (assembly GCA_963748755.1). Taxonomy (GTDB): domain Bacteria; phylum Actinomycetota; class Thermoleophilia; order Gaiellales; family Gaiellaceae; genus Palsa-739. Next base: position 174,533 of record CAVVKA010000005.1, read on the forward strand.
CCCGCGGCGAAGGCCTCGCGGACGTAGCGGGGCTCGTCCTGCATCGACAGGACGAGCACATTCGCCTCCGGGTTCTCGCGCTTGAGCTGCGGGAGCGCGTCGAGGCCGGTCTGTTCCGGCATGACGATGTCGAGCAGGATGACGTCGGGCTTCAGCGCCCGCGCCTGGAAGACGGCGTCGCGAGCGCTGCCGGCCTCGCCGACCGGCTCGATGTCCTCCTCGGCGTCGAGCAGGAGTCGCAGGCCGCTGCGGACGACGGCGTGGTCGTCGACGATCAGCACGCGGATGGTCACGTGAGGGGCACCTCGGCGACGACCGTCGTCCCGGCCCCGGGACGCGACTCGACCTCGAGCCGGCCGTCGAGGAGGGCGAGCCGCTCGCGCATGCCGAGGAGGCCGATACCCTCGTCGCGCGTCGTCCGCTGATCGAAGCCCGCTCCGTCGTCCTCGATCACGGCTGCCACAGATGAGCCGCGGCGGGCGATCGAGATGCTGACGCTGCTGGGCGTTCGCGTGCTTGACGATGTTCGTGAGCGACTTCTTGCACGACCCGGTAGAGCGTCGTCTCGACCTCGCTCGGCAGTCGCGTCTCTCCGAGCGCGGAGTGGAAGTCGACGCGGATGTCCGTCTGCTCGGCGAACGAGTCGGTCAGCCGCTCGAGCGCCGGCACGAGGCCGAAGTCGTCCAGCACGGCGGGGCGAAGCTCGACTGCGAGGCGGCGCACGTCCTGGAGCGCGCTCACGACGTGCTCCCGCAGCTCGGCGAGGGCGGCGCGCGCCGGGTGGTCGGCGAGCGCCTCCTCGAGCGGCTTCAGCCCGAGCAGGATCGAGGTCAGCGCCTGCCCGGTCTCGTCGTGGAGCTCGCGCGCCAGCCGCCGGCGCTCGAGCTCCTGCGCCTGCACGACGCGGCGACGGCATCGCGCGCCACCGCTGCGACAGCTCGACGGCGACGGCCGCGCGGGCCGCGAACGTCTCGGCCAGCCGCAGGTCGTCGTCGGAGAACCGGGCGTCGGGGCCTTCTTTGTCGTGGATCTCGAGCACGCCGATCACCCGGTCGCGGGCGATCAGCGGCACCCACATGCCGGTACGCGCGCCGAGCCGCCTCGTCACCTCCTGGTGCACCTCGGGATCGTCGATCACCGAGTCGATGCGCTCGCTGCGCCGGCGCTCGAGCACCGCGCCGCTCTTCGACTCGGAGCGGGAGATCGGTCGTGCCGAGCAGGTCCTCGGCGCCGCCCGGCCACGGCGGCGAACCGCAGCTCGTCGCCGCCGCTCGGCAGCGCGAGCGCGACGACCGCGCTCCGAGCAGCTCGCGCAGGCGGCGCACGACGAGATCGAGCAGCCTGCTCGAGATCGGTCTCGGTGGCGAGCGCGTTCCCGACCTCGTTCAGCGACTGGAGCTGGCGCGACCAGCGGGTCGACGCCTCGTAGAGACGGGCGTTCTCGATCGCCACCGCAGCCTGGCCGGCGAGCAGCGTGACGAGCTCCTCGTCCTCGTCGGTGAAGTCCTCGCCGCCCTGCTTCTCGGTGAGGTAGAGGTTGCCGTAGGCGACGCCGCGCAGCATGATCGGCACGCCGAGGAAGCTCGCGCATCGGCGGATGTCCGGGAGGGAAGCCGACCGAGCGCGGATCCTCCGCGAGGTCGTGCAGCCGCAGCGGCTTCGCGTCGCGGATCAGCACCCCGAGGATGCCGCGGCCCGCGCGGCAGCGCGCCGATCTCCGCGCGCAGGTCGTGCGTCGATGCCGTGCGTGAGGAACTGCTCGAGCTCCGAGCCGCTCGCGTCGATCACGCCGAGCGCGGCGTAGCGAGCGCCCGTCAGCTCGGCGGCCGCCTCGACGAGCCGGTGCAGCAGCGCGTCGAGCGACAGCTCGGAGCGTGACGGCGAGGCCCGCTGCGAACAGCGCACGCAGCCGTCCTTCGCTGACGGACAGCGCGTCCACATGGCCAGCCTACGCCTGCGATCGGCCCGTACGGGAAAAGCCGCAGCGCCGGCTCCGCGCGGCCGCCGATGCCGCCGGCTCGGCGCCGGACGAGACTCGGGTGAGAAAGGAGGCGCGAAGATGAAAGCACTCGTGTATCACGGGCCGGGACAGCGAGCCTGGGAGGACGTGCCCGACCCGACAATCCAGGCGCCTACGGACGCCATCGTGAAGATCGACTCGTCGACGATCTGCGGCACCGACCTCCACATCCTCAAGGGAGACGTGCCGGAGGTGATGCCGGGCACCGATCCTCGGCCACGAGGCCGTGGGCACGGTGGTCGAGATCGGAAGCGCCGTCACGACGCTCGAGCCGGGAGACCGCGTGCTCGTCTCCTGCATCACGTCGTGCGGCCGGTGCCGGTTCTGCAAGGAGGGCCGCTACGGGCTCTGCACCGGCGGCGGAGGCTGGATCTTCGGCCACCTGATCGACGGGCTGCAGGCCGAGCTCGCCCGCGTGCCGTTCGCCGACACCTCGGTCTACAAGGTGCCGGCGGAGCTCTCGGACGAGCAGGTGCTCTTCCTCGCCGACATCCTCCCGACCGCGTACGAGGTCGGCGTCCTCAACGGGCGGCGTCGAGCCGGGCGACACGGTCGCGATCGTCGGCGCCGGCCCGATCGGGCTCGCGGCGATCATGACCGCGCAGCTCCACTCGCCGGGCCGGATCGTCGCGATCGACCTCGACGCCTCGCGGCTCGAGAAGGCGCTCGAGTTCGGCGCGGACGTCGCGATCGACAACAGCAAGGAGGACGCGCTCGCGAGGGTGATGGAGCTGACCGGCGGCCTCGGCGCCGACGTCGCCATCGAGGCGGTCGGCGTGCCGGAGACGTTCGAGCTCTGCACCGAGCTGATCCGGCCGGGCGGCCGCGTCGCCAACGTCGGCGTGCACGGCCATCCCGCGACGCTCCACCTCGAGAAGCTGTGGATCCGCGACGTCCTGATCACGACGGGTCTCGTCGACACGACCACGACGCCGAAGCTCCTCAAGCTGATCGAGACGGGACGGCTCGATCCGACGCCGTTCGCCACCCACCGCTTCGCGCTCGAGGACGCGGAGGAGGCGTACGACGTGTTCGGAGCGGCGGCCGAGAGCCACGCGCTGAAGGTCGTGCTCGAGGCGGCACCGGTCGGCCACGAGCTGGCCGAGCAGCACGAGGTGCCGGTCACCGCGTAGCCGCTCTCGGAGAGAGGGCGGCGCCCGCTCGTTCGGGCGCCGCCCTCTTCCGTGCGGGTTTTCCGCAGCACGCAAGGGGCTGTCGCCCGGATGCGGCCGGCTCGGCGCGCGCGAACACTGTCTCCAGCATCCGAGAAGGAGGACCGAGATGAGCGCTACGAGACCGATCCTGTTCGCAACCGACGGCTCGCCTCGGCAGAGGAGGCGCAGAAGGAAGCGTTCGAGCTCGCGCAGCGGCTCGATGCCCCGCTGCTCGTCGTCTCCGTCGTGCACGCCGCGCTGCCCGCGGTCGGCTACGCGCGGCTACGGCTACTCGAACATCGTGGTCGAGCTGACGCGAGGCCGAGCACAAGCGCGTGAAGGAGCTCCTCGCCACGGTCGACGACGGCAGCGTCCGAGGCCGAGCGCTGTCACTGCTCGACGGTCGTCGCCGACGGGTTCGCCGTCGAGGAGATCTGCCGAAGTCGCGAGCGAGTACGACGTGCAGCTGATCGTCGTGGGCTCGCACGGCTGGGGCGCCGCGCGGCGGCTCCTCTCCGGCAGCGTCTCGACCGGGCTCGTCCACTCGGCGCCGTGCCCGGTGCTCGTCGTCCGGCCGCGCGGGAAGCCCGTCGAGCACGTGGCGGCCGCGTGAGCGCCACGGTCGCAACGGCGGTCGAGCGCGACCGACGTCATCCTCCGCGACGGGTCGACGCTCCGGCTGAGAGCGCCCGCCGCGGAGGATGCCGACGCGCTGCTCGAGTTCTTCTGCGAGCCTCTCCGAGCACAGCCGCTACCTCCGCTTCCACGGCTTCCCGGCGCTCGGGCCGAAGCTCGTCGAGCCGGTGCTCGAGCCGGACTGGCAGGAGCGGGGCGCGCTGCTCGGCTCGCTCGACGGCCGCATCGTGGCCGTCGCGAACTGGGTGCAGGCTGCGCGACCCGCGCGCCGCGGAGGTCGCCTTCGCCGTCGGCGACGACGTTCCAGCGGCGGGAATCGGCACGCGCCTGCTCGAGCAGCTCGCGGCCCGGGCCGCCGGAGGCCGGGATCGAGGAGTTCGTCGCGGAGGTGCTGCACGAGAACGACAGCGATGCTCGGCGTGTTTCGCGACGCCGGCTTCGCGGTGACGCGCGCCGGCGAGGGCGGCGAGCTCGAGATCCGGTTCGCCGATCGCGCCGACCGACGACGTATCGCGAGCAGGTGGCCGAGCGCGACCACGTCGCGGTGCGCGCCTCGCTCGAGCCGTTCTTCCAGCCGCGCTCGGTCGCGGTCGTCGGCGCGTCGAAGCGCCGCGGCTCGATCGGCGGCGAGCTGTTCCGCAACATCCTCGCCGGCGACTTCGCCGGCTCCGTCTACCCCGTGAACCGGAAAGGCGACTCGGTCGCCGGCGTGCACGGCTACACGCGCGAGTCGGCGGAGATCGCGGAGGGGGTCGACCTCGCCGTCATCTGCGTGCCCGGGAGAGCTGGTGCTCGACGCGGCGGAGGAGGCGCTCGCGGCCGGCGTCCGCGCGCTCGTCGTCTTCTAGCGTCCGGCTTCGCCGAGACGGGCAGCGAGGGAACGGAGCGGCAGGAGCGGCTGCTCGCGCTCGTCCGCGAGCACGGCGCCGCCTCCTCGGCCCGAACTGCCTCGGCATCGCCTCCTCGGCGGTTCACCTCAACGCGACCTTCGCGCCGCGCAGCTTCCCGCCCGGCAAGATCGGCTTCTCCTCGCAGAGCGGCGCGCTCGGGCTCGCGCTGCTCGAGCGGGCGGAAGCGACGCGGCCTGGGCGTCACCTCGTTCGTGTCGATCGGCAACAAGGCGGACGTCTCCTCGAACGACCTGCTCGAGTGGTGGGAGGACGACGAGGAGACCGAGATGGTCGTCCTCTACCTCGAGTCGTTCGGCAACCCACGCGCCTTCTCGCGCATCGCGCGGCGCGCTCGCGCGCCGCAAGCCGATCCTGGCGCTGAAGGGCGGTACGCACCGCGGGCGGGCAGCCGCGCGCCGGCTCGCACACGGCCGCGCTCGCCGGCTCGGACGTCGCCGTCGACGCGCTCTTCGCCGAGGCAGGCGTGATCCGGGCGCGGACGCTCGACGAGCTGATCGACGTCGCGACGCTGCTCTCCGCCCAGCCCGTGCCGCGCGGCCGTCGCGTGGCGCTCGTCACGAACGCCGGCGGGCTCGGGATCCTCGCCGCCGACGCATGCGAGGCGGCGGGGCTCGAGCTCCCGCCGCCGAGCGACGACGACCCGGGCCGCGCTGGCCGACGGTCATGCCGGCAGCGAGGGGAGCGCGGCGAACCCGATCGACATGCTGGGCGGCGCGAACGGCCGAGAGCTTCGCCGCACGCGCTGCCACCGGTGCTCGCCGACCCGGCCTTCGACGCCGCGATCGTCCTCTTCGTCCCGACCGTCGGGACGGACGAGGAAGAGGTCGGCGCTGCGATCAGCCGGGCGGCCGCGACCGTCGTCGACAAGCCTGTCCTCTGCACGTTCGTCAGCGCGAAGGGCGCGCCGTCGGGCCTGCGCAGCGCCGCGAACGTGCCGTCTTTCGCGTATCCCGAGGCGGCTGCGACGCGCGCTCGGCGCGCGCGGTCGAGCGCGGTGAGTGGCTGCGGCAGCCGGCCGGGCGCGATGCCCGAGCTCGAGTGCGACCGCGACGAGGCTCAGGCCGTCGTGCGCGAGGCGGTCGCGGCCGGCGGCGGCTGGCTCGATGCCGAAGCAGACGCGCCGCCTGCTCGAGGCCTACGGCGTGCCGCTCGTGCCGGAGCGGGTCGCGGACACCGAAGCTGGCCGCCGTGGAGGCGGCCGGCGAGCTCGGTTTCCCCGTCGTGCTCAAGACCGCGGCGCCCGGTGCGCACAAGACCGAGCAAGGCGGCATCGCCCTCGATCTCGGCGACGAGGAAGCCGTCCTCGCTGCCGCGGAGCGGATCGGGCGCGCCGTTCCTCGTCCAGCCCTTCGTCAGCGGCGGCGCGGAGCTGCTGGCCGGCGCCGTGCAGGATCCCGTCTTCGGCCCGCTCGTCGCCTTCGGCCCGGGCGGCGTCCTCGCCGAGCTGATCGGCGAGGCGCAGTTCCGGCTCGCGCCGCTCACCGACCGTCGACGCGCAGCGAGCTCGTCGGCTCGGGCAAGGCCGGTCGGCTAGTCGCCGGCTTCCGGGGCGCGCCTCCGGCGGACGAGAGCGCTCTCGTCGATCTCCTGCTGCGCCTCTCGCTCCTCGGCCGACGACCTGCCCGAGGTCGTGGAGCTCGACCTCAACCCGGTGCTCGCGCTGCCCGACCGCTGCCTCGCCGTCGACGCGAGGGTGCGCGTCGCGGATCGCGCCAGGCGCATCGCACCAAGAGCTGGTAGCCTCTAGCCGCCGCTGATCGCGGCGATGACGTCGAGGCGCGAGCGCTCGGCGACCGGCGTGTCCAGCCCGGCGCGCTCGCCGTCGACGTAGACGTGAATGTGGCTGCGCAGCGCCGGGCCTTCCGCGACGAGGCGGTCGCGGAGGCCCGGCCAGCGCTGCTCGAGCTCGTCGATGGCGCCGAGCACGTTCGCCGCCTCGACCTCGACGTGGCGCGTCAGCCCCGGGAAGAGTGGGGTGAGAGTTCCGGGGAGCCGAAGGTCAGCCACGTCAGTCGAGCACCGCCACGTCGACCGACGAGATCGACGGCAGGTAGCTCGCGATCTCGCTCCAGGTCTCGCCCTCGTCGGCGCTCGCGAAGACCTGGCCGGTGCTCGTGCCGAAGTAGACGCCGGGAACGTCCTGCTCGTCCATCGTCATTGCCTGGCGCAGGACACCAAGATGCGCGTTCTCCTGGGGCAGTCCCTTGCGCATGTCCTGCCAGCTCGAGCCGCCGTCCCGCGTGCGCCAGACCGCAGCCTTGCCGTCGTGCATCGTCCGTCCGTGTCCGCCGTCGACCGGGATGACGTAGAACGTCTCGCGGTCGTGGGGATGCGCCGCCGCAGCGAAGCCGAAGTCCCCCGGCAGCCCCTCGGTGATCTCGCTCCACGACTGGCCGGCGTCGTCGGAGCGGTGCATGCCGACGTGGTTCTGCTGGTACATGCGCTGCGGGTCCGCCGAGCGGACGAGCTTGTGCACGCAGAAGCCGACGTCCTCGTAGTCCGCGGGCCAGTCGCGGCGCAGGCCCTTGTTGCGCGGCGTCCACGCCGAGCCGCCGTCCTCCGTCTCGAACGCGCCGATTCCCTGCACGATCGCGAAGAAGCGGTCGGAGTCCTCGGCCTCGGTCACGAAGCCGGAGATGCCGAGATGGCCGGGCGGCTGCTGGGCGGGATCGTCCCAGCTCTCGCTGCCGTGCTGGCCCGAGAGCGTCGACAGCAAGGACCAGGTCTTGCCGTTGTCGCGGCTCTCGAAGATGCCCGGCGCCTCGACGCCCACGAGCAGGCGATCGCCCGCGCGTGAGAGCGTGGATACCTTCGAGACCTTGCGCCCGTCCTCGTCGCCGTACGAGAGACCCTCGCTCGACTGCTCCCACGTCTCGCCGAGGTCGTTGCTGCGCCAGATGGAGGAGCCGTGCCACTCGCTGGCAGCGGCTGCGTAGATGTCGCCGGTGGTCGGGTCGTAGATGGCGTGGTAGACGGGCCAGCCTTCGCAGTACGGGCCGCGCAGTTTCCACTCGCGGCGGTCGTCGCTCTCGAGCAGGAACGCGCCCTTGCGCGTCCCGACGGTCAAAAGTGTCTTCGACATCGGTTGGCTCCTCAGCGTTCGCGGGACTCTCAGGTGTCTCCTATCAAAGACGGTGCGGCCGCCGGAAACTCATCGCTCCCGACGGCCGCGCTCGCGGGGGCTCGGATCAGCCGGCGAGCGGCTCGCCCGTCTCGAGCAGCGTCTTCAGGCCGGAGAGGATGTACATCCAGCCGCCGGCGACGTTCTCCGCCGTCTTCGGCGCTCCCTCGAGCTGGTCGTGCACGACGGTGAGCTTCGTGATGCCGCCGTCCTGCGGCTCGATCTCCCAGGTGACGCGGCTCGGCTCCTCCGCCGCCATGTCGGAGTCGTAGCCCGACACCCAGCCGTGCACGAGCCGGCGTGGCGGGTCGGCTTCGAGCACCTCGTCGTCCCACGCTGTTTCGCCGATCGCCGAGAAGCGCCGGCCGTCGCGCACGTCGATGCGGGCGCCGTAGAAGTACTGCTGCGTGAACTCCGACTTCGTGATCGCGTCCCAGATCTCCTCCGGGGTGGCGCGGATGAAGACGTTGTAGACCTGCGTCGTCTGCGCGGTCATCGTGGTCATGCTGACTCCTCCAGTTCGTGTTTGAGATCGGCGAGCGCCGCCACGCGGTGCTCGGTGTACTTGTCGATCCAGCGGTCGTGGATCAGCCGGATCGGCACCGGGTTCAGGAAGTGGAGCTTCTCCCGGCCGTCCCGCCGGGTGACGACGAGGCCGGCGTCCTCGAGGACGCGGAGGTGCTTCATGACGCCGAAGCGGGTCATCTCGAGCTCCGACTCGAGCTCCGTGAGCGTGCGGCCGTCGCGCTCGTAGAGCCGGTCGAGGAGATGGCGCCGGGTCGCGTCGGCGAGCGCCTTGAAGACCTGGTCGTCGTCCATGCCGGCGATCTTACGTGACCAAAAGGTCACATGTCAAGTGAGCTGACTACAGCGCTTGCGCGGCAGCGATCAGCTCGTCGACATCGGGCAGCTCGCTCGGCTCGTAGGCCCAGGCTCCGCGGACGACGCCCTCCGTGTCGAGGAGAAAGGCGCTGCGCCGGGAGACGTCTCGCATCCCGTTGTGCTCGGAGGCGACGCCGAAGCCGACCGTCGCCTCGGCGTTCCAGTCGGAGAGGAGCGGGAAGTCGAGGTCGAGCGCCTGCATCCAGGCGACGTGCGTGTACGGGGAGTCGCGGGAGATCGCGAACGGCTCCACCCCAGCCTCCTGCAGCTCCGCTCTCCTGTCACGCAGGAGCTCGAGCTCGCTCGTTCAGGTCGAGGACCAGTCGAAGAGATAGAAGAGCAGCAGCAGCGGGCGCTCATGGAGGAGGTCGCCGATGCTCGCTCGCTCGCGCGGCGTCGTCCAGACGACCGCCTCGAGTGGCGCCTTCTCCCCGGCCTCGAGCATCGCTCGATCCTACGCCGCAGCCGCGGGCTCGGGCGCCGGCTCCGGCGCGACCTCCGTGGCCTCCGCGATCTCCCGTACCACTTCGACGATGTCCTTGTTCGCATTGAAGATGTGGAGCTGCCGGTCGGCGCCGTTGCCCCGGCGCAGGATCTCGGCGATGCTGGCGAGCTCCTCCTCCGAGCCGAGGTCGCGTGCGTGCGGGCCCAGTGTCTCGAGCGTCCGCCGGACGAGCGCCGCGACGGGCAGCCGGTTCCGGCGTCCGGTATGGAGGTCCATCACCGGCGCCGAGAGGCCGTAGCGGGCGGCGAGCCACTTGTTCTCGGTCGTCAGGATGCGGTGGAAGGAGGGGATCTCCTCCCCGCGCTCGAAGAGCTCCGAGTAGTGCTTGACGAGGGCCTGGCAATAGGCCGTGATCGCGATCACGTCCTCGAGCCGCGTTACGGCGTCGCAGATCCGGATCTCGACCGTGCCGAGACGCGGGTGGAGTCGGATGTCCCACCAGATATGCGTGTAGTCCTGGATGCACCCCGTCTTCTCGAGCTGGTTCACGACCTGCGCGTAGTCGGCGTAGTCGCGGAAGCGGGGTGGAGGTCCCGAGCGCGGGAACGCGGCGAAGACCATGTGGCGTGAGGAGCGAAGGCCGGTCGGCTCGCCTCGCCAGAACGGCGAGCTCGCCGACAACGCCACGAGCTCGGGGAGGTGGGCGATCAGCCCGTTCACGACCTGGATCGCCTTCTCGGCGTCGTCGACCGCGACGTGCACGTGCATCCCGAAGATCAGCTCTCGCCTCGCGATGTACTGCATCTGGTCGACCATCGCCCGGTACCGGTCCTTCGCCGTGATCCGCTGCTGCTCGAAGAGCGAGAAGGGATGCGTCCCGGCCGAGCCGACGCGCAGGCCCTTCTCCCGCGCGACGTCGGTGACGTAGCGGCGGATGCGCAGGAGCTGCTGCTGCACTCCCGCCGGCGTGTGGCAGACCGGGGTCGCCACCTCGAGCACCGACTGCATCAGCTCGGAGTTGATCCGCGGCTCGAGCTCGTGTCCCGCGACGGCGGCGAGCACCGTGTCGATGTGCTGCACGAGGTCGAACGTCTCGCCGTCGAGGAGCATGTACTCCTCCTCGACGCCGAGCGTGTACGGGTCGCCGGCGCCGAAGGCATGGTCGAGCACGCTGCCCCCGGGCGGGAACGCGGAGCCCTTGCCGGTGATCGAGGATGGAATCAGCGACTCGCTCATGTAGGGAGGATATCCCCCGCGTTTGCAGGAAGAAAGCGTCGGCCCAGCACGACGAGCGGGATCCCGATCACGACCGAGGAGGCGATCTTGCCTACGAGCTGCCCGTCGAAGAAATGCAGTCCTGACGAGCCGAAGGCAAGCACGAGGAAGACGACGCTGTCGAGCGGGGCACTCGCGCCGGCCGAGACGATGACGCGGACGCCGTCGTGGACCCGTCCCCGCAGCGGCGCGCCGACGAGGTTGTCCACGGTCTCCGAGGCGAGGAACGCAGCGAGGCTGGCCCCGACGATGCGCCACGTCGAGCCGACCGCGCTGTCGAACTCCTGTCCCGGGAAGGCGGGATGCGAGTGGACGACGAGCGCGATGTAGCCGGCGAACAGGGCCGAGCCGACGAAGCCCACGCCGATCAGCAGCTGCGCGTTGAGCGCGCCGTCGCGGCGGGTCGCGCCGGTGTGGTGCGCGAGCTGGACGAGGGCGAGGGCCACGCCGATCGAATAGACGCCGCCGGGTGCCTCGAGATGCGTGAAGGGGAGGCGGACGATCTTGTTCGCGCCGATCTGCGCCGAGAGGACGACGGCGACGTACAAACCCGCGAGGGTGGCCAGTCTCATTCGGGCAGGAGCGCGTCGGCCTCGATCTCGACCTTCCAGGCCGGATTGAGCGTGCTGGTGATCACGAGCATCGCCGATGCGGGTCGGATCTCGCCGAACACCTCGCCGTGCGCGCGCCCGATCGCCTCCCAGTCGGCCGGGTCGACGATGTAGACCCGCGTGCGGACGACGTGCTCCGGTTCCGCGCCGAGCTCGCGCAGGGCGTCCACGATGATCGCGAGGCAGCGCTTCGCCTGCTGGTACGGATCGTCGGACTCCAGGCCCACGGGTGCCGTTCCGCCGACGTAGATGTGGCGTCCCTCGCGCACGGCGCGGGAATAACCGACCGTGCCGGCGTAGGGCGAGACCGCGGGGACGGTGGCGCGCGCCACGTTCCTAGTATCCCGCGGGTGGAGGCGCTGCGCGCGATCGAAGGCTGGGGCGCGGGCACTGCCGCCGCCGGGGTGGCTCGTGCCGACGAAGTCGTCGCGACGCACGGACCGCGAGACGCCGAGCTCCCGTGGGCATCCGTGACGAAGCTCCTGACGGGGCTCGCGATCCTCGTCGCGCTCGAGGAGGGGACGGTCGACCTCGACGAGCCCGCAGGTCCGCCCGGCGCGACGCTCCGGCACCTGCTCGCCCACGCCTCCGGTCTCCAGACCGACGGCGAGAAACCGATCGCCGAGCCAGGCCGCCGCCGCATCTACTCGAACACTGGGATCGAGCTCGCTTCGCGCCTGCTCGAGGAGCGAGCGGAGATGCCGTTCGCCGACTACTTCACCGACGCGGTCGTCCGCCCTCTCGGCCTCGCGGGCCGCCTCTCCGGCTCGCCCGCCCACGGCTTCCGCGGCCCGCTCGACGACGTCCTCGCGCTCGGCCGCGAGCTCCTCCGGCCGACGCTCGTCGCCCAGGAGACGCTCGCCGAGGCGACGACGGTCCAGTTTCCGGGCCTCTCGGGGGTGCTCCCCGGCCTCGGCCGGATGGAGCCGAACGACTGGGGCCTGACCTTCGAGCTGCGAGACGCGAAGTCGCCCCACTGGACCGGCTCGCGCAACTCCGAGGGGACCTTCGGCCACTTCGGGGCGAGCGGCACCTTTCTCTGGGTGGATCGCGAGGCGGGGGTCGTCCTCGGCGTCCTCACCGACCGGCGGTTCGGCGACTGGGCGAAGGAGGCGTGGCCCGCCTTCAGCGACGCCGTGCTCGCGGAGCTCGGCGTCGGAACGAGCTAGTCGTCGTCGGCGAAGAGCGGGCGTACGAGCTCGTCGAACGTCGCCCGGTCACAGCTCGCTACGACGGCGGGGGTCATCGCGGAGACGGTCGCCGTCCGAGGCACGTCCATGGCGGGTGCGACCTCTCCGAAGTAGTCACCGGGCCGGAGAACGCTGCGCGCGCCGAGATCCCGCTGGCTGACGGCCATCACCCCGGAGAGGAGGACATAGAAACGGTCGTCGCTGTCGCCCTCGCGGATGACGATCGTGCCGGACGGGATCTCCTCGCGTTCCATGCGCTGCCCGAGCCGGGCGAGCGTCTCGCCCGGCAATCCGGCGAGGAGCTCGACGCGGGCGAGCTCGTGTTGGGTGGCGGAACGGCGCGGCGAGGCTACTCCTCGGCCTCGTCCTCGTCGTCAGCAGCCTCGGCCGGCGCGTAGCCGCTGCGCTGCTCCTCCTCCTCGTCCATCCGCTCGGTCTGCGCGAGCTCCTGCTCCTTCTCGCTCGCCTGGGGGTTGTCGTGCATGGTCTCCTCCTGAGATCGCTTAGGTCCGGTCGGCCGCGAAGTTGAGCCGAATGGCCCATAGCCATTGCCCCGGTTCGTGCCGATCATGCGCACCATGAGCGTAGGCTTGACGGACCTCATCAAGGAGCGGAGGCGCCGGCGTGTACGGCGCCGGAGCGGAAGATGAGCGAGCGCGGCTTCCACTGCATCGAGGACGACATCGCCGAGACGTGGCTCGAGGACTGGGCGGGTGCCGGTCTCGGGGAGCTCGAGGCGTATCTCGCCAAGCATGCGGACTTTCTCCGCTTCGTCGAGGGCCGCGACGCGGCCCAGCCGGCGGAGTAGCTCACCAAGCTTGCGAGGGCGCTGAGAGCGCGGCCGGTCGCCGCGCTCTCTAGCTTTCGAAGCCCAGCTGGCGCTCGAGCATGCCCTTCGGCATCGCGCCTACGGCCGTGGCCTTCGGGGCGCCGTCTTCGAAGAGCATCATGTTCGGGATCGACTGGATCCCGTACCGCATCGCGAGATCCTGGTTCTCGTCGATGTTCACCTTGACGAGCTTGAGGTTGCGCTCGTCGGCGATGCGCTCGAGCACGGGCGCGACCGCGTGACACGGCCCGCACCACTCGGCCCAAAAGTCCACGAGCACGGGCTCGTTTGCCTGCAGGACCTCTGTCTCGAAGGTCGCGTCGGTGACGTTCGTTGCCATCGTTTCCTTTCCCTGTTTGCGTGCGTGGAGAGGGGTTCTACCCAGCCTGCCAAAGGTAGGAACGCCTCAGCCTAGACTTGGCTTCCCGTGCCGGAGCCAATCTTCCACCCACTGCCGGACAAACCCGATCATCCCGGCCTCGAGCGGGAGATGCTCGCGCGCTGGGACGAGGAGGGCACGTTCGCGAAGCTCCGCGAGCAGAACCGCGGCGGCCCGACCTTCTCCTTCATGGACGGCCCGATCACGGCGAACGGGCCGGCCGGCGTCCACCACGGCCTCGGTCGGACCCTGAAGGACGTCTTCCAGCGCTACCAGGCCTCGCGCGGCCACGACCTCCGCTACCAGAACGGCTTCGACTCGCAGGGCCTGCACGTCGAGGTGCAGGTCGAGAAGGCGCTCGGCTTCAACTCGAAGCGCGAGATCGAGGAGTACGGGCTCGACCGATTCGCGCGCGACTGCCGCGACTTCGTCGCGAAGTTCGCCGGCATCCAGACAGCCCAGTCGAAGCGGCTCGGCATGTGGATGGACTGGGGCAACGACTACTTCACCTTCTCGGACACGAACATCGAGTACATCTGGCGCTTCCTCAAGACGGTGCAGGAGAAGGGCTGGCTCTACAAGGGGCACCGCTCGACGCAGTGGTGCCCGCGCTGCGGCACCTCGCTCTCGAAGCACGAGCAGGCCGGCGAGGAGAACTACGAGGAGCTCGAGCACCCGTCGCTCTTCGTTCGCTTCCCGCTGCGGGGGCGCGAGGGCGAGTCGCTCGTCGTGTGGACGACGACGCCGTGGACGTTGCCGGCGAACGTCGCCGCGGCCGTGAAGCCCGACGCGGAGTACGGCCGCAACGACGTCGGCGAGTGGGTCGCGGTCGACCGCTATCCCGAGGAGCACTTCGAGGAGCGCAAGCGCGGCTCGGAGCTCGTCGGGCTCGAGTACGAAGGGCCGTTCGACCACTTCGCGGCGCAGGAGGGTGTCGTCCACCGCGTGATCCCGTGGGACGAGGTCTCACTCGACGAGGGCACCGGCATCGTCCATATCGCTCCCGGCTGCGGCGCCGAGGACTTCGAGCTGTCGCGCATCCACGATCTGCCGGTGCTCGCGCCGATCGACGAGGCGGGACGGATGCTGTCCGGCTACGGGGAGCTGGAGGGCCTGTCGACCAACGAGGTCGTCGACCCCGTCATCGAGTCGCTGCGCGAGCGAGGCCTGCTCGTCGAGGCGACGTCGATCGTCCACCGCTACCCCGTCTGCTGGCGCTGCCGCACGCCACTCGTCTTTCGCGTCGTCGACGACTGGTTCATCTCCGCCGAGGAGATCCGGCAGCCGATGCTCGACGGCAACGCGACGGTCGAGTGGACGCCACCCCAATACAAGAAGCGGATGGACGACTGGCTCCGCAACATGGGCGACTGGAACATCTCGCGCCGCCGCTACTTCGGCCTGCCGCTGCCGTTCTACGAGTGCGAGTGCGGCCGCCTGAACGTCATCGGCTCGCGGGCCGAGCTCGAGGAGCGGGCGGTCTCGGGCCTCGACCAGCTCGAGGAGCTGCATCGTCCGTGGATCGACGCGGTGCGCATCCGCTGCGAGAGCTGCGGTGAAGAGGTCGAGCGGATCCCGGAGGTCGGAGACGCGTGGCTCGACGCCGGCATCGTGCACTTCTCGACGCTGGGCTGGCAGAACCCCGAGTGGATCCCCGGCGGCTATGCAACCGGTGCGTCCGCCGGGCTCTCCGGCGCGGACCTGCCCGACCATGCGTACTGGGAGAAGTGGTTCCCGGCGGACTGGGTCTCGGAGATGCGGCAGCAGATTCGGCTCTGGTTCTACTCCCAGTGCTTCATGGCCATCACGCTCGTCGGCGAGCAGCCGTACAAGAGCGTCCTCACGTACGAGAAGGTGCTCGACGAGGACGGGCGCGAGATGCACAAGTCGTGGGGGAACGCGATCGATCTCGACGACGCGCTCGAGCGGATGGGCGCCGACGTCATGCGCTGGCTCTACTGCAGCCAGAACCCGAGCCTCGACCTCCGTTTCGGCTACGGGATGGCCGAGGAGGTCAAGCGCCGCTTCCTCACGTTCTGGAACTCCGTCAAGTTCTTCGTCGAGTACGCGAACATCGACGGCTTCCGGCCGGCGTGGCCGCCGGCGCCGCCCGAGGGAGACCTCTCCCCGCTCGACCGCTGGCTCGTGGAGCGCATGCATGGATTCGCGCGGGCGAGCGAGGCGGCCTACGGCGCGTACGACAACGTGAGCGTCATGCGTGAGTGGGAAGCCTTCGCGGACGACCTCTCCAACTGGTACATCCGCCGCTCGCGGCGACGCTTCTGGGACGGAGACGACGAGGCGGCCTTCGCAACGCTCTGGTACGCGCTCGTGCAGGCGCTGCGCGTTCTGGCGCCGATCCTCCCCTTCGTCACCGACCACTTGTGGCGTGTGCTCGTCGTCGACGGCCCTGAGTCGGTGCACCTCGCCGGCTGGCCGGACGTCGCCGAGCCGGACCGGGCGCTGCTCGACGAGATCGCAGAGGTGCGCCGGGTCGTGGAGCTCGGCCGCCAGGCACGCTCGACCTCGGGCATCAAGCTGCGGCAGCCGCTGCGGCGGCTCGTCGTCGAGGGTGCGAGCCTCGACGGCCATCTCGAAGAGGTTGCGGACGAGTTGCGCGTGAAGGACGTCGAGCTCGGGCCGGTCGACGCGGTCGAGTCGCGGGTGAAGCCGAACCTGCCGAAGCTCGGGCCGAAACTCGGCAAGGAGCTCGCGACCGTGCGCGAGGCGCTCGCCGCGGGCGCGTTCGAGGAGCTCCCGGAGGGCCGGTTCCGCGTCGCAGGACACGAGCTCGACGCGGACGAGGTGCTGGTAGAGCGGGGTGGACGCGAGGGGTGGGCGGTCGCCTCGGGTGACGGCGTCACCGTCGCGCTCGACCTCGGCCTCGACGAAGAGCTCGTGCTCGAGGGCCAGGCGTACGAGCTGATACACCTCGTCAACTCGGTACGCAAGGAGCAAGGGCTCGAGTTGACCGACCGGATCGTGCTCACGGTGCCCGAGTCGCAACGCGATCTCGCCGAGCGGCACCGCGACTGGATCGCCCGCGAGGTGCTCGCGACCGAGGTCCGGGTGGCGGGCGACGAGCTGACGCTCGAGAAGAGCTAGGCCGCCGCTCGCTCGGCGCGCCGCAGCTCGACGGGCAGCCTGAAGCTCACGTCCTCGTGCACGGGCTTCTGCTCGCAGACCTCGGCGCCGCGCGCCGCGAACCAGGCGCAGACGTCCGCCACGAGACGCTCCGGTGCGGACGCGCCCGAGGTGAGCCCGACCGTCTCGCAGCCGTCGAGCCAGCTCTCGTCGATGCCGCGAACGTCCTCGACGAGATGGGCCTGCGTCCCATCGGCCCGGGCGACGTCGACGAGTCGCAGCGAGTTGGACGAGTTGGGCGAGCCGACGACGAGCAGCAAGTCCACCTCGCGCACCAGCTCCTTCACCGCCCACTGCCGGTTGGAGGTCGCGTAGCAGATGTCCTCGCGCGCCGGCCCCTGGATGTGGGGGAACCGGTTGCGCAGTACGGCGACGATCTCTCCCGCCTCGTCGACCGAGAGCGTCGTCTGGGTGAGGTACGCCAGCGGCCGATCGGCCGGGAGCGAGACGTGCTCGGCATCCCGCACGGACTGGACCAAGACGATCGCATCCGGTGCCTCGCCGAGCGTTCCCTCGACCTCCTCGTGTCCCGCATGTCCGATCAGGACGAGGGCGTAGCCGGCGTCTGCGTAGCGCCGCGCCTGCGCGTGCACCTTCGTGACGAGCGGGCAGGTGGCGTCGATGGTCGTCAGGCGCAACTCCTCCGCCTCGCGGCGGACGGCGGGGGCGATGCCGTGGGCGGAGAAGACGACGGTCGCTCCCTCCGGTACGTCCTCGAGCGCGTCGACGAACACGGCGCCCCGCGATCGGAGGTCGTCGACGACGTGCGAGTTGTGGACGATCTGCTTGCGGACGTAGACCGGGCGTCCGTAGAGCGCCAGGGCGCGCTCGACCGTCTCGACCGCCCGTTCGACCCCCGCGCAATAGCCTCGCGGCGAGGCGAGGAGAAGGCGTTTCACCAAGGCTCGGCCACGATAGCCGGGGCGCGTTAGCGCGGCGTGAGAAGAACCAAACGACGCGATCTTTCCTGCGTACAAAGATGGGCCGGACGGCCCATTGTCCGTCTCGCAAACGCGCTCTAGCCTCCCTCCCACTGGGCGATGCGACCCGTGGCGTCTGCGGACGCTTGCGGGGAGCAATCGGGAGAGCCCGCCGCACCGACCCCCCGAGCGGCGGGCTTTTCCATGTCTGGGCTCGGATTCTGGCCCGGCTGGACGCGGCTCCGTACAATTCCAGCGCCCAGTGCCGACCCCAGCTGAGCTCCCGACCGTTCGCGCGCTCGGCCGCGCCGCGGCCGCCGTACTGCTCCTGCCTGCCATTCTCCGCCGCGGGGGCGAGCAGCGAGGCCGTCGATCCGGCTCCAGGAGGGAGCTCGAGAGCGTCAGCCGGGTCGCCGACGAGCTGGCACGCAGTGCAGACGTCGAGCGCGTCGTGCGGACGCTGCTCGACGAGTTGGGTGAGCTGTTCGAGGTCGGCTTCTCTGCTCTGAGCTTCGTCTCCGACGACGCGCGCGAGGCGTCGGGCTATCTCGCTCGCTCCCGTGGCGAGGACGTCGATTGGTGGCGCGAGCTTCGGCTCGACCTCGAGCAGCAGCCGTCGGGAATCGCCAGCGCAGTCTTCGAGGCGACCGCGATCACGGTGTACGACACCGCGAGCTCGGGCGTCGTCAGCCGCCGTCTTGCCGAAGCGGTCGGGGCGAAGAGCGCTGCCTTCGTCCCCCTGCTCGTCGAGGAGCGAGTGACCGCGGTGATCTCGGTGGCAACCCTCGACGAGCCGCGGGTCTTCACGAGCGAGGATCTCGCCGTGATGCAGACGCTCGCCTCGGAGGCCGCCGTCGCGCTCGAGCGCCTGCGCGCCGGGATCGCGCTCGAGGAGGCTCTGAAGCGGAACGAGGAGCAGCTTGCCCAGCAGAGTGCGCTGTTGCGCGCCGCGCACGTGCTCAGCAGCGAGCTCGACCTGCCGGTCGTCCTCCAACGCCTGGCGGATCAGCTCGCGCAGCTGCTCGACGCCGACGCCGCAGACTGCTACCTCCTCGACGACCAGCGCGGGCTCTTCCGCTGCGTCGCCGTGCACGGCTTCGACCCGGCGCTGCTCGGCTTCGAGTTCCCGCTGGGCGACGGCCTCGCCGGGGCGGCCGTCCGCGAGGGACGGCCGTTGATCGAGAGTGCGTACGGAGAGATCGGCGCCCCAGTTCCACATCCCGCCTACGACGGTTTCACGGACGTGATCACCGCGCCGATGTTCTGGAGCGACGAGGTGCGCGGCGTGCTCGGTGTCGGCCGGCGCGAGGGCCGTCGCTTCGCCGACCGGGATGCGAACGTCCTCGAGGCCTTCGCAGGCCTCGCGTCGCTCGCGCTGCGGAACGCCGAGATGTTCACGCAGAGCGCTCGGCAGGCGCGGATCCAGCGTGGCTTCTACCGGATCGCGTCGGTCCTCGGACAGTCTCTGTCCCAGGCCGCGACGCTCGAGGCGATCGCACAGGCTGCGGCCGAGGCGCTCGGAGGAAGCTCGGCCGCCGTGCTCGTGCCTTCGAGCGGGCGGCTCGAAGCGGTCGGCGCCTACGAGCTGCCGGCCGACCTGGGCCTCATCTTCGAGCATCGAACGACCGAGCAGCACGGACCGCTCTTCGGAGCGGCCACCGCGGGGCGGATCCTCGTCTCCTCCTCGATCTCGGACGACGAGCGGCTGCTGCCCGACCTACGCGCGGCGGCGGCCGCGAATGGCTACCTGTCGCTCATCTCGGTGCCGGTGGACGCGCCGCGCGGCGCGGGCCGGGGTCTCGTCGTGATCTTCTTCGCAGAGGAGCGCTCGTTCAGCGACGACGACCTCGAGCTCGCACGCCATCTCGCCGACGCCACGCGCGGCGCCCTCGAGCGAAGCGAGCTGTTCGAGGCCGAACGGGGGGCCCGCGCGCTGGCGCAGCAGCTCACCCGCACGGGACGGCTGCTCACGAGCGAGCTCGACCCTGCGGCGGTGCTCGACGAGGTCGTCCAGCAGGCGCCGGCGCTCGTCAACGCCGAGGCCGGAGCTTTCCGCCTGCTCGACGGAGAGGAGCTCGTGGTCACGGCGGCCGACGGGGAGGGCGCGGAAGAGGCGTTGGGCTCGCGTAGCCCGGCCGGCGGCTGGCTCTCAGGCGACGTCGTCCAGTCGGGGGCTCCCGTCGCGCTCCCGCAGGCAGGCGAGGATGAGCGCCTGCGCGGCCTCGACCCGATGCTCCAGGCGGGCCACGCTGCCTTCCTCGGGGTGCCGGTCGGCGGGGCGGAGGGGTCGACCGTCGGCGTGCTCGCCGTGTACGCCTCGCTCCCGCGCGAGTGGCGGGAGGAGGAGATCGAGGCCCTGCTCGCCGTCGCCGCGAGCACGTCGGCCGCCCTCTCGAACGCCGAGCTCTATCAGCGCGTCGCGCTCGAGCGCGAGCGCTCGGTCGCGATCCTCGCGAACATCGCGGAGGGGATCGTCGCCGCCGACCGCGACGGCAAGGTCGTCCTCTGGAACAGCGCGGCCGAGGTGATCACCGGCGTTCCCGCCGGCGTCGCTCTCGGCCGGGCGCCCGCCGACGTGCTGCAACGGAGCCTCGAGTCGCCCGACGACGGCGCGCGCGGCGAACGGCTCGTCCCGATCATGCGTGGGCGGCAGGAGGTCTGGCTGTCGGTCACCGAGGCGGTGATGCGCGATCCGCTCGGCGCGGTGGCCGGCCGCATCTTCGCCTTTCGTGACATCTCGAGCGACCGGCTGGTCGAGCAGGTCAAGTCCGACTTCGTGAGCACCGTCTCCCATGAGCTCCGCACGCCGCTCACGTCCATCTACGGCTTCGCCGAGACGCTCCTGCGCCAGGACGTGATGTTCGGTGAGGAAGAGCGCCAGACATTCCTCCGCTATATCGCCTCCGAGTCGCAGCGGTTGACGTCGATCGTCGACACGCTGCTGAACGTGGCGCGCCTCGACACCGGCGACCTTCAGGTCAACCTCGCCGAGACCGATGTGCGCGATGTCGTCGGCGAGGTGCTCGACACGGTCTCGGCGACGGACGTGAACGGGCACCGCTTCGTCGTCGATCTCCCGGACGAGCCGCTCGCGGCGAGGGCGGATCCCGAGAAGCTGCGGCAGGTGTGCTCGATCCTCGTCGACAACGCGCTTCGCTACTCGCCCGACGGGGGCACCGTGACCGTGGGCGCCGCCCTGCGGCAGGACACGGTCGAGGTGAGCGTCGCGGACGAGGGGATCGGCATCCCCCAGTCCGACCAGGAGGAGATCTTCCGCAAGTTCTACCGCGGCTCCGATGCCGAGCTGCGGGCCGGCGCCGGCGGAACCGGGCTCGGCCTGTTCATCGCCCGTGGCCTCGTGACCGCCATGGGCGGCCGGATCTGGGTCTCCTCACGCGAGGGCGAGGGCTCTCGCTTCGCTTTCGAGCTCCCGGCCGCGGTTGCCGCCGTTCGGAGAGGCGAGTAGACGAGCATGAGCGTAGGCTCGACGGAGCTCACCAAGGAGCGGAGAGCGCCGGCTTTGCCGGCGCCGGAGCGGGCATGAGCGTAGGCTCGACGGAGCTCACCAAGGAGCGGAGAGCGCCGGCTTTGCCGGCGCCGGAGCGGGCATGACCGCGGAGCGGGATGGGTATAGGCGGCCGATGCCGGACGCAGCTGAGACACGGGTGCTCGTGGTCGACGACGAGGCGCCGATCCGGCTGCTCTGCCGGGTCAATCTCGAGGCGGAGGGGATCCGCGTCCTCGAGGCCGCCGACGGCGCGACGGGACTCGATCTCGCGCGGGACGAACAGCCCGACGTGGTCCTCCTCGACGTGATGATGCCCGGCCTCGACGGGTGGAGGGTGGCCGAGGAGCTGCTCGAGGACGACCGTACCCGGGGCATCCCGATCATCTTCCTCACGGCTCGGGCGGAGTTCCGCGACCGCGCGCGCGGGCTCGATATCGGCGGGGTGGACTACGTGACGAAACCGTTCAACCCGCTCGAGCTGGCGCCGCTCGTGCGCGACCTGCTCGCTCGGATCGATCGCGGCGAGCGCGACGAGCTGCGCGGCGAGAAGCTCGCCGAGCTGCGCGCGTTGATCGAGTCCGAGTAGCCGGGCTTACACTTGAGACGCCTCGGGGTGTAGCTCAGCCTGGTAGAGCGCCCGGTTTGGGGCCGGGAGGTCGGCAGTTCGAGTCTGCCCACCCCGATCGAGAGCAGCAGCAACCTGATCGCCGAGACGTGCGTTCTTCCCCAGTGAGCACACGTGAGGCCGATCAGCGCCCGCAGCCCGACGAGGCCCCGCTCGAGGCGGAGCCCTGCGGGCACGCGCCGATGCCGCAGCCGGAGCGAGACGAACCGCGGCTCCACGATCCCGGGCTCCTGGAGCTCTCCTTCCGGGACTGGCGGGCGATCTTCATCCGCGCGTTCAAGGAGTTTCTCGAGGACAACGGGACGATGCTCGCCTCGGCGCTCGCGTACTCGACCTTCTTCGCGATTCCGTCCGTCCTGCTCGTGGCGGTCGGGCTCTTCACGCTGCTCATCGGCCCGCAGACGATCTCCACCCTGATGGCGCAGTTCTCGCACGTGATGCCGGCCCAGGCCACGAGCCTGCTCGGCGGGAGCCTCCACAATCTGGACCAGCACCCGGCCACCGGGCTCGCGATGACGATCGTCGGCTTCGTGCTCGCGCTCTGGGCGACGACCGGCGCGATGACGACGTACATGACCGCCCTCAACCTCGCGTACGAGCGGAAGGACGGCCGCTCGTTCCTCCGCAAGCGCCTCGTCGCGCTCGAGCTGGTCGCCGTGATCGGCTTCGCATTCCTGCTCGTGGCCGTTCTCCTCATCTTCGGCCCGGCGCTCGAGCGGCTCGTCGCGTCGCACGCGGGTCCCATGTCGGGCGTGATCGGCTGGATCTGGTGGATCGCGGAGTGGCCGATCCTCGTCATCGGCCTTCTGGCGGCTTTCGCGACGCTGCTCTATCTCGGCCCGGACGTCGCGCATCCGCGCTGGCGCCTCATCACTCCCGGCTCGGTCTTCGCGGTCGTCGTCTGGCTGGCAGCCTCGGGCGGCTTCGCGTTGTACACGGCGAGCTTCGGCTCCTACAACAAGACGTGGGGAACGCTCGCCGCGGTGATCATCATGCTCACCTGGCTGTGGCTCGCGGGGATCGCGTTGCTTCTCGGCGCCGAGATCAATGCCGAGACCGAGCGGAGCCGGGAGCTGCGGGAAGGCCGACCGGCCGAGCGCCGGCTGCTGGTACCGAAGCGCTCGGGCTGAAGAGCCGCCCTCCTGCCTGCTCGTCGGCGAGGAAGTGGAGCAGATAGGCCGTGAAGGCGCCGAAGAAGACGATCGCTTCCTCGGCCGCCATCGTCACCCCGGCGATCTGCTGGTCGGCCAGCGGCCCCGGCCCCCACGTGCGGGGTGCGTGGGCGTAGAAGGGATAGATCGCGCGCGGGATCAGCGCGAGCAAGAGGCCGAGCGGCGAGGCGAGCACGAAGGCGGCGAAGAGGTAGGCGGCCTTCGCGCCGGCCGGGGCTCTGCCGTGCACCACCGGCCACCAGACGCAGACACCCGCCACGAGATAGCTGAGGTGCTCGACATGCAGGAGCGAGTGCTGGTGGCGGAGCGCCGTGTCGTAGATCCACGGGAGGTGCCACGTGTAGTACGTGGCCAGCCAGAGCGGAAGCGCGACGAACGGCCGGAAGAGCGGGAATCGGGCTGCCCGCTCGGCGAGCCTCGGCGGGATCGCGAGCACCAGCAGCGCGGGCGCCCACTCCGCGAGGACGACATTCTGCAGCAGGTGTGCCCAGAGAAACGTGTGGTTCGCGAGCGGCTCGAGCTGCGTGACGAAGGCGGCGAAGACGAGCCCGACACCGAGCACGCCGGCGGCGAGGCGTGCCCGCGAGACCCGGCCGCCTCGGCTGCCGAACGCGAGGCCGACGGCGAGCGCCGGCGCGAGCCCGATCGCCTCCGCCGAGGGATGCATCCCGCTACCGTACCCGGCGCTTCGCGGGTGTAGCTCAATGGTAGAGCTCTAGCCTTCCAAGCTAGTTATGCGGGTTCGATTCCCGCCACCCGCTTCTGCTCGGGCGCGCAGGAGCGAGAGCCATGGCGGCGCTACTGGGGCGGGCCGCTGTTCGGCGTGATGGTGCCGGTCTGGGCGGTGCCGGTGGTGTCCGTCCAGCCGATTGCGACTGCTTTGCCGGGCACGAGGGACAGGACAGCCTGGCGGACGTCGGCAATTGACGTGATCGGTGCGCCGTTCAGCGAGGTGATGACGTCACCGGGCATGAGGCCGGCTGCGTCGGCAGCCTGCCCTTGCACGACCTTCGAGATCTGGGCGCCGCTCGTGACGTCCTTGAGCTCGACGCCCAGGAACGCCGTCGGCCCGACGTGGACGGTGGCGCTCGGCTTGCCGCTCTCGATCCGGCGCACGATCTGAAGCGCCTGCTTGAGCGGGATCGCGAAGCCGCGGCGGACGCCCCCGGCGGTCACGATGCCGAGCACCCGGTTCTGGGAGTTCTCGAGCGGCCCGCCGGAGTAGCCCGGGACGACGGGCGCATCGGTCGCGATCACGTTATTCAGTATCTCGGAATCGCCGCTCTCGTCCTGGGCCACGATCTGACGGTGGAGGGCGATGATCCGGCCGCGTGCAGTCTTCGGCGGCCCGCCCCGGCCCTGCGCGTTCCCGCGCGCGACGACCCGCATCCCGACGTGCAGCGGAATGGCGCCGCCGCGCAAGACCGTCCGCAGGCCCGACGCGTGCGCAAGCTGCAGCACGGCGACGTCACGCGAGACCGAGTAGCCGACCACAGTGGCGGAGTACTTGCGGTGGGTCGTGACGTCGACGACCTTGAAGTTCGTCGCTCCCCTGATCACGTGGTTGTTCGTCAGGACCTCGCCCGAGCGCGAGAGGATCATCCCGGTGCCCGCAGCGATGCCGTCCTGGTAGCCGAGGGTGGTGTAGATGTCGACGATGCCGACATTCGGTCCGGCCTTACGCGCGGCAGGGGTGGCGTGCCCGGCGGCGCCGGCCGGAGAGGCGGCTACGGCAAGCACCAGCGTCGCCAGGACGACGAGCAGGAGGCGTCGCGTCAGGCCGGGCACGAGAGCATCAGAGCAGTTGTCGATGAGCCACATCTAAGCGATTCGCAAGCCGCATGTAAGCGTGGTTCGGCCGATTTGCGGCAGACCTTTAACTCGACCAGCGCGGGCAGAGTAGCGTCCATCAGATGGACGACGGGCGGCCGGAGCAGGAGGAGACTCCGAAGGAACGCGCCGACCGCGAGCTGATCGAGCTCCTGAACGAGCTGCGGGTCGTCCTTCCGGGCGTCACGGTCCTCTTCGCGTTCCTCCTCGCCGTCCCGTTCGCCAAGGGTTGGGCCCGCGTGACCGCGTTCCAGCGCGACGTTTTCGTGGTCGCCTTCCTGTCCACCGCCGTCTCGGTTGCGCTCCTCACCGCTCCGAGCTCGTACCACCGGCTCCGCTTCCGGGCCGGCGACAAGGAGGCGATGGTCAGGGTCGGCAACCGGCTGTCGATCGCCGGAATCGCGGCCTCGGCCGTGTCGCTCGAGGCGGTCGTGCTGCTCGTGACCGACTACGTGCTCTCACTGGGCGCCGCGATCGCGGCGGCCGCCTCGCTGTTCGCGGTCGTCGTCCTGCTCTGGTACGGGCTGCCGCTCTGGGCAGCGCTCAGAGATCGATCCGCTCGATGACGACGTCCTCTCGCGGACGATCGGCGCCGTCCGTCTCCACCTGCTCGATCGCATCGACCACGTCCATGCCGGCGGTGACCTGGCCGAAGACGGTGTGCTTGCCGGCGAGCCACGGGCACGCGTCCGCGGTCACGATGAAGAACTGGCTGCCGTTCGTGTTCGGGCCGGCGTTCGCCATCGCGAGCGCGCCGCGCACGACCGGACGGTCGTTGAACTCGTCCTCGAAGGTGTAGCCGGGACCGCCGGAGCCGGTGCCGGTCGGGTCGCCGCCCTGGATCATGAAGTCCGGGATCACACGGTGGAAGATGACGCCCTCGTAGAAGCCGTCCCCCGCCAGCTTGCGGAAGTTCTCCACGGTCTTCGGTGCGTCGGCGTCGAACAGCTCGAGCTCGATCGCGCCGTGGCCGGTCTGCAGCGTCGCAGTGCTCATGACTCGGGAACGCTATCGGCCAGAGGCTCGAGCGCGCCGGCCGTCGGTGCGAGGGATCCGTCTCCGAGCCCCGCGACGACCTCGCGCAGGAGGACGCGCGCGGCGCTGACGTCGTCCGCCGAGAGGACGGTGGCGACCCCGGCGAGGTGCTCGCCCCGGCCCTCGTCCCAGAGCTCGAGCACGACCGTGTCCAGCTCGCTGCGACGGATGTAGGAGTCCTCGGCGACACCGAGACGCACCGCGACGACGCGACCGTCCGGCAGCGTCACCTCCTGCTCGAGCGGTTCGCCGCGGAGAGACATCGTCTGCCATTCTGCCGGAGGTTGATCGGGTCGAAACCAGGGAGGAGTAGGACCCCTGCTCCGCGAATTTGCGCCGAACGGCCTATGGCGCTTCTCCTCGATTGCCGCAACCGTGTGGGCGTGAACGGCCGTAGGGCAGTCCGCCTCGCCGTCGCCCTCGCCCTGCTGGCCTCCACCGGAGTCCTCGCGGGCTCGGCGCTTGCGACGAGTCGCTCGGAGAAGAACCTGCCTTCGCTGAATCGCCAGGTCTTCGCCGCCGTCAACCGGTTTCGCGTCGCGCACGGTCTCGTACCGCTGCGCGAGTCTTCGGCTCTCGATCGGTCGGCGCGCCAGCACTCGCTCGAGATGGGCCGGCTCGGCTACTTCTCTCACGACTCCCCCAGCGGGCCGAATTTCTGGCAGCGGATCAAGCACTTCTATCCCGCGGAAAGCCACTCCTACTGGGCGGTGGGAGAGAATCTGCTCTGGGCTACGCCGAGCGTGAGCGCCGACGGCGCGATGAAGATGTGGATCGCGAGCCCCGAGCATCTCCGGAACCTGCTGACGGCGCAGTGGAGGCAGCTCGGGGTCTCCGCCGTTCGCGTCGTGCACGCTCCGGGCGTCTATCGCGGGCTGCGCGTCACGATCATCTCGACCGACTTCGGCGTCCGGCGCTAGGAGGGCTTGGCAGGCTCGGTCGGAGCTTCCGGCGGTCGTCGCTGCAGCGCGTAGAGCGCGGCGGCGGAGGGGCCGAGCGGCAGCCACAGGTTGAAGATCCTGTAGGCGAAGACGGCGAGGACGGCGGAGGGCAGGCCGTACCCGACCCAGGTGAGCGCGAACGGCAGGAGGGCCTCGACGGCACCGGCGCCGGCGAGCGGTAGCGTCCGGCGCGTCAGCGCATAGCCCGTCGCGTAGCCCACGACGACCGCCGCCACCGACGGCGTGTTGCGATCGAAGGCGGCGAGGCAGACCCAGAGGACGAACACCTCCCCCGCCCAGTAGACGGCCATCCCGGTGAACGCCGCGGCTCCGTGCCGGCGCGGCGACGCGACGATCTGCCCGACGACCCCGATCGCCTCGAGCGGTGGGCCGAGAATCCTCTTCAGGCGGCCACGGCAGATCCACTTGCGGTAGTGGACGGCGAGCAAGGCGAGCGCGGTGCCCGCCGGGACGCCGATCGTCCAGGAGAGCGTCACCGCACGTTGCGCGTGCGCGTGATCGAGGAGCAGGAAGAGGGCGCAGACGAAGGCGCCGGTCGAGAGGACGGCGTACTCGAGCGAGCCGAGCCCGAGCACCCGAACCCGTGCTTCCTCCGGCGAGACGCCGAGGTCCTCGAGCGCCTCGATGTCGACCGCGAACCCGCCGCGCGGGATGAACATGCCGAAGCCGGCCGCGACGATCGCGCCGGCGCGTAGCGCACCGAGGCGGACGCCTCGGCCCACGTTGGCGACCTCGCGGTAGGCGAACGTGTAGCCGACATGGGCGGCGACCGCCCCCGCGATGGCGAACGGGAACCAGTAGGTGTTCGCGTGCCGCAACCGTGAAGCGACGGCCACGTAGCCCGCCGCGCCTGCCACGAAGATCGTCGCGATGAGCGACAGCGCAGCCGCGACGATCATCACCATCACGACGTGGTGCGCCTCGTGCTCGCGATGGTGGGCGAACAGAACCTTGAAGGGGCCGCGCTGCCACAGGCGCAAAGCGGACTGCTGGGTCACCGTCTACCTGTTCCCAAGACACCCACGAGAGATGCGCCCGGGAGGATTCGAACCTCCGACCCGCGGATTAGAAGTCCGCCGCTCTGTCCACTGAGCTACGGGCGCGCGTTGGACAGGGTAGAGCGCGGGGCGGCGCAGATAGGCTCCCGCCGATGGCGGACGCGCTGGAGCAGCTGAAGGAGCGTCTGGCCGAGGTCGGGGACCTCGGCAAGGTCGCGCGCCTCCTCGGGTGGGACCAGCAGACGATGATGCCGCCTGCCGGCACCGCCCACCGTGCCGACCAGTTCTCGACGCTGCTTCGCATCGTGCACGAGAAGTTCACCGATCCCGAGGTGGGCCGGCTCCTCGACGAGCTGCAGCCGCTCGAGGACTCACTCGATCCGGGCTCCGACGACGCCGCCCTGATCCGGCTCACGCGCCGCGACTACGAGAAGGCGGTGAAGGTGCCCGCGTCGCTGCGCGCCGCGACGGCACGCGCGGCCGCCGAGGCCCGGCCCGTCTGGGTGAAGGCGAAGGCGGAGTCGGACTTCGCGTCGTTCCTCCCGTCCCTCGAGCGGATCGTCGAGCTCAAGCTCGAGTACGTCGACTGCGTCGCGGATGGGGCCGCCGAGCGGTACGACGTGCTCCTCGACGACTACGAGCCGGAGACGACGACCGCGGAGGTGCGGACGCTGTTCGCGGAGCTGAAGCCGCCGCTCGTGGAGCTGATCGCCGAGCTGAGGCAGCGCGACGTCGACGACTCCTTCCTCCACGGCGACTTCCCGCCCGAGCGCCAGGTCGCGCTCGCGCACGAGGTGGTCGAGCTCTTCGGGCATCGGCCCGACAGCTGGCGGATCGACCCCACGGAGCATCCGTTCGCGTCGGGGCCGGGCCGCGACGACGTCCGGATCACGACGAACTACCACCCCGACTCGCTCGAGTCGCTCTTCTCGACGATGCACGAATACGGCCACGGGCTCTATTCGCACCAGCAACCGGAGCACCTCGAGCGGCTGCCGACCGGCGGGCCCTGCTCACTCGGGATCCACGAGTCGCAGAGCCGCCTCTGGGAGAACCTCGTCGGGCGCAGCCTCCCGTTCTGGCGCTTCTTCTATCCGGGCCTGCAGGAGACGTATCCCGAGCAGCTCGCAGGCGTCGACCTCGACCGCTTCTATGCCGGCGTCCATTCAGTCCGGCCCGGCCTGATCCGAATCCAGGCCGACGAGGTGACGTACGGGATGCACGTGATGCTCCGCTTCGAGCTCGAGCAGGACATCGTCGAGGGACGCGTGGAGCTGCGCGACCTCCCGCAGCGCTGGAACGAGAAGATGTGGGACTACCTCGGCGTCGAGGTGCCCGACGACGGGCACGGCGTGCTGCAGGACGTCCACTGGTCGGGCGGCTCGATCGGTTACTTCTCGACGTATCTGATCGGGACGGTCGCCTCGGTGCAGATCTGGCAGGCGGCGCAGCGCGACCTGCCCGACCTCGAGGAACAGGTCGGTCGCGGAGAGTTCGCGCCGTTGCGCGAATGGCTCGGCGAGCACATCCATTCCCTCGGCCGCAAGTTCTCGCCGCAGGAGACGCTGCGGCGTGCGACGGGCTCCGCGATCGAGGCGCAGCCGTATCTCGACTACCTCCGCACGACCTACGCATAGGTCTCGGCGCGCCGGGTAGGCGCCGACGGACGACGAAACGACCCGAGGGGGTTCAGAGATATGGCTGACGTGCTGAAAGGCAAGAAGGTCGCGATCCTCGCCGCCGACATGTTCGAGCGAGTCGAGCTCGAGGAGCCGAGGAAGGCGCTCGAGGACGCCGGGGCCTCGGTCGAGATCGTGTCGATACACGACGGTGAGATCCAGGGCTTCGACCACTTCGAGCCGGCAAACAAGGTGAAGGTCGACCGCACGATCGAGGAGGTGTCGCCGGGCGACTACGACGCGCTCCTGATTCCCGGCGGGGTCGGCAACCCCGACCAGCTGCGCGGGGACGAGAACGTCGTGTCGCTCGTGCGCGAGTTCGACCGCGCCGGCAAGCCGATGGCGGTCATCTGCCACGGTCCCTGGGTGCTCGTCGAGGCCGGGGTCGTGCGCGGCAGGCGCGTCACCTCGTGGCCGACCCTCGAGACGGACATCCGGAACGCCGGTGGCGACTGGGTCGACGAGGAGGTCGTGGTCGACGGCAACCTCGTCACGAGCCGCAAGCCGGACGACATTCCGGCCTTCAACCGCGAGATGCTCCGGATCTTCTCCGGGGAGCGCGTGCCGACCTGAGCGGAACCGCGGACGGGGCCGCGCGGGCGGCCCCGTCGCGGCATCTGAGGGTGGCGGACGGGACTCGAACCCGCGACCACCGGGACCACAACCCGGAGCTCTACCAACTGAGCTACCGCCACCGAGCCGCCACAGCGTAGCGAGTAGCCGCCCGCACATTTGGGGCGCGACAGCGGGGCTAGGCTACTCGGGCTCGGCCCCGTAGCTCAGCGGATAGAGCGGCAGCCTTCGAAGCTGCGTGCGGAGGTTCGATTCCTCCCGGGGCCATTTTCGCCTCGCCCGCTTCGCTTTCCGCTCGCTGGTGCGCGAGCCTTCGGCTCGCGCGCGCGATCGCAGGGCTCGTCGCTAGCATCGAGACATGTGCCGGAATATCCGCGTTCTTCACAACTTCGATCCGCCCGCGAGCTCCGAGGAAGTGCACTTCGCAGCGTTGCAGTACGTGCGCAAGGTCAGCGGCATGAACAAGCCGTCGAAGGCGAACGAGGCGGCCTTCCACCGCGCCGTGCACGAGATCGCGCATCTCACGGAGCACCTGCTCGACGACCTCGTCACGACCGCGGCTCCGAAGGACCGCGAGATCGAGGCGGAGCGTCGGCGGGCCCGCGCTGTCGCCCGCTTCGGCTAGTTACCGGGATCCAGGTAGCGGCCGAACCACTCGAGGATCGCCTCGAACCGCTGTACACGATGCACCGGCGAACCGGAGCGCGACAGCTCGTGGCTCTCGGCCGGGAAGCGGAGCATCTCGACCTCCTTGCCGAGTAGCCGCAGCAGCGTGAAGAGGTGCTCGCCCTGCTCGACGTTGCAGCGGAGGTCGTTCTCGGAGTGGACGACGAGCACCGGCGTCTCGATCTCCCGGGCGTACGTCGCCGGCGACATGCGCAGCCATTCGTCGACGTGCTCCCACATCGGCCCGCCGAACTGCCGCTCGAAGATCCAGAAGACGTCGCTCGAACCGAAGGCGCTCACGAGGTGATTGACGGCCCGCTCCGACAGCGCCGCTTTGAAGCGCTTCGTGTGGCCGACGATCCACGACGTCATGAAGCCGCCGTAGGAGCCGCCCAGGACTCCGAGCCGCTCCGCGTCGAGGAACGGGAACCGCTCGAGCGCGGTGTCGACGACGCCCATCAGGTCCTCGTAGTCCACCGAGCCCCAGCCCGGGCCGACCTCGTTGCCCGAGCCGCGGATCGCGCGCCCCCACTCCTCGGAGTACCCGGAGCCGCCGCGCGGGTTCGAGAAGAGGACGCAGTAGCCGGCGCCCGCGAAGACCTGCACCTCGTCGAAGAAGCCCGTCCCGTATTGCGCGAAGGGGCCGCCGTGGATCGTGAGCAGAACGGGGTAGCGCCGGCCCTCGTCGAAGCCGGGCGGCCGCACGAGCCACGCGTCGACCTCGGTCCCGTCGGCCGAGGTGGCTGTGAACCGCTCGACCGCGGCGAGCTCGCGTCCGGTGACGAAGTCGTCGCAGACCGAGGTCATGGGCTTGCCGTTGGCGCCGAAGAGCTCGTGCGGCCGCAGGTAGGTGCTCGCCGTGTAGACGAGCACTCCGTCGACGAGGTCGTAGAGGCCGGTGGACTGCTCTCCCCCGACCAGCAGCTCCGGCTCGCCCGAGCCGTCGGCCGCGACCGTGTAGAGGTGGACGTTGCCGCCGTCCTCCACCCCGAACGCGATGCGGCCGCCGTCCCAGACCGGCTCGCGGCCGAGCGGGTAGGGAGCGCACTGTCGATCGAGCGACGCGGTGAGGACGCGGCGGTCGCTCCCATCCGGTCGCATCACGGCGATCTGGCCGTGGTGTGGGAACGTGCCGTCCTCGGGTGAGTGCACGTAGGCGACGAGGGTGCCGTCCGGGGAGAACGACGCCGCGCCCGCCGACTCGTCCGGCTGTGTCAGCCGTCTCGGCTCCGCCCCCTTCGAGTCGACCTCGAGCTCGTACAACGCCTCGACGAACTCGACGTCCCAGCGTTCGCCACGCATCGACGTGAAGACGATGCGGGCGCCGTCGGGAGACCACGCAGGCGCCTCGTTCTCGGAGTCGCCCTCGGTCAGCTGCCGCTCTTCGTCGCCGTCGAGCCCGACGACGAAGAGGTGCTTGCGGCGGTCGCCGATCCAGCCGACGCTGTCGAGCTTGTAGAAGACGCGGGTGAAGCGGCGCGGCGCGCGGGCGCGGTCGTCCTCCTCCTCATAGGCTGCGTCGCGGACGCGGCGCGCGAAGGCGATCCGGTTCGAGTCCGGCGACCATGCGATCCCGTCGACGGACTCGTTGCCGTCGGTCAGGCGGCGCGGCTCGCCGCCGTTCGCGGGCAGGACGTAGAGCTGTCCCTTCGCCTTCTTCTCGTCCTCGCCGTCTCGATTCGAGACGAACGCGAGCCAGCGCCCGTCCGGAGACCAGCGGGGAGATTGGTCGTTCCGTTCGCCCGACGTGAATTGCCGTGGCTCGTCCGAGCCGTCGAGCGGCGCCACCCAGATCGCGCTGCGGTAGGCGTTCGCCTCCCGGTCGATCCGGCTGACGACGTACGCCACGCGCCGGCCGTCGGGAGATAGTCGCGGGTCGCCGACGGCGGTCAGGGCATAGACGTCCTCGGGCTGCATTCCCCCCACAGGGGCGCGACTCTAGTACGCGCAGCGAGACGCCGTGTCGGTCGCGGCCTATCCTGTCACCGGCGCGGGCGTGGCGAAACTGGCAGACGCGACGGGTTTAGGTCCCGTTGGGCCGCAAGGCCCTTGGAGGTTCGAGTCCTCTCGCCCGCACTGCCCTCGCGAGCTACGCGCGAACGCGGACCGCGTACACCATGGCCGAGAGGATCGCGAGCCAGATCGCTCCCGAGAGTCCCACCAGGCTTAGGATCCAGCCGCTCACGTGCCTCGATCGTTCGACCTCGCCCGGTCTCTCCCTGCTTGAATGGAGCGGTGCAGACTCAGGTCGAGGAGCTGCCGGAGAACCGTGTCCGGCTGACGGTCCAGGTGCCGTCGCACGACGTGCACCACGCCGTCGAGCACGCTGCCGACGACCTCGCGCAGAGCGTGAAGGTGCCCGGCTTCCGCAAGGGGAAGGTGCCCCGCCAGGTTCTGCTGCAGCGCGTCGGCCGCGAGCGGCTGATGACCGAGGCGGTCGAGAGCCATATCGGCGGTTGGTTCTGGAACGCGGCCGCGCGCAGCCGCGTCCGGCCGGTCGCGCAGCCCGAGTACGACTTCGAGCTGCCTGCGTCCGACGACGAGGACTGGGAGTTCAAGGCGACGGTTGCCGTGCAGGCGAAGCCGGAGCTACCCGACTGGAAGGAGCTCGAGGTCGGCGTCGCCGAGATCGAGGTGCCCGAGGAGCTCGTCCAGCAGGAGCTCGACGCGCTGCGAGCGACCGTCGCCGAGCTCGTCCCCGTCGAGGACCGCCCGGTCGCTCCCGACGACACGGTCGTCGTCGACCTGGTGGCCGAGGACGAGACGCGGCGCGACTACGTCGTCGACCTGGGGCGCGGCGCCGTCGTGGAGGAGGTCGAGCAGGGTCTCGTCGGGATGAATGCAGGCGAGACGAAGGAGATGTCGTTCGAGCTCGCCGACGGGTCGACCCAGTCCCTCTCGGCGACCGTCAAGGAGATCAAGGAGAAGGTGCTGCCGCCGCTGGACGACGACCTCGCACGGGCAGGGAGCGAATTCGAGACCCTCGCCGAGCTGCGCGCCGACGTCGAGTCGCGCCTCCGCGATCAGATCGAGGACGAGGTCGAGACGCGGTTCCGCGCCGACGCCGCCGACACGCTCGTCGCCTCCTCGAAGGTCGAGGCCGCCGGCCCGCTCGTCGAATCGCGCACCCGCGAGCTCCTGCGCGGCTTCGCCCGCCAGGTCGAGGCCCGCGGCGTCCCGCTCGAGACCTTCCTCGCCATGACGGGCCAGCAGCCCGAGGAGCTCGTCGCGCGCATCGGCGAGGAGGCGCAGCGCTCGGTCGCGCGCGAGCTGGTGCTCGACGCGGTCGCCGACCAGCTCGGCCTCGACGTGGCCGACACCGAGGTCGAGGAGCTCGTGCGCGAGCAAGCCGAGGCACTCGGCGACGACGCCGAGGAGATGCTCCTCGCGCTGCGCGAGAACGGCCGCTTCGAGTCGCTGCGCGAGGATCTGCGGCTTCGCCAGGCACTCGACCGCGTCGCCGGCGAGGTCAAGCGCATCCCGCTCGCCCAGGCCGAGGCGCGCGAAGCGATCTGGACGCCCGACAAGGAGAAACCACCGACCGAGACGAAACTCTGGACCCCCGACCAGCCGCAGAGGACTGAAGGAGCCCCAACATGAACCCGCCGTCGAATCTCGTCATCCCGTCCGTCATCGAGCAGACCTCGCGCGGGGAGCGCTTCTTCGACATCTACTCCCGGCTGCTCAACGAGCGGATCATCTTCCTCGGCACGCCGATTGACGACCAGGTCGCGAACCTCATCGTCGCCCAGATGATCCACCTCGAGTCCGAGGATCCGGACAAAGACATCAACCTCTACATCAACTCGCCCGGCGGCTCCGTCTACTCGGGGCTCGCGATCTACGACACGATGCAGTTCATCAAGCCCGACATCGCGACGACCTGTGTCGGCATCGCGATGTCGATGGGCGCGCTTCTTCTCGGAGCCGGCACGGAGGGAAAGCGCACTGCGCTGCCGAATGCCAAGATCTTGATCCACCAGGTCTCGGGCGGCTTCCAGGGCCAGGGCACCGACATCGAGATCCAGGCCCGCGAGACGATCAATCTCAAGCGGCGCCTGGAGGAGATCATCGCCCACCACACGAACCAGTCGATCGACAAGATCTCGAAGGACATGGAGCGCGACTACTACATGACGGCCGATGAAGCAGAGCAGTACGGCATCGTCGACCAGGTGATTGCCCACCGTTAGGGCAGTAGACGAATCCCCCGGACCGAGGTAGAAGAAGAGATATGGCACGCGCAACCGACGGCAATGAGCAGCTCCTGTGCAGCTTCTGCGGCAAGAGCCAGCGGCAAGTAAAGAAGCTGATCGCCGGCCCCGGCGTCTACATCTGCGACGAGTGCATCGATCTCTGCAACGAGATCATCGACGAGGAGCTGACGAGCCCCACCCAGCTCGACCTCGACAACCTGCCGCGCCCGCGCGACATCTACGCCGTCCTCAACGACTACGTCGTCTCGCAGGAAGAGGCGAAGCGCACGCTCGCGGTCGCCGTCTACAACCATTACAAGCGCGTGCAGATGGGACAGGAGGACGACGACGTCGAGCTCCAGAAGTCGAACATCCTCCTGCTCGGCCCGACCGGCTGCGGCAAGACGCTGCTCGCGCAAACGCTCGCGCGGATCCTCAACGTCCCGTTCGCGATCGCCGACGCGACCGCGCTGACCGAGGCGGGCTACGTCGGAGAGGACGTCGAGAACATCCTCCTCAAGCTGATTCAGGCCGCGGACTTCGACATCAAGAAGGCCGAGACCGGGATCATCTACATCGACGAGGTCGACAAGATCGCGCGCAAGGCGGACAACCCGTCGATCACGCGCGACGTGTCGGGTGAGGGCGTGCAGCAGGCGCTCTTGAAGATCCTCGAGGGGACGGTGGCCTCCGTGCCGCCGCAGGGCGGGCGAAAGCACCCGCACCAGGAGTTCCTCTCGATCGACACGACGAACATCCTCTTCATCTGCGGCGGCGCCTTCGCCGGGGTGGACAAGATCATCGCGCGCCGCATCGGCAAGAACGCCCTCGGGTTCGGTGCCGACATCCGCTCGAAGCACGACGTCGAAGCCTCGGAGCTGCTCGCCGAGGTGATGCCGGAGGATCTCCTCAACTTCGGCCTGATCCCGGAGTTCATCGGCCGGCTCCCGGTCGTCTCCGCCGTGCACCAGCTGCGGCGCGAGGATCTCGTGCAGATTCTCGAGGAGCCGAAGAACGCGCTCGTCAAGCAGTACCAGCGTTTCTTCGGCTACGACGGCATCGAGCTCGTCTTCACCGAGGACTCGATGTGGGAGATCGCCGACCGCGCGCTCGCCCGCGAGACCGGCGCCCGCGGCCTCCGCTCGATCATCGAAGGTGCGCTGCTCGACGTGATGTTCGAGCTGCCGTCACGGCGCGACGTCACGAAGTGCGTGATCACGAAGGAGTGCATCGCGCAAGGCATCCGCCCGACGCTCGTCACGAGCGCAGGGGCCGCCGCCGGCGACGAGCCGGACGAGCCCGTCGAGCAGACCGCCTAGCGTCCACGATGAGACGCAGGGCAACAGCGGCGCTCCTCGGAGCGGTGGTGGCTGCCGCTGTCGCCTACGCCGCCCAGGCCGGCGTGAGCTCGGGCGACGGGACGTGCGCGACATACGACCCGCACCTCCCGCCTCCCTCTCGCTTCTCGACGGCGATCGACAACCCGTATTTCCCGCTGCCCGTCGGCCGCACGCTCGTCTACCGCGGAGTCGAGGACGGCAAGAAGGAGCTCGACCGGATGCAGGTCACGCGCCGGACGAAGAACATCGCCGGGATCACGGCGACAGTCGTCAGCGACAACGTCTACGAGCCCCCACCGAAGCTCCTGGAGAAGACCTTCGACTACTACGCGCAGGACGACCGCGGGAACGTCTGGTACCTGGGCGAGGACACCAGGGAGTTCCTGTCCGGCGGCAAGGTCGACAGGTCCGGGTCGTGGCTCACCGGCCGGGACGGCGCGAAGCCCGGCCTGATTATGGAGGCCGATCCGCGCGTACCGGACTCCTACCGCCAGGAGTGCCTTTCCGGTGAGGCCGAAGACCTGGGCTGGGTGGTCGGTCGAGGCGGCCCCGAGCACCTGCTCCGGACGCTCGAGTTCTCACCCCTCGAGCCGTCGATCGTCGAGCGGAAGGTCTACCGCCCGCGGGTGGGCGTGATCTCGGAGCATCAGCTCTCCGGCGGCCACGAGGTGATCTCGCTGGTCCGTGTGACCGGCTGAGCGCCGCTGGAGTAGCGTTTCGCGCCATGAGCGCCATCGAGGTGGGGGCGGAGTTCGGCCCGTCGTCGTGGATCGAGGTGCCGCAGGAGAAGATCCAGGCCTTCGCCGACACGACCGGCGACCACAACTTCATCCACGTCGATCCCGAAATGGCGGCACAGACTCCGTTCGGGGGCACCGTCGCGCACGGCTACCTCACGCTCGCGCTGCTGCCGCAGATGTCGTACGAGGTGCTGCCCCATGACGAGCCGGGCGCCGGCATGGCCCTCAACTACGGGCTCAACCGCGTCCGTTTCCCGGCTCCCGTTCCCTCCGGCTCCCGCGTCCGCGGCTCCTTCGTCGTCGGCTCTGTCGACGAGGAGGACTGGGGGCGGCAGGTGACGATGACGGCGACGATCGAGCGCGACGGCGGCGGCAAGCCCGTCTGCGTCGCCGAGGTCGTCTACCGGTACTACCGCCTGGCCTAGCGCGCGGTTCTGGATCCTAAACGTCCTGTGATTATGCCTTCCGAGGTGTAACGACGCGCTGTCGTGGTACTTTCTGGATCCGAAATCGAACAGGAGGCGAGATGATTCAGGACGCGGCGCGGCAACTCGAGGCCCGGTGGGCCGCGGACGACCGGTGGGGCGGGATCGAGCGGACGTACACGGCCGACGACGTCCTTCGCCTCCGGGGGTCGGTCGTCGAGGAGCACACGCTGGCGCGGCTCGGCGCGGAGCGGCTCTGGGAGCTGATCCGGGGCGAGAGCCCGGTCCGCGCGCTCGGCGCCCTCACGGGTGGTCAGGCGGTGCAGATGGTGCGTGCCGGGCTCGAGGCCATCTATCTCTCCGGCTGGCAGGTCGCCGCCGACGCGAATCTCGCGGGCGCGACGTATCCCGACCAGAGCCTCTACCCCGTCAACAGCGTCCCGGCCGTCGTCCGCCGTTTCAACAATGCGCTCCTCCGCGCCGACCAGATCGACTACGCCGAGGGCCGGAACGGGACGCACTGGCTCGCCCCGATCCTCGCCGACGCCGAGGCCGGGTTCGGCGGACCGCTCAACGCCTTCGAGCTGATGCGCGCGCTGATCGCGGCCGGAGCCGCCGGCGTCCACTACGAGGACCAGCTCAGCTCGGAGAAGAAGTGCGGCCACCTCGGCGGCAAGGTCCTCGTGCCGACGCAGCAGTTCGTCCGCACCCTCAACGCGGCTCGGCTGGCCGCCGACGTCTGCGGCGTGCCGACCGTGCTCGTCGCGAGGACGGACGCGCTCTCGGCCGCCCTCCTCACGAGCGACGTCGACGAGTACGACCGCGACTTCGTGACGGGCGAGCGGACCGCGGAGGGCTTCTACCGCGTCCGCGACGGGATCGACGCGGCCATCTCGCGCGGGCTCGCGTACGCGCCGTACGCCGACCTCGTCTGGTTCGAGACCTCGACGCCGGATCTCGGCGAGGCGCGCGAGTTCGCGGAGGCGATCCACGACCGCTTCCCGGGCAAGCCGCTCGCCTACAACTGCTCGCCGTCGTTCAACTGGCGCCGGCACCTTGAGGACGACGAGATCGCATCCTTCCAGGACACGCTCGCCGAGTGGGGCTACCGCTTCCTCTTCATCACGCTCGCCGGCTTCCACTCGCTCAACGCGTCGATGTTCGAGCTCGCCCACGGCTACGCGGAGGAGCAGATGCCGGCGTACGTGCGGCTGCAGCAGCGCGAGCTCGAGCTCGAGGAGCTCGGCTATACGGCGACCCGGCACCAGCACGAGGTCGGGGCCGGCTACTTCGATCTCGTCACGCAGGCCGTCGCGCCCGACAGCGAGACGCTGGCGCTCAGAGGCTCGACCGAGGAGGCGCAATTCACGAAGGAGCCTGCGTGAGTACGCTCGCCGAGGTGGAGATCCGCGCCGCGGCCGACGAGGGCGTGCTCACGCGCGATGCGCTGGAGCTCGTCACGCGGCTCCATCGCGAGCTCAATCCGCGGCGTCGCGAGCTGCTCGAGCGGCGGCGCGAGCGCCAGGTGGAGCTCGACGCCGGCGCGCTGCCGCGCTTCCTGCGCGAGACCGACGATGTCCGCGCAGATGCCGACTGGAGCGTGGCCGAGGCACCCGCGGACCTCCGCGACCGCCGCTGCGAGATCACCGGCCCGGTCGACCGGAAGATGATGATCAACGCGCTCAACTCCGGCGCCCGCGTCTTCATGGCCGACTACGAGGACGCGTGCTCGCCGAGGTGGGAGAACGTCGTCGAAGGACAGCGGAACGTGACCGACGCCGTGCGCCGCGAGATCTCGCTCGAGACGCCGGACAAGACGTACCGGCTCAACGACGAGATCGCGACGCTCCTGATCCGGCCGCGCGGCTGGCACCTGCCCGAGCGGCACGCCCTCGTCGACGGCGAGTCGGTCTCGGCCTCCCTGTTCGACTTCGGCCTGCACATGGCGCGGAACGCGCGCGAGCAGCTCGAGCGTGGCAGCGGGCCCTACTTCTACCTCCCCAAGCTCGAGTCGCACCTCGAGGCGCGGCTCTGGGCCGACGCGTTCGCGCTCGCCGAGCAGGAGCTCGACCTTCCACACGGGACGATCCGCTGCACCGTCCTGATCGAGACGATCCTCGCCGCCTTCGAGATGGAGGAGATCCTCTACGAGCTCCGCGACTGGGGCTGCGCGCTCAACGCCGGTCGCTGGGACTACATCTTCAGCGCGATCAAGAAGTTCCGGGCGCGCGACTGGGTGCTGCCCGACCGCGTGCAGGTGACGATGACGGTGCCGTTCATGCGCGCGTACACCGAGCTGCTCGTCCGCTCTTGCCACCGCCGTGGCGCGCATGCGATCGGCGGCATGGCTGCGTTCATCCCGTCCCGCAAGGACCCCGAGGCGAACGAGCTCGCGCTCGCGAAGGTGCGCGAGGACAAGGAGCGCGAGTCGGGCGACGGCTTCGACGGCTCCTGGGTCGCCCACCCGGACCTCGTGCCCGTCTGCACCGAGGTCTTCGGCGGCGTGCTCGGCGAGCGCCCGAACCAGGTCGAACGGCTGCGCGAGGACGTGATCCCCGACGAGGCGTCACTTCTGTCCATCGCGGACACGCCAGGGGAGGTCACCGACACCGGCGTGCGAACCAACGTCTCCGTCGGGGTCCGCTACCTCGACTCCTGGCTGCAAGGAGTGGGCGCTGCGGCGATCGACAACCTGATGGAGGACGCGGCGACCGCCGAGATCTCCCGGTCGCAGATCTGGCAGTGGGTGCGGCACGGGAGAGTCGACGAGCAGCGCGTCCGCCACGAGATCGAGCTCGTCGAGGCCGGCGACGAGGCGAAGGAGCTCTTCGCCGCGGTCGCCCTCTCCGAGGAGCTCGAGGACTTCCTGACCCTGCCCGCCTACGAACGACTCGACTGAGGAGGACGAGATGCGCGAGACGTTGACCACGACCGAGCAGGAGCAGGTCGAGCTGCCGGGCGCAGACGAGCCCTGCACCGCCGAGCTCGCCGAGTGCACCTGTCCGGACTTCTGCGAACGCGATCACGACAACGAATAGGCGCGAGGCTCGGCGTACACTCGCCGCATGAGCCTCGACACCAC
The DNA here is from genome assembly GCA_963748755.1 of uncultured Actinomycetes bacterium. Lineage (GTDB taxonomy): Bacteria > Actinomycetota > Thermoleophilia > Gaiellales > Gaiellaceae > Palsa-739. Next base: position 214,881 of record CAVVKA010000005.1, read on the forward strand.
CAAGGCCGACGACATCGCGCTCGTGATCGAGGAGGCGATCGTCTCGGGCGAGCTCGAGCCGGGAACCGTCCTGCGGCAGGAGCAGCTCTCCGACCAGTTCAACGTCTCGCGCACGCCGATCCGCGAAGCCCTGCGACGCCTTGCGGCGCTGGGGCTCGTCTCCTTCGTCCCGAACCGGGGCGTCCGCGTCCGCACGATCTCGCGGGAGGAGCTGCACGAGGCGTTCATGGTGCGCGCCGAGCTCGAGGCGCTCGCGACCGGGGTCGCCGCGCAGAAGACGACGTCCGAGGATCTGGGAGAGCTCGAGGCGGCGGAGCAGCATTTCGCGCGGATCTCCAAGGAGCTCCGCTCCCGCGAGCCCGGCGAGGCGCGCCGCTCGATCATGGGCGACTGGGTGCGGGCGAACCACGCCTTCCACGACGTCATCTATCGCGTCGCCGACCTGCCGCTCGTCGAGCAGCTCGCGAAGGGCGCGCGCCGTTCCTTCTCCGGCCCGGCCGTGTGGGCGCCGGGCGACCACTCGATCGACGACCTCTACGCGAAGAACGCCGAGCAGCACCGGGCGATCCGTCAGGCGCTCGCGGCCGGCAGCGGCGAGGGTGCTCGGGCACTCGCGCGCGAGCACGTCCTCTCCTCGTTCCACATGCTCGAGGCGGTTCTCGAGCAGGTCGGCGGCACCTGGCCGCAGCCGAAGCACGCGCACGCTAAGGTGCGTTCATAGTCGCTGCCTGACGACATTTCGCGCATGGATCCGCTCTACAAACCGCAGGGCGTCGAGCAGCGCTGGCAGCACACCTGGGAGGAGGAAGGCCTCTACGGAGCCGATCCCGACGCGCCCGGCGACCCCTTCGTCGTCATGCACCCGCCGCCGAACATCTCCGGCTCGCTGACGATCGGCCACTGCCTCCAGCTCTCGCTCGAGGACGTGCTCGTCCGCTACCACCGGATGTGCGGACGCAACACGCTCTTCCAGCCCGGCTACGACCACGCCGGCATCTCGACGTGGGCCTCGATCGGACGCACGCTCGCGCAGGAAGGGAAGAGCCAACGCGATCTGGGCCGCGAGGGCTTCGACGAGTACGTGCAGGAGTGGCTCGAGCGCTACGGCGGCAAGATCATGAGCCAGTTCCGGCTCCTCGGCGCATCGCTCGACTACCGGCGCACTCGCTTCACGATGGATCCGGGCTACTACCGCGCCGTCATGCGCTGGTTCGTCCATCTCTACGAGCGCGGCTTCATCTATCGCGCGAACCGAATCGTCAACTGGTGCCCCAAGGACAAGACCGCCCTCTCCGACCTCGAGGTGGAGCACGAGGACTCCGACGACACGCTCTCGTACATCCGTTACCCGCTCGCCGACGGCTCCGGGCACGTCACGATCGCCACCGTCCGGCCGGCGACGATCCTCGCCGATGTGGCGGTCGCGGTCCATCCCGAGGATGAGCGCTATCGCGAGCTGATCGGCAAGGAGGTCGTCGTCCCGTTCGTCGAGCGCCGCGTGCCCGTGATTGCCGACGAGCGCGTCGAGCGGGAGTTCGGGACGGGCGCGCTCAAGGTGACGCCCGGGCACGACCCGACCGACTTCGAGATCGGCCGTGCGCACGACCTCCCGGAGCTCACCGTGATCGGTCCGGACGGCCTGATGAACGACGCTGCCGGCGAGCTCGCCGGGCTGACGCAGGAGGAGGCGGGGCGTCGCGTGGTCGACTGGGCTGCAGAGCGCGGTCTGCTCGAGAAGCGCGAGAGCTACCGCCACTCGGTCGGCCATTGCGAGCGCTGTCATACGCGCATCGAGCCGCTCGTCGTGCCGCAGTGGTGGGTCGCCATGGAAGAGCTCGCGCGACCCGCGATCGCCTCGGTGAAGGAGGGCCGCGTCCGCTTCACGCCCGAGCGCTTCGCGCGCGTCTACCTCGACTGGATGGAGAACGTCCGCGACTGGTGCATCTCCCGTCAGATCTGGTGGGGCCACCGCATCCCGGTCTGGTACTGCCCCGATGGGCACCTCACGGTCGTCGAGAGCGAGCCCGAGGCGTGTGCCGAGTGCGGGTCGACGGAGCTGCGGCAGGAGGAGGACGTCCTCGACACGTGGTTCTCGTCGGCGCTCTATCCATTCGCGACGCTCGGCTGGCCGGAGCAGACACCCGAGCTCGAGCGCTGGTATCCCGGCAGCCTCGTCGCCACCGCGCGCGAGATCATCTTTCTCTGGATCGCTCGGATGATCTTCTCCGGGCTCGAGCTGATCGGGGAAGAGCCCTTCGCCGACGTGCTCATCCATTCCACGCTGCTCAACCCCGAGGGGAAGCGGATGTCGCGGACGCTGGGGACGGGCATCGATCCCGAGGACGTGCTCGAGCCGTACGGCGCCGACGCGACCCGTTACGGCCTGCTCAAGGTGACGTCGAGCCAGGATCCGCGGTTCTCCTTCGGCACGATCGAGGAGGGACGGAAGCTTGCGAACAAGCTCTGGAACGCGAGCCGTCTGCTCCTCATGGCGGGCGCCGTTGAGCCCGGAGCACGGCCGTCGTCGGTCGAGGAGCGCTGGATCCTCGCGCGGATCGACGCCACGAGAGCGGACGTCGGCCGAGACCTGGAGGTCTTCGACTTCGCCCATATGACCGAGCGTCTGTACCACCTCACGTTCGACGACTTCTGCGACTGGTACCTCGAGTCGATCAAGCCGCGGTTGGAGGAGGAGGACGTGCGCGCGACGGCACTTGCGGCCCTCGAGCGCCTCCTCAAGCTGCTGCATCCCGTCCTGCCGCACGTGACCGAGGAGATCTGGACGAACCTGCCCGCACGCGAGACGCGGCTGATCGTCGCGCCGTGGCCGGAGCCGCAGCCCGAGCACGCCGCCGCGCTGCACGCGCTCGACGAGGCGCAGACGGCGGCGCGCCTCTACCGGCGCAGCGGCGTCCGGATCGAGATCGGCGGCGACTCGCTGCGGATCTTCGAGGCGGTCGTTCGCCCGTCGGGTGACGGGCAGGGCGACGTCGAGGCCGAGCGCGGGCGGCTGCGCAAAGAGGTCGAGCGCAGCGAGCGGATGCTCGCGAACGAGAAGTTCGTGGCCAACGCGGCGCCGGAGGTCGTCGAGGGCGAGCGGCAGAAGCTCGAGCAATACCGTGCCGAGCTCGAGGCTCTCGGCGACTGAGTGGATCGAGTCGCTCAGCCCGTGGCCGGCGGACGGCTTCGGGACCGAGCGCATGCGCGCGCTGCTGCGCGAGCTCGGCGATCCGCAGCAACGGTTCCCCGCGATCCACGTCGTCGGGACGAACGGCAAGTCGACGACCACGCGGCTGGCCGAGGCGCTGCTGCTCGACGCGGGGCTGTCGGTAGGCGCGTATCTGTCGCCTCACGTCGTCTCGTGGCAGGAGCGAATTCGGCTCAACGGAGCCGAAATCGACCTCGAAACCGCCTTGACCGGGGTCAGACCCCGGGCCGAGTCCCTTTCGGCCACGCAGTTCGAGGCGTTGACGGCAGCGGCTCTCGTCGCCTTCGCGGACGCGGACGTCGACGTCGCCGTCGTCGAAGCCGGGCTCGGAGGCCGCCACGACGCCACCAACGTCCTGCGCACCCGGGTCGTCGTCCTCACGAGCGTCGCGCTCGACCACATGGACGTGCTCGGCGACACGCGCGAGGCCATCGCGGCCGAGAAGCTCGCTGTGGTGCAGCCGGACTGCACCGTCGTGCTCTCCGAGCCCGAGTGGCGTGAGCTCGCGGAGCAAAACGGCGCCGCGACGGTCGTCGTGACCGCTCGCAGCAACCTTGCACTTGCGGTTGCGGCAGCGGAGTCGTTCATCGGTCGGCCCGTCGACCTCCATGCTGCGGACGGGGTCGTCCTGCCCGGCCGTCTCGAGCGCCGCGGTGAGCACCCGCTCGAGATCTGGGACGGCGCCCACAACCTCGCGGGCGTGGGATGGCTCCTGCCACGGCTCCCCTCGGAGCCGTCCGGCCGCTGGACCGTCGTCTGCTCGATCCTCCGCGACAAGCGGCCCGGGATGATGCTCGAGGCGCTATCGGTGCTCGGCTCCACGCTGGTCGCCACGGAGAGCCGCAACGGGCGCGCGCTGCCGGCGGTCGAGCTCGCGGCGCTCGCCTCCGCCCACTTCGAGCGGGTGGAGGTGGAGCCGGACTCGGCCGCCGCCCGCAATCGTGCGCTCGAGCTCGCAGGCACCGATGGGGCCGTGCTCGTCACGGGCTCCCTGTACCTTCTGGCGGATCTCGGTGAGCACCGCGACCCATAACGCCCCAGAGAGCCGCTACGAGAAGCTCTCGATCTTCGCCCTCGCGGCCGTGGTGCTCGCCGCAGCGATCGCTTCTGCCTTTGCTGCCGGCTGGGTTATCGGCAGGATTATCTTGTGACGCTCGCCAGCTTCCTCAGTTCCGGCACGCAGCACGCCATCCTCAACGGCCTTGCGTTCTTCGCGTTCGTGCTCTGGCTCTCACTCGGCTACTGGACGTACAAGGACGCCCGACGACGGATCGAGGACCCGCTGCTCATCGGCCTCTCGACGCTCGTCGCGCTCGTGCTCCCCTTCGTGGGCCCGTTCGTCTACATGCTCTTCCGCCCGCCCGAGTACCTCGAGGACGTGCGCGAGCGGGAGCTCGAGATCAAGGCGATCGAGGAGCGCATCGTCGCGGTCGACCTCCGTTGCCCGGTCTGCCACGCCGAAGTCGACTCGGGCTATCTCGTCTGTCCCGTGTGCACGACGAAGCTCAAGCAGGCGTGCGTGAGCTGCGGCGCCCCGCTCGAGCCGATCTGGCAGGTGTGCCCGTATTGCGAGACGCCCATCGAGCCGGCGGTGCCGGGCGCTCCGCCGGCGCTCGGGACGCGGCGGGCGCGCAGGACGATCCGTTAGTGGCCGTCGAGCGGAGCCTTGTCCTGATCAAGCCGGACGCGGTGCGGCGTCGGCTCGCCGGAGAGATCCTCCAGCGGATCGAGGCGCGCGGCTTCGAGATCCGCGAGGCGAAGCTGGTCACCGCCGGTCGCGAGCTGGGGGAGGAGCACTACGCCGAGCACCGCGAGAAGCCGTTCTTCGGCGAGCTCGTCGAGTTCATCACCTCGGGGCCGACCTGGGCGCTTGTCGTCGAGGGCGAAGGAGCGATTGCGACGATGCGCGCCACGATCGGCGCGACCGATCCTGCGAACGCCGCTCCGGGGACGATCCGCGGCGACCTCGCCTCCTCGATGCCCGACAACCTCGTGCACGGCTCGGATTCCGCCGAGTCGGCGGAGCGCGAGATCGCTCTCTGGTTCGGTGCCTGAGCCGAACGTCGAGGTCTGGACGCGCGCGAACGCCGAGTACACGGACGCACGCGCCGAGCAGTCCTGGGCCGAAGTCGAGGTCACCTGGGGTATCTGGAAGGTTCCCGAATCCGAGGTGCACGCACTACCGGACGTGGCCGGCAAGGAGATCGTCGAGCTCGGCTGCGGCACGGCCTACTTCGGCGCCTGGCTCAAGAAGGCCGGCGCAGCGCGGGTCGTCGGAGTCGACCCCACGCCCGCCCAGCTCGAGACGGCTCGCCGCTGTAACGAGCGCTTCGGTCTCGGGCTCGAGCTCATGGAGGGGTTCGGCGAGGAGGTGCCGCTCCCGGACGGCTCGTTCGATCTCGTCGTCTCCGAGTACGGAGCCTCGATCTGGGCCGACCCGTACCGCTGGATCCCCGAGGCCGCACGGCTGCTCCGCCCCGGCGGCGAGCTCGTCTTCCTCCGCAACTCGACGCTCGTCATCCTCTGCTCGCCGGATGAGGACGTTCCGGCAGTGGAGACGCTGCAGCGGCCGCAGTTCGGGATGTACCGCTTCCAGTGGCCCGACAGCGGCATCGAGTACCACCTTCCGCATGGCGAGTGGATCCGGCTCCTGCGGGCCAACGGCTTCGAGATCCTCGACCTGATCGAGATCCAGGCGCCGGCAGACGCGGAGAGCCACGTGCGCTACGACTACGTGAGCCCGGAGTGGGCGCGGAAGTGGCCCGCGGAGGAAATATGGCGAGCGCGCCTGCAGCGCCGCTCCTCCTAGCGTCGACCTCGCCCCGGCGGCGGGAGATCCTCGAGCAGATCCGCATCCCGTTCGAGGTCGCAACGCCGCGCTACGAGGAGACGGAGCAGGATCCGGTCGCGCACGCGCTCGGCAAAGCGCGGTCGGTGCTCGCCGAGGCCGACGGTCGCCCCGTGCTCGGTTGCGACACCGAGGTCGTCTGCGCCGATCGCGTCTATGGCAAGCCCGCCGGCCCCGCGGAGGCGGAGGAGATGCTCGAGAGCCTCGCGGGGCGGACGCACGAGGTGGTCTCCGGCCTGGCGCTGATCACCCCGGCGTGGGAGGAGGTGTACCGCGAGGTGACGCACGTCTCCTTTCGAGAGCTGACTCCGCGCGACGTCGCGTGGTACGTGGCGAGCGGCGAGTGGGAGGGACGCGCTGGTGGCTACGCGATCCAGGGGCAAGGTGCGGCTCTCGTCGAGCGGATCGAGGGCGACTACCTCAACGTCGTCGGCCTTCCCGTCGCGCTGCTCGTCCGTCTCCTCGCCGCGCGCTTTCCCGGCACGTATGGGTTCGGATGAGCGAGAGCGCGGTCCGGGCGGCCGTCGAGGTGGCCGCGGAGCACGGCCTGCGCAGCGACGACCCGGTCGTCCTTCGCGACGCGTGGCACGTGCTCGCCCACCTGCGCCCGCTGCCGCTCGTCGCGCGCGTCTCGAGCGGCCGGCCGTATCCGGAAGGGCCGCCGGAGGACGACGTGATCCGCGAGCTGGCCGTTGCGTCCCATGCGGCCCGCGCCGACGCGCCGGTCGTCCGGCCCTCCGAGCTGCTCGACCCCGGCCCGTACCGGCATGGTGGGCACGTGGTGACCTTCTGGCAGTACGTGGAACCGCGCCGCGAGGTCGAGCCCGTTGCGGCCGGCCAGGGGCTCCGCGAGATCCACGACGCGCTCGCCGACTACGAAGGAGAGTTGCCGTCCCTCCACACCGACGATCTGGCCCGGATCACCGACAGTCTCGAGCCGTCCGCCGACGTCGAGCTCGTGCGCGAGCTCGGCCTGCGGCGGCCGGGCGGCCAGACGCAGGCGCTGCACGGCGATGCGCACATGGCGAATTGCCTGCCCGGTCCGCTCTGGCACGACTTCGAGACGGCCTGTCGTGGGCCGCTCGAGTTCGACCTCGCGGCGCTCGCGCTCTCGGCGCGGGTCCGGGACGACGACGCGTCCCGCATCGCGCTAGAGGCCTATGGCGACCACGACTCGGACCTGCTCGAGGAGTGCCTCCCCGTCTACGCGGCGTGGATCTATGCGTCGTTCATGATCGCGCTGCCTCGCCGCCCCGAACTCGGGCCCGTGCTCGACGAGCGCCTCCGCTGGCTCCGGGCGAACTACGCCTGAAGCCGAAAAAGGGCGCACGCCTATGGCCAAAACGGCCATTAGCCCGGGGTCTGACCCCGGGCGCGGCTGGAGGACCTGTCCCTTTTGGGCGATTCGGAGGGTCGAAGGCGCTCGGCTACGTACTTAACGTAGTGAGCATGAGCGCTGTCACGGCTCGAGGAAAACAGCCGCAATGTGCCTTCGAGGTCGTGGAACGGTCGGGGCGCCTCGAGACCGACCAGTGCTCGGTGGCTGCTCCATGTCCAATCCGACGGCCGCCGGACGACGCCCGCTCGCACAGGGTTGAGATCGACGTAGCGGACGATCTCGAGGGCGTACGCCTCGTCCTCGACGATCTCGGCCCGAAATCGTCCCTGGAAGAGATGGCCCGTCTCGGCGTGGCGCCGATTGAAGAGCTGTCCGTACCGCCCGCTCAGCCACTGCATCCCGCGAGAGATCGTTCCCGCCGGGACGACGACCGCGAGATGCACGTGGTTGCGCATCAGGCAGTAGCCGCTCATGCTCCAGCCGTAGCGCGCGCAGGCTTCCTCGACCAGCCGGAGGTAGCGCTGCCGATCTGCCTCGTCGAGGAAGACCGGTTGCCGCCGGTTGCCACGACAGAGGATGTGCCGGATGCCGGCCGACTGGTCGCGCAAAGGGCGCGGCATGGAACCGAGCGTACGGGCCGATCCGCGACGAGCCTGCGCAGAAAGTGAAACGAGCCGCGGACGCGATCCGCGGCTCTCCCAAATCGGGGTGCCCAGATTCGAACTGGGGACCTCTCCGACCCGAACGGAGCGCGCTACCCGCCTCAACGTGGGGGAACCCATGGTTCCCCCACGATCCCCTTCCTTCGGACTCGGGAGATATCGGGGTGCCCAGATTCGAACTGGGGACCTCTCCGACCCGAACGGAGCGCGCTACCAGGCTGCGCCACACCCCGAGACAGCGCCATAGGGTAGCGAGCGATGCTCAGGGCGGTTCTCTTCGACGTGGACTTCACGCTCGCGCGGCCCGGGCCGGAGCTCGGGCCGGGGGGCTACGTCCGCGCCGGCGAGCGCCACGGGCTCGACCTCGACCCCGCTCGCTACGAGGCGGCGCGAGACGCCGCCCTCGTCGACCTCCACCGCCATCCCGAGCTCGAGCACGACGACGAGATCTGGTTCCGCTTTACCGAGCGGATCGTCCGCGGGATGGGCGGGGATGCGGACTCGGCCTACGCCTGCGCCGTCGAGATCACGCGCGCCTGGGAGCGCCACGAGAACTTCGAGCTGTACGACGACGTGCCGGACGCGCTCGCCGCGCTCCGCTCCGCGGGCCTCCGCATCGGGCTCGTCTCGAACTCCGCACGCGACGTGCACGAGTTCGCCCGCCACCACGGGCTCGACGTCGATGCCGGAATCAGCTCCTTCCACCACGGCCGCACGAAGCCGCACTCGTCGATCTTCCGCGCCGTGCTCGACCTGCTGGGAGTCGAGCCGCCCGAGGCTGCGATGGTCGGCGACACGATTGCCGACGACGTCGAAGGTGCGCTCGCGCTCGGCATGCGGGCCGTCCTCCTCGACCGGGAGGGAGCACATCCGGAGTTCGAGCAGCGGATCGAGTCGCTCGGCGAGCTCGCGGCGCTGCTCGGGCTCTAGCTCTTCTCGGCGCGCTCCAAGAACGGCTTGAGGAGGTCGATCGGCGCCGGGAAGATGATCGTGGACGTGCTGCCGCTCGAGACCTCGAGCAGCGTCTGCAGGTAGCGCAGCTGCAGCGCGATCGGGTGCTCCTCGATCACGACGGCTGCGTCCTTGAGCTTCTCCGCCGCCTGGAACTCGCCCTCCGCGTTGATGATCTTGGCGCGCCGCTCGCGCTCTGCCTCCGCCTGCCGCGCCATCGCGCGCTGCATACCGCTCGGGATCTCGACGTCCTTCACCTCGACGATCGAGACCTTGATGCCCCAGGGGCCGGTGGCCTCGTCGATGATCCCCTGCAGGATCTCGTTGATCTTCTCCCGCTCCGACAGCAGCTCGTCGAGCGTGTGCTGCCCGAGCACCGACCGCAAGGTGGTCTGCGCGATCTGGGACGTCGCCACCATGAAGTTCTCGACCTCCACGATCGCGCTCTTCGGGCCGACGATCTTGAAGTAGGCGACCGCGTTCACCCGCACCGGGACGTTGTCCTTGGTGATGACCTCCTGCGGGGGGATGTTGAGCGTGATCGTGCGCAAGTCGACCTTCACCAGCTGGTCGACGATCGGGATCTTCCAGACGAGGCCGGGACCGCGCGGCGGATCGAGCAACCGGCCCCAGCGGAAGAAGACCGCCCGCTCGTACTCCCTCAGGACGCGCACGAAACCGAGCACGACCCGATCCTACTCCTACTTCCCTACCGTCAACTGGAGCCCGTCGACCGCCTGCACCCTGACCTCCTCGCCGGGGACGAGCTCGGAGTCGTCTGCGGCATGTGCCTGCCAGAGCGCGCCGTCGACGAAGACGAGGCCGGGGGCTCGCACCTTCGCGATCTGGCCCACCATCGTCTGCACGCCAGTGGCCACGGGCCGGCGCCGAGCAGCGAGCGCCTTGCCGGTGGCGAAGACCCAGAACGCGCCTATGGCGCTCCCGATGCCGAGGACCAGCCATTCGTTGACGTGGTAGACCGCAGGCTGGTTCTGGAACAGCAGCGCCAGGCCGAAGCCGAGCGATATGAGCCCGCTTATCGTCAGCACGCCGTGGGTCGGCGCGTGGAGGTCGATGACGAGCAGGGCGACGCCGAGCACGATGAGCGCGAGCCCTCCCCAGCTCGGGGTGAGGACGGAGAACCCGTACAGCGCCAGCACGAGGCAGACCGCGCCGAGCGCTCCCGGCAGCACGATGCCTGGATGGAGCACCTCGAAGATGAGGCCCACGAGCCCGAGCAGGAAGAGGATGCTGATCAGGTTCGGGTCGATGATCGTGTTCAGGAAGCGCGTGAAGAAGCCGGGCTTGACCGTCACGATCTGCGCTCCGGCGAGATGGAGGGTGAAGGGCCTTTGTGTGTCCTTCGTGTGGTAGCCGTCGAGCTTCTTGAGGAGGGCGGGCAGCGTCGGCGCGATGACGTCGATCACGTGCATCCGCAACGCCTCCTGCGCGGTGAGGTTCGACGCGACCCGCACGGCCTTTGCCGGCCACTTCGTGTTGCGGTGATGCGCCTGCGCGAGTGCGGTCAGCGACTTCACGGCGTCGTTGATCACCTTGCGGCGCAGGTCGGAGCCGAGGTTCTGGCCGTTCCCCTCGATCGGCGTCGAGGAGCCGATGTTGGAGACAGGCGACATGGCGAGCACGTCGGCGGCCTGTGAGACCCAGACGCCGGCCGAAGCGGCGCGGGAGCCTGCCGGCGAGACGTAGACGATGACGGGCAGCCGTGCGCTCAGCTCCGCCTGGTAGATCGTCTTCATCGAGGTCGAGAGCCCGCCGGGCGTGTCTAGGAGGATCACTGCGGCGTCGTAGTGGTCGTTCGCCGCAGCCGAGAGCTTGCTCGTGAGATAGCCCTGCGTGACCGGGTTGATCTCGAGATCGGGCCCGAACGTGATCGCGAGCACGCGCGGCTTCGACGTCGACCCGCCGGCGCCGCCGACGAGGACGAGCGAGGCAAGCCCCACCAGCACCACCAGCAGCGCCCGCTTCATGATGCGTTCAGGATACGCCGCCGCACCGATCTGGAGAGGCGTAATCTGTCGGCATGCCCGCGTGGGTTGCCTGGGCCATCGTGTCCGTTCTTCTCGCGGTCGGCGAGATCTTCACTCCGGGGCTCTTCTTTCTAGGCCCGATCGCTCTCGCCGCGCTCGCCGCGACGGTGACCGCCGCAGCGGGTGGCGCCCTCTGGGTGCAGATCGTCGTCTTCGGCGCCGGCTCGTTTGCGGCGGTCGGCCTCCTGCGTCCGATCGCCCGGGCCCACTTGACGATGCCGCGGGCGATCCGGACCGGCGCCGCAGCGCTCGAGGGCGCGAAGGGGATCGTCCTCCAGCGAGTCGATGGCCACAGCGGCCGAGTCAAGATCGGAGGGGAGGAGTGGAGCGCCCGCTCCTACGTGCCCGACGAGGCCTTCGACGTCGGCACGGAGGTCGAGATCGCGCAGATTCAGGGCGCCACGGCGCTCGTCTACAGATAGGAGCTGGAATCCCGCATGGTCGCCCTGATCGTCATCGTCATCGTCGCCGTGGTCGTCCTCGTCATCCTGGCGCGGACGATCCGCATCGTCCCGCAGGCCCGCGCGGCCGTCGTCGAGCGCCTCGGCCGCTACTCGCGCACGCTCACCCCCGGCCTCGCGATGGTCGTCCCGTTCATCGACCGGGTGCGCCCGCTGATCGACCTGCGCGAGCAAGTCGTCTCGTTCCCGCCGCAACCAGTGATCACCGAGGACAACCTGGTGGTCAACATCGACTCGGTCATCTATTTCCAGGTCAACGACGCCAAGGCCGCGACCTACGAGATCGCGAACTACATTCAGGCGATCGAGCAGCTCACCGTGACCACGCTCCGCAACGTGATCGGCGGCATGGCGCTGGAGAAGACGCTCACCTCGCGCGACGAGATCAATGGGCAGCTGCGCGGCGTCCTCGACGAGGCGACCGGGAAATGGGGGATCCGCGTCAACCGCGTCGAGTTGAAGGCGATCGACCCGCCGGCCTCGATCCAGGACTCGATGGAGAAGCAGATGCGAGCCGACCGGGAGAAGCGCGCCACGATCCTCCAGGCAGAGGGAGCTCGCCAGTCGCAGATCCTGCAGGCCGAGGGTGAGAAGCAGGCAGCGATCCTGCGTGCCGAGGGCCAGAAGCAGGCAACGATGCTGCAGGCCGACGGGCAGGCGAAGGCGATCGAGACCGTCTTCCAGGCGATCCACGAGGGGAAGCCCGATGCCGAGCTGCTTGCATACCAGTATCTCCAGACGCTGCCGTTGATCGCACAGGGCGAGTCGAACAAGGTCTGGATCATTCCCAGCGAGCTGCAGCAGGCAGTCGGGAGGGTCGCGGGGGCGGTCAAGGATCTCGCCGCGCCACCACCTCCGCCGCTGACAGACAGGCAGAAGCCCGAGTAGGCTTCTGCGGCTTTGGCCGAGAAGTCGGCAGCGCTGGAGGACAAGCGGCGGCAGCTCCTCGACGCCGCGGTGCGCGTTTTCGCGCGTAAGGGATTCCACGCGAGCCGGGTGGGCGACATCGCCGAGGAGGCGGGCGTCGCGCACGGGCTGCTGTACCACTACTTCAAGTCGAAGGACCAGGTGCTCGAGGCCGTCTTCCACGAGAACTGGAGCGTCCTCCTCGCGCGGATCACGAACGTGGAGGAGACCGACGAGCCGGCGGCGGACCAGCTCCGCCACATCGCGACCATCGTCCTGCGCACCTGGCTCCACCTGCCGGACGTCGTGCGCGTCGTGATCCGTGAGTTCGGCCGCAGCCCGGAGCTGGCCGAGAGGATCGGCGAGCTCACGCAGCCCATCGACGCGATCCAGCGGGTGATCACGCGTGGCATCGAGCGCGGCGAATTCCGGAAGGACGTCGACCCGCGCTTCGCAGCCGCTGTCGTCTACGGCTCGATCGACGAGCTCTTGACGGCGTGGGTGCTCGGGCGCCTGCCGGCCGAGGAGGCGGACGTCGCCACGGCCGAGCAGACGCTGCTCGAGGTCACGTTGGGCGGCCTGCAGGAGCCCTAGCAACGAGCTCCGCGAAGCGCGCAGCGCCGACGTTGCCGCCCGAGAGGACCACCCCGACCGAGCTCGCGCGCGCGTCGAGCTTCCCGGTGAGGAGCGCGGCCACCCCGACGGCCCCGCTCGGCTCCGCGACGAGCTTCAGACGGTCGAAGAGAAAGACCATCGCCTCGACGATCTCCTCGTCGGCGACCGTGACGACCTCGTCCACCAGCCGCCGATTGATCTCGAACGTCAGCTCGCCGGGCTCCGTCGCCTGCAGCCCGTCGGCGATCGTGCGTGGGACGTCGAGGCGAATGCGCTCGCCGGCGGCCAGGGAGCGGCGGGTGTCGTCGCCGGCCTCCGGCTCGACTCCCACGACGCGAATCTCCGGCCGTAGCGCCTTGGCGGCCGTCGCGCAGCCCGCGATGAGCCCGCCGCCGCTGATCGGCACGAGCAGCAGGTCGAGCTCCGGCGCGTCCTCGACCAGCTCGAGCGCGACCGTGCCCTGGCCCGCCATCACGAGCGGGTCGTCGTACGGCCTCACCAGCTCGAGCCCACGCTCGGCCGCCAGCCGGGCGCCGATCTCCTCGCGGTTCTCCGTCCAGCGGTCGTACGGCACCACCTCCGCGCCGTAGCCGCGGGTCGCATCGAGCTTGGCGGTCGGCGCGTCCTGGGGCATGACGATGGTCGCTCGCGAGCCGAGGAGACCGGCCGCGATCGCGACGGCCTGCGCGTGGTTTCCGGAGGAGTAGGCGAGAACGCCGCGTCGCAGCGCGTCCTCGTCGAGGGACGAGATCTTGTTGAAGGCGCCGCGGAACTTGAAGGCCCCGCCGCGCTGGAAGCACTCGGCCTTCACGTGGATGCGCGCGCCGGTGCGCTCGTCGAGCGTCCGGGACGTGAGGACGGGCGTGCGGTGGGCAACGCCGGCGAGGCGCTCTGCGGCGCGCTCGACGTCCTCTAGCTCGATGCTCATCGACAGGGAGACGCTCCGCGAGGGAAGAGACCGAAGCCCCAAAGGCGTCCGTCCAAGAGGTAGTAGGCCGTGCGCGTGTGCCCGGAGTCGCGTACGAGCGCGTCGTAGCCCTGGCAGGTCACCGTATGCACCGCGCGGGTGAGGTTGTGCACGGCGAGCGCCGACGAGCCGAAGCCGAGCTTGTGCGGCGCGTGCCATCCGGCAGGCCTCCAGAGCGTGTAGACCGCGGAGACGCGCGCGTGGGCGAGCTCGACCGCGAGCCCATGCTTGTCGAAGGGCCCGTAGGTGAAGTACCACGTCCGGCGGGGGCAGCCGCGGCACTTCCCATAGAAGGTCCCAAGCGTGGCGCGGACGGCCTGCTGGGTCTCGCCGAGCCGCACGCCGCCGAGCGACCGGCCGGGCGCGAGCGCCCCCGCCTTCGGGAGGCCTGCGGCTGCGGGCACGGAGAGCGCGAGCGCGGTCACGGTGGTGGCGACGAGGCTCCGCCTCATATGCTCGGGGAGTATGGCGCTCTGGGAAGCCCTGGCCGATCTCGAGCTGCGGGTCGACGACTACCGGCTGCAGCGCCGCGAGTCGGCGACGCCCTCGGGCTGGACGCGTGTGACGACGACGGTCGTCCTCGAGGGCGACGGCGCGAGCGGGGAGGGCGAGGACGTCACGTACGACGCCGAGCTGCACGACGGCGTGCCGGACGAGCTCATGCTCGCGGGAACGTGGAGCCTCGAGGACTTCTCCCACCGGCTCGACGACTTCGAGGAGCTGGGCGAGGGCTATCGACGCTGGGCCTTCGAGAGCGCCGCCCTCGATCTCGCGCTCCGGCAGAACGAGCTCGGGCTCGGGGAGGCGCTCGGACGCAAGGAGCGTCCCTCGCGTTTCGTCGTCTCGACCCGAGCGGCTCCGGAGCGCTGGCTCGCCGTCGCGCCCGAGCTCGAGTTCAAGCTCGACGCGGAGAAGGACTGGGACCGGAAGCTGCTCCGAGAGCTGCGCGAGCTCGACCGCGTCCGGGTCGTGGACCTCAAGGCGTACTACCAGGGCACGAGCGTCGATCTTGCGCCGGACCCCGAGCTCTATCGCGCAGTCGTCGAGGAGCTCCCGGACGCGATCATCGAGGATGCCTGGCTCGAGGACGGCCTGCGCGAGGCGCTCGCCGGCGCAGAGGATCGTCTCAGCTTCGACGCTCCCGTCCACTCGCTGGACGACCTCGACTCGCTACCCCTCGAGCCACGCTGGCTCAATGTCAAGCCGTCGCGCTTCGGGCCGGTGCGCGAGCTACTCGAGACGATCGAGGCGTGCGAAGAGCGTGGCATCTCGATGTACGGCGGCGGTCAGTACGAGCTGGGGCCGGGACGGCACCACATCCAGCGGCTCGCGAGCGTCTTCTACCCCGACGGCCCGAACGACATCGCACCGTCGGCGTACAACGAAGGCGAGCCGCGCGAAGGTCTTCCCCAGAGCCCGCTGCCCGCCCCCGAAGGGCCGGGCCTCGCCTAGCTCCTAGCGGAACGCGTTTTCGCCGGTCAGCGCCTTGCCGACCGAGAGCGTGTGCACCTCGTGCGTGCCCTCGTACGTGAGCACGGTCTCGAGGTTGTTCATGTGGCGGATCACCGGGTACTCGAGCGTGATCCCGTTGCCGCCCAGGATCGAGCGCGCGGTACGGGCCACCTCGAGCGCGCCCCGCACATTGCCCATCTTGCCCATGGAGACGTGCTCGGGACGGAGCGTTCCCTCGTCCTTCATGCGCCCGAGATGGAGGGCGACGAGCGCGCCTCGGTTCACCTCGAGGGCCATCTCCGCGAGCTTCTGCTGCGTGAGCTGGTAGCCGGCGATCGGCTTGTCGAAGACGATCCGCTCCTTCGAGTAGTCGAGCGCGGTCTCGAGGCACGTGCGCGCCGAGCCCACCACACCGAACACGATCCCGAAGCGCGCCTCGTTGAGGCAGGAGAGCGGCCCGCGCAGGGTCGAGATCTCCGGGAAGCGGTTCTCCTCGGGCACGCGCACGTCGCGCAGGACGAGCTCCGACGTGACCGACGCCCGCAGCGACATCTTGTGGTGCATGAGGGGCGCCTCGAAGCCGGGCATCTCCTTCTCGACGAGGAAGCCGTTGATCTCGCCGCCGTCCGTGCGGGCCCAGACCACGGCGACGTCGGCGATCGAGCCGTTCGTGATCCACATCTTGGAGCCGTTGAGGATCCAGTCCGCGCCGTCGCGCTTCGCCGTCGTCCGCATCGAGCCGGGATCGGAGCCCGCGTCGGGCTCGGTCAGGCCGAAGCAGCCGATCTTCTCGCCGGCGTGCATGGGCGGCAGCCAGCGCTGCTTCTGCTCCTCGGATCCCCACCGCCAGATCGCGTACATCGAGAGCGAGCCCTGCACCGAGACGAGGCTGCGGATGCCGGCGTCGCCTGCCTCGAGCTCCTGGCAGACCAGCCCGTACATGACCGAGCTCGCCTCCGGCAGGCCGTAGCCCTCGAGGTGCATCCCGAACAGTCCGAGCCGTGCGAGCTCCGGGATCAGCTCGTCGGGCACCTCGCCGCGCTCGAACCATTCGCCGACGTACGGCTTGACCTGGTCCGAGACGAACTGGCGCACGGTGTCGCGGATCGCGCGCTCCTCGTCGTTCAGAAGAGCGTCGAGCGCAAGGAAGTCGCTCGGGTCGAGTGCCGTCTTCTTCGCGGTCGTCGCCATGCGCCAATCGTACGGGTGCAGGAGGGCTTGGCGAAACAGTGGCTGTGCCACAGGGCTGCGCCGGCTGCTGCGTCCTCGGTCGCGCCGATAGGACACCGCTCTCGGCGCTTACTGCGTCCTTGCCTCGGCGCGCCCATCGCACCCTGCGACGAGCACCGTCCCGCCAGGCCCTCCTAGCCGGTTCCCGGTTCAGCGAGTATCGTTGACTGACTAGTCAATCAAGGCCGTGGAGGGCTTGATGGTTGCGATCGACGAGGGCACTGCGGCGGGCGTCTCCTTCGCACTGACCGACGAGCAGAAGGAGCTGCGCCGGCTCGCGCGCACGTTCGCCGAGCGGGAGATCCGGCCGCACGAGGCCGACTACGACGCCGAGATGCGGCACCCGGCGGAGCTGGTCGCGCAAGCGCACGAGCTCGGCCTGATGAACGTCCACGTTCCCGAGGAGTACGGCGGGCTCGGGCTCGGGGCCTTCGACGGCCTGCTCGTCGGCGAGGAGCTCTACCGCGGCTGCTCCGGGATCGGGACGTCGATCACGGCGAACGGGCTCGGTGCCGGTCCGGTCCTCATCTTCGGCTCCCCCGAGCAGAAGGCCCGCTGGTTGCCCCCGCTCGTCGAGCAGCCGATCCTGTGCTCGTTCGCGCTCTCGGAGCCGGGCGCGGGCTCCGACGTCGCCGCCCTGCGGTCGACCGCGGTGCGAGACGGAGACGAGTACGTCCTCAACGGCTCGAAGACCTTCATCACGAATGCCGGGTACGCCGAGTGGGCCGTCGTGTTCGCGAAGACGGATCCCGGCGCCGGCCGCCGCGGGATGTCGGCGTTCGTCGTCGAGATGGGATCGCCCGGCGTCATGATCGAGAAGCACCTCGAGAAGATGGGCCAGCGCGCCACCGACACGTCGGCCTTCGCGCTCCACGATGTTCGGGTGCCGGCAGAGAACCGTCTGGGCGAGGAAGGCGACGGCTTCAAGATCGCGATGGCGACGCTCGACTTCACCCGGCCGGGAACGGCGATCGGCGCCGTCGGCGTCGCGCAAGCCGCGTACGAGCATGCGCTCGAGTACGCGAAGGAGCGCGTGACCTTCGACCTGCCGATCGCGATGCACCAGGCGGTCGGCTTCATGGTCGCTGACATGGCGACCGAGATCCAGGCTGCACGGCTCCTCTGCTGGCAGGCCGCGTGGATGCTCGATCAGGGCCTGGGTCGCGAGGCGACGCTCTACTCCTCCTTCGCGAAGCGGTTCGCCGCCGACGCGGCGATGAAGGTGACGACCGACGCGGTCCAGGTGCTCGGCGGCTACGGCTACATCAAGGAGTACCCGGTCGAGAAGCTCATGCGCGACGCGAAGCTGTTCCAGATCTACGAGGGGACGTCGCAGATCCAGCGGCTCGTGATCGCGCGCGAGATCTTCACGCCCTAGGGCGCCTCGGCCTCTCGGATCGCCTCTGCGAGCCACTCGGGAACCCGCGTCGGCCGGAGTGTCGTCGCATCGACGCACGCGTGCTCGGTGTGGCCGTCGGCGACGATCTCCTCGCCGCGCACGATCGCGTACTCGTACCGGAAGCGGGCGCCGCGCAGCCCCACGCAGCGCGTGTTGACGACGAGCTCGTCATCGAACCGGACCGGGATCCGGTAGCGGCAGAGCGACTCGAGGACGATCGCCTCGATGCCGCGGTCGCGAAGGGCCTGGTAGCCGCCCGCAAACGCACGCAAGTACTCGACACGCGCGACCTCGAACCAGACGAGGTAGGTGGAGTTGTGCGCGATGCCCTGCGCGTCGGTGTCGGCGAAGCGCACGCGCACCGGGACCGAGAACGTGAACCCGTCCATCGGCGTTCAGTATCTCGACCTGAGCGTGCAGCGTCTGGCAGAAAGCGACGGACGCAACGGTATGCGATATTTCTCCCATGCAGGAGTCGATTCGCTTCACGCTCGACGACGGCGAGACCGTGATCGTCGTCGACGAGGATCCGCGACGGATTTACGACCTCATCTGGCGACTCGTCCCCAAGCGCGGCGCGGTCAGTGCCGCCGCGCTGATCCGGGCGACCATGTCCCAGTCCGGGTTCGCTCGGACGGCCATCGAGCTGAACGCTGATCAGAGCGGCGTCCTTCGCGAAGCGATTGCGATTCTTCACGCCGAGGAATGATTCCGTTTCGGCCGCCGCTGGACGGTGTGGCGGGTTCGCCCGATATCGTCGAGTCGACGACCAAGGAGGAGCGATGGCTGAACGGAGACAGGATCTGCTGGGGCGGCTCGCCGACCTGAGCGAGGAGGCCGTCCAGCGGCTCGCGGAGGCGCCCGGAGCCGACCGTGTCCTCCAGGCGCTCAAGGGGCTCGGCGACCGGGTCGACGAGCTGCAGCGCCGGACGCGTGGCTTCGAGGAGCTCGAGCGGCGGCTGAGCACGCTCGAGAAGCGGGTCGACTCGCTGGCGAAGCCCTCAGGCAGCGCGTCGTCAGGTACCGGTTCGCGTGCGGCGAAGGGCGGCTCGCCGAAGAAGACCTGACCGCTCCAGCTCGATCGCCCCGCCGGCGGCGACCACCGCGAGGAGCAACCCGCCGGCGATGTCGGTCGGCGTATGGAAGCCGGCCAGCTCGAGCAGGACGACCACGGCCGCGAGCCAGAGCGCGAGCAGAGGGCGCAGGCGCGGCCACGCGGTGGCGAGAGCCGCTGCGACGAGGGCGGAGCGGAGCGTGTGCCCGCTCGGCCACGACATGTCCAACCCGACGAGGTGCACGCCGTGCCGGTAGAGCGCCGGCCGGCTCAGCCCATGCCGGAACGCGACCTCGATCGCGGTCGCGAGCAACCACGCCGAGACCCAGCATGCGGCAGCCTCGATCCGTCCGCGCGCTCGCAGCCGCTGTGCCGCCGCGACGACGAGCAGGAACGAGAGGACGACCTGGCCGGGCAGCGTCACGATCTCGGCGACGGCGACACCGACCGGGTGGAACGGAGCGTGGAGAAGAGGCACGACCGACTCGAGCGTCGTCGACGGACCGCCAGCCCGGCCGGCCAGCGGCATCAGATGCTCGACGGCCCACTGGTCGAGGCCCGTAGCTGCTCCCGAGGCGACGAGGCCCGCCAGCGCACCGAACGCCGCGGCGGCGGCTGACGCGAGCCTAAGCAGCAGGGACCCGCAGCCGCAGCGCCGACGGGACGACTTCGAAGCGGGCGGGTGTCGTCCCGATCGGCTCCCCGTCGACCTCGAGCGGCAGCGGCTCGGCTGCGCTGATCGCTGCGGTCGCCGACCGCAGCAGCTCCACCTTGGGATGGGAGAGATATCCGCCGCTGTAGAGCCTCGGCGCGGTGGTGAGGAAGTCGAGCTTCGTCACGTCGCCGATCAGCACGAGGTCGAAGAGCCCGTCGTCCTGCCGCGCCTCCGGCGCGAGCTTCATCCCACCGCCGTGCCAGCGGCCGTTGGCGACGATCACGTCGTGCATCGGCCCCTCCCGCCGCCCGCCTTCGTCCAGCTCCACGACGACACGTGTGTTCTGCCAGGCGAGGAACTCTCGCGTGAGCGCGTAGAAGAACGTCGCCCTGCCCCCGAGCGCCTTCGTCATCGCGTTCGCGCGCCGCGCGACCGCCCCGCTCATCCCGGCCGAGCCGACGTTGGCGAATAGGCGGCTCGTGCCGTCCTCGAGCTGGACACGGCCGAGGTCGATCGTCCGCGTCTCGCGCCCGAGCGCCACGCGCACGGCGTCGTCGAAGCGGCTCGGGATGCCGTGAGTGCGGCCGAAGTCCTGTCCTGTGCCGGACGGGAGCACCGCGACCTCGGCATCCGTCCCCGCGGCGCCGTTCACGACCTCGTTCACGGTGCCGTCGCCGCCGATGACGACGAGGAGCGAGTCACGCGCCTCGCCCGCCGCCTGCGCGAGGTGCCCGGGAAACTCCGACAGCACCTCGTCGCCGCGCAGCCCGAGCTCGGCGGCCCTTTCCCGGAGCTCCGGCCACCGCTTCCCGGTCGCGCCGTTGTCCGACGCGGGGTTGACGAGGAAGAGCGCGTTAATCGGAAGTGACGGTCATGAGCGCGACCCGCGTCATCCGGTCGACCGCAGCCCGCAGCTCCTCGTCGGTGATCCGGGTGAAGACGCCTTCCACGACGATGTCCGACACCGTGAGGAGGCAGCCGCCGTGGACACCCGAGACCTTGCCGATCCCCCCGATCGCCGCCACGGTGAAGAGCGCCGATGCCTCCATCTCCACGCCGAGGACGCCGCGGCTCGACCAGCGCTCGTACTGGCCCTCGTTCGGGTTGTAGAAGACGTCGCTCGAGACGATCGGGCCTACGTGCATCGGCTGGCCGAGCTCCTTGGCCGCATGGACGGCCCCGTGGATCAAGTCCCACGACGCGGTGGGGCAGTGCGGCTCGTTCCCGACGAGATGCATCGCCGTCGAGTCGGCCGGGACGGCCGTCAGCGCGACGATGAGGTCGCCGAGCGCGTGGTGCGGCTGCAGGCCGCCGCACGTGCCGACGCGCATCAGTCGCTTGCAACCGAGCTGGATCAGCTCCTCGAAGACGATCGTCGCGCCGGGACAGCCCATCCCGGTCCCCTGGACCGAGACGCGCTTCCCCTCCCAGGTGCCCGTGTAGCCCAGCAGCCCGCGCTCGTCGTTCACCTGCGTCACGTCGTCGAAATACGTCTCCGCGATGTACTTCGCCCGCAGCGGGTCGCCCGGGAGGAGGACCGCGTCTGCGTAGTCGCCCGGCTCGGCTCGGAGGTGGATCGGCATTGCGCAACCCTAACCCGGTGGAAAGATTCGGCCGTGACGGAAACCCTCTTGCCCACCCTCGACCAGGTGCTCGCCTTCTGCGCCGAGGAGCCGGTCGAGCGTGTCTTCCTCGAGGACATCGCGCGGCGCGGGCTCGGTCGCTTCTCGGCCGTCGCGAGAGCGGACGGACGGCTCGAAGCCCTGTGTCACGTCGGCGCCAACATCGTCCCTTCCGGCCGCAGCTGCGCCGCCTTCGCCGATGCCGCGGCTCGAAGCGGGGCGCGGATGGTGATCGGGGAGGAGCGCGCCGTGGGCGAGCTGTGGGACGCCGCGCAGCGGCGGATGCCGCGGCCCCGCGACGATCGCCCCGGACAGCCCGTCTACGCGCTGCGGCAGCCGCCCGAGCCGGGCGGGACAGGCCTGCGCCCGGCGCGCCTGCCCGACCTCGAGCTGCTCGTGCCGGCGTGTGCCGAGGCGCACCGCGAGGAGATCGGAGTGGATCCGCTCGTGCACGACGCCGAGGGCTTCCGCTGGCGGACGCGGCAGCAGATCGAGGATGGGCGCTCGTGGCTCTGGCTCGAGGAGGGCGTGATCCGGTTCAAGGCCGAGGCGTCGGCTTGGACGCCGGCGGCGGTACAGCTCCAGCAGGTCTGGGTCGACCCGCAGGCACGGCGCCGCGGTTACGGGCGGCGGGCACTGTCCGACCTGTGCCGGCTCCTGCTCGAGCACGTGTCGGCGGTGTGTCTCTTCGTGCGCCCCGAGAACGAGCCCGCGCTGCGGCTCTACGACTCGGTCGGGATGACCCGCGAGCTGACGTACCGCAGCCTCGTCTTCTGAGGGGCATGTCCGCTCCGTCTCCCTCGGTCGAGGGAGGTAGCAGCTACCGGACGTGTCTCCAGCGGCCACGTCCAGCGGTGCGAGGCGGCACAATCGGCGGATGGAGGAGCCGCGCGACCGCGTCGAACGCTTCGTCCGCGAGCACGAGCTGATCCCGCCCGGCGGCGAGGTCACGTGCCTCGTCTCGGGCGGCCCCGACTCGACCTGCCTGTGGCATCTGCTCGGCTCGCTCGGCTACCGGGTCTCCGCCCTGCACGTGAACCACAAGCTGCGCGGTGCCGAGTCCGACAAGGACGCGCGGTTCTGCGCCGGCGTCCTCGGCGCGGAGGTGGTCGAGCTGGACGGGGGAGGGCTCTCGGAGGCCGCGTTGCGCGAGCAGCGCCGCTCGGTGGGCCGCGAGCGGCTGCGCGCAACCGGCCACACGGCGTCGGACCAGGTCGAGACGATCCTCTACCGGCTCGTCTCGCGCGGCGCGGCGACCGGCATCGCGCCGCGGACCGAGGACGGCGTCATCCATCCCCTACTGCCGCTCTGGGGGGAGGACACGGAGGCGTATTGCCGTGCCGCCGGGCTCGACTTCCGTCTCGACAGCTCCAACGCCGACACGAAGCGCGGCCTGATCCGCGACGAGATCCTGCCGCTCCTCCGCCGCCTCCACCCGGCCGCCGACGAGAACCTCCTGCGCGCCCTCGACACCCGCGCGACGCTCCCGCCGGCGCTCGCCGAGCTGCTCACTGCGCCGGTCGGATCGAAGCGCGTCGACCTCGGCGGCGGGCTCCAGGCAGTGCGTGAGCACGAGCGGCTCTGGCTCGAGCGCGGCCCGGTCGACCTCGCGGGCGAGATCAGGTGGGGCGAGTGGACTATCCGCTCGGAGCTTCAAGGGCTTAGAGTGCGCGGATGGAAGCCCGGCGACCGGCTGGCGGGTAGGAGGCGGAAGATCCAGGACGTGTTCGTCGATGCGAAGGTGCCGCGCTCGGAGCGGGAGGCGTGGCCGCTCGTCGTGCGCGGTGACGAGGTCGTGGCCGTGCCCGGGATCGTCGAGCACCCGGAGGTGAGTGCTGTCCGCAACTGAGCTCGAACGGGCGGTGACCGAGGTGCTGATCGAGGAGGACGGCCTCCAGCGGCGGATCGCGGAGCTCGGCGCGGAGATCTCGGCCGACTACGAGGGCCGCGACCTGCTCCTCGTGGGCGTTCTCAAGGGCGCCGTCTTCTTCCTCGCCGACCTGATGCGCCACCTGACGGTGCCGTGCGAGATCGACTTCATGGCCATCTCGAGCTACGGCGCCTCGACCGACTCGTCCGGAGTAGTCCGGATTCTCAAGGACCTCGACATCAACATCGAGGGACGCCACGTGCTCGTGGTGGAGGACATCATCGACTCGGGCCTGACGCTCTCGTATCTCGTCCGTAACCTCGAAGCGCGCGAGCCCGCGAGCCTCGAGGTCTGCGCCCTCCTGACCAAGCCCGAGCGGCGCGAGATCGACGTGCCGGTGCGTTACACGGGCTTCGAGATCCCGAATCGTTTCGTGATCGGCTACGGCCTCGACTTCGGCGAGCGCTACCGGAATCTCCCTTACGTCGGCGTTCTCGACGAGTCGCTCGTGCTGGAAGGCGCGTAGCCCAAGGCTCCGCGGAGGCGTTACACGGGCATGCCGCTGGTACCCTCAACGCGGAGCCTTAGTGAATCGCTTCTTCCGTAGCGCGCTCTTCCCGCTCGTCATCATCGCGGCCCTCGTCTGGCTCGCGCTGCAGACGCTAGGCAGCCATGGCAAGCCGGCGGTGGCGCACTCGACCTACGACTTCATCCAGAAGGTCGAGACCGACCCGGGCGCGATTCAGCCCGGCGTGACGATCGACCCGAACAAGCAGTCGATCACGGCCACGGTCAACGGCACGAAGTGGTCGCTCCACTACGCCACGCCGCAGTCGGAGGACACGATCGAGAAGTTGATGACCCAGCACAACGTCAACTTCAACTCCAAGGGCGTCGGTTCGTCGCCGTGGTGGTCGATCCTCACAGGCCTGCTGCCGTTCGTGCTCCTGTTCGGCTTCTGGATCTTCCTGATGAACCAGGTGCAGGGTGGCGGCTCGAAGGTGATGAGCTTCGGCAAGTCGCGCGCGAAGCGGATGACGCCCGACGCGCCGAAGATCGGCTTCAAGGACGTGGCCGGCGTGGACGAGGCGGTCGAGGAGCTCCAGGAGATCAAGGAGTTTCTCGAGAACCCGAAGAAGTTCCAGGCCCTCGGCGCGCGCATCCCGAAGGGCGTGCTGCTCTACGGGCCGCCCGGTACCGGTAAGACGCTCCTGGCGCGCGCGGTCGCCGGGGAGGCTGGAGTGCCGTTCTTCTCCATCTCCGGGTCCGACTTCGTGGAGATGTTCGTCGGCGTCGGCGCCTCGCGAGTACGCGACCTGTTCGAGCAGGCGAAGCAGGCGTCGCCGTGCATCGTCTTCATGGACGAGATCGATGCCGTCGGCCGCCACCGCGGCGCCGGCCTCGGCGGCGGCCACGACGAGCGCGAGCAGACGCTGAACCAGTTGCTCGTCGAGATGGACGGCTTCGAGATGAAGGACAACATCATCCTCATCGCAGCCACCAACCGGCCCGACATCCTCGACCCCGCGCTCCTGCGCCCCGGACGCTTCGACCGCCAGATCGTCGTCGACCGGCCCGACCGCCTCGGCCGCCGCAAGATCCTCGAGGTGCACACGAAGGGCAAGCCGCTGGCGCCGGAGATCGACCTCGACACGCTCGCTTCGGGCACCCCGGGCTTCACCGGCGCCGATCTCTCGAATCTCGTCAACGAGGCCGCGCTGCTCGCGGCGCGCCGCGGCAAGAAGATCATCGAGCAGGAGGAGCTGGAGGAGGGGATCATGCGCGTCGTCGCCGGCCCGGAGAAGAAGGCGAGGCTCCTCTCGGAGCACGAGCGCAAGATCACGGCCTACCACGAGATGGGCCACGCGCTCGTCGGCCACTACCTCGAGCACACCGACCCGGTCCACAAGATCACGATCGTCTCGCGCGGCCAGGCGCTCGGCCTCACGATCTCGCTGCCGACCGAGGACCGGTACCTCACCACGCGCAGCGCGCTCATGCACCAGATGGCGATGACGCTCGGCGGTCGCGCGGCGGAGGAGATCGTCTTCCACGAGGTCACGACCGGCGCGGCGAACGACCTCGAGAAGATCACGACGATGTCGAAGCAGATGATCATGCGCTTCGGCATGAGCGAGAAGCTCGGCCCGCGCGTGCTCGGCCGCGGCCATGACCAGCCGTTCCTCGGCCGCGACTACGGCGCGGAGGCCGACTACTCCGAGGAGATCGCCCGCGAGATCGACGACGAGATCCGGCGCGTGATCGAGGAGGCGCACGAGGTCGCGCTCGCCGTGCTGCGCGAGCACATGGACGAGCTGCACAAGATCTCCGCGATCCTGATCGAGCGCGAGACGATCGACAAGGATCAGTTCGAGCGCCTGCTCGCCGGCGAGGACGAGGGGACGGTCTTCCCGGAAGAGGCCCCCGCGCAGCCGGAGCTGCCGGAGCCCCAGCCGGAGCCGAAGCGCGAGCGCCCGCGGCCGCGTCCGTTCCCGCTGCCCGGATCGGCCATGCAAGGCCCCGATCCGGCCAACAGCTAGCTCGCACACACCTCGGTCGCGGCTCTGCTCACGCGTGAGGACGCTGGCGCAGGCGAGTGCTCACGTCTCGAGGTCGGCCTTAGCTTGGCCCGTCGACCAAGGTGCTATGGCGTCCACAGCGCTGCCCCGTTCGACCACCATGTCGACTGCATCGTCGTCAGTCCACATCCAGACCATGTCACTGTCCGGGTAGACGACGGCTCCTGCCGTCGCCCCCATAGAAGAGAACATGGCGACGCGGGCTGGTAGCTCGCTGTTGTTCCGCACGAAGTGCGCTCCCTCGGGGCCGCAGGGGAAGTAGACCGTGTCCCACGGTTCGAGCTGCTCCTCGCCACCTGGGTGGCGGAGAGTTGGCGTGCCCGAGACGACCAGGAGCCACTCCTCCTCGGGCTCTTCGTAGTGGTAGGGGCTGACTGCCTGGCCAGGAGGCAGCTCGTAGACGCTCAGCCCGGTGCGGGCCGCGCCAAGGGCCGCACCGATCCGGGTGCTGGTCCGCCGGAAGCCGTCAGGCAGCTGTGGACGGGACTCGCACGTGATCGCGGCCAGGTTGGATTTCCGAACCCTGTCGTCATTCATCTTTCGACCCTCTCTGTTGGGCGGGCTTCGCGAAGCAGACTGCGTCAGTTCCCGAAACTCATCGCAGCCTCTACCCAACGCCTCGGGGGTCATTCCGGAACACTGGCCCAGGCGACGTTCTGGTCGCCTGAGCGGCCGCGCTCTCTGGGAGCATTGACCCCGTGCAGAAAGCGGAGTCGGGCCGGAGCTATTTGATGTGATCGTTTTTCCGAGCACCTCTGTGAGGTGGCCCTGGGAGGGTGACCCCGCGTACCTCCTGAAGCCCGACTGAAGTTCGTCAGGGGTCATTCCGGAACGCGGGGCCCGGGCGACGCCTGCGATGGGCCGACTACGATTTGGCCGTGAGACGAGCCGTGGACATTGGGCTGATCGTGGGCTTTCTCGCCGTGGATTTCTTTTTCTTCCACGACATCCTCAAGGCAGGAGAGGTCACGACCCTGCCCCAATACATGACAGGCTTCCTGAGCATCGCGGTCTTTGCGATCTGCAGCCAGTCGGTGCTGAAGTCCCGGCGCTAGACCGACTCTCGCCGTCGACTCGCCTCGTCCTGTCCGCAAGTACCGCCGGCGCAGCCGACGAGATAGCGACGGCGTTCGCCGCTCAGCTGGCGGCATGGATCGATCGGAGCCTCGGTTCGCCCCTCTCGCTCCGTGGCTAACGGCGTGGGCCGATGGCCCGCCGACTGCCCTGGAGAAGGACCAGGCTGTGTGGGCCTTGTGGCGCCGAACCGGCTTCGAACCGCCGCCGGCTAGCCGGGCGGGGCGTTGTAGAGCCGCTGCAGCACCTGACTGAGCGTGATCTGGAGCGCCTTCGTGCTCGGGTCGTCGGCGATGTTGTTCAGCTCCCAGGGATCCTGTCGCAGGTCGTACAGCTCGCGCCAGCCGTTCCTGTACTCGACGTCGAGGCTTCGCCTCGTCTGCACGGCGACGTAGGGCGGTGGACCGCTGCGGTGGAGTAGGTCCTTGCCCAGATACTCGACCAGGAAGGCGTGGCGCCAGGGAACCTGCTTGCCCTGGAGGAACGGGAGGAGACTGCGGCCGTCCTCGGGCAGTCCCGGCGTGACTCCAGCCAGGGCGCTGATGGTCGGAGCAAGATCGATGTTGAGCACCGCCTGGTTGTTGCGCTTGGGCGACGTCGTCCACGGCGTCCGGACGATCAGGGGGACGTGGGTGGATTCCTCGTAGGGCCAGACCTTGCCGCCGAGACGGTGCTCACCCCAGAGGAAGCCGTTGTCGCTCGTATAGAGGATCACGGTGTGGTTCAGCTCGTGACGTTCTCGCAGGGCCTGCACGACGCTGCGGACGCTGCGGTCGAGCGCGAGCAGCGACTCCTCCTGGCGGATGCGGACGTGGTTGATGTAGAGCCGCGCGGCCGCGTTGAGCAGGTCCTTGTGCCAGAAGCGCCAGGGCTCCTTGCCGATGTTGCGCTGGTTGAAGTTGGGCGAGTTGATCGGAGCGATGTTCTCCAGCTTCCCCCGGTCGCGCGGAGCCGGGATCGCCGGTAGGTGCGGCGCGACCGGCGCGAAGTAGAGGAAGAAGGGGTGGCGAGCTCCGTGGATGAACTGAACGGCCTTGTGGGTCAGGACCGAGGTGGAGTAGTCCGAGGGCTTCTTCCCGTAGTGGACGAGAGTGCCGTTGTCGTTGATCGAGTAGTTGTAGTACTCCTCCATCGGGATGCTGTCCATCACTTGCCAGTCGTCCCAGCCCGGCGGGATCTTGTGGTTGACGTAGGCGTCCGTATAGGAGTTGACGTACTTGCCCACGAGACCGGTCTCGTAGCCGGCCCGCTGCATCCAGACGCCGAGGTCGTTCGACTCGTCCTTGAAGGCGGGGTAGCTGTGCGGCCCGAAGTTCTCGAGGACGCCGGTGTGGTGTGCGTACTGTCCGGTCAGGATGCTCGCGCGCGACGGGCCACATTGCGATGTGGTCACATGGGCGTCGGTGAAGGTGACGCCGTGGTCGCCGAGCAGCCTCTGGACGTTCTTCATCACGGTGGTGCCGTCCGAGCGCTCGTCGTCGCTCAGGATCAGGACGACGTTAAGCCGTTTCCCGGCGTGCCTGCCGTGCCTACCTGCGGACACGGGCTTCGCGGCCACCGCGCCCACGACACCGAAGACGAGCAGCAGCGCTGCCGCCAGCCAGATCCATACGGCCCTCCGCACGAAGGGCTGGAACCTACCGCTATTTACTAAGCGCCGCGTGAGACTCACCGAAGCACGGTGCATTGACACCCGTGCCCGCGATCCGGCGCGCACTGCCGCGAGCGGAGTCGGGCAGCCCCGGCGCCTCATGCCCGCGAGCTTAGGAGAAACCTGCCGAAAATGGAACCCGAGACCGATCCCTAGCGGTCGTCGTCGCCGATCGCGACCGGCCGTACCGTCGGCTCCTGCTTCAGCCGAAGCATCGCCTCGATGTAGAGCTCGCGAACCACGTCCATGTTGGGCCGCGGGTCGTTGCGCCAGGAGGCCGGCAGCGAGCTCCGCAGCCGGGCCCGTGTCGCGGTTTCCCGTTCCCAGTGCGCGAGGAGGCGGTCGTCGATCATCGCAGCGGGTATGTCGGCACCGGGCGGCCCCTGCTTTAGTTTCCGGCGTGATCGCGATCGAGGAGCGGCTGCCGCGGCCGTCGGTGATGGGAGTCGTCAACGTGACGCCCGACTCGTTCTCGGACGGCGGGGTCCACCTCGATCCCGACGCCGCGGCGTCGGCGGTCCGCCGGATGGTCGAGCATGGGGCGGCGATCGTCGACGTCGGAGGCGAGTCGACGCGCCCCGGCTCCGCCGGGGTCTCCGCGGAGGAGGAGCTGAGGCGGGTGGTGCCCGTCCTCGACCGTCTCGGCGGGGAGCTCCCGCTCTCGATCGACACGTCGAAGGCGCCCGTCGCACAGGCGGCGCTCGAGCGGGGCGCGATCTTGGTCAACGACGTAACGGCACTTCGTGGCGATCCGGAGCTCGCCGGAGTCGTCGCCGAGTCGGGCGCCTACCTCTGTCTCATGCACATGCAAGGCGAGCCGCGCACGATGCAGCACGAGCCGCGGTACGACGACGTGGCCGCAGAGGTCGCCTCCTTCCTCGAGGAACGGCTGGCCTTCGCGGTCGCGCAGGGCATCGCGGAGGAGCGGATCTGCCTCGACCCCGGCATCGGTTTCGGGAAGACGGTGGCGCAGAACCTCGAGCTCGTCCGCCGCCTCGACGTCCTGCTCGCGCTCGGTAGGCCGGTGCTCGTCGGCTTCTCGCGGAAGAGCTCGCTGCGCCGGCTCACGGGCTCCGACGACCTGCTGGGGGCGAGCGTCGCCGCCGCGGTCTCCGCCTTCGAGCGTGGCGCGACGATCCTGCGTGTCCACGACGTCAGGCCGCACGTCGACGCCTTGACCGTCGCAGCGGCCGTCGCGTGATCTCCGTCGAGGTTCGAGGCCTGCGCGTCTTCGGCCGGCATGGCGTGCGCGAGGACGAGCGCGAGCGCGGCCAGGACTTCGTCTTCGACGTCGAGCTCGAGGTCGGGGAACGGGGAACGAGCGACCGCCTCGAAGAAGCGGTCGACTACGTCCAGGTCGCGCGCGCCGTGCAGGAGGTCTCGGATGCGAGGCAGTACGCGCTGCTCGAAGCGCTCGCGTCTGCAGTCGCGGAGGAGCTCGAGCGGCGCTTCTCGCCGGAGCGCGTCCGCGTGCGCGTCGACAAGCCCGAAGTCCGGCCTGCAGGGCTCGAAGGCACGGTAAGCGTTACCGTCACGAGACCGTGACGCGCGCGTACGTCGGCCTCGGCGCGAACCTCGGCGACCGCGAGCGCACGCTGCGCGCAGCGGTCGACGCACTCGCGAGCGAGGAGGGAGTCGCGGTGGTGGCCGTCTCGTCCCTGCGTGAGACCGAGCCGGTCGGAGTGGGGGAGCAACCACGTTTCCTGAACGGAGCCGTCGAGCTCGAGACGACGCTTTCCGCCCGCGAGCTCCTCGACCGGCTGCTCGCCGTTGAGCTGCGTTTCGGACGGGTGCGCGTCCGCAGAGAGCACGGCCCGCGGACGCTCGACCTCGACCTTCTCCTCTACGGCGAGGAGGAGATCGACGAGCCCGGGCTGACCGTCCCTCACCCGCGCCTGCACGATCGGGGCTTCGTCCTCGAGCCGCTCGACGAGCTGGCTCCAGGCCTCGTCGTGCCGGGTCGCGGCGCCGTGAAATCCCTATTGAGAGGGGTACACTGACCGTCGATGTCGCAGCTGGACGATCTCGACGAATACGAGGCCGAGCTCGAGCTCGCGCTGAAGAAGGAGTACCAGGCCGTCTTCGCGCTCTTCCGCTTCTGCGTGCTGACGCAGGATGCGACATATCTCTGCAACAAGCTCGAGGTGCAGCAGGCGGCGCCGAACGCGGCGGGCGGGCTTCCGTTCTTCCAGCTCGAGCTCGAGGACGTCTGGGTCTGGGACAAGAACCGGCCGACGAGGATCATCCCGCGCGCCAAGGTCTTCACCTCGGGCGACGTCACGATCGAAGAGCTCCGCGGCGAGGGCGACGAGCCGCAACTGACCGCCGAGGCGCTCGCGGAGCGCATCGGCGAGCCGTTCCGTCCCGAGGACGAGTAACTTCCCGGCCGCGATGCTGCTCGCGGTCGACGTCGGCAACACGCAGACCGTCTTCGGCCTCTACGAGGGCTCGCAGCTCGGCGACCGCTGGCGGATCGCGACCGAGGCGCAGAGGACGGGCGACGAGCTCGGCGCGCTGCTCGCGGACTTCCTCGATCTCGGGAGGATCGACGGCATCTGCCTCTCCTCGACGGTTCCTCGGCTCGTGCCGGAGTACGAGCACGTCGCAGACCGCTGGGCCAAGGCCGAGTTGCTCGTGATCGGGCCCGGCGTGCGGACGGGGATCTCGATCGAGCACGACGCGCCGCGGGACGTCGGCCCGGACCGCATCGTCAACGCGGTGGCGGCGAAGGAGCTCTTCGGGGCCCCGGCGATCGTCGCCGACTTCGGCACCTCCACGAACTTCGACGTCGTCTCGCCGGCCGGGGCGTACGTCGGCGGCGTTCTGGCTCCGGGGATCGAGGTCTCGATGGAGGCCCTGTTCGAGCGGGCCGCCCGGCTCGTCAAGGTTGACTACGTCGAGCCGCCCCAGGTGATCGGGAAGACGACGGCCGGCGCCCTGCAGTCGGGGCTCGTCTACGGCTTCGCCGGCCAGGTGGACGGGATCGTGGACGCGATCCGAGGCGAGCTCGGCGCGGAGGCGCCGGTGATCGGGACGGGCGGCCTCGTCGACCTGATCGCCCCGCATTCCCGGACGATCGGCCCCGTCGAGCCGTTCCTCACGCTCGAGGGCCTTCGCATCGTCTGGGCCCGGAACCAACCTCCCAAGTAACAGTCTGTTACTAAGTTGGCCGTTGGCCGCCGAGGCCATGTCGTTCGCGATGACATGCCGTCCCGAGAAGCACCTAGTAACAGTCTGTTACTAGGAAAGACAGGTCCCGCTCAGCCGCCGCCGTAGATCGAGATGGGGAGGCGGTCGAGCAGCACCTCGTCCCCGGCGGCCGGGAGCTCCGCCTCGAGCCGCTCGACGAGCGGCGTGGCCTCCGGAGCGGCCGCGAACAGCCGCGTCACGACCTCCTCCGTCGTCCTGAGCTCGACGAGCTCCTGCTTGAACGGCTTGGGGAACCGGCCGTGACCGAGGTACCAGCCGTAGAACTTCTTCAGGAAGCCGGCAGCCCGCTGCTCGCCGAGCTCGCGGACCGCCTCGCGGATGAAGACGACGAGCTCCGCCGCCACCTCCTCACGCGTGGGCTGGAACGAATCGCCTTCGGCGATCTCCCGCAGCGCCCATGGGTTCCCCTGCGCCGCGCGCGCGACCATCGCCGCCGCCGCGCCCGTCTGCTCGAGCACGGCAAGCGCTTCGGAGCGGGAGGTGACGTCGCCCGACGCGATCACCGGGACCTCCACGCGCTCGACAAGCTCCGCGGTGACGGAGTGGTCGGCCTCGCCCGTGTACATCTGCTGCGCCGAGCGCGGATGGAGCGTCAGCGCGGCGGCGCCGGCCTCGACGAGCTGCGGCCCGAGCTCGAGACACGTGCGCGAGCCGTTCGCGACGCCACGCCGCATCTTCACGGTCACGGGGATCTCCACGGCCGCGGCTACGGCCTCGACGACGCGGCAGGCGAGCGGGGCATCCTCCATCAAGTGCGCGCCGGCGCCGGTCTTCGTCACCTTCCGCACCGGGCAGCCGAAGTTCATGTCGACGATGTCCGCGCCGGCAGCCTCCACCATCCGTCCCGCCTCGGCCATCGCGCGGGGATCCGAGCCGAAGATCTGGATCGCGAGCGGGTGCTCGTCCGCCGCGACGCGCAGGTAGCCGAAGGTGCGCTCGTTGCGATGCTCGATCCCGGCCGCGGAGACCATCTCGGAGCAGACGAGCCCGGCGCCGAAACGGCGTCCCTGGCGCCGAAAAGCCTGGATGCTCACGCCGGCCATGGGCGCGAGGACGATCCGGGTGGGAACCTCGACGCCGCCGATCGACCAGGAATCCTGCAGATCCACGGGCATCGCGCGATGGTATCGGCCTCCTGTTGACGAGGGTTGATCGCGGGGGTACCATCCGCCCCCGCCGACGGCCGGGTCGCCGCCGGCCGTTTTATGCAGCGGGGTCCAGGAGGACCGCTTTGAAGGAAGTCATCCTCACGCCGGACGGTTACAAGAAGCTCCAAGCCGAGATCGAGGAGCTGTCGACCGTGCGGCGGCGCGAGGTCGCAGACCGCATCCGCATCGCGCGGGAGTTCGGCGACATCGCCGAGAACGCGGAGTACGACTCCGCGAAGAACGACCAGGCCCACCTCGAGGCGCGGATCGCCACGCTCGAGGAGCGCCTCAAGAACGCGCGCGTGGTCACGAAGAAGGAGATCCGCTCGGGCGAGGTCTCGGTCGGGACGAAGGTTCGGCTGAGGGACATGGGCGCCAACAAGACGGTCGAGTACCACATCGTCGGTTCCGCGGAGGCTGATCCGGCGGAGCTGAAGCTCTCGAACGAGTCCCCGGTAGGCAAGGCGATCATGGGCCACAAGAAGGGCGACGTGGTCGAGGCGCCGACGCCGCGCGGGGCCAAGAAGTTCAAGATCATGGACGTGAAGGCCGCCTAGCGGCCGCGTTCCCTAGACTCGGCGGCCATGGCCGCGCCCAAGCGCTTCCCTGACCGGGACGAGGTCGCGGCCGTCCGCGCCGAGGCCGAGCAGCTCGAGCCCGGCGAGACTGACGACGCGACGAAGCGCCGCCTCGCCGGCCGGGTCATGGCTCGCCGCGACATGGGCAAGCTGGTCTTCCTCGACCTCGTCGATCGCACCGGTCGCATCCAGCTGATCTGCCCGGCGGATCGCACCGGCGAGCTCGACCTTCATCTCGGGGACGTGGTAGGCGTGACGGGCTCGCCGGCCCAGTCGCGCCGCGGAGAGCCGTCGGTACAGGTGGACGAGCTCGAGGTGCTGGCGCGGATCCGCGCGCCCCTGCCCGACACGTTCCACGGCATCGAGGACGTGGAGCTCCGCTACCGCAAGCGCTACCTCGACCTGCTGATGAGCGAGGAGTCGCGCGACGAGGCGATCAAGCGCGCGCGAATGGTCTCGGCGACCCGCGCGTACCTCGACGCGCATGGGTTCATCGAGGTCGAGACGCCGATCCTCCAGCCGCGCTACGGCGGCGGTTTCGCCGAGCCCTTCGTCACGCACTCGGAGCTGCTCGACGCCGAGCTCTATCTGCGCATCGCCGACGAGCTCTACCTCAAGCGGCTCATCGTGGGCGGGCTGGAGAAGGTCTACGAGCTCTCGAAGGACTTCCGGAACGAGAGCTACTCGTACAAGCACTCGCCCGAGTTCACGCAGGTCGAGTGGTACGAGGCCTATGCGGACTACAAGGACACGGCCGCGCGCTTCAAGGAGCTCGTCGTCCACGCGGCGGAGGCGACGATCGGCGGGACGAGGACGAGCTTCCGCGGCGCTGACGTCGATCTCGCGCAGTGGCAGGAGGTGCGATTCGTCGAGGCGCTCGACGCGCACGGGGTCTGGACGCGCGACGAGGCCGAGCTGCGGGCGAAGCTGACGGCGGCGGGCGTCGACATCTCGCGGGACCGCAGCTGGGCTCAGCTCGTCGACCACGCCTACTCCCACTTCGTCGAGCCCGAGCTGAGCCAGCCGACGATCGTCTACGACTGGCCGATCGAGCTGTCGCCGTTCGCCCGGACGACCGATGGGGACGAGACCCTCGTCGAGCGCTTCGAGGCCGCGGTCGGTGGGATGGAGATCGCGAACGCCTTCAGCGAGCTCAACGACTCCGAGGAGCAGGCGCAGCGATTTGCCATGCAGGAGTCTGAGCGCGCAGCGGGGGATGTGGAGGCCGAGCCCGGCGACCCCGACTACGTGGAGGCGATGTCCTTCGGCATGGCGCCGAACGGCGGCTGCGGCGTCGGGATCGACCGGCTGGCGATGGTCCTGCTCGGAAAGGACACGATCCGCGACGTGATCCTCTTTCCCGTGCTCCGCGCGCGGGACTAACGCCCAGGCGCCCGGGGTTCGATAACGCTTGGAGTGCCGACTCGGTGGCGACAGAAGGGTTGGCTACGATGGGCGAACCTTCGACCGACTGACGGCGTCGAGAGGAAAGGAGTCGAGGGATTTGTTCGAACGCTTCACTGAACGGGCTCGCCAGGTCGTCGTCCTCGCCCAGGACGAGGCGCGGGCGCTCAAGCACAACTACATCGGCACCGAGCACATCCTGCTCGGGCTGCTCCGTGAGGAAGAGGGCCTCGCGGCGCGGGTACTCGAGTCTCTCGACATCACGGTGGAGGAAGTGCGGGCGCAGGTCGCACGGATCGTCGGCCAGGGCGACGAGGTCACGACCGGCCAGATCCCGTTCACGCCGCGCGCGAAGAAGGTGCTGGAGCTCGCGCTGCGCGAGGCGCTGTCCCTCGGCCACAACTACATCGGCACCGAGCACATCCTGCTCGGCCTCGTCCGCGAGAACGAGGGCGTCGCCGCGCGGATCCTGCTCGACTTCGACGCCGACGCCGAGAAGATCCGCAACGAGATCATCCGCATGCTCTCCGGTCCCGGCCGCCGCCAGGCGGGCGCGGGCGGCCCGGCGGGCGAGAAGTCGAAGTCCTCGAAGCTGCTCGACCAGTTCGGCCGCAACTTCACGAAGCAGGCGCAGGAGGGCAAGCTCGACCCGGTCGTGGGCCGCCAGACGGAGATCGAGCGGATCATGCAGATCCTCGCGCGCCGCCAGAAGAACAACCCCGTCCTGATCGGCGAGCCGGGCGTCGGCAAGACCGCCATCGTCGAGGGCCTCGCCCAGCGCATTTCGTCGAACCAGGTGCCCGAGATCCTCAAGGGCAAGCAGATCTACAGCCTCGACCTCGCAGCCCTCGTCGCCGGCTCGAAGTACCGCGGCGAGTTCGAGGAGCGGCTGAAGAAGGTCATGAAGGAGATTCAGCAACGCGGCGACATCGTGTTGTTCATCGACGAGCTCCACAACCTCGTCGGCGCGGGTGCGGCCGAGGGCGCGATCGACGCGGCCTCGATTCTCAAGCCGGCGCTCGCCCGCGGCGAGCTGCAGACGATCGGCGCCACGACGCTCGACGAGTACCGCAAGTACCTCGAGCGCGACGCCGCCCTCGAGCGCCGCTTCCAGCAGGTGCGCGTCGAGGAGCCGACGGTGGACGACTCGGTGCAGATCCTGCGCGGGCTGCGCGACCGCTACGAGGCGCATCACCGCGTCACGATCACCGACGAGGCGCTCAAGGCCGCGGCCGAGCTCTCCGACCGCTACATCCAGGACCGCCACCTGCCCGACAAGGCGATCGACCTGATCGACGAGGCTGCCTCGCGCCTCAGGATCAAGTCGATGTCCGCCCCGCCGCGCTACCGCGAGCTCGAGGACGAGATCGAGCGCGTCCGCAAGGAGAAGGAAGCCTCGATCGAGAATCAGGAGTTCGAGAAGGCCGCCTCCCTGCGCGACAAGGAGCGCAAGCTCACGCAGAAGAAGCGCGAGCTCGAGGAGCAGTGGCGGAGCTCCGAGTCGCAGGAGGAGCAGCCGCAGGTGGGCGAGGAGGAGATCGCCGACATCGTCTCGATGTGGACGGGCATCCCCGTCTTCAAGCTCACCGAGGCCGAGTCCGCACGCCTCGTCCGCATGGAGGAGGAGCTGCACAAGCGCGTGATCGGCCAGGAGGAGGCGATCGTCGCCGTCGCGAAGTCGATCCGCCGCGCCCGTGCGGGCATCAAGGACCCGAAGCGGCCGACCGGCAGCTTCATCTTCCTCGGCCCGTCCGGCGTCGGCAAGACCGAGCTCGCGCGCACGCTCGCCGAGTTCCTGTTCGGCGACGAGGACGCGCTGATCCAGGTCGACATGTCGGAGTACATGGAGAAGCACTCCGTGTCCCGGCTCGTCGGCTCGCCCCCGGGCTACATCGGTTACGACGAGGGTGGCCAGCTCACCGAGGCCGTGCGGCGCAAGCCGTACTCGGTGCTCCTGCTCGACGAGATCGAGAAGGCGCATCCCGACGTGTTCAACATCCTCCTGCAGATCCTCGAGGAGGGGAAGCTGACCGACGCCCAGGGGCGCCGGGTCGACTTCCGGAACACGATCGTGATCATGACCTCGAATCTCGGTGCGTCCCAGATTTCCAAGAACACGGGCTTCGGCTTCACCGTGGGTGACGAGTCGGGGCTCTCGTACGACGAGATGAAGAGCCGCGTGATGGGCGAGCTGAAGAAGGTCTTCCGGCCCGAGCTGCTCAACCGGATCGACGAGATCATCGTCTTCCACAAGCTCTCGAAGGAAGAGATCACGACCATCGTCGACCTGCAGCTCAGGCGCCTGCGCGAGCAGATGGTGACGCACGAGGTCTCGATCGAGCTCACCGACGAGGCGAAGGAGCTGCTCGTCGACAAGGGCTACGACCCGGCCATGGGCGCCCGACCGCTACGCCGCGCGATCCAGCGCTACATCGAGGATCCGCTCGCCGACTTCGTGCTCGGGCGGCAGCTCGAGCCTGGCTCGACGATCCTCGTCGGGCGCACGGTCACCGAGGACGGCGAGCCGGGCGACGAGGTGGACATCACCTTCATCCCGGGCGAGGTCACGCCTGAGAAGGTCACGGTGCCGGCCGACGAGCCGGCCGCCTCGAACGGCGACGGCGTAGAGCCTTCGAGCGAAGAGGAATAGCCGCAGGGGCGGCGTGAGCCGCCCCATGCTACGCACGCTCGATTCGAAGGCCGTGGCGCGCCGCTTCTACTTGGCTCTAGGAGTGAAGCGGCGAGATGAACCACCGGATAGGGGAAGAGTCAACCGCCCGTCAGGCCTGATGATGGTCGTATAGAGCGCGTCTCGGCGAGCCCCGATGCGGCGGGGGCTCCGAGGCCCTCCCTCGAAGCACGAAGAGCGACCCCACTCGGCGGGGTCGCTTTTCGTTTGGGCTGCTCTTCGTTTTCGGCGCAGAGTCGCCTGAATCGCGTGACGTTCGCGTCCGCCTGCACCCATAGGGTGGCCGCATGGCGAAGACGGCGGCCGTCCAGTTCAGCTGCACGGAATGCGGCTACACCGCGGGGCGCTGGTTTGGCAAGTGCCCCGGTTGCTCGGCCTTCGGCACGCTCGTCGAGGAAGTCGTCGGGCAGGTCACCCATTCCCAGGCGCCGCCGAAGCCGCTGCTCCGGCTCGTCGACGTCGAGGTGGCCGAGGCGGCGCGGATCCCGACCGGGGTGCCGGAGCTCGACCGGGTTCTCGGCGGCGGGCTGGTCCCGGGCTCGCTCGTCCTGCTCGGGGGCGAGCCGGGGGTCGGGAAGTCGACGCTTCTGCTCACCGCGCTCGCGACCGTCTCGCGCGACCGGCGCGCGTTGCTCGTCACGGGAGAGGAGTCGGTCGCGCAGGTCAAGCTGCGCGCCGAGCGGCTCGGCGGGGCCGAGGCGGTCGAGATCCTCGCGGAGACGGAGCTGGAGACGGTCTGCCAGACGCTGCAGGCGGAGCGGCCCGACGTCTGCGTGATCGACTCCGTCCAGACGCTCTATGCCTCGGAGCTCGGCTCTGCGCCCGGCTCCGTCGCGCAGGTGCGCGAGGCCGCGTCCCGGCTGCTGCGCGTGGCGAAGGAGTCGGTCGTGGCGACGATCCTCGTCGGGCACGTGACGAAGGACGGCACCGTTGCCGGGCCGCGGGTGCTCGAGCACCTCGTCGACTGCGTGCTCCAGTTCGAGGGCGACCGCTACCACGCGCACCGCGTTCTGCGGGCCGTGAAGAACCGCTTCGGCTCGACGAACGAGCTCGGCGTGTTCGAGATGACGGGGGCCGGGCTCGTGGGGGTGCCCGATCCGTCCGAGGTGTTCGGCCGCACCGTCCCGGGCGAGCCGGGCGCCGCCGTTGCCTGCGCGCTCGAGGGGACGCGGCCGATCCTGCTCGAGATCCAGGCACTCGTGGCGAAGAGCGAGCTCGCGATGCCACGCCGCGTCGCGACCGGCATCGACCCGAAGCGGCTCGCCATGATCGTCGCCGTGCTCTCGCGCCACGCTCGCGTGCCGCTCGGGCAGGCGGACGTGTTCGTGAACGTCGCCGGCGGCGTCCGAATCGACGAGCCGGGCGCCGACCTCGCAGTGGCGCTCGCGATCGCGTCGGCCGCGCGCCGCGCGCCCGTGAAGACGGGAGTTGCCGCCTTCGGCGAGATCGGCCTCACGGGGCGGCTCCGCGCTGCGGCCCAGGCCGAGCGGCGGCTGGAGGAGTGCGCCAAGCTCGGCCTCTCCACCGTCGTCGCCCCGGCAGGCACGGTTGCGGCGAATGGCAGAATCGCGGTAGAGGCCGCAGAGACGCTGCGGCAGGCAATCCAAGCGGGGCTGGATGGCGACCGATCCGAAGGAGACGACTGAGCGCAAGTCCGACCGCCTAGGCGACCTCGGCTTCACGCGCATCCCGTCGGAGGACGACCCGCGCCGGAAGAACCCAGAGCTCCTCGCCGCGATCGCGAAGATCGCGCCGGGCAGCGGGCTCCGCGAGGCCGTCGACGACGTGATCCGCTCGCACGAGGGCGCGCTGATCGTGGTGGGCGACCCGAACGAGCTCTCGTTCCTCTACTCCGGCGGCATCAGGCTCGACGCGCCGTTCCGGCCGCAGCTCCTCTACGAGCTCTCGAAGATGGACGGCGCGATCATCGTCGACGCGGCGATCAAGCGGCTCGCGTGGGCGAATGTCCAGCTGATGCCGGATCCGACGATCCCGTCGAACGAGACCGGTACTCGTCACCGGACCGCCGAGCGGGTGGCCAAGCAGACCGGTGCGCTCGTCGTGTCCATCTCGCAACAGCGGGAGACGGTGACGATCTTCGTCGGGCCGGCGCGGTACCAGCTCGACCCGGTCGCCGACGTCCTCGCGAAGACGAACCAGGCACTGGGGACGCTAGACACGTACCGGCAGCGGCTCGAGCAGGTGCTGACCCGCCTGACCGCGCTCGAGTTCCAGAACGCGGTCGTGCTCGACGACGTGCTCGTCGTCCTCCAGCGTGCGGAGATGACGTCCCGGATGGCGCAGCGCATCACCCGCGACTGCGTCGAGCTGGGCAGCGAGGGCCGCCTGATCAGGCTCCAGCTCGAGGAGCTCGTCGGGGAGGTGCCGCGGGAGCGCGACGCGATCGTCCGCGACTACAACGTCCTCGGCGCCGGCGACGAGGGGACGGCGGCGCTCGCCGACCTGGCGGCGCTCTCGTACCAGGAGCTGCTCGAGTTCGGCCGGCTGGCCGAGGTGCTCGGCTACGACCGCGGCATCAACCCGCTCGACCAGACCGTCGCGCCGCGCGGCTATCGCACGCTCTCCCACATCCCGCGGTTGCCGGAGCCGCTCATCCGCAGGGTCGTCGCCGATCTCGGGAGCCTCGACGCAGTCGTCCGGGCCTCGCAACGCGAGCTCGAGTCGGTCGAGGGAGTGGGAGCGGTGCGGGCCCGCGAGATCCGTGAGGGGCTGCGGCGGTTGCAGGAGCACAACCTGGTCGATCGTTACCTGCAGCTCTGAGCGATTTTTGGCTCAGCCACGCCGTTTCTGCTACACTCGCACCTTGTGGCCGGCGCATAGGTGCGTGCCGGCTTTCTCTACGGATGAGCGGCTTTCAGCCAGGGGAGGTCGGGCTTGTACGGCGTCGGCGACAAGGTGGTCTATCCCCACCACGGGGCGGGGACGGTCGTCAAGAAGGAGAAGCGCGAGGTCCTAGGACAGCAGCGCGAGTACCTGACGATCAAGATCCTGCACAACGACATGACGGTGCAGGTCCCGTCCGAGAATGCCGATGCAGTCGGCCTCCGGCGCGTGATCGGCGAGAAGGAGATCGGGGGCGTCCTCAAGGCGCTGACGGGTGTCTCGACAGAGATGCCGAAGAACTGGAACCGGCGCTTCAAGCACAACCGCGACAAGATGAAGACCGGCGACATCCTCGAGCTCGCCGAGGTCGTGCGGAACCTCGCCCTGCGCGACCGGGAGAAGGGCCTTTCGACCGGCGAGAAGCAGATGTTCGTGAAGGCGAAGAAGATCCTCGCCTCCGAGCTGATGTACGCGAAGGACATGGACGAGGAGACCTGCGCCGAATGGCTCGAGGAGATTCTCGCCTCGGATAGCCCGCCGAAGAAGAAGCCTGCAGCCAAGAAGAAGGCCGCGGCAGCCGCGACGGCCTAGCAGGCCCGGCTTTCGGACATGTCCGTCTGGGCCATCCTCGTCGCCGCGGGACGGGGGGAACGGCTCGGGCTGGACCGGCCGAAAGCGTTCGCGAAGCTCGGAGAAGAGCCCCTGCTCGCCGAGCCGCTACGTCGCCTCGACGCTTGCCCGTGGGTCGACAGGATCGTCCTCGTTGCGCCGCCCGGTTGGGAAGAACCTGCGATCCTCGTAGCGGAGGAGGAGGGCTGCGGCAAGGTGCACGCGTGCGTGACGGGCGGCGAGACGAGAAGCGACTCCGTGCGGGCAGGCCTCGCCGAGGTGCCTGCCGACGCGCTCGTCGTCCTCGTCCACGACGCTGCCCGGCCGCTCGTGACCGACGAGGTGGTCGAGCGGGTGCTCGCGCCGCTGTCGGAAGGCTGGGACGGCGCCGTCCCCGGGCTCCCCGTCGGCGACACGCTGAAGCGCGTAGGCCCCGACGGCGGCGTTCAGGAGACGGTGGCTCGCGACGGGCTCTGGGCAGTGCAGACGCCGCAGGCCTTCGCGGCGGACCGCTTTCGACATGCCCTAGCAAGTAACAGTCTGTTACAAGCGACCGACTGCGCGGGGCTCGTCGAGGCCGCCGGCGGGCGCGTCAAGGTCGTCGAAGGCGATCCCCGATTGCTCAAGGTGACCTCCGTGGCCGATCTCGAGACGGTAGCTGCATGGCGCTGAGCGTCTTCGTCGTCGGGGTCTTCGAGCTGCCGGAGGCGCTCGCGCGTGTCTGAGTACCGCGTCGGCACCGGCTTCGACGCGCATGCGCTCGAGGACGGCGTGCCGCTCGTGCTCGGCGGCGTACGGATCGACCACCCACGCGGGCTCGCCGGCCATTCGGACGGCGACGTCCTCGCTCACGCCCTCACCGATGCGCTGCTCGGCGCTGCCGGACTGGAGGACATCGGCGCGCTGTTCCCGTCCACCGACCCCAAGCTCGAGAATGCGGACTCCCTCCAGCTTCTGGCCCAGGCCTGGGAGCGGATCCAGGCGCACGGCTGGAAGCTCGCGAACGCCGACGTCGTCCTCGTCGGCGAGGAGCCGCGTCTCGCGCCGCACCGCGACGAGATGCGGCGGCGGCTGGCAGCGGCGCTCGGCGTCGACCCGGAGCTCGTCGCCGTCCGCGCCACCACGACCGACGGCCTCGGCTTCGCCGGTCGTGGCGAAGGCCTCGCCGCGCAGGCCGTCGCCCTCCTCGTGCGATGAAACTGGCCCTGGTCACCCACGCCGAGCACCCGAAGCTCCGGGGCACGCTGCCGGACATCTGGCCCGAGTTCATGGCGCACGACCCGGTCGTGCAGGCCTTCTGGCCCCAGCTCTACGACCAGTATCCGGACTTCCAGCTCTGGGTCGTCGACCGCGACGGCGGGCGGCGCGCCACGGTCGGCTACGCATGCAGCGTGCCCGTCGGCTGGAACGGGGACCCGTCACCCCGGGGTATCGACTGGGCCCTCACGGATGGGGTCGAGGGGACGCCGACCACGCTGTGCGCGATCGTGGCAGGCGTCGTTCCGGAGTACCGCGGCTTCGGCGTTGCGGAGACGATCCTCCGCCGGCTGGCCGCCGTCGGCGCCGGTCACGGCCTCGACGCGCTCGTGGCTCCGGTCCGCCCGACGTGGAAGGACCGCTATCCCCTCGTCGCGCTCGAACGCTACGCCGCCTGGCGGCGGGGAGACGGCCTCCCGTTCGACCCGTGGCTACGCACGCACGAGCGACTCGGCGGCGAGCTCCTGGCCACGGCGCCTCGCTCGATGACGATCTCGGGCACTCGCGCGGAGTGGGAGTCGTGGACGGGGATGGTGTTCCCCGAGGACGGCAACTACGTCGTGCCCGGCGCACTCGTCCCGGTCCACTTCAAGAACGGCCGCGGCGTCTACGTCGAGCCCAACATCTGGGTTCAACACGCGTTCTAGCTATCTGCGCTTTTGCTGCTTTTCGAGCCTGCGGCGCATCTGGCGGTTCATCGTCTCGAGCTCGGGCCCGCCCTGCTGCTCCTGCATCTCAAGCAGCGCGGCCCGCTCCTCGCGGGTCAGGCGTGACATCGCCTTCTGCGCCTGCTGGGGATCGTGGAGCTGTTTCGCGTGGGGCTCGAGCTTCCGCATCGCGCTCGCGAGCTCCGGGTTCGTCCGCTCGATCGCGGCCTTCGATGCCTTCTCGAGCTGGCGCTTGAGAAACGGCACCTTCGCCAGCAGCGCGAACAGCGGCTTCAGGTAGCGGCCGCCCTGGATTCGCCCGAGCAGGGCGAGCACGCCCAGGAGCGCGACCAGCCCGAGCAGGATCCAGAGTGGAATCAGCAGGGTGACGAGTGACGAGGCGAGCATCGGCGGGATGGTACCCGCCTACTGCGGCAGGAACACGGCGTCTCCGTCCACCTGCACCAGACCGTCTCGCGCGAG
The DNA here is from genome assembly GCA_963748755.1 of uncultured Actinomycetes bacterium. Classification (GTDB taxonomy): domain Bacteria; phylum Actinomycetota; class Thermoleophilia; order Gaiellales; family Gaiellaceae; genus Palsa-739. The sequence continues at coordinate 258,341 of CAVVKA010000005.1, forward strand.
TGAGGCGACAGCCTCGGCATCGCGTGGGTAAGCCCCTGCGACGACCGCGCGCAGAGCCGCCGCCCGCCGTTGGCGGAACGAGCCCTCGAACGGGCCCTGTCTGCGGGCCGGCTCGAAGCGACGGCCGCGCGACGGGCACGTTGTGACGAGCGGGCACTCCCCGCAGCGCGGGATCCGTGCGAGGCAGACCGTCTTGCCGAGATCCATCAGCGCCTGGGCGGCGGCAGGGGAGAAGTCGTGGCACGTGCGCTCCGCGACCCGCCGCACGTTGACGTCCACCGGCAGGACCGGGCGGCCGAAGGCAAAGCACGAAACGGCGTCCGCCGTGTAGCGGCCGACGCCCGGCAGCTCGGTCAGGTCGTCGGGCCACCCGTGCGCTGCGACGTGTTGCGCAGCCCGATGGAGCGAGAGCGCTCTGCGGTAGTACCCGAGGCCCTGCCACTCCCGGATCGCCTCGGCCGCGCGCGCCGCGGCGAGCGCTTCCACGGTCGGCCAGCGCTCGAGCCAGCGCCGCCAGCGCGGCACGACGCGCTCGACCTGCGTCTGCTGCGACATGACCTCGCTGACGAGGATCGCGTATGGGTTCCGCGTCTTCCGCCACGGCAGGTCGCGGCCGTGCTCATCGAACCAGGCCAGCAGCAGATCCTCCACGGCGTGAACGTATCGTGCAGGCATCATCCGGCGGATGCGCCGCCTCCTCGTCGTCGCCGTCGTGCTGATCTTGCTCGGCGGCGGCATCGGGGCCGCCTATTACGAGTCGACGCACCGCTTCGGCGGCAGCGTCAGAGGGACGACGACCGAGTTCGACCCGGCTCGGACGGTCGCAGCGCCGCAGCCGAGCGCGACCTCCCTCGTCTCGCCGATGTTCGGCGGACAGCCGCAGCATCTTCATGTGGGCATCGGCAAGGTCCGGCCCCCCTTCCGGCTCGACTGGGTCACCGGCGGAACGTCGCTCGTCGAGTTTCCGCCGGCGATCGCCTTTCACTACCTCTACTACGCAAGCCTCAACGGCAACCTGATCGCCGTCTCCACGAGGAACGGCCGCCGGCTGTGGACCGACCACGTCGGGCGCTGTGAGGCGGCCTCGCCCGCGGTCAACCGCCTTGGCCGCGGCTCCGTCTTCGAGACGTTCCTCAACAAGGAGCCGTGCGGCAGAGGCTCCGCGCAGAACGGAGACGGAGAGCTTCTCGCAGTGGCGGCCGGCCCCTCGCACAAGCTCCGCTGGACCAAGCACCTCGGCCCTACCGAGACCTCGCCGGTCATCGTCGGCAATCGGATCTACGTGGCCGACTACGGCGGGAACGTCTACTGCCTGCGCGGGGTCGACGGCCGGACGCTGTGGAAGTTCACTGCCGGCGGGGCGGTGAAGGGAGCGATCGCCTACGACCGCGACCGCATCTTCTTCGGCGCTTACGACGGCCGTCTCTATGCCCTGCGGGCGAGCGACGGCAAGCTGATCTGGCGCGCGCAGTCGAACCGCGACTGGCTCGGCGGCCACGGCCAGTTCTACTCGACCCCGTCGGTCGCCTACTCCCGCGTCTACCTCGGCTCGACCGACGGGCACGTCTACTCCTTCGGCGAGCAGAGCGGGAAGCTCCGCTGGTCGTACCGCACCGGCGGCTTCGTCTACGGCTCGCCGGCCCTCTGGCACGGCCGTGCTTTCGTCGGCTCGTACGACCACACGTTCTACGCCTTCGACGCGGCGACGGGAGCGCTCCTCTGGAAGTTTCCTGCGAACGGCGCGATCTCCGGCTCCGCGACCGTCGTCGACGGCATCGTCTACTTCGCCACGCTCGAGCGGCGGACGTACGGGCTCGATGCGCTCACGGGGAAGGAGGTCTGGACCTACCCTGACGGCGCGTTCACGCCCGTCGTGACCGATGGGCAGCGGATCTACGTGGTCGGCTGGGGCAAGGTGTATGCGTTCAGCCCTCGAAAGAGGTTGCACGCCTCGAATTCCGGGCCATAGGTATGTCATGCAGGAGGAGCTGATCGAAATCGACCTGGACGGCAAGGCCGTCGCCGTCCCCCGCGAGGTCGTGGTCGACCTCGCCGCCGCCGCGGCTGCGCGTGCCGGCGTCTCCGAGCGTCACCGCGATCTCTCCCTGCACCTGAGCCGCGCGCTCGAGTCGGGAAGCGTGAACCTCGCCCAGATCGACGTGCGGGCGCTCGTCGCGGTGCTCGAGGAGGAGCATCCCGACCGCTTCGGCCCCGCGGCCGCCGAGCTGTTGCGCGCGGTCGCCTAGCGCTTCCTGAGCAGGGCGACGCTCGTCGCGGCGGCGCCGACGCCCGCGGCAAGTGTGCCCGCGAGCCGCCGGTGCTTGCTCAGGCTCGTCTGAAAGCTGTGCGCATGCGCCCGGTCGTCGAACGGCCCGTGCGCACCGCGATCCTCGTCCCCATCGACCGGGTGGAAGAGGTTGTCGTGATCCGGGCCTCCGTCGAGCGGCTGCTTCGTCATCTGCCCGCTGTATCCCGTCTTGGCGAGGTACCAATCGAGGAACCACGGTGCGACGCGCTCGCCGAGGACGTTGAGCACGGTCGGAACTCCGACGTAGATCTGTCGCCGCTTGTGGTAGGCGGCCCAGTGGATCGCGTCCGCCGCCACCTCCGGCTGATAGATCGGCGGCACCGGCTGCGTCTGCATCGGCAGCTTCGTCCGGCCCCAGGTGAACTGGGTCGTGTTGACGCCGGGGAGGTGGACCATCGTGACGTGGACATCCCACCCGTGATGGCGGATCTCCGTGATCACCGACTCGGTGAAGCCCTTGCAGGCGTGCTTCGCGCCGCAATACGGCGCTTGCAGGGGGATGCCGCGAAAGGCCAGGGCCGAGCCGACCTGGACGATCGTGCCGCGGTTGCGCTTGGACATCCGCCTCAGCGCGGCCTGCGTGCCCCAGACCATGCCGTGGTAGGTGACATCCGTCGCGCGTCGGTACTCGTCCGGCTCGACGTCGAGGAACTCGGAGTAGATCGTCGCCATCGCGTCGTTGACCCAGATGTCGATCGGCCCCAGCTCGCTCTCCGCCGCCTGCGCAGCCGCCTCCACTTGCTCGGCGTCGGCGACTTCGGTGGGGAGGACGAGAGCCTTGCCGCCCCGCTCCTCGACCTCGCGGGCCGCGGCCTCGAGCCCCGCCTGACCCCGAGCGAGGAGGGCGATCTTCGCGCCGTCCTGCGCGAAGCGGCGTGCGGTCGCACGGCCGATTCCGCCGGAGGCGCCGGTGATGACGACGACATCGCCCATCACGTTCCTCTTTCAACCCCCCGGCGATCTTCCAAACGTAGGATCGCCGGATGGTCAGGGTCCGCTTCGCGCCGAGCCCGACCGGCTCGCTCCATCTCGGCAACGCGTTGAGCGCAGTCGCGAACCGCCGCTTCGCGGTCGAGCGTCAGGGCAGCTTGCTGCTGCGGATCGACGACACCGATCCGGCGCGGAACGTCGAGGGCGGGCTCGAGGCGATCGTGGCTGACCTGGAGTGGCTCGGGATCGGCTGGGACGAGGGGCCTCTGCGGCAGAGCGAGCGGCACGTGCGGCACCGCGAGGTCGCCCATCTCGTCGGCGAGCCGGACGCCGAGGGCGCGCTCCGCTTCGGGCGTACCACGCTCCTGCGCCCGGATGGGAGCCCGACGTACCAGCTCGCGACCGCGGTCGACGATCTCGACTTCGAGATCACGCACGTCCTCCGTGGCAGCGACCACCGCGCCAACACCGAGGTGCAGAGCGCGCTGGTCCGGGCGCTCGGCGGGGAGCCGCCGGAGTACATCCACCACGGCCTGCTGCTCGGGCCCGACGGGCGGAAGCTCTCGAAGCGTCACGGCGCGTCCTCGCTCGCCGACCTGCGTGAGCAGGGCTTCCCGGCCGAGGCCGTGCGGGCCTATCTGGAGGAGCTGGGGCTGCCGCGCCACGACGTCCACCTCGACCTCGCGCGGCTGCGCCGGCTCTCCACCGAGGCGCTCGCAGCGTTGAGCGACGAGGAGCTCGCCGCCCGCGTCGGCGTGCCCGTCTCGGTGGCGCCGGTGCTCCGTGGCGCACGGGATCTCGCGGAGGCTCGGGACTACGCCGCGCTCGTCCTCGAGCCCGCGAAGGTCGAGGTCGACTCCCCCGAGACGCTCACGCGATTCCGCGAGCTCGTCGAAGCGGGCCTGGAGCCGCGGGCGCTCGTCCGGGAGCTGAAGGCCGTCGGAGGCGACCTGAAGGCCCTTCGGCTTGCGCTCACCGGGCGCGAGCGGGGCCCCGAGCTCGCGGCCGTCATCGCCGCCCTGCCGCGAGACGAGCTGCTGCGCCGCACCGCACTAGGCTAGGAGCCGTGCGCGTCTACAGCACCCTTTCGCGGCAGCTCGAGGAGCTGCCGGAGCCGCCCGGCCCCATCCGCATGTACTTCTGCGGCCCGACCGTCTATCAGCGGGCGCACATCGGCAACGCGCGGCCCTTCGTGCTCGGCATGTGGCTCCGCGCATGGCTCCGACAGCGCGGGTACGACGCGACGCTCGTGCACAACATCACGGACGTCAACGACAAGATCTACGACGCAGCTCCCGGCGCGAGTGCCGAGCTCGCGGCGCGCGCGACGGAGTGGTATCTGCAGGACACTGCCGATCTGGGCCTCGGCATGCCCGACGCGTTGCCGAAGGCGACGGACGCGATCCCGTCGATCGTCCGCTTCATCGAACAGCTCGTCGACTCCGGCCACGCGTACGCCGTGGAGGGCGATGTCTACTTCCGCGTCGCAGGCGATCCGGGCTACGGCCGGCTGTCGGGCCAGCGACCTGACCAGGTCGAGGAGCAGGAGCCGAATCCCCTGAAGGACGATCCGCGCGACTTCGCGCTCTGGAAGGCGAACAAGCCCGGCGAGGACACGGCGTGGGACTCGCCCTGGGGGCGCGGCCGGCCCGGTTGGCACATCGAGTGCTCGGCGATGGCCGAGGACGCATTCGGGCCGGTGTTCGAGATTCACGGCGGCGGGCTCGACCTCGTATTCCCGCACCACGAGAACGAGGTCGCGCAGTCGTCCGCACTCGGCCACGAGTTCGCGCGCGTCTGGATGCACAACGGGATGGTCGGAGGGCTCGGCGGCGAGAAGATGTCGAAGTCGCTCGGCAACGACGTGTCCCTCCGCAACGTCCTCGACACGTGGGGCCGCGAGGCGACGCTGATGTTCTTCCTCGGCGCGCACTGGCGGAAGCCCATCGAGTTCGGCGACGAGATCCTCGTGCAGGCGAAGGCCCAGGTCGAGGCATTCCGGAATTTCTTCGGGGAGGAACGGTCGGGCGACGGGGGAGGGGAGCAAATCCTCGAGGACGAGCTCGCGGCCGTGCTCGACGACGACTTCAACACGCCCGAGGCGCTGGCGCTCTTCCACGGATGGCGGGACCGAGAGGAGTGGGAGTCGCTGCGCTGGGGGCTGGGCCTCTTCGGCCTGGGGTCGCTTGCCGAGGTGGAGGAAGCGCCGGGCGAGGTGGCCGCGCTCGCCGAGCGTCGCCGCGAGGCCCGGGACGGGAAGGACTTCGCGGGCGCCGATCGCCTGCGCGACGAGATCGTCGCCGCCGGCTGGGAGGTGCGAGACGTCGCGGAGCCTCCCGGCTACCGGCTCGTCCGTCGCTCGTGACGCGGGAGCTCGTCTACGGGCGCCGGCCCGTACGCGAGGCGCTGGGCGGGCCCCGCGAGGTGCTCGAGCTGTGGGCGAGCGAGCGCGCGGTGCGCAGCGAGGCCTGGCTCCGCGATCTCGAGCGCCCGCGGGTGCAGACGAAGCTCGAACGGGACCTGTCGGAGGCTGCCGGGACGCGTGACCATCAAGGCGTCGTCGCGTGGTGCGAGCCGTTCCGCTACGCCGACGCGTTCGAGCTCGCTGCAGGACCGGCGCCGCTTCTCGCCTGCCTCGACCAGGTCAGCGACCCGCGGAACCTCGGCGCCGTGATCCGGAGTGCCGAAGGAGCGGGTGCGAACGGCGTCGTGGTGCCGGCGCATGGCTCGGCGCGCGTCACGGCCGCCGTCTGCCGCTCGTCGGCGGGGGCCGTCGAGCACCTACCGGTCGCCGTCGTGCCCAACCTCGCGCGCTATCTCGCGGACATCAAGAGCGGCGACCTCTGGATCGCGGGCGCCATAGGCGAGTCGGGAACACCGATGTGGAAGGCCGACCTGTCCGGGGGCATCGCCTTCGTCCTCGGAGCCGAGGGCAAGGGGCTGCGGCCGCTCGTTCGGCGCACCTGCGACCTGGAGGTCTCGATCCCGCAGCTCGGACGGGTGGAGTCGCTCAACGTGAGCGTCGCCGCGGCTCTGCTCCTGTACGAGGCCCGGAGACTACGCGGTGGCTGAGCCGACGCTCTACCTCTTCGACGGCTTCAACTTGCTCCACGCAGGCGGCTTCGGCTCGCCGGAGGAGCTGCGCGACCTGCTCGCGAGCTGGGTCGCCGCGCAGGGCGCGCGTGGCGTGCTCGTCTTCGACGGCCAGGGGACGAACGAGCTGCATGGGCCGCTGGAGGTGCGCTGGGCGACGGATGCGGACGCACTGCTCGAACGGCTGGCGGCAGAGCATCGAGGCAGGGAACAGGTCGCGATCGTCTCCTCCGACGCCGCGGTCCGCGGCACGACCGGCATCGAGGTTCGGAAGCTCGCGTCGCAGACGTTCCTCGCGGAGCTCTCGCGGCCGCGGCAGCCGCAGGCGACGCGGGGGGACCTGCGCGACCGTCTCGATCCCGACACGCTTGCCCAGCTCGAGCGGTTACGCCGCGGCGAACGCTAGATCGCCCTAGCTTCTGAGGTCCAGGACAAGTTGGGTCCATAGCAATTGGACTTGTAAAATCTTGGTCCGCTTGCTATCTTCGCCTCGACCACAGGGTGAGACTTCACCCTCACGACGCTGGGAGGCCCCATGGCTGCTCGCGCCGCGACAGCACGCTCGCCGCAGAAAGCTCAACGAGAGCTCGAGGATCTTCAGCTCGTTCTCAAGGCGCGGAACGGCGATGGCGTCGCCATGGACGCGCTCATCCGCCGCTACACGGGCTTCGTCCGCCTCAAGGCGAGCTCGTACTTCCTCGCCGGCGGCGACAACGACGACCTCCTGCAGGAGGGCTTGATCGGCCTCTACAAGGCGGTGCGGGACTTTCGAACCGACAAGGAGACGTCGTTCCGCAGCTTCGCCGAGCTCTGCGTCACGCGCCAGATCATCACCGCGATCAAGACCGCGACTCGCTTCAAGCACACGCCGCTCAACACCTACGTCTCGTTCAGCCACACCCCGGCAGGACAGGACGGCGAGGGCGAGTGCACCCTCGGAGACGCGCTGCCAGGCCCCGCGGTGCACGAGCCGCCGCTCGTCGTGATCTCGACCGAGGAGCTGCAGAGCCTCGTCTTCAGCCTCGGCACCGGCCTCTCGCCGCTCGAGGCGGACGCCCTGCGCCTCTACCTCGAGGGCTCGTCCTACGAGGACATGGCTGACGAGCTCGGCTGCGACACGAAGACGATCGACAACGCGCTCCAGCGCGTCAAGCGCAAGATCCTCACGCACCAAAAGGGCCGCGAGGTCGTTCAGTAGCGGTCGCTACGCTGGTCGCCGCGCCGGAGTAGCTCAGCTGGTAGAGCAAACGCCTTGTAAGCGTTAGGCCGTCGGTTCGAGTCCGACCTCCGGCTTCAGGCTTCGCCGCGAGCCGCTTCGACGAGCTTCGGCGGCGCCACCTCCGCGTATGCGTCCTCGAGGATCCCGGCGACCTCGTCGCGGTCGAAGCCGTGGTCGAGGCGAACGCCGATCCAGCCGCGGTGCCCCACGTACGGCGGGACGTAGAAGCGCTCCGGGTCGGCTTCGACGAGCGCCGACTGCAGGCCTGCGGGCGCCGCACAGATGAGCGCGTAGCGTCCGTCGCCGTGGTGGCTGTCCCAGACGGTTGCGAAAGAGCGCTTGCCTCGGACGAAGAAGGTCGGAGCACCGTGCGAGGGCCGCTCGCTCGTCTCGGGGAGGGCGAGGCAGATCTCTCGGACGGCTTGGAGGACCCGCTTCTTGGTCATGAGCGGAATCTTGCACTGCGCCGGGCGGTCTCGAGCAACGCTGCGAGCGCCCGTGGCAGCTCGTCCGCGAGTCGCGCCTTGCGCACGTAGTCGTCGGCGCCGGCCTGGCGGATCTCGAGCACGCGCTCCTCGTAGTCGTGGCCGCTCACCGCGACGATCGGGAGCTCGGCCGCCGCGGCGCGCAGGGCTCTCGTGGCCTCGACGCCGTCGAGGACGGGCATCTCGATGTCCACCACGACGGCATCGGGTGCGAGCTCAGCCGTGAGCTCGACCGCCTCGCGCCCGTTGTGTGCCCGTCCGGCCAAGACGAACCGGTCGTCCTGCTCGAGCAGGAGCGCGATGAAGTCGAGGAACGACTCGTCGTCCTCGGCGACGAGAATCCGGAACGGAGGGGCCACCTCTGGGGACGGTTACCCGCCCCGACCCGCCGCTAAATCCGTTGACCGACCGCTTGCTCGAGGTCGGCCCAGAGCGTCTCGGGATCCTCGAGGCCCGCGCTGACGCGCAGCAGTCCGGGCGGGACGCGCTCGCCCTCCCAGCGGCGGCGGCTCTCGATCAGGCTCGTCACGCCGCCCAGCGACGACGCATTGACGATCACGCGGGTCGACGTCTCCACCTTGTGCGCGGTCTCGGCGTCGGCCACGTCGAAGGACAGCAGGCCGCCGAGGCCCGGATAGCGGACGGTTTCCACCGCCTGATGCGCTCGCAGCCGCTCGGCGAGGAGGGCGGCCGTCTCGGTCTGCCGCCGCACGCGCAGCTCGAGCGTCTTCAGGCCTCGTAGCAGGAGCCAGGCGGGGTCCGGCGCGGCGACGATACCGGTGCGGCCGCGGAACGTCCGCAGCTCCTCGGCAGCGGCGTCGTCGCCACAGACGACGGCGCCGAGCAGCGCGTCGTCATGGCCCGCGAGGTACTTAGTTGCGCTGTGGAGGACGAGATCGGCGCCATGCTCGAGTGGGCGGAGGTGCACGGGAGTCGCGACCGTGGCATCCACGACGACCGGCGCTGGGTGAGCCGCGGCCGCGCCGAGATCCGGCATCGTGAGGTAGGGGTTCGACGGCGCCTCCAGCCAGACGAGCTGGACGTCCTCGGGCGGCGGGCCCGTCTGGTCGAACTCGACGACGCGCAGGCCCCAGTTGGAGAGCGCGGCGAACGTGAGCCCCGTCCCGTAGTAGCCACCGCGGGCAAGCGCGATCGTGGCGCCCGGCTCGAGCAGCGACAGTACGAGAGCCGTCGTCGCACCGGCTCCGGACGGGAAGAGGAGCGCCGTGCCTCCGTCCAGCTCCCCGAGCGCGGCCTCGGCCGCGGCGACCGTCGGGCTCCCGAAGCGTTGATAGTAGAAGTCCCGGAACTCACCCTGCCCGTCGTATGGCCAGATGGTCGAGCGGTCGAGCGGCTCCATCGCAGGCGACCCTACACGGGCTCGGGTCGCAGCTCGTCCAGCCGACCGAGTCGCGCGAGTGGCGGGAAGAGACGCGGCCAGCTGGCTGCGAAACCGATCATCAGCGCGCCGCCGAGAACGACCGCTCGGACCGTTCCGATCGCGGCCGCCACGGCGCCCGACTCGAAGGCACCGAGCTCGTTCGAGGCGCTGATGAACACCCACTCGACCGCGTTCACCCGGCCCTGCAGGTGGAGCGGCGTCAGCACGGCCACCGTCGTCGAGCGGATGTTCATGCTGATCATGTCGACGAAGCCCGTGATCCCGAGCATCACGAGCGAGAGCGGCAGCGACTTCGAGAGGCCGAAGACGACCGTCGCCGCACCGAAGGTGGCTACGACGACGAGGAGGGCCGGGCCGGCGCGGAAGGGCAGCGAGCGCCGGGTGAGGAGCAGGCCGGCGAGGAGCGCCCCGACCGAGGGGGCCGTCCTCAAGCCGCCGAGCCCGATCGGGCCGACATGGAGGATCGAGCTCGCGAAGACCGGCGCCAGCGCAATTGCGTCGCCGAAGAGCACCGCCACCAGGTCCAGGGCGATCGCGCCGAGGATCGTCCGTGTCCGCGCGACGAAGCGGACGCCTGCCACGAGGCTCTCCCAGCCAATGGGCTCGTCGGAGCTGCGGGCGGCGAGGCGAGGAAGCGCGAGGGTCGCCCCGAGCGCGACGGCGAGCAGCCCCGCCGCCGCTCCGTAGACCGCCACCGGGTCGACGGCGAAGATGACGCCGCCGATCGCCGGCCCGGCGACGATGCCGATCTGGCCGGCCACACTGCGGAGGGCGATCGCCCCTTCGAGCAGCTCCATGGGGACGAGCTCGGGCGTCAGCGCGCGCGTCGCGGGCGAGCCGACGGCGGAGGCGATGCCGTTGAGCAGGCCGACGCCGAGGAAGGGCCAGATCGAGTGGGGGCCGATCTCCGTGATCGCGAGCAGGAGCCCGGCGATCCCCAAGGCGACGGCTCCGGCGCTAGCCGAGACGACCTTGCGCGACACGCGGTCGGCGAGCTGGCCCGCCGGCAGGGCGAGCACGGGCAGCGGGAGAAATTCCGCAAGGCCGACGAGCCCGAGGTCGAGTGGGTTGCGGTGGACGGCGTACACCTGCCAGCCGATCGCCACGGCGATCATCTGGGCGGCGAAGTTGTTCGTGAGGAGCGCCGTCCAGAGCAGTGCGAAGCTGCGGAGCCGAAGCGCGGGAGGGAGGCGATGGCGCACGAGCGCGAACGTTAGGCTCCGCGCGGTGGCTGAGGGGCACGAGACGACGGCGGACAAGCTCCGGTGGCTGGAGGAGCTGCGGGCGGAAGCGCTCCACTCCGGCAGCGAGAAGGCCGTCGCGCGCCGCCGCGACGAGGGCCGGCTCCTCGCCCGCGAGCGCGCCGAGAAGCTCTGCGATCCCGGCTCGTTCGTCGAGCTCGACCGCTACGTCCGCCACCGCGAGTCGAACTTCGGGATGATGGACCGCCGCCCCTACGGCGACGCGGTCGTCACCGGCCACGGCACGATCTTCGGCCGCCGCGTCTTCGTCTTCTCCCAGGACTTCACCGTCTTCGGGGGCTCGCTCAGCGAGGTCTTCGCCGAGAAGATCTGCAAGGTGATGGACCTGGCCGTGAAGTACGGCTGCCCCGTGATCGGGATCAACGACTCCGGCGGCGCGCGCATCCAGGAGGGCGTCGTCTCGCTCGCCGGCTACGCCGAGATCTTCTGGCGCAACGTGCAGGCGTCGGGCGTCATCCCGCAGATCTCGCTCGTCATGGGCCCGTGTGCGGGCGGCGCGGTCTACTCGCCCGCGATGACCGACTTCATCTTCATGGTCGAAGGCTCGTCGTACATGTTCATCACAGGCCCCGACGTCGTGAAGACGGTGACGGGGGAGGAGGTGACGTTCGAGGAGCTAGGCGGCGCGACGACCCATGCAACGAAGTCCGGGGTCGCGCAGTTCACGGCGCCCGACGAGGAGACGTGCCTCGAGGACGCGCGCTACCTCCTGTCGTTCCTGCCGCAGAACAATGCGGAGCGCCCGGAATGGAGCGCGCCCACCGATCCCGCCGACCGCGAGGACGCCGAGCTCGACACGCTCGTCCCCGATAACCCGAACAAGCCGTACGACATGCACGAGGTGATCAGGCGCGTCGTCGACGACGGCGAGTTCCTCGAGGTCAGCGAGCGCTGGGCGGAGAACATCGTCACGGGGTTCGCGCGGCTCGGCGGCCACCCGGTCGGCGTGGTCGGCAACCAGCCACGGTCGCTCGCCGGCGTGCTCGACATCGATGCGTCGAACAAGGCGGCGCGCTTCGTCCGCACGTGCGACGCATTCAACGTGCCGCTCGTGACCCTCGTCGACGTCCCTGGCTTCCTGCCGGGAACGGCGCAGGAGTGGGGCGGGATCATCCGTCACGGCGCGAAGCTCCTGTACGCCTATTGCGAGGCGACGGTGCCGAAGCTGACGGTGATCACGCGCAAGGCGTACGGCGGCGCGTACGACGTCATGAGCTCCAAGCACATCCGCGCCGACTTCAACTTCGCCTGGCCGACCGCGGAGGTCGCGGTGATGGGGCCGGAGGGCGCGGTCAACATCATCTACCGCGACCGGCAGGAGGAGGAGCGCGAGGAGCTCATCGCGGACTACAAGGAGCGTTTCGCCAATCCCTACAGCGCCGCCGAGCGTGGCTACGTCGACGATGTGATCGAGCCGCGGCGCACGCGTCCCGTGCTGATCGACGCGCTCGAGACGGCGCTGACGAAAGCGGAGCCGAGGCCCCGCCGCAAGCACGGCAACATCCCGCTCTAACGCTCACCGACTCCCGGCGTCAGCGGGCGACTCACAGTGAGCACTGACGGCTCGGTCGCGCTTATGCAGCGTGGTTGCCCTAGGAGATTCGGTGCCGTCACCCGCAGCCCGTCGGCGAATCGGACCGTCACGCTCGTTGTCGTCCGCGCAAACGCCGGCTGCGCGCCGCACCAGTTGAACCAATCGAGATGTACGATCGCGCGCCGCCCCGGTGCCAGGCTGTGTACGGGCTTTCCGGTAGACGAGTTGCCGCTCGACGCCCGCTCCTCGACCTTCAGCTGCATGCCACGCCGGGTGAGGAGGACGGTCGGCCGCCCCAGCGGCAGCGAACATGCGCTGCCTCCTCTGTTGGCGATCGCGAATGAGTTGAACAGATTGCCCCCCGCCCCGTCCCAGATGGCCGACACCGAGAGCTGGGAGCGCCGACAGAGCGGCGGCGTGCTCCGAGGCGAGCTACCCCCGACCTGAGTCGGAACATTCCCCGCGCTCGTGAGCGCGTAGACCGCGAGCCCGACAGCCGCGAGGACCGCAACCCCTGCCGCGCCGAATAGCCTGCGCCGCAGCTGACGGGCGCGAGCCTCCTTGATCAGAGCGTCGAGCTCGGCGCGTGACGGGGGCAGGGGAGGAGCGATCATTTAGTGATAGTATGAACAGCACGATGTTCGAGGTCAAGATCGACAGGCAGGAACCGACCGATCTCTTCGCGCAGGTGGCGGCCGAGATCCGGCGGGCGATCGCCGACGGCGAGGCCAAGCCGGGCGAGCGCCTCCCTCCTGCACGTGACCTCGCGGCGGTCCTGGGTGTGAACACGAACACCGTGCTCCGCTCGCTGCGCCTGCTGCGCGACGAGGGCCTGCTCGAGTTCCGCCGCGGCCGCGGAGTCACCGTCGCCGGCACGCCGGAGAAGGGCGCCGTGATCGCGCGGGCACGCGAGCTCGTCCGCTTCGCGCGCCAGCAGGGTTACCGCCGGGACGAGCTCATCCGGCTCATCCAGGACCTGGCCTAGCGGCCTACTGGTTCCAGTTCTCGGCGGTCGTCTTCTTGTGGCCGCGATTCGCCGCGCGCGGGTCCGGGACGTCGAGGTCCTGGGGCGGGCGCTCTTCGCGGGCGAGCGGCTCGTCTTCGAGCCGCGGCTCGGGATGGCGGCGCTGCTCGCGGTTCGGCTTTGCTTCGCGCATCTCGGGCACGCGTGGTTGCTTCTTGGCCATGCCCGTCTCCTGCGCGGGCTGTGCCGGATCTAAACGGCTACGGCTTCGTCACCGGCCGGCAGGAGCTCCGCTGCAAGCGCCCGCACCACCGTCGGATCGAACTGCGAGCCGGCGCAGCGCTCGAGCTCCGCGAGCGCATCTCGCTGCGGCATCGCCTGCCGGTACGCGCGATCCGACGTCATCGCGTCGAAAGCGTCGGCGACGAAGATGATCCTCGCTCCGAGCGGGATCTTGTCGCCCGCGAGGCGGTTCGGATAGCCGGCGCCGTCCCACCGCTCGTGGTGATGGAGCACCCACTCCGCCACCGGCTCGACACCGAGGCTCTCGAGCATTCGGTAGCCGATCTGCGGATGCCGCTCGAGCATGAGCCGCTCCGCGTCGCTCAGCCCGTCCGGCTTGCGGAGGACCTCTTCGGGGATCGCGAGCTTGCCGAGGTCGTGGAGATTGCCGGCGAGTCGGGTCAGCTCGACGGCCGGCTCGTCCGCGCCGAGGCGCCGCGCGATCCTCGCCGAGTAGTCGCCGACGCGCTGCGAATGGCTGCCGGTGTACGCATCGCGCTCGTCGACTGCCCTGGCCAGGCTCTCGGCCGCCCGGTACTGCGCTGCCCGGTCCGGGGTGTCGAGCAGCTGCTCGAGATTGGCGCGGAGGATCGACTCGGCCGCGTAGGCCCGGACGCGATTCTTGCCGTCCTTCTTCGCCCAGTAGAGGGCGCTGTCTGCGAGGCGGATGAGCTCGTCGCGGCTGGAGCCGTGCATCGGGTACGTCGCGACGCCGGCGCTCACCGTCACCGGACCGACACCCTCCATGTCGAGGGCGGCGACACGCTCGACGATCGAGCGGGCCACTGCGGTCGCCTGCCGCTCGTCCTGCCGGGGCAGGAGCACCGCGAACTCGTCCCCACCCAGCCGGAACGCCTCGCCGCCCTGCCGCAGCCGCGCCGCGACCTGGCCTAGCACGAGGTCGCCAACCGGATGCCCGAAGCGGTCGTTGACGCTTTTCAGGTCGTCGAAGTCCACGAGGCAGAGCGCGAGCGACGCGCCGTCGTGCTCGGCGACGACCAGCTCTCGCTGGAGCCGCTCGTGGAAGCTGCGGTGGTTGCCGAGACCGGTGAGGGGATCGGTCAGGGCAAGGCGCATCGCTTGCATGGCCTTGTGCGTCGAGCGCTGGTAGAGGGCGATCGCGAGGAGCGGGCCGACGAGTGCGATCGACAGTGCCGGCTCGCGCTGCCAGAGGACGATCAGCGTCAAGGCCGCGGAGGCCATGAACGCGAAGGGCGCCGTCGTTTGCGTGATGTTCTCGCGCGCGATGGTGAAGAAGGAACGGCCGGAGTCGGCCGACAGGACGGCGCTGATCAGGATCAAGTTGACGACCCAGTAGTAGAGGAAGCCGCACAGCACGACCCGGGCCACGAGCATCGCGACCGAGTTTCCGTGCACGTGCTCGACCGCGAGGCCGGCCACAAGTGCCGAGAGTGCGAACATCGAGCCGTTGTAGGCAGCACGGAGCGGGGGCCGCCGCTGGAGCAGATGCGTGAACGCCGGCCCTCCGGTGGCGACGATCACGCCGGCGGGCCACCCGAGGAGGATGATCGCCGAGACGGAGAAGACGAAGCCGAGCGTGACGCCTCCGGCGCTCACTCCCTCGACGGGCACGGGGAAGCGCTCGGCGACGGCCATGCTCGCGAAGAGGCCCAAGAGCTCTCCCAGATCGGAGGCCGAAGGCGACGTCCCGGCGTAGCGATAGATCGCGACTACGAGCGCACAAGCGCCCGCGAGGATCACGGGCGCCACGACTGCGAGCAACTTGGCAGGAATCGCGGCCGGGGCCTTCACCGTCTTGCCGGCGGGAGCCGGCTGCTCTTCACCCGCCACCGATTCCTCCCCTACGAGGTGGGCCTGCGCTTACCAGCCGAAGTTGAAGCGGAGCAGGTCGCACAGGAGATTCCCGGCGGTCGCGGCGATCGTGCCGGCAACGGCCAGAAGAATCACGAGGCGAAACTTCCACTCGAGCATTGTGCCTCCAGGGGCGAAACGTCGTTGGGACGCCAGACGACGAAATTGTGGGTGCGGCAGCTCCTGGCGGGAATCACCCGATGGGGGTAGCGGGCATCACTAGAACGGGGGAACTACCGGCGTCGGAGGCCCCGTTTAGGGCTCGAGGCCGGCCTCGCGCAGCGGCCTGCGGGCCCAGGCGAACTTCTGCTTGTACCAGCCGCTGAGCTGGGCGAGCGCGACGCCCTCGTCGGAGGACTGGACGAACCAGCCGTTGCCGACGTAGATCGCGGCGTGGTAGACCTGCGATCCCTTCGAATGCGTGCCGTGCGCGCCGAAGAAGAGCACGTCCGCGGGCTGCAGCTTCTTGAAGGGGATCCGCTCCGAGCGCGGGACCTCGACGCTCATCGCGTACGTCGTGCGGCCCTGGAGCGTCGAGGCGAGGTTGCCCTCGTTCGGGTAGCTCTGCAGCTTGTACACGCGCCAGACGAAGCCCGAGCAGTCGTAGCCGCCGGGCGCCGTGACGCCGATGGGGGTCTCCGTCGCGTCGCTCGTACCACCCCAGACATAAGGCATCCCGATCTTGGAGAAGGCGACGCTGAGGATCTGGCGCTGCCAGCCGTCGAGCCGAGGCAGGGTGAAGGCGCTGGCGAGGCTCTTCACCTGGGCGATCTGCCAGCTGTCGTCGAGCAGGCCGAGGCCGAGAATCCGCGCCGCCGAGTATGCGGCTTCGGCACGGGTGGCCGGATCCTGTGGCCGCAGCTCGAGGAAGTCCTGCGCTGCGGGATGGTTGAGGCGCAGGCCGAGCAGGCGGGCGACGACCTCGGTGCCGAAGCGACCTGGGACGGCGAGGCCGTCGGAACGGGCGCCCTGCACGAACTCCTTCGCCGCCTTGCCGAGCCCTACGGCCTGCACGAGGCTGCGGTCGAGCTGCGCGATCGTCTGGGGGGCCGCCGGGTCAGAGACGGTCGGCGTGGTCGCCGTCCCGTCGGTCGTCGTGGTGTCTGTCGTGCCGTCGGTCGTGCCGGTCGTGGTCGTGTCGGTCGGATCGGAGCCCGTATCCGCCGGCGGCGGTCCGAGCTGCTCCTTCAGGCCGGCAGCGAGAGTGACGAGCGTCTTGTTCGTGAGGGCCGCGTTGGGCCGGAACTTGTTCACGCTCTTCGCGCCCATCAGCTTGTGAGCCACGACGGTGGCGATCTGCGGTCGCGCCCAGTTCGGGAGGTTCCGCGACGAGCCGGCCGCCGCGGCGGTCAGGACGGTAGCGACAGCGCAAGCGGCCGCGAGCGTGACGAGACGCTGACCCACGTTCCCGTCATCGACCGAGGCCCGGAAGGGCATTACCCTCTTTCGGTGGTGTCGGTTCACCTCACACCCGAGCCCGGCGAGGCCGAGCGCAAGGCAATCCTCGCGGCGCTCGCCGCCGAGGAGGCCGAGCGGCCGCCGGTCTCCTCCGAATGGGCTGCGGCGCTCCTGCCGGTTCGCGACGGCGAGGACCCCGAGCCGTAACCGCAGCGTCTCGCCGGCCGTTCTCACCACATGTGGGAGGAGTGCATCCGGTGTAACGAAGCTCCGGCCGTCGACGACCAGGGCTACTGCGGCCACTGTCACTGGGCCGTACGTGCCGAGGTCGAGGAGGGGTTCTACGCAATTCGCGAGTACCTCCGCGCGTGGGCGAGCTTCGACGAGTGGTGTGACGCCCGCGGGATTCCGGCCTGAGGAGGACGGTGGGGCGACCGAAGCCGCCCCCGTCCCTGTCCTCGACTAGCTAACCGCGGCGGTCGTGGCGTCGAGCGTCACGTCGTCATCGACGTGGACGCCGTTGACCGAGGCGACGTGCCCCGTGACCGCATCCACTCCGTTGCTGGTCACACCGACCCAGGCGTAGACCTCGTACCCCTCGTACGAGGAGGCGATGTCGTCGGACGTCGTCGCGCCGCTGGCAGACGCCTTGGCGTCCAGCGGCGACCACGTCCCGTCGTGGTTGTCGCTGAAGTACGAGAAGTCGGCCGGACCGTCAGAGAACAAGTGGTAGCCGGGGGAGAAAGCCTCTCCGCCGTCCGTGATCCAGATGTTGTCGATCAGGTTCGGGCTGCCGCTGAAGGCGACGCCGTGGAACGTGCTGGCCGGGCCGAGATCGACGACGATGCCCGCGTCCTCGTAGCCCCCGTCGGCGTTCGCCAGCGCGAGCGGCATGTTCGAGAGCGCCCAGGCCGCCCCGCTGTCGACCTCGTAGTTGACGAGCGACCCCTGCGGGCCGCGCGGGCCATCAGGGCCCTGTGGCCCCTTGTCGCCCTTCGGTCCCTGCGGGCCGGACGGCCCCTGCGGTCCGGTGTTGCCCTTCGGTCCCTCCGGGCCGCCGATCCCTTGCACCGAGATCCCCTGCTTGTTTGCCGCGGCCACGAGCTGGTGCGGCGTGCCCTTCGCAAAGTCGGTGAGCTTGAGCGAGTGGTTCCTGATGTCGGCCCCTGTCAAGGAGCCGTTCTTCACCTGCGAAGACGACGTGATGATGTACCGCTTCCCTGCCCACGCGCCGCCCGCCAGGGCGAGCGCGAGCGCGATCACGCCGAACGCGAGGAGTGTGCGCTTCATCTATTTCTTCCCCCAATTCAGGCCGTTTCTCTGCAAGCCGCAGGAGTGAGCTCGGCCTGGAAGTCGACTCCCCCCGCGTGAGACCCCATCAATTCGTACTACGAACTACCGGGCCGCCGCCCCAATATAGGCGGGGTCCGGCGAACCTGCAAGCTCAGTCGGGCTGAGCGCGGCTGAGCAGTCGCGGGGCGCTGCGGGCGTAGTCGAGACCCGACACCCAGGTGAGGACGACTGCGACCAGCAGCGTCCACCACGCGGCGCGGTGCGTCCAGGCGCCGGCGGCGGCAAAGCCACCAACCGCCGCGGCAACCGCTTGCGCCCACGTCTTCAGCTTCCCGAGGTCCCGCGCTGCAAGAACGACGCCGCGCTCGATGGCCGCCTGCCGCAGGCCCGTGATCAGCACCTCGCGGACGACGATGGCCGCGACCATCCAGGCAGGAACGACACCCTGTCCGACGAGCATCACGAGCACGGCGAGCACGAGCACCTTGTCGGCGATCGGATCGAGGAGCGAGCCGACGGAGGAAGCCCGTCCTTGCCGGCGGGCGAGCCTCCCGTCGAACCAGTCGGTCGTCATCGCGGCGCAGAAGGCCGCCGTTGCCCAGTAGTCGTGGCCCGAGAAGCCCCAGGCGTAGAGCACGACCACGAGCGGGACCGACGCGGCGCGCGCAACGGTGAGCTGATCGGCCGCCGTCAGGTCCACGGCGTGGAGAATACGGCCCGCTCATGTTCGACAAGGTTCTCGTCGCCAACCGGGGGGAGATTGCGATCCGCGTCTTCCGCACGCTGCGCGAGCTCGGAGTCGGCGCGGTCGGCGTCTACTCCGAGGGCGACCGCGGCTCGCTCCACGTCGCCTACGCGGACGAAGCGTTCCTGCTCGGTCCGACGCCGGCCGCCGAGAGCTACCTCGCGATCGATCGCATCCTCGATGCGGCTCAGCGTTCTGGAGCGCAAGCTGTGCATCCCGGCTACGGCTTCCTGGCCGAGAACGCCGCGTTCGCGCGGGCCGTGGAGGACGCCGGGCTCGTCTGGATCGGCCCGCCGCCCCGCGCGATCGAGCTGATGGGGTCGAAGACGGCCGCCCGCACGGCGATGCAGGAGGCGGGCGTCCCGATCATTCCGGGCACGACCGAGCCCGTGGGCTCGGTGGACGAGCTGCTAGCGCTCGGCGAGGAGATCGGCTACCCGCTCCTGATCAAGGCGGCGGCCGGCGGCGGCGGCAAGGGCATGGAGGAGGTGCACGAGCCGGCGCAGGCGGAGCAGGCGTTCGAGCGGGCGCGGCGCCAAGGCGAGTCGTATTTCGCCGACCCGGACGTCTACGTCGAGAAGCTCATCCTCGACCCGCGCCACGTCGAGGTGCAGGTGCTCGCCGACGCCCACGGCAACGTGATCCATCTCGGCGAGCGTGACTGCACGATCCAGCGCCGCCATCAGAAGCTCGTCGAGGAGACGCCCTCCCCGGCCGTCGACGACGAGCTACGGGCGCGGATCGGCTCCATCGGGGTGGAAGCGGCGCGCGCCTGCGGCTACCGCTCCGCCGGGACGATCGAGGGCCTGCTCACGCGCGACGGCGACTACTTCTTCATGGAGATGAACACGCGCATCCAGGTCGAGCACACCGTCACCGAGATGGTCACCGGGCTCGACCTCGTTCGCGAGCAGATCCTCGTCGCGCTCGGCGAGCCGCTGTCGGTCCGGCAGGAGGAGGTCGAGCTTCGCGGCCACGCCATCGAGTGCCGGATCAACGCGGAGGACGCCGCGCGCGGCTTCCTGCCGTCGCCGGCGCCCGTGATTGCCTATCGCGAGCCGGCGGGGCCGGGGGTGCGCGTCGACTCCGGAGTCGCAGCCGGCTACGAGGTCTCCGGCGCCTACGACCCCATGGTCGCGAAGCTGATCGTGCTGGGCGTCGACCGCGAGCACGCACGGCGGCGGATGCTGCGGGCGCTCGACGAGTTCGCGATCGAGGGGCCGACGACGCTGATCGGCTTCCACAAGGCGCTTCTCTCGCATCCCTGCTTCGTCACCGGCGAGACGTGCGTCGGCGTGGTCGAGTCGGAGGAGCTGGCCGCCCGTGCGGCCGAGCTGAGCGCCGCACCGCCGCTCGCCGCACCTAGTAACAGTCTGTTACAAGGAACGACGGGTCCGAATGGGCGGATGGTCGAGCGCGTGCGGAACGTCGAGGTGGACGGACGGCGGTTCGAGGTTCGCCTGTCGGAACCCGAGCCGGAGTGGCGCGCGCTCGCGCGCCGGCGGCACGAGAGGGTCCGGCAAGGAGCCGCGGGCGGTGGCGGGCGGGATGCCGTCGTCTCACCGATGCAGGGGACGGTCCTCTCCGTGCAAGTGGGCGAAGGAGACGAGGTCGAGCCGGGCCAGGTGATCTGCGTCGTCGAGGCGATGAAGATGGAGAACGAGGTGCCCGCGCACCGCGCCGGCACGATCCGGAGCCTCACCGTCGAGCCTGGACAGCCCGTCACGACTGGTCAGATCATCTGCGAGATCGCGGCCGAGTAGCGGCCGCAATCCGCGGTCGGCCGGTGCGCGTAGAAATCGGCGAACCCAGTAGGAGGAGAGGATCTTGAAGAAGACAGTTCTGGCCGCCGCGTTCGCAGTCGCTCTCGCCGCCGCAGGCGTGGCCGCGGCCGCCGCGGTCACACACCAAAACTCCCAGTCCCTCGCCGCGAGCAACGCGACGGCGGGGCGGGTCACGCTCCACAAGACGAAGGTCGGCAACGTGCTCGCGACGAGCTCGGGCAGGACGCTGTATCTCTTCTTGGCGGACAAGCACGGTCGCAGCGCCTGCTACGGCAAGTGCGCGACCTTCTGGCCGCCGCTCATGAAGAAGGGCTCCGTCCGTGCCGCCACGGGCGTCAAGGCCAAGCTTCTCGGCACCACGAAGCGGAAGAACGGGAAGCTCCAGGTGACGTACAAGGGGCATCCGCTGTACCTGTTCAAGCTCGACAAGGCTGCAGGACAGACTGCCGGGCAGGGCCAGAACTTCTTCGGCGGCAAGTGGTTCGTCGTCTCGGCGGCCGGTAGCGCGATCAAGAAGTCGCCTCCGGCCGGCGGCGGGACGACGACCGGAACCACCACGACCGGCACGACCGGCTGCGACCCCGTCTACGGCTGCGGCCCCTAGCGAGCGCTGAACTGCGCGGTCCACCGGCGTCGCGTCGTTAGTGTCCGGCGCCGGTGGACCTCTACGAGTACCAGGGCAAGGATCTCTTCCGGCGCGTCGGGATCCCGGTCTCTGACGGGCGTCTCGCCACGACGGTCGAGGAGGCGCGCGAGGCGGCAGAGGAGCTCGGCGGCCCAGTCGTCGTCAAAGCGCAGGTGCTGACCGGCGGCCGCGGCAAGGCAGGCGGCGTGAAGCTCGCCGAGGGTCCCGCAGACGCCGAGGCCAAGGCCCACGACATTCTCGGGCTCGACATCAACGGCCACGTCGTCCACACGCTCTGGATCGAGAGCGCGTCGGACATCGAGCGCGAGTACTACCTCTCGGTCACGTTCGACCGCGGCGCGAAGAAGCCGCTCTTCATGTTCACGACCCAGGGCGGCGTCGAGATCGAGCAGGTCGCGGAGGAGAGCCCGGACGCGCTCGTCCGCCTCCACCTCGACCCGCTCGAGGGTTTCCAGCCGTGGGTCGCGCGCCGGCTCGTTTACGGCGGCGGGGTCGAGGATCCGTCCGAGCAGAAGCAGATCGCCGCGATCGTCGAGCAGCTATACCGCGCCTTCGTCGAGTTCGACGCGATGCTCTGCGAGATCAACCCGCTCATCGTCACGCCGGACGGCGAGGTGAAGGCGCTCGACTCGAAGTTCACCGTGGACGACAGCGCGCTTCCACGTCATCCGGACATCGCAGAGTGGCGCGACCCGACCGCCGCCGATCCGATCGAGACGTTCGCGCGCGAGAAGGGCGTGACGTACGTGAAGCTCGACGGGGACGTCGGCGTGCTCGCGAACGGCGCCGGCCTCGGGATGTCCACCGTCGACGTCGTCGCGCACGTCGGCGGCCGTCCCGCGAACTTCTGCGACCTCGGCGGAGGCGGCAGCGCGGAGGGCGTGGTCGACGCGCTCGAGGTGATCACGCGGGACGAACAGGTCCGTTCGATCTTCTTCAACATCTTCGGCGGGATCACTCGCTGCGACGAGGTGGCGCGCGGGATCCTTGCCGCGCTCGACCGGCTCGACATGTCCCGCTATCCGATCGTCGTCCGGCTCGACGGGACGAACGCGGCAGAGGGCCGGCAGATCCTCGCCGACGCCGGGCGGGAGAACATCCATGCCGAGGCGACCATGCTCGACGGCGCTCGGCGGGCCGTGGAGCTGGCGGCCGCATGATGGATCTGTGGAACGACCGGGCGCAGGCGTACCGCGAGAGCGCGACGCATGCCACGGGCGACGATCTGGATCTCGTCGTGGCCTGGTGCGAGCCGGGCCCGGACGTGGACGTGCTCGACGTCGCCACGGGCGGCGGCCACGTCGCGCGGCGGCTGCGACAGGCCGGAGCGAAGGTCGTCACCGTCGACACGGCGCCCGGGATGGAGCCCGACCTGATCGCGCCGGCAGACCATCTCCCGTTCGCCGACTCGAGCTTCGACGCCGTGGCCTGCCGCATCGCGGCGCACCATTTCCCCGACGCGCTCGCCGCGCTGAAGGAGATGGCGCGCGTGGCGCGAGACCGCGTCGTGATCTGCGACAACACGTTCACGAGCGAGTCCGCGGAGGAGGCCGACCGCCTGCGCGACCCGAGTCACGTCCGCAACTACGGCGTCCCCGAGTGGCACAGCTTCTTCGAGCTGGCGGGGCTGGAGGTCGCCGACGAGGCGTTCATGGCGAGGGACACCGACTTCGAGGACTGGCTCGACCGCACGGAAACGCCGGAGGAAGTCCGCCCGCGGGTGCGCGAGCTGCTCGACAGCCGCCTCCGCGACGGCAGGCTCGAGCTGCCGACGGTCGTGCTCAAAGGACTGAAGCGCTGATGGCGATCATCCTCGACAACGACACGCGCCTCGTCGTCGCCGGCCTGACCGGCTCGGAGGGCCGCTTCCACGGTCTCCGCAACCGGGCCTACGGCACGAACCTCGTCGCCGGCGTCACGCCCGGGAAGGGCGGCCAGGACGTCGAGGGCGTCCCGGTCTTCGACACCGTCGCGGAGGCGGTCGCCGAGGCCGGCGCCAACACGTCGCTCATCTTCGTCCCGGCCCGATTCGCAGTCGACGCGATCTACGAGGCCGTGGATGCGGGGATCGCCACGGTGATCTGCATCACCGAGCACATCCCGGCCCACGACATGCTGCGCGCGTACACGTACTTCCGGGGCAAGGGCACGACGATGATCGGACCGAACTGCCCGGGCGTCCTCTCGCCGGGAAAGGCGAACGCGGGGATCATCCCGGCCGAGATCTTCAGCGAGGGGACGGTCGGGCTCGTCTCGCGCTCGGGGACGCTGACGTACCAGATCGGCCACGAGCTGACGCAGCTCGGCCTCGGCAACTCCACGATCGTCGGCATCGGCGGCGACCCGGTTGTCGGCTCCTCCTTCGTGGACGTGATCGCGAAGTTCGAGGCCGACGAGCAGACGGAGCTGATCGTCCTCGTGGGCGAGATCGGCGGCGACGAGGAGGAGAAAGCCGCCGCGTACGTCGCCGAGCACGTGACGAAGCCGGTGCTCGCCTATATCGCGGGCTTCTCCGCCCCGCCGGGCAAGACCATGGGCCACGCGGGCGCGATCATCTCCGGCTCCTCGGGGACGGCGCAGGGAAAGAAGGAGGCGCTCGAGGCCCGCGGGATCGCGGTCGGCACGACGCCGACCGAGGTCGCGCAGATGGTGGCCGAGCGGGCGAAGTAGCAGTAGCCTCGGGGCGTGAGCGAGCTCTCTCCTCGCGCATCCGACGGCGACCGGCAGCGCTCGGTGCATGCCCTGCGCGAACATCTGGTCGAGGGGCGCCTCACGCTGGAGGAGTTCTCGGAGCGGGTCGAAGTCGCCATTCGGGCCGGCACGGTCGACGAGCTGTCCGCGGTGGCCGAGGCCTTGCCTGCGGTGCCCCCGGCAGGCGAGCGTCGCCGGTCATCCCGCATCACAGCCGGCTTGTTCGCGCATGTCGTTCGGCGAGGCCGGCTCCGACTGCCGCGCCGTGCCGTCGTCCTCGCGGGGTTCGCAGACGTCGACCTCGACCTGCGCAACGCAGAGATCGCGAGCGAGAGGACGTCCCTCACGGCTCTCGTCTTCTTCGCGAACGTCGACGTCTACGTGCCGGAGGGGATCGCGGTCGACGTGACGGGCCTCACCGTCTTCGGGCACCGTCGGGAATGGGGCCGGGACGCGGCACGGCCCGACGCGCCGATGCTGCGCGTGCGGGTGGCTGCGCTCTTCGGCACGGTGGACGTCTGGCGCATTCCGCCCGAGCTGAGGGGCAGGTACCGCGAGATTGCCCGCGCTTTGCAGGAGGGCCAGCGAGAGCTGACCGGCTAGCCGAGAGCGCGGTTACCCTCCGCCGGTGATCTCGTTCGCCCGCGGCATCCCGGCTCCCGAGTGTCTCGCCGTCGAGGAGCTCGCCGAGTGTGCGCGCGCCGCGCTCGAGGGCGACGGCCGGACGATCCTCAGCTACGGCCCCGGCGGCGGCTACGGCCCGCTCCGCGAGTGGCTCGCCGAGCGGCACGGCGTTGAGCCCGCGCGCATCGTGATCACGAGCGGCTCGCTCCAGGGCTTCGTCTTTCTGGCCGAGCGGCTGGTGCGCCCCGGCAGGCGCGTCCTCGTCGAGGCGCCGACGTACGACCGGCCGTTGAAGATCCTCACCCGCCTCGGCGCGGAGATCGTCTGCGTGCCGATGGACGAGGACGGGCTCATCCCCGACGAGTTGCCGGACGGCAAGTTCGCGTTCCTCTACACGATCCCGACCTTCCAGAATCCGAGTGGGCGCACGCTCTCCCTCGAGCGACGCATGCGTCTCGCCGAGCTTGCCCGCGAGCGGCAGCTGCTCGTGCTCGAGGACGATCCGTACGGGCTCGTCCGCTACGACGGCGAGGCGCTCCCGAGCGTCTTCGAGCTGGCGGGCGGGGAGCAGATCGCCTACTGCTCGTCCTTCTCGAAGACGGTCGCGCCGGGGGTGCGCGTCGGCTGGTACGTCCTGCCTCCGGAGCTCGCGGCCGAGATCGAGGCGCTTGCGGTCTCGACGTACATTTCGCCTCCGTACCTCTCGCAGGCGACGGTGCTCGAGTTTCTCCGTCGGGGCAGCTTCGAGCCGAACCTCGAGCGGGTGAACGGCCTCCTGCGCGAGCGACGCGACGCGATGCTCGAGGCTCTCGCACGCGAGCTGCCCGAGGACGCGAGCTGGACGCACCCGGAGGGTGGCTACTTCGTCTGGCTCGAGCTGCCGTCCGGTCCACCCAGCAGTGACCTGCTCGCCGAGGCAGAGGAAGCAGGCGTGACCTTCGTCAAGGGAACCGACTTCTATCCCGGCGGCTCGAGCGGCGAGCGCGCGTTGCGGCTCGCCTTCAGCTTCGTGTCGCCCGAGGAGATCGCCGAGGGTGTCTCATTGCTCGGGAAATTGGTGCGAGCGGCGGCGCCGGCGGCGCTCTAGCTGGGCGAGCAGGATCCCGCCCAGCAGGCCGACGCCGAGCGCCAGCAGGATCAGCCAGACGAGCGACACGCTCGCAGTCGCGAGCACGAAATGGACCCTGACCTGCGAACGGTTCTCGAGGATGAAGGCGATCGCGTACGCGACGAGCAGCCCGAGGATGAGCAATCGCGCGTAGAGCCGCGGCTGCCAGCGGTCGGCAACCTCACTCGTATCGATCCGGGGGCGGCGCAGGAAGCGCACGCCCAAATCCTACGAGCTATGCCGCGGCGTGTACTGCGAGGGCGCGGGGAACGAGAGGAGGCTGGGGCGGCGGCGCGAGCCGACCGACTGACTGGGTGCGGAACGTCGGGCAGACCGCCTCGCCGGGAAGGGCGCAGAGACCCGCGCGGCGGAAATAGCAGTCAGCACACGTTGGTGTGGGTCGTTTGCTCATTCTCGTCTTTGCTCTAGGAAGTACGGGCCGCTCTCGAGGTGCGATGATAGGTGCAGAACCCGCGGAAGCAAGCGTTGCCGCCGACGAAAACTGACGAATTTCCGCCAGTTTCGATTAGTAGGAAAACGCGGATTTCTACTGTGTCGGCGGCAGCGTTGCCAGGGCGTGCAACGCTTGGTCGAACGTGCTGACGGGGATGATGCGCACGTGTCCCGCGTAGCGCCGCGCGACCTGAGCGTTCGAGCCCGCCGGGACGAGGAAGACATTGGCTCCCGCCTCTCGCACGCCGTACGTCTTCTGCTTCACGCCCCCGATCGGGGCGACCGCCCCGTTCAGCTGCATCTCGCCGGTCGCGGCCACGCGATGACCATGGAGGACGTTGCGACCGAGCTTCTGCATCACCTCGAGCGCGAAGGCGAGACCGGCGGAGGGCCCGCCGATGCCGCTGGTGTCGATCGAGACGTGGATCGGCAACTTGATCGTCGCCGCCTGGTCGGGGCGAACCCGACGAGCGCCCGGTTGGGGTCGCCCGGCGTCTTGATCGTCCGGATTCGCGCCGTGAGCGCGCGTCCCGCTCGACGAACTCGCAACACGACGACGTTCCCCGGCTTGACCCGCGCCAGGGCGGCGCGGAGAGCCGTGATCGTGCGCGTCGGCGCGCCGTCGACGGAGAGGATCACGTCCATCGGCTGGAGATTGCAGAAGAGCATCCATGCCGGCGATAGAGCTGTGAGACGACGACGCCGGTCGGCTTGACGACGACGTGGTAGCCGAGTCGCCGGAGCGCGACGGCCGCCGCGATGCGCTGGGAGAACGCCATCTCCTGCAGCTGCGCTGCCTCCGCCTGTGCTTCCGAGGCGCACGGAGGAACGATCGCGCCGGCGGGCTCGAGCGACGAGTGCGGCCGAAGCCAGGGGAAGAGGGCCTCGAGCTCGCTCGCCCGCCGCTCGATGACGTCGACGAAGTAGAGAGTTCCGGACTTGACCGGGCGCGCGCCCTGCACCCGCACGAGGGGGGCAACCGGA
>CAVVKA010000006.1:0-80165 GCA_963748755.1 uncultured Actinomycetes bacterium
CGCCGAGGGTCGCCGCCGCCTGTTCCTGCTCGTTGCCGAGCTCGCGGAGCGTCGGGATCACCTCGCGTGCGACGAACGGCACGGACACGAACACGGTTGCGAGCACGATCGCCGGCAAGGCGAACAGCACCTGGGTCCCGTGTCCGAGCAACCAGCTGCCGAACCAGCCGGTGCGCCCGTAGAGCAGATAGAGACACAGTCCGATGACGACGGGCGAGACCGCGAGGGGAAGGTCGATGAATGCGTTCGACAAGCCCTTGCCGGGAAAACGGCGCCTCACGATCGCGAGCCCGCAGAGCACGCCGAAGACCGTGTTGAGCGGGACCACGATGGCGGTCGCGATCAGCGTCACCTGGAAGGCGTGCACGGTGTTCGGGTCGGACAATGTCTCCCAGATCGGGTGGAGCCCGGTCTGGAAGGTGCGGTAGAAGACCATCCCGAGTGGCGCGAGCAGGATGACCACGAGGTAGGCGAGCGCCACCGCGCGCACCCCGAGGCGCCTAGGCACGTTCATGCCTCGTGGCGTAGAAGCGCAGGACACCGATCGCGAGGAGGAGGACGAAGGCCGCGCCGAGGAGCACGACCGCGATGGCTGCCGCGTAGTCCGGGTAGCCGGTCTGGATCTGGGTGTAGATGAAGACCGACGCGACCTCGGTGTGGAACGGGTTGTCCCCCGAGATGACGACGATCGACCCGATCTCCCCGAGGGCGCGGGCGAGCGCGAGAACGACGCCGGAGAGGATCCCGGGCAGGAGGTTCGGCAGCACGATCCGTCGAAAGACCGCGAGCTGTCCGGCGCCGAGGGAGCGGGCGGCCTCCTCCATCTCCACGTCGAGCTCGAGGAGAACCGGCTGCACCGTCCGGACGACGAACGGGAGCGTCAAAGCAGAGGGCGAGGACGATCGCCCCTCGCGTGTAGGCGATGTGCGCGCCGACGGGAGAGCGCGGGCCGTAGAGAGCGAGCAGCGTGAGGCCGGCCACGATCGTCGGCAGGGCGAACGGCAGGTCGATGACGGCGTCGACGAGCGCCTTGCCGCGGAAGTCGTCCCGGACAGGACCCAGGCGGTGATCGTGCCGAGCACGGCGTTGATCAGAACGACGACGAACGCCGCCCCGAACGTGAGCTTGAGCGCGGCCACCGCCTCCGGGCTCGACACGATCTGCCAGAAGCCGTGCGCCCCGCTCTTCTGCGACTCCCAGAGGAGCGCGGCGAGCGGGAGGACGACCACGACCGTCAGGAACGTGGAGATGACGCCGACGGACAGGGACGTGCTGGCCCGTCCGCCGGCTCCGATCCTTCGTGCCGGCGCCGCCGCAGGCGCCGCGACGGTGCTAATGGGTGGGGCCTCCGGCCGCTCTCTCGATCGCGACCATCCGGCCCTTGCTCGGGTCGAACCAGACGCGATTCGCCTTGAGCCAGCCGCCGAAGAGGCGGTCCTGGATCTTGAAGGCCGGGCCGGTGCCGAACTTCTTGCGCCAGGTTGCGAGATCCGGCCGCTTCAGGACCGCCTTCACGACCGGGCGGTAGCCGTTGGCGGCGAAGATCCTCTGCTGCTTCGGCGCGTGCGCGTACTTGATGAACGCCTTCGCGGCTGCCGGCGCGCCCTTCAGGGCCACCATGGGCAGCTGGATCAGCATCGTCGGCTTCGGGACGACGAGCTGCCCCGTCTTCTCGGCTGCGAACGCGGCGTACGCTTCGCTCTCGTACGTGATGAGGACGTCGCCCTTGCCGGAGAAGAACGTGCTCGCGGCGGTCGATCCCGACGGGTCCTGCGCGACGACGTGCTTGAAGAGCTTCGTCACGAACCGGACGGCCTTGGGGTCGCTGAGGCCGGACTTGCGCATCGCGCCGTAGGCCGCGAGCACATTCCACTTTGCGGACCCGGAGCTGAAGGGATCCGGCGTCACGACCTGGACGCCCGGCTTGGCGAGGTCGTTCCAGCTGTGGATGTGCTTCGGGTTGCCCGGCCGCACCACGAACGCGACCACCGAGTCGGCCACGATCCCGTCCTGTGGCGCCTTCGTCCAGCTCTCCGCGACGAGCCCGCCGTCGACGAGTGCGTCGATGTCCAGGCCGGTCGAGAGGAAGGCGATGTCTGCAGGCTGCCCGGCGACGATCGCCCGCGCCTGTGAGCCCGAAGGGCCGTAGGACTGGGTGAACGAGACGCCCTGGCCGGCGGACTGGTGGCCGAAGCGCGAGATGAGCTTCTGCATCACGGGCTTCGGGGTCGAATAGGCGACGAGGTTCACCGTCGTTCCCGCTTGCCGGGCCTGCGCGGCGCTGCTGGCGCAGCCGAAGAGAACGGGGACGATCAGGGCGGGGAGCAGGGCTCGGCGCATCGCGTTGCGGTCCTTTCTCGGGATTACCTACCGTCTTAGTAGGTATTGGCGATGCTGATAATTACCATAAGCAATACCGCAGCGGCAAATCCGAACAGACTCCGAACAGTCAGGCTTTGCGCTGCGCCGCGACGAGGTCTGCGAGCGTTGTCTGCTCGAGCACGTCGCGCATGTGCGTGCGTAGCTCGAGCCACACGTCCCGCAGGCCTGCAGCCGCGCCGTCGTACGTGAGCTCGTCCGGCCGCACGCCGCGCACGGTCGCGATCGGCCCCTCGAGCTCGCGGATCACCTCGGCGACCGAGATCTCCTCCGCCGGCCTCGCGAGCTGATAGCCGCCGTCGGCGCCGCGCTGGCTCGCGACCAGACCGGCGCTGCGGAGCTGCGAGAGGATGCTCTCGAGGAACTTCGGCGGGATGGCCTGGGCCGACGCGAGCTGCTCGGCGGTCGTCAGCCCCGGCGGCGCCGCTGCGAGCTCCGCCATCGCCCGGAGCGCGTAGTCGACCTTGGCCGAGACCCGCATGCCTCCATTCTTGCGTGACGCCTACGAGCGGGGATGCGACCGGTCGTAGACCCGCCGCAGGTGGCGCGGGTCGACGTGGCTGTAGACCTGCGTCGTCGAGAGCGAGCTGTGGCCGAGCAACTCCTGGATCGTTCGCAGATCGGCCCCGCCGTCGAGGAGGTGGGTCGCGAACGCGTGCCGCAGCCGGTGGGGGTGGGGGACGATCCGGCGGAGCGTGCTCGTGTCGAGGCGCCGGCCGCGCGCGCTGAGGAAGAGCGCGTCGTCGGCGCCCACCGCGAGCGAGGGTCGCGCCTCGCGCAGGTAGCGGGCGAGCCAGAGTGCCGCCTCCTCGCCGAGGGGGACGACGCGCTCCTTACCGCCCTTGCCGCGGCGGATGTGCACCAGCTCCTGCTCGAAGTCGACGTCTCCGAGGTCCAGGCCGACGGCCTCGGCGCTACGCAGGCCGGCCGAGTAGACGACCTCCACCAGCGCGCGATTACGCAGCGCAAGCGGCCCTTCGCCCTCGAGCGCCTCGAGCATGCGCTCGATCTCGGCAGCAGCCGGAGCATCGGGAAGGCGTCGCGCCCGGCGCGGGCCGAGGCGGGCGTCGGGCACGCGTTCGGGCCCGAGTGCATGCCGGAGGAAGGCGCGCACGGCAGCGAGCTTCCGGCCGATCGTCGCAGGCGCGAGCTTCCTGCCGCGCCGCGCGCCGCCGAGCCACGCGACGTAGTCGGCGAGGGCGCGCACGTCGACGGCGTCGAGATCGGTGCCGCGCTCCTCGAGCCAGGCACAGAACTCGCCGACGTCGCCGCCGTAGGCGCGTCGAGTCGCATCGCTCAGCGCCGGCGAGGCGAGGAACCGATCGGCTGCGTCGCGAGCGTCCACGCCGCGGGTTTCGACGCTCGACTCTCGGCGCCTTCGACCGGTAACAGGTACTGCACGCGCGCCGTGACGGAGTCGTGACTCTCTCGTATCGGTACCTGTTACCGGGACTAGGTGGGCGCCGACGGTTCCGCCGCCGACGGCGAAGCCCGGTGCGCTAGCGTCGTCCTCGTGATCGCGAAGCACGACGTGCTCGTCGTCGGCGCGGGCTGCGCAGGCATGCGCGCAGCGATCGAGGCTTTCGACGCGGGTGCCGACGTGGCGATGATCTCGAAGATCCACCCGACGCGCTCCCACTCCGGTGCGGCCGAGGGCGGCATCAACGCGGCGCTCGGAAACGCGTCGGAGGACAACCCCGAGATCCACGCCTACGACACCGTGAAGGGCTCCGACTACCTCGGCGACCAGGACGCGATCGAGATCCTCTGCGACGACGCGCCCGGCGACGTATACGAGCTGGAGCACTGGGGCGCCGTCTTCTCGCGCACGGAGGACGGCCGCATCGCGCAGCGCCCGTTCGGCGCCGCCGGCGCACCGCGGACGGCGTACGCCGCCGACATCACTGGCCACGTGCTCGTCCAGGTGCTCTGGGAGCAGATCTGCAAGCGCGACATCCTCACCTACGAGGAGTACTTCGCGTGGCAGCTCGTCGAGAACGACGGCCGCTGCCAGGGCGTCGTCTGCTGGGACCTGCTCGACGGCGGCCTGAAGACGATCGGCGCCAAGACCGTGATCCTCGCCACCGGCGGTGCGGGGCGGCTCTACACCGGCACGACGAACGCCTACTCCTGCACAGGCGACGGGATGGCGATGGCGCTGCGGGTCGGCCTGCCGCTGAAGGACATGGAGATGATGCAGTTCCATCCGACGACGCTGGCCCCGACGGGCGTGCTCATCACCGAGGGCTGCCGCGGCGAGGGCGCGTATCTCCTCAACAAGGACGGCGAGCGCTTCCTCAAGCGATACGCGCCGAACACGATGGAGCTGGCCTCGCGGGACGTCATCTCGCGAGCCGAGCAGATGGAGATCGACGCTGGCCGCGGCGTCGACGGGAACGTGCTGCTCGATCTCCGTCACCTTGGCGCCGAGCGGATCATCGAGCGGCTGCCGGGCTCGCGCGAGCTGGCCATGACCTTCCTCGGCGTCGATCCGATCTACGACCCGATCCCGGTGCGGCCGGGTGCCCACTACCACATGGGCGGCGTCGCGACCGACGTCTGGGGCCAGACGGAGCTGACGGGCCTCTACGCCGCCGGCGAGTGCGCGTGCGTCTCGGTGCACGGCGCCAACCGGCTCGGTGGCAACGCGCTCATGGAGACGATCACCTACGGGAAGCGCTCAGGCGGGCACGCCGCGGAGTGGGCGCTCTCCCATACGACGGTCGAGGTGCCGGACTCGGTCGAGCGCGACGCCGAGCGACAGCTGACCGCCCTGCTCGACCGGAACGACGGCGAGCGCCCGTGGGCGATCCGCGACGAGCTCGCCTCGACGATGCACGAGAACTTCGGCGTCTTCCGGCGCGAGCACCAGATGGAGGAGCAGGGCGAGATCGTGGCCGGCCTCCGGGAGCGCTACCAGCGCGCGCTCGTCGAGGACAAGGGCGAGGTCTTCAACAGTGACCTGACGGGCACGATCGAGCTCGGCTTCCTGCTCGACCTCGCCGAGTGCATGGTCGTCGCCGGCATCGAGCGCAAGGAGAGCCGGGGCGCGCACGCTCGCCCCGACGACTATCCGGTGCGCGACGACGAGAACTACCTCAAGCACACGATCGTGCGCATGGTCGACGGGTCGCCGCAGCTTTCCTGGGAACCGGTGCGGATGACGAAGTGGCAACCACAGGAGCGCAAGTACTGATGCAAGTCGGACTCAAGATCTGGCGTTACGACTCCGCGACGGGCGACCGGGCGCTGAAGGAGTACGAGATCGAGGCGCCCGAGTGGGCGACGCTCCTCGACTGCCTCGACATCGTCAAGGACAAGCACGACGGCTCCCTCGCCTTCCGCAAGAGCTGCCGGATGATGATCTGCGGCTCGTGCGGCATGCGGATGGACGGGGCTGCGGTGCTCGCGTGCAAGACGCGGATGTACGACATCGCGCAGTCGGGCCACGTTCCGGTCGTCTCGGCGATGGGGAACCTCCCGATCCGCAAGGACCTCGTCGTCGACATGGGCCCCTTCTGGGCGAAGTTCAACGCGATGAAGCCGTGGCTGCAGCCGGGCTACGAACGGCCCGAGGACGGTCGCGAGTACCGGATCTCGCAGGAGCGGATGAACGTCGTCCACAAGGAGTCGCTCTGCATCAACTGCGGCTGCTGCGTCTCGGAGTGCAACGCGATGGAGTCCGACCCGGAGTTCCTCGGGCCGCAGGCGCTCGCCAAGGGAATGCGCTTCGTCGGCGACCCGCGCGACGGGGCGAAGATCGAGCGGCTCGA
This sequence comes from uncultured Actinomycetes bacterium, assembly GCA_963748755.1. Taxonomy (GTDB): domain Bacteria; phylum Actinomycetota; class Thermoleophilia; order Gaiellales; family Gaiellaceae; genus Palsa-739. Next base: position 6,153 of record CAVVKA010000006.1, read on the forward strand.
GGAGTACAACTCGGAGCACGGGATCTGGGACTGCACGCGCTGCTTCTTCTGCAACGAGCGCTGCCCGAAAGGGGTCGACCCGCGGGACGCGATCGCGAAGCTCGGCGCGGAGTCGGTCGCCGAGGGGATCGACCGCGACATGGGCGCCAAGCACGCGAAGTGGTTCGTCAAGTCGGCCGAGACGACGGGCTGGCTGCGCGAGACGGAGCTCGTGCCGAAGACGCAGGGCGTCGTCTCGGCGATCAAGCAGACGAAGTTCGCGCTGAACCTCGCGAAGCACGGCAAGGTGCCGCCGCCGTTCCCGCCGCACGTCGCGCGGGACGTGAACGAGGCGCGCAATCTTCACAAGCTCGTCCGCGAGCAGGACCGGCAGGGCGCGCTCGGCCACGTCCAAGGCGAGCACGCGCTCGCGAAGCTCGACCACGGGTATCAGCCCGAGTCGCTCGAGGAGATCTACGACCGCCCCGGCGCCGCGCCCCGGCCGTGGCTACCCGAAGTAGAGGAGGAAGCGCAGAAGTGAGCATGGGCGTAGGCTCGACGGAGCCCACCAGGAGCGGAGGCACCGGCTCGGCCGGGGCCGGAGCGGGAAAACGCGAGACGCCGCTCAAGAGAGTGGCCTACTACAAGGGCTGCCTGGCCTCGTTGTCGGCCAAGGAGCTCGACACGTCGACCCAGGCCCTCGCTCCGCAGCTCGGGCTGGAGCTCGTCGAGCTGGAGTCGGTGACGTGCTGCGGCGCCGGCGACATCCACGAGGCGGAGCCGGATTACTACCTCCACCTCAACGCGCGGATCCTCGCCTACGCCGAGGCGACCGGCGCGGACATGCTCCTGACGGTCTGCAACGTCTGCACGCTGAACCTCCGCCAGGCGAACTACATGCTGCAGGGCGACTCCGACCTGCTCGCCCGCGTGAACGAGAACCTCGAGACCGTCGGGGTGCCGGCGTACTCCGGCGGCGTCGACGTGAGACACCTCCTGTGGGAGATCGCGGAGGGCGACGGCTACGACAGGCTGAAGGAGGTCGCGCACCGCGGACTCAAGGGCCTCAAGGTCGCGCCCTTCTACGGCTGCCAGATCCTGCGCCCGTCGAAGATCCTCGGCTTCGAGGATCCCGACCGTCCCTGGTCGCTCGAGCGGATCATCGAGGCCTGCGGCGGAGAGGCGATCGACTACCCGGCGAAGATCAAGTGCTGCGGCTTCCCGATCATCCAGGCGCGCGAGGAGACTGCGATGGGCGAGCTCATCCAGCCTGTCGAGCAGGCGCTCGAGGCAGGCGCCGACGTGATGGTCACGCCGTGCCCGCTCTGCCACCTTTCGCTCGACGCCTGGCAGTCGAAGCTCGAGGCCTCGACCGGGCGGAAGCTCAACCTGCCGATCCTCCATCTCGCGCAGCTCGTCGGTGTCGCGGCCGGGCTCGAGGAGTCGGAGCTGAAGTTCAAGCGCCACATCGTCGACCCACGGCCGGCGCTCGAGCGGCTCGAGGTCTGAAGCCCCTCGGCTGGGCGGCCGCCGCAGGCCTCGGCTGGGGCCTGCTCGAAGCCGGCTGGGTGCGGCTGCGGGAGCTCGAGCTCGAGCTGCCGGGGCTGCCGACGGAGCTGGACGGCCTGCGGATCGCTCATCTCTCGGACTTCCATTTCGGCGTGCCGTCGCCCGGAATCGGCGCTTCCTGGCAAGCGGCCGTCTGGGCGCGGCAGCGGAAGCCCGACCTTCTCGCGATCAGCGGCGACCTCCTCACGCATCCGCGGGGCGAGCCGATGCTGCGCCGGCTCGTGCGGATCCTGCCCCGGCCGGCGTTCGCAGTCCTCGGCAACCACGACATCGCCCTCAGCAGAGACCCCCAGGCGCGCCGCTCCGACCTGCGTCAGCTGGAGCCGGCGGCGCTGCTGCGCGACGAGGGCCGGCTGCTCGAGCTCCGGGGCCGGAGCGTCTGGATCGCGGGAGCCGATCCGCGGCTCATCGTCCACGGGCGGCCGCGGCTCGACCCGAACCGTCTCGCGCGTGAGGCCGACCTCTCGATCCTGCTCTGCCACTACCCGCGCGTTCTCGACCAGCTCGAGCCGGGGCGCTTCGACCTCGTTCTCGCCGGACACATGCACGACGGCCAGATCGCCCTCCCGCTCCCGGGCGGGAAGCTGCGCTTCGCGCATCTGCGAGCCCCTTACAACACAGGCGTCTACCGGAGCGCCGCCGCCACGATGCACGTCTCCGCGGGTCTGGGCACGACGTTCGTCCCCCTCCGCTTCGCCGCGCGCCCCGAGGCCACCGAGCTGGTTTTGAGGGCACCGGTACGCTGATCCGGCTATGGCCGGTCAGGCGTCGATCTCGACCGAGATCCTCGCCCGCTACGCCGCGGACGCGGCGCGGGAAGTCGAAGGGGTGCGAGGGCTCGCTGACAGTCCGCTGCCGCGGAAGCACGCCGTGCGCGTGTCGGGCGAGAACGGCGCGGTGCGGGTCGAGCTGCACCTCGTCACGGAGTGGGGGGCATCGATCCCGGCCGTCGGCAGGCGCGTCCAGGAGCGCGTGCGCGAGTACCTCCTCAGCATGGCCGACGTCGACCCCGCGGCCGTGGAGGTCGTCGTCGACGCCGTAGGACCCGCGAGCGTAGGCTCGACGGAGCGCACCAAGGAACGAAAGCCCGGGCTTCGTCCCGGCCGAAAGCGGAGACAGCCGTGACCACGCGGATCTCCGGGCTGACGGGGGCGACGCTCCAGACGGCGCCGACGGTGTGTCACGAGTGCATCTGGTGGCAGACGCGGAACGGGCGCAGTACCGACAAGCGGAAGTGGATCCGTGACGCCGAGGACACGTGGGGAGCTTGGGGCACCGTCTATCACGACGACGACGGCAGGCTGCTCGGCTCGATGCAATACGGGCCGGCAGAGCTCTTCCCGCGCGCGCGGGAGCTGCCCGCGGGGCCGGCGAGCGACGATGCCGTCCTCGTCACGTGCGCCTACCTCACGGATCCGTCACGGCCGTGGGTGATGCAGTCGCTCTTCCTCACCGCCATCGGCGACGTGCGTGAGCGCGGCGCTCGCGCCCTCGAGGCGTTCTCGTACCGCTACCCGGAGGGCGAGACGAACTTCGAGCGCTTCCACGTCCACAAGACGATCTTCCCCGCCGACTTCCTCGCCGACTTCGGCTTCCTGCCTGTCCGCGCGAAAGGCCGCGTGGAGCTCGCCCGGCTCGAGCTCGGCGGCCTGCAGCCGGTGGAAGAAGGGACGCGCGAGAAGGTGCTAGCGCGAGTGCAGGAGGCGTTCATGCCCGCACCCGCACCGCAGCGCTTCTAGCCGACGGCAGCTCTTAGTCGGGCCATCGGCAGGAAGCCGAGCGTGCCCTTGCCGAAGAACACGCGGACGCCGTTCACGGCGTACGCCACCCCGGCACTGCTGATGCGGGCGAACAGGATCTCGCTGTGTTTACCGAGCGTCACGACCGCGCGGGTCTTGCCGCTCGACAGGTTCACGGCGCGGACCGACGGCCCCGTCGTGTAGATCGCGATGTTCCCCTGGATGCCGAGGTTGTGCAGGCCACTACCGTGGGTGGGAAGCGTCTTCTTGAGCGACCCGCTGCTGGCGTCGTACACCTGGAGCTGCCGGGTCTCGCTTACCACGACGAGGTTCTTGCCATCGAGCGCAGCCTCCTTCGCGCTCGCGGGAGGCAGTGCCATCAGGACCTGTCCCGACTTCGAGTAGACCGCGACGGATCCGTCGGAGTGCAGCACCGCGACGCGTCCTCCGTCGGCGGCGGTCGCCTGGAGGGTGTTCGCGCCGGCCGCGACCTGCTTCAGCTTAGTGCCGCCGAGCACGTCCAGCTGGCCGGCGGTGACGGCGCCGTTGCCGTCGGTCGTCCAGCGGTTCACGGCGAGGAGGTTCCCGGAGCCGACGAGGCCGCCGAGCCAGGGGCCGGCGCAGTTCGACGCCACACGCCCGGGGGCGCAGCTGTCGCCGGTGCGGAGGGCCGACGCGACCTTCCGCTCCTTGGGCTGCGTCACCGAGGAGGTGAAGAGATAGTCCTCGCTTTCGAGGTTGCCGCCCTCGTTGACGAGCCACGCCACGCGTGAACCGGCGATCGCGAGCTGGAAGAGGCCGTCGCCGCCGACGCCGTCGGAAACCGCCGTCTTCGCGCCGCTGACCTTGACCGTCTCGCCAGTTCGAACGTTCCAGACGAGCACCTCGTTCGTCGCGTGGGGCTTCGTGACGAGCTTCGCGCTGGCGTCGTACGCAATGCGGCTTCCGTCCATTGCGAGCGCCGCCACCGGAACCTGGAGGTGCCTGACCTGACTGCTGGGCGTTGCGGTCGTTCCCGCGGCGCTCCCGACGAGCGCGAGACCCGACAGCAATCCGGCCGCTAGAACGAATACAGCCCGGTCGAGCTTCATCCGTGGCACCTCCAGTTGGGAGGCCAGAATCTAGGTCAGCCGCGTTAGAGAAAGATCAAGTTTCGATCAACCTTTAGCGAGCCGCCGTATGGGCCGGCTCGAGCAGGAGCTCGGCGATCTGCAGCGCGTTGAGCGCGGCGCCCTTGACGAGGTTGTCGCACGCGAGGAAGAGCACGAGGCCGGCGCCGTCGGCTGCGCGATCCGGGCGGATCCGCCCGACGAGCACGTCCTGCGTCTGCGTCGCGGCGCGCGGGGTCGGCGTCTCGACCAGCCGCACGCTTCGAGCGGCGCCCAGCACCTTTTCCGCTTGCTCGGGCGAGAGCGGCTCCTCGGTCTCGATCCAGACGGACTGCGCGTGTCCGACGAGGACCGGAACGCGGACGGTCGTCGCGCTGAGCGGCAGCTCGGGTAGCTCGAGGATCTTGCGCGTCTCGGCGCGGATCTTCGCCTCCTCGTCGGTCTCGTCGCCTTCCCACGTCCAGTCGAACTCCAGGTCGTGCTCCTCGGGTGCCTCGGCTCGCAGCCGTTTCATCCGTTGCGCGCCGGCCCCGGAGACGGCCTGGTACGTCGAGACGCGGACGCGCCGCAGTCCCGCCGCGTCGTGCAGCGGCTTGAGGACGCACGTGAGGGGGATCGCCGAGCAGTTCGGGTTGGCGACGACTCGCGTCGTCTCGATCGCATCGGCCGCCCGTTCGCCGTTCACCTCGGGCACGACGAGGGGGTAACCCTCCTCGAGCCGGTACGCACTGGACTTGTCCACGACGAGCGCACCCCCCTCGACGGCGTGGGGGACGAGCTCGCGCGAGGCGCTCGTGCCGCAGGAGAAGAGAACCAGGTCGAGACCGCCCGCGGCGAGCGTTCCGGGCGTTGCTTCCTCCACCGTCAGTCCGTCGAGCTGCTTCCCGGCCGAGCGAGCCGACGCGAAGGCGCGCACGTTGCCGTAGCCGCGCTCGCGCAGCAGCCGCAGCGTCACCGTGCCGACGGCGCCGGTCGCGCCGACGACGCCGATCCGGGCTTCCTGCGTGTTCACGCCGCTCCGAGCTCGAACGCGTCGTGCAAGGCTGCGACAGCCTTCGGCACGTCCTCGGTACGGAGGTGGCAGGCGATCTTGATCGGCGACGTGGAGATGACCTCGGGCTCGATCCCGATGTCGCCGAGCGTCGCGAACGCCTGGGCGGCGATTCCCGGATGGCTCTTCATCCCGGCGCCCACGAGGCTCACCTTGCCGAGATCGTCGCGCATCGACCAGTCGACGTCGAGCGCGCCCAGCAGCTCCTCGCAGGCGCGCCGATCCTCGACGGGCGCGCTGAAGACGATCTCGTCGCTCGAGACCTGGAGGATCGTGTCGACGTTGACGTTCGCCGCCGCCAGCCGCTCGAACAGCCCCGCCGCGCCGATCCGGTGGACGCGATAGAGGGGCTCGCAATCGGTGTGCGCGACGCCGCTGATGATCGCCTTCTCGAGCACGGGATCCTCCTCGTCGACGATCCACGTTCCCTCGGCGTCGGAGAACGTCGACCGCACGTGCAGCCGCACGTCGTGGTTGCGCGCGAACTCGACCGAGCGTAGCTGGAGCACCTTCGCGCCGCTCGCCGAGAGCTCGAGCATCTCCTCGTACGTGACCGCCGGCAGGCGGCGCGCGTGGGGGACGAGCCGCGGGTCGGCGGTGAAGACGCCTTCCACGTCTGTGTACATCTCGCACGCACCCGCGCCGAGCGCCGCGGCGAGGGCGACGGCCGTCAGGTTCGACCCGCCGCGGCCGAGCGTCGTCACGTCGTGGGAGTCGGCCGAGACGCCCTGGAAGCCGGCGACGAGCACGATCTTCCCGGCATCGAGTGCGTCGTTGATCCGTGTCGCCCGCACCTCCGCGATCTTCGCCTTGCCGTGGACGGTGTCGGTGACGATCCCCGCCTGCGAGCCCGTGAGCGAGATCGCCTCCTGGCCGAGATCGTGGACGGCCATCGCGCAAAGCGAGTTCGAGATCCGCTCGCCGACCGAGATGAGCATGTCGTACTCGCGTGGGTGCGGGCGCGGCGAGATCTCGTGGGCGAGGCGGATCAGCTCGTCCGTCGTGTCGCCCATGGCCGAGAGGACGCCTACGACCCGACGGCCCTCCTCGCGGGCGCGCACGAGCCGGCGCGCGACCTCTTTGATCTTCTCCGTGTCCGCGACCGACGAGCCGCCGAACTTCATCACCACGAGATCGGGCCCACGCGCCGCCGCGTCGGCCGCGACTTCCGGCACCGTCTCGTAGTGCGTCGTCGCCACGAACTCACATCTCCCTGCGGCCGGCGAGCGCGCGGCCGAGCGTGACCTCGTCCGCATATTCGAGATCGCCGCCGACGGGCAGGCCGCTCGCGAGGCGCGTCACGCGGACGCGTTCGGGCAGCCGGCCGGCGAGATAGGAGGCCGTGGCCTCGCCCGTCGCGTTCGGGTTCGTGGCGAGGACGACCTCGACCACGCCGTCGCTCTGCACGCGGTGCAGGAGCTCGTCGATTCGCAGGTGCTCCGGCTCGACGCCGTCGAGCGGCGACAGCGCGCCGCCGAGCACGTGGTATAGGCCGCGGTACTCCGCCGTCCGCTCGAGGGAGACGACGTCGACCGGCTGCTCGACGACGCAGATCGTCGTGCGATCGCGCCGAGCGTCGAGGCAGATTGCACACAGCTCGTCCTCGGTGAGGTTGCCGCAGTCGCGACAGAACCGGACGCGCTCCTTCACCTCTTCGATCGCGCCGGCGAGCGCGAGCGCCTCCTCCTTCTCCGTCTGGAGGAGGTGGAAGGCGAGCCGCTGCGCCGTGCGGCTGCCGATTCCCGGCAGCCGCGTCAGCTGCGCGACGAGGTTCTCCACCGAGGGGCTGAGCATCGAATGGCAGGGTACTCGTCGGATTCGGACACGCCCTGGCGCTTTCGCCGCCGCGACCGACCTGCGCGGGCGGCGGCACACAACCGAACGCCGTCAGCACGCGAGCGGCGCGAGCCGCTCGCACCGAGCGAGCGGAAAGCGGAGCCGAAGGCGGAGCGGGCGACGCGGCTAGTGACCCGCCGAGGGGCTGAGCATGCGCCCTGAGGGTACTCGTCCCCTTCGGACAGGCTATTGCTCTTTCGCCGCCGCGACCGACCTGCGCGGGCGCGACACACACCCGAACGCCGTCGCTCTTTCGCCCCCGCGACCGACCTGCGCGGGCGCGGCACACAACCGAAGGCCGTCAGCACGCGAGCGGCGCGAGCCGCTCGCACCGAGCGAGCGAAAAGCGGAGCCGAAGGCGGAGCGGGCGAAGCGGGCTAACGAAAGTCGAACGCCCAGCCCCAGATCACGACGCCGATCAGGGCGAGGACGATGAGAGCCCACAGCCAGTTGGCGACGAGATAGGGGCCGCGCATGTTCCGCCGCGGCGGCGGTGTGGTCACTCGCCGAGCCCGGGGAGGCCCAGCTCGCCGAGCCCCATGTCACCGAGCATCTGCTGCGCCTTCGCCTCGACGCCCGCCCGCGCCGAGCGGAGCGCCTCGTTCACGCCGGCGAGCACGAGGTCGGCGAGCGCCTCGGGATCGTCCGGCTCGATCGCGTCGGGCGAGATCTCGATCGCGACCACCGCGCCGGCGCCGTTGGCGGTCACCTTGACGAGGCCGCCGCCGACCGACGACTGCGCGGTCTCCTGCGCGGCCTCGTCCTGCATGCGCTTCACCTGCTCCTGCATCTGCGAGGCCTGCTGCATGAGCTTGTCCATGTCGAAGCCCGACATGGCTCTAGCCTTCCCGCTCTTCCGCGTCGAAGGTCTCCTTGAGGAGCTCGAGGATCTTCTCCTCGCCGGCCGGCTCCTCGTCGACCGCCGGAGCCTCGCGGGCCTCGCCGAGCTCGAAGAGGAGCTCGAGCCTGCGCCCGGTGACGTCGTAGAGAGCGTCGGCGAGCAGGCTCGCGTTCTTCGGGTCGCGAACGAGATCGAGGTGGAACTGCGCGCTCGGCGGGAACTCGAGCGTCAGGGTGTCGCCGCTCAACACGGCCGGGTGCGCCTCGCGGAGCAGCGACGCCGTCGGGATCCCGCCCCGCTCCTCCACCGCCGGGATGACCGTGCGCGCCCACGCCTCCTGTAGCTGCGAGAGCTCGATTGCGGGCGCGCCGACAGGAACCGGAACCCGCTCCTGCTGTGGCGTTGCAGCCTCCGCACCCGTCTCCTCGGGACCTGGCCCGGGGTCTGACCCCGGTTGAGGCGGAAGGACATGTCCCTGTTCGAGGCGCTCGAGGCGGAAGGCGATGGACTCGCGGGAGAGATCGCTCGCCGGTCGCGTCACCTTGACGAGCGCGAGCTCGAGCGGCAGCCGTGGGTCGCCGCCCTGGCGCATGTCGTCGACCGCGACCGCGAGGAGGTCGACGAGGCGCAGCACGGTTGCCTCCTGCAGCTGGCTCGCCTGCGACTTCAGTCGCTCTCGCGCCTCCTCGCTCGTGGCAGCCGCCTCCGGCACGTCGCCGAGATGCTGCGCGAGCAGGAGTTGCCGCAGGTGCTCGATCAGGTCGAGAACGAGGCGACCGAGGTCGTGCCCGCGCTCCGACAGCTCCTCGACGTACGTGAGCGCACCGGCGGTGTCACGGTCGATCACGAGGTCGCAGAGCCGGAAGAGCGCCTCCTCCTCCACCGTCCCGAGCAGTTCGAGAACTGCTTGCACCGTGACCTTGTTCCCGGTCGCGGACCCAAGCTGGTCGAGGGTCGAGACGGCGTCGCGGTAGGCGCCTCGCCCGCTGCGCGCGACGAGCGCGAGCGCCTGGTCGGGCGCGTCGATCGCCTCGGCGTCCGCGATCTGGCGCAGCACCTTGACGAGATCCTGCAGGCGCGGCCGTTGGAAGACGAAGGTCTGGCAGCGCGAGCGCACCGTCGGCAGAACCTTCGAGAGGTCGGTCGTGCAGAAGACGAAGACGAGGTGCGGCGGCGGCTCCTCGATCAGCTTCAGGAGCGCGTTCCAGGCTGCGTCCGTGAGCTGGTGCGCCTCGTCGAGGATGTAGACCTTGTAGCGCCCCTCGACGGGCTGAAGGACGACGCGGTCGCGGATCTCGCGGATGTCGTCGATGCCCCGCTGCGAGGCGGCGTCCATCTCGATCACGTCGAGGGACGTGCCGGCGGCGATCGTGCGGCAGGCATTGCACGTGCCGTCGGGCGTCGTCGTCGGGCCCTGCGCGCAGTTGAGGCACTTGGCGAGGATTCGCGCCATCGAGGTCTTGCCCGTGCCGCGCGGCCCCGCGAAGAGGTAGGCCTGGCGCACGGCCTCCGTCGCGATCGCGTTGCTCAGCGTCCGGACGACCGCCTCCTGTCCGACGACCTCCTCGAAGCTCTGGGGACGGTACTTCCGGTAAAGCGCAGCCACCTGACGATTCAAGCAGAAGAGGGCACGCAATTCGCACAACCGAACGCCGTCAGCAAGCGAGCGGCGCAGCCGCTCGTACCGAGCGAGCGGAAAGCGGAGCCGAAGGCGAAGCGGGCGAAACGGGAAATGGGCCAGACCGAACGCGCACGTGGGAGGGACTACTTAGCGCTGCTTCCTCCCGGATCTGACGCGGTTCGCAGGCTCCCACTGCACGGGGCCTGGCCCGGCGGCCAGTGTAGCCTCGGGCGTCATGCCCGACGACGCCCGCCGTGCGCTCCTGACGAGGTTCTTCGACCATGCGCCGACCTTCCCGCCCGCGTGCCTGCCCCCTGCCGAGGCGCTCGCCGAGGACCGGCGCGCGCGGGAGAGCGAGCACGCGTGGCTGCTCGGCCGGCTCGTCTGGCCGGCGGCGCGGCTCTGGGAGCTCCCGCAGGACGAGGGCCGGGCGCTCGCCGTCGTCGAGGCAGGAAGCGAGCGACAGGATGAGGCCGTCTACCTCGAAGGCGTCCCGCTCGACGAGGTCGCGGCACGCGGGGTGCGAGCGAAGATCCGGTGCGGCGGCGAGCGCGTCCCGACGGTGGAAGAGCTCGCGGAGCTCGTCCGTGGCTGCCGTTCCCGCGGGCTCGTCTTCAAGGCCACAGCCGGGCTCCACCACGCGTACACCACCGATTCAGGCGAGCATGGCTTCCTCAACCTGCTCGCGGCGGCCGTTTTCGGCGACGAGGAGGAGGCGTTGCGCGAGCGGGCTCCCGCCTTCTCGCTCGACGCCGAGTCGTTTCGTTGGCGCGACCGGCAGGCGCTGCCGACCCGGCTCGCCGACGTCCGCGCCTCGCTCTTCCACTCGATCGGGACGTGCTCGTTCTTCGAGCCCGTCGAGGAGCTCGTGGAGCTGGGAGTCCTGTGAGCTTCGGGGCCGGCCCGAACGGGCTGCTCTGGCGGGACGGGGAGGAGGCCGTCGACCTCTCCGGCCTCGGAGACGTCTTCGCGGCGAGCACGCTCAATCCGCTCCTGGCGCAGGGCCGGGCGGCCTGGGAGGAAGCGATCGCCTCGGCGCGCGCGCACGAGGGTCCGCGGGCTCCGCTGGGCGAGGCCCCCCTGCGTCTTCCGTTCGAGGTCGCGGACTACGTCGACTTCTACTCGTCGCTCGAGCACGCCTCGAACCTCGGCCGCATGTTCCGGCCCGACCAGGAGCCCCTCCTGCCGAACTGGCGCTGGCTGCCGGTCGCCTACCACGGCCGGGCCGGCAGCGTCGTCGTGAGTGGGACGGACGTCGCGCGGCCTCGCGGGCAGTGGAAGGCGGCCGACGAGGACGCGCCGACCTTCGGTCCGAGCCGCCGCCTCGACTTCGAGCTCGAGCTCGGCTTCGTCGTTGGCGTGCCGACGGAGCTCGGCGTGTCCATTCCGGTCGAGGCCTTCGCCGACCACGTCTTCGGCATCGTCCTCGTCAATGACTGGAGCGCGCGCGACCTCCAGGCCTGGGAGTACGTGCCGCTCGGCCCGAACCTCGGCAAGTCGTTCCAGACCTCGATCTCGGCCTGGGTGACGCCGCTCGCGCTCCTCCAGGACGCGCGGGTCGAGGCGCCGCTGCAAGAGCCGCCTCCGCTGCCGCATCTCGCGGGCGGCCGCGACTGGGGACTCGACGTCGCGCTCGAGGTGGAGCTGAACGGCGAGACGATCTCGCGCGGAAACGCGCGGACGCTCTACTGGACGCTGCCGCAGCAGCTCGCGCACGCGACCTCGAACGGCGCCTCCCTGCGGACCGGTGACCTGATGGCGTCGGGGACGATCTCGGGCGCGGAGCCCGGCTCCGAAGGATCGATGATCGAGCTCTTCCACGGCGAGCGCTTCCTCGAGGACGGGGACGAGGTCGTCCTCCGTGGCCGGGCCGCGAACGGCGTCGAGCTCGGCGAGGTGCGCGGGCGCGTGCTGCCGGACCGCGCCTAGAGCCCAGAGGAGCTGACCCGGCTGCCGCTGGAGGGAGTCCGCGAGTGAGGACGAGCTTCGTCACACTGTCCGGATGCGGAGGGGTCTTGCACTGCTCGTCTGCGGCGTTCTCGCTGTCGCCCTCGGGCTGGGATCCGCGCGGGCAGGCGGCGCGGCGACCACCACGACTACGGGGACGACCACAACCACGACCACCACGGCCGCGACCACGACGACGGCTGCGCCTACGTACGCGCCGCTCTCCTCTTCCTCGCTGCCCTCCGGTTGTGTCGGGGCAGGGGCGGCCGCAATCGTCCCGCCCTCGCATCCGGTCGTCGCGCTCGGCACGCCCGCCTCGAACCTCGGGCCGTCCGGCTACTTGGCGTCTTCCTCGGTGGTGGCCTTCAGCTCCTCGAGCGCGAGCGGTTCTACGTGCAGGAGCGCGAAGCTCTCGCTCGCATCGGTCTCGCTCTTCGGCGGCGCCGTCACCGCAAGCAGCGTTGTGGCGACGGACGGCAAGGGAACGGTGTCCGGCCTGGAGATCGGCGGCACGGCGGTCTCACTCAAGGCAGGGCAGTCGGCGCCGGTGGGAGACTGGGGACGGCTGACCCTCGGCGAGACCTTCGGACGGGTGACGGCACCGCTCGTACTCCTCCTCGTCCAGCCCAACGCCTCCCTTCCTGCCGGAACGGAGATTGCGGTGGCCTTCGCCGCGGCGCCGCTGCCGGTCGCCAAGCCGAAAACGAGGCATCACTCGGCCGCAAGTGCGCCCCACAGCCACAAGACCGAAACCGGCGCGTCAAAGAAACAGGCCGACAAATCGAGCACGAAGAAGAAGAAGGAGGCCCACCGGAGGAAGCCGCCCGACTTCCCCTCGGTGCTCTACCCAGTGCCGCCCGGCGGTCTCGGGGCGTCAGCGCAGGACAACGACGTCGTCTCGATCGCAATGCAGTACCTCGGCATCCCGTACAAGTGGGCCGGTGCGAGCCCGAAGACCGGCTTCGACTGCTCGGGCCTGGTCAAGTACGTGTTCGGGCAGCTCGGCGTCTCGCTGCCCCACTACACGGTGTCGCAATGGCATTCCCCAGACACCGTCTGGGTTGCGCCGGACAGGCTGAAGCCGGGCGACCTCGTCTTCTTCACCGGCTCCGACGGCACGCACAAGGCGCCTGGCCACGTCGGGATCTACGTCGACGACGGGTACATCATCGACGCGCCGCACACGGGAGCGTTCGTCCGCATCGATAGCTTCGACGAGCCCTGGTTCGCGCACAGATACGTGGGTGCGAGACGGATCGTCAGTCGGCTCGCCGTCCGTCACCTATCCCACGTCACGGCGTCCGCCGCCCCGGCCATTCCTCGGATCGCGCCACCAATCGGTCTGGGATCCTTCGCTGCGTTGCCCGGATTGGCCGCCGCGGCCCCGGTCGCGCTCCGGCCCGCGCCGCGCGACTACGGATTGTGGGTCGGTGCCCCTCTCGGCGGGCTGCTGCTCCTGCTCCTCGCCGGCGGCGCCCTCGTTTACCGCCGGCGACACACGCCGGACGGCGCCTGATCCAGTGGGCGCGGCTGGGATCGAACCAGCGACCCCTCGCGTGTGAAGCGAGTGCTCTCCCGCTGAGCTACGCGCCCGGAGGCGTTTACTGTAGCCGCGTACCGGCTGCGACGCTGTAACGCTCGAGCCCGCTTTTGACAGATGGAGGCATGACAACCGATACCGATCGCCCGCCTGCCGAGGTCCGCTTCCGCGAGGTCTTCGCGCATCTCGGTGCGGTCACCGCCTACGCCCGGCGCCGCGGCTCGCGCGATGCCGACGGGATCGCGGCAGAGGCGATGAGCATCGCCTGGCGGAGGCTTGCGGACGTGCCTCGCGACGACCCGTTGCCGTGGCTCTACGCAACCGCTCGCAATCTGTTGCTCGCCGAACGGCGCTCCGCGAGCCGAGACGAGGCAGCAGGATCAGGCGCGCCGTCGGTCCCCGCTCACGAGCTGGACGAGCTCGATTCTCAGCTCGATCGCGCACTTCGCTCGCTCACACACACCGACCGCGAGGCGCTTCTGCTCGTCGCCTGGGAGGACCTGGCGCCGACGCAGGCGGCCCGCGCTCTCGGGCTCAATCCGACGGCGTTTCGAGTCCGCCTGTTGCGGGCGCGCCGGCGCCTTCGTGCGGCGCTCGAGGAGGAGCGCCGACCGTCACCGCTCGCCCAGCTCGACGTGGAGGGAACATGACGAACCAGACCATGAACCGGCTTCGCGCGGCGAACCCGTTCCTCGCGACGACTGCCGTCGACGCCGATGCGCTTTTCGACCAGATCCTGGCCGCACCACCCGACCGGCGGCTGGGCCGCGCCCCGCGGCGTTACCGGCGACCCATGCTCGTGCTCGTGGCAGCCGTTGCCGTGTGCGGGCTCCTCGCGTCCGCGGCCTACGCGATCTCGGATTTGTTCGGCGGCCACATCATCGCCGGGCCGACGATCCAGTCCGAGTACACAGCCGCGCAGAAGCAGCTTCCCGTACCGCCCGGTTACGCATGGCCCCCCTTGAACTGGCCGTCCAACGCGGTGTCGAGCCGCGGTGCGGGTGGAGCGTTCGCAGTGAGCCTCGACCAGGACGCCTGGGAGTGCTACTGGGTCGATGCGATCCACTCCGACGACGCCGCCGCGCAGCGACGGGCGCAGGCGGCCCTCAACACCCTGATGACGAACAACATCGTGATCGCGCCCGCAGGATCGCCCGAGGACTACACGCCGCCCCAGTCGTTCCAGCGGCCGACACTCGCGTTCGCCGACGACGGCGGGTACCAGTACAAGCAGCGCATGTACGCCGAGGCCGCGACCGGCCGGCCGCGGTTGCTCGAGCAGAGCTGCCGCGCCAACGGTCCCGGCTCGCACGGCTGAGCTCCTGAAGCCGCCGCGCCCGGGATTGGGGACCGGGTGCGGCGGCAACACCGGTCCCATGCCGTCGGTCCCCGCCTTCCTCTCGGCCCGTGCGATGCGCCGGCTCGACGTCGCCCTCGCGGTCTGGGCCGCGTTCTGGCTCGGGATCGCGGCCTATACCGCGTACGAGGTGGCGGCCCTTCGCACCCTCAGCCAGACGGTCGTCAAGGCCGGCGCGGCGACGGAGTCGACCGGTCACGCGCTCGCCGCCGTCGGTCACCTCCCGTTCGTCGGCGGCCGGATCTCTCAGCTCGCCGCGCAGGCGATCGCCGCCGGAGCGAGCGCGCGCGCGAGCGGCGGCTCGACTGCGACGACGATCGACCAGCTCGCGGTTCTGTTGGGGATCGCGATCGCGCTCATCCCGACCGTGCCGTTGCTCGCGCTCTATGTCCCGCTCAGTCTCGGCTGGCGGCGCGACCGGGACGCGGTCCGTCGGGCAATCGCACGCTGGGACGGCGAGCCCGGGCTCGAGGCCTTTCTCGCTCAGCGCGCGCTCGCCCACCTGTCGTTCGAGGAGCTGCGCGAGGTCGGCTACGACGGTGCGGCGGGCTCGCCGGACAACGCGGAGCTGGCCGCCGCCGAGCTGCGGCGGCTTGGTCTCGGCAACCACCCACCGCGCCTCGCGCTGCGGCGCGCTCGGGAACCGGCAAGCCGGTGATCGAGCAGAAACCGCGCCGCCCCTTCGGGCGGGAGCAGAGCGGCGAGGCGCCACCGCTCGAGCCGCCTCCTGCCGGACGCCTCGCGAGGGCCTACGCCGCCGTCGTGGTTTGGCTCGCCCCGCTGCTCGTCCTGGTCGTCGCCGCAGCCGCCTACGGCGCGTACCACTACCTCCCGTCGCTCGCGACGGCGCCGACGGCGACGAGTGACGCGCTGCTGCCCGAGCATCCCGAGGCGCTCGCGGTAGAGCGTAGGTCCGCGACGTTGTTCGGAGCGCCGGTCGCCACGCCGTACGTCGTCGTCCAGCGCGATCCGAACGGGCTCTCCGCGAGCGTGCAACGGGCGAGTCTCGCCAAGGCGGTCAAGGTCGATCAGCGGAAGGTGCCGTCGCTGCGAGGCATCCTCGCGGTTCCGGTTCTGAACACGCTCGGGATCGTCCCCTCGTCCCGCGAGCACGGGACGACGATCGTCACGTACCTGTACTTCCCGCCTTCGACGACGGGCGGCCTCGCCCTCACCGACACCGAGCGCTACGCGCGCTACCTCGGCCCGCGACTCCACGTCGTCGGGGCCGTCGGGGGCCGAGGCAGCGCGGATCGCGCAGTTCGATCTCCTCTCGGGCCGGATCCACTGGACGGAGGGAGCGACCGTCGCGTTGATCCTGCTCATCGTCGGGATCGCGCTACGGGCGGTGCTCGCGCCGATCCTGACCGTGCTCAGCGCCGCGCTCGCGTTCCTCATCTCGCAGCATCTGCTCGGCTGGCTGGAAGCGAATTCGAGCCTGACGATGCCGAACGAGCTGCAGGGGGTGGCGGTCGCCCTGATGCTCGGGATCGTCACCGACTACTCCGTCTTCTACTTCAGCAGCGCGCGCGAGGCATTGAGGGACGGGCTGCCGACGCGCGAGGCGGTGCGTCGGTCGACGCTCCTCAACACGCCGATCGTGTTCACGGCGGGTGCCGTCGTCTCCTTCGGCGTCGCGTCGCTGGTGCTCGGGACGCTCGGCTTCTTCCGCTCCTTCGGCCCGGGGATGGCTGTGACCGTGGCGACCGGCCTCCTCGTCTCGGTGCTGCTCGTGCCGGCGACGCTCCGGCTGCTCGGGCCTGCGATCTTCTGGCCCGGGTTGCGGCAGGGGCCGCCGCCGGTGCGGCGGTGGCGGACGAAGCTCTCGCATCTCGCGACGAGGAAGCCCGTCGCGTTCCTGCTCGCGTTGGCCGTCCTCGCGGCCCTCGGCGCCGCCGCGTCCGGGCTTCGCGGCGGACTGCCGCTCGGGCTCCAGCTCGTCAGCGGCCTGCCGTCGAGCAACCCCGTCGCCGTGAGCGCCCGCGCCGCCGGTCAGGGCTTCGCGCCCGGCGTCGTCGCGCCCACGGAGCTCCTACTGCAGGCCGCCGGGATCCAGAACCGGCGCGCCCCGCTCGACCGGCTGCAGACGGCGCTCGAGCGGCAGCCTCACGTCGCGGGGGTCATCGGCGCGAGCGACCAGCCGACCGGCAAGCGGTTCGGCGGCGCATTCGCGCCGCGTGGAGGAGCGGCGCGGTACGCGATCATCTTCGACAGCGACCCGACCGAGGCCCCGGCCATCCGGCACCTGGAGCGGCTCCAGCACGGGTTGCCCGGCCTGCTCCGGCGGTACGGGCTCGGAGGCGCGAGCGTGGGCTGGGGTGGCGAGACGGCGCTCGCCGCCGAGACCGTGCAGGCGACCAACACGTCGCTTTGGCGCGTCATCGGCGTGGCCTTCGCCGTCAACTTCGTCTTCCTGCTCCTCTTCCTCCGCTCGCTGTTCGCGCCGCTCTACCTCCTGGTGGCCAGTGCGGCGGCGCTCGCGGCGACCTTCGGCCTGACGGTCTACTTCTTCACGGACGTCCTGCACGACTCGGGGCTGCCGTACTACGTGCCGGTGGCCTTCTCCGTGCTTCTGCTCTCGCTCGGCTCGGACTACAACATCTTCGTCGTCGGGAGGGTTTGGAAGGAGGCGGACCGCCGGCCACTGCAGGAGGCGGTGGCCGTCGCGGCGCCGCGCGCCGGTCGCGCGATCACCGTGGCGGGCGTCGCGCTCGCGCTGAGCTTCGCCATGCTCGCGATCATCCCGATCACGCCGTTCGCCGTGATGGCGTTTGCGATGGGCGTCGGGATCCTGCTCGACACCTTCCTCGTACGCTCGGTGCTCGTTCCCGCGCTCGTCGTCGTCTTCGGTCGCGCCGGCCGCTGGCCGCGGCGCAGCCCGGATGACGTATCCGACGCGGCCGATGCGGCGTTGCAGCGACAGAGATGAGCGCGGCGCAAGAGACCACGGTTGCCGGCCGTCCGGCCGAGGCTCCGACTCCACGACGTACCGGCCTGCGCCGGGAGATCGGCTTCATCGGCCTGCTCTGGGCGTCGGGCGGCTCGATCATCGGCTCCGGCTGGCTCTTCGGCGCCCAGAAGGCGCTCATCGCAGCAGGCCCGGCGGCGATCATCTCCTGGGGGATCGGCGCGCTCGCCATCTTCCTCCTGGCGCTGACACACGCCGAGCTCGGCGGAATGTGGCCCGTCTCCGGCGGCACGGCGCGCTTCCCGCACTACGCCTTCGGCGGTGCCGCCGGCGCGTCCTTCGGCTGGTTCTCGTGGTTGCAGGCGGCGACGGTCGCGCCGATCGAGGTGCTGGCGATGATCACGTACGGCCAGCACTACTCGTTCGCCAAGCACTGGATGAAGGTGAGCACGGGCGGCACGAGCGTCCTCACCGCCAGCGGGATCGTGGTCGCGGTGATCCTGATGGCGATCTTCACCTCCATCAACTTCCTCGGGATCCGCAAGCTCGCCCATACGAACAGCGTCGCGACCTGGTGGAAGGTTGGGATTCCTCTGCTGACGATCTTCGTGCTGGGGATCGTCAACTTCCACCCGAGCAACTTCCACGCGGCGAACGGCTTCAGCCCCTTCGGGGCGAAGGGTGTGCTCGCAGCGGTCTCGACCAGCGGGATCATCTTCGCGCTGCTCGGCTTCGAGCAGGCCGACCAGCTCGCCGGCGAGAGCGCCCGGCCGAAGCGCGACATCCCGCGCGCAGTGATCTTCTCGGTGATCATCGGCGCGGTCATCTACGTCGCGCTCCAGGTGGTCTTCCTCGGTGCGCTGCCGAGCTCCCAGATCGGGCACAGCTGGGCGCATGGCGCGTACTCGGCGATGACCGGCCCGTTCGCACAGGTCGCCACGCTCGTCGGCGTCGGGTGGCTCGCCGCGATCCTCTACGTCGACGCGATCATCTCGCCCGGCGGCACCGGCCTGATCTATACGACGTCGAGCTCGCGCGTCTCGTACGGGCTGAGCCGGAACGGCTACTTCCCGACGGTCTACGAGGCCACCGACCGCCGCGGCGTGCCCTGGTTCGGCCTGCTCACGGCCTTCGTCGTCGGCTGCGTCTGCTTCCTGCCGTTCCCGAGCTGGACGTCGCTCGTCGGGCTGATCACCGCGGCGAGCGTCCTCATGTACGCCGGCGCACCGCTCGCCTTCGGCGTCTTCCGGCGGCGGCTGCCCAATGCCGAGCGGCCGTGGCGCGCTCCCGCCGGGTCGGTGCTCGCCCCGCTCGCGTTCATCGTCGCGAACCTGCTGATCCTCTGGTCGGGGTGGGACACCGACTGGCGGCTCGGCGTCGCGATCGCGATCGGCTACGTGATCCTCGCGGTGACGCGGCTGTTCGGCCTGAACGCCCGCTCGCCGCAGCTCGACCTCAGAGCCGCGAGCTGGCTCCCGTTCTATCTCGTCGGGATGGGCGCGATCGTCTACCTGAGCGACTTCGGGCCGACGACGCACCAGCTCTTCGGCGTCCTTGGCCCGACTCCGAACTGGTTCCCGCTCTGGTGGGACATCCTCGCGGTGGCGATCTTCAGCGCGGTCATCTACTACTGGGCGCTGGCCGTCGCGCTGCCGACAGACCGGATCGAGGAGATGATCGGCGAGGTCGTTCTCCCCGAGGAGGAGGACATCGCCGCGAGCGAGCCGCTAACCCGCGAGGTCTGACGGCACCGCGGGCGAGGTGGCGCGGTGCCGCGCGCGCCGCACCGCCGCGAGGGCGACGGCGCAGAGTCCGGCTGCGACGAGGAACGGCACGATGTCGCCCGACGCGTCGGCGACGACTCCTCCCGCCGCGGGTCCGACCAGCGCGCCGCCTGCCCAGGCCGCGTTCATCAGGCCGAAGGCCATTCCTTGTGGCAGGCCGCTCCGCTCGGCGCCCTCGGCGATCAACGCGAAGGCCGGGGTGAAGAGCACCCCGTACGCTCCGGCCGCGACGATCAGGAGTGGCACGTACACAAGGGGGCGCGGGCTGAAGGCGAGGCCGACCGACAGCGCGGCCGCGGCGGAGAGTGAGAGCTGGATGGGAAGCACGGCGCCGCGCCGGTCGAGCATCCGGCCGGCGAGCGGTGAGAGCACCGTCTCCAAGGCCGCGCCGACGAGCCAGACTCCACCGATCGCCGCCGCTCCCCAGCCGGCATCGGCCAGGCGAAGGGGCGCCAACGTGGAGAGGACGCCCCAGAGGAGCGAAGGCAGCGCCATCAAGGCGAGCCCCGCGCCGAAGCGCGTGTCCCGCAGCGCGCGTCCGATCGCGGACACCGAGGGGTTCTCCGGCGGGATCGGCTCGATTCGCAGCGTCCACGCGCCGAGGACGACGGACAGTCCGGCCAGCGCGGTGAAGACCGCCGCGCGGCCGATCAAGGCGGCAACGGCACCGACCACCGGCCCGAACAGCGCGCCGAAGACCGCAGCGCCGAGAGCCGTCCCGATCAGCTCGCCGCGGCGCTCGCGCGGCGCCGCGGCGAGGAGCCACGCGAACGACCCGGCCCACGTGAAGCCGCTCGCCGCTCCCTGCAGCAGCCGCGCCGCGAAGAGAGGCCAGAAGCCGTGGGCGAAAGCGAAGCCGAGGCTCGCGAGGCCCATCAGCGTCAGGCCGACGAGCACCGCGCGCCGGGCGCCGAGGTGCGCGGTCGCGAAGCCTCCCGGCAGGCCTCCGATGAGCGCACCGGCGGCGTAGGCGCCGACGAGGACACCGGCCCCTGCCTTCGACAGGTGCAGGCTGTGCGCGAAGTGGGGGAGGAGCGGCGTGAGCGCCGCGAAGAGCATCGTGTCCACCCAGACGAGGGCCGAGACGAGGACGAGGAGACGGCGCATTGCCTCGGAGCGTAGGCGTGCCTACGGTTCGGGTGTGACACTTCGTGGGCTCGGCGCCGTATGAGCGACGTGAACGCGCTGCCGGCAGCCGTCCGACCGCCCGGTCGGGTCGGCGCACCGCCCTTCGCGGACGTCGTCGCGGAGCACCTCGACGCCGTCTACCGCTACCTCGTCTATCTCACGGGCGATCGCGTCGCGGCGGAGGATCTCGCCGCGGAGACCTTCGAGCGGGCGTTCCGCAGCTGGCGGCGCTTCGACCCTCGGCGCGGCGCACCGCGCACCTGGCTCTGCCGCATCGCGCACTCCGCGGCCGTCGACTGGTTCCGGGCGGAGGCCCGGCGGCAGCGGCGCGAGGAGACCTACAGCCGGGACGAGGCGCTGCTCGACGAGTCGGTCTTCGCCGAGGGGCTGTCGCCCGAGCTCGAACGAGCTCTTCGGCGCCTGACTCCGGCGGAGCGCGAGGTGCTGGCCCTGCGCGTGCTGCTCGAGCTCGACGGCCCGAGCGCGGCGCGCGTGCTCGGAATCAGCGGCACAGCTTGTTCGACCCGGCTCAGCCGGGCTTTGAAGCGACTCGAGGAGGAGATGTCCGATGTCCGCAGCTGACTGGAGCGAACTGGACGGGTACGAGGCTCTCGTCTCGGAGCTGCGGGCGAATCCTCCCGTCGCGCCGGAGAGCCTGCGGCAGCGCGTGCTCGGGGGCGCGCCTGTCGCGCGGATGCCGAGGTCCAGGAAGCGGAAGCTGTTCCTCGTGGTCGTTCCGGCCGCGGTCGTGCTCGCCGTCGGGGCCGCGCTCGTGCACGGCTTCGTGAGCTCGGGCTCGCACCCGCAGGTCACAGCGGGAGAACCCACGCTCAATACCGCCCACTCCATCCCGGCGCGACCCGCCACGACCACGCCGAAGGCGGCGCATGTGAACGAGCGCGCGCTGCGCACTGCGCCGAAAGCGGTCCACGGGACGAGCCCGAAGCGGAACTTCGGCATGTATGCACCGTCCGGAGCCTCGGCGGCAGGGACGGGCGCGCTCACCGACCTGTCGGGCAAGACATTCGAGTCCGTCACGATCCCGAAGAACCGGCTCGTGCATGCGGTCGCCTCCCTCCAGGTGCAAGTGAAGAGTCGCTCCGACCTCTCCGCCAAGACGAACCAGGCGTCGCAGATCATCGGCTCGTTCGGCGGCTACGCCCAGTCCGTTCGCTACCAGAGCTCCCGGCAGGGGTATGGCGAAGCCGTGCTCGAGCTCCGCGTGCCGCTCCAGAAGGCTCAGGCCGCGATCGCGAAGCTGTCGACGCTCGGGACGCTGCTCTCGCAGCAGGTCTCGACCCAGGACCTGCAGGCGAAGCTGACGCACCAGACGAGCGCAATCGGCTCGCTGCGGCGCGCGGTCGCGGTCTACGAGAACGCGCTCGCGAGCCCGACGCTGCCCGCCTCGCAGCGGGTCATCATCCAGATCCGCCTCAACAACGCGCGGCACGAGCTCTCGCGCCTGCTGCACGGCCGGAAGGCCACGCTCGCGTCGGGCGCGACCGCCAGCGTCTCGCTCCTGCTCACGACGCGGAACCACGCGATTGTCGGGCATCGCCATCACGGCAGCGGCCGCTTCGGACGGCTGCTCGGCTCGGCGGCCGGCTTCCTCGGGCTCGAGGGGATCATCCTCATCTACGCGCTGATCGTGATCAGCCCGCTTCTCCTGCTCGGCGCGCTCGCGTGGTGGATCCTGCGCGAGCGCCGCCGGCGCGAGGAGCGGCTGCTCGCCTCCGCCTGATCTGCTGGAATACCGCTGTGCTCGGCTCAGAGATCTCGACCGGCCACGAGATCGGCCTCATCGTCGTCGCGGCCGTCTTCATCGCCTTCGCGCTCGCGTCGTCGTTCCTCGTGCCGCGCTACAAGCCCGACTTCCCCGGCCCCGCGGGGCTGAGCGTGTTCGCCATCGCGTCGATCGTCCTGTTCGTCTTGATGATCGCGGCGATCAATTTCTTCGGCTAGGCAGCGCCGGCTAATCCGGGGCAGGCACTTCGGTACCCTGTCCGGACTTCGGAGAAGTGGCCGAGTGGCTGAAGGCGGCGCCCTGCTAAGGCGTTATGGGGCTGAATGGCTCCATCGAGGGTTCGAATCCCTCCTTCTCCGCTAGCGCAGCGCCCGCCGCGGTTCTGCGCCCACCCGCGGAGGGGTGGCAGAGCGGTCGAATGCGGCGGTCTCGAAAACCGTTTCGGGCCTTTGGGTCCGACGAGGGTTCAAATCCCTCCCCCTCCGCTCCCTGCGCCGGCCGCCAGTAACGTGCGTCGAACACGATGCGAGCGGCCGGGATCAAAGCACTCGGGGAGCCCGTGGAGATCCTCGAGCTGGACGAGCCGGCGCGGCCTGCCGCAGACGAGGTCCTGATCGACGTCGCCTCCGCCGGGATCGCCAACTGGGACGAGCTCGTCAGGATCGGCAGCTGGCAGGTCGGCGGCCCAGCGCCGATGGCGCTCGGGACGGAGGCCGCCGGGACGGTCGCAGCCGTGGGCTCCGGCGTGACCGAGGTGCGGGAAGGCGACGAGGTGATGACACATCCGCTGCCCCTGCGGCGTCATGGAACGTGGGCGGAGAGGGTGCTCGCGCCGGCGGCGAGCGTCGCCCTTCGGCCGTCGGCGGCGTCCTGGGAAGCCAGCGGCGCCTTTCCCATCCCGGCGCTCACCGCGGCTCAGACGCTTGACGAGGCTCTCGGGATCGAGAGCGGCGCCTGGGTCGTCGTGAACGGAGCCGGCGGAGTTACGGGCGGCCTGCTCGTCCAGCTCGCCGCTGCTCGGGGTGCCCGCGTGATTGCGACCGCGAGTGCGAAAAAGGCCGAGCGAATCCTTAGCTACGGCGCGTCGGAGGTGCTCGACTACCGCGACGACTGGCCCGCGCTCGTTCGCGAGATCACCGGCGGCGGTGCTCCCAAGGCCGTCAACGCTGCTCCCGGACAGGCTGCCACCACATTGAAGGCGGTTGCTGACGACGGCCGCCTAGCCACGATCACCGGGGATCCGCCGGGGCAGGAACGGGGCGTCACCGTGTGCGACGTCTACGTCCGGCCGGACGGTCGGCAGCTTTCGGCCCTCGCCGATCTGTTCGCCCGCGGCACCCTGAGCGTGCCGATCGCGTCCGTCCGCCCGCTCGAGCAGGCGGCGGAAGGGCTGCGCGAGGCAGTCGCGGGAGCGGACGGCGCAGTCGTCCTGTCGCTCCGAACCTAGCCCCGGGCTTGGGAGGCTCCCAGCGTCAGGCCGTCGTGCCGGTGCGCGCGGCGAGCGCCTGCTTGAGAAGCTCGAGCGCCATCTCACCGTTACCCTGCTCTTCATGGATCTGGGCCATGGCCGTGAGGGCTGCGACGACGTGCCTGTCGGCGACCGGCGACTGCTCGACCGCGAGCTCGTAGATCTCCAGGGCGCGGGCAAGGTCGCCTTGCTTCCGAAAGACGTCTGCGACCGCGGAATAGGCGCGAGCCGCATCCTTCGGTGCCGCAGCGTTGAGGCGCGGCACGATGCCGAGAAGGAGCGCAACCGCTTCGTCGGCGTCGCCGAGAGCGGAAAGGGCGCGCGCTCGTTCTACGGTGAACATCGCGGCATCCGTCATCTCGCCGGCGGCGGTGACGATCGGCTCGCCCTCGTCGACGAGCTCGAGCGCGGCGCGTGGGTCGCCGCGGTCGTTCTCGATGAACGCCAGTAGCTGAAGGACGCGCGCAGCCTCGAGCGTCTGCTCACTCGCCCGCAGGGTCGCAAGGGCAAGTCGAGCGTATTCCGCGGCCCGGTCCGGCTCTCCCTCGGAGAGGAGGACGCGCGACTGCGACCAGTAGAGAGCCGCGCGTAGCATCGGGTCGACTGTCCGGCGTGCCAGGTCGAGAACCTCCCCCAGCGTCGTGTGGGCAAGGGCGTAATCGCCGTGGTCGATGTACGCGTTGGCGAGCAGTAGCGCGAACCGGATCTCATCGAATTGATCGCCTCGCGCCCGCGCCTCGTGGAGGAGGCGTTCGAAGAGGACGAAAGCCTCGTCGTAGCGATTCTGAGACACATAGCTGCGACCGAGAGCGTTGGCCGCGGCGGAGGCATCGCCCGGGCCGAGCTCGCCGGAGCCGAGAGCCTGCTCCAACAACGCAATTCCGTTGGAAAAGTCGCCGTGGCGCAGAGCCAAACGCCCGAGCCCGAGCTGCGCCCGTGCGAGGGCCGCCGGTGAGTTGGCTCCTGCCCGCGCAGCTTCGTAGAGTTCCCTTGCTCGCTCCTCTTCTCCCAGGCGCAAGGCGACCTCCGCCTCGAGCAGCTCCGAGCTCAGATCGTCGGCTCCCTGGCTCCCCGTAGCTAGATATTCGGGCCGCACGCCGAGGCGCTTCGCGAACTCGTGCAGGATCTGCAGCGAGGGAACGCGGGCGCCGGCTTCGATCCGCGAGACGTAGGCAGCCGTGCAGCCATCAAACGATAGGTCCCGCTGAGTCAGGCCGGCAGCCTCACGCGCTTCCCTCAGACGCTTACCGACAGCAGCCGGATCGTCGACATGAGTGGAAGGTCGCCGCGGCATGGCCTCGGCAAGACTACAGGCATATGCAGGAAAAAACGAGTCCCGGCGGCGCGGCAAGCGCCGCGCCGCCGCCTACTACGTGCTTCAGAGTACGCCCGGCCAGACGCCGTCGGCCAAGAGGAGCGCAAGCATAGAACCGAGGACGACGGCGAACAGGGTGATCCTGGTCTTCACGGGACTGTCCTTTCGAGTCGATTGCCAGAACAGCCCGGCCGGGCGACGCGTGTTCTAACGCATGCGTCGGACGTTGCTATCTATTGTTGCGTCACATCTCGAGAGCGTAAACTCGAGACGAGGCGGAACCTGCGGGGGAGCGAGGCATCGGCGAGTACCGGATCATCTGTGTCGTCCGCCGTGCCGACGGCCATGTCCGCGCAGTCGGATACTCGGAATCCGGGCACGACTTGGGGCACGACGGTCTCTGGACGCTCGAGGAAGCCCGCCACGCGATCCAGCAGGGGCACCGGCTCTTCGCTGTCGGCCCGTCGACAGGCGTCGAGGTCGAGGTCGAGCTCCACGAAGAAGGCATCCGGACGAGATCCGGCGCGAGCGTCGATCACGACCTCGACGACCTGCCGACCTGCGGCTAGCCCGATACGCTGAGCCGTCTCGGAGAGGTGTCCGAGCGGCCTAAGGAGCGCGACTGGAAATCGCGTACGTGCTGAAAGGTGCGTCGCGGGTTCAAATCCCGCCCTCTCCGTTCCAGACATGCCGGGGCTCGGCCCCGGCATGTCATGACACGTCCACGATACTGCGGGGCGATGTCGCCATCGGAGTCGCCGTTCGTGGAGCTCGAGGTCGGCCCCCGCACGGTCAAGGTGACGAACCCGGACAAGGTGTTCTTCCGCACCCGAGGCGAGACGAAGCTCGACCTCGTGCGGTACTACCTCGCAGTCGGCGACGGCATCGTCCGCGCCCTCTATGAGCGGCCGACCCAGCTGAAGCGGCATCCGGACGG
Source organism: uncultured Actinomycetes bacterium (assembly GCA_963748755.1). Classification (GTDB taxonomy): domain Bacteria; phylum Actinomycetota; class Thermoleophilia; order Gaiellales; family Gaiellaceae; genus Palsa-739. Next base: position 32,026 of record CAVVKA010000006.1, read on the forward strand.
TGCCGAGGGCGAGGCCATCTACCAGAAGCGCGTGCCGAAGCACCGACCCGACTGGATCGAGACCGCGACCGTCACCTTTCCCTCGGGCAGGACCGCCGACGAGCTCTGCGTCACCGAGCTCGCGCACGTCGCCTGGGCTGCGAATCTCGCCACGATCGACTTCCACCCCTGGCCGTCGCGGCGGCGCGACGTCGAGCACCCGGACGAGCTCCGCATCGACGTCGACCCGCAGCCCGGCACCGGCTTCGCCGAGGCGAAGCAGGTTGCCGCGATCGTGCAGGAGACGCTCGACGAGCTGGGCTTCGTCGGGTGGCCGAAGACCTCGGGCAACCGCGGCATCCACGTCGCGTGCCGGATCGAGCCGGAGTGGGGCTTCCGCGAGGTGCGGCGCTGCGCGCTCGCGTTCGCGCGCGAGGTCGAGCGCCGCGCGCCCAAGCTCGTCACGACCGCGTGGTGGAAGGAGGAGCGCGGCGAGCGCGTCTTCATCGACTACAACCAGAACGCCCGCGACCGGACGATCGCCTCCGCCTATTCCGTTCGCGCCCGTCCCGACGCGACCGTGTCGGCGCCCTTCCGCTGGGACGAGCTCGACGGCCTCACGACCGAGGACTTCACGATGGCGACGATGCCGGCCCGCTTCGCCGAGCTCGGCGACGTCCAGGCGGGAATCGACGACGCGGTCTGCGACCTCCGCAAGCTGTTCGAGTGGGTCGAGCGCGAGGAGGCGGAGGGAGCCGGCGAGGCGCCGTACCCGCCGAACTTCCCGAAGATGCCGGGCGAGCCGAAGCGCGTGCAACCGTCGCGTGCGAAGAAGGGCTAGGCTCGGCGGCGTGGCTGACTGGGACTGGGACCGGGTCGTCTTCGACCACGTCAAGCTGACGGTGAGCGACCCGGAGGCGAGCAAGGCGTTCTACCGCACGGTGCTCGGGACGCTCGAGATCCCGCCGCTCTGGGAGGGCGAGCGCGGAGGGCAGTACGCGAACCTCGTCGTCGTCGGCCCGGGCGAGCCGAGCACCCCCATCCACATCGGCTTCGTCGCCCGGACGAGGGACGAGGTGGACGCCTTCCACGAGGCCGGGCTCGCGGCTGGCTATCGCGACAACGGCGCACCGGGCGTGCGCGATCAGTACAGCTCGGAAGCCGGGGGCCTCTACTACGCCGCGTTCCTGCTCGACCCCGACGGCAACAACATCGAGGCCGTGCACCGCGGCGAGTACCCGGGCTAGCGGAGGGGGTTCCTCGCGGTGTTTCTCGAGCGCGTTCAGGCCTCCCGCGCGAGGAAGGCAGGCGCATGATCGACCTCGCGCTCGTCGGGGCGCGCGTCTGCACGCTCGACCCCGAGCGGCCCGCTGCGGCGGCTCTCGCGATAGCCGACGGAGAGATCGTGGCGGTCGGGAGCGATGCCGAGATCAGGGAGCTTGGTGCGGCCAGGGAGACGATCGACCTGCACGGCGCAGTCGTCGTCCCGGGGCTGACCGACAGCCACATCCATCCGCTCCAGGGCGCGCTGGACACGCGCGGCGCCGACCTCCGGGATCTCTCGTCACTCGAGGACGTTCGCGATGCCGTCGCCGTCGAGCGGCAGCGGTGCGGGCCGGGCCAGTGGGTGCTCGGGTTCGGGCTCGAGTACGACGTCTTTCGCGAGAGCGGCATTTGCGGGGACCTGCTCGAGGACGCCGTCGACGGGTCGCCGGCACTCTTGACGTTCATGGACCTGCACACCGCGGTGGCGACGCCGCGTGCGCTCGAGCTTGCGGGCGTGAACGGTCCGCGGGCCTTCTCCGAGAACGCGGAAATCGTCTGTCAGGAGGGCGCGCCGACGGGAGAGCTGCGCGAGTGGGCGGCTGTGGCGACCGTCGAGCGTGCGCTGCCCCAGCTCAGCGAGTCCGAGCGCTACGCGCTGCAGGCCGCGGCGCTGCGCGAGCATGCCGCGGTAGGGCTGACCGGCGGCCATGCGATGGACGGGACTCTGGCAACGCACGACCTACTGCGCGAGCTCGAAGCAAACGGCGATCTCGTCCAGCGCTTCACCGTTCCGTTCACGATCGTCCCCGAGTCGCAACTGGATGATTGGGCGAAGCTGCTCCCGCACCGCGACGCCCGCGGACGCCGTTGGCGGTCCGGCGTCGCGAAGTTCTTCATCGACGGCGTGATCGATGCGGGAACGGGGTGGCTGTACGAGCCCGACTCGGAGGGCGAGGGGGAGTTGCCGTTCTGGCCCGACCCGCAGCACTATCGTCGGGCGGTCGCGACCTTCGCGCGCGCCGGCTTCCAGTGTGCGACGCACGCGACGGGCGACCGCGGCGTCCGTGAGGCGCTCGACGCATACCGTGAGGCGGGAGCGGCGCCGCTGTATGGCAGGCACCGGATCGAGCACATCGAGACGTTGCAGCCCCTGGACCTGCCGCGCTTCGCCGCCGAGGGGGTCGTCGCCTCGATGCAGGCGCAGCACATGCTCTGGTGCGAGCCCGACCGCTCCGACAACTGGTCGCGGCGGCTCGGCCCGGAGCGCTCCGCGCCCGGCCGTGCCTTTCCGATCCGCTCGCTGCGAGAGTCCGGGGCGGTCGTCGCGCTCGGTTCCGACTGGCCCGTCGCACGCTTCGACCCTCGACTCGGTCTGGCGGCGGCCCGGCTTCGCCGTCCGCCGGGAGAGCGCGACCGCAGTCCGTACGACGACCAGGCAATCGACGGTCTCGCAGCTCTCGAGGGCTACACGACGAGCGCAGCTGTCACCGTCGGGGAGGAAACGCGGCTCGGCCGGATCGGGCCTGGCTTCGCCGCCGACCTCACGGTCTTCGCGGAGGACCCGGTCGAGTGCGACCCGGACGAGTTGCCCGAACTGCCGGTGGTGCTCACCGTGGTGGACGGCGAGGTCGTCCACCGAGCCGGCTAGCGGAGGAGGTCCTCCACCGCGAGGTCGTCGGGCCTGCGCGGCGGGCGGACCTCGCGCCACGTGCAGTCCTTCGCGTTCTTGTCCGGACGGAAGCGGAGCAGTCGCGTGCCGTGGCGGAAGCGATGCTTCTCGAGCTTGTCGAAGCGCACCTCGACGACGAGCTTCGGCTTCAGCGGCGTCTCCTCGAGCTCGCCGGTGCCCCAGCGATTCGGCTCGCTGAAGCGCCGGTCGCTCTTCTCGTCGACGAGGGGCAGGACCCTGGCTGCGATCTCGGCCTGGTTCTTCGCGCCGACCGCCGCCGAGCCGACGTAGTCGAGTTGCCCGTCGTCGCCGTAGAGGCCGAGCAGAAGCGTCGCGATCGTCTCCCGGCCGCCCTTCTTCCAGCGGATCCCGGCCACGACGCAGTCCGCCGTCTTGTGCGGCTTGACCTTGACCACGCCGTCGCGCGAGCCGGGTAGGTAGGGCAGCCCGAGCCTCTTGGCGATCACGCCGTCGAAGCCGGCAGCCTGCAGCGTGCGCAGCCACTCCCGGCCCTGCTCGACGTCATCCGAGACCGGCGAGAGCTCGAAGTCCTCGCCGATCTTCTCGAGCTCGGCACGGCGCTTCTCGATCGGGCGCTCGTGTACCGCCTTCCCCTTCCAGAGCAGGAGGTCGAAGGCGACGAAGGTCGCCGGAATCTCGGCCGCGAGCTTGCGCACCCGGCTCTCCGCCGGATGGAGGCGCATCTGCATCGCGTCGAAGTCGAGCGCGCCGTCGCGGGCGATCACGATCTCGCCGTCGAGCGCCGAGTGCGGCGGCATCAGCTCGCCGAGGGGCCGCAGCTCGGGGAAGTAGCGCAGCAGCGGGCGACCGTTGCGCGACCAGAGCGCGAGCTCGCCGCCGTCGTTCTCGAGCACGCCACGAAAGCCGTCCCATTTCGGCTCGTACCGCCAGCCCCCACCGGCCGGGAGCTCGGAGACGAGCTCGGCCTCCATCGGCGGGAAGGGGACGTTCGGGCCGGGAGCCTCAGCCATCGCATCCCAACCTAGACGAGTCGTACTGCGCGAGCGATACTCGAAGTCGTGGGGGGCGAAAAGGCCGAGAACGTCCAGGGCGTGCTCTACCGCATCGCGGAGCTCGCGAGCGCGGCCCAGGACATGGACGAGTTCTACCGGGCGATCCACGAGGCCGTCGGCGAGCTCATGTACGCCAAGAACCTCTTCATCGTGCTGTTCGACGAGGAGCGCCAGCTGACCAACTGGCCCTATTTTTCGGATGAGCGTGACCTGGCCGACGTTCTCCCGGATCCGAGCCAGTGGCGTCCCCTCGCGCGATCGCGCAGCCTCACCGGCTACGTCCTTCGTACCGGTGAGCCGCAGCATCTCTCCGAGGAAGCGATCACGGAGCTCGCGCGGCGCGGGGAGATCGAGCTGCTCGGCGAGGTCTCCGAGGACTGGCTCGGCGTCCCGCTCAAGGCGGAAGCGCGGACCGTGGGAGCCCTCGTGGTGCAGTCCTACACGAAGGGTGTCCGCTACACCGAGCAGGACAAGGAGCTGCTCGCGTTCGTCGGGCAGCACGTCGGCGCCGCGCTCTCGCGGGCCCGCGCCATCGAGGAGACGCGGCAGCGCAACGCGGAGCTGGCGCTGATCAACAGCGTGCAGTCGGCGCTCGCGGGCGAGCTCGAGATGCAGGCGATCTACGACGTCGTCGGCGACAGGATCAACGAGATCTTCGACGCCCAGGGAACGGCCATCTCGATCCTCGACGAGGCGACGGGCATCGTGAGCTTTCCCTATCTGATCGAGCGTGGCGAACGGCTCTGGCCGGAGCCGAGACCAGTCGGCGCCGGCTTCACCAAGCATGTGCTCGAGACGCGTGAGCCGCTGCTGCTCAACGAGGATGTCCTCGCCGAGGCCGGACGCTACGGCAGCTTGCTCATTGCCGGCGAGGCGTCGAAGTCGGTGCTGTTCGTCCCGCTCGTCTCAGGAGGGCGCGCGACCGGCGTCATCTCGCTTGACAACTTCGACCGCGAGCACGCGTTCACCGAGGCGGACCAGCGCCTGCTGACGACGCTCGCCGGCAGCCTGAGCGTCGCACTCGAGAACGCGCGGCTGGTGCACGAGACGAGGCAGCGCAACGCCGAGCTGGCGCTGATCAACAGCGTGCAGGAGGCACTTGCGGGCGAGCTCGAGATGCAGGCGATCTACGACGCGGTCGGCGACAGGCTCCGGAAGATCTTCGACGCGCAGGTCGTCGACATCGCTGTCTACGAAGAGACCTCGGGTCTCGTCCACTTCCCCTACACCATCGAGCGAGGCGAGCGACTGCGCACGGACCCGATAGAGCTGTCCGGATTCCGCGAGCACGTACTGCGGACGCGTGCCCCGCTGATGCTCGAAGACATCACGCCGGAGGTGTTCGAGCGGTACGGCAACCCGCTTTTCCTCGACGGCGAGCCTTCGAAGTCGGCGCTCTTCGTGCCCCTCTTCGGCGGCGGCAAGGTGACCGGCTTCCTCTCGCTCCAGAACGTCGACCGAGCGCACGCTTTCGGTGAATCCGACCAGCAGCTGCTGGAGACGCTCGCCGCGAGCCTGAGCGTCGCGCTGGAGAACGCGCGGCTGGTGCACGAGACGAGACAGCGGAATGCGGAGCTGGCGCTGATCAACAGCGTGCAGGAGGCACTTGCGGGCGAGCTCGAGATGCAGGCGATCTACGACGTGGTCGGCGACAAGATCCAGGAGATCTTCGACGCCCAGGTGGTCGACATCGGCAACCTCGACTTCGCTGCCGGGCTGATCCATTTCCCGTATGCCATCGAGCGGGGTGTCCGCTATCCCGACGTGCCGGGCCCGATCGCGGGCTCGCCGATCACGCGAGAGGTCCTCGAGACGAAGGCTGCGGTCCTCATCAACGACGTCCCCGCGCGAATGCGAGAACGAGGAGACGCCTTCAACGTCGCACAGGGGGAGCCCGCGCTGTCGGTCCTCGCCGCGCCGCTGATCGCAGGGGACGAGGTTCGTGGTCGCATCACGCTGCAGAACCTCGACCGGACGAACGCGTTCACCGAGAACGACGTCCGCCTGCTGACGACCCTCGCCGGCAGCCTCAGCGTGGCGCTCGAGAACGCGCGGCTCGTGCACGAGACGAGGCAGCGGAACGCCGAGCTGGCACTGATCAACGGCGTGCAGGCTGCGATCGCCGGCGAGCTCGAGCCGCAGGCCATCTATGACGCTGTGGGCGAGCGGATCCGCAACGTGTTCGATGCACAGGCAGTCGGGATCTCGATGCTCGACGAGCCTACGGGGCTCCTCCATGACCGGTACATGATCGAACGGGGTGAACGGCTCTATCCAGAGGCGTGGGCGCCGAGCGGCTTCTCGAAGCACGTGCTGGAGACGCGCGAGTCGCTGCTAGTCACCGAGGACATCGACGCCGCGGCCGAGCAGTTCGGGAGCGGGATCATCGAGGGCAGCGAGAGGCCGCAGTCGGTCCTCTTCGTCCCGCTCGTCGTCGGCGGCAGTGCTACGGGTGTGATCTCGCTGCAAAATGTCGATCGCGAGCACGCCTTCGGCGAGTCCGACCGGCAGCTGCTGGAGACGCTGGCCGGCAGCCTCAGCGTGGCGCTCGAGAACGCGCGGCTGGTGCACGAGACGCGGCAGCGCAACGCCGAGCTGGCGCTGATCAACGGCGTCCAGGAGGCGATTGCGGGTGAGCTCGAGCCGCAGGCGATCTACGACGCCGTCGGCGACCGCATCCGGGAGATCTTCGACGCGCAGGTCGTCTCGATCGCGACGCTCGAGGAGGCGACGGGGCTCCTGCACGACATGTACATCATCGAGCGCGGTGAACGGCTGCGGTCGACGCCGTATTCGGCGACGGGCATCTCGCAGCACGTGCTCGAGACGCACGAGCCAGTGCTCATCAACGAGAACCTCGCCGTCGAGATGGAGCGACGCGGCAGCTACGTGGCCGTCGGCGAGTCGCCGAAGTCGGTTCTCTTCGTCCCGCTCGTCGCCGGCGGCAGGGCGATCGGCCTGATCTCCCTCCAGAACGTGGACCGCGAGCACGCGTTCAGCGAGTCCGACCAGCAGCTGCTGGAGACGCTCGCCGGCAGTCTCAGCGTGGCGCTCGAGAACGCGCGGCTGGTGCACGAGACCCGGCAGCGGAACGCCGAGCTGGCGCTGATCAACGGTGTGCAGGATGCGATCGCGGGTGAGCTCGAGCCGCAGGCGATCTATGACGCCGTCGGCGCCAAGATCCGGGAGGTGTTCGACGCCCAGACCGTGATGATCGTCATGGTCGACGAGACCAGCGGGCTGGCCCACGTTCCGTATTCGATCGAGCGTGGCGAGCGGCAGCAGTGGGAGCCGATGATGCCCACCAGCTTCACCAAGCACGTCCTCGAGACCCGCGAGTCGCTGCTGATCGCCGAGGACATGGGCGGGGAGATCGAGCGGAGGGGCCTCGCGGTGAAGGTGGTCGGCGACCCGCCCAAATCGGGCCTGTTCGTCCCGCTCGTCAGCGGCGGTCAGGCGATGGGCACGATCTCGCTGCAGAACGTCGACCGCGAGCACGCGTTCGGCGAGTCGGACCAGCAGCTGCTGGAGACGCTCGCGGGGAGCCTCAGCGTCGCGCTCGAGAACGCGCGGCTCGTGCACGAGACGCGTCAGCGCAATGCCGAGCTCGCTGTGATCAACAGCGTGCAGGAAGCGATCGCGGGCGAGCTCGACCCGCAGGCGATCTACGGCGCGGTCGGCGACCGGATCCGGGACGTGTTCGACGCGCAGGTCGTCTCGATCGCGACGGTCGACGAGGAGACGGACCTCATCCAGTACCCGTACCTGATCGAACGCGGGACGCGCCTGCAGGCGGAGCCGCGGCCGCTGGCCGGCTTCGCCAAGCATGTGCTCGACACGCGCGAGCCGCTGCTGATCGCCGAGAACCTCGACGACGCATCCGAGCGGTACGGAAGCAGCGTCGTCGCCGGCGAGCGGCCGAAGTCGGCGCTCTTCGTGCCGGTCGTCGCAGGAGGCAAGGCAGTGGGGGTGATCTCGCTCCAGAACATCGATCGCGAGCATGCGTTCGGGGACGACGACCAGCGGTTGCTGACGACACTCGCCGGCAGTCTCACCGTGGCGCTCGAGAACGCGCGGCTCGTGCAGGAGACGCGCCAGCGTGTCGCCGAGCTCGCGACGGTGAACAGCGTCGGGCATGCCCTTTCCTCACAGCTCGACCTCGACGCGCTGATCGAGCTCGTCGGCGAGCACGTGCGCCAGACGTTCGACGCCGACATCGCCTACCTCGCGCTCCACGACGAGACCGTCGGGCAGATCGACTTCGCGTACTACTACGAAAGCGGTGAGCGCAGGCCGGAGGCGCCGATGCAATTCGGCGAAGGTCTCACGTCTCAGATCCTGCGCTCACGCGAGCCGCTTCTCGTCAACCGGCGCGATCAGCATGACGAGGAGGCAAGCCTGGGGACTCCCTCGCTCTCCTACCTCGGCGTGCCGATCCTCGTCGGCAATAAGGCAATCGGCGTGGTCAGCGTGCAGAGCATCCAGGAAGAGGGGCGCTTCGGTGAGGCCGATGCGCGCCTCCTCGCGACCATCGCCGCCAACGTCGGCGTCGCGATCGAGAACGCCCGCCTCTTCACGGAGATCGCCCGGCAGAAGCAGCACTTCGAGTCACTGGTCGAGGTCAGCCCTGCGGCGCTCGTCGTCATGGATGCCGACGAACGGGTCACGGGCTGGAACCCCGCCGCCGAGGAGCTGTTCGGCTACACCGCCGAGGAAGCGGCCGGTCGCCATATCGACGAGCTCGTCGTCCCCGAGGAATCCCGAGCCGAGAGCCGCGACGTCGCCGTGGAGGCACGCGAGCAGGGCCGAACCCAGCGCATCACCCGCCGGACACGCAAGGACGGCGGCCTCGTGGACGTCGAGATGGAGCTCGTGCCGCTGGCGTTCGAAGGCCGGCACGTCGGCTTCTACGCCATCTATCACGACATCGGCGAGCTTCAGCGCGCGCGCCAGGAGGCCGAGGCCGCAAACCAGGCGAAGAGCGCCTTCCTGGCGACGATGAGCCACGAGATCCGGACCCCGATGAACGCTGTGATCGGCATGACGGACCTGCTGCTCGGCACGCAGCTGACCGAGGAGCAGCGCGAGTTCGCCGAGGTCGTGCGATCGAGCGGCGACGCGCTGCTGCACGTGATCGACGACATCCTCGACTACTCGAAGATCGAGGCCGGCAAGCTCGAGCTCGAGCGGGCGCCGTTCAGCCTGCGCGATTGCGTGGAGGGCGCGCTCGAGATCGTTGCTCCACGGGCGTGGGAGAAGGAGCTCGAGCTCGGCTGCCTGATCGACGAGGACGTGCCGGCGGGGATCGTCGGCGACGCGGCGCGCCTCCGCCAGGTCCTCCTGAACCTCCTCTCGAACGCGGTCAAGTTCACGGAGCGCGGCGAGGTCGTGGTGCACGTGAGCGCCGAAGAGGCCGGCGTGGGCTCGTCCCGCATCGAGCTCGCCGTGCGCGACACCGGGATCGGGATCCCGCCCGACAGGATGGATCGGCTCTTCACCTCCTTCAGCCAGGTCGACCCGTCCACCACGCGGCGCTTCGGCGGCACCGGGCTCGGGCTCGCCATCTCGAAGCGCCTCGCGGACCTGATGGGCGGGACGATCTCGGCCGAGAGCGAGGCCGGCGAGGGATCGACCTTCAGCATCTCGTTCCCGGCCGCGGCGGCCGAGGTGCCGGAGAGGATCGCTCTCGACGAAGGCCTCGCGCACCTCGCCGGCAAGCGGATCCTGATCGTCGACGACAACGCGACGAACCGGGAAATCGTGACCCGGCACGCCCTGTCGTGGGGGATGGAGCCCCTCGCGGTGGAGTTGCCCGCGGCCGCGCTCGAGCTGATCGCGAAGGGCGAGCCGTTCGACGTCGCCGTGGTGGACATGATGATGCCGGACATGGACGGGCTTGCCCTGGCGGGGGAGATCCGGCAGCACCGGGGAGAGTCCGAGCTTCCGTTGCTGCTCATGACCTCGCTGGGGCGTCTGCCTCAGCTCCAGTCGAAGGGCGTGTTCTCCGCTCAGCTCGCGAAGCCGCTCAAGGCGTCGCAGCTCTACAACACGCTCCTCCAGCTCCTCACGCCGGGTAGGGGAGGCGAGGAGGCCGCCAAGCCCGCCGCGCACGAGAAGCACGCGAGCTCGGCGTTGCGGATCCTGCTGGCGGAGGACAACGCGATGAACCAGAAGGTGGCGCTCCGTCTCCTCGAGCGGCTCGGCTATCGCGCCGACGTCGCGGGGAACGGGCTCGAGGCGATCGAGGCGCTGGAGCGGAAGCCCTACGACGTCGTGCTCATGGACGTCCAGATGCCCGAGCTCGACGGCCTCGACGCGACGCGCCGGATCCGTGAGCGTTGGCCGGACGAAAGCCGGCCTCACATCATCGCCATGACGGCGAACGCGCTCCCCGAGGATCGCGAGGCGTGCTTCGCGGCCGGCATGGACGACTACGTCGCGAAGCCGATCCGCGCCGAGGAGCTCGCGGCCGCCTTGAAGCGCGCCAGGCCGCTGAGCGCGAACGGGGACAACGGATCGAAGCCCGAGCCCCTCGACCTCGACGACGGGGCAGTGAGGAACCTCCGAGACCTCGGCGGCGACGACTTCCTCGGCGAGGTGATCGACGCCTTCCTGGCGGACGCGCCCGAGCTGATCGCGACGCTCCGGCGCTCGCTGGACGCTCGGGTGACGGAGGAGCTGCGACGCGCGGCGCACACGCTGAAGTCGAACGGGGCGACGCTCGGTGCCGATCGGTTCGCGGAGCTGTGCCGGGCCCTCGAGCAGCGCGCGAAGTCGGGTGAGCTCGACGGCGCCGGGGAGCTCGTCGACCAAATCGAGCAGGAGTACCGGCCGCTCGAGGACGCCCTGGCCGCTCTGCGCACGGAGTCGCACGCGTGAAGGCGCGTGCTCCCGCAGCGGGCGCGATCCTCATCGCCGACGACAACCGGGTGAACCGGCTGCTGCTCGCCCGCGGGCTCGAGCAGGAGGGACACGTAGTCGCCTTCGCCGAGCACGGGAGCGAGGCGCTCGATCTGCTGCGGCAGCAACCGTTCGACCTCTTGCTCCTCGACGTCCTCATGCCCGAGCTCGACGGCTACGAGGTGCTCGCGAAGCTTCAGGACGACCCACACCTCCGCGACATCCCCGTGATCGTGACCTCCGCGCTCGACGAGCTGGACAGCGTCGTCCGCTGCCTGGAGATGGGCGCGGAGGACTACCTCACGAAGCCCGTCAACCCGGTCCTCCTGAACGCGCGGATCAACGCGAGCCTCGAGAAGAAGCGCCTGCGTGACCAGCAGCGAGAGCTGATCAGCAAGTTCGCGACGAAGGAGGTCGCCGAGGACCTCCTCGTGTCGGGCTTCTCGCTCGGCGGTCAGTACGTCGAGGCGTCGGCGATGTTCTCCGACATCCGCTCGTTCACGACGATCTCGGAGTCGCGGGATCCAGCGGAGACGATCGAGCTGCTCAACGACTACTACCTCCTGATGATGGACGCGATAACCGGTGAGGGCGGGATCGTCAACCAGATGGTCGGCGACGGCCTGATGGCGATCTTCGGAGCTCCGGCGCCGCGGGAGGACCACCGGCAGGCGGCGGCGCTCGCGGCTCGCCAGATGGTGGAGCTGATCCGCCTCTTCAACGAGGAGCAGGCGGCGCGCAACAAGGTGCAGATCGAGATCGGGATCGGGATTGCGTCGGGGCGGGTCGTCGCCGGCTACACGGGGACGAGCAACCGGGCGACCTATACCTGCGTCGGCGACACGGTCAACGTCGCGGCCCGTCTCGAAGCGCACACGAAGGAGCTGGGTCGGCCGATCCTGATCGACGAGAACACGCGGCAAGGCATCTCCGACGGAATCGCGGTCGAGCCTCAGGGCGAGCTGCTGGTCAAGGGGAAGACCCAGCCGACGAAGGTCTACGCGGTTCTCGTCGACGCGGTGGTCGCCGAGACCGCGTAACAGTGATGTAACCGGCAACGTTCGCCGGGCTCCCGGCCCGCGCAACGTCACCGGCCACATCACTCGCAACCTACCCCGGCACCGCTCGTCTAACGTCGCGGGATGCGGCGGGTGGTCGTGACCGGGCTGGGTGCGGTGACGCCGATCGGCGCCGACGCGCCTTCGACGTGGCGCGCGGCCGTGGCCGGCGAGAGCGGCATCGACTTCATTCGCTCGTTCGACGCGAGCGAGTTCCCCGTGCGGATCGCCGCCGAGGTGAAGGACTTCGACCCGACCCGGGTCGCCGGGCCGAAGGACGCGCGGAGGCTCGATCGCAACGTTCTCCTCTCGCTCGGCGCCGCCCGCGAGGCCGTGGCCGACGCGCAGCTCGACGGCGCGTACGCGCCGGGTCGGGTCGGCATCCTCTTCGGCACCGCGATCGGCGGGATCATGGGGATCGTGGAGCAGGTGGACGTGCTGCGCGAGCGCGGCCCCGGGCGCATCGCGCCGACCTTCATCCCCAACGTGCTCGTCGACACGGCGAGCGGCCAGCTCGCGATCGCGCTCGGGTTCCGCGGCCCGAACTACGCGCCCGTCTCTGCCTGCGCGACCGGCTCGACCGCGGTCGGAGAGGCGGCGGAGCTGATCAAGCGCGGCGACGCCGACGCCGTTCTCGCCGGCGGCTCGGAGGCCTGCGTCACGCCCCTGATCCTGGCCGGCTTCTGCGCGATGCGCGGCCTCGCAGCCGAGGACGAGCATCCGCCACGTGCCTCGCGCCCGTTCGACGCGACGCGGGCCGGCTTCGTGATGGGGGAGGGCGCCTGCGTGCTCGTGCTCGAGGAGCTCGAGGCCGCCGAGCGCCGCGGCGCGACTGTCTACGCCGAGATCCTCGGCTACGCGATGTCGAACGACGCGCACCACCTCGCGCAACCCGACCCGGCGTCCGTCGGCGTCGCGGAGATGATGCGGCATGCCCTCGACCGGGCCGGTGTCGAGCCCGAGCGCGTCGGCTACATCAACGCCCACGGCACCTCGACGCCGCTCGGGGACGCTGCCGAGACGCGCGCGATCAAGGAGGTGTTCGGCGAGCACGCGTACCGCCTGGCCGTCTCCTCCACGAAGTCCGTGACCGGCCACTGCTTCGGCGCTGCGGGCGCGATCGAGGCCATGATGTGCGTTCTCGCCGTCCGCGACGGCGTGCTGCCGCCGACGATGAACTACGTCGAGCCCGATCCCGAGTGCGACCTCGACTACGTGCCGAACGAGTCGCGGGAGGTGCAGGTCGACGTCGCGCTGTCGAACGCGATGGGCCTCGGCGGCCACAACGGCTGCGTCCTCGTCGGAAAGGTCTAGCGATGGGATGGGAGGGTTCGCCGGCTCCGTACCGGATCGAGACGGAGCGGCTCGTCGTCCGCTGCTACGACCCGCGCGACGCGGCTGCTCTGAAGGAAGCGATCGACTCGAGCCTCGAGCACCTGCGTCCCTGGATGCCGTGGGCGGAGACCGAGCCGCAGACGCTCGAGCAGAAGACCGAGTTGCTGCGAGGCTTCCGGTCGTCGTTCGACGCAGGTGAGAACTTCGTCTACGGGATCTTCGCCGGGGACGAGAGCGAGGTGCTCGGCGGCACGGGCCTGCACCCGCGCATCGAGCCGGGGGGCCTCGAGATCGGCTACTGGGTTCGCGCGAGCGCGACGCGGCGGGGGATCGTGACGGAGTCGACTGCGGCTCTCATCCGCGTCGGGTTCGAGACCTGCGGTGCGGACCGGATCGAGATCCGGATCGAGCCGGGCAACGAGGCGAGCTTCGGCGTCCCCCGCAAGCTCGGCTTCGTGGAGGAGGCGACGCTGCGGCGACGCCTTCCAGGACGCGAGGGCGGCCCGCTGCGCGACGTCACGGTCTTCACGATGTTCCGCGAGGACTTCGACCCGGCACTCGCGCCGAACATCCGTGCCTTCGACGCCCGCGGCGAGCAGCTCCTCTAGCCGCGCAGCACGTCCACGGTGAGCTCGTCGAGCGAGTCGACGACCGCGTCCGCGAGCCCGAGCGCCTCGTCGTCAGGGGGATAGCTCGCGTTCGGGATCGCCACCACGCGCATCCCGGCAGCCTTCGCCGAGCGGATCCCGGCGTGGGAGTCCTCGACAGCTGCGCACCGCTCGGGCGCGACGCCGAGCCTCCGGGCCGCCTCGATGTACACGTCGGGTGCCGGCTTGCCGTGCGCGACCTCCTCCGAGGAGACGGTGGCCCGGAAGCAGTCGGCGAGGCCGGCGAGCTCGAGCGCGGCCTCGAAGATCTCGCGGTTCGAGGAGGACGCGAGCGCGAGCGGGAACGCTGCGGCTGTCCGCCGCACAGCCTCGACCGCACCGGGAACGAGCGGCAGCTCTCGCCGGTACGCGTCGAGCATCCTCTCCACGACCTCGCGGTTGATCGTGGCGGGATCGTCCGGGACTCCCGCCTCCTCATGGAGAAACCGAGACCATTCGGGCGCGGACATCCCCATCATCGCCCGCTGCACCTCCTCGTCGTATCGGCCACCGCGCTCACGGACGTAGCGCTCGCGCACGGCGTCCCAGACCTCCTCCGACTGGAGCAGGACGCCGTCGAGGTCGAAGACGACGGCCTGAATCAAACCGAGTGGTACGTGCTCTCGCGGTAGACGAGCGCGTGGTGCGACGGGCCGTGTTCGATCGAGAGGACGTCGGCGATGAAGAACGTGTGGTCGCCGGCGTCCGCCTCGGCCCGGGTCTCGGCCTCGATCCAGCCGAGCGCGCCCTCGATCAGCGGCGCGACCGTCCCTTCGCGGGTCGGCACGCCCTGCCAGTGGACGATCGGCGGGTACCCGGCGGCGAAACGGCGCGCGAGCTCCTCCTGCTCGGCGCCGAGGAGGCTGACCGCGAAGCGGCCCGCGCCGCGCAGGAGCTCGTAGCACGAGGCATCCTTTCCGATCGAGACTCCGACCAGGGGCGGCTCGAGCGAGAGCGAGACGAGCGAGGAGACGGTGACGCCCATCCGATCGCCCTCGACGTCGACGCTGAGGATCGAGACGCCGTGCGGCCAGAGCCGCATCAGGCCGCGGAGCTCCTCTCCCGTCGCCATCGCAGAGAACGCTACAGAGCGCGCGGACGAGAGCGGCGGGGGTGAGATTCGAACTCACGGAGCCCGCGAGGGCTCAGAGGTTTTCAAGACCTCCCCGTTCGACCGCTCCGGCACCCCGCCGCGCGAATTAGTGTCGCAGCATGGCGACGATGGCGGATCTCGACGAGCTCGCCCTCGCCATGCCCGAGGCGACGAAGGAGCCCGACGACGGTCGGCCGGTCTACAAGGTGCACGGGAAGATGTTCTGCTTCCACCGCAGCCGGCGGCCGGACGCCGTCGACCCGGAGACGGGCGAGCGGCTCGACGATGTGCTCGTCTTCCGCGTCGCCGACCTCGGCGTCAAGGAGCTGCTCCTCTCCGACGCGCGCGGGATCTACTTCACGACGCCGCACTGGGACGGCTACTCCGCCGTGCTCATGCGCATCCCGGACCTCGGTCGGATCGACCGCGAGGAGCTGCGCGACCTCGTCGAGGAGGCGTGGCTGACCCGCGCGCAGAAGCGGCTGGCGAAGGCGTGGCTCGCTACTGAGTGACCCGCTCCGGCGCGCCGTACTCGCGCAGCACCTCAGGCACCCCGCCCTGGAGGTTCTCGAGGATTGCGAGCGCCATCCGGTCGACGACGGCGGTGCCGTTGAGCATGTGCAACGGCTCCGGGCTCTTGCCGTCCCGATAGCGGATGCCGAGACGCCGCGCCTGGAAGTCGGTCGTGTTCGAGATCGACGCGGTCTCGCGGTAGCGCTCCTGGCTCGGAAACCAGATCTCGACGTCGTACGTCTTGGCCGAGGCCGCCGACATGTCCCCGGCCGGCAGTACGACGACCCGGTAGGGGAGCCCGAGGTCGCGGACGAGCTCCTCCGTGTTCGCGAGCAGATGTTCGTGCTCGTCCCAGGACTGCTCCGGCAGCGTCAGCGAGAACTGCTCGACCTTGTTGAACTGGTGGACGCGGAACATCCCGCGCGTGTCCTTGCCGGCCGCACCGGCCTCGCGGCGGAAGCACGGCGAGAAGGCGACATACCGCAAGGGGAGGGCGTCCGCCTCGAGGATCTCGCCGGCGTGGAGGCTCGCCAGCGGGATCTCCGCCGTGCCCGAGAGGTAGAGACCGTCCTCGGGGATCTCGTAGATGTTCTGCTCGTCGGAGGGGAACGCTCCGGTCCCGATCAGTGCCTCCTCGCGCACGAGCACCGGCGGCAGGACGGTGACGAAGCCCTTCTCGGCCAACCGGTCCAGGGCGTAGCGGTATAGGGCGAGCGCGAGCCGCCCGGTGTCGCCGATCCAGTAGCCGAAGCGCGCGCCGCTCACCCGTGCGGCACGCTCCATGTCGAAGCGGCCGAGCTCGAGGCTCTCTTTCGGTTCCGCCAGCAACGGCGGCTCGCCCACGACGCGCTCGACGCGGACGTCGTCCTCGGTCGCGCCGTCCGGGACGTCGTCGGCCGGCGGGTTCGGGATCCGGAGTCCGACCTCGTCGCGGACGGCCTCCGCCTGCGCGAGCTCCTGCTCGGCCTGCTGCAGCTCCTCCTTGATGCCACGCAGCTGCTCGAGCTGCTCAGGCGTCGGCTTGCCCTTGACCTTCGTCTGCGAGCGGAGCTCGTCGACACGCGGCACGAGCTCTCGCCACCGCTCGTCGGCCGTGAGCCAGGCGTCGAAGGCCTCGGCGGCGCCCTTCCGCGCGAGACGGCGCCGGTACTCGTCCGGCTCGTTGCGGGCGGCGCGGGCGTCGATCACGCCAGTGAGTCTAAGTACGCCTCCAGCAAGACAGCGACTCCTTCCTCCTGCACCGAGGGCACGACGAGGTCGGCGCGCGCGAGCACGTCATCGTGCGCGTTGGCGACCGCGACGCCGAAGCCGGCCCAGTCGAGCAGCTCGCGGTCGTTCTCACCGTCGCCGCAGGCGACCGTCTCCTCGGGCCCGAAGCCGAGCCGCTCGGCGACGAATGCGAGCCCGCTCCCCTTGCTCACGTCCGAGTGGGCGAACTCGAGGAAGTAGGGGAGCGACTTCGAGATGAAGAGGCGTCCCGCGAAGCGCGGCTTGAGCTCCTGCTCGAGCTCGTCGAGCGCTCCGGGATCGCCGACCGCGACGAGCTTCGTCGGGTCGCGTTCCAGCCAGTTGCGGAGGTCGCCCACGACGTGGAGCTCGAGGTGCTGGAAGTCGGCGTAGCGCCGCGCCTCCGGCGTCACCTCGGCCACGTAGAGGAGGTCGTCGAGGTAGCAGTTGAGATGGAACCCGGCCGCGAGCACTGCGTCCATCGCCTCCCGGGCCTCCGCGAGCGGGATGGGGACGTGGAGGAGGAACTCGCCCGTGCTGGGGTCGGCGACGACGGCCCCCTGGTAGCAGACGACGAGATCGTCGAGGCCCGCCTGTTCGAGATAGGGGCGCACCGCTCTGAACATGCGCCCGGTGACGACGACCACGTGGGCGTCCGAGGCCTGCGTCCGAGCCAGCGCGTCCCTGGTGCGCGGGCGGAGCTCGCCGTCCTCGGCGATCAGCGTCCGGTCGAGGTCGAGCGCGAAGGCGGCGACGCGCGCC
The DNA here is from genome assembly GCA_963748755.1 of uncultured Actinomycetes bacterium. GTDB lineage: Bacteria > Actinomycetota > Thermoleophilia > Gaiellales > Gaiellaceae > Palsa-739. Next base: position 49,509 of record CAVVKA010000006.1, read on the forward strand.
GGAAACCCGGGAGGGAGCTCTACGGCGCCTTGCCGCCGGTCGAGTCGACGACGTAGGCGGCGACATCTGCGATCTGCTGGGCGCTGAGCTTCGACTTGAACGCCGGCATGGCGGCGCCGCCGTTCGTCACCTGCGCGGTGACGGCGCGGTAGTCGGGCTTGAGCTGGTCGAGATTGGGCCCGACCGTGCCGGTGGAGTGCGCGGCGGCGAGCGTGTGGCAGCTTCCGCAGCCGCTGCTCGAATACACCGAGCTGCCCTTCTTCGGGTCTCCCGTGAGATGGAAGGCCGGAACGATCGGGAAGGAGGGAGCCGTCGAGACCGTGCCGATCACCGTCCTGGGCGTCGGCGAGGCGACACCCTGGGAGCCGCAGGCCGCGAGCACGACGGCGCCGAGCAGTGCGGCGGCTGCGATGAGTGCGCGGCGAGGCACCGCGCAGGACTCTAATGAACCGCTAAGACCGGCGGCCTCGGGAACCGGCGGGACCTTCCCCCTCAGTACCATTTCGTTCATGCAACGCAGATCGTTCGGTCGTGACCGGGGGCTATCGCTACGGATGCTCTTCACGAGCGGGCTGCTCGGCCTGCTCTACGTCGGCTTCGCGGTAGTCCTCTTCAGCGTGCTCAAGGTCGGGCTTGCGCCGATGCTCCTGATCGTGATCGGCCTGGCCTTCTTCCAGTACTACACCTCCGACAAGCTGGCGCTCGCCGCCTCCGGTGCGAAGGTCGTCTCGCCCGAGGAGGCCCCCGAGCTGCACGCAATGGTCGAGCGGCTCTGTGCGATGGCCAACCTGCCGAAGCCGCGCGTGGCCGTCGTCGACAGCGACGTCCCGAACGCCTTCGCGACGGGCCGGAATCCCAAGCACGCGGCCGTCGCGGTGACCAGGGGGCTGTGGCAGCGACTCGAGCCGCAGGAGATCGAGAGCGTCCTCGCCCACGAGCTCTCCCACATCGCCAACCGGGACGTGCTCGTGATGACGATCGCGAGCTTCTTCGCCATGCTCGCCGCGCTGCTGACCCGTTTCGGCCTCTATGCGGGGATGTTCGGCGGCTTCGGCGGCGGCGGCAACCGGAACAACAACAACAACCAGGTGCCTGTCTGGCTGATCGTCTTCCTCGTCTCGATCGTCGTCTACGCGATCAGCTTCATCCTGATCCGCACGATCTCCCGTTACCGCGAGTACGCGGCCGACCGCGGCTCGGCGATCATCACCGGCGCGCCCGAGAACCTCATGAGCGCGCTCCAGAAGATCTCGAGCGGCATCACCCAGATCCCGCAGCAGGACCTGCGCGAGGTGCAGGGCATGAACGCGTTCTTCATCATCCCGACGAACTGGAAGACGAACATGAGCGAGTGGATGATGGATCACCCGCCGCTCGAGAAGCGCCTCGCGGCTCTCGCCGAGATCGCCCGCGAGATGGGCAAGCCCGTCTCCTAGCGGCAGAGCGAGCGCAGCGTTTTCGTCGCCGCGACCGACCTGCGCGGGCGCGGCACGCTGGCGCTTGGTGCCGAGCCGCGCGTGCCGGCGTAGCCGGCTCGCTTGCCGAGCGAGCGGAAAGCGAAGCGGGCGAGCGGGACGTTCAGATCGGGGCGTCGAAGAGCGCGAGCCACTTGCTCAGGTCGGGCTCGACCGGCAGCTCCGGCTCGAGCTTCGCCTTCAGCTCCAGCTCCTGTGCGTTGTCACGCTCCTGCTTCTCGCCGGTCGGGATGAACGGCCACCACGTGCCGGTCTTGAAGCCGTAGATCCAGTAGACGGGGTGGCCCGAGCCGAACGCGGAGCCGTCGAAGCGGAAGGCGGCCGCGAGGAGCTGGCCGCCGAAGCCGTGCTCCTCGAGCTCCGAGGCGAGGGCGTGGACGGCTGCGACCTGGTCTTCGAGCTGGGGGTCGTGGACGATCACCCATTCGAAGCCGAACGAGTCGGTCTTGCGGTCGATCGTGGAGCCGGAGTCGCGCGCGACGCCCCGCAGTAGTTCCTCCGCGTCGGTCTCGGTCGAGCTGAACTCTCCGGCAGAGAGCGGCTTGAAGATCAGCGCGGCGTCACCGGCCGTCTTGAGCGAGCACTCGGTGTCGAGCGTGACCGCGGCGGTCGAGAGCGCGAAGAGCCGGTCGCCGGCGGGCTCCTGGAGCTTCTTGCGGCCGAAGAGGATGTCGCCGAGCCGGGTCAGGGCTCGGTGGTTTCCTCGGCCGACTGGGCCGCCGGCATCTCCTTCTGCGGCGCGCCGGAGCCGACCTCCGCCTTCAGCTTCGCGAGCTCGTCGTCGACCTGGGAGGAGGATGAGATCTGCGCGAGCTCGCGGTCGAGCTGCGTCTGGTCGCCGGCGGTGAAGTCCTCGAGCGCACCGGTCGAGGTGAGCTCGTCGATCGCCGAAGCGCGCGCCTGCATCTCCTCGGTCTTGTCCTTGGCCCGCTGGATGGCCATCCCGGTGTCGTTCATGTGCTGGCCGATCCCCGTCGCAGCCTCGCCGACCTTCACCTGAGCCTCCGCGGCGGAGTACTGCGCCTTGAGGACCTCCTTCTGCGAACGGAACGACTCGATGCGGGTCTCGAGCTGCTGCTGAGCCGCGACGAGCTTCTCCTGCTGGTCCGCGAGCTGCTTCACCTGCGTGTCCATGTCCTGCAGCTGCTGCTGGGCGAGGGCCTTCCGCTCGAGCGCCTGCCGGGCGAGGTCCTCTCGGTTCGCTCCGACAGCCTGGCGCGCCTGGGTCTCGAGCTTGACGACGTTCTGCTCGAGCTTCTGCTGTTGCAGCTCGATCCGCTTCTTCGAGGTGACGACATCGGCGACGCCGCGCTTGACGTTCTGCAGCTGCTCGAGCATCTGCTCGTACGAGTAGTCGAGCGTCTCGGTCGGGTCTTCGGCCCGGTTCAGGAGCTTCGAGTACTTCGCCTTCACGATCAGCGCCGTGCGTGAGAGCAGGCCCGCCATCAATCCTCCTCGTGGGGAACTGCGGTTAGCCTAGCGCCATGCAGGTCGAGAAGAGCATGCATCCGGATTGGCTCAGCAACGCCTTTCTGATCGCGGCCGAAGGCGGTTCGGCGGTGTTCGTCGATGCCGGAGCGGACGTCGCGCCGCTCGTCGATGCGGCCGAGCGGTGGGGAGTCACGCCCGTTGCGATCCTGCGCACGCACGCCCACCACGACCACGTCGAGAACGAGGACGAGCTCGTGCGGCGTTACTCGATTCCGGTGCTCGCCGAGCCGGGCGAGTGGAGGTGGGACGGCCTGCACGCGCGGGGGCTCGCGACTCCGGGGCACTCCGACGACGGGCTGTCCTTCGTGGTCGGGGACGAGGTGGTGGCGACCGGCGACACGCTCTTCCGCGATGCGGTCGGCGGCGGTGACGTCGCGGCCGTGCGGCGGTCGGTGATGGAGGTTCTCCTCGAGCTGCCGGACGCGACGCGCGTCCTGCCGGGCCACGCCGACGAGACGACGATCGGGCGCGAGCGCCGCGAGAACCCGTTCGTCCGCGTCTGGAGCGGTGACGAGGAGGAGGGAAGCGAGCGCGTCCGCGTCGGCGGGCGTGACGCGACGCTGCTCGTCTGGTCGCCCGACTACGACGGCAACGGCAAGGCATGGGTGCGCTTCGACGACGGCACGGAGGCCATCGTCGGCGGCTCGCGCGTGGAACGCGGCTGAAGCCGACATGTCTAGGTGTCAGACACCTAGACATGTCCGAAAGGGACAGTAGGTTGCGCGGCGTGCGTCTCATCGTCGCTCGCTGCGAGGTCACGTACTCCGGCCGTCTCTCCGCTGTGCTTCCGGAGGCGGTGCGGCTCTTGATCCTGAAGGGCGACGGCTCGGTGCTCGTCCACGACGATGCGGGCGGTTACAAGCCGCTCAACTGGATGACCGCCCCGACCTTCATCGCGGACGAGGGCGACCGGCTCGTCGTCACGAAGCCCAAGAGCGAAGACGCGCTCGAGATCTGCCTGCTCGACGTGCTGAGCGACGTCGCGCACGACATGGGGGAATCGGCGGCGCTGCAGAAGGACGGCGCCGAGCGCGACCTGCAGGAGGCGCTCGCGGCGGCGCCCGAGACGCTCGGCGAGCCGCTGACCCTCGTGCGGCGGGAGTGGCAGACGGAGATCGGCCCGGTCGACCTGATGTGCCACGACGGCGCCGGCGAGTGGGTCGCCGTCGAGATCAAGCGGGTCGGGACGATCGAGGCCGTCGAGCAGCTCACGCGCTACCTCGACTTCATCCGCCGCGATCCTGCGAAGGCGGGTTGCCGCGGAGTCCTGGCGGCCGAGCGCCTGAAGCCGCAAGCGGTCGCGCTCGCGGAGTCGCGCGAGATTCGCTGCGTCACGGTCGACCTCGCCGTCCTGCGCGGCGAACGCGAGCCTGAGCTGACGCTCTTCGCCGCCTAGCGGATCGCTTCGACTGCCGCTGCGACGCCGGCTCGCACGCCGCCGGGATCGGCGTACGCCGCCGAGCCGAGCAGGAGCATCACGCCGTCCCTCGTCCCGGCCAGCTCGAGTTGCTCGCGGGCGTTCTCGGCTCCGACTCCTCCACCGATCACGGCCGTCGCCGGGCGCGCAGCCGCGATCTGCTCCCGCACCTCGTCGTCCGTGTCGAACGTGCGCCGCGAGAATGACCCGACCTGGACGTAGTCGCCTCCGAGCAGCCGCGTCAGCTCGACGAGGACTCGCGCGGACACCGAGACGGGCCCACCGCGGCGCAGGAACGCCGAGCCCACCCGGTGCACGAAGACCGGCAGCCCGTACTCGCGCAGCCGCCCGACCGAGCCGAGCCCGGCATGAAACGCGTTGACCATCAACGCGCGCGCGCCCGCGCCAACGATCGCGTCGACGTCGGCGCCGGTGACGTTCGCCGCGTAGAGCACGTCCTCCGGGATCGCGGCCTGGATTGCCCGAACCCGCTCCGGCGAGGACCGCTGCAGCTCATCGTCCTTGACGAGGACGGCGCCCCCGGCCGCGAGCTCTGCCGCCGTCGCCGCAGCTTCCTCCGACGTCAACCCGAGCGCCGGCTTGACAATCGCGCCGACCGAGACGCCCGGCTGCGCGGGAAATGCCGGCCCCGGCAGCCCCTCCGGCCACTCCACCTCGACGAGCCGGCACGACTCGACGTCGCCGCGATCGGCCCACTCGCCGGCGATGCAGACGGCGAGGAGCTGCTCGGCGCTCGTCTCGCCGTCGAGCGCCGGGAAATCGAGCGTGACGCGCTCTCCCTCGTCGTCCACGACCCGTGCCCGGACGCGCGCCGGCCCGTCCGGCAGGCTCACCGACTGGAGGATTGCGAGCGTCTCGCCCCAGGCCGGCGGCAGGATTTCGTAAACGGCGCGCATCCTCGTATCGTAGGACCCTCGTGGGGGCCAGAGGAGGAGGGTTCAGATGGCAGTGAAGCTGCACCGCTGTAGCGGCATGTGGGCGAAGTTCGGGGGCCATCCGTGCTGGCGCGTCCAGAAGGCGCTGGACGAGTCGGGCGTCGAATACAAGCTGGTGAAGGAGGGCTCGGCGCTCAAGGGCTCGAGCCGTGGCCGAACGATCGAGAAGACGGATCAGAAGAAGTTCCCGTGGATCGAGTTCGAGGATGGGAGCGTCTATCGGGAAGAGTCGAAGGACATGGCCGAGACCATCCGGGCCGGCAAGCTCGAGGAGAAGCGGGCGACGCCCTAGCCAAAGTCGCCAGCTAGACTGGCCCGCCGCGGGGCTATAGCTCAGTTGGGAGAGCGCCTGGATCGCACCCAGGAGGTCGCCGGTTCGAGTCCGGCTAGCTCCATTCCCGTTGCGCTTGGGTAACAGCGGGTTGCAGCGACAGGTCGCATCCAACAAGATGGCTTTGTGCATCGCCTGCCGCTTGCCTGCGATACGCCGGTAGCCGGGTCGTCTCTGCCTGCGCCGGACGCGGCCAAGCTCGAGCGGCTGCTCCGCTCGATCGCGGACCGGCACCGGTTGCGGATCCTCAACATGCTGATCCGCGCCGCCGGGGCGCCCGTGTGCGTCTGCGAGTTCACCGAGGCGCTGGATCTGCCGCAGCAGAACGTGAGCTACCACCTGAAGCAGCTCGTCGACGCGGGCGTTCTGTTGCGGCAGCGGCGCGGCCGCTACTCGTACTACGCGCTCGCCGATGGCGCGCTAGACCAGATTGCGACGCTCGTGGCCGGCCCGGAGCCGGTCGCATCATGACTCGCCCGCTCGCGCGGTCGCTCGTCGCCGAAGCGATTGGAACCTTCGCGCTCGTCTTCGCCGGTTGCGGGGCGGTAACGGTCGAGGCGAAGACGCACCAGCTCGGCCACGTTGGCGTGGCGATCAGCTTCGGGCTCGTGATCATGTTCGGGATCTACGCGGTCGGTCACATCAGCGGCGCTCACTTCAACCCGGCCGTGACGTTCGCGTTCGCGCTCACCCGGCACTTCCCGTGGCGGCGTACGGTCTTGTACTGGTCAGCTCAGCTCGTCGGAGCGCTCGTGGCGGCCGCGTTGCTCCGCGGCTCTCTCGGCAACATCGCTCGGACCGGGGCGACGCTGCCCTCCGGCTCGCAGGGGCAGTCGTTCCTCTGGGAAGTCGTGATGAGCGTCTTCCTGATGTTCGTGATCCTCGCCGTGGCGACCGATACGCGGGCGGTGGGGGAGGCGGCGGCGATCGCGATCGGAGGCACTATCGGTCTCGACGCGATGTTCGGTGGGCCGATCTCCGGCGCTTCGATGAACCCCGCTCGCTCGATCGGGCCGGCCCTCGTCTCAGGCGACCTGCACGCGCTCTGGCTCTACATACTCGCGCCGATCCTCGGCACCTCGGTCGGAGGGCTGGCCTATCAGTTCGTGCGCGGCGAGCAGACGCAACCTGCCGAGATTCACGAAGCGGCCGTTCCGGAGGAGCCGGCGTGAACGTTCTGTTCGTCTGTGTCGGCAATGCCGGCCGCTCGGTGATGTCCGAGTACCTGTTCCGTCGTTACGCCGGCGGCCGCCACGAGGCGCGCAGCGCGGGCAGCGAGCCAGGCGCCGCCGCGCATCCGCAGGTCCTGGACGCCCTCGCGGAGATCGGCGTCGACGCCGGCGACCACGTCCCGCACAAGCTCGACTCCGACGACCTCGCCTGGGCCGACATCGCCGTCTCGACCTGCAGCGAAGAGGTCTGCCCCGTCACACCCGGACTCCGCAGGATCAGCTGGGAGTTCGCAGACCCGAAGACGCTGCCGCTCGAACAGATTCGCCCGATCCGCGACGGGATCGAGCGCCACGTCCGGCGGCTTGTCGCGGAGCTCGACCAGGAAGCGACCGCCGCCTAGGAGCGCGGCGTGCGCGGTGCTCGTCTACCGGTCAGCGCTCGAGCCACGACTCGACCTCGTCCAGGCTCATGTTGTCCCGGTCGTCGATGCGCTTCCGCGCGTTGTCGACGAGCGCGTACCCATACTCGGAGTGGCGGAGCTGGAGGCCGTGCCTGCGCGCGCGTCGCTGCAGGCTGTGCTCACGCAGCTTCTCGGCCTTGGCTTCGTTCGCGCCGCTCCAGTTCTCCTCGGCCGCCTCACTCGCGGCCGTCGGGGCCAACGTGCGGCGGCTGTGCGGGATACCGCCCTCCCGCCGCGGGACGCTCACTCGGCTCCCTCAAGCGGGGCTTCCTCAGGCGGGACGGCGTCGGTCGGCTCGGATTCTGCTTCTTCGATCGGGAAGCCGTCGGCGTCCAGCTCGACGGTTGGAAGAAGGCCTGCGGCGCGGAGTGCCTTCTTCTCACGCTTGCGCTCGCGGCGCTCCTTCACCGCTAGCTCGCGTGCCCGTTTCGCGTGCGTCTGTTGCTTTCGAGCCGGCATTCGCGCTCCTCTCTGCTCGACGGTCGGGAGTCAGCTGCGGGATCAACGACCGCCGCAGCTGTCCTCACGCTTAGGCAGACGCAAGCTCGACGTTCGTCGCTTGCGGCCCCTTCTCGCCCTGTGCGGCCTCGTACTGGACTTTCGCGTTCTCGGCGAGCGTCTTGTAGCCCTCCCCGAGGATCGCGCTGTGGTGGACGAACAGATCGTCTCCGCCGTCGTCCGGGGTGATGAACCCGTACCCCTTGTCTGCGTTGAACCACTTCACGGTTCCGGTTGCCATGGATGAAACACCTCCTCTGCTCCTCGAGAACGGGCAGGGGAAGCGCACAGCGCGCACCCGGTACTCGCTCAGCTAGCCGAGCGAGATTAGCAGCCCTACCCGGCAATTACGAAGAAGCTCGTCTCCGCCGCGGGGCGATCGCGTCGTCGAGCAGCTGCAGCATCGCCTCGAGGTCGAAGGGGTCGCCGCCGGCGATGCGGAGCGCGAGGCCGTTGAGGAGGGAGCTCGTGAACCGGCCGAGCTCGACCCACGGAACGTCGTCGCGGAGCTTCCCTTCGGCCTGCTGCCGCTGGAACCACTCCTGGATGCGCGGGCTCGTGTCGGCCGCCTTCGCCTCGAACCGCCGGACGAAGTCCGCGTCGTGGCGCAGCCGGCTCTCGGTCTCGATCAGGACGGCGATCCACTCGGGGCTCTCCGCGGTCAGCGCGCGGAACGCCTCGTCGACGCCGCTCTCGAGGAGGAGGTCGCCGAAGCGGGTGTTCATCTCCATCGCGAGCTCCACGAACAGGTCGTTCTTGTTCTCGAAGTAGTGGAAGATCGCCCCGCGCGAGAGGCCGGTCGCTTCCTCGAGCCTGACCACCGTCGCGCCTTCGTACCCGAACTCGGCAAAGGCGCGCCGCGCGCCCTCCAGGATCTCCGCACGGCGGGCCTGGGCATGCTCCTCCGTCACCTTCGGCATGGCTCGGAATCGTACTCATTTGACAAAACCGTACGTACGTCTTATTTTACGGCCGTGCTGAAGAATCGCTCCTTGCTCGGGCTCCTGACCGCCGAGCTCGTCTCGCTCACCGGCACGGCCATGACGTTCGTCGCCCTTCCGTGGTTCGTCCTCGCGACGACGGGCTCGACGGCGAAGATGGGGTGGGTCCTCGCCGCGGAGCTGCTGCCGATGGCGATCTTCGGCATTCCGGCCGGAACGGTGATCGCGAAGCTCGGTGGCAAGAAGACGATGCTCATCTCCGACGCCGCGCGTGGGCCGCTGATGCTCGTCATCCCGATCCTCCACAGCACGGGGCACCTCTCGTTCGCAGCGCTGCTCGGAACGACCTTCGCGATCGGGATCTTCGCCGCCCCCTATTTCGCATCGTCGCGGCTCGTCGTCCCGGAGGTCGCGGGGGAGGACGAGCAGGCGGTCGCGAGCGTCAACGCCGTGCTCTCCGGAGCGAATCAGTTGACGCAGCTCGCCGGGCCTGTGCTGGCCGGCTTCCTGATCGCCGCCACGAGCCCGGCGACGGTGCTCGTGGTCGACGCGGGAACGTACGTGCTCTCGTTCCTCGTGATCGCGACCGTCGTCCGCGCCGGCAGGCGAGTCGAGGCGGCGGCGCAGCAGAAGGGCGTTCTCGCCGGAGTGAAGTTCCTGCTCGGCGACTCCCTGCTCGGGCCGATCATGATCGCGGCCTGCCTGATCAACTTCGTCGCCCAGGGGATCGTCCTCGGCGTCCAGGCCATCGCGTATTTCCGCTACCACCACAGCGCCCACGTGCTCGGCTTCCTCTTCGCGGGCTTCGGCATCGGGGCGCTCGTCGGCGCGATCGTCGCCCAGCAGCTGACGCAGAAGGTGTCGCTGCTGAAGCTCGCGGCGTTCGCGATCGTCGCCATGCCGCTGCCGCTCTTCCTGCTCTCGCCGAGCACCCCGTGGCCCGTCGCGACGGTCATCATCGGCGCCTTCGCGTTCTTCACGCCACTCGTCAACGCGCCGGTCATCGGGATCCTTACGGTCCGAACGCCTGCGGAGCTCCGGCCGAAGGTGATGACCGCGGTGATGACGGTCGCGACCATGGCCGGGCCCTTCGGCTTCATCGTCGCCGGCTACGTGCTGACGCACGTCGCGCTCGGGACGTTCTTCCTCGGCCTGCCGGCGTTGCTCACGCTCGGCAGCCTCGCCTTCGCGGCTGTGGTCCTACGGCAGCGGTCGGATGCGGCGTCCGATGTCGTCGTGGCGACCGCCGCAAGCAGCTAGAGCCGCGCCTGCTGAAACGTCCCGAGTCTTCCCTGAGCGGAACGCCTCCCCCACCGCGGCCGAAGCTGCGCAAGCGTCCCTGACCCCGTTTGGCGTCTCCGCCTGCAGGGGATTTTCCCTGCACCGCACCCGTAGACGAAGGAGCGCGCCATGGCGTCTGAAACCAAGTCGGATCTCGTCGAGGAGCTGAGCTCGCAGTCGACGAAGGCGAAGCTCGTCGAGCTGCTCGGCTCGCGCCTGAAGAAGGACGAGATCTCCAAGCTGCTCGACGACGACAGCGACGGGACGAAGGAGGAGCTGCTCCACAAGCTTGGCTCGCGTACGAAGGACGAGCTCGTCCAGGCTGTCGAAAGTCGCTTGACGAAGGACGAGATCGAGAAGGCCGTGGACGCCGGGCGCGACGACGACGAGGACGAAGACGGCGCGAGCCAGAGCTCCGGCTCGCGGCAGCAGCAGAGCGGGCAACGCGACGAGCAACAGGACGAGCAGCAGGGACGGCGCACCCGCCACGTCGACGACACCGAGCTCGACTGGAGCGCTGAGCTCGAGTGGTCGCCTCCCCCGCAGCCGACTCCGGCTCCGGTCACCTTCGTCGGCGCCCCGCCGTTCATGCCCGGCGCGCGGGTGCGGGTCGATCTGTCCGGCCTCCCGACGCTCGGCATCTTCCTCGGCAAAGGCGCGTCCGCCGCCGGCACGATCGTCGGCGTCGACGCCCGCGAGCGCTCGGTGCGAGTGCACCTGGACGCGTGCTTCGACGGCGAGAAGGAGATCCTCCTGCCACCGGAGCGCGTCGTCCTCGACCGATGAAGCGGCTCGCCCTCGTAGCCGGCGGCGCTGCCCTGGCCGTGGTGCTCCTGCGGCGGATCCGCCGCAGCTTCGCCGGAGGGCACGAGGACGCGGTCCGCGCGTACTTCGACGCGTGGTCGGAGGGCGACGCCGAGGCGATGCGCGAGCTCGTCAGCGACGACTACCAGGGTCATGTCCACACGCTCGAGGGCACAGACGAACGCGGGGCCGACGAGTTGGTCGCAGTCGTGGACAGTCATGCGAAGGCCTTCTCGGAGGTCGAGTACGAACTGCACGAGGTCATCTCCCACAACGGGTGCGTCGCAGTGCGGGCGACGATGCACGCCTCCCACGAGGAGACGGGCCGGGACGGCGAGATGGACGGCATCGCCATCTTGCGCTTCGACGGCGACCGAATCGCCGAGGAGTGGTCGAGCTGGGACTACCTCGGTCTCGCGAGCCAGCTTGGCCTGGCCGGAGGGTCCTAGGCGCGGTTTGCCGAGTTTCCGGCTCGGGGATTTCGATCCCACGGCCGCAGCAGGCCGAACCTAACCGGAAAGGGTGATTGCGAAGTGGCCGTAATGCAACGCGAATCCTCGGCGGGCTACATCACGCGAGCGCCACGCTCGAGCGGCCTCGCCGACGTCCTCGAGATCCTGCTCGACCGCGGTCTCGTCCTCGATGCCTACGTCCGCGTCTCGCTCGTGGGCATCGAGCTCCTGACCATCGACCTGCGGGTCGTAATCGCCAGCGTGGACACCTACCTGCGCTTCGCCGAGGCCGTGAACCGGCTCGACTTGCGCGCAGTCGACGAGTCCAGAAGCGTTCCCGAGCTCTTCGAGAAGGGTGGCGAGGAGATGGCCGAGAGCGAGTCGAAGGGCGCCGTCGAGGGTGGCATGGACGCGATCAAGGAGAAGATCGGCCTCGGAGGACGCAGCGGTGAGGACGACGAGGACGAAGGGCGCTCGCGTAGCGGCTCGCGCAGTCGCGGCAACGACCGGTGAGCAGGCTCTACCTCTACGGCATCACCCGTCGCCGCGAGGTGCCGCAGCGGCTCGGGGACCAGGGGGTCTCGCTGATCGCTGCGGAAGGCCGTGCGGTCGTGGTCTCCGACCTCGAAGACGGGCCGGTGGAGGCCACGCGCCGCAACCTGCTTGCGCATGCGGACGTCGTCGAGCAGCTGCACGAGGAGGCGGTCGTGCTGCCCGCCCGCTTCGGCCACGTGCTCGAGAGCCGCGAGGAGGCGCTCGAGCTCCTTGCCCTGCCCGAGATCGAGGAGCTGCTCGTGCGGCACGAGCGCACCTGCGAGCTGAAGCTCAAGGGGACGTACGAAGAGTCCGTATTCGCCGAGGTCGGCGCCGGCCTGCAGCCGCTGCGCGACGCATACCGTGCGCAGCCGTCCATGGAGGCCGGCATCGCGCTCGGTGAAGCCGTCGGGGAGGCGCTCGCCGAGCGCCGCGCGCGCGATGCGTCGGTCGTCCTCGACGGGCTGAGGCCGCTCGTGCTCGACGTCGTCCAGAGCGAGGTTGCGGGAGAGCTCGCGGGGTTCGACCTCGCCCTGCTCGCCGATCGCGACCGGGTGACGGCGGTCGAGTCGCAGCTCGAGGAGCTCTCCGCTCGATTGTCGCCGCCGCTCCACTTCAAGCTCGTGGGGCCGCTGCCCCCGTACAGCTTCGTGCGACTCGCCATGCCGGTGGTGGCCTGATGGGGCTCGTCGGCGGCCTGCTCACCCTTCCACTCGCGCCCGTCCGCGGGCTGGCGTGGGTGTTCGAGCAAGTCGTCGACGAGGCCGAGGCGCAGCTCCACGACCCGGTGCGGATCCGCGCCGAGCTGGCGGAGGCCGAGGCCGCCCTCGAGCGTGGGGAGATCGACGAGCCGACCTACGAGGCGATGGAGCGAGAGCTCCTGGACCGGCTTCATGGCTGAGAGCAGAAAGAAGCTGTCGCCGCTCGAGCTCGTCGGACGCGCACGCCAACAGGTCGAAGAGCTGTTCGGCAAGCCGGTCGAGGCCGTCTCCGGCTTCGAGCAGTCGAACGGCGACGGCAAGGGCTGGACGGTCACGCTGGAGCTGCTCGAGCTGGACCGGATCCCCGACACCACGAGCCTGCTCGGCACGTACGAGGCGACGCTCGACGGCGACGGGAACCTCCTCGGCGCGCGGCGCGTGCGCCGTTATCCCCGCAACCAGACCGATCCCGTACAACGACAGGAGGACCAGTGAGCACTCTCGAGACTCGTGCGCACCCGCCTTCGGGCGCGTCGCTGGCCGACCTGCTGGAGCGCGTGCTCGACAAGGGCATCGTGATCGCCGGCGACGTGCAGGTGAACCTGCTCGACATCGAGCTTCTCACGCTCAAGCTGCGGCTCCTGATCGCCTCGGCCGATACGGCCAAATCAATGGGCATCGACTGGTGGGAGCACGATCCTGCCCTCAGCTCGCGCGCCCGCGACCGCGAGCTGGAGCAGGAGAACCGCGAGCTGCGTGAACGCCTCGACCTGCTCGAGCACGCGGTCGAGAGGAACGGCAGGTGAGCGCTCTCGACGACCTTGCGCGGATCCTCGCCGAGCGCGAGCTCGACGTCGGCGATCTGATCCGGCAGGCGGAAGAGGACGCGCGCGCGGATGTCGCCGAGACCCTGCGCCGTCTCTTCGCCGACGATCTGCTGCAGCGGGTCGGCGAGCGGCTCGGTGGGCGGCCGCTCGTCGCGCTCGCCGGCGTCGCCGACGGCCTCAGGCCCCTTGTGCTCGAGCTCGCGCCCGGCGATCTCGACGACGAGGCACGTCTCGAGCGGCTCGTGCGCGCGCACAACGAGCTCCTGCTCGGCGCGCTCGAGGCAGGAGCCGTCGTGCCCTTCCGCTTCGGCACGACCTTCCCCGACAGTGGGGCCCTCGACGAGTGGCTCGAACGTCATCGCGAAGCGCTCTCCTCCGAGCTCGAGCGATTGCGCGGGACCGCCGAGTGGAGCGTCGAGCCCATCGGGCGGATGCCCGACGTGGGCGCCGCCGACTACCTCGGCGCCCGTCTCGCGACGACCGTGAAGCCCGGCCTGCGCGAGCGCCTGGCCGCCGCCAGCGAGGATTCGGCGGGCGACGCGTATCTCGTGGCCGGCGTTCGGCAGGAGGAGTTCGCCGGCGCGGTGGCGGAGCTCGAGGCCGAGGGCTACGAGCTGCGGGTCACCGGCCCCTGGCCGCCGTACTCGTTCGCGCGCCTGCCGTGAGCGACGGGCTCGTCGATCTCCTCGACTCGCTCGTCGACACCGGGGTCGCCGCCGGCGGCGACGTGACGATCTCGGTGGCCGGCGTCGATCTGATCGCCCTGCGGCTGAAGGCGCTGCTCGCGTCGGTCGGCACCGACGGCGCCGACGACCTCGCCTTCCCGCGCCGCGAGCGGCGCGCCTGCATACCGGCTCGCGTCGAGACGGACGAGAGCTCGCTGCAACGCGGCCTCGCCCAGCTCGTGCTCGTGCTCGTCGAGATCCTCGGGGAGCTGCTCGAACGGCAGGCCGTGCGCCGCATGGCGGCCGGAAGCCTCTCGCCAGAGGAGACCGAGAGGCTCGGCGCGGCCTTTCTCGCGCTGCACCGCCGCGTCGACGAGCTCTACGACGAGCTCGTCGGCGGCGAGCAGCGGGCGGAGTGGCCTACCCCCGCGGCCCTCGCACGATGACCGAGATCGTGCCGCCGACCGTCTCGTAGATCGAGGCGCAGCGGAGGGCGCTGTCCGGGACGGCGTCGAGCTCGTACGTGCGGGCCGCTTCCGAGAGACCGAGGCGACCGGCGGCGCCCCGCACCGATGCCACGGCGGCCGGCAAGGACTCACAGCTCTTCGTGAGCGGCCGCAGCTCGTCGGCGAGCTTCTGGAACGTCTTCTCCGGCCCGGTCGACGCCGATCCCGAGATCAACGTGACAGCCTTGCCGGCCGGATCGACGATGTCCGCATTCGTACAGGAGCCGCGGTCGCGCAGGCTGACCGTCCAGCCGGTGAAGCCGAACTGCGCGAGCTTCGCCTGTGCGAGTGAGGTTGCAGCCTTGCCGTCGAGGCAGCTCGAGTTGAGGCCGTTGATGTAGTCGTCCAGCGAGTCCTGGAGCTGGATGAGCGCGACGTCCTGCGAGCCGCCCGGAAGCCGTCTGAAGCCGGAGGGTGGCTTCTCGCCCCGGGGGAGGACGGTCACGCCGCCGCTGCCGTTGTCGTAGGCGACGAGCGCCGGGGGAGTCGTCCCGAGGTCACGCTGCCACTGCAGTGCGCAGTCGGCCGCCGGGTCGCCGGAGGTTGCGGGGATGATCGTGTCGGCGCCGGCGATCGCGCATTCGATGCTCGTCGTCTCGCGCACCGACGAGCCGAAGATCGCCCAGGCCGCGGCGGCGGTTGCGGCAGCGGCGACGACCGCGAACGCGAGCACGAGCGGACGGCGGCTGCGTGTTCCGCGCCGGACGCGCTCCCGGCGGCCGAACGGGAGCTGCGTCACTTCCGCCAGCAGCTCCTCGCGGCCGGCGACGCCGAAGACCGCGGCGGCCGTTACGTCGGAGACGGCTGCCAGTTGCCGCAGCGAGTCGATCGGGCTACGTCCACTCATGCTCTTGTCCTCCGCTGAATCGGATTTGCGTCGGTGGAAGCGCGTCGCGAAACCGCCTGCGCGCGCGATGCAGGCGGAGGCGGACGACGGCGCGACTCGTCCCGAGCGCCACGGCGAGCTCTTGTCTCGTGAGGCCCTCCCAGGCGACCAGGGCGAGAAGCTCACGGTCGGATTCGCTCAACGACGCGAATGCTCGGGCGACGGGGCTCGCCTCCTCCGGCGCCCCGACCGCGTCGAATGCCAGGTGATCGAGGTTCTCGACGAGACGGTCGCTCAAGGCGCTGCGACGACGTTCCCCTCGGCGCTTGTTCGCGATCACCCGCCGCGCCACGCCGAAGAGCCAGGGACGCAGCTCGGCGCCCTGCGGACAGCCGTCGAAGCGACGCCAAAGCGTGGCAAACGTCTCAGCGATCGCCTCTGCTGCGTCCTCCGGCTCGCGGAGCCGCCGCAGCGCGTAGCCGCAGATCGGCTCGTACAGCTCGCGATAGACGGCTTCGAACCGTTCGCGGCGATCCGCGACCTCCTGAGCCATCGCTCCATCCTGCACAACCGGCACATGTCCGGCTCGAAACGCAGCGTTTCAGCCTGGAGAGAGAGGACAGGCCCGGCGACTGCCGGGCCTGTCCTCAGTTGACTCGATCGTCCGGCCGATCCAGGTGGAACTCGAACCGGGCGATGATCCCCGGATCGTCTCCGGCGGGGAGCTCGGGAACACGCGTCGCCACCCAGGCGTAGTCGTGCTCCGGGTAGGCGACGACGTCGGGGAAGCTCCCGGCGCTCATGGCGAGGATCCGGGCCGGCTCGTCGTGCGGGTTGCTGTAGGCGTGCAGCCCGGCCCGCCCTTCCGGACAGAAGACGAAGTCGCCGGGAGCGAGCTCCTCCTCGCCATCGGCCGTGCGGAACACGGGTCGTCCGCTGAGGACGAAGAACATCTCCTCGGCGCCGTAGTGCATGTGCCACCGCATGCCCTCCGCGCCGGCCCGTAGCTCCCACAGCGTGGCGCCCATCCTCGAGTCGTCCGGGCGCCAGAAGGTGCGGTGGAGCAAGCCGGTCTCGTCGCTCTCGCCGTCCCAGGGGACGTCGGCGAACAGGTTCTGGCGATTCATCAGGTCGTACCTCCGTTGGCGCTAGCGGTTGCGCAAGGCGATCCGCCCGCCGTCGGCGGTCGGAGGCCTCGCCCGAGATTAGAGAGCGCTAGCTCGCTGCCGGATCCACGCGGCGATCCTAGACGTTCCCCTACCATGCGACACCGGCACCGCCACCGATGAGAAGGAGCGCGTTGACGATCACCGATCGTCCGGAAGACAGTCTCGCCGTCCATGGTCTGCGTGTCGCGGGACGCGTCCTCCGCAACCCGACGACGTCGCAGCTCTACACGGCCGCGCTCGATCGCGGCGAGGGCATCCTCGCCGAGGACGGGCCGCTCGTCGTCGACACCGGCCGCTTCACCGGCCGCTCCCCGAAGGACAAGTTCGTCGTGCGCGAGCCGGGCTCGGAGGACCGGATCTGGTGGAGCGAGACGAACGGCGAGATCTCCGAGGAGCACTTCGACGGACTCCGCGCGAAGGTCGTCGCGCGCCTCGAGAGGAACGACGTGTACGTGATCGACGCCTTCTGCGGCGCCGACCCGGCACATCGCCTCTCGGTGCGCGTCCTCACGACCCACCCGTACCACGCGCTGTTCGCGAAGACGATGTTCATCGAGCCGGCCGAGGCCGATCTCGCCGGCTTCGAGCCGGACGTGCTCGTCCTCCACGAGCCCGAGGTCGAGGCCGACCCGGCGCAGGACGGAACGCGCACCGAGGTCTTCGTCTGCCTCCACCCGTCCCGCGGCGAGATCCTGGTCGGCGGAACCTTCTACGGCGGCGAGATCAAGAAGTCGGTCTTCACGCTGATGAACGACCGGCTGCCGCTCGAGGGCGTGATGCCGATGCACTGCTCGGCGAATGTCTCGCAGGACGGCGAGGACGTCGCGGTCTTCTTCGGCCTTTCCGGGACGGGCAAGACGACGCTCTCGGCGGATCCGGAGCGGCTGCTCATCGGCGACGACGAGCACGGCTGGGGCGACGAGGGCGTCTTCAACTTCGAGGGCGGCTGCTACGCGAAGACGATCAGGCTTTCCGCCGAGGCGGAGCCCGAGATCTGGAAGGCCGTACACAGCTTCGGCACCGTGCTCGAGAACGTCGTCGTGGACGACCGCGGCGTGCTCGACCTCGACGACGACTCGAAGACCGAGAACACCCGGGCCGCGTACAAGCTCGAGCGGATCGCGAACGCGCTGCCGACGAAGCGCGCCGGCCATCCACGCTCGGTGATCCTCCTTGCCGCCGACGCCTTCGGGATCCTGCCGCCGATCGCGCGCCTCAGCCGCGAGCAGGCGCTCTTCTTCTTCCTGTCTGGCTACACGTCGAAGCTCGCCGGCACCGAGCTCGGCGTGACCGAGCCGCAGCCCACCTTCTCGACGTGCTTCGGCGCGCCGTTCCTGCCGCAGCCTCCGACCGTCTACGCGAAGCTGCTCGGCGAGAAGCTCGAGCGCCACGCCGCCGGCGCCTGGCTGATCAACACCGGCTGGACGGGCGGTCCGTTCGGCGAGGGGCACCGCATGCCGATCGAGGCTACGCGTGGACTACTCGGCGCGGTGCTCTCGGGGGAGCTGGCGGGCGCCGAGTTCCGCGAGGATCCCGTCTTCGGCTTCGAGGTGCCGGTGAACGCGCCGGGCGTCGACCAGTCGCTGCTCGACCCGCGCTCGACCTGGGCCGACCCGGAGGCGTACGACAGGAAGGCCCGCGAGCTCGCGCAGATGTTCGTCGACAACTTCGCGACGAAGCATGCGGACGCGCCGCCCGAAGTCGCCGCAGCTGCGCCGAAGCCCTAGCGCGGCCGCGCCCTCGCCCGGCCCTCCCGCGCCCGCAGCCTCCACTTGCGTGCCTCCTCCTTGCGCAGCCGCACGTCGGTGCGCATCGCGATCGCACGCAGCTCGCGCTGCAGCTTGCGCCAGCTGTGGAGGCGCTCGGGCTCCAGCTCGCCGGAATCGACCGCGGCGAGCACGGCGCAGTCGGGCTCGTGCGCGTGCGTGCAGTCGGCGAACCGGCAGTCGGCGGCGAGCTCCTCGACGTCCGCGAACGTCGCGTCCAGGGCGGCGGAGCCCACGTCCCAGAGCTGCAGCTCGCGCAGGCCGGGCGTGTCGATCACGAGCCCGCCGCCCGGCAGCAGGAGCAGCTGGCGGTGCGTCGTCGTGTGGCGGCCCTCGTCGTCGTCCTTCCGCGTCTCGCGCGTGGCCATCGCCTCCTCGCCGAGCCAGAGGTTCACGAGCGTCGACTTCCCTACGCCGGAGGAGCCGAGCAGGACGGCGGTCTCGCCGGTTCCGACTCGCGCGCGCAGCGCCTCACAGCCCTGGCCGGTCACGGCCGACACGACGTGCACCGGGACTCCGAGCGCGACCGCCTCGACCTGCGCCACGAGCGGCCCCGGGTCGTCGTGCCGGTCGGCCTTCGTCAGGACGATCTCGGGAGCGGCGCCGCTCTCCCACAGCGTGACGAGGTAGCGCTCGATGCGGCGCGGCTCGAGGTCCGGCCCGAGCGACGAGACCGCGAACGCGACGTCGACGTTCGCGGCGAGCGTCTGCGCGGTCGTCGTCAGGCCGGCAGCCTTCCGGAGGATGGCGCTGCGGCGGGGGAGGACGCAGCGAATCAGCCCGTCTGAGAGGCCCACCCAGTCGCCGGCGCCGACGTCGAGGCCCTCGCGCACGAGCCGGCCGGGCAGGCGTGACCGCACCGTGCCGGCCTCCGTCCAGACGTCGAAGGCGCCGCGGTGGACAGCCGCGACGCGGCCCGGCACGAGACCGGGCTCCAGATTGTCGGCGAGCTCGTCGTTCCAGCCGAGCTCACGTAAGTCGAATCCAGGCAACGCAAAGCTCCTTCACGAAAGATGGGACGCCGCGCGCGCGTCCCGAAAGGAGCGCGTCCGGCGTTAGGTCAGGAGGACCGAGGAGGCAGCAAGCACAGGCTTCATTGTTGGAACCTCCTCTCGCCGGGAAACGGAACGGAGGCAGCGTAGGCGGAGTGGCGGCCCGCGTCAAGCCGCGTGAACCGCCGCTGCGACGCGGTCGAAGTGGCGAAATGCGCGGCAGAGTGGTAGGAATCCTGCGCGATGCGCAGCGACAACGCCCAGCCGCTCCGGATTCCGACAGCCGGCTCGGAGCGCGGGCCGGTCGCGCCGGCACGACGCACGGACGAGCTCGACCGCAGCATCATCGAGGCGCTGCAGGCGAACGGGCGCGAGTCGTTTCGCGCGATCGCCGCCCAGGTCGGAGTCTCCGAGGCGACGGTTCGCGCCCGCTACGGCAGGCTGACCGCCGAGGGGATTCTCCAGGTCGTCGCCGTCACGAACCCGCTGGGGCTCGGCTTCGAACAGGCGCTCGTCGGCGTCAAGACCTCGGGCTCGCCGGAGAGTGCGGCCGACGAGATCGCCCGCTGGCCGGAGGCCGACTACGTCGTGGCCACGGCCGGGCAGTTCGATCTCGTCGTCGAGCTCGTCGCCGCCGACCGGCGACATCTGCTCGAGCTGACGAGCCGGCTGCGCGCGCTGCCGGACGTCGTCTCGACCGAGACCTTCGTCTATCTGGAGATGTGGAAGCAGCTCTACGACTGGGGGAGTGGCATGCCGAAGGAGGAGACGACGAGATGAGCATCACGCAGGGCGCGGCGTCGGCCGACGAGCTCAGACGCCTGGCGACCGAGCACCTCTGGCTCCACTTCACGAAGATGGGCGACGCGCACCAGCCGCCGATCATCGTGCGCGGCGACGGCTGCTACCTCGAGGACGTCAACGGCAAGCGCTACCTCGACGCGCTCGCCGGGCTCTTCTCCGTCAACATCGGTTACGGGTTCGGCGAGGAGATCGGCCAGGCGGCGCTCGAGCAGATGCGCGAGCTGCCCTTCTACACGAACTGGACGTACGCGCACCCTCGCGCGATCGAGCTCGCTGCGGAGGTCGCTTCGCTCGCTCCCGGCGATCTCAACCGCGTCTTCTTCTGCTCGGGCGGATCCGAGGCGGTCGAGTCGGCGTGGAAGCTCGCGCGGCAGTACTTCGCGGTGCGAGGCGGCGCCTCCCAGACGCCGGGTGTCGAGCCCGGTGAGATGGTCGGCCGGCAAGTGGGCGGTCCGCCTCCCGGCCACAAGTACAAGGCGATCGCCCGCAACATCGCCTATCACGGGACGACGTTCGGAGCGCTGTCGATCAACGGCGTCGAGGCCCTGCGCAAGCCGTTCGAGCCGCTCGTCCCCGACGTGCGGCACGTGAGCAACACGAACCGCTTCCACCGCCCGACCGAGGAGACGGAGGAGGAGTTCACCGCCTTCCTCCTCGACGAGCTCGAGCGGACGATCCAGGAGATGGGGCCCGAGACGGTCTGTCTGATCCACATGGAGCCCATCCAGAACGCGGGCGGGTCGTTCATCGCGCCGGCCGGCTACTGGCGTGGCGTCCGCGAGCTCTGCGACCGGTACGACATCCTCCTCTCCGCCGACGAGGTGATCACGGGCTTCGGGCGGGTCGGCCACTGGTTCGCGTCCGAGCGCTACGACATCCGGCCGGACATCGTCACGTGCGCAAAGGGGCTTTCCTCGTCGTACGCGGCGATCGGCGCCGTCGTCGCCACCGACCGCGTGATGGAGCCGTTCCTCGAGGCCGACTCGATGTACACGCACGGGATCACGTTCGGCGGCCATCCGGTGATGAGCGCGATCGCGCTCAAGAACATCGAGATCATGAAGCGGGAACGGATCCTGGAGCATGTCCTCGAGAACGAGGACGCCTTCCGCGCCACGCTCGGCCAGCTGCTCGACCTGCCGATCGTCGGCGACCTGCGAGGAACGGGCTACTTCTACGCGCTCGAGCTCGTGAAGGACAAGGAGACGGGCGAGACCTTCAGCGACGAGGAGTGCGAGACCCTCCTGCGCGGCTTTCTCTCGCCGCGGCTCTTCGAGAGAGGGCTCATCTGCCGCGCCGACGACCGCGGCGACCCCGTCGTACAGATCTCTCCCCCTCTGGTCGCAAATCAGGCAGAGTTCGACGAGATGACGGGGATCCTGGGCGACGTGCTCGCCGAGGCATGGGAGAAGGTGCATTGACCGTCGAGGCGGCGCCGCCTCCCGAAGCCACTGCGGCGACCGAGTACGACATCCGCCTGGTCGGCCTGACGAAGCGGTTCGACGACGTCGCCGCGGTCGACGGCATCTCGCTCGACATCGACCGCGGCCACTTCTTCGCGCTGCTCGGCCCGTCGGGCTGCGGCAAGACGACGACGCTGCGAATGATCGGCGGGTTCGAGGAACCGACCGAGGGGCGCATCGAGCTCGGCGGCGTCGACGTCGCGCCGCTGCCGCCGTACAAGCGCGACGTGAACACCGTCTTCCAGTCGTATGCGCTCTTCCCGCACCTCTCGATCTTCGAGAACGTCGCCTTCGGCCTCCGCCGGCGCGGCGTGAAGGGCGGCGATCTCCGGCAGCGGGCCGTCGAGGCGCTCGAGCTCGTCGGCCTCGCAGGGCTCGAGCGGCGCAAGCCGCGGCAGCTCTCCGGCGGCCAGCAGCAGCGGATCGCCCTCGCCCGCGCGCTCGTGAACCGGCCGCGCGTGCTGCTGCTCGACGAGCCGCTCGGCGCACTGGACCTCAAGCTCCGCAAGGAGATGCAACTCGAGCTGAAGCGCATCCAGAACGAGGTGGGGATCACGTTCGTGCACGTCACGCACGACCAGGAGGAGGCCATGACCATGGCCGACCGGATCGTGATCATGAACGGCGGGCGCATCGAGCAGCTCGGCACGCCGACCGAGCTCTACGAGCAGCCGCGGACGGCGTTCGTCGCGGGTTTCCTCGGCGCCTCGAACCTGCTGGAGGCAACAGTCGCCGGAGACGACCGCGTGAAGCTGTCGGACGGCACGGTCGTCCAGGTGCGGCGCGACGCGCTTGCGAACCGGACCGGTGTCGTGCAGATCGGCGTCCGGCCGGAGAAGCTCCGCATCGGAGGAGGAGAGGCGAACTCGCTCTCTGGCAGCGTCACCGAGAGCGCGTACATCGGAGTCTCGACGCAGTACATCGTCGACACGCCGGCTGGGCCGGTGACTGTCTACGTCCAGAACGACCGGCCCGGCGGCCAGGTCGCGACAGGGGAACGCCTGACGCTCAGCTGGAGCCCTGAGAGCACCTTCGTCGTCGAAGCCTAGGAGGGCGCGCAAAATGTCCGAACGGATCACTCGCCAGGTCTTTCTTCGCCGGGCGGCCGTGAGCGGCTCGATTCTCACGGTCCCCGGTCTCCTCGCTGCGTGCGGCGGTGGAGGTGGAGGAGGAGGCACGACCTCGCACAAGCTCGCGAAGACGCTCCACTTCTCCAACTGGACGCTCTACATGGACACGAACAAGAAGAACCACACGTTCCCGTCCCTGATCGCGTTCCAGAAGAAGTACGGCGTCCACGTCAACTACGTCGAGGACATCAACGACAACGCGTCCTTCTACCACAAGATCCAGCCCCTGCTGTCCCGCGGCGAGTCGAGCGGGCGCGACATCGTCGTCCTCACGGACAACGACCGTTATCTCGGGCTAATGCTCGAGAAGGGCTATGCGGAGAAGCTCGACAAGAGCGCGATTCCGAACATGAAGAACCTCATCGACGTCCAGAAGCATCCGAGCTTCGACCCCCACCGCGACTACACGCTGCCCTGGCAGTCCGGCATGACGGGCATCGCCTACAACGACACGCTCAGCGACCCGGTCCTGTCGGTCGACGACCTACTCGAGAACCCGAAGCTCAAGGGCAAGATCACTTGCCTCAACGACATCGGCGACGCGATGACGCTCGTGATGCTCGCGAACGGCGACGACCCGGCGAAGGTGACGGACAAGTCGTGGAATGCCGCCTTCAACCGGATCAAGAAGGCTGCCGACAACGGCCAGATCCGCGCGTTCACCGGCAACGACTACGCGGTGTCGCTCGCGAACGGCGATCTCGCCGCCGCGATGTCCTGGTCCGGCGACATCGCGCAGATCGGGAACAAGCACATCCACTGGAACGCGCCGAAGGACGGCGGTGCCATCTGGACCGACAACATGCTGATCCCGAAGGGCGGCGACGTCTACACGGCCTCGGTCTACATGAACTACGTCTACGACCCGAAGGTGCAGGGTCTGATGGAGGCCGGCGATCCGAAGCAGAACATCACCGGCATCTACTACATCCCACCCGTCCAGGGCTCGGGGACGTGGGCCAAGAAGTTCAACCCTCCCATCGCGAGCAACCCGCTCATCTTCCCGCCGGCGGAGACGCTCAACAGCATGCACATCTTCGACAACGCGGCGCTGAACAACGAGAAGTACCAGACGCAGTGGAACAACCTCATCTCGGGGTAGCGGCCTGAGCCTCTTCCACCGCCATAGGGGGCTCACGCCCTACCTGCTGCTCGCGCCGGGGGTGCTCTGGCTGGCGATCTTCTTCGTCGTGCCACTCGGCTTCCTCGCCTATCAGTCGCTGCAATCGGGGAACGTCGACTTCGGCTTCGCGTTCACGTGGGCGTGGGGGAACTACTGGCACGTCCTCCGGGACTACCGCACGCAGTTCGTCCGCTCGATCGAATACGCCGGGCTTGCGACCCTCATCGCACTCGTGGTGAGCTACCCGGTGGCGTACTGGATCGCGTTCCGCGGCGGGCGCTGGAAGAACCTGCTGCTGCTCTTCATCGTCGCGCCGTTCTTCGTCACGTACCTGATCCGGACGCTGGCGTGGGAGACGATCCTGGCCGACCACGGATTCGTGGTGCGCACACTGCAGAATCTGCACGTCCTCGGCACCGGCGGCAGGCTGCTCGCAACCGGAACGGCGGTCGTCGCCGGGATCACCTACAACTTCCTCCCCTTCATGGCGCTGCCGCTCTACGTCTCGCTCGAGCAGGTCGACTCGCGGCTGATCGAGGCAGCCGAGGATCTGTATGCCAACAAGATCCGCGCTTTCCTGCGGGTGACCCTGCCGCTCTCGCTCCCGGGCGTGGTCGCGGGCACGCTGCTGACGTTCATCCCGGCTGCCGGCGACTTCATCAACGCCCAGCTCTTGGGGGGCCCCCGCAACCACATGATCGGAAACGTGATCCAGTCGCACTTCCTGGAGCAGAGCGACTACCCGACGGCGGCGTCCATGTCGTTCATCCTGATGGCCGCGATCCTGGTGTTCGTCGCGGTCTACGCACGAATCGTAGGCACCGAGCAGCTGACGGGAACGCCGGCATGAGTGCCGTCGCCGTCGAGCGCAGCGGTGCGAAGCGCAGCGTCCTCGCCTCGGCGTGGGGGTTCGTGAAGCACCACGTCCTGACCTTCTATTCGTTCCTCTTCTTCGCCTACCTGATGCTGCCGATCGCCGTGGTCGCGCTCTTCTCGTTCAACAACCCGCCAGGCAAGTTCAACTACACCTGGCATGGCTTCACCTGGAACAACTGGCGCTACTGGAACGGCGTGCCCGGAATCGAAAGCGCGATCGTCCTCTCGCTCGAGATCGCCCTGATCGCGAGCCTCGTCGCGACGGCCCTGGGGACGATGATCGCGCTCGCGCTCGTCCGCTACAACTTCCGCGCTCGTGCGTCGACGAACATCCTGATCTTCCTACCGCTCTCGACACCGGAGATCGTTCTCGGCGCCTCGCTGCTGACGCTCTTCCTGCATTTCACCTTCGTGCAGTTCGGCTTCTTGACGATCCTCATCGCGCACGTGATGTTCTGCATCAGCTTCGCCGTCGTGACGGTGAAAGCCCGCCTGATCGGGTTCGACCGTCACCTCGAGGAGGCCGCGATGGACCTCGGCGCGAATGAGTGGACGACGTTCCAGAAGGTGACGTTGCCGCTGATCACGCCCGCGATCCTGGCGGCTTTCCTGCTCTGCTTCGCGATCTCGATCGACGACTTCGTCGTGACGTACTTCAACGCGGGGACGTCCGTCACGTTTCCGATCTTCGTCTGGGGTGCGGCGCGGATCGGCGCACCGGCTCAGGTGAACGTGATCGGGACGGCGATCTTCGTGATCGCCGTGTCGGCAATGCTCGCCAACACGCTCATCCAGATGCGCCGCGCGAAGAACGCTTGAGCCGGCCCTCCGTCGAGCCGCGGCTGCCGTCGTGGTGGCTCGAGGACGCGCTCGCGCGGGAGGGTGATCCGCCGCCTGCGCCTGCGCTCGCCGGCGATGCGACCGCGGACGTCGCGATCGTCGGCGGCGGCTACACCGGGCTCTGGACTGCGCTTGCACTGCGGGAGCGCGCTCCCGAGCTCGGCGTAACGCTGCTCGAGGCCGAGATCTGCGGACACGGGCCGAGTGGACGCAACGGCGGCTTCGTCCACGGCTACTGGGCTGCGCTCGCGTCGATCCTGCCGGTTCTCGGAGAGGAGCGCGCTCTCGAGCTCGCCCGCGCCGGCGAGCAGATCATCCCGGGCATCCGCGCCTGGGCCGACGAGCGCGGCGAGGATGTCTGGCTGCGTGAGGCCGGGATGCTCGAGGTGTCGGCCGCGCCGGCGCAGGACTCCGCCGTCGAGAAGGCAGGGGCCGCCGCCCGGCGGGTGGGCCGCGAGGATCAGGCCGTCCCGCTTTCTTCGGAAGCGGTGGCGAGTCGAATCTCCTCGCCCGTCTTCCGCGCGGGCGTCTTCTATCCCGAATGCGCAACGGTTCATCCGGGCCTGCTCGTGCGCGCGCTGCGGCGAGCGGCGCTCGACGCCGGCGTGACCGTCCACGAGGGGACGCGGGTGACGGCCGTTCACGCCGGCTCGCCGAACGAGCTCGAGACCCAGGGAGGGACTCTGCGCGCCGCACAGGTCGTGCTCGCGACGAACGCCGCGCTCACTGAGTGGCGTCCTGCCTCGCGCAACATGACGAACTTTGGCTCATACGTCGTCTTGACGGAGCCGGCGCCCGACGCGCTCACCGAGATCGGCTGGACCGGAGGCGAGGCCGTCGTCGACGGACGGATGTTCCTCCACTACTTCCGCACGACGAACGACGGGCGTGTCTTGATGGGCAGCGGCAGCGGGCCGATCGGCTTCGGCGGCCGCATCGACGACCGCTTCTCGCGGGACGTCCCGACGGCCGCTCGTGCAGAGGCCGGCCTGCGACGCCTGCTCCCGGGGCTCGCGGGTGTCCGCGTCGAGCGCGCCTGGGGCGGGCCGATCGACGTCTCGGCCGACCATCTCCCGTTCTTCCGGACGAATCCGGGGACGAGGATCCACTATGGAGCGGGATATTCGGGGCACGGCGTGGGGCCGAGCTGGCTCGGAGGCCGCATCCTCGCGTCGCTCGTGCTCGATGCGGACGACGAGTGGGCGCGGCTGCCGCTCGCGGCGCGCACGGTGCCGAGCCTGCCGCCCGAGCCGTTTCGCCGGGTCGGCGGCGGCCTCGTCCGCTGGGCGATCATGGCCTGTGAGGCGGCCGAGGAGGAAGGACGCCGCCCGCCACTGTCCGCGAGAGCGGGCGCCGCGCTGCCGCGCCTCCTCGGGATGGAGCTCGGCACGCGGTAGCCGCGCCGTCGTCCGGGCGGGACGTGTCGAACCTAGTAACAGACTGTTACTAGGTGACCGGGAAGCTGCTCGGTTCCGTGACCGAGCCGGCCATTTCCGCCACCGTCCTCGTTCGTAACAGTCTGTTGCAAGCGCGCCCGCGCACACGGAGTACGCTCGGCGGATGCGGGTGCTCATCTGCGACGTCGGGCCGCGGGACGGCCTGCAGAACGAGCCGGAGGTACTGGCGCCCGAGACGAGGGCGGAGCTAGTCGACCGTCTCGCGGCGGCGGGCCTGGCGCGGATCGAGGCCGTGAGCTTCGTGCGCGCCGACCGCGTTCCGCAGATGGC
This sequence comes from uncultured Actinomycetes bacterium, assembly GCA_963748755.1. Classification (GTDB taxonomy): domain Bacteria; phylum Actinomycetota; class Thermoleophilia; order Gaiellales; family Gaiellaceae; genus Palsa-739. The sequence goes on from CAVVKA010000006.1 coordinate 76,737, forward strand.
CGATGCAGAGGACGTGATCGAGCGCGTGCGCCGTCGCCAGGGCGTGGAGCTGTCGGGGCTCGTCCTCAACGAGCGCGGCTGGGAGCGCTTCGCCGCGAGCGGCCTCGACCGGGTCAATCTGACCCTCGCGGCGACCGAGACCTTCAACCTCCGCAACGGCAACGCCACGCTCGCCGAAGCAGTCGAGCGAGTGGAGGCGATCCTCGCTGCGGCGAACGAGACGCCGGCGACGGTCACGATCTCGTGCGCGTTCGGCTGCCCGTTCGAAGTGCGCGTCGATCCCGGCACGGTGGTCGAGCTCGCGTCGCGGTTCGCGGAGCGAGCTGAAGTCGCCCTCGCCGACACGATCGGCGTCGCGACGCCGTCCGCGGTACGCTCGCTCGTCGAGCGGGCGGCGGCGGCCGGCTTCCACGGTCACAACACGCGCAACACGGGCTACGCGAACTGCCTCGCCGCGCTCGAGGCCGGCGCGCGTGTCCTCGACGCCTCCGTCGGCGGCCTCGGCGGCTGCCCGTTCTCGCCCCGCGCGACGGGCAACGTCGCGACGGAAGATCTCGTCTACCTGCTCGAGGGTGAGGGCATCGAGACCGGAATCGACCTCGACGCGCTCGTCGGCGCATCGCAATGGCTCGAGGGCGTGCTCGGGCGGCAGCTCGAGGGCTACGTCTACCGCGCTGGTCCCTGGCCACCCACGTAGACGACGCCGGCTGCGACCAGGCCCTCGATCTCGTCCTCGGCGTAGCCGAGCTCGCGGAGGATCTCCGCGGTCTGCGCGCCGAGCGCGGGCGGCGGCGCGTGGTGGCGCACCCGCTCGCCGTCGGCCGAGAGCGGCGTGGCAACCGTGACGAAGTCTCCCAGAGACTGCAGGATCCCGAGCGCCTCCGTCTGCGGATGGCGCGCCGCCTCGCCGACGTCGTGCACGGGCGAGGCCGGCACCCCTGCCGCGACGAGCGCGTCGAGCAGCTCGTCCGAGCTCCGCTCGCGCGTGCGCGCCTCGAGCGGCTCGAGCAGCGCGGCGCGGTTCGCGACGCGGTCGGGATTCGTGCGGAAGCGCGGATCGCCGGTCAGCTCCGGCAGGCCCAGGACGTCGCAGAGCGCGGCGAAGAGCTTGTCGTTGCCGGCCACGATCATCAGCTCTCCGTCGCGGGTGGGAAAGACCTGGTACGGCGCGATCTGCGGGAAGGCGCTCCCCTCGCGGCCCGGTACGGCGCCGGCGCCGAGGTAGCCGGCGAGCTGGAACGCGAGTAGCGAGAGCGCGGTCTCGTAGAGCGAGAGCTCGAGCGTGCGGCCGACGCTGGTTCGCTCGCGCTCGTACAGCGCGGCGAGCACGCCGAGCGCCGCCCACACGCCGGTACCGAGGTCGATGAGGGACACGCCCACGCGCACCGGCGGCCGGTCGGCCTCGCCGGTGACGCTCATGATCCCCGACGCCGCCTGCAGGAGGGGGTCGTAGCCGGGTTGTGCGCTCAGTGGGCCGCGCGCTCCGAACGCGCCGATCGAGCAATAGACGAGCCTCGGATGGCGCGCCCGGAGCTCGACGTCACCGAGGCCGTGCCGCTCGGCGGCTCCCGGCCGGAGGCTCTGGAGGAAGACGTCGGCGCCGTCGACGAGCCGCAGCACGATCTCCCGTCCTCGCTCGTCCCCGAGGTCGACGGCAAGCGAGCGCTTGCCCGCGTTCGAGGTGAGGAACATCGCGCCCTCGCCGCTTGCAGCGAGAAACGGCGGGCCCCAGGCGCGGGCATGGTCGCCGCCGAGCGGCTCCACCTTGACGACGTCGGCGCCCAGCGCCGCGAGGAGCTGGGTCGCGGTCGGCCCGGCGAGCGAGGAGCTGACGTCGACGACTCTCGTGCCGACGAGCGGCCGGAACTCCGTCACCGCGGGTGCTCCCAGACGACCGCGGCACTCGAGTCGAATAGCGCCACCGTCTCGCCGGGAACCGCACCGAGCCGCTGAGCGACGGCCGCCGAGCGCACGTTGTCGGGGGCGATGAGGGAGATGAGCCGTTCGAAGCCCCGCTCACGCTTCGCCCACTCGAGCGCGGCCCGAGCCGCCTCGGTCGCGTAGCCCTTGCCCCAGTGGGCTCGGATGAGCGCCCAGCCGAGCTCCGGCTGCGCGTGCTCCGCTCCCTCCTCGAAGGTCGTGTGGCTCCACGTGCGGACGTCCCAGACATGCAGCCCGGCACGACCGACGACGGTGCCGTCCTCGCGTCGCTCGACCACGAGCGGGCCGACGCCGTTCTGCTCCCAGCGCTCGAGCCAGACGCGGATCGGGTACTCCTCGTCGGTGGCCGCAGTGGGGTGCACGCCTCCGATGAACTCCGTCGCCACCGGGTCGGTGTAGAGCGCCATGAATGCGGTCGCGTCCTCCAGGCGCGGCATGCGCAGGAGCAGCCGCTCCGTCTCGATCACAGCTGGAGCATGATCGAGCGCTCGAACTCGATCACCGTCTCGTCCCGCTGGTTGAGCCCTCGCGTGCGGACGGTGACGATGCCGAAGCCCGGCCGCGAGCGCGACTCCCGCTTCTCGAGCACCTCGGTCTCGGCCTGGATCGTGTCGCCCGCGAAGACCGGCGCAGGCAGCCGCACCTCCCGCCAGCCGAGGTTGACGCCGCGCTCGGAGACGTCTGCGACCGAGAGCCCCGTCACGAGCGCGAGCGTGAAGGTCGAGTCGACGAGCGGCCGTTCCCACTCGGTCGCGGCGGCGTACTCGGCATCGAAGTGGATCGGGTTCGTGTTCAGCGTGAGCAGCGTGAACCAGACGTTGTCGGCCTCCAGCACGGTGCGCCCGAAGCGGCTTCGGTAGACGGCCCCGACCTCGAGCTCCTCGTACGTGCGGCTCACGCCGGAGATCATCGCAGCGATACGCGAGCTCGCCCTCGAGGAGCTCGGTAGACGCTCTACGATCGGTCGAGTGGCCGAGTTCGTCCCGCCCGACTTCGACGTTCCCCTTGGGCTCGTCACGCCCGATTTCGTGCTTGAACCGCTCGGCCCCGAGCACAACGAACGGGACTACCTCGCTTGGACCTCCTCGATCGACCACATCGCCGCGACGCCGGGTTTCCCGTGGGGCTCCTGGCCTCACGAGATGACGGCGGACGAGAACCGCGCGGACCTGGAGCAACATGCCGACGACTTCCGCGCACGGAAGGGCTTCACATACACCGTGCTCGAACCGGCGAGCCGCGACGTGATCGGGTGCGTCTACATCTATCCGGTACGCGACCTCGATTACGACGCGCAGGCGCTCTCGTGGGTGCGGGAGAGCTATGCGCACCTCGACATCCCGCTGTGGCGCGTCGTCAGCGACTGGCTCGCCGCCGACTGGCCATTCGCGCGTGTCCAATTCGCGCAACGCGCGTGAAGCTCGTCCGTTATTCCTGCTGACGCTTGAGCAGCTTGTCCAGGGCCGATTCGAGCTGGCCGTGGACGTA
>CAVVKA010000007.1:0-298179 GCA_963748755.1 uncultured Actinomycetes bacterium
CTTCGACCCCACCTTCCTCCGATTTGTCACCGGCAGTCTCCCATGAGTCCCCGACCGAATCGCTGGCAACATGGGACAGGGGTTGCGCTCGTTGCGGGACTTAACCCAACATCTCACGACACGAGCTGACGACAGCCATGCACCACCTGCACACTGGCCCCGAAGGGGGACCGTATTTCTACGGTTTTCCAGTGCATGTCAAGCCCTGGTAAGGTTCTTCGCGTTGCGTCGAATTAAACCACATGCTCCGCTGCTTGTGCGGGCCCCCGTCAATTCCTTTGAGTTTTAGCCTTGCGGCCGTACTCCCCAGGCGGGGCACTTAATGCGTTAGCTTCGGCACAGCGGGAGTCGATACCCGCCACACCTAGTGCCCATCGTTTACGGCGTGGACTACCAGGGTATCTAATCCTGTTCGCTCCCCACGCTTTCGCGTCTCAGCGTCAGTACCGTCCCAGAGAGCCGCCTTCGCCACGGGTGTTCTTCCCGATATCTGCGCATTTCACCGCTACACCGGGAATTCCACTCTCCTCTTCCGGACTCTAGCCAAGCGGTTTCAACCGACGTCTCGAGGTTGAGCCTCGAGTTTTCACAGCTGACCTGCTTGGCCGCCTACACGCTCTTTACGCCCAATAAATCCGGACAACGCTTGCCCCCTACGTATTACCGCGGCTGCTGGCACGTAGTTAGCCGGGGCTTCTTCTGGAGGTACCGTCACCCTCTGGGCTATTAACCCGAGTGGCTTCGTCCCTCCTGAAAGAGGTTTACAACCCGAAGGCCTTCTTCCCTCACGCGGCGTCGCTGCGTCAGGCTTTCGCCCATTGCGCAAGATTCCCTACTGCTGCCTCCCGTAGGAGTCTGGGCCGTGTCTCAGTCCCAGTGTGGCTGATCGTCCTCTCAGACCAGCTACGGATCGTCGCCTTGGTGAGCTCTTACCTCACCAACAAGCTAATCCGCCGCGGGCTCGTCCCCGACCGGAGGCCGAAGCTACCCTTTTCCAGCCGGCTCGAAAGCCAGATGGGGCATCCGGTATTAATCCAAGTTTCCCTGGGCTATCCCGGTGTCGGGGGTTGATTACCCACGTGTTACTCACCCGTTCGCCGCTGTCCCCATGGCCGAAGCCATGGTTCTCGCTCGACTTGCATGTATTAAGCGCGCCGCCAGCGTTCGTCCTGAGCCAGGATCAAACTCTCCGTGAAGAAAGGTGACCGGTAAACCGGCCAGTCTTTTGTCACTTTGAGCTTGTGCTCAAAGTCCCATCCCGAAGGATGGTGACAGGTTTTCGTTCTCAACCACACCCTCGAAAGGATGTGGCCTCGACGTAAACGCACGCTGTTGAGTTTTCAAGGACCGGGCCGTCGGAACGGCATGAAAAAAGCCTCTACACGCACCAGAGGCCTCGGACTTGCTGGACTTCCTCTTGCGGGGAATCCTCCTGAGGTCTCCGTTTTCGGTCGCTTGCAGGGACTTTTCCACGCCGCCCTCTCGGGCAGCCGGGGAAGTGTAGCAGGGACCTAGCGCCCGTCAAGCGGCTTGTTCAAGCGGCTTCCGTGAGCTTCACGAAGCGCCGCTTCCCCGCCTGGAGGATCGCTCCGGCGAGTCGCTCCCGCGGGACGTCGAGCTCGCGCACCGGCTCGCCGTCGAGCTTCACGCCCCCCTGCCCGATCAGCCGGCGCGCTTCGCTCGTCGAGACGCCGAATGCGTCGGCGAGAAGCGCCGGGAGATGAACCGGATCGCCGGCCGGAAGAGCGTGCTCCGGCACGTCCTCGGGCGCCTCGCCGTGCGTGACGCGCCGGAAGTGCTCCTCGGCCGCTCTCGCCGCCTCCTCCCCATGCGACCGCGTGACGATCCACCGCGCGAGCGCGAGCTTCGCCTGCATCGGCTCGCCCTCCGGCACCGGCTGCTCGGCGACGAGCGTCCACCACTCCTCGAGCTGGGAGTCCGGGATCCGCATCGTCCGCCCGAACATCTCCTCGGGCGCGCGCCGTGAGCGGGACGTTGTTCCCGACCGACGAGCTCATCTTCTCGCCGTCCCACGAGAGCAGAAGCGGAGTCGTCAGCACGACCTGCGGCTCGAGCCCGTACGCCTCCATCACCTGGCGGCCGGCGAGCAGGTTGTAGAGCTGGTCGGTGCCGCCGAGCTCGACGTCGGCCTCGACCGCCACCGAGTCGTACGCCTGCATGAGCGGATAGAGCAGCTCCGAGACCGAGATCGGCTCGCCGGCGCGATAGCGCTTGTCGAAGTCGTCGCGCTCGAGCATGCGGGCGACGGTCACGATGCGACCGAGGCGGACGACGTCGGCGTAGCTCAGCTTCGAGAGCCACTCGCCGTTGTACCGCACCTCGAGCAGCTCGGGATCGTCGCGCAGGATCGTCTTCGCCTGCTCGAGGTAGACCTGCGCGTTCGCGTCGATCTCCTCGTCGGAGAGAATCGGGCGCTCGCTCGAGCGCCCTGACGGGTCGCCGATCCGCGTCGTGTAGTCACCGACGATGAACACGGCCTTGTGGCCCTCGTCCTGGAAGGCGCGCATCCGCTGCAGCGGGATGCCGCGGCCGAGGTGGATGTCGGGCGAGGTGACGTCGATGCCGAGCTTGACGCGGAGCGGACGCCCGAGCTTCAGCTTCGCTTCGAGTGCGCCCTCGGGCAGGACGTCGACGGCGTTCCGGGTCAGCTCGGCGATCGGCATGCGTTGATCCTAGAAGCGGCGCGAGAGGAACGGCGATCCGGCGAGGCCGTAACGCCACGGCTGTTCGACCGCACGCGTGATGCCGATCCTCGGCCCGACCGCGAGCGCGGGCTCGGCCTCCCGCGCAAGGAGCTCGAACGGCGGCTCGTCGAGCGGCAGCCCGTCGAGGACGCGCGTGATCCCGAGCGCCTGGCAGAGCTTGCCCGGCCCGGAGCAGAGCGCGCGCGGCGCGTCGAGGCCACGCCGCTCGCGCATCGCATCGAGCCCGGCTGTCGGCTCGAGCGCGCGCACGAGCGCGGCCTCCGCTCTGCCGTCCTCGGCGCAGACGAGGTTGAGGCACCAGTGGATGCCGTACGAGCGATAGACGTACGCGTGGCCGGGCGGCCCGAACATCGAGGCCGTGCGCGCGGTCATGCCGCGGAAGCCGTGGCTCGCAGGGTCGTCCTGGTCGTACGCCTCGACCTCGACGATCGTCCCGCCGACTCCGTCGACGAGCAGCGTCGCGCCGATCAGCTCGGGGGCGACCTCGTGAACCGAGCGCGCGAAGAACTCGCGCGTCAGGCGCTTCCCCGCCATCGGCGCCGCCTAGAAGAGCTGCTCGGGCTCGGCCGGCTTGGCGGTCTTCTCGAGCACGCGCCGCGCGCGCCGCCCGAGGTCGCTGACGTCGAACGATCCCTCGTCCACCGCTTTCGCGACGCGCTCGGCGAGGTCGAGCGCGTCGTCGAGCACGACTGTCGCGCTCGCGGCGTCCTGCCCCATGTCGTGGAGGATCGTCCGCTCCGTGCGGCCGGCAAGGATCGGCTCTGCAATGCCGTCGATCCAGACGCGCGTGCGCCGGCCGCCGCCGCGCTCGTCGCCCGTGATCGGCTCCAGCGCGTAGATGCGGTCCGCGCGCGCCCACTTACCGAAGCCGAGGAAGACCATCGCGCGCGCCGTCCGCCATGCGCGGATCATCGTACGCGCCGACGGGCTATTCGAAAGCTGCATTACTCGAAAAGCGTGTCCTCGTGCGAATACGGCGGCGCGCACATGCAGAGGATGAGGAGCTCGCTCGTCCCGTCGTTCTCGAGCGGTCCAGGCGCCGGGCGGAATAGGACGGCGCCGCCGGTCGGACGCGCTGCGTCTAGCCGTCCACCTCGAGCGAGCCCGACCCCTTCGTGACGAAGTAGATCTCCTCGCTCCGGGCGTGGTAGTGGCGTTCGGTGGCCTGACCCGGCTCGAGCGCCGCCTCCGCGAGGCTCTGGGCGGCCGAGTGGTGCAGCTCGCGGATCGTGGAGCCGTCCTTCGTCGTGAACGGCTCGGCGCGGTCGAGGCTGTGCAGGTTCATCGCACTAGAGCGCCGACGAGAGAACCTCGGCGACCCGCTCCTGCGCGGCCGCGTCGATCCCCGTGAAGAACGGCAGTGCAAGCGAGCGCGAGCTGACGTCCTCAGCGACCGGGCAGAGACCCTCCTGGAAGCCGAAACGCTCGCGCAGGTAGGGCTGCAGGTGGAGCGAGGGGAGGTAGCGGTTGTAGCCGATCTCCTCCCGCTCGAAGGCGGCGATCACGCGCTCGCGCGCAGCGTTGTCCGGAAAGAGGACGACGTAGACGAACCAGGAGCGGCGGTGGTGGGCATCGTCCGCGACCGGAAGCTCGACCCCGGGGACGGAGCTCAACAGCGAGTGGTACCGGCTCGCGGCCTCCGAGCGGCGCCCGAGAATCTCGTCGAGTCGCTCGAACTGGCCGATGCCGAGCGCCGCCGCGACGTCGCTCAGCCGGTAGTTGTAGCCGAGCCGGACGTGCTCGAGCCAGCCGCCGGGTTCCGGCCGGCCCTGGTTGCGAAGGGAGCGGATGAGGTGCCACTCCTCCTCGGAGTGCGTCGTGACCATCCCGCCCTCTCCCGTGGTCAGCTGCTTGTTCGGATAGAAGGCGAAGACGCTCGAGGTGCCACGAGAGCCGACCGGCGCGTCGCGGTACTCGGCTCCGAGCGCCTCGCAGGCGTCGTCGATCAACGCGAGCCCGTGCCGGTCTGCGAGCGCGCGCAGCTCGTCGAGCTCGCAGGGGTAGCCGTAGATGTCGACCGCGACGATCGCCTTCGTCCGGTCGGTGATCGCGGCCTCGACTGCGGCGGGATCGAGGTTGAGTGTCCGCCGGTCGATGTCCGCGAAGACGGGGATGCCGCCCTCGTAGAGAAAGCAGTTCGCACTCGCCGCGAAGGAGTACGGCGAGGTGATCACCTCGTCGCCCGCGCCGATACCGGCCGCGATGCAGAGCAGGTGCAACCCTGTCGTGCCGGACGAGACGGCCGCGGCGTAGGGAGCGCCCACGCGGTCCGCAATCAGTTGCTCGAAGCGGTCGATCGTCGGCCCGAGTGAGAGCCGGCCCGAGCGGAGCACCTCGAGCACGAGCTCCTCCTCGCGCTCGCCGAGGTACGGCCCCGAGAGCGGGACCGACTCCACTTCCTGCCTCACGCGGGTTCGGCGTGATTCGCGGCGGGCGTGAACTCCAGCCACTGGGCCCAGCGGTCGCTGCGCCCGTGCACGGTGTCGAGGTACGCCTTCTGGATCTCCTGCGTCACCGGCCCGGGCGGGCCGATCGCCTGGTCGTCGATCTCGCGGATCGGCGTCACCTCGGCTGCCGTCCCGACCATGAACACCTCGTCGGCGAGATAGAGATCGGTGCGGATGATCGGCTTCTCGACGACACGGTGGCCGAGATCCTGCGCGATCTGGATCACCGAGTCGCGGGTGATGCCGACGAGAATCGACGCGGCGAGGTCCGGGGTGTAGATGACGCCGTCGCGGACGAGGAAGATGCTCTCCCCCGAGCCGTCGGCCACGTAGCCGTCTGCGGTCATCAGGATCGCCTCGTCGTAACCCGCGCGATTTGCCTCCCCGACGGCGAGCATCGAGTTGAGGTAGACGCCGGTGGCCTTCGCGACATGCGGGATGACATTCGGCCCGACGCGCTGCCAGCTCGAGACCTTGGCGCGGATCCCGTTCTGCTGGCCCTCCTCGCCGAGATACGCCCCCCACGGCCACGACATGATCGCGACGTCGACCGGGTTCCCCACCGCCGAGACGCCGAGCTCGCCGTAGCCGACGAAGGCGATCGGCCGGAGGTAGCACGACGGCAGCTCGTTCGCTCCGATCACGTCCCACGTCGCCGCGCGCAGCTCCTCGACCGAGAACGGGAGCTCCATGTAGAGGAGCTGCGCCGAACGGTGCAGCCGCTCGAGGTGGTCGGTAAGACGGAAGACCGAGGTGCCTCGCTCGGTCTCGTAGGCGCGGATCCCCTCGAAGACGCCCGAGCCGTAGTGCAGGCCGTGGGTTCCGACGTGGACCGTCGCGTCGGCCCAGTCGACCAGCTCGCCGTTCATCCAGATCTTCTTCGTCTCGCGCATCTGCGGCTCGTCCCTTCGGTCGGGGGCTGGCCGCGAATCGTACCCGTCTGGCTAGCTCAGATCGGCCGTGCGGGCGCGCGTGACCCTTGCGAGGTCGACCGGCGAGAGCCCGGCCATATGGCACTCGGAGCCTGCTCCGATCCAGACCCGGTCGTGTGCGAGCAGCTCTCCCGCGATCAGCACCTGCGAGATGCCGGGCACCGGGAACGGCGCGACGCCTCCCGGCTCGAAACCCGTGGCGGCGACGACCTCGTCGAGCCGCGCGACGCGCGCATACCGCGCTCCCGCGGCAGCGGCGACCTTGTTCTCGTCGGCCCGCCGGTCGCCCGGGACGAGCGCGAGCGTCGGGCGGCCGTCGCAGACGAAGACGAGCGACTTGACGATCTGGGCGCGGGAGGCGCCGACCGCCTTCGCCGCGGCGCCCGCGGTCGGCGTCCCCTCCGGGAACTCCTCCACCCGCGCGTCGATCCCCGAGCGCTTCAGCACCTCGGCGACGCGCGCGACCGGTTCCGGCCAGCGTTCCACGGCCGCACCGTAGCCCTCGCGAAACCCTCGCCGGGGGTCCGCCGTTGTCCATGCGGGAGACGACACACGAAGGGAGACGACGTGAACGAGCACGAGCGCCGTGCGACGACCGAAGCACTCTTTCGGGACGTCAACGAGCGAATAGCCGAGAGCGCGGAGCGCTTCGACGCGACCGGGACCGAATTCGTCTGCGAGTGCGCGGATCCGAGCTGCACGCATCGCGTCGAAGCCAGTCTCGCCGAATACGAGCGCGTGCGCGAGGATCCGACGACGTTCCTCCTCGTTCCGGGGCACGAGCAGAGGGACATCGAGCACGTCGTGTCGGACCTCGGCCGCTTCCAGATCGTGGAGAAGGTCCAGGCTGCGGTGCGGCGGACGGTGATCCGGCTCGATCCGCGCGGGCCGGCTGCGCCGAGCGGGTCGTGACGTCTACTCGGCGACGGGGCCTAGCTCGAGCACGTGCGCGTCGTCGAAGCCCTCGCCGCGCAGCCGCTCCACGAGCTCCGGCGGCGGGGCCGCGTCGACCGTTAGCGCCATCAGCGCCTTGCCGCCGCGCCGGCTGCGCGAGACGGTCATGCCGGCGATGTTGATGCCCGCCTCGCCGAACAGCGTCCCCACGCGGCCGATCACGCCGGGCACGTCGTCGTAGAGGCACAGCACGAACAGCGGAGCGAGCTCCAACTCGATCTCGAAGCCGAGGACGTTCACGAGCCACGGCCGGTGGTCGCGGCCGATCGTCGTGCCAGCGACCCGGAGGCTCGAGCCCTGGCTGCGGAGCTCCACGCGGACGAGGTTCGTGTAGTCGCGCGCCGAGCGGGAACGCTCCTCCCGTACCTCGATGCCGCGCTCAGCCGCGATGAGCGGCGCGTTGACGTAGTTCACCGGCCGGTCGGCGCGGCCCTGGAAGGCTCCGTTGAGCGCCGCGACGGTGAGGAGGCGCGCGTCGTAGTCGGCGAGGCCGCCATAGACGGTGATCACGATCTCCTCGGCGGAGCCCCCGGAGAGCTCCATCGCGATCCTGCCGAGACGGGACGCGAGGGGCACGTACGGCCCGAGGACTTCAAGATCGTCGGCGCCGATCACCGGGATGTTGACGGCGTTCGAGACGAGCCCGCCCTCGAGGGCGGCGGCGACCTGCTCCGCCACGATGACGCCCGCGCGGTCCTGCGCCTCCCCGGTCGACGCTGCGAGATGCGGCGTGACGACGACGGTGTCGAGCTCGAGCAGCGGGCCCGAGTACGGCTCCTCGACGAACACGTCGAGAGCCGCGCCGGCGACCTTGCCGGAACGCAGCGCCGCGACCAGCGCGTCCTCGTCCAGGAGCAGGCCCCGGGCGGCGTTGACGATCCGTACGCCGGGTCGCATCGCTTCGAACGCGGCGGTGTCGACGGAACCGCGTGTCTCCGCCGTGAGCGGCAGGTGCAGGGTCAGGAAGTCCGCGGCGGCGTACACGTCCTCCGGCGACTCGACACGCTCGGCGCCGAGCTCGCGGAACCGCTCGGCGGCCACGTACGGGTCGTAGGCGACGACGCGCATCCCGAGCCCGAGCGCGCGGCGGGCGACCTGCTGTCCGATCCGACCGAACCCCAGCACTCCGAGCGTCTTGCCCGCGAGCTCGATCCCGCCGTAGGCGCCGCGCTCCCACCGGCCCTGCTTCAGCGCGGCGTGCGCCTGCGGGATGTTGCGGGCGAGCGCGACGAGGAGGCCGATCGTGTGCTCGGCGGCGGAGACGACCGTGGACTCCGGCGCGTTTGCCACGATGATCCCGCGCCGCGTCGCGGCGTCGACGTCGACGTTGTCGACGCCCACACCCGCCCGTCCGATCACCTTCAGCCGCTCGGCACGGTCGATCAGGTCGGCAGTCAGCTTCGTCGCGGACCGGACGACGATCGCTTCGTAGCCGCCGATGATCTCCTCGAGAGCGCTATCGGCGTCGATGTCCACGTCGAAACGCGAGCGGAGCAGGTCGACACCGGCGTCGGAGATCGGCTCCCGCACCAAGACGCGTTGCGTCACGTGCGAGACGGCTCGGAGCTGAAGGCTTCTAACGCCGCCGTAACTGCGACGCCGCGCTCGACGTCCGCGCCGAGGTCGGCAAGGACGAGCTCGACCGCCCCGATCTGAGTGGTGATGTCGAAGACGTCGAACCAGCCGATGTGGCCGAGGCGGAAGATCTTGCCCTTCAACTCGCCCTGGCCGTTCGCGATCGTGATTCCGAAGCGGTCGCGGACGCCCCGGATGACGTCGCCCGAGTCGACGCCCGAGGGAGCGCGAACGGCCGTCACGACCGCGCTGCGGTCCTCGTCCGGCGAGAAGAGCTCGAGGCCGAGCGCCTTCACGCCGGCGCGCGCCGCCCGGCCGAGCCGGACATGACGGTCGAACGCAGCCTCCAGCCCTTCCTCGAGCAAGAGGTCGAGGGCGACGTTGAGCCCGGCGACGAGCGAGACAGGCAGCGTGACAGGCGCGTCGAGCGTCTCCTGCCCTTTCCGCGTTCGCGCCCAGTCGAAGTAGAAGCGAGGCGACGATCCGGTCGCGGCCAGCGCGCCTTCGGAGACGGCGGCGAGACCGAGGCCCGGCGGGGACATGAGCGCCTTCTGCGAGCCCGAGACGACGACGTCGAGACCCCAGGCGTCGGTCTCGCAAGGCACCGCGCCGAGGCTGGAGACCGCGTCGACGACGACAAGCGAGCCTGCGTCCCTGGCCGCGGCCGCGAGGGCGCGCACGTCCGCGACGACACCGGTGGAGGTCTCGGAGTGCACGATCCAGACCGCCCTGGCCTCGCGCTCGGTCAGACGTGCCCGCAAGTCGTCGGGGTCGGGCGTCTCGCCCCAGGCGTAGCGGAGGACGTCCACCTCGGCCCCGTAGGCCGTCGTCATCGCGACCCAGCGCTCGCCGAAGCTCCCGGCCGAGACGACGAGATGCCGCTCGCCCGGCGAGACGAGGTTCGCGACGGCCGACTCGAAGGCGCCGGTGCCGGAGGCGCCGAAGAGGAGAACGTCGTTCTCCGTCCGGCACACCTCGCGCAGGCGGGCGAGGACCCGTTCGTAGACCGGCAGGAACTCGGGACTACGGTGGTGCAGCACGGGCTTTCCGACGGCCGCGAGCACCTCTGGCGGCACGGGCGTCGGGCCGGGCGTGAACAGGTAGCGCTTCGTCGCCACGCTCCAACCGTAGCGTTCTAGTCTGCTGGGACGTGGACGCTCTGGTTGCCTTCGGCGCGGCACTGGTCGCGCTCCGGCTTGCGGGCCTCCTGGCGGCGCGCTACCGGAGTAGTGGGCGGCCTGAGTTGCTTGCGTGGGGAGCAGCGCTGGGCGCGTATGCGGTCTCCGCGGCGGCGATCGCGTGGGGCGAGGCCGCAGGCTGGGACGGGCGGACGTTCCGCGTCTACTACTCGGCAGGCGCTCTGCTGACCGCGCCGCTGCTCGGCGCGGGCTCGCTTCTGCTCGCCGGACGGCACCGGGCCGGTCCGGCAGCGCTCGTCTACCTCGGCCTCGCCGTCGGCGTCTCGCTGGCGATGCCCGTGCACGGCGTCTTCGCCGCGCACGGCATCCCTCCGGCGCAGGACCACCTCGCCTTCCTGCCGGCGCGGTTACTCGCGATCGTCGCGAACATCGCCGGGACGCTCGCCGTCGTCTTTGTCGCCGTACGCTCCTTCCGGCGCCGCCCACTCGGCAACGGACTGATCGTCGCCGGAGTCGCCGCAGCGGCGACGGGCAGCGGGCTCGCCGGGCTCGGAGCCACGGGGAGCGCGGTAGGCATAGCCGTCGGCGCGGTACTGCTTTACGCAGGTTTCGTCGCGCCTACGCACATTCCGTCGGCATTTCCGCCGAAAATAGCCCCTCGCTGAGTTACAAGCGTTGCCTTAACAGTGCACTAACGTGGCGTCTGTAGCTACGCTCGGCCGAACGATCGCATAAGCCGCGCCGAGCGGTGCTCGTCCAACAGGGGCGCCTCCCGCCCGCTCGGCCTCCGACTTGCAATCGCCCAGGGAGGTAACGAATTGCGGCGCTCCATCCTGGCCTGCGGGCTGCTGCTCGCGTTCGCAGGCATGGCCACTGCGGCTGCGGCCGCCGCGGGCTCGAGCAACACCGAATCCAGTACGACCACCAGCACGACAGTCGGCTCGACTTCCTCCGAACAGGGGCCGTCGCGCTGGGAGCTGCGGACGGCAGCTGCCTGGCAGCGCCACATCCGCCACTTCCGTGCGGGCACGCGCCACTGGCTGACGGTCATCCGTGGGCGCCCGCCGGCAGGCGGCTCGCGAGCGCTCGCCACTCGCTCGCTCGGGACGCTCCGGCAGCTCGCGGTGCGCTGGCGCCACCGCGCACGTCGAGCCTGGTGGCGCGCGAACCATCCGCCCGAGCTCCGGGGCTGGCTCTGCATCCACCGCTACGAGGGCAGCTGGGCCGATTCGGGCAGCCCGTATTGGGGCGGGCTCCAGATGGACCTCGCCTTCCAGCAGACGTACGGCGGCTGGCTGCTGCGCCACAAGGGAACGGCGGACCACTGGAGCCCCCTCGAGCAGATCTGGGTCGCGGTGCGGGCCGAGCGCCAACGGGGCTTCTCGCCGTGGCCGAACACGGCTCACTACTGCGGCCTCGGATAGGCGTTTTCCCTGCTCCTGAGCGATTCGGCGGCCTGCTGACAGCGCACCGTCGTCACATTGGCGTCAGTTTGACTTGACAACGACATCATCTTGATGTCATAGTGCCGTCATGCAGATCGACGGTCTCATCCAGGCACTCCGCGAGGACCTCGTTCGTGTCGCGGCACTCGGCGACGAGAAGACGTCGCGCGCGGCGGACCTCCTCTCGGTTGCAATCGAGGCGTCCCTCGGCAGGAGAATCCAGGACGCTCTCGCCGAGGCGGCGCTCGAGCTCAACGAACAGCTCGACTCGGCACATGTCGAGTTGCGCGTCGCCGGCCACGACCTCCAGCTCGTGCTCGTCCGTGAGGACGGGACCGTGCCGGAGCAGGCCGACGAGGCGTTCTCGGCGCGCATCACGCTGCGGCTCCCCGAGAGCCTCAAGCAGCGGGTCGAGTCCGCCGCCGCTCGCGAAGGCGCTTCCGTCAACACGTGGCTCGTCCAGGCGCTTCAGCGCACGGTCGAGCCGCGCCGCACGTCGTCCAGCAGCCGCAACCGCCTCACCGGCTACGGCCGGAACTGAAAGGAGGAGGCATGTTCCCCGACTACACCACCGTGCTCGCGCTCCAAGATAGGGCGCTCCGCCCCGACCGGCGGCCGCTCCCTCGCGACAGCGAGATCCGGCTCCGCGTCAAGAGGCTGATCCGGGGCGCCTGAGATGCTCGAGCGCAGCTTCCACACTCCATTGCCTCTCGAGCTCGAGGTCGGCATTCCCTCCGGCGACATCGAGGTCGAGACGACCGAGGGCGAGGAGTCGAACATCACCGTCGACGGCGACGAGCGCCTCCTCGAGGAGCTCGAGATCCACCAGGACGGCAACCGCGTCGTGGTCGCGTACCGCGGCAAGGGAAAGTTCGGCTTCTCGCTCTCCCCGTTCACGCTCGTCTTCGGCGCCAACGACCTGCGCGTGCGCGCCTCCGTGCCCCACGGCGCCGGAGTCAAGGTCAAGACCGCGTCGGCGGACACGCAGCTCGACGGGCACTTCGGCCCGCTCGGGGTGAATTCCGTGTCCGGCGACCTCCGCGTGCGCGGCGAGGTCGTCGGCGGCGCGACCGTCAAGACGGTCAGCGGCGACGCCGAGCTCGAGCGGGTCGACGGGGACATGTCCGCACAAACCGTGTCGGGTGACGTCCGCATCGGCCCGGTGGCCGGCTCGGCGGACGCGAAGACGGTCTCGGGCGACATCCGGTTCGAGTTGGTCACGGCGGGCGACGTCCGCTTCACGAGCGTCTCCGGCGACATCGAGGTCGGTATCGCCCAGGGCTCCGCCATCGACGTCGACGCCGGCTCGACCTCGGGTGACCTCTCGTCGGAGGTTCCGCTGGGCAGCGAGCCCGTAGTGGGCGAGGGCGAACCAGCCCCGACGGTCGTTCTGCGCGGTCGCACGGTGAGCGGCGACGTCAAGGTGTTCCGCGCCGGCTGATGAAACAGCTTCTCGCCCACCGCGACGCTCGGCTGCTGCTGGCGGGCCAGACGATGTCGGCGTTCGGCGACTGGGCGATGCTCATCGTGCTCGCCGTGTGGATGAAGTCGCTGACCGGCTCGAGCGCGGCGGCCGGAATGACGTTCTTCGTCTTCGGCGCAGGCTCGCTCGCCTCCCCGCTCGGCGGCCTGCTCGCCGACCGGCTGCCGCGCCGACGCTTGATGATCGCCGCGGACTGCGTGCTCGGGGCGTTCGTACTCCTGCTGCTCCTCGTCCACGATCGCGGTGACGCCTGGTTGATCTATCTCGTCGCGCTCGCGTACGGCCTCGCCGGCACCGTCTTCTATCCCGCTCGCTCGGCGCTGCTGCGGCTGATGCTGCCGGAGGAGCTGCTCGCGGAGGCGAACGGCGCGCTCCAGTCGACGACTCAGGGGCTGCGGATCGTCGCGCCGCTCGCAGGAGCAGCGATCTACGCGGCCGTCGGCGGCGGCTGGGTTGCCATCCTCGACTCCGCGACGTTCGCAGCGTCGGTGATCTTCCTCTCCTTGATGCGCGTGCCGGAGCGGAAGGCAGACACGGTCGAGCAGAGCTTCCTCGTCGAGGTCTCGGCGGGCTTCCGCCACGTCTGGCGAACGCTGCCACTGCGGCAGCTCGTGTTCGGAGTCTCGCTCGCGCTGCTCGTCGTCGGCTTCGCGGAGACCCTGATCTTCTCGGTCATCTCCGTCCTCGGGCGCAGCCCCTCCTTCTTCGGGGTGCTGAGCACGCTGCAGGGCATCGGAACGATCGCCGGCGGCCTGACGGGCGCTGCGCTGATCCGTCGCCTCGGCGACGTTCGGACGGTCGGCTTTGCGATGGCGGTCTTCAGCGGCTGCGCCATCCTGCTGACCCTGTCGTCGCTCGCGATCGTCAGTGCCGCCTTCGTGTGCGCCGGCGTCGCGGTCGCGTGGCTCGTCGTCGGCTTCGGCACGGCGTTGCAATTGAGGACGCCGCTCTCGATCCAGGGCCGTGTCTCGGCTGCGGCCGACCTCGCCCTGTCCCTCGCCCAAACGGTTTCCATAGCCGCCGGCGCGCTCTTCTCGACCCTCGTCGACTACCGGATCCTCTTCGCGGTCATGGCGGCCGTCATCCTCGCCAGCGCGGGCTACCTCCTGACGCGGCGGACGGCACGCGCCGTTTCCGTTGCGACGATCGAGGTGTGACCGAGCTCACCCCCCTGCGGCGCAACCGCGACTTCATCATCCTCTGGAGCGGGCAGGTCGTCTCGACGGTCGGCTCGGAGATGAGCGGGCTCGCATTTCCGCTCCTCGTGCTCGCGCTCACGGGCTCGCCGAGTGACGCGGGAATCGTGGGCTTCGCCCGCAGCCTCCCCTTCCTCTTCGTCTACCTGCCGGCAGGGGTCTACGTCGACCGTTGGAACCGCAAGCACGTGATGCTGGTCGCCGACGCCGGCCGCGCGCTCGCAATCGGCAGCGTCGCCCTCTGGCTCGCGCTCGGCCGACCCCCGCTTGCGTGGCTCGCGATCGCTTCCGCGATCGAGGGCACCCTGTTCGTTTTCTTCCAGCTCTCCGAGTCGGCGGCTCTGCCCGCGGTGGTACCGAAGGAGCAGCTGCCGCAGGCGATTGCCCAGAACCAGGCGCGGGTGCAGGGCGCCAGCCTCCTCGGGAGCCCGCTCGCCGGTGCGCTCTTCGGGCTTTCGCGGCTGCTGCCGTTCGCGGCGGACGCAGCGTCGTATGCGGTCTCGTTCGTCTCCCTCCTCTTCATCCGACCCGCGTTCCAGGGCGAACGGCGACGCGAGGGTCGGAATCTGCGCACCGAGGTGTCCGAGGGGCTCGTCTGGCTTTGGCGGGAGCGCTTCCTGCGCACGGTTACCGGGCTCGTGGCAGGGACGAACTTCGTCCATCAGGCGCTCGGGCTCGTGCTGATCGTGCGGATGAAGGACCTCGGCGCCTCCCCGGCGCTGATCGGCGGCGTCTTCTCGATCCTCGGCGCCGGGTCGATCGCCGGCGCGCTCGTCGCACCGCGCGTGCAGCGGCGCTTCTCGCCGCAGGTGGTCGTGCTCGGCTCGCTCTGGATCTGGCCGGCACAGACGGCGGCGCTCTTCCTGATCCCGAGCCCGCTCGCGCTCGGCGTCCTGACGGCCGCCGGCTTCGTCACCGGCCCGATCTTCAACGTGGTCGTCGGCGCCTACCGCTACGCCCTCGTGCCGGAGCACCTGTACGGCCGCGTCGCGAGTGCCATGCTGCTCTTCGCCTGGGGCTCGATCCCGCTCGGCGCCCTGTTCGCCGGGTATGGCATCGTCGCCTGGGGCGCGAAGACGATGCTGCTCGTGCTCGCTGCGATCTTGCTAGCGATCGCATTCGCGGCGACCGCCTCGCGGGACGTGCGGACGGCGCGGAGACCAGAGGAGTTGGCGCCTGCGACGATGGAGGCGTGACCGAGCTCGTCCCCCTGCGGCGCAATCGCGACTTCCTGCTCTTCCAGAGCGGCGGACTGCTCTCGGCCTTCGGGTCGAGCATCTCCGGGATCGCATACCCGCTCCTCACGCTCGCGGTGACCGGCTCGGCGGCGAAGACGGGGTACGTCGGGGCTGTCGAGTTCGCACCGCTCGTGCTGCTGAGCGCGCCGGCCGGAGTGGCCGCCGACCGGTTCGACCGCCGAAGGCTGATGATCGCCTCCGACGCCGCCGGTGCGATCGCGCTCGGACTCCTCGCCGCGGCCGTGCTGACAGGGCACGTGAGGTTCTGGCTGATCGCCGTCGTCGCTTTCGTCGACATGAGCGCGGCGGTCGTCTATCGGTCGGGCTCCAGCGGGGCCATGAAAGCGGTTGTCCCGCAGCCGCAGCTCGCCGACGCCTCGAGCGTGACGATGGCGCGCATGTCGACGGTGCGCCTGGCGGCCCCGCCCATCGGCGGGGCGCTCTTCGGCCTCTCGCGCGGCGTGCCGTTTCTCGCCGACGCCGTCTCGTACGCCTTCTCGACCGCTTCGCTCCTGCTGATGCGGACCCGTTTTCAGGAGGAGCGCGTGCCCGGGACACGCACGCCCTTTCGCGAGGGGCTCGTCTACTTCTGGAGCATCCCGTTTCTCCGCACGACGATCGGGATGATCGCCGCGAGCAACCTAGTTGCCGTCGGTGCCCCGATCGCGGTCATCATCCTTGCCCATCGGCAAGGGCTGTCGAGCGCCGCGATCGGTGGGTTCGTCGCGCTGCAGGGCGTGACGCTGCTGGCCGGCTCGCTCGTCTCTCCCTTGTTGCGGCGCCTCCTCCCCATGCGCGCGATCCTTCTCTCGGAGTTCTGGATGGCGCTCGTCTATGCGGCGTTCCTCGTCTACCCGAACGTCTACGTGCTCGCCGTCGCCGCCGCGGTGCACGCCTTCTGGTTCCCGAACACGGACTCGGCGATCGCCGCGTACTCGTACACGCTCATCCCGGACCGCCTGCTCGGCCGGGCGATGGCCGCTTCGAACACGCTGCGTGCCGCGTCGGCGCCGATCGGGCCGCTCGTTGCCGGCCTCCTCCTCGCCCACGCCTCGGCCCGCGTCGCCATCGCCGCGCTGGCGGCTCCCGTGGTCCTCGCCGCGGCGCTCGGCACCGCCAGCCCGGCGCTGCGCGAGCTCCCTAGCCTCGCTGAAGCTTCGCCCGCAGGAGCCGGTTGACGACCTTCGGGTCTGCCTTGCCCTGCGTCTCGCGCATCACCTGGCCGACGAAGAAGCCGAGCACGCCCTCCTTGCCTCCGCGGTAGGTCTCGGCCTGGTCCGGGTGCGCCGCGATGACGGCCTCGATCACCGGGGCCAGCGCGTCCTCGTCACCGAGGGCGCCGCGGGAGAGATATTCCTCCGCGTCGATCGGCCCGTTGACCGCGGCGGCGAACGCCTCGTCGAGCGCCTCGCGCGTGACGTTCGCCTGCACGATCCGGGCGAGTGCCGAGGCGTTCTCCGGCAGGAAGTCGCCGCGGTTCATCGCCACCGCTGCCGCCTCCGGCCACGGGAGCCCGGCCTCGGCGAGCAGGGCCGCCTTGCGCTCGTTGCCCGTCAGGACGAGCTCGACCGACCGCTCGAAGTCCATGCTGCTCCGCGTACCGCCGGATCCGCTCGGAAGGTCGTTCGGGAACCTGCCCGCGGAGCCGTTCGACAAGCTCCGCCGGTGGCTCGACCGGCACGAGGTCCGGCTCGGGGAAGTAGCGGTAGTCGTCCGCCTCCTCCTTCGAGCGGTGCACCGTCAGGCGGTCGGTGTCGGGGTCGTAGTCGTAGGTCGACTGGACGACTTCCTCCCCGCTCTCGTGCGCGGCGGCCTGCTGCCGGAAAGCGGCCTCGATCGCGCGCCCGATGAAGCGGAACGAGTTCATGTTCTTGATCTCCCACCGCGGCCGGAAACCCTCCTCGCCGGCACGCCGCACCGAGACGTTCACGTCTGCACGGAGCGTGCCCTTCTCCATGTCCGCGTCCGAGATCCCGAGCTCTCGGATCGTCTGCCGCAGGAGGCGAAGGTACGACATCGCCTCGTCCGCCGAGCGCAGGTCGGGAGCGCTGACGATCTCGAGCAGCGGCGTGCCTCCGCGATTGAAGTCGACGAGGCTGTACTCCGCGCCGACCGAGCGGCCGGTCGCGCCGCCTGCGTGGACGGTCTTCGCCGCGTCCTCCTCGAGGTGGGCGCGCACGATGCCGACCGCACGCTCGCCCTCGGCCGTAGGAAGGAGGAACCGGCCGGGGCCGCAGAGCGGGGCCTCGTACTGGCTGATCTGGTAGCCCTTCGGCAGGTCGGGGTAGAAGTAGTTCTTGCGCGCGAAGACCGCGTGCTCGGCGATCTCGCAGTCCAGGGCGAGGCCGAGCAGGATGGTCATCTCGATCGCGCGTCCGTTCGGGACGGGAAGCGCACCCGGATGCGCGAGGCAGACGGGACAGGTGTGCGTGTTCTCTGCACCGCCGTACTCGAGCTCGCAGCGGCAGAACATCTTCGTGCGGGTCTTCAGGTGCGCGTGCACCTCGAGCCCGACCACGAGCTCCCAGTCAGGCCCGGCCATCGAGCCTCTCCTTGGCCTCGCGAAGCGCATCCTCGACGTCTTCGTGGACGTGGACCATCGCGACCCGGTGCTCGAGCGGTCCATGCGTCTCGATCAGCCACAGCTCGCGCTCGCCGGCCTCGAGCTGGAGCTTCACGTCGCCGACGAGGACGGCGCGCGAGCCGTCGAGCACGCGCGGATGCTCGCCGAACACGCGCTCGACCGCGAGCACGAACTCCGCCGCCGGATCCTCGAACCGCATCGTCATCGCAGACGCTCCGGCACCGGGTCGAAGCCGAGCGCCTGCTCGAGCGCGTGCCCGATCCGGAAGAGCGTGTTCTCGGCGAACTGCGGCCCGATGAGCTGCAGACCGACCGGCAGTCCCTCCGAGAGCCCGCACGGGACGTTGAGCCCGGGCAGGCCGGCCATGCAGGACGGGATCGTGAGCAGGTCGGAGAGATACATCGCGAGTGGGTCGGCGGCGCGGGCGCCCAGTGGGAAGGCCACCGTGGGCGAGGTCGGCGAGACGAGCGCGTCGAAGGTGTCGAAGAGCGCGTCGTGCTCGCGCTTGATCACCGTCCGCACCTTCTGCGCCTGGCCGTAGTACGCGTCGTAGTAACCGGCAGAAAGCGCGTACGTCCCGACCATGATCCTCCGCTGCGGCTCGTCGCCGAAGCCCTCCTCGCGCGTCCGCTCGTACATCTCGAGCCGCTCGTCGGCGGTGGCGCGGTAGCCGTAACGGACGCCGTCGTAGCGCGCAAGGTTGGAGGACGCCTCGGCGGGGGCGATCAGGTAGTAGCAAGGCATCCCGTACTCGACGGAGAGCGGCAGCGAGCACTCCCCCACCTCGGCCCCGAGCTCCTCGAGCTTCGCGATCGCGACCTGCACCGCCGCCGCCACGCCGGGCTCGATGCCTTCTGCCTGGTTCAGCTCCTTCGGGACGCCGACGCGCAGCCCGCGCAGTTCGTCCGTCTCCGGCAGCTCGACGGGCTGCGGCAGCTGGACGGTCGTCGTGTCGCACTCGTCACGGCCGGCGATGATGGAGTAGAGGAAGGCGCAGTCGCGCACGGTGCGCGCGACCGGGCCGACCTGGTCGAGACTCGAGGCGAAGGCGACGATGCCGTAGCGCGAGACGGTGCCGTAGGTCGGGCGCAGGCCGACGTTCCCGCAGAGAGCGGAAGGCTGCTTGATCGAGCCGCCCGTGTCGGAGCCGAGTGCCCACGGAGCGAGACCGGCACTGACTGCGGCGGCCGAGCCGCCGCCCGAGCCGCCCGGCACACGCGAGGGATCCCACGGGTTGTGCGACGGGCCGAAGGCCGAGTTCTCGGTCGAGGAGCCCATCGCGAACTCGTCGGTGTTCGTCTTGCCGAGGATCCTCAAGCCGTGCGCTTTCAGCCGCTCGACGACCGTCGAGTCGTAGACGGGCACGTAGCCGTCGAGGATCCTCGAGCCCGCAGTGGTCGGAATCCCCTTCGTCCCGATCACGTCCTTGAGGGCGATCGGCAGGCCGTCCCCGCCCTGGTCGTCACAGACATGGAGGTAGCAATGGAGCTCCTCGTCACGCTGGTCGATCGCCGCGCGATAGGCCGCGAAGAGCTCCGCCCCGGAGATCTCGCGCGTCTCGAGAAGCCGCTTCGCCTCCTCGGCCGTGAGCCGGAGCGTGTCGATCACGCGGCGCCGCCTCCGGGCGGCACCTTGAAGAAGTCGCCCTCGCGCTCGGGCGCGTTCGCCAACGCCTCCTCGACGGTCAGACAGGGACGGGGCTCGTCGGCGGCCCATACGTTGACGACCTCGAGCGGATGCGAGGTCGGCGGCACATCCGAGAGGTCGAGCTCCGCGACCTTCGAAACGGCCTCGAGGATGTCGTTCAGCTGCCCCTCGAGCCGCTCGACCTCGTCCTCGCGCAGCTCGAGCCGCGCCAGGTGCGCGACGTGGAGAAGCTGTTCGCGGTCAATCGCCATCGCGTTCGATCCTCGCAAAACGTGTGCGCCGCCGCGCCCGACATGCGCGGGCGCGGCTCACCAGCGTCCGCCGGCAGCGGTTCTCGCGAGCGGAAAGCGGAGCGGGCGAAGCGAGACAGAAAGGGCCCCGTCAGGGGCCCTTTCAAGCGGTATCTCCGACAGGTTCTCTAGACAGCCTGGACGTTCGCGGCCTGTGCGCCTTTGTCGCCCTGAACGACTTCGAACTCGACGCGCTGGCCTTCGGTCAGCGACTTGTAGCCGTCCCCGGCGATTGCCGAGAAGTGAACGAAGACGTCATCGCCGCCTTCACGCTCGATGAAGCCGTAGCCCTTCTCGTTCGAGAACCACTTTACGGTGCCCTCAGCCAACCCTTCCTCCTTGCAGAAAAACGACGGCCCGGGCACCGAGCCGCCGACCTTTGCTGAAACAGGCCGGAGTCTAGCTCAGTTCTTCCGACTTGCAATGGCTGCTGGCTGGCGCAATCGCGCTGCCGTAACGGCATTCTGGAGCACCATCGCGATCGTCATCGGCCCCACGCCGCCGGGTACCGGGGTCATGTAGGCCGCCTCGTCCATCGCGCTCGGATCGACGTCGCCGAGCACCCTGCGGCTGTCCTCGTCGCGGTTCATCCCCACGTCGATCACCGTCGCGCCCATCTTGACCATGTCGGCGGAGATGAGGTGCGTGCTCCCGACGGCGGCGACGAGGACGTCGGCGTCGAGCGTGTGCCGCTGCAGGTCCTGCGTGCGCGAGTGGCAGATCGTGACGGTCGCGTTGCGTTGGAGGAGGAGATGCGCCATCGGCTTCCCGACGATCGCGGAACGACCGATGACGACTGCACGCGCGCCCTCGAGCGGGATCTCGTACTCGTCGAGCATCCGCATGATCCCGAGCGGCGTGCCCGGGACGAGCGTGGGACGGCCGAGGTAGAGCCGGCCCGCGTTGAGGGGATGGATGCCGTCGACGTCCTTGGCCGGCGCGATCGCCTCGATCACGCGCGTCTCGTCGATGTGGTCCGGCAGCGGGAGCTGGACGAGGACACCGTCGACGCCGTCGTCGGCGTTGAGCTCGGCGATCGTCGCCAGCAACTCCTCCTCGGGCGTGTCGGCCGGAAGCTTCAGGTCGCGCGCGTCCATCCCCGCCTGCGTCGCCGCCTTCTGCTTCAGGTCGATGTAGATGTGCGACGCGGGGTCGTCGCCGACGAGCACGGTGGCGAGGCCGACGTGGCCGACCTCGGCGACGGCCGCGGCAACCTCCTCCCGCACCTTCGCCGCAAGCGCCTTGCCGTCGATGAGTGTTGCAGGCACGAGGCGAGGTTATAGCCTCCGCCCGATGCGACTTTCCCGTAAGAACGACGCAGCTGCGGTGCGCTCGCGCCAGCAGGCGCTCGGGCTGCCCGAGCTCGATCTCGAGCCGTACGCGAAGGCCGCCGAGTCGGTGGCCGGCCTGGTGTCGATCCCGGTCTCGGTGGCGCAGCTCGCAGTCTCCCTCGGCGAGTACGAGCTGTCGGAGGACGGGGACGTCGTCGAGACAGGCCGGGCGGACGAGGAGGTCGTCGTGCCGCTGGCCCACACCGAGGGCGGGCTGACCGCTTCGGTGCAGCGCGGCGCGAAGGTGATCGCGCAGTCCGGCGGGTGCCGAACATACGTGATCGCCGACAGGATTACCCGAGCATCGTGCTTCATCTGCAAAGACTCGGGAGACGCCCTCGCGCTGGCGCGCTGGATCGAGGGCCGAGTGCCGGCGATGCGCGAGTTCCTGCGCGAGACCGACCGGCCTGAGCTGTCCAGATACGCGGTCTTACGGGAGGCCAAGACGCACGTCGTCGGCCCCATGTGCCACGTCCTTTGGCGCTTCACCACCGGCGACGCCTTCGGCGCGAACATGATGACCCGCAACGCGTACGCGCTGAACATGGCCTACGTGCTGCCGCAGGCGCCCGTGCCGGTCGAGCGGACGATTCTCGAGGCGAACATGGGCGGCGACAAGAAGCCGTCGTTCGAGTACTTCCAGCAGGGCCACGGCAAAACGGTGATCGCCGAGACGACGTTGACCGAGACGGCGATCGAGCGCGTCCTCCGGACGAAGGTCGCCGATCTGGAGGAGCTCGCATGGGCGGGAACGCACGGCGCCGTCGCCTCCGGCATGCAATCGGTCGCCTTCACCCCGGCCTCGGCGATCGCCGCGGTCTTCGCCGCCACCGGTCAGGATCTCGGGCTCGTTGCGACGAGCTCGATGGCGCACGGCACGGAGCAGCGCGTCGAGGGCGGGCTCCACGTCTCGATTCGCTTTCCCGGGCTCGAGGTCGGGACAGTCGGAGGTGGGACGACGCTGCCCGATCCCAAGCGCTGGCTCGAGCTGATGGGTTGCGCCGGGCCCGGCAAGGTCTACCGGCTGGCGCAGCTCGTGGCGGCAACGGCGCTCGCGCTCGAGATCAGCGCGTCTGCGGCGATGGCGACCGCGGGGAGCGAGAACTTCTTCCGCGCCCACTTCGAGCGCGGCGGGATTCGCTAGGGACCGGCTCCTTCGCGCACCTGGCGGTCGTACTCGGCCTGGTCGTAATGACCCGACGAGGTGGCGATCAACCCCAATTCGATCGTCCACTCCTCAGAGCCGGCGACGCGCACGCGCTTACCGGTCTCGGCGCTCGTTCCGGTGAACGTCCAGCGGTACTCGACCATGCCGTCGTCCCGGAGGACGAGGTCGTCCATGAAGACCTCGATGTCGGGAAAGGCGCTGATGAATGCCTCCGCAACCTCGCCGATCCCGGCCGGCGCGCCGCCGTTGATGGCGATGGTCCCACCCGGGGCGTAGTTCGCGGCGATGTGCACCGGATTGCGGCTGCACCAGGCCGCGGTGTAGCTCCGAGCGAGCTCCTCGATCCGCTGCCGATCGGCTGCCATGGCTCAGCCGGCCGGCAGGCGGACGTCGGAGACGTCGAGGCCGAGAGAGTTCGCGAGCCGCACGCCGTGATTGAGCTCCTCGCGGAGTCGCTCGCGGTCACGCGCCTCCATCAGCGTCCCGATCACCTCGCGCGCCTTGGGCCGCCAGAGGACATGCCGCGCGAAGATCGGGAGCATCGTGTTGGCCGCGTCCACGAGACGGGTGCGCACCTTCTTCCCGGCCGACTGCAGCAGCACGCGCTCGTACGCCATGCCCGCCCCGTGGTGGATCCCGTCGTCGACGGCCAGGCGGTTGCACAGGTCCTCGAGCAGCGTCCCACGCGAAGAGCGGGCGATCAGCCGGAAGCGCGGGATGATCAGCCGCTCGAAGAAGACCTGCATGAGGAAGACCTTCTCCTCGAGCAGATCGGCCTCGAGAAACATGTGCGCGAGCTCGTCGAGGTACGGGTCGCGCTCCCCCTCACCGCCCAGCTGGCCGATCAGCCGCAACCACGCTTCGGTGTGGCGCGACTCGTCCTGCACCATCGTCGAGTAGTACAGGCGCGCCTCCGGGTCGGGCGCCGCCGCCAGCAGCTGCGAGGCCATCTCGCACGCGAAGACGTCCGCCTGGAGCTGCTGCATGATCACCGAGCGCCAGATGTCCCGGCGCCGCGCCTGGCGCTCGGGCGCCCCCTTTCCCTCCGGCACGAATGGCATCTCGCCCCACGGGACGTCGTCGACCTGCCACTCCTGGCGCTTCGCGAGGTGGTAGAAGCGGAGGACGCCGGCGTACTCCTCCCGGGCCTCGGGCTCCGCAGGAACGGCCTCGGCGCTCACGGGACGGACCTTATCCTCCGCCAGGTGATCGCACTCGTCTTCAGCTACGAGGTGGTGCGCGACGCGGAGGGGTTCGAGCGCGTCTATGGAACCGACGGCGAGTGGGCGGAGTTCTTCCGGCAGGGCCGCGGCTACATCGGTACCGAGCTGCTGCGCGACGTCGAGGCACCGACTCGCTACCTCGTCGTCGACCGCTGGGAGTCGGCGGACGCGTACAACGCGTTCGTCGCCGAGCATCGCGAGGAGTACATGGAACGCGTCGACGCGACGCGCTTCTACTACGACAGCGAGCTCCGCTTCGGCACGTTCGAAACGGCGTAGAGACCGCGGATTGCGCAGGCAGCAGGGCTACCCGCCTCGCAATGCGAGGCAGCTTGCGCTTGTCCCAGCGGCATCGCGCAGGAGATAATCGAGCTGCAGATGTCCGTGGAGGAACGCGCAGACGCCGCCGAACGGGTCCTCGCGGCACGCGAACGCTACGTCGCCCGCGGCGTCTCGACGCCGTCCCTCGTGGTCGCCCGTGCCGAAGGCGCCCGCGTCTGGGACGTCGACGGCCGCGAGTTCCTCGACTTCGCCGGCGGCATCGCGTGCCAGAACCTCGGCCACGGCCCGTCGGCAGTCGTCGCGGCGATCCACGAGCAAGTCGATCGCTACCTCCACCAGTGCTTCATGGTCGGGACGTACGAGCCGTACGTCGAGCTCTGCCGCAGGCTCGACGAGCTCTGGCCCGGCGATTCGAAGACGAAGTCGATCCTCCTCAACTCGGGCGCCGAGGCGATCGAGAACGCGGTCAAGATCGCGCGCGCGGCGACGGGGCGACCGGGCGTCGTCGTCTTCGACCGCGCCTTCCACGGACGCACGAGCCTGACGATGGCGATGACGGCGAAGCTCGTCTACAAGCAGGGCTTCGGTCCTCTCGCCACGGACGTCCACCGCGTCGCCGCTCCGTACCCGTTCCGCGGGATCTCGACAGAGGATGCGCTCGCGAGCCTCGAGCTTCTCTTCAGGCAGGACGTCGACCCGCGTTCGGTCGCCTGCATCGTGCTCGAGCCGCTGCAGGGCGAGGGCGGCTTCATCCCCATGCCGCCCGAGTTCGTGCGAGCGCTTCGCCAGATCTGCGACGAGCACGGGATCGTCTACGTCGACGACGAGGTACAGGCGGGCTGCGGCCGCACCGGCACGCTGTGGGCGATCGAGCAGCTGGGCGTCGAGCCGGACCTGCTCGTCAGCGGGAAGACGCTCGGCGGCGGACTGCCACTCGCTGCGGTGACAGGTCGCGCGGAGCTCATGGACGCCGTCCACGTCGGCGGGCTGGGCGGCACGTTCGGCGGCAATCCCGTTGCGTGCGCGGCTGCGTTGGCCGTGCTCGACGAGCTGACCGCGCCCGGCCTCGCCGAGCGGGCCGCCCAGGTCGGCTCGCTCCTGCGTACGCGGCTCGAGGAGATGGCAGCGAGGCACCCGCTCGTCGGCGAGGTGCGGGGGCTCGGCCCGATGCTGGCGCTCGAGCTGCGGGAGCCGACGCCCGACGCTGCGAAGGCGACGACCGCGGCCGCGTTCGAGAAGGGGTTGCTCCTCCTCTCGTGCGGCCTCGACGGGAACGTGATCCGGCTCCTGCCGCCGCTGACGGCAGCGGACGAGGAGCTCGAGCGCGGGCTCGGCCTGCTTGAGGAGGCACTTGGCGACGCTGGCGCCGACGGAGGCTGACAGCGAGCCGACGGCCGTTTCCCCGGCTGTCCGCCTGAGCGGCATCCACCGCGCCTTCGGCGACGTCGTGGCGGTGCACGGTGTCGACCTCGACATCCCGGCGGGGGAGTTCTTCACGCTCCTCGGCCCCTCCGGCTCCGGCAAGACGACGACGCTGCGCGTCATTGCCGGCTTCGAGCGTCCCGATGCCGGCCGCGTGGAGCTGCAAGGCATCGACGTGACGCGCGTCGCTCCCTCGCAACGCGCCGTCAACACCGTCTTCCAGGACTACGCGCTCTTTCCGCACATGACCGTGGCCGAGAACGTCGAGTACGGGCTGCGCGTGCAGGGCATCCCGCGCCGCGACCGCCGCGCACGTGCCGAGGAGGTGCTCGAAAGAGTCCGCCTGCCGGGGCTCGGCAGCCGTAAGCCTACGCAGCTCTCGGGCGGCCAGCGGCAGCGGGTCGCGCTCGCGCGTGCGATCGTGAATCGTCCGCCGTTGCTCCTTCTCGACGAGCCGCTCGGCGCGCTCGACCTGAAGCTGCGCCAGGAGATGCAGATCTTCCTGAAGGGGCTGCAGCGCGACCTCGAGATCACGTTCGTCTACGTCACGCACGACCAGGAGGAGGCGCTGACGATGAGCGACCGGCTCGCGGTGTTCAACGAGGGCCGGATCGAGCAAGTGGGAACGCCGGCGGAGGTATACGAGCACCCGCAGACGGAGTTCGTCGCCGGTTTCGTGGGCGTCTCGAACGTCCTCGAGCGGGCCGGTCGGCGCTTCACGATCCGCCCGGAGAAGATCCGGATGGCGGACGAGAACGCCGGTCAGGGCGAAGGCGGCACCGTTCGGGAGGTCGTCTACGTCGGCATGGTCACGCGGTACGTCGTCGACCTCGATGCGGGCGGCGAGCTCGTCGTCGTCCGGCAGAACCTCGAGACGTCCTCGCAGGAGGCGCTCGCGGAGCAAGGCAAGCGGGTCCGCCTCTCGTGGCGGCCGGAGCACACGTATGAGATCGGGAAGGAGAGCACGTGAGGAGGATTCGGAGGAGGCACGTCTTCGCCGTCGTGGGCGTCGCGGCGATCGGGGCGGCGTTCAGCATCACTGCGGCGACCGTCCAGGCCGGTAGCGGCCTGCCGGCAAAGATCGGTAAGGGCGAGGGTCGGCTGAACCTGATCGAGTGGACGGCGTACAGCGATAAGTCGTTCGCCAACAAGTTTCAGAAGCAGACCGGCTGCATCATCCACCGTAAGGACGCGGGCTCGTCGGGCGAGATGTTCGCGCTCATGCACGCGAACGGCGGCGGTGGTGGCGGCCAGTGGGATCTCGTCTCCGCCTCGGGCGATGCGAGCCTGAGGCTCATCTACGCCCACGACGTAAAGGCCGTCAACATCGGCCTGATCCCCAGTTGGAAGCAGTTCCTGCCGGCGTTCAAGTCACCGTCGCACAACACGGTTGGAGGCGTCCACTACGGCGTGTCCGTCCAGTGGGGTCCGAACACCCTGATCTACAACACCAAGAAGGTGAAGCCGGCGCCGAGGAACTGGAGCGCGATCTACGGCAGGAAGTACGCCGGCCACGTGACGATTCCGAACAATCCGATCCAGATCGCAGACGCGGCGCTCTACCTCGAGCAAACGAAGCCGAGCCTCGGAATCAAGGATCCGTACGAGCTGACGAAGGCGCAGCTGACCGCGACCGTGAAGCTGCTGAAGCGGCAGAAGCCGCTGCTGAAGCGGTTCTGGAACTACGCGCCCGACGAGGAAGCGTCGTTCAGGAACGGCGACGTGTGGCTCGGTGCAGGCTGGCCCTACCAGACGTTGCAGCTCAAAGCGGCGCATGTTCCGGTCAAGGAGGTCGTCCCCGTGCCGACGACGGGCTGGGCCGACACGTGGATGCTCGCGAGCAAGGCGCCGCACCCGAACTGCGCGTACGAGTGGATGAAGTACGTCACGACTCCCCCGGTGGAGGCGAAGCAGGCGCTCGTCTTCGGCGAGACCCCGGTCAACCCGAAGGCGTGCCCGTACATGAACAAGATCAAGAAGGGCTCGTGCGCGGGCTATCACCTCAACGAGCCGGCGTCCTACTACAAGAAGATCAAGTTCTGGAAGACACCCATCCCGGCATGCAGCTGGACGAAGAAGCAGAGCTGCATGGACTACAACGCCTGGGAGCAGGCATGGACGCAGATCAAGGGGTGACGCTTGGCGGTTGACGCCGGCGCACTCGGGACGGGCCCGCCGGCACGGCGGGCCCGTCTGCGTATCACAGGGGTTCTCTGGCGACAGCCGTGGCTCAAGGCGCTCGCTCTCCTGACGCCGCCGCTCGTGGTGTTCCTGCTCGTCTACGTCGGGGCGCTCGCCGCGCTCGTCGTCTCGGCTTTCTGGACCGCGAACTCCTTCACGGCGACCATCGAGCACACTTGGTCGCTCGCCAACTACCGGCTCATCTTCTCCACGGGCCAGCCGTATCTCCACATCGCTGCACTGACGCTCGAGATGGCTGCTGCCGTGACCCTGACCGACGCGGTGCTCGCCTTCCCGCTCGCCTTCTTCATGGCCCGGCTTGCGAGTCACCGGACGAGGGCGGTCCTGTTCGTGATGGTGCTGTTGCCGCTCTGGGCGAGCTATCTCGTCCGGGTCTACGCGTGGCAGACGATCCTCGCTCACAACGGCGCGATCAACTGGTCGTTGAACGAGCTCGGGCTCCCGGATCAGAACCTCTCGTACACCAACTGGGCGATGTGGATCGTCTTCTCGTACGTCTGGCTGCCGTTCATGGTGCTGCCTGTCTACGCGGCGCTGGAGCGGATCCCGGAGTCGTACCTGGAAGCGTCGGCCGACCTCGGGGCGCGCGGCTTCAAGACATTCCGCTCCGTGGTCCTCCCGCTGGCGCTGCCTGGCCTCGTGGCCGGCTCGATCTTCACGTTCGCGCTGACGCTCGGCGACTACATCACTCCGCTGCTCGTCGGCGGCACGAGCTCCCAGTTCATCGGCAACGTCGTCTACAGCTTCGTCGGCGAGGCGAACATCCCCTTCGCCGCGGCATTCGCGACGATCCCGATGCTGATCATGGGCGTCTACCTCGTGCTCGCCCGGAAGCTGGGAGCATTCGAGGCTCTATGAGCAGCAGGTCGACGCGCATCTCGCTCGCAGTCTGCTCCGTGCTCGTGATCGCGTTCCTCTGGATCCCGCTCCTCATCATCGCTCTCTACGCCTTCAACGGCTCGAACATCCAGGGTTGGCCGATCACGAACTGGACGTTGCACTGGTTCCACGTCGCCTGGCAGGACCCCGATGTGCGCAGCTCACTGTGGCTGTCGGTCAGGGCGGGTCTCCTCGCGAGCGGAGCGGCACTGGTGCTCGGCACGATGGCCGCGGCCGCCGTCGCGCGTTTCCGCTTCTTCGGCCGGGAGGCGATTTCGTTCCTCCTCGTCCTGCCGCTCGCCCTGCCGGGGATCATCACCGGCATGGCGCTGAACTCGTTCCTGTTCAGCACCGCGAAGCTGACGCCGTCGTTGTGGACGATCGTCATCGGCCACGCGACCTTCTGCGTCGTGGTGGTCTACAACAACGTCGTCGCCCGGCTGCGCCGCAGCTCGCCCTCGCTGATCGAGGCGTCGTACGACCTCGGCGCCGACGGCTGGCAGACCTTCCGCTTCGTCGTCTGGCCGGTGCTCTCGACTGCGCTCGTCGCCGGCGGTCTGCTCGCCTTCGCGCTCTCGTTCGACGAGGTGATCGTGACGACGTTCACAGCGGGGGCACAGGAAACGCTCCCGATCTTCATTCTCGACAACATCCAGCGCGGTGCGCAGCTTCCGGTCGTCAACGTCGTAGCGTTCTTCGTCATAGTCGTCACGGTGATCCCCGTCGCGCTCGCGCAGCGCGTGATGCGCGACACTGGAGTCATTCGACGCGGAGCGGCACGGGTGACCGAGGCGGTCGAGGCGGCGGAGATACCAGCGGTCTGAGGCAAGGAGGGAACCATGAGCACGACGGCAACGCAGTACAAGATCCTGATCGGCGGCGAGCTCGCCGACGCAGCCTCCGGCGAGACGATGGAGGTGATCGCGCCCGCGACCGGCGAGACGATCGCCGAGGTGCCGCGCTGCGGCGCGGAGGACGTCGACCGCGCCGTCGAGGCGGCCCAGGCCGCTGCTCCGGAGTGGCTCGAGAAGACGCCGAAGGAGCGCTCCGAGCTCCTTCACAAGCTCGCGGACGTGATGGAGGAGAACGCCGAGGAGCTCGCCCAGCTCGAGTCGGTCAACGTCGGCAAGCCGCTCATGGCCTCGCGCGACGAGATGCCGTTCTCGGCCGACAATCTCCGCTTCTTCGCGGGCGCGGCCCGCAATCTCGAGGGCAAGTCGGCGGGCGAGTACATCGAGGGCTACACCTCGATGATCCGGCGCGAGCCAATCGGCATCGTCGGCGGCATCTGCCCCTGGAACTACCCGCTCATGATGGCGGTCTGGAAGATGGGGCCGGCCCTCGCCGCAGGCAATCTCCAGATCCTGAAGCCCTCCGAGCAGACGCCTCTCTCGCTCCTGCGCTTCGTCCAGCTCGCGCAGGAGGTCATTCCGCCGGGCGTGCTCCAGGTCGTGACGGGCGACGGCGTCCCGGTCGGTCAGCGCATCGTCGAGCACCCGGGGATCGGGATGGTTTCGCTCACGGGCGACGTCGAGACGGGCAAGACGATCGCGCGCACGGCGGCCGACACCGTCAAGCGCGTCCATCTCGAGCTCGGCGGCAAGGCGCCGATGGTGGTGTTCGACGACGCCGACCCGAAGGCCGTGGCCGAAGGGATTCGGCTCGCGGGCTACTGGAACTCGGGCCAGGACTGCACCGCGGGCTCGCGCGTCATCGCCGGGCCGCGCATCTACGACACGCTGCTCGAGGAGCTCGTGCCGCAGGTCGAGTCCTTGAAGGTCGGCGACCCGCTCAACGACGAGACGGAGATGGGATCGGTCATCTCACACGACCAGCAGGAGCGGATCCTCGGCTTCCTCGAGCGTGCCAAGGGCGCGACGATCCTCACGGGCGGCGGCAGCGGATCGAACGGCGGCGGCTTCTTCGTCCAGCCGACGATCGTCACCGACGTGAAGCAGGAGGACGAGATCGTCCAGCGCGAGGTCTTCGGGCCGGTCGTGACGGTGCAGCGCTTCGCGGACGACGACGAGGCGATCCGCTGGGCGAACGACGTCCGCTACGGGCTCGCCGCGTCGGTCTGGACGCGAGACGTCGGCCGCGCGATGAACGCGGCGCGGAAGCTCCAGTTCGGAGCGGTCTGGGTCAACGACCACCTGCTGCCGCTCTCGTCCGAGCTGCCACACGGCGGCTACAAGCAGTCGGGCTACGGCAAGGACATGTCCATCTACTCGATGGAGGAGTACACGAACCTCAAGCACGTCGCGATCAAGATCGACTAGGCACCAGGCCACGGCAGAGGGCCGTGACATGCGGAGGCGGGCTCGCGTGGAGTCCGCCTGTCGCCGAGGAGATAGTCATTGGGCCGGTCGCGTTGCGCTCCGAGAGCGGTGTCCACGAACACTGAGCCCGATGTGTGGTCGAATCCTGCTCCGCTCAGGGCGCCGCTGGACCGGCCGGAGGGCTGGTTCGTCGGCGCAGACCGTCGTGCCTCGATCGAGGGATGCCGGCCGGACAGTCCCGCACATGCCACCGACCCAGACGTACTAAGGCATCCCCGACCTCCAGGGGAGGACGGACACCTGCGTGCCGCCTATCCCCTATAGGAAGGTCAGGAACAGTCGTTTGCGCATCGACATGGGGCGCGGCCGTCAAGCAATTGACTCCTCGGGCGAAGGGGGAGGTCACCCGGGGACGCGCCCCTTCCTGACCGTCGAGTCCGCCCTGCTCCACGCCGCGTGCGCCAACCTAAGCCCGGTGTTCGTCGTCTCAGCCGGTGAGGCTACGCTCCGGACAGGAGTCCTCTCCGAAGGGAGGCCGGGTTGGCAATCCAGACGCACGCCGAGGCCCAGGAGGTCGTGGGCCGCCTGCTCGACAACATCGAGCTGGTCGTGCACGGGAAGCGTGAGCAGATCACGCTCGTGGTCGCGGCCCTCGTCTGCGGAGGCCACGTGCTGCTCGAGGACGTTCCCGGCACCGCAAAGACGGTGCTCGCGCGCGCCATGGCCCAGTCGATCGAAGGTGCGGTCTCCTCCCGGATCCAGTGCACACCCGATCTGCAGCCCACCGACGTGACGGGCCTGTCGATCTTCAACCAGCGCGAACGGGACTTCGAGTTCAGGGCCGGGCCGGTCTTCGCCAACGTCGTCCTCGTGGACGAGATCAACCGCGCGATGCCGAAGACCCAATCGGCGCTGCTCGAGGCGATGGCCGAACAGCAGGTGACCGTCGACGGCGTGACGCGCCCGCTGCCCGGGCCGTTCCTCGTCATGGCGACGCAGAACCCGATCGAGTACGAGGGAACGTTCCCGCTGCCCGAGGCACAGCTCGACCGCTTCTTCCTCCGGACGACGCTCGGCTATCCCGATGTGGAGGACGAGAACAGGATCGTCGAGGAGCAGCTCGCCGGCCACCCGCTCCTGGGGCTGCAGCCGACCGTCGACGTGGCGGACATCGCCACGATGAGCGCGGCCGTGCGCGAGGTCTTCGTGCATGAGGCGGTCGGGCGCTGGATCGTCGACCTCGTGCGCAGCACTCGCCGGCTGGAGCAGGTGGCCATCGGGAGCTCCGTGCGCGGCACACTCGCACTCAACCGGGCGGCGCGTGCGTGGGCGATGCTGAACGGCCGCAAGTACGTGACCCCGGAAGACGTCGAGCGGTTGTTCGTGCCCGTGCTGCTGCACCGTCTGCTCTTCCTCCCGAGCTTCCTGGCCGAGATCCGGGACCGTGGCTGGGAAGCGGCTTCCCGCGAGATCCAGCAGCGCTGCCTCGAGCAAGCGCCGAAGCCGGGCTTCGACATCGACCTCGACGTCCCCGCAGCGGCGGTGTAGCGCCCGTGCCCGCCGTGCGGGTGGTGTCATAGCGATGGCGACCGCGGTCTTTCCGCTCATCCCGCGCCGGCGCGTGATCGGTCTCGCCTTCGGCGGCGTCCGCAGCATCCGTCGGGGCACCGGCTCCGACATTGCCGGATCGCGGCGCTACGTGCCCGGAGACAACCTCGGCTGGATCGACTGGGCGGCGTCCGCGCGGCTCTCCGCGGCCTCCGACAGCGACGAGTTCATCGTCCACGAGCTCTTCGCAGACGAAGCCCCACACGTCGTGATGCTCGCCGACCGGCGGCCCTCGATGGGGATTCGAGCCTCGGCGCTGCGGCGGCTCGACAAGCCCGAGGCACTTCTCGTGAGCTTGCGCCTGATCGGCGAGAGCGCGCGGGTGACCCGTAGCCTCGCCGCCTACCTCGACCATGCGGACGGCGAGACGCACTGGCGGCCGCCCCGCAGCGAGCGCTATGCGCCGCAGACCGCGTTCGAGGAGCGTCCGTTCCGGGCACCGCTCGACACCGTCTCGCGCGGCCTCGAGCACCTCGTCCAGCATCGGCGCGAGCTGCCGACGCAGACGTTCGTGTTCGTGCTCTCGGACTTCCTTCTCCCGCCGGACGAGGAAGCATGGCTCAACGTGCTCAAGTACCAGTGGGAGCTCGTGCCGGTCATCGTCCAGGACCCGGTGTGGGAGCGTTCCTTCCCCGACGTGGGCGGCCTGACGGTGCCCTACGCCGACCCGGCTACCGGCCGCGTCGTGCCGATCTACCTGACGCGCGCGGAAGCCGAGCGGCGGCGCGACGAGCACGAGGCACGCTTCGAGCAGCTCCTGAGCACCTTCCGCTCGCTCGGGACCGAGCCGGTCGTGATCGACTCCCACGATCCGGGAGCGATTCTCGGCGCGTTCCTGCGCTGGGCCGACCTGCGGGTGATGATCCGGGGAGCGGTCGCGTGAAGCGCGCGATCGTCGCCTTCTCGCTGGCCTCGCTGGTAGCCGCCGCCCCAGCTGGTGCCGCCGCGCCGGGTGTCAAGGCGACGGCGATCGGGGGCAAGCAGCCGATCCGGGCGTACGCGACGGCGACGCCTCCGGTCCAGCTCTTCGGAAATGCGATCACCGCGAGGGTGACGGTCGTCGCCGACACGAAGCTGGTGAGCCCCGCCCGAATCCGGGTGGTCGCCGACTTCACGCCGTACCGCCCGGCGAAGCCGCCCACGAAGGTTCGGACCCTGACCGGCCGCTTCCTGGAGGAGACGTGGACGTGGTCGCTTCGCTGCCTCACCGCCGACTGTGTGCCCGTCGTGCCGCCGAGCGACCTCTATCACGTCTTCCGTTTCCGGCCTGCGAGCGTCGAGTACCACACCGCCCACGGGGAGCTCGAGCAGCCGATCCATGCTCGCTTCCCGGCGATCGAAGCGCTTTCGGAGATCAGCCCCGCCATGGTGAACAACATCCTGGCGAACAGGCCGCTTCCCTGGCAGTACCAGATCGGCCCGGCCGTAGCCGCGTCCTACCGGGTCTCCCCCAGCCTGGTCTTCTGGGTCGCGACGGTCCTGGCGATCCTCTGCGGGGCTGCGGGGCTTGCAGTGGCCGGCCGCTGGGCGCTTCGGTTCCGCGCCCCCGCGACGGCTCAGGCGCCGGCTCTGCCGGCCTCGTACCTCGAGCGCGCGCTCGCGCTCTTCTTCTGGGCTAACGCCCACGGCGACGAGACGCTCCAGCGCAAGGCGTTGGAACGGGTGGCAGACGAGCTGCCGCTCGACGTCATCGACCTCTCGGAGGCCGCCCGCGAGCTCGCCTGGTCGCCAGAGGTGCCCGAGGGCGACGAGGTCGAGGCGATCTCCCAACGGGCCGGCGTGCCGGCCCACCACGAGGACGGGGCGGGCGAGTGAGGGGTACGACGCTCAGGCGTCGCGGCGCCACGAGGCTCGGCGAGCTCCCCAGCCTCGCGTACGCCGCCGACCGGACGACGGTCGTTCGCGGCGCGCTCCTGCTCGGGCTCGCAGCCGCCCTCGCCGGTGCCGTGCTCCTCGCGCGTTCCGCCGGCACGGGGCGTGCGGCCGTCCTCCCCGGCGGCGTCAGCACGGGAGAGATCGTGATCGACATGTCCGCGAGCGACGTCGGCCTGAGCTTCCAGCGAATCGCGACCGTGGTCGGCGGCTTGGCGTCGGCTAACCAGGCGATGGGCCTGATCATGTTCTCGGACACGGCGTACGAGCTCCTGCCGCCGAACTCGCCGGCGAGCGCGTTACTCCAGTTCAATCGCTTCTTCACGCCGCAGACGATCATTCACGGCGCCCCTATCTACGGGCAGAGCCCCTGGAACCAGTTCAGCGGGGGGACGAGGATCTCGAATGGGCTGCGCGCTGCCCAGAACGCGCTCCGGCGGGCCCGCGTCACGCACGGCTCGGTGCTCCTGCTCAGCGACCTCAACGACTCCGACGGTGACCTGGACTCTCTGGTCACCGAGTCGCTCGCCCTCCAGCGGGCTCACGTGCCGGTCCGCATCGTCCCGCTCTACGCGTCGCCGGCCAACGTACGCATCTTCGCATCGCTGTTCGGCTCGGATGCGTTCATCTCACCCTCAGCGTTCCGGACTTCCTCTACCCGCCACGTGCAGCCGTTCGCAACGTCCTGGCCCTGGGGGCTGCTCGGCCTCGGCGCGGTTCTCGTCGTGCTCCTGACAGCGAACGAGCGCTTCAACACCCGACTGCAACCGGAGGAGGCGACATGACGGGGCTGCGCCGCTCGGTTCCACTCCTCGCGGCTCTCGTCCTCCTCGGCCTCGCCGTGGCCTTCGCGTTCCTGGCGCTGGACGTTCGGGCGTGGCAGGGGTCGCTCACCCGCGACGACGTCCGCTTCCGTGCTTTGCACTCGCGCCCCGACCTCTGGCGCTCGCCCGCGACCATCCCCGGCGACCCGGCACGCGCGATCCTCGGGCTCGACGATCCGCTCGCCTTCCGGCATGCCCTGCAGCTCTTCTGGCTGACCGAGGTCGGAGTCGCTCACGCCGGGTCGGGAAACCTGAATTCGGTCCAGATCCGCACCCAGCAGGACCTCCAGGCGCTCATCGACCACGGCAAGTCGAGAGCCGAGCGCTCCGCAGCGGGCAACCTCCTGGGCGTCGTGACGATCAGAACGCCCGCGGCGGACAGCGAGACGCAGACGGAGGTGATCTCCCGCGCGGCTTCCTATTTCCGGCACGCGATCGACGAGGATCCGACGAACTGGCCGGCGAAGGTCAACCTCGAGCTCGTGCTCAGGCTGACGCGCCCCGACAAGTCCCGCTTCGGGATCGACGCACACGGAGGCTTCGGCTCGGGCGGCTCCCAGGGCGCCGGGATCATCGGCGGAGGCTTCTGACGAACGTCTCCTTCCTGACGCCGCTGGCGAGCTTGTTCGCACTGACTGCCGCGATCCCGCTGCTCGCGTTCTGGCTCATGGAGAAGCGAACCGGCCGGCTGCGCCGCCTGTTCTCCCTCGCGTCGCCGAGGCGCCGAGACCTGGTGGCGGTGGCTGTCGCGCTCGCCGTCCTCCCGGCCCTCGTCGCCGTCGCCGCCGCGCAACCGGTGGTCATCCACCGGCAGTCGGTCACCCAGCGAGGGGACGCCCAGGCGTTCGTCGTCTTCGACACGTCGGAGTCGATGACCGCCCGAGACGGCCTCGACGCGCCCACGCGGCTCGATCGCGCGAAGGGCGAGGCGGACCGGTTGATCTCGAAGCTAGGCGCTATTCCGGTCGGGATCGCGACGATGACCGACCGCGTCCTGCCCAACCTGATGCCCACCACGGACCTCGGTCTCCTGCTGCGGACGGTGGACACGTCCGTCGGGATCAACAAGCCGCCTCCGATCGAGCTCTATCCCGGCCGGGCAACGACGCTGCAGGCGCTCTACCCGGTCGCGACCGACAGCATGTTCCCGCCGGGAGTGAAGCATCCGATCCTCGTGGTCTTCACGGACGGTGAGGCGAGCCCCCTCCCCCACCAGTTCGGCTTTGCCCTCGCCAAGCAACTGACCATCCCGCCCCTCCTCGTGCACGTCTGGGCGCCGAACGAGCGCATCTACGTGCGGGGACACGTCGACCGGCGTTACCGGCCGGATCCCGCGAGCGACCATGTGCTGAACCAGTTCGCGGAGGCTACGAGCGGCCACGTGTTCGGGGAGCAGGACCTGGGCGCCCTCGTGCGCGCAATCCGCTCCGAGGCGGGCACGAAGCCGGCGACCACGCTGACCCTCGGATACGGGCGCGACGCCCTGGGGCCCTGGTTCCTGCTCGCCGGAGTCGTCCCGCTCGGCTTCCTGCTCTACCGCCGGAACGTCTAGCCGAGGCGGAGGCGCCTACCGAGGCGGCCCTCGTCTTTTCGAGAGGGGTGCGGGAGATCGCTCCCGCACCCCTCTAAGCAATGGCTCAGCCGGTGACCGGCGGCGTGAAGACGCCGGTGACACCGATTCGCTTGGTGTTGCAGCGGCTGCTGGCGATCGGCGAGAAGACCAGGACGCCCGGCTTCGTCAGCTTCACCACCCGCTTGATCACGCCCTTCGAGTTCGACCGCCTGGTCAGGGTGTTCAGCTTCGGACCCTTGATCCGGACCCGCACCCCCCGTACCGCCTTGCCCTGCTTGGTCAGATGGATGGTCAGAGTGGTCTTCCGCCCGACGAACAACTGGTTCGGGCTGACCTTGCTCACCGCCACGCAGAAGTGCGGCGGCCTGTGGGGCCCGACGATCTGAACCGTCGCGGTTGCGGTGTTGTTGCCCGTGTTCGTCTCCGGCCGGTTGCCCGAGACCGTGACCGTGTTGGTCTGGGTGCCGGTCGTGCTCGGCGTGGTGACCAGGGTGATGGTGACGTGAGCGCCCGCGGCCATCGGGCCGATGTCGCAGGCCAGGATCGCGCCGCCCGTGCACGTCCCCTGCGTGGAGGACGCCGACACGAAGGTGTTCCCGGCGGGCATCGGATCCGTGATCTTCACCCCGGTGTCCGCGCTGGGACCATTGTTCGTGACGACCATCGTCCAGGTGATGTTCCCCTGGCCCAGCTCCTGGGTCGCAGGCGAACCGGATTTCGTGACCGACAGGTCGACCAGAGCCTCCGCGCACGTGGACGCGCTGGACTGGGCCGTACCGGCGTTCGACGTCGTCACCTCACCGGTGTTGTCCACCAGACCACTGCCGCCCGGGCAGTCGCCGCCGGTCGCCCCCGTCGTCGGCGAAGTGATGTGCACCGTGAAGGTGCTCTCGGCCTGCGAGGTTCCGGCCGGCACGGTCACGCCACTTGTCCCTCCGCACGACAGCACGCCGGAGTCGATCTTGCAGGTGTCGTCCCAGCCGGCGCCCTGAGCGGCGATCGACCAGGACAGGCCCTGGTTCGTGGGCAGAGTGTCGGAGAGCTTCACTCCCTGCGCGTCGGCGTCCCCGGGGTTGAAGACCGTCAGCGTGAAGCCGATCGGCTGGCCCGCGTTCACCTGCGCCGCGTCCGCCGTCTTCACGATGTGGATCGTCGTGGTCGGCACGGTCGTGGTCGTGGGGACCGTCGTCGTGGTCGGCACGGTCGTGGTCGTCGGCACGGTCGTGGTCGTCGGGACCGTTGTCGTCGCCGGGACCGTCGTCGTCGTCGTAACGGTCGTGGTGGTACCAAGAGGCCCACCCTCGTCACAACCCGAGATAGTCAGCGTTGCACCGCCGTTGCCGTTCGTCCCCGTGAAGTCCACGAAGGCTGACGACGGAGGGAACGAGCCCACGAGGCCCGTCTGCAAGTGCCACGAGCCGTTGCCCTGCTGGGCCCAACCCGTGATCGAGTCGGTCTGGCCGTTGGACCACGTGACCACAAGATCAGTCGGCGTGGCCTTGCCGGTGAAGATCCACAAGATCCCCGTGCCTGCCGTGACGTTCTGACAGGACGAAGCATCGGTGCCGTTCCCGCCCCACGTACATGTCTGTGTAGCGTCCGAGCAGACTGAGCCGCCGGCCCTGGCCGGAGAAGCTGCAAACCCGATCAGAGCCGCAGCCAGCCCAGCCGCCAGCAGCATCGTCAGTCCGACGCCGCCAAGCACTTTTCTGCGCATTACCTACCTCCTCGCCCGCGCGGCCGCAGCAGGTCTCTCACCCGGGCGGTGATCGCCCAGGAGGAGGTCGCAGGCGACCTCAAGCGGAATATGCCCCTCAGCGGAGGACTCGGATCCGGACTTTCGGCCAGGAAAAACCCACCGCTAGGCCGCGGGGACCGCTTCCGAAGCGCTGCATCCCGGCTCCACGGCTGAGAGGCGCCTACCGGAGTCGAACCGGTGTACTGGGTTTTGCAGACCCATGCCTAACCACTCGGCCAAGGCGCCGCGCGGCGGTCATCGTATCGGCGCCAACTCCGTGGCCCCAAGCACCTCGTCGAGGAAGGAAGTGGCCCGCTCGAACACGTCCACACGGTTCGCGAGCTTCTCGACCATGTGCCCCTCGTCCTCGTAGATCACGAGCTCGCAGCGCACGCCTCTCCGCTCGAGCTCGCGGTGGATCGCCTCCGACTCGCTCACCGGCACCCGCGGGTCGTTGCGCCCGTGCTCGATGAAGAGCGGTGCCCTGATCGCGTCCAGCCGGCTCCACGGCGACAGACGCTCGAGCAGCTCGGGATCGCTCAGCGATCCGTACTCGCGCTCGCGGGCCGCACGTCGCCACGCCGAGGTGTTCTCGAGGAAGGTGCGCAGGTTCGAGATGCCGACGAACTCGATCCCGGCCGCCCAGAGCTCCGGCTGGAAGGCGAGCGCCGCCAGCACCATGTAGCCGCCGTAGGAGCGGCCGTAGACGACCGCGCGCGAGCCGTCGATCTCGGGCCGCGCAGAGAGCCACGAGTGCAGCGACGCGAGATCGGCCACCGAGTCGAGCCGCTTCTCGACGTC
Source organism: uncultured Actinomycetes bacterium (assembly GCA_963748755.1). Taxonomy (GTDB): domain Bacteria; phylum Actinomycetota; class Thermoleophilia; order Gaiellales; family Gaiellaceae; genus Palsa-739. Next base: position 38,859 of record CAVVKA010000007.1, read on the forward strand.
GTCCAGGTGCTCGAAGCGCTTCCCGTAGCCCGTCGAGCCGCGCACGTTCGGAGCCGCGACCGCGTAGCCGCGCGCGACGAGGTACTGGGTCAGAGCGCCGAAGCCCGAGGAGTACCACGGCCGCCATTGCCCCTCGGGACCGCCGTGCACGGTCACCACGACCGGGAACGGCCCCTCACCCTCCGGCAGGAAGAGGAAGACGGGAATGGACTCGCCGTCGAAGCTCACGACTCGGTGGAGCTCCGGCTCGACGCCGTCCTCCACGCCGCCCAGATCGGTCAGCTTCCGCGTCTCGCCGGAGTCGAAATCGTGGACCCAGACCTGCATGGGCTCGGTCGCTGTCGAGTAGCCGAACGCGACTCGCGTCCCGTCGGGCGAGACGACGAGGTGCTCCGCCACCCCATCCGATGGCAGCGGGAGGCCGTCGATCCGCGAGTAGCCGTCCTCGTTCGCGACCACGAGCAGCCGCTGCCCGTCCTGGTCGCCGAAGCACTCCAGGTCCCAGCTCGACTCGTGGACGACCTCCCATCCGTTCCCGGCGAGGTCGTAGCGGGCGATCGCGAAGGTGTCGCGGGCCTCGTTCGTCGCTGCGTAGAGCGACGAGCCGTCGGCCGACCAGACGGGCGTGAGGTACTCGGCCGCTCCTTCGTGGGGAGTGATGTGAACGACCTCCCCGCTCTCGACGCCAAGCAGGAAGAGGTCGTCGTCGCCGCTCGACTCGCCGCGCCGGTCGGCGACGAGCCAGCGGCCGTCCGGCGAGAAGCCGCCGTTCGCCCACAGGCCGTCCAGCTCGAAGACGCGCTCGCTGCCACTCTCCAGCCGCCGGACGACGATGTCGAAGTCGACGCCGTTGCGACGGTTCGTCGAGTACGCGAGCAGGGACCCGTCGCGCGACACCGCGGGGAAGCGATGGATGAAGCGCTGATCGACGACAAGAGGCTCTCCCTCGACGTAGAGCTGCGTCCGCTCGTTTCCGCCCTCGTCGATCTCGAGCAGGAGGCGGTCGTCCGGGAGCAGCTGCCCGTCGACCGGCTCGGCGTAGCTCGTCAGCTGCTCGAGCTCGCAGCTCTCCAGGGGCAGCCGATAGAGCTGGCGCGTTCCCGACAGGTCGCTCGCCACGAGCAGCCACGAGCCGTCGCGCGACCACGACAGCGGATACGCCTGCCGCAGCTCGAGCAGCGTCCGCAGATCCCGCACGCCGCTGAGGCTAGCGGCCGCGCTAGGCCGGTGCGCCGGCGAGCTCGGGGATGATCTCGTCGCCGAACGCCTGCAGCGTCTCCTCCTGCCCGTGGGTCATGAGGTAGATGTTGAACTGGTCGACGCCGATGGCCTCGAGCTCGTGCAGCTTCGCCTTCGCCTGCTCCGCCGTGCCGAGCACGCAGAAGCGGTCGCAGATCTCGTCGGTGACGAACTCGCCGTGCTTCGCGCCGACACGCGAGTGCTCGTCGTAGTCGTAGAACTTCCGTGCCTGGACGTAGTCGGTGAGCGCCTTCGGGACTGCGCTGCCGTCGGCCCCGTAGCGGTCGATCAGGTCCATGACGTGGTTCGAGACCATGGCCGGGAACCAGCGAACCTGCTCGCGGGCGTCGGCCAGGTCGTCGGTGATGTGCGCCGGCGCGCCGACGATGCACTTCAGCTCGCTCGGATCGCGACCCGCCTCCTCGGCCGCACGGCGCGCGGTGTCCATGATCCACTGGATGATCTCCGGGTCGGCGAGCTGGATGATCACGCCGTCGGCGACCCGGCCCGCGACCGCGAGCGCCTTCGGCCCGTAGCCCGCGATCCACATCGGGATCCTCGGCAGCTCCGGCCGCACCCACTTGAGCTGGAGCTGCTTGTCGTTCCAGTCCACCTCGCCGCCGTTCATGAAGTCGCGCACCATCGCGCAGGAGCGTTCGAACTCCGCCACCTTCATCGGCTGCCGGCCGATGTAGCGGACGGCCGAGTCGCCGCGGCCGACGCCCATCGCCATCCGCCCGTCCGAAAGGTCGTGGAGCGTCGCGTAGGCGCTCGCGAGCACCGTCGGGTCACGTGTCGCCGGATTGGTGACGAAGTGGCCGAGCCTGATGCTGGAGGTCTCGCGCGCCGCGACGGCGAGCATCGGCACGGACTCCTGCCAGAGGACGTGGGAGTCGTACGTCCACGCGTAGCCGAAGCCGTGCCGCTCGGCGAGCTGGATCAGCTCGAGCCAGCGCGAGAACGGCGGGTCGGGCAGAACCGTGACGCCGAAATCCACTCCGCCGAGCCTACCGCCGGCGAGTTCGCCGCGCCGTCGGGCATGTCCCGGTGTCAGACACCTAGCCATGGCCGGAAGGGACGGCTCAGTGCCGCATTGCGGCACTTTTGTAGTCGATGGGACCCCCCACCTCGCCAGAGGGGACACGGCCAGGTGTCAGACACCGGCCATGCCTTGTTGGGACATGTCCCGCGGCCGGCCGTATGAGCCTTCTAGATGCGCTCGAGCACCACGACGGGGATCTCGCGGTCGGTCTTCGTCGCGTACTCGTCGTAGTGCGGCCAGACCTCGTTCATCAGCTCCCAGAGCCGGGCACGCTCCTCGCCCTCGGCGACGCGCGCCCGCGCGCGGAAGCGGTCGCCCTTGATCTGGACCCCGACCTCCGGCGTCTTGGCCAGGTTCTCGAACCAACCCGGGTGATCGGGTGCGCCGCCCTTCGACGCGACGATCACGGGCGTGTCTCCGTCGAGCCCGTAGATGAGCGGCGTCGTCGTCTCCCGCCCGGTGCGGCGGCCGGCCGTCGTCAGGAGGAGGATCGTCGAGCCTTCCTTCCAGTCGTGCCCGACCTCGCCGTCGGTCTCGCGATAGCGCCGTACGTGCTCCTCGCCGTAGAGCTGCGTGGCGTCGGTGCTGCTCATGCGAATGCCTCCAGTGCCTTCGTGGTCAGCCTGTCGAGGGCCTGCACGGAGAGCTCGAGGTGCTCCTTCTTCGTGTCCTCGAGCCTGGTGTGCGAGAGCCCACGCAGGGACTGAACGAACAGCATCACCGTCGGGATTCCCACGCGGGCCACCTCGGCGGCGTCGTGGAGCGGCCCCGAGGGCAGACGGTGCGACGAGCCGGCAATCTCCCGTACCGCCTCGTCCCCGAGGTCGATCAACCGATCGTCGAACGGGATCGGCTCGATCGACCAGATCCTCTCCCACTCGACCTCGATGCCCTCCTCGTGCGCGAACCTCCGCGACGCGGCCTCCGCGTTGCTCAGCATCTCGGCCAGCCACGTCGCGTCGAGATGCCGCTGGTCGAGCAAGCACTCGGCGGTCTCGACGACGGAGGTGACGATGCCCGGCTTCGTGACCACTCCGCCCATCGTGCAGACCGCGCCGCCGCCGACGCGCTTCGCGATCTCGCGGATCTCGAGCTCGAGTTTCGCCGCCCCGGCGAGCGCGTCGCGGCGCTGGTCCATCGGTGTCGAGCCGGCGTGTGCAGCCTGGCCGCGGAAGGTGATCTGGTGGCGCTCGACGCCGAAGGTGCCGAGGACGACGCCGAGGGGCAGGCCCAGCGACTCGAGCACCGGGCCCTGCTCGATGTGCAGCTCGAGATACGCCGCCGCCCCCTCGAGCTGGCGGCGGGCCTCGAGCACGCGGTCGAGGTGGACACCGTGCTCGGCGAGCGCGTCCGGCAGCGCGATCCCGTCGGAATCGCGCCGCTCGCGCAGCTCGTCCTGGTCGCTCATCGAGCCGGCGGCCGCCGAGGAACCGAAGAGCGAACGGCCGAAACGGGCGCCCTCCTCGTCCGCCCAGTCCACGAGGCGCAGGGTCAGCGGCGGCGTGCCGTCCTCCGCGACCCGCCGCAACACCTCGACGCCGGCCAGCACGTCGAGGCAGCCGTCGAGCCACCCGCCGTTCGGCACCGAGTCCATGTGCCCGCCGATCAGGAGCGTGCGCTCCGACGCTCCCCGCAGCGTGAACCACTGGTTGCCGGCCTCGTCGATCTCGTGCTCGGCGCCGGTCGGAGCGATCTTCTCGCGGAGCCAGGCACGCCCGCGCTCCCACGTCTCGCTCCACGCGACGCGCTGCGCGCCGTTCGCGTCGCCCGTCAGCTCGCGCAGCTCGCGCAGCTCCGCGACTGTGCGTTCCGGTGACAGGCCCACCGCCCGAGCTTAAACTCGGAAGCGATGTCGATCCTGATCCGCGGAGGGCGCGTCGTCACCGCCGCCGACGACTTCGTGGCCGACGTCCTCGTCGAGGGCGAGCGCATCGCGCTCATCGGCGCCGACCTCGACGTCGCCGCCGAGCGGACGGTCGAGGCGGCCGGTAAATACGTGCTGCCGGGCTGCATCGACCCGCACACGCATCTCGACATGCCGTTCGGCGGCACGGTCACGATCGACGACTTCGAGTCCGGCCAGGGATCCGCAGCCTGCGGCGGCACGACCTGCCACGTCGACTTCTGCATCCAGGGACGGGGGCAGACGTTCGCGCAGGCGCTCGAGGTCTGGCGCGCGAAGGCGGACGGCAAGGCGCTGATCGACTACGGCTTCCACATCGCGATCACCGACCTCGACGACGGCGGGACGCTCGAGGAGCTCGCCACGCTCCCCGAGCAGGGCATCACCTCCTACAAGCTCTTCATGGCGTACAAGGACGTGCTCCAGGTCGACGACGAGACGCTTTTCCGCGCGATGGAGGTCGCCGCGGCCAGCGGAGCGCTCGTGATGGTGCACGCCGAGAACGGGGACGCGATCGACGTTCTCGTCCGCGAGGCCCTCGCCCGGGGCGACACGTCGCCGATCCACCACGCGCTCACGCGGCCGCCCGAGCTCGAGGGCGAGGCGACCAACCGCGCCATCCAGCTCGCGCGGATCGCCGGCAGCCCGCTCTACGTCGTGCACGTCACCTGCGACGAAGCCGTCGAGCCGATCCGCCGCGCCCGCGACCAGGGCTGGGACGTCTGGGGCGAGACGTGCACCCAGTACTTCTTCCGGTCGATTGACGATCTCGCGCAGCCGGGCTTCGAGGGCGCTAAGTACGTCTACTCGCCGCCCGCTCGCGATGCAGCGAACCACGACGTCCTCTGGGACGCGGTGCGCGCGGACGCGCTGTCGGCGATCTCGACCGACCACTGCGCGTTCCTCTGGGACGGGCAGAAAACGCTCGGCAAGGACGACTTCACGAAGATCCCGAACGGCGGCCCCGGCCTCGAGGACCGACTGAAGATGATCCACCACTTCGGCGTCCGCGAGGGCCGGATCAGCCTCAACCGGATGGTCGACCTCCTCGCCACGCAACCGGCGAAGCTGTTCGGCCTGCACCCCCGCAAAGGCACGATCGCGGTCGGCTCCGACGCCGATCTCGTCGTCTTCGACCCGGAGCGGCGGGAGACGATCTCAGCCTCGACGCACCACTCGAAATGCGACTACAACCTTTACGAAGGCACCGACGTGGTCGGCGCGCCGGAGCTCGTGCTCCTGCGCGGCTCGGTCCTCGTGGAGGACGGCGAGCTCGTCGGCACGCCCGGCCTGGGGCGCTTCGTACGCCGGGCCCGCTTCGGCGAGCCCCTCGAGACGGGCGCGGCAGTTCCCTCCTAGCCGGCTCAGCAGGGGTTCTTTTACCTCGGACGAACATAGGCTCCGCTAGCCTCATGCGAGTCGTGGGGTCCGTCATCGGTGCGCGGCGCGGGCGGCTCGGGCTGCTCGCGGGTTTCGTCATCGCGCTAACGGCGCTCTCGTCGGTGAGCGCATCCGACGCTGCCACCACGCGCGCGAAGGGCATCGACGTCTCGAACTGGAACGGGACGATCAACTGGGAGAAGGTCGCGCACGCGGGCTACCGATTCGCCTTCGGCAAGGCGACGGAGGGCACTGCCTACAACGACAAGACGTACACGGTCAACCGCAACGGAAGCGAGGGCGCGGGTCTCGTCTTCGGTGCCTACCACTTCGCGCGGCCGGCCGGCACGAGCCTGGCCGCCTCGACAGCGAGCGCAATCAAGCAGGCCAACCACTTCCTCGCCATCGCCGCGCCGCAGCCGGGCGAGCTGCCGCCCGTGCTCGACCTCGAGAAGACGGGGAGCCTGGCGAAGCCGCGCCTGCTGGGCTGGACGCTCGCCTGGCTCGGCCAGATCTACGCCCGCACCGGCGTCGCGCCGTTCCTCTACACCTCGCCGCTCTTCTGGAAGGGCAGCCTCGGCGACTCGACGGCCGCCGCGGCCGCCGGCACCGGCCTCTGGATCGCGCACTGGACCTCGAAGAGCGCGCCGCTCGTCCCCGCCGCGAACTGGGACGGCAACGGCTGGAGGTTCTGGCAGTGGACGAATTGCGTCTCCGTTCCGGGGATCAAACACTGCAGCGACGGGGACCGGATGAACGGCACGAAGCTCACGTCCGTCGCCATCGCCCCGTATCCGAGCGGCCTGCCCGTCCTCTCCACCCCGCCGACGATCGTCGGCGCTCCCGAGGCCGGCGACCTGCTCGCGGCGGTGCCCGGCACGTGGGAAGGCGGCAAGCCGCTCACGTTCACGTACCAGTGGAGACTCTGTGACGCGGCGGGCGCCACCTGCACGGCGATCCCGGGCGCGACGGCCGAGACGTACCGGCCGGTCAGCACCGACGTCGGACACTCGCTCAAGGTCTTCGTGACCGCCGCTTCGACCACGGGAACAGCTAGCGCAACGACGGATCCGACCACAGCCGTCTCTCCGGCAGGCACGTCGCCGGCCGCCCGCCCGACGAGCGTCAAGCCGCCGTCGATCCTCGGCACGGCCGAGGACGGGCAGGTGCTCACGAGCTCCGTCGGGACGTGGACGGGCTCGCCGACGAGGTTCACGTATCGCTGGCGGCGCTGCAACGCCGGCGGCACCGCCTGCATCGCGATTCCGCATGCGACGGGACCGCGCCGCACGCTCACGCCGGACGACATCGGCTCCACGCTCTCGCTCGTCGTGACGGCGACGGGCAAGGGTGGCGCCGCGTCGGCGACCGCCGCGACGACCGAAGTCGTGGTGGCGGCTCCCCTCCCCCAGGTCTCGATCGGGACCCAGACGGTCCGCCGCGGCGTCGCGGGCAACCTCCGGACCGAGGACGGGCGCGCCACCGTTACGTGGCAGCCGGGCGCGGTGCCGGTGGGCAAGACCGTCTCGCTCAACGCCTTCGGCGGCGACCTCTCGGTGCCCGGCAGCGAGGTCTCCCTCTCGGTGCCCGGGCTGTCGTCGAGGGGATTTCGGTGGCCGCTCGACCTGTCGTACGCAGCGCCGCAGGCGAGCCGCACGGTGCTCGGCTACTCGACCGACGGCAGGGTCTACCACTCCGTGCCCCCGCTCCAGCCGGCGCAGCTCCCGCCGGGAACGGCGGTCGGCTGGTACGTCGACTCGAGCAACCTCACGCATGTCCTGACGCGAACGCCGTTCCAGCTCGCGCTGTTCAAGCAGGGCGCCTGGGGCGATCCCACCTACACCTCGCCGGACGGCCCCGGGCTCGCAAGGCAGACCCGGTTCCAGGCGGCCCCGCATCCGGTAGACCGGAGCCTCCTCCTGCTCACACGGCTCACGGTGCGCTCGCAGGCCCGGGTCTCGGCCTCGGTCACCGGGCCTGGCCGGAGGACGGTCGCGATCCTGGGCAACGGGAGCCGTTTCGGCACACGCCTCAGGCGCGGGAGCTTCCACGTCGTGCAGGCCTATCGCCGCAAGCCGGGCTCGATGCAGGTGCGGCTGCGACTCAACGCGCGCACGCTCCGACCCGGCTCGTACAGGCTTCGCGTCGTCGCCGTCGACCCGTGGGGACGGCACAGCGGCCTGACGCTGCGCTTCCGCTATCGCTGAGCCAGCGCTCGGAGGCTGAGCAGCTCGTACGCGACGTTCGCTGCAGCGAGCGCCGTCTGCTGTCCGGGCCCGTCGTACGGCGGCGAGACCTCGACGACATCGGCGCCGGCGAGATCGATCCCGGCCAAGGCCCGTAGGCAGGAGAGCGCCTCTGCGGTCGAGAGGCCGCCGACCTCGGGCGTCCCCGTCCCCGGCGCGAAAGCCGGGTCGAGCACGTCGATGTCGAAGGAAAGGAAGACCGGACGGCGACCGATGCGCTCCCGGACGAGGCTGCCGTAACCCTCGGCCCCGAGCGTCCGCAACTCGTCGCACGAGAGAACGGTGAAGCCGAGCTCGCGCGCCGAGTCGAGATCCTCGGCCCCATAGAGCGAGCCGCGCAGGCCGGCCTGCACCGACGCCGCGGGCTCGATCAGCCCCTCCTCGAGGGCACGCTTGAACGTGGTGCCGTGGAAGAACCGCTGGCCGAAGTACTCCTCCCAGGTATCGCCGTGCGCGTCGAGCTGGACGAGCGCCAGGGGGCCGCGCCGACGGGCGAGGACACGCAGCTCGGCGAGCGTCACCGAGTGGTCGCCGCCGAGGGCGAGCGGGAAAACGCCGGCGTCGACGAGCGGCGCGAGCGCCTCCTCGACCTGCCCGTAGGTCCGCTCCGTGTCGCCCGGCGAGACGGGCAGGTCGCCGTAGTCCACGATCGAGAGGGTCTCGACGATGTCGATGCCGAGCACGGGATTGTACGGCCGCAGCAGCGCCGAGCCCGAGCGGATCGCCTCGGGGCCGAATCGTGGGCCGGTCCGGTAGCTCGTCGCCGTGTCGAATGGGATGCCGTAGACCGCCGCATCCACCCCGGTCAGGTCCGTCGTATGCGGCGCGCGCATGAACGTCCGGATCCCCGCGAAACGGGGGATCTGCTTCGCGTCGAGAGGACGATGGTGCGGCGGTTTCGTCACGCGGCGTGGTCGGGGCTCATCGGTGCTCGCTTCTCGCTCGCCCGAGGGACGAGTCTCCCACGCGGGCGAGGAAGATTGCCAGGCGCCGGCGCGTCATGAGGGCATGAAGCTGCATCTGATCCTGGTCGTCGCACTGGCGCTCCTGGTGCTCGCCGCAGGCGGGTGGGCCGTCCAGGGTATGCGCCACCTGGCGGCCCGCTGAGACACGGCCGCACCCGCGGTCCCGTTACCGCGTCTGCGGGAAGCCGAGGTCGATCCGAGACGTGGCAGGATCGGGCCAACGCTGGGTGACGACCTTGCCGCGCGTATAGAAGTCGATCGCCTCCGGGCCGTAGACGTGGCGATCGCCGAAGAGCGACGATTTCCAGCCACCGAAGGAGTAGTACGCCACGGGCACCGGGATCGGGACGTTGATCCCGACCATCCCCGCCTGCACGTCGAACTGGAACTGCCTCGCCGCGCCGCCGTCGCGCGTGAAGATCGCCACGCCGTTGCCGTAAGGGCTCCCGTTCACGAGCCGCACGGCCTCCTCGTACGTCGCGACGCGCGTCACGCCGAGCACCGGCCCGAAGATCTCGTCGACGTACGCCTTCATCTGCGGCGTCACGTCGTCGAGCAGGCTCGGGTTGAGGAAGAAGCCCTCCTCCGGCACGCCCTCGCGCCCGTCGACCACGACGGTCGCGCCCTCGCCGGGCGCGTTCTCGACGTACGACGCGACCTTGTCGCGGTGCTCGCGCGTCACGAGCGGCCCCATCTCGGACGACGGGTCCATCCCGTCGCCGACCTTCACCTTCGGGATCCGCTCCCGAATCGCCTCGATGAGCGGCTGCGCGACGTCGCCGACGGCGACGACGACGGAGACCGCCATGCAGCGCTCGCCCGCGGAGCCGTACCCGGCCGAGATCGCGGCGTCGGCGGCGGCACCCACGTCGGCGTCGGGCAGGACGATCATGTGGTTCTTCGCGCCGCCGAGAGCCTGGCAACGCTTGCCGCTCGCGGTCGCCTGCTCGTAGACGTGACGCGCAATCGGCGTCGAGCCGACGAACGAGATCGCGGCGACGTCCGGATGCTCGAGCAGCGCGTCCACGGCGACGCGGTCGCCCATCACCACGTTGAAGACGCCGTCCGGGAGCCCGGCCTCCCGCAGGAGCTCGGCGACCCAAAGCGAGCCGGACGGGTCCTTCTCCGACGGCTTGAGGACGAAGCAGTTGCCGCAAGCGATCGCCGGCGCCCACATCCACATGGGCACCATCGCGGGGAAGTTGAACGGCGTGATGCCGGCGACGACGCCGAGCGGCTGCCTGAGCGAGTAGACGTCGATCCCGGTCGAGGCCTGCTCGGAGTGCTCGCCCTTGAGCAGGGTCGGGATCCCGCAGCAGTGCTCGACGACCTCGAGCCCACGCGTCACCTCGCCGAGCGCGTCGGAGAAGACCTTGCCGTGCTCGTGCACGAGGATCTCGGCGAGCTGCTCACGCCGCGCGTGCAACAGCTCACGGATGCGGAAGAAAAGCTCGGCTCGCTTGGCGAGGGAGGTCTCCCGCCAGCCGGGGAACGCTTGCCGCCCCGCCTGGACGGCCGCGTCCACCTCCTCCACGGCCGCGAAGTCGACGGCGCCGGTTTGGCGGCCGGTGGCGGGGTTGTAGACCGGCCCGCTGCGGCCGGAGCCGCCGTCGACCCGCCGCCCGCCGATCCAGTGCGGGATGCGGGTGGCGGTGGGCGCGTCGACGGTCTCGGTCATGGTGCGTAGCGTAACGGGCCGGGTTCCGTCGGCCCGAGGACGTACTCTCGTCGTCGTGAAAGAGATCTGCCCGCGCTGCAGCGCCGAGATGGACTGGCGCCATGGCACGTTCCAGTGCCCGAAGTGCCGCCTGAAGATCGGCTGTTGTGAAGGCGAGACGGGTGACTGCCGGGACCCGGGCTAGGCTCGAGGAGCTCGAGCGGTCTGGGCTCGACCCGCGCTCGAGCGAGCTGCTGGTGGTTCTCTGCTGGCTCGCCAAGCACGACGTGGCGATCGACGAGCCCGAGCTCAATGGAGCCCGCCGCCGCGCGATGTTCGTCCTCGCTGCCGGCGGCGATCCCCACCGGGACGTCGACCTCGACTCGATCGCGGCAGAGCGTCTCGCCGACGAGCTCGACACACCGAAGCGGCGCGCGCAGCTCGCGGCCGCGCTCGACGAGCTGCCTGCCGAGGGTCTCCTCGCCGTTACGGCCGCTCTGGAGTCCCTGCGCGCCGATCCCGAGCTCGCCTGGCGCTCGTTCGCGCTCTCGCTCCTCGCCGACGAGCTCGCGGACGAGTAAAGCGCCGCAAAACCGACTACTCTGGACGTCAGTCCGTGGCAATCTCGAGACCGGAACCTCGCCGTCGGTTGAAGCTCCCGCAGTGGCTGCAAGTCGCGTCGGCGAAGCCGACGCGACGCGGCCCGAAGACCCCGCGTCTGTCGCGCGGTGGGCTTCCAGGCGGGCGGCCGCTCCAGCCGTACTCGCGCGTCGACGCGCCCTACTTCCGCAGCCCCGGCTTCTACGTCCGGGTGGGCGGGCTGGCGATCGTCGTCGCTGCCGGTCTCTCGCTGCTCCTCCTGCGCGCATGGTCGATCCAGGTGCTGCACGGGAAGCAGTACGCGAAGGCTGCGCACACACAGGCGTTCCGGACCGTCAACCTCCTCGGCCCGCGTGGCGCGATCGTCGACGACCGGCGCCGTCTCATCGCCGGCACGTCCGGGCACCTCGTCATCGACGCAGACGCAGCCTCGCTGGGCTCCCGGAACGACCACGGAATCTGGAGCCCGAGCCCGTCGGGTCTCGAGGCGCTCCGGCAGCTTGCCAGGCTGACCGGGCGGCCCGGAAGCCTCCTCGTCGGTCGTATCCGGGCAGACGTCCTCCACGCGCCGTTCGCGCCCGCGGTCGTCCTCGCCCACCCGACCGACGCCCTGGCGGCATACCTGCAGGAGCGGCCCGGGAAGTACCCCGGCTTCAAGGTCGAGGCCGCGGCGGCGCGGAGCTACCCGCGCGGCGCCTTCGGCAGCGAGTTCCTCGGCCTGCTCGGCCAGGTGAACAAGGACGAGCTCAAGACCGCCCGGTACAAGCAGGCGCAGCCCGGCGAGATCATCGGCCAGAGCGGCGTGGAGTACGCCTACGACCACCTGCTCAACAACGGCTTCGTACAAGCGCGGATCCCCGTCGACTCGCTCGGCCGCATCGCCGGCGCCCTCCGCGTGCCGCGGCAGAAGCAACCGCCGACGCTGCAGCTCTCGATCGACATGCGCCTGCAGAACGCTGCGCAGAGCGCGCTGCGGTACGGGATGGAGCAGTCGCGCCTCAACGGGTATTCGCCCACGGGGGCGTCCGCAGTGGCGATCGACCCGTGGACGGGCGCGATCAAGGCGATCGTCAGCTACCCCACCTTCGACGAGAAGCGCGCGGCCGAGAACCCGAATTACTACGCGCAGCTGTCCAAGGAAGGGCACACCACGCCCCTCCTGAACCGGGCCATCGCCGGCGCCTATCCGACGGGCTCGACCTTCAAGCCGCTCATCGCCGAGGCGGCGCTGAGCGCCGGGATCATCACGCCGTCCACCCCACTCGCCTGCACGGGCTCGTTCGACCTCGGCGGCACGATCTTCCACAACGTCGAAGCGGGAGTCAACGAGTCGATGACGCTGCCGACGGCGCTCGAGCAGTCGTGCGACACGTGGTTCTACCGGCTGGGCGACCTCGTCTACGCACACGACCCGAAGGCGCAGGGGACGCTGATCCAGAACTGGGCGCGCAAGCTCGGCCTCGGGCATGCGCCGCCGGGCGACCTGACCGGCGCGACGTCCGGCTACCTCCCCGGGCCGGGCCGGGTCTTCGAGCGGCGGTTCGGCTTCCCGTGGACGGAGGGCCAGACGATCAACCTCGCGATCGGCCAGGGCGCGCTGCAGGTCAGCCCGCTCCAGCTCGCCGTCGCCTACTCGGCGCTGATCAACGGCGGCAAGGTGGTCCGGCCGCACGTCGGCGAGGCCGTGATCCGGAACGGCGTCCGGCGGAAGCTCCCGGTCAAGCCGGTTCGGACGGTGAGGCTCTCGCCGTACACATGGGCGATCCGCCAGGGCCTCTACGAGGCGGCGAACGACGCGGGCGGAACGTCCGCCTCCGTCTTCCAGGGCTTTCCGGTGAAGGTCGCAGGCAAGACAGGCACGGCGGAGGCCCCGCCGCTCGGCGTGCACTCCTGGTACGCCTCGTGGGCGCCGTACGACCACCCCAAGCTGGTCGTGGTCGCGATGATCGAGCACGGCGGCTACGGAGCCCAGGCGGCGGCGCCGACGGCGAAGAAGATCTACGAGGCGTACTTCCACCTGCACGGCTCGTCGTAGACGTCGCCCGGAACGCGGGATTGATTCGAGCGTTCTCAAGGTCGACAATGCAGGCATGACGACGTCCCCCTCGCTCGCCCGGCCCGAGATCCAGGCCGAGCTCATCTCGGAGGCTCTCGGCTCGGCGGGCGTCGGCTTCCTCGTCTGGGACGAGCACCGGCGCTACATCGCCGCCAACGCCGCGGCGTGCGAGATCCTCGGGACGACGCTCGAGGAGCTGCTCGGCCAGGAGGTCGGAGGGCACACGATCAAGGGGATGGAAGCCGTCGACGCGGCGCTTGCGTCCGGCTTTTCGACGGGCAAGGCCGTCGTGCAGCGCTTCGACGGAGGCGGGTCGGTCGAGGTCTTCTACGCGACGTTCACGACGAAGACCGCGGGCATGCCGTTCATGGCGACGGTGATCGCGCCTTTGCCGGGCTAGCTAGACGAGAAGAATCAGCAGCGCCGCCGCGACGAGCAGCGTGAAGCCTCCGAGCGTGACCGTCGCGCGATGCCGCGCGACGAACGGGCTTCCGGGCGCTGCCGCTACGACCCGCTCCGGGAGTGTCGCAGCCGCGAGGAGCGCGATCGCGCACCCGAGCAGTGCAAAGAGGATCGCGCGGACGAGCGGCGACGCAGTTGCGGGGTTGAGGGCGCGGAGCACAGGCGGTAGGAACGAGGGGACGAAATTCCGGTTCGCGGGCGCCGACGTCGGCCGAGGCGGGGGCAGCAGCCGGGGCTGTACGGGCGAAGCAAACGGCTCAACGGGGCCTTGAGCGCTCCCGCCGAAGATCGCCGCCGCCGCGCAGGCGTCGACGACGAGGCCGTGTCGCCGGATCAGCAGTCGCTCCTTTGCCCGGAGGAGGCCGAAGCGCGTATCCAGCACCTTCGTCCCGCGGGACACGCCGACGAAGCGGTACGTACCGACTCCGAGGCGATGCTTGCTGATCCGACGCGGCAGACGCAGCACGTTGGCGCCACGGTCGGCCCGCAGGACGAAGCGGCCGACGAAGCGACAGCGCGGGGCCAGCTGCCAGACTGTGACGCGCACGCGTCCGGCGTGCGCGAGACGGAAGCGGGCGATCCTCGGGCGGAGCCGGGACGGATGCCGGCCCGCTCCCCGATTCGCGCTGTGGCCGCCATGACCGCTTCGCGGCGCGGAGGAAGTAGACCGGCCGGAGCTCTGCACCGTCGCGGCCGTCGTCGCCGTCGAGCTGGAAGCCTTGGACGCCAACAAGGGGCCGGAAGGTGGAGCCGTCGTGAACCTCGGCGGCGCCGGGGTCGGCACGGTGGGGGTCGGCACGGTCGGGGTCGGCACGGCCGTTGTCGGCGGAGCGGGGATCGGAACGGTCGGTACGGAAACCGTCGGGGGCGCGATTGGTACCGAGATCGTCGGGACGGTCACCGTTGGCAACGTTGGTGTCGGTAGCGGTGACCCCTGCCGCGGGGAGCCCAGTGGCGAGCCCAGTGCAGCGGCAGCCGGTACCAGGACCCCCGCGCCGATCGCTGCAGCGACCACGGCCAAGCGACTCACGTGCCATCAACGTTCGAGGCGGCTGCGTGGTTACGGGGTCGCAGCGGGCGGTAGAACTATTCGCGATGGCCGGCCAAGACGACAGGGATGAACGCGAAGAGGTCGAGACGTGCCGGATCGCGCTTTTTCGCGGTTACACGACAGCTTCGTTCTATGCATGTTCCACGGGCAACCTCGCCGGCAGGTGGATCGGAGAGCCGTCCGACATGTTCCCCTGGCGGCGCCGGACCGGGCCCGATACGCCGGAGGCGCGCTCGGCACAGCTCGATCTCGTCTCCCGGCTGAAGGAGGAAGGATGGGTAACCGCAGGGCAGGGCGATGAGTGGTACGAGCTGCTGCTCGCCCGTGCGGCCTCCGTCCCGTCCGAGACAGACGCCACGGTTGCCCGTGACCCGGAGCCACCGCGTCTGCCCACGCGCGAGCCGGACCCGGCGCCGCCGCTTCCGCCTGCGCAACCGTCGCCTCCGCAGCCCGTGCTCCCGGTGCCCGTCCGGCTTCCCCGGCCGGCTCGGGCTGTCGAAGCGCCCCGTTCCGGTCGACGCGTCGACCGCTGGCGCGTCGTCGCGGCAGCGGGCCTCGTCACGGCGATCGGGCTTGTCGGCTGGGCCGCGACGCATCCGTCATTTGTCGGCGCTGCGCCAGAACCTGACCAACCAATGGTGGCGCGGGTGCAGACCCCGTCAGCCTCGTAGAAGACCAGGCGCTTCCAGGTTCGGGAGACCGTGGCCGGTCGTATCCGGACGCCGGGCGGATCATGGTCGAGGGTTAGGCCTTGTGACTTGTGCTTGTCACGCGGGCGGAGGGCCCGTGGTGTGGCGGACGACGAGCTCCAGCGGCAGCAACTCGCGCAGGGGCTCTACGGGCCGCCCCGCCAGCACGTCGAGGAGGAGCGTTGCTCCGCGCCGGCCGCTTTCGACCAGCGGCTGGCGCACGGTGGTGAGACCCACGTAGGCAGAGACCTCGATGTCGTCGAAGCCGATCACCGACAGCTGGCCGGGTACGTCGATCCCGAGCGCACGGGCTGCCTCGAGAACGCCGATCGCCTGCGTGTCCGAGGCGGCAAACACTGCCGTTGGCTGCTCCGGCAAGGAGAGGATCTCCGCGGCGATCGCGCGCGCGACGTGGGGCAGCCGCGTTCCCTCGCGGACGTAGCCATCTCGAACCTCGATCCCTGCCGCAGCGAGCGCGCGCTCGTAGCCACGCGTGCGGTCGCGGCTCCAGTCGAAGCGGAACTCCGGCGGCGGGTCGCCGATGAGCGCGACACGGCGATGGCCCAACTCGACGAGGTGCCGCGTTGCGAGCTCGCCGCCCGCGACATCGTCGACGGCGATGCTCGGGAACGAGGGGTGCGCTGCGTCGATCAGGACGCAGGGAATGTCGGCGCAGCGGAGGCGCTCTACCTCGGCTGCGGGAGGGAGAGTCGAGACGACGAGCAGTCCGTCGGCCCGGTCGCCACGGTCGAAGAGCTCGAATGCGCGGCGCTGCCGGTCCTCCGACTCGATGTCGAACACCATCAGGTCGTACTCCGAAGCGCTCAGGCCGTCGACGATGCCCCTAACTCGCTGCACGGCGGAGGGGTTCGTGAACCACGGCAGCAGCGCCGCGACCACCATCGTCCGCTGGAGGGAGAGGGAGCGGGCGAGCGAGCTCGGGCGGAAGTTCAGCGCGTCGATCGCCTCGACGACCCGCTCTCTGGTGCTTGGCCGTACGCCGACGCGGCCGTTGATGACCCGCGACACCGTGGCGATGCCGACGCCGGCCCGCGCGGCGACGTCCGCGATGCGGGCGGGGCTACCGGCCGGGCGCGCCGCAGCGCCTGGTAGCGGTTCCATCACTAACCAGCGTCGTCGGTCCTCGTCTCAAAGTCAAGAGGAGCCGAGTCCTGATCAAGGGGAAAACTGGACACAGAGACCGGCCGGTGGGGTTATGATCCCGCGGTTGGGCTGCTCATCTTGAAACCGGTTCCAACGACGAGGGAGGGCACTACCTCATGACGAAGCGCTTAGCGATGGTCCTCGGCTTGGCGATGGTGGCCGTGGTCCTGGTCGCTGTCTCTGCCGCCCAGGCAGGGCATAAGGCTCAGAAGGTCACGAACGTCACATTCGCCGGCTGGTCCTCAGGTCCCGACGAGGATGCGCTCGACACGCAGATGGCGAACGCGTTCAACAGCACGGTAGGGGCGAAAGAGGGGATCCACGTCACGTGGCAGGTCATCAACGGCGACTACACCCAGGCGATGACCGCACGGTTCGCCGCTCACAACGCGCCTGACGTGTTCTACGTCGACTCGAGCGTGATCGGAAGCTGGATCAAGCAGGGCGTAATTCAGCCGCTGAATAGCTTCGTGAAGAACACCCACTTCAACACGAAGGCGTTCTACCCGAAGCTGCTCGGTGCCTTCAAGAAGGGCAAGTCGATCTACGGCTTCCCGAAGGACTGGTCGCCGCTCGCCACCGAGACCAATAACTCCTTGCTCGCGCGGGCCGGCGTCAAGGTGCCGAGGACATGGGCGCAGCTCAAGTCCGACGCGAAGAAGATTCAACAGAAGACCTCCGCCAAGCACCCGATCTGCCTCTCGGCCGACTGGGCGCGGATGGGTGCCTTCATGTACCAGAACAAGGGGTCGATCACGAAGAATCTCACCTCGAAGGCGAACGTCAAGGCGGTGAGCTTCTATGTCGGGCTGCTCAAGAGCGGTCTCGCGTACACGCCGCCGGCGGGCAGCTGGTGCGGCCAGGAGCTCGGCGAGGGCCATGCCGCGATCATCTTCGAAGGTAACTGGGTCCTTCCGTTCATGAAGTCGACGTACCCCAAGACGCACTACGCCGTGAATCCGATGATCAAGGGCAAGACGCAGGGCAACCTCGCCTTCACCGTCTCGTGGTCGATCGCGAAGAGCGACCCGAACAAGGCGGCGGCGTGGAAAGTGCTCAGCTGGCTCACCGGCAAGCAGGGCGAGAAGATCTGGATGTCGAAGGGGCTCGCTCTCTCCCCACGCAAGGACGTGCCGTCGATCGGTGGTCGGAAGCCGTTCCTCGCAGCGGCCCCGTTCGCCCGCGGCTGGGGCTTCGGCAACCCGAACTTCGCCAGCGCCTACACGATCATGGGCAACGACCTGAACGCGGTCATCTCCGGCAGCAAGTCCGTATCGGCGATGCTCTCCGACGTCGGCCAGGCCCTCAAGGGCAAGTAGGCGAACCGACTAACCGTCCCCTGCGCGGCTCGATCCGCGCGGGGGACGGCCTCGTCCTCTGATGGCGACCACGACCGCGACCGAAGCGGCGCCCAGCCGCCTCCGCGCCTCGCTGCGCGGCGCCCGCCTGCGCGAGGCGGGCTGGGGTTACGGGTTCGCGTTCGTGCCGGTCGCGGTCTTCGGGCTCTTTTTCATCTATCCGCTCGGCTACGCGGTCTACATCAGTTTCTTCCATTGGGGGATTCTCGGGAAGACGTCCCCTGGGACCGGCACCTTCAACTACGGGAAGGTGCTCCACGATCCCATCTTCCATACGGCGCTGAAGAACATCGCGGAGTACACCATCGCGGTCGTCCCGCTGACGATGGCGCTGGGGCTCTCCCTCGCGCTCGTCATCAACCAGAAGATCCGCGGCCGCAACTTCTTCCGCTCCGCGTTCTACTTCCCATCGATCGCCTCGTCCGTCGCGATCACGACGATCCTCCTCTACATCTTCAGCCAGGACGGCCTGTTCAACCACATCTTCGGCTTCAGCAAGGACTGGTTCGGCAGCGCGAGCACCGTCGGGTGGGGGATCGTCGGCATGAACACCTGGACGACCGCGGGGACGGTGATGCTTTTCTACCTCGCGGCGCTGCAGGCGATCCCGGACGACGTCTACGAGGCGGCAGCACTCGACAACACCGGCGCCTGGCGGACGTTCTGGAAGGTCACCTTCCCGTTGCTCAGGCCCGCCCACTTCTTCTGCCTCGTCGTCTTCGGCATCGGAGCGCTCAAGCTGTTCGACCAGCCGTTCCTCATCGCCAGGGGAGCCTCCGGCGCACCGAACTTCTCGACGATGTATCCGATCCTCTACATCTACAACGCGGCGTTCGGGTCGTTCGACTTCGGTATCGCCGCCGCGGCCGGCGTCATCTACTTCGTCCTCATCTTCGGTCTGACCGTCGTCGAGCGCCTCACGGTCGGCCGGCAGGAGGCTGCATGACGGTGCAGACATCGGTCGCGAGCCCCGAGCCGTACATCCCCGGCAGGGCCAGGTCGGAGGTCACCCGCAAGGTCCTGCTCTACGGCCTCTACCTCGTCATCGCCGCGGTCTTCTTCGTGCCGTTCCTGTGGACGCTCACCACGTCCTTCAAGACGATTCCGGACAGCCAAAGCTTCACGTTCCTCGCGCATCCCTGGACGAGCGACGCGTGGCACACGCTCTGGAAGGACTACGACTTTCCGACCTATATCAAGAACAGCGTCTTCCTGGCCGCCGTCATCGTGACCTGCAACCTCTTCCTGTCAGCCCTCGGCGGATACGCCTTCGCACGGCTCAGGTTCCCCGGCCGCGAGCTTCTGTTCCTGCTCGTGCTGGGGACGCTGATGGTGCCCGACCAGCTTCGACTCCTGCCTATCTTCGTGATGATGGTCCACTGGGGGCTGTACGGCAGCTTCTGGAGCTACATCCTGATCAACCTCGTGTCGGCCGTGAACCTCTTCTTCATGCGGCAGTACTTCCTCACGATCCCGCGAGACTTCGAAGAGGCGGCGAAGCTCGACGGCGCCGGGTACTTCAAGACGTTCTGGCGCATCATGCTGCCGCTCGCGCTCCCGGCGATGGCCGCGCTCGCCATCCTCCAGTTCCAGGGCACCTGGAACGATTTCTTCTGGCCCCTGATCCTCTTCGGACAGGGCAATCCCAGCCACTACACGCTCCAGCTCGGGCTGGCGGAGCTGCACTTCAACTACACGACGTTGTGGCCCGAGATCTCGGCCGGCGCAGTGATTGCCATTGTCCCCATCGTGGTCATCTTTCTCGCCTTCCAGCGTTTCTTCGTGTCCGGCGTCGTCTCGGCGGGAGTGAAGGGATGAGTGCGCGTCGTGCTCTCGGGCTCGCGTTCGGCGACCTGTACCGGAACTCGTGGCGGCTCGTTCCCGTCAACGCCGCGCTCGGGGCCGTCCTCGTCTTCTCCTTGGTCGCTGCCGTCGCGGTGCACGCGCTGCTCGTGCTCGCCGTGCTCGCGGGACCGTTGGTCGCCGCGCTCGCGCACTCCTCCGTGATCCTCGTCCGCACCGGCAACCTCGCGCTCGCCGACGCCTGGGAGGGCTTTCGGCTGCACTGGCGCCGCGGTCTCGCGCTCGGTGCCGCCGGCGTGGCTCTTGGCGTGGCCGCCGCGCTCGCCGTGCGCTTCTACGCGAGTTCCAGCGTCGGCTGGCCGTTCGCGTTCCTCACGCTTTACCTATGTGTCCTTCTCGGCATCTACGCGGCAGTGCTTACGACCGTCGTCGTGGCCGATCCCCAGCTCCCGTGGCGGCCCGCAACCCGGAGAGCCTCCACGCTCGCGGCGCAGAGGCCCGGCGCGACGCTCCTGCTCGGGCTCGTGCTCTTGCTCGTCAACCTCGCAGGCGTCGCCGCCGCCGTCATGCCGTTCCTCACGATCACGGTCGCTTACTCTTTCGTCGCCGTGGCGCACTTCGTGCTGCCCGTAGAGGCGAGGGAGGTCTGATGGCGCCCATCACATTCGAGCACGTGACCAAGCGGTTCGACGAGACGACCGCCGTCGACGACCTCAGCATCAACGTCTCCGACGGCGAGTTCCTCGTTCTCGTCGGCCCGTCCGGCTGTGGGAAGACGACCGCGCTGCGGATGCTCGCGGGACTGGAGGACATCACGAGCGGCCGCATCCTGATCGGCGACCGTGTCGTCAACCACGTCGCGCCGGGAGCCCGCGACGTGGCCATGGTCTTCCAGTCGTACGCCCTCTATCCGCACATGACGGTGTACGACAACCTCGCCTTCAGCCTGCGCAACCACAAGGTGCCGAAGGCAGAGGTCGACAGGCGCGTCAGGCAGACCGCCGACGTGCTCGAGCTCGGCGACTTCCTCAAGCGCAAGCCGAGACAGCTCTCCGGCGGCCAGCGTCAGCGCGTGGCGCTCGGCCGTGCGATCGTGCGCGAGCCGAAGGGATTCCTCATGGACGAGCCGCTTTCCAACCTCGACGCTGCGCTGCGCGTGCAGACGCGCGCCGAGATCCTCCGGCTGCAGAACCGCCTGGGCACGACGACCATCTACGTCACGCATGACCAGGTCGAGGCGATGACGATGGGCGACCGCATCGCGGTCATGAGCAAGGGCGAGCTGCAGCAGCTCGGCACTCCCGAGGAGCTCTATGAGCGTCCCGCCAACACATTCGTCGCGCGTTTCCTAGGCTCGCCGTCGATGAACATGCTGCCCTCGTCCGTGCTGGGCGTCGGCGGCACCGGGCAGCTCGCGGGTTTCCGCCCGGAGCACGTCCGGCTCGGCAACGGCCGGGCTGGATCGGGCAGTCTCGACGCGGCCGTCGAGGTCGTGGAGTACCTGGGCGACGAGCAGCTGGCGCACCTCCGGCTCGGCGAGCACGAGATCGTGGTCAAGCTCCCCGTCGAGCCGCGGCTGCGCGCCGGTGAGCGCGAGACGTTCTCCGTCCCTCTCGACAAGGTGCTGCTCTTCGACGAGGACAGCAGCCGCGCGGTCGGACCGGCCGCCTAGCCGTTGCCGCTCACGGTCCTCGACGGGTCGACCTTCTGCGTCTGTGATGAGCGCGGCGACGTCGACGGGCTCGCCACCGCCTCCGGCTTCTTCGCCTCGGACACGCGCTTCCTCTCACGCTCGGTACTGACACTCGACGGCGCCCGCCTGGATCCCCTCTCGCACGACCATTCCACTCCGCAGCTCGCCTCGTTCGTGCTGCGGAACCCCCTCGCAGGCGGACTGCGGCCGAACGAGCTCGTGATCGAGCGGGAGCGCTTCGTCGGCGACTGCATGGAGGAGCGGATCGCGGTCGAGAACCACAGCCATCGCCGCGTCGACGTCGAGCTCGCGTTGGAGCTGGCTGCCGACTTCGCCGACATCTTCGTCGTCAAGAGCCTCGAGCCCGGATTCGGCGAGCTGACGAACGAGACTCTGCCGCCGGCCCATCCGCCGAAGCGCTCCAGGAACGGGACGCTCGTCTTCTCCGACGGCTCATTCCGCGGCCGCACCTTCGTCCAGCTGTCGGAGGCGTTCGAGGAGTCGGAGGGGGTCGCCCGGTTCGCACTCTCCCTCGAGCCCGGCGCCCGCTGGCGACTCGTGGTCGGTGTCCAGGCCGACCTCGAGGGAGTGGATCCGCTGCCGGCCGCCTCGTTCGCACGCGAGCTCGACGAAGAACGGCGTCAGGCAGCGCAATCTCTGGCTGAGTGGCAGAGCTCGGCTCCGGTGCTCAGCGCATCCTGGGACGACCTCGTCCACACGTGGAACCGGTCGCTCGCGGACCTCGCGGCTCTCCGGATGCGCGCCCCCGAGCTCGCCGAAGGAGAGCTGCTCGCCGCCGGAACGCCATGGTTCATGACCGTCTTCGGGCGGGACACGATCATCTCCTCTCTCCAGTCGCTGCTCTTGGGGCCTGAGCTCGCCGCGGGCACCCTGAGAGTCCTCGCGGCTACGCAGGCGACCTCGGACGACGCCGAGCGCGACGCGGAGCCCGGCAAGATCATCCACGAGCTCCGCCGCGGCAAGGCGGCGCTCGCCTGGGTCGACCGCTACTACGGAACGGCCGACGCTACGCCGCTCTTCCTCGTCCTCCTCTCGGAGCTATGGCGCTGGACCGACGACCCGACCCTCCCGCTCGAGCTCGAGGAGGCAGCGCGGCGTGCTCTCGCCTGGATCGACGGCCCGGCGGATCTCGACGAAGACGGCCTCGTCGAGTACGAGCGACGAAGCTCGCACGGGATTCGCAACCAGATCTGGAAGGACTCGGAAGATTCAATGGCCTTCCACGACGGGACGCTGGCCACGCCGCCGATCGCGCCAGTGGAGGTCCAGGGCTACGTCTACGACGCGAAGCTGCGGATCGCCGAGATCGCGCGCGAGATCTGGCGGGACGACGCGCTCGCCGGAAAGCTCGAGACTGACGCGGCCGAGCTGCGACGCCGCTTCGACGAGACGTTCTGGCTCGAGGAGCGAGGCCTCTACGCGCTCGGTCTCGACCACGAGAAGCGCCCGATCGACTCGCTGACCTCCAACCTCGGCCATCTGCTGTGGAGCGGCATCGTCCCGAAGCAGCGCGAGGAGGCGGTTGCCGACCTACTCATGAGCGACGCTCTCTGGTCCGGCTGGGGAGTGCGCACGATGGCCGTCGGCGAGGGTGCGTACAACCCGCTCGTGTACCACGACGGCACGGTCTGGCCGCACGACAACTCGTTGGTCGCGTGGGGGCTCGCGCGAAGCGGTCGCCCCGACGATGCGGCTCGCATCCTCCACGCGATGGTCGAGGCGGCAGCGCACTTCGACTACCGCCTGCCGGAGGTCTTTGCGGGGTTCGCACGAAAGGACACTCGGTTCCCGGTCGTGTATCCGACCGCGTCGTCCCCGCAGGCGTGGGCTGCAGCGACCCCTGTGCTTCTGCTCCAGGCCGTACTAGGGCTCGTGCCAGACCGCGCAGAGCGAATGCTCCGCTCGGAGGCAGAGGCCGTGCCGGAGTATCTCGAGGGGCTCTCACTCGAGGGCGTCCACGCATTCGGCCAACGCTGGCTGGTCCGCGTCGAAAGTGGTGCGGTGACTCTCAAGTCGATTTCACGTGACTAGCACAGGGCTCAACAGCGGTGCGGGTTTTCGAGACGGAAGGAGTCACATGGGTATCTTTGGACGCCTAGATCGGCTTGCGGGACGCTTCAACCGGTGGTTCGGCCCCACGGCGGTCGCCACTGACGTAGCCGGCCCCGGCCCGCTCACGCCCGGGGTGGGCGTTGTCGCCGAGGAAGTCGAGAGGGAAATGGAGGGCTCGGCTCCCATCGACCCGCCGGGCGAGGAAGGAGCCGAAGAGAGCGGATGATGGGACTCGAACCCACGACCTTCTGCATGGCAAGCAGACGCTCTAGCCAACTGAGCTACATCCGCGTGGGACGCGCATTCTAGCCGAGCTCGGCGGCGTCCAGAGCCTCGTTCACGAGCCGGTCGGCGAGCTCGTTCTGCTCCCGCCGGACAGCCGTATAGCGCACCTTCCCGACCTGGCGCGCGAGCCGCGCCGCGTCGAGCGAAAGCTGCCGCAGCGCCTCGTTCTTGACCCGGTACTCGCCGGTCATCTGCTTCACGAGTAGCTCGGAGTCGGAGACGACCTCCACCTCCCCCACCTGCAGCTCGGCGGCGCGCTCGAGGCCGGCGACCAGGGCCCGGTACTCCGCCACGTTGTTCGTCGCGACGCCGATCGCCTCGCCATGCGCGGCGAGCACCGTGCCGTCCTCCGCCTCGAGCACGTAGCCGAACGCGGCGGGGCCGGGGTTGCCGCGCGCGCCGCCGTCGGTGAAGAGGCGAGCCTTCACGACACGAGCTCGTAGATGTCGAAGGCCGGCTCCTCGTACGGGTGCGCCCGCCGGAGTGCCGCGACCACCTCGTCCCGCAGCTCGGCGGGGAAGACGGTCTCCAGCCGCAGCTCGGCGACGCGCTCCTCGCGGCCCGCCCGACCCACGCTCGGCGACGTCCCCACGCCGCCGAGGAACGTTCCCGTGCCCTCGGTGTACCACGAGCAGTGCTCGTAGTCGCCGATGCGGCCGGCCCCGGCCTCGAAGAGCGCGTTGCGCACGCCGTCGAGCGCTTCGCGCGGGACGTACACGACGAGCTTCCGGTTCACCTACTCCTCGGTGTCGATCTGGGCGCGCTGCAGCCGGCCGGAGTAGTCAACGTAGATCGACTTCCACTCCGTGAACACGTCCAGCGCAGCCTGGCCCGCCTCGCGGTGGCCGTTGCCCGTGTCCTTCGTGCCGCCGAACGGGAGGTGCACCTCGGCGCCGATCGTGCCGGCGTTGACGTACGTGATGCCCGCCTCGAGGTCGCGCATGGCCCGGAAGGCCGCGTTGACGTCCTGAGTGAAGATCGAGGACGAGAGGCCGTACTTGATCCCGTTCGAGACGCGAATCGCCTCATCAAGGTCGCCGACCGGGATAAGGGCGGTCGTCGGGCCGAAGATCTCCTCCTGCGCGATCCGCATCTGCGGGTCGACGTCCGCGAACACGGTCGGCCGGTAGAAGAAGCCCTTGCCGAGATCCCCGTCGGCGGCTACCTCGCCGCCGGTGAGGAGCCGCGCGCCCTCGTCCCGGCCGATCTCGGTGTAGGACTGGATCTTCTCGAGTGCGGTGCGGTTGATGACGGGGCCGATGTCGGTGTCGCTCTCCCAGCCTGGCCCCAGCCGGAGCTTCTCGACGCGCTCGACGAGCCGCGACTGGAGCTCGTCGTACGCGCCGCGCTGCACGATCACGCGCGAGGCGGCGGTGCAGCGCTGCCCGGACGTGCCGAAGGCCGACCAGAGGATCCCGTCGACGGCGAGCTCGAGATCGGCGTCGTCGAGGACGACGATCGCGTTCTTGCCACCGAGCTCGAGGTGGACGTGCGTGAGCGTCTCCGCCGCCGCCTTCAGCACCTCGACACCGGTCTCGCGGGAGCCGGTGAGCGTGATCACGCGGACGTCGGGATGCCGCACGAGCCGCTCGCCGACGGTGCCGCCTCCTCCGTGGACGATGTTGACGACACCGCTCGGGATACCCGCCTCGGCGAGCAGCTCGACGAAGCGCTCGGCGAGCGCCGGCGTGTCCGTCGCCGGCTTGAGGACGACGGTATTGCCGCAGACGAGCGCGGGGATGAGCTTCCAGGACGGGATCGCGATCGGGAAGTTCCAGGGCGTGATCGCGCCGACGACGCCGATCGGCTGGCGTACGCTCATGTTCCACTTGTCGCGGAGCTCGGACGGCGTCGTGTGACCGAAGAGGCGCCTGCCCTCGCCGGCCATGTAGTACGTGATGTCGATCGCCTCCTGGACGTCGCCGCCCGCCTCGGCCTTCACCTTCCCCATCTCGTGTGTCATCAGGTCGGTGAGCGCCGGCTTCTCCTGCTCGAGCAGGCGCGCGAGGCGAAAGAGGATCTCGCCTCGCTTCGGGGCCGGCACGAGTCGCCACTCCGCGAACGCCTCCTTCGCCACTGCGACCGCGCGGTCGACATCCTCGACGCCCGAGCGCGGGAAGATGCCGATCGTCTCTCCGTTCGCCGGGCTCGTGCTCTCGAAGGTCTCGCCGGAGGCGGCGTCCACCCACTCGCCGCCGATGAAGTTCTTGAAAGTCGTGCTCGTAGTCGTCGCCATGCGGCGAGACTAGCGGGCGCTACTCGGGCGGGGAGTCGACATCCGGAAACGTGCCAGGATGCGCGCGGCGCCGGTCGCGCACGGTCCGCTTCTCCCTGTCCTCCAGCCGGTCATCGCCCTTCTTGCGGCGGTCGGCGCCCTCGCGGCGGTCGACGATGACGGTCACGTTCGGGTTGTCCTTGTAGTACTCGACCATCTTGTCGTAGAGCTCGTCGGCGAGCTCGCGGGGAATGACGCAGTAGATCATCGCCGGTTGATTGTAGGACGGAGACCGGCGGACACCACCCTGGGCGCCTGTATAAGGGGCAGATGCTGCGACGGCACATCTGGTGGCTCGCGCCGCTGGCGGGCGCGGCAGTCGCCGGAGCGGTGGTCGCGGCTGTGTCACTCGGAGGCGGCTCGTCCTCGCACAGGGCGCCGAAGACGAGTCACTCGCACCTGCGCCCGTCAACGGCTGCGCTCGCCTTCCAGAGCGCGATCACAGCGGTCGTGCACGAGCTGTCGCCGTCCGTCGTCCAGATCCAGAGCCCGTCGGGGCTCGGCTCGGGCATCGTCTTCGACACGAGCGGCGACATCGTCACGAACAACCACGTCGTCGGCAACAGCGACAGCGGCCCCTTCACCGTCACCGCCGGAGCGCACTCGTACGGCGGGTCGCTCGTCGGCCGTTTCGCCCCGGACGACCTTGCCGTGGTTCACGTCTCGGGGGCGCACCTCGCGCCCGCGACGTTCTCCACGAGCAAGCTCGAAGTCGGAGACTTCGCGATCGCGATCGGCAACCCGCTCGGCTTGCGCTCGAGCGTCACCGACGGCGTCGTGAGCGCCTTCCGGCAGGGCGTCTCGGAGGGGAACGGCGTCGCGCTGCCTACGGTGATCCAGACGAGCGCACCGATCAATCCCGGCAACTCGGGCGGCGCGCTCGCCGACCTCCAGGGCCGCGTGATCGGGATCCCCACGCTCGCCGCCACCGATCCGGAGCTCGGCGGCACGGCGCCCGGCATCGGCTTCGCGATCCCGAGCAGCCTCGTCAAGGACATCGCGACGCAGATCGTCCGCTTCGGCCACGTCGTGAACTCGCACCGCGCCTACCTCGGCGTCGGGATCGGCGACACGAACGGCGCCGGGGTGCTGGTGCAGAGGGTCACGGCCGGCGGTCCGGCCGCGAAGGCGGGGCTCGTCTCGGGCGACGTGATCACGTCCGTGAACGGCCATGAGACGGCAACCGTCGACGACCTGACGAGCGTCGTCTCGGAGCTGAAGCCGGGGACGACGGTCAAGCTGGGGATCGTGACGCAGCACGGCTCCCACAAGACGCTCCACCTGACGCTCGGAGAGTTTCCGGGCAGCTAGTCGGGGACGGCCTAGATCCGCGCGATCTCGGGGACGAGCCTGCCCTCGTCCTCGACCTGCGCGTTCCAGTCCTTGAACCCTTCGTCGAGCTCGTCGAGTTCGTGGCCGCGCCGCTCGAGCCGCACCGGCTGGGCCGAATCAGGGCTGACCCGGTACTGGTACCAGGACAGCTCCCAGGCCACCGTCACAGCGAGCTCGCCCGAGGTGCCCGAGAGGGGCACGATGCTCGCGCTCGGCTCGCCGAGGCTCTTGGCGATACCGCCGACGGTGCGCCGGTAGGCGCTGCCGTTGAAGAGGTCAGCGGCCTCGAGCAGCGCGACCTCGTCGTCGGAGAGCCTGCGCAGGATGGGCTCCTGCTGCGCCAGCGCGCCTTCGTCCGAGGAGCGGGTGAGGCCGAGGAACTCGACGAGATTCCGCTTGCGCCGGCGGCGACGGCCGCCCTCGAGGGTCGGCGTGGTCGGCGCGCCCTCCTTGATCCAGCCCGCCTCGGCCGCGATCTCCTGGCAGAGCGGACAGACGTCCACGAGCTCGGCGCCCTCGGACGGCGCGAAGCTCGCGGCGCGCTCGCCCATCAACAGCGTCCGCTCGCAGACCGCGCACGCACGCGTCGTTGCAACTTTCGTCACCCTCACGGCCTCCGAGTTTAGCCAGGCTTGCGCAAGATCCTCCCAAACGGGTAGTGTCTCTTACATGTGTGTTTTACATGTAGAGGCTGGATGAGAGGTCCACGCTCGCGCCGCCATCACCACGGCCGCTGGCGCGTCCTCGCGCGGGTGGAGCGGTTCGCCGAGCCGGCGCTCCTGCTCCTCTTGCGCGAGCGTCCGGCGCACGGCTACGACCTGCTCGAGCGGCTGCCCGAGCTCACGGGCGAGGCGCGCGTCGAGATGGGGAACCTCTACCGGCTCCTGCGCGGGCTCGAGGAGGAGGGGCTCGTCTCCTCCGAATGGGACGACTCCTCGTCCGGTCCCGCGAAGCGCCGCTACGCCATCACGCCCGCGGGCGAACGGCTGCTCGACCACTGGGTCGAGGCGCTGCGCCGCTCACAGGAGCGGACCGCCCGCTTTCTCGCACGGTATGAGGAGAGGAGGTGAAGATGCACCACCGTCACCATGGCTGGGGCGGCCGGGGCGCGCGGTTGTTCTTCCGCGGCGGCTTCCCGAGTCGCCACGAGCTGCTCGAGCGGCTGGAGTCGTTCCAGCGCGACCTCGAGCAGCAGCTCGCCGACGTCGCCGACGTGATCGCGCACCTGCGCGACCCGTCCGACGCACACCCAGAACCGCAGGCATGAACAGCAGGCAGGTACCAGGTACCGCACATCACGACACGAAGCCGTAACGATCGCGTCACGGTACCTGGTACCGGTCTCTCGCTCAGCCCGCCAGGGCGCCCGCGACGAACTCCGCGATCGCCGCCGTGAACGCGTGGCGGCTCTCCTCCCACGCGTAGAACATGTGCCCGCCGTCGAAATGGCGGACCGTGAGCCGTCCGGCGGTGTCCGGATCGAGGCGCATCAGGTTGCGGAGCCGATTGCTGGCGTAGTACGGCGTCGCCATGTCGTAGCGCCCGTGCGTGAGGAAGGCGCGCATGTGGGGGTTGAGCGCCATCCCGTAGCGGAACGAGTCGGTCGCGCCTTCCGGCGGCGCGAAGAAGTGCCGCTTCGTGTCCTCCTTCCACGCCTCGTTCACCTCGAGGCTCAGCAGCCGGTACTCGCGGTCGGTGCGGACACCGATCTCCGAGCGGAGCTGCCGGTTGATCGCGGCGGTGTAGGCGGGCGAGATGCCGGCGAGGGTCGGATCCGGCGCCTCGTGCTGAGGCCGATCGGGGAACGGGTCGGTCGAGGTGATCGAGACGTCGTAGAAGCCGACCACCTGCCGCCTGTCGCGGAGCAGCTCGCGCGCGTAGACGATCGGCGAGACCCGGCCCTCGGCACGCGTGACGAGCTCGAGCGGGAGGCCGACGAGATCGGCGAGCTGCGCGAGCGTGCGCTCCCGCTCCTGTGCCCCGAGCGAGGCGCCCCGGATGAGGAAGGTCGCGTAGTCGCCGCTTGCGAACTCCTCGGCGCCTGCCATCACATCGGCGAGCGCAGTCCCCGCCGCAAAGGCGCGCGAGCGCCCGTGGAAGGCGGCGCCGGCGGCCATCGTCGGCAGCAGGTCGACCCACTGGACGACCCCGTAGTCGTCCCCGGCGAGCCCCGTCAGCTCGAGCGCCGGCGAGATCAGGATCGCTCCGTTGAGACCGATGCCGGTCTCCTCCTGGAGCATCCGCACGAGCCGGCCGACGCGGTAGCCGCCGTAGCTCTCGCCGGCGATGAAGACCGGCGACCCCCAGCGATCGTTCTCGGAGAGCCAGCGCGCCATGAACTCGCAGAGCGAATCGAGGTCGCGCTTCTGGCCGAAGTACTCGTCCGGGTCGGGCTTCTCGCCCTCACCCGGCTTCGGCCCGCTCTCCTGCTTGTCCTGCTGCGCGCTGTTCTGGTCGCGCTCGATGATGCGGCTGAAGCCGGTGCCGACGGGGTCGACGAAGACGAGGTCGGCGAAGGCGAGCCACGAGGACTCGTTCTGGACGAGCTTCGGAGGCAGCGTCGGCAGCGTCCCGTCCACCGGAAAGGCAACTCGCTGCGGGCCGACGGCGCCCATGTGCAGGTAGGCCGACGACGCGCCCGGCCCGCCGTTGAAGACGAACGCGACCGGCCGGGGCCGATCGCCGGCCTTGGCGACGTACGAGGCGGAGAAGATCTCCGCTGAGGGCTTCTCCTTCTTGCGCAACACGAGCCACTCCGCCGTCGCCGTGTACTCGAGCGGCTTGGCGCCGCCGGTCCAGCGCGCGCTCGACTCCGCCCCGGCCGGCGGCTCGTGATCCGGCTTCACCGGTGTCTGCTCGTCGTCCGCCACGACGCTAGACCTTTGCCTCTTCCCGCTCGCGCTTTGTCTGCTCGATGATCTTCTGCGCGACGTGGGTGGGGACTTCCTCGTAGCGGAGGAAGTGCATCGAGTAGTCGCCGCGGCCGCCGGTCATCGACGTCAGCGCCTGCGAGTAGGTGAGGATCTCGGCCATCGGCACTTCGGCCTTGATCGTCGTCATGCCGCCGGCGGGCTCCATGCCCTGCAGGCGCCCGCGCCGCGAGTTGAGATCGCCGTTCACCGCGCCGACCGTGTCGTCGGGCACTGCGACCTCGAGCTGCATGATGGGCTCGAGCAGGACGGGATCCGCATTCTGGTAGGCCTCCTTGAAGGCCATCGAGCCCGCGATCTTGAACGCCATCTCGGAGGAGTCGACGTTGTGCTCCATCCCGTCGACGAGCAAGACACGTACGCCTTCAATGGGTGCGCCGGCGAGCTCGCCGTGCTCCATGGCCTCGCGCACGCCCTTGTCGACCGCGGGGCGGTAGCTCTGCGAGATCACGCCGCCGACGATCTTGTCGACAAACTCGTAGCCCAGCTGGCCGTCCTCCGCCGGCAGCGGCTCGAGCACGATCGCGCAGTCGCCGAACTGCCCGCGCCCGCCGGTCTGCTTCTTGTAGCGGTGCCGGGCCCGTGCCTCCTTGCGGATCGTCTCCTTGTACGGCACGCGCGGCGGATGCAGCTCGACGTCGACGTGGAAGCGCGTGCTCAGCCGGTCGACCGCGACCTCGACCTGCATCTGTGACAGGCCCGAGAGGAGCTGCTCGCCGGTCTGCGGGTCGCGGCGGAGGAGCAGCGTCGGATCCTCCTCGCTCAGGCGGCGGAGGCCGGTCGCCATCTTCTCCTCGTCGCCCTTCGCCTTCGGGGTGACGGCGAAGCTCATCACCGGCTCGGGGAAGTCGATGTGCGGCGGCTCGACGGCTACCTCGTGGTCGACGAGCACGTCGCCGGTGACGACGTCCTTGAGCTTCGCCACCGCACCGAGATCGCCGATGCCGAGCGCCTCGACAGGCTCCGAGTCCTTGCCCTGGAGGAGGAGCACCTGGCCGAGCCGCTCCTTCGCGTGCGTGCGCGGGTCGACGAGCGTCGTGTCGCCCGAGACCGGGCCGGCGAGGACACGGAAGCAGCTGATGCGGCCGGTGAACGGGTCGGCGATCGTCTTGAAGACGAACACGGCCTGCTTCGCGTCGCCGAACTCGATCGTCGTGCCCTTCTTCGCGGGCGAGGGGACGCCCTCGACGAGCAGGTCGAGCAGCGCCGTCGTGCCGAGGTTCTTCGAAGCGACGCCGCACGCGACCGGATAGAGCTCGTCGCGCGTCACCGCCTGCTTGAGCGCGTCGGCAACCGCCTGCGGGTCGAGCTCCTCTCCCTCGAGGTAGCGGCCCATCAGCTCCTCGTCGGTCTCGACGACCGCGTCGAGGAGCTTCTCGCGGTGCTCCTGCACGAGGTCGGCCATCGAGTCGGGGATCGGCTGGGGCCCACCTTCGCGACCGCCGGAGGGATCCATGAACGCGTACATATGGAGGAGGTCGACGATTCCCGTCAGCTCGTGCTCGCTGCCGATCGGCAGCTGGATCGCGACGCAGCGATCGGAGAGCTGCTGCCGCGCCGCCTCGAGGACGCGGAAGAAGTCGGCCCGCTCGCGGTCGAGCATGTTGACGAAGAGGACACGCGAGAGCTCCTGCTCCTCGGCCCGCTTCCACACGCGCGCGGTGTTGACCTCGACTCCCATCACGCCGCTCAGGACGACGACGACTCCCTCGACGACCCGTAGCGCCGCGAACGTGTCCGCCTGGAAGCCCGCGTCGCCCGGCGTGTCGACCAGGTTGATCTTGCGGTCTTTCCACTCGAGGTGGCAGAGCGAGCCCGAGAGGGACATCTTCCGCCTTTGCTCGTGCTCGTCCCAGTCCGAGACCGTCGTCCCCTGGTCGATGCTGCCGAGCCGGTTCGTCTTCCCGGCCTCGTAGAGCAGCGCCTCGACGAGTGAGGTCTTCCCGACCCCACGGTGGCCGGCGACGGCGATGTTGCGAATCTTCGTGGGCTCGGCGGCAGGCATCGGGGACGTCTCCTCCTCGGTCGCTTCGGAACCGCATCGTATCGCTGCGTTTCGCGCGAGTTCGCGACTAATGAGTTGCGTGTGCACCGGCCGACGCGACGTGCGCCTTCAGCCGGAGGATCGCCTTCGTATGGAGCTGGGAGACGCGCGATTCGGTGACTCCGAGCACCTCGCCGATCTCGCGCAGCGTCAGCTCCTCGTAGTAGTAGAGCGTGACGACGAGCTTCTCGCGCTCCGGAAGGCGCGCGATCGCGTCGGCGAGGGCCTCCTTCTGCTCGGTCACCGACAGCGTGCCCTGCGGATCGGGAGCGCTCTCGTCCTCGATCGTGTCGATCAACGCGACCTGGTCGCCGCCGCCACCGGCGCCCGAGACGGTCCAGAGCTCGTCGAGCGCGGCGATCGAGGAACGGGCGATCTCGCCGAGGCTGTCCTCGAGCTCCTCCTCGGTCATCCCGAGCTTCTTCGAGATCTCCTCGTCCGTCGGAGCGCGGCCGAGACGCGCCTCCAGCTCGCCGATCGCCCGCTCGATCTGGCGGGCACGAGCGCGGACGGAGCGGGGCACCCAGTCCATCGAGCGAAGCTCGTCGATGATCTGACCCTTGATCCGCGCCATCGCGTACGTCTCGAACTTCACGTCGCGCGCCGGGTCGTAGCGCTGGATCGCGCCGATCAGGCCGAGGAGCCCGTACGAGACCAGGTCGCCTTCGTCCACATGGGCGGGCAGCCCCGAGCCGAGACGGCCGGCGACGTACTTCACGAGCGGGGCGTACGTGAGGATGAGGCGGTCGCGGATCTTCTGGTCGCCGGTCCGCCGGTAATCGAGCCAGAGCTGCTGCGTGTCGTCGGCTCGAGTCGTCACGCCCGAGAGAATACGGCGTTTTCCGGCGGACTCCTCAGTCGTTCAGCGCCTACGGCTGCGGAACGCGCTCGCGGAGAGCGTGGCCAGCCAGGCCGCAACCGCAGCTGCGGCGGCGCCGATGAGGAGCCGCCGCGCGTCGTCTCCGCCCGCGAACGCGTAGGCCGCTACCGCGGTCAGCGCGGCCGCAAGAATGGCGAACAGTATCCCGAGGGCTTGGCCCTGCACGCGCCGAGACTACGGAAACACGCCGGTACACTGGCCAACCGGCACAGGGGCGTAGCTCAGTTGGTAGAGCGGCGGTCTCCAAAACCGTAGGTCGGGGGTTCGAGTCCCTCCGCCCCTGCTGTTTGTCTACGCTCGCCCGCTTCGCTGGCGCAGGCGCGCCGCGATCGTCGAGGCGAAATCTCAGGGGGGCCGGCTGTTGCGGACGACGGTGACAGTGCGCGCGTGCGCTGGCGCTGTGCTTTCCGCTCGCGCCAGTGCCGCGCCCGGGCATGTCGGTCGCGAGCTCGGATGATGACCATCCTCAGATCGCCTCGAGCGCGAGCTGGCGGAAGTCGGCCAGGCCGGAGACGCCGACGCCCACGAGGCGCAGCGCGCCCGGCCGGTCGCGGAGCCCGCGGTCGAGGAGGCTGCAGGCCAGGTCGCCGATCGTCCCGGGCTCGTCGATCCCGCTCGCCAGCGAGGTCGAGCGGCTGCGGATGGAGAAATCGGCGTAGCGGAGCTTCGTCGTCACGGTCCGCGCGACCTGTCCGCTGCGCTGCAGGGCAGCGGCGACCTCTGCTGCCATGCCCCGCAGCTCGTCGTGGAGCCGCTCTCGGTCGGAGATGTCCCGCTCGAAGGTGTTCTCGACGCTGATCGAGATCCGCTCCGCGTCGAGCTCGAGCGCGCGCGGGTCGATGCCGCGGGCGCGGTCGCGGAGCATCGTCCCGACGCTTCCCGGGAGCAGGCGGCGGAGGCCCTCATCGGTGAGCCCGGCGAGGTCGCCGATCGTCTCGATGTCCGCGCTCCGCAGCCGCTCCTCGGCCCTGGGCCCGACGCCCGGCAGCCGGCGCACGGCGAGCGGCGCGAGGAACGCCGCCTCCCGACCGGCGGGCACGACGACGAGCCCGCCCGGCTTGCGCGCGTCACTCGCGACCTTGGCGACGACCTTGCACGGAGCCACGCCGAGGGAGCACGTGAGGCTCGTCGCCGCGCGCACCGCGGTCTGCACCGCCTCGGCGACGACCCTCGCCCCGAGGAAGTCGGCTGCGACTTCTCCCACATCGAGATAGCCCTCGTCCATCCCGGTCTGCTCGACCGTGGGGACGATGCCGCGCACCGTCTCCCAGACGCTCCGCGAATACTCGCGGTAGAGCGGGTGCCGCGGACGGACGAAGACGGCCTGCGGACAGCGGCGCAGCGCCTCGGCGGCGCTCATCGCGGAGTGGATACCGAAGCGGCGCGCGACGTAGTTCGCAGTCGCGACGACACCACGCCCGCGCGGGTCGCCGCCGACCACGAGCGGCCGTGTGCGGAGCGCGGGGTTTTCGAGCTCCTCGACGGCCGCGTAGAACGCGTCGAGGTCCAGGTGCGCGACGATCACACGAACAAGCGTACGGGGCGCCGCCGACGGCGACGCCCCGTTGACCGGGATCAGGCAGCAGTGACGGGCGGCGCCTCTGGCGCATCGCCCGCGCCGCGCAAATGCCGCTCGACGTTCCGGTCGGGCCGACCGACCAGCATGTACGCCGCTCCCACGACCGCGATCACGAAGATCACGACCAGCGTGATCCAGTCGAGGTTGACGAACGCGCGCGCGCTGGACAGGCCCGACGGGTAGACGACGTTGACGAACATCGCAGCGAGGTAGCCGGCTCCGACGATCGAGACCGGCCATCCCCACTTCCCGAGCCGGAAGCTGCCCGCGGGCTGCCAGCCGCGCCAGCGGGCGATCATCGAGCCGATCACCGTGAGCAGGAACGAGAGATAGATGCCGCTGACGCCGAAGGAGACGAGAGCGACGAGCGCGTTCACGTGCGCCGGATACGTCACGAACCAGATGTGGTAGTTGCTGCCCGGGTTGACGTAGACGAGCAGCGCGAAGAGCACCGTGATCACTGCTCCCATCAGGAGTGCGTTCGCCGGCGTCTTGAAGCGCTGGTTCACACGCGAGATCCAGCTCGAGCCCGGGAGCGCGCCGTCGCGCGCGTACGAGAAAGCAAGCCGGCCGCCCGCTCCCTGCACCGACGAGCCGCACGAGAAGAACGCGAAGATGATCAGCAGGAGCATGACGTCCTGCAGCCAGCTCGGCAGCTGGCCGAGAATCGACGGGACACCGCCGGCCGTTGCCGCGCCGACCGGGTTGTGCTTCTGGGTGGCGAGCAGGAGGCCCGCGGTGAGAATGAACGACGCGATTCCGCCCCAGATGAGCGCCTGTCGCATCGCCCTGGGAATCTGGCGACCGGCATCCTTCGTCTCCTCGGCGATGTCTCCGGCCGACTCGAAGCCGTAGAAGATGTAGACCGGGGCGAGCACCGCGATCAGCGCGGCGGAGAGCCAGCTGCCGTGGAAGTTGAACCCCAGCGGGTTGTGCGAGACGTGCTGCACGCTCTGGGTCGAGAAGAGGAAGCCGAGGCCGTGGTGGAAGCCGTGGATCCCGAGGACGATCGCGATCCCGAGCGTGCCGAGGATCTCGACGTAGACGCCGAACTTTGCGACGTCGGCCATGATCCGCGCGCCGGTGACGTTCACCACGGTCTGGATCGCCAGCAGGATGAGCGTGATCACGAGGATCGTCCCGTGGCCCGCCGGGTTGAGGGTTCCCAGCCACGAGTTGCCGAACCAGTTGTGGAGCAGCGCGCAGAGGTAGCCGACCACGCCGGTGTCGACGGAGGCGACCGTGATCAGCAGCGCGAAGCCGTAGAACCAGCCGACAAACCAGCCATAGCGGGGCCCGACGGAGAACTTGCTGTACTGGTAGAGCGCGCCGGCCACGGGATAGTGGCTCGCGAGCTCGCCGAAGACGAGCGCCACGAAGAGCATCCCGGCGACGGGGATGAAGGTGAGCCAAATGTAGGCCGGCCCGCCCATCGCGATGCCGATGACGAAGAGCGAGTAGATCCCGACCATCGGCGACAGGTACGTGAACGCCACCGCGAAGTTCGAGAACAGCCCTAGGACGCGGTTGAGCTGCGGCTTGTAGCCCAGACTCTCTAGCCGCGCGTCCTCGCTCGACCCCACATCGACCGCACTTGCAGCCTCGCCTTCCATCGGTCCCTCCTCATCCCCCCGGATTCCGTTCGGGCGAATCTACGGGGCGGGACCGACCTGGGCAAGGCGTGCCTCGCCGTTAGGCTCCGGCCGTGGCCGTCCTGACCTCGCAGCTCGACCGCGACGCCGACGAGTTCGCCCGCCGGCGCGAGCGGATGGAGGAGCTCGTCGCCGAGCTGCGCGAGCGGAGCGCGCAGGTCGCGCGCGGCGGCGGCGAGCAGGCGACCGAGCGACATCGCTCGCGCGGGAAGCTGCCGGCTCGGGAGCGGGTCGACCTCCTCGTCGATCCCGGCACCGCCTTCCTCGAGCTGAACGCCCTTGCGGCCTGGGAGATGTACGACGGTGGCGCACCGAGCGCGGGGATCGTGACGGGCATCGGCGTCGTCGAGGGCCGCGAGTGCGTCATCGTCGCGAACGACGCGACCGTCAAGGGCGGCTCGTACTTCCCGCTCACCGTGAAGAAGCACCTGCGCGCGCAGGAGGTGGCCGAGCAGAACCGCCTCCCCTGCATCTACCTCGTCGACTCGGGCGGCGCGTTCCTTCCCCTGCAGGCCGAGGTCTTCCCCGACCGGGATCACTTCGGGCGGATCTTCTACAACCAGGCGCAGATGTCCGCCGAGGGCATCCCGCAGATCGCGGTCGTGATGGGCTCGTGCACCGCCGGCGGCGCCTACGTGCCGGCGATGTCGGACGAGACGGTGATCGTGCGCGGCACCGGGACGATCTTCATCGGCGGCCCGCCACTCGTGAAGGCCGCGACCGGGCAGGAGGTGACGGCGGAGGAGCTCGGCGGCGCCGACGTCCACACGCGGCGCTCCGGTGTCGCCGACCACTACGCGATCTCCGACGAGCACGCGCTCGCCATCGCGCGAGGCATCGTGCGCCACTTCGAGGGACGCAGCCCGGACTCGACCTGGGACGTCGCCGCGCCCGAGCCGCCGGCGCTCGACCCCTCGGATCTCTACGGCCTGATCCCCGAGGACTTCCGCCACCAGGTCGACCCGCGCGAGCTGATCGCGCGCATCGTCGACGGCTCACGCTTCCAGGAGTTCAAGCAGGTCTACGGCGAGACGCTCGTGACCGGCTTCGCACGGATCGAGGGGTTCCACGTCGGGATCCTCGCCAACAACGGCGTCCTCTTCGCCGAGTCGGCGCAGAAGGGAGCGCACTTCATCGAGCTCTGCTGCAAGCGGCGGATCCCGCTCGTCTTCCTGCAGAACATCACCGGCTTCATGGTCGGTGTGGAGTACGAGGCCGGCGGGATCGCGCGCGACGGCGCGAAGCTCGTCATGGCCGTGGCGAACGCGCGGGTGCCCAAGTTCACGGTGGTCACCGGGGGCTCGTTCGGCGCGGGCAACTACGCGATGTGCGGCCGCGCATATGGGCCGCGCCAGCTGTGGATGTGGCCCAATGCGCGCATCTCGGTCATGGGCGGCGAGCAGGCTGCAACCGTCCTCTCGATGGTCGGAGAGGTCGATCAGGACGAGATCCGGGCGAAGTACGAGGCGGAGGGGAATCCCTATTACTCGACCGCACGGCTGTGGGACGACGGGATCATCGACCCGCTCGACACGCGCCGCGTGCTCGCACTCGGGCTCGCGGCCGCGCGCAACGCGCCGATCCCGGACACGACCTTCGGCGTCTTCCGCATGTAGGCGTTCTAGGCTTCGCCCATGACCACCATCGAGCTGACCCCCGACGAGCTGACCCTCGTCCGCAACGCCCTGCACTCCTTTCTCGACGACTTCGGCCACGAGGAGATCGACGTCGTTCGCCGGATCCAGGCGCTGCTGGCGAAGCTGCCCGACGAGGACGCTGCCCCGACCGCGTGATCGCCCGCATCCTGATCTGGAACCTGTTCGACTCGAAGACGACGCTCGACGAGCTGCGCGAGCACCTGCCCGGGCTACCGGAGGGCGACGTCTGGATCGCGAACGAGGCGCAGGACCGCTTCGGGGTCATCTCGTTCGGCGACCCGCTGCCCGACCTCGGTGAGATCCCGGCGCTGATCGGCGACGAGCCGGCGATCGCCGAAGAGTTCGACGTCGAGTGAGGCGTGCCTACGGGACCTGGACGGCGGCCGCGGCGGCCTCCGCCCTGCTCGCGTTCTCGTTCTACGCCCTGCAGCGCTGGCTCGAGCAGGGGCAGCTCTCCGACGTCGGCGTCTATCAGCAGTACGCGACGCTGGTGCGCGGCGGCGCAGTCCCCTACCGCGACTTTGCCTTCGAGTATCCGCCGGCGGCGCTGCCGCCCATGCTCTTGCCGGCGTACATGAGCTGGAGCTACGCAACCTCGTTCGCGGTGCTCATGGGCGTGTGCGGTGCGGGGTGTCTCGTGGCCGCTGCGGCAGCGCTACGCGCGGCCGGAGCCGGAGCCGTTCGCATCTGGGCGGCGTTGCTGGCGATCGGCGTCTCGCCGCTCGTCCTGGGATCTCTGTTCGACACGCGCTTCGACCTCTGGCCGACGCTGCTCGCGCTGACCGCGCTCGCGGCCGTCATCCGGGAACGACCGGTCGTGAGCGGAGCGCTTCTGGCGCTCGGCTTCGCCGCCAAGCTCTGGCCGGCGGTTCTGATCCCCATTGCCGTCGTCCACCTCTGGCGGCTGCGAGGACGGGCGGGCGCCCTCGCCCACCTCGCCGCGTTCGTCGTCGTCGCAACGGCCTGCTTCCTTCCCTTCGCCGTGTTGGCGCCGCACGGCCTCCGGGCCAGCCTGAGCGGCCAGCTCGACCGGCCGCTCCAGGTGGAGAGCCTCGGCGCGGCGGTGCTCATGGCGGGGCAGCACCTCGGCATGCGGCCGCTCACGACGCTCACGACCCACGGCAGCCAGGCACTGTTCGGGCGCGGCGCCGGTCTCGCAGCCGACCTCTCCACCGCGCTCGAGCTCGCAGCGGTGGTCGCGGTGTGGAGCCTCTTCGCCCGGCGGCGCAGCACGGACGGGGAGGCGGTCCTCGTCGCCTCGGTCGCGGCTGTGTCGGCGCTCATCGCCTTCGACAAAGTGCTCTCGCCCCAGTACCTCATCTGGCTTGCGCCGTTCGCTCCGCTGGTGCGCGGCCGACGCGGGATGGCGAGCGGCGCACTGCTCCTGCTCGCGCTCGGCCTGACGCAGACCTGGTTCCCGTGGCACTATTGGTCGCTCGCGCTCAACCACGAGTCGCCGTGGTCGTGGTACCTGCTCGCCCGAGACCTCTCGCTCGTCGCTCTCGCGGCGGTCCTGCTCGCAGAGCTCAGCCGCGAAGCAAGTTTCGCAAGAGGAACAGCGCGTTGGCGGGTCGCTCGGCGAGCCGGCGCATGAGGTAGCGGTACCACTCGGGGCCGTACGGCGCGGCCACCAGGACGTCGAAGCCGCGGCGGACGAGGTCCAGCTGCAGTCGGGGGCGGACGCCGTAGAGCATCTGGAACTGGAAGCTCTCCTTCGGGATGCCGCGCTCGCGCGCGAACGAGATCGCGTGCTCGATGAGCGTCTCGTCGTGAGTCGCGACCGCGGTGAAGCCTCCACCGGCCAGCGACGTCTCCAGCAGCCGAACGTACGCGGCATCGACGTCGCGCTTCTGGGGGTAGGCGATCTCGGGCGGCTCGAGGTACGCGCCCTTCACGAGGCGGAGGTTGGGCGCGAGTGGCATGAGCGCCGCGAGGTCGTCCTCGCTGCGGAAGAGGTAGGACTGGAGGACGGTGCCGACGTTGTCATGCCCGCTTTCACGCAGCCGGCGATAGATGCGCAGCGTGGCATCGACGTGGCACGACTCCTCCATGTCGATGCGGACGAAGTTGCCGACGCGCGCGGCATGCTCGACGAGCTCGGCGACGTTGCGCTCCGCCAGCTCCTCGCCGATCGAGAGGCCGAGGTGGGTGAGCTTGAGCGCGAGGTTCGTGCGCAGACCCTCGGCCTGGATGCGGTCGAGCACCTCGCGGTAAGCGGCGACGACCGAGCGCGTCTGCGTCTCGTCGCGCACGCCTTCGCCGAGCAGGGTCGTGTTCGTGAGCAGGCCGCTCTCGTTCAGCCGGCGCAGGACGGGCACGGCATCGTCGAGCGTCTCGCCCGCGACGAAGCGCGCGGCGCCGAGCCGGAAGCCGTACCGCTGCACGAAGCGCTGCAGGCGTGGGCTCTCCGCGGCCGCGAGGATGAGGCTGCGGAGGACGCTCACTTTTGCCAGTCGCGCACTATCTGCTCGACGTCCGCCCGCTCCGCCTCGGTCAGGCCACGTAGCGGCGCGCGTACCTCCTGCGTGACGGGCACGCCGCGGAAGCCGAGTGCCGCCTTCGACGCCGCGTGGAATGGAAAGCGCTGCAGCCCGGCCCGCAGCGCAGCGGCCCTCTCCCCCGCCTCCCGCGTGGGCTCGCGCACGAGCGGGACGACTGCGTCGGGAAAGCTCGCCGCGAGACCGGAGACGGCTCCGACCGCACCGGCCGCGAGCCCG
Organism: uncultured Actinomycetes bacterium; assembly: GCA_963748755.1. Taxonomy (GTDB): domain Bacteria; phylum Actinomycetota; class Thermoleophilia; order Gaiellales; family Gaiellaceae; genus Palsa-739. The sequence continues at coordinate 79,592 of CAVVKA010000007.1, forward strand.
CGCTCGAGCAGCGCCTCGGCCCCGACGAAGACGTCGAGTCCCTCGACGAGATACGGCTCGAGCCGCTCCCACGGGCTATCCGAGACCTTCATCCCCCCGAGGTTGGCCGCGCGCTCTCGCAGCCGCTCGATCACCGCGAGCGGAATCGCGTAGCCGCTGCGCGCTTCGAACTCGTAGAGGTAGAACGGCACGGGAGCGCACGCGCGGGCCGCCGCCCCGAAGTACGCGAGCAGCTCCTCCTCGTCGAGCGCGTAGTACGGCGGCGCGATCACGGCGACGGCGTCCGCCCCGAGCGCCGCCGCGTGCTCGGCGAGAAGCGCCGTGTCGCGCGTCGTCTGGGCGCCGCAGTGAACGGCGATCTGCAGCTTCCCGCGTCCCGCGTCGACGAAGGCGCCGGCGATCTCGCGCCGCTCCTCGGGCGAGAAGAGGACGCCCTCGCCCGTCGTGCCGAGGACGAGGACGCCGTCGAGCCCGTGCCCGGCGAGAAACTCGACGTACGGCGTCACGACCGCGGCGTCGAGGGCGCCGTCCCGAAGCGGAGTCACGGCGGCAGCGAGAGCTCCCCGCAGCATGGCGGTCACTCTAAGCTCCGGCCGTGCCCTCGAGCCTGCGCACGGAACGGGACGGCGACGTTCTCCGCATCACGTTCACGCGTCCCGACCGGCGCAACGCGTTCGACGCCGCACTGATCGCCGAGCTCGCGGAGGCGTTCGTCGGGGTCGGTCGCGCCCGCGCCGTCGTCCTGGCCGGCGAGGGGCCGAGCTTCTCCGCCGGCGCCGACGTCGACTGGATGCGCTCGTCCATCGACCTCTCGTACGAGGAGAATCTGGCCGACGCGAACGCGCTGCGCGCCATGCTCGAGGCGATCGACGGCTGCCCCGCGCCCGTCGTCGCGCGCGTGCAGGGCTACGCACTCGGCGGCGGCGCCGGGCTCGTCGCAGCCGCCGACATCGCTATCGCCGCGCCCGACGCAGTCTTCGCCTTCTCGGAGGTGAAGCTCGGGATCATCCCCGCCGTCATCTCTCCCTTTGCGCTGGCACGGATCGGCCCGGGCGCGGCCCGCCGCTACTTCGTGACGGGTGAGCGCTTCAACGCCGAGACCGCGCTGCGGATCGGGCTCGTGCACGAGGTTGCGGAGGATCTCGACGCGGCCGTCGAGCGTGTGGTGGGCGAGCTCCTCTCCGCAGGGCCGCAGGCCGCCCGCTGGGCGAAGCGGCTAGTGCGCGAGCGGCCGGACGGGCCCGAGACGGCGCGCTGGATCGCCGAGCGGCGCACGAGCGAGGAGGGGCAGGAAGGCCTGCGCGCCTTCCTCGAGAAGCGCTCGCCGAGCTGGCGCGGCTAGTCGGCCCAGCCCAGCTCCCGCAGAGCCCAGCCGGCGTTCCAGATCTTCGTCATGTGACGGATCTTGTCGCCGTCGAACTCCATCACGTAGACGTAGTCGCTGCTGGTGCTTCTCCCGGTCGGCGGAACGGGTCCGCCTTCGCCGGTATGCGTCGCGTGGAAGACGGCGTACGCGACGACACTCTGCCGGTCGAGGTCGACGGCGAACGCCTTCATCTCATAGCGGCCGTCGGGCGTGATGGACATCAGCCCCTTCATCCACTCGGCGTAGTCCGCGAGTGTCTGGATCTCGGCCAGTGGCTCCGCCTGCGCAGTGAACGTCGCATCGGGGTGGCAGAAGGCGCTGCAGGCTTCCCAGCCCTGGCCGGTGTCGACTGCATCGAAGAATGCCTTCGCCGTCTCCGTCATAGATGCGGTCTCGATTGCTGCCATCGCCTCTCCTCTCGATGGTGCGGGACTTGCCGACCCTACAACCTCTAGTCGTGCTAGCGGCAATCGGCACAGAGGCCGACGATCTCGACGCGATGGTCGGTCGCGACGAAGCCGTGCTGCTTCGCGGCCGCGGTGACCCAGTCGTCGAGCCCGCACTCCTGGACCTCGACGACGCGATGGCAGCGCTCGCAGAGCAGGTGATGGTGATGCACGTCGCCGCAGAGGCGATAGCACTGCTCGCCGCCGTGATGCGAGAGGACGTCGACGACGCCCTTCGCGCTCAGAAGCGCCAGCGTCCGGTAGACCGTGGCCAGGCCAGCGCCGGCGTCGCGCTCGCTCAGCCGTCTCCAAAGCTGCTGGGCCGTCACGTCGTCGCGCTCGCGCGCGAGCTCCTCGAGCACCTCGAGCCGTCGTGGCGTGGCGTGGACGCCGTTCCGCTCGAGCAACTCCACGAGCCCTTGCCTCGTCTCCGTCACATGACCATCCTAGCCGCTTGTGAGAATGAGAACCGTTATCGTTCTCGCAATGAACTCCTTCGCCGTGCGCGCGGCCACCGAGCTATGAGCCTGCCTTGGCTCGCCATGCCACTGGCCCTGGCCACCGCCCTCTCGACGACGGCGGGCGGGCTGGCCGCGGTGAGGCTTGCCGATCGGCTGGGCGACCTCATAGCCCTCTCCGGCGGAGTGGTCGTGGCCATCGCCCTCCTGGACGTCCTACCCGAGGCAGAGCGCGAACTGGGGCGTCCGGAGCGGGTCTCGCTGCTGGTGGCCCTGGGCTTCGTCCTCTTCTTCCTCGCCAACCGCCTCCTGGTCCTCCATCACCGCGACGACTCCGACCAGGCACGCGCCCACCGTCGGGTCGGGGCGATGGGGGCCGCGGCCCTCTCGGCCCACTCAGCCGTCGACGGACTTGGGATCGGCCTGGCCCTCCACCTCTCCCTGGGCACCGGGCTTCTGGTCTTCGCCGCGGTGGCCAGCCACGACTTCGCCGACGGGCTGAACACGGTTTCCTTCATCCTCCGCCAGGGCGGGGGTCGGCGACGGGCTCTGCGCTGGCTGGCGGTGGACGCGGCCGCGCCGATCGCCGGCGCCGCGGTCGGGGCCTCTCTCTCGATCTCGGCCCATGGGCTCGGAGCCCTCTTGTCTCTCTACGTGGGCTTGTTCCTCTTCCTCGGGGCCTCCGATCTCCTGCCCGAAGCGCACGAACACCCTTCGCGGTTGCGGGTGGCCCTCACCGTGGCCGGCTTCGGCCTCATCGCGGTGGTGGTGTGGTTGGCCGGGCTGGGCGGACAGTAATGCGTCCCGCTTCGCCGAGTGGGCCACGGCCCTCAGAGCCGCTTGATCTCCAGGCCGCTGCGGCGGGTATGCGCGGTGAGATAGCGGACGCCGTCGGGACCGGCGACGAGCGCGCGCCGCGCACCCTTGCCGACGATCGTCGCCTCTCCGGCGACGAGCTCATGCCCCTCGCCGTCCACCGTCAGCGTCGCCGAGCCGGCGACGACGACATACAGGACGTCGAGCTCCTCGTTCACGTGCTCCGGCGGGCCGTCGCCGGGCCGCCACTCGAGCAACGTCGCATTGAGGTCGGCACTCGCGGCGCCCCAAACCGGGCCGCCTGCGGCGGGCTTCACTGCTGGCGCAGGCTCTGGAGCAGGCGCCGCGTCACGTGGAGCGACGTCTGAGTCGCGGCCAGCCTGCCGGCGCCGACCGTGATCCGATAGACGACCGGGCGCAGCGGCAGCGGCGTCTTGAACTTCCCGCTGCCGTCGAGGATGGGGTGACCGACGACCCGCCAGCGGCCGTACTCCAGACGCCAGACGGCGACGGGGGCATCGGGGCGCGGCGAGATCTCGCCCGCCAGTAGGCGCGGGCCGAGCGCCTGCACGTGCATGCGCGGGGCAACCGCCACCGACAACGAGGTTCCGCTCGTCCCCGGCGCGACGAGGCGGAAGGCAGTGCTCGCATGCGGCAGGAGACGAAGCTGCGCCGGATGCCCGACGTGCTGGACCGTCCGCCACGCGCCGCCAGAACTCCGCTCCTGGAGCAGCGCGCCCTCCACGTTCGCCGCGCGGGCGCCGACCGTCACCCGGCTCCCGTAGAGCACATGGGTGCTGCTCGCGGACAGCTGCAGCTGTCCGATCGAGAACCACGGCGACAGGAGGTGCAGCGCGCGTGCGACGCCGGACGCGCTGCGGCTGACGACGGCACCCGAGGCGAGATGGAACACGACCGATTCGGCCCGCCGGCTCTCGTTCTGTCGCACCTGCACCGACTCGACAGCGCTCCCGAAACCCAGTCGCGCCGCCAGCCTCGGGCCGGAGAAGTCGAACGGCCCCCAGTCGTGGTGCGGGGAGTAGATGTCGTACGGATCCGGGACGGAGCGCAGGTACGGGATCGGCGCGGCCCCCGGCCACGCGTCCTGCACTGCCTCGGTGCGGCCGCCAGAGCTGGAGGAGTAGTACGTCCGCGCGACCTGGCCGTTCCAGGTCAGGACGTGGCCGAGCGTCGCAAACACCGCGTGGTCGGAGCGCGGCCTCTCGGCCGCGACCCCGCCGTAGACCTGGTCGCTCGTCGTGGGCACCAGGTCGTACCAGGAGTCCGGCCGCAGCTCCGAGACGGCGTACGAGCGGGCAGCGACCGCCTGCGCCTCCAACGCGGCGGTGGGCCAGTGCGACGGCGACTCCTCCGGGACGACACCGCGGAGATACGAGTCGAGCGGGAGCCCGTTGACGACCGCGACGCTACGGCCGTTGCTGCGCACCGCCAGCGTGCCGTGGTACGGGCGCCCGTCGAACGCGAGCGGCGCGCGCGCACACTCGAGAAGCGCGAAGTGCCCGAAGGAGAAGCCGCGACCGTGCCGCCCCACCGGCAAGACGAGCTTCGGCCCGATGCCGTACGTCCCCGCGGGGAGCGTCCGGCCCAGACGCTTGCCGTCGGTGACGCGCATCGGCGTCGCGCAGCCCACTGTGACGCTGGGCGCGCCGTGCGCGAGCAGGACCCGCACACGCAGCTCGGCAACGCGGCCAAGCTCCGTGCCCGGGTAGTAGTGGGCGAGGATCCGGCGGTACTTCCAGCCATGCAGCGCGTAGCCGTACGCGCCCCACTGGCTCATGCCCACGCCGTGGCCCCAGCCGTGGCCGGTGACGATCAAAGCCGTCCCCGCGCGCGCCGTGCCCGCGGTCGCCGAAGCGACAGCAGCTACCAGAAGGGCAACCCCCAACCTCAGCCGCACGGCGATGCTCGTTCCACCTCCAAGGTCGGTGAAACGAGGAAGAGTAGAGCGCACGCCGCCGAGTCGCACGATTCTTTCGGCCGGGGGCAGCCTAGACTCGGCGCCATGCGCCGGCTGCTCGTTGCGAACCGTGGAGAGATCGCGCTGCGGATCTTCCGCGCCTGCCGTGAGGAGGGAGTCGAGACGGTGGCCGTTGCGGCGCCCGACGACCGCGGCTCCCTCCACGCCGAGTCTGCCGACGCGCTCGTCGAGATCTCGTCCTACCTCGTCCCGGCCGAGCACGTGCGGGCCGCGCGGGAGGCGGACGCGGATGCCGTCCACCCGGGCTACGGCTTCCTCTCCGAGAGCGCGGAGCTCGCCGAGGCGGTGCTCGAGGCCGGCTTGACGTGGGTGGGCCCACCGCCGTCGGCGCTGCGGGCGGGCGCCGACAAGCTCGCTGCGAAGGAGACGGCGCGCGCCGCCGGCGTCCCGGTCCTGCCGAGCGGGACGCCGGAGGAGATCGGCTTCCCGCTCCTCGTCAAGGCGGCGGCGGGCGGCGGCGGCCGCGGCATGCGCGTCGTGCGCGCGCCGGAGGAGCTCGACGAGGCGCTGGCAGCGGCGCGGCGGGAGGCGGCGGCCGCATTCGGCGACGACTCGGTCTTTTGCGAGCGCTACCTCGAACGGCCGCGTCACGTCGAGATCCAGCTCCTCGCCGACCGGCACGGCCACGTCGTGGCGCTCGGCGAGCGCGACTGCTCGATCCAGCGTCGCCATCAGAAGGTGCTCGAGGAGGCGCCCTCGCCGGCGCTCGACGGCGCGCTGAGGATGCGGATGAGCGACGCGGCAGTCGCCTTCGCGCGGGCGATCGGGTACGAGAGCGCCGGCACCGCCGAGTTCGTCCTCGACGGCCGCGACTTCTGGTTCCTCGAGCTCAACGCGCGGATCCAGGTCGAGCATCCGGTGACGGAGCTCGTGACCGGGGTCGACATCGTGCGCGAGCAGCTCCGGATCGCGTCGGGCGAAGCCCTGTCCAACCTTGTAACAGACTGTTACTTGCGCGGGCATGCCGTGGAGGTGCGGCTGTACGCGGAGGACCCGCGCTCGTTCCTCCCCCAGGCCGGCCGGCTCGAGCGGTTGCGGCTGCCGGAAGGGATCCGCGTCGACGCGGGGGTGCGCGAGGGCGACGAGATCGGCACCGCCTACGACCCGCTGATCGCGAAGCTCGTCGCCGCGGGCGACACGCGCGACGAGGCGTTCGACCGTCTCGCGCGGGCGCTGCAGGAGACGGAGATCGGCGGCGTCACGACGAACCTCCCCTTCCTGCGCTGGCTCGTCGCACACCCGCTCGTCCGTGCCGGCCGGGTCACGACCGCGTTCCTGGGCGAATACCCGCCCCTTTCCGAGCCTCCTAGGGCGGCACCCGCCGCGGTCTGGGACGAGCCATGGCGGCTGAACCTCCCCGCTCCCCGGTCGCGACCCGCACCCGACGTCGACGCCTCCGCGGGCGGGCAAGCGCCTGGCGGGCACGAGCAGTCGGACGTCGTCGCGCCGATGCCCGGGACGGTGATCCGCGTCCTCGTTGCGCCTGGAACCACGGTCACCGCTCGGCAGCCGCTCGTCGTGCTCGAGGCGATGAAGATGGAGACGCCGCTCGTCTCTCCGTACGACGCCACCGTCCGCGCCGTCCACGTTGCGGAAGGCGATCGCGTCGCTGGGGGGACCGTGCTCGTGGAGCTGGACGAGTGATCGCCGTCGACCTCGTTGCCGACCCGGCGGAGTTCCTGCGCGAGGCCGAGCCGCTGCTGCTGGCCGACGAGGCGCGGCACAACCTCATCCTCGGGATCGCCGGCAACGTCCGGGAGGGTTTCTACGAGGACTTCCGGCTGTGGCTCGTCCGCGACGGCGACGAGGCCGTCGGAGCCGCACTGCGGACGCCTCCGTACAACCTCATCCTCGCCCGCCCTCGCTCGTGGCGGGCGCAGACCGCGCTTGTCGAGGCCGTCGCCCGCGAGGAGCTGCCCGGCGTGGTCGGCTCCGAGCCCGAGGTGCACGAGTTCGCCGAGCTGTGGTCGAGTCACACGGGCCGCCGGGCGAGCACGAACATGCGTCAGGGCGTCTACGCGCTCGAGCGGGTGGACGCCCCAGCGGCCGTTTCCGGATCGGCGCGGGTTGCGACGGCCGGCGACCGCGCGCTCGCGCTCCGCTGGTGGATCGCCTTCGGCGAGGAGGTTCTGCATGTGGGCGGACCGGGCCGCGACCGCCCCGAGGCGACGCTCGACCACCGGCTCTCGTCCCCGACTGCCGGGATCCTCCTCTGGGAGGACGGCGGCAAGCCGGTGTCCCTCGCCGGCTGGGGTGGGCGGACGCCGAACGGGATCCGCGTGGGCCCGGTGTACACGCCGCCGGAGCTACGCGGCCGCGGCTATGCGACCGCGCTGACCGCGGAGCTCTCGCAGCGCCTGCTCGACGGGCGCCTGTTCGAGGGTGGCCGCCGCTTCTGCTTCCTCTACACCGACCTCGCGAACCCGACATCGAACGCGCTCTACGAGCGGATCGGTTACCGCCGGGTCGCGGAGTCCGCCGAGATCGTCTTCGCCTAGGAGGGGAAGAGCTTTTGCAGCTTCATGGCGGCGCCCATGTCGCCCTTGAGCTTGAGCTTGCCGGTCATGTAGGCGCTCGTCGGGTTCTGTTCGCCCGCGATGATCTTCTCGAAGATCTCCTGGGAGGCGCTGATCGTGACGTCCGCCGCGTCCTCGAGGCCGTCCTGCACGCTGACGCTGCCGTCCGTGACCTTGACCGTCCACTGCCCGGCGCCCTCGATGTCGAAGGCGTAGGAGTTGTTCATGCCCTCGGTCTTCGAGGTATCGGCGCGTGTGGGAAGCGTCTCGAAGAACTCCTGCACGGTGCCTGGCATCTATCGCTCCTTCTCGGGGTCCGGCGCGAGTGTATGCCCCGTGGCCTGCGACGCAGCGATACCATCGCGCTCCGATGACGAAGGTCGAGATCGCGCTGCCGGGACAGGCTGGCGCGGACGCACTTGCTCTGCCGGTCGCCCGGGATCCGGGCGGCAACGGCGCAAAGGTCGTCGACGAGAAGCTCGGCGGCCGGATCACGAAGCTGACCGAGAGCGGCGAGCTGCGCGGCGAGCGCGGCGAGGCGGTCCTCCTCCACCTGAACGGCGAGCTCGAGACGCCGCGCCTCGTCGCGGCGGGCGTCGGCAAGCGCGACGAGGTCGACGCCGACGCGCTCCGGACGGCGGGAGCAGCGACCGCCCAGGCTCTCTCCCGGGTCGGCGGCACTCTGGTCTGGCTGCTCGACGAGTCGCTGCCCGTGCCACTGCCGGAGCAAGCCGCGGCGCTCGTCGAGGGGACGATCCTCGGCGCGTACTCCCCCGGTCGCTGGAAGTCGAAGGACGAGACTCGGGCGCCGGAGCGGATCGTCGTCGGCCACGCCGCCGACCCGGAGTTGCAGGCGGCCGTGGGGCGCGCGGCGATCGTCGCCGAGCGCGTCAATCGCGCACGGGACCTGTCGAACATGCCGCCCAACGAGCTCACGCCCCACATCCTGGGCGAGAAGGCGAAAGAGCTCGCGCACGAGCACGAGCACCTCACGTGCGAGGTGCTCGCAACCCGTGAGCTCGACGAGCTCGGCATGGGAGCCTTGACCGCCGTCGGCCGCGGCAGCCGCAACGAGCCGCGCCTGGTGGTCCTGCGCTACGAGCCGCCCGGCGCGCGTGAGGACATCCTGCTCGGGCTCGTCGGCAAGTCGATCACGTTCGACGCCGGCGGCATCTCGATCAAGGCCTCCGGCGGGATGCAGGACATGAAGGGCGACATGGCCGGCGGCGCCGGGACGCTGCACGGGATCGGGGCGCTCGCCGCGCTCGGCGCTCCGGTGCGGGCGATCGCCGCCCTCGCCGCCGCCGAGAACCTGCCGGGCGGCGACGCGTTCCGGCCCGGCGACATCCTCCGCGCCGCGAACGGCAAGACGATCGAGGTCATCAACACCGACGCCGAGGGCCGGCTCGTGCTCGCCGACGCACTCTGGTACGTCCGCCGCGAGGGAGCGACGCACGTGCTCGACCTCGCGACGCTGACCGGCGCCATGGAGCTCGCGCTCGGCGACCTCTACGCCGGCGGCTTCGCGAACGACGAGGCGTGGCGCGAGCTCGTCGTCGAGGCGGGGCGGCGCAGCGGCGACCTCGTCTGGCCCTTCCCGCTCCATCCGCGCTATCGCCGCTACATCGACTCGGCGTTCGCGGACATGAAGAACGGCTCGACGCTGCGCCAGGGCTCTCCCGCGCTCGCCGCCGAGTTCCTGCACGAGTTCGCCGGAGACGGTCCCTGGTGCCACGTCGACATGGCGGGCCCCGCCTTCCTTGAGCGCAGCCGCGGCGACTATCTGCGCGTGCCCGGGGGCACCGGCTACGGCGTCCGGCTCATCGCCGAGCTCGGCAGGCTCGTCGCTTGAACTTCGAGCTCAGCGACGAGCAGGAGCTGATCCGCCGCACCGTCCGCGAGTTCGCGGAGGGCAGGGTTGCGCCGGTCGCCCAGGAGCTCGACCGGGAGGCGCGCTTCCCCTACGAGCTCGTCGCCGAGCTCGGCGAGCTCGGCCTGATGGGGCTGCCCGTCCCGGAGGCCTACGGCGGCGCCGGCGGCGACACCGTTTCCTACGCGATCGCGATCGAGGAGCTGACCCGCATCGACTCCTCCGTCGCCATCACCGTCGCCGCGCACACCTCCCTCGGAACGATGCCGATCCTGCTCTTCGGCAACGAGGAGCAGAAGCAGGAGTGGCTGCCGCGGCTCGCCTCGGGTCAGGGCCTCGCCGCGTTCGGGCTGACCGAGCCCGACGCGGGCTCCGACGCGGGCGCGACACGGACGAAGGCCGAGCTGCGCGACGGCGAGTGGGTGATCGACGGCTCGAAGATCTTCATCACGAACGCGGGCACCGACATCAGCGCCTGCGTCGCGATCACCGCGCTGACGGGGGAGAACGAGATCTCGAACCTGATCGTCCCGAACGGCACTGCGGGCTACGAGATCTCAGCTCCCATGCACAAGCTGGGCTGGCACGCCTCCGACACGCGGGAGCTCTCCTTCCGCTCGTGCGCCGTGCCCGAGGGCAACCTCCTCGGCGAGCGCGGACGCGGCTTCAGGCAGTTCATGGAGATCCTCGACGGCGGGCGCATCTCGGTCGCGGCGATGGGTGTCGGGCTCGCGCAGGGCTCGTACGACCTCGCGACCGCATATGCGAAGGAGCGGCGGCAGTTCGGGCGGCCGATCGCGAGCTTCCAGGCGATCCAGTTCCAGCTCGCCGACATGGCGACCGAGATCGAGGCCGGCCGGCAGCTCGTTTACCGCGCGGCGTGGCTCAAGGACTCAGGCAAGCCCTTCGCACTCGCCGCCGCGCAGGCGAAGCTCTTCACCGGGCTCCTCTCCAACCGAGTCGTGAACACCGCGCTTCAGATCCACGGCGGCTACGGGTTCATGGAGGAGTTCGCGATCGCCCGCCTCTACCGGGACCAGAAGATCCTCGAGATCGGCGAGGGTACGAACGAGGTCCAGCGCATGGTGATCGTGCGGCACCTCGGGCTCTGAGCCCTCCCCGGAGGGTTTGGCGGAAAGCCGCTCGTTGTCGGCGTGCGATGCTCGTTCGCTGACCAGGACGCAGGGAGCGCGAATAGCAGCGCTATTTGCGCGACTGAGGACGCCGCTCAGCGGGCGAGCAGCGTGCGCCGCCGGCTCAGCCTGATTTCCGCCCAACCCTCCTAGGCGGGAGCGACCTCGGACCGGCCCTTCCACTCGCGGCTCGCGAGGATTCCGGTGACCGCGGCGATCGCGATCGCATTGAGCGGGTGGAGGAAGCCGAGCGGCGCCCACGTCCAGCCGAGGATCGCCAGGAAGAACTGGAGGATCATCAGCCCGGCGATCACCATGCTCCACCGCCGTCGCGTCCGGTCGACCCTGGCCGCGAACGCGATCGGCACCAGCAGGATCCCGAGCAGGATCACGATGTAGCCGAATTGGTGCAGGGTCCACCCGTGGTCGACGCCGTCGCTCGTGATCGACTTGGGAGGATCGTCCACCTTGTCCACGACATAGAACGCGCCGTAGCCGGCAAACGCGATCTGCACCAGCACGGCCGCGAACACGACGCCCGTCCACCAGCGGTACACCGCTCTCATCGCCTGATCCCTTCCCTAGAAGACGCCCGCTCTCGCCTGAGGACACTACAACGTCCGTGGGCGCGGCTTCCAGGCACAATCGAAGGCGTGGTTCCGGTCATCGCGGCCGCTGTTGCGGCGCTCCTCTTTCTCCAGGCCGTCGTGCGACTGCGCCGGCGGGGGCGCGCCGATCGAGCCGGCTGGGATCGCGTTGCGCTTTTCGGGCTCGGACTCGGCGTGACCCTCTTCGCCCTGATCGGGCCGCTCGACAGGCTCGCCGACGAGAAGCTTCTCTCGGCTCACATGGGCCAGCACGTGCTCATCGGCGACCTCGGCCCGGCGCTGATGGTGACCGCGCTCCGCGGGCCGCTGCTCGTCTTCTTCCTCCCTGCGCCGATGCTCGCGCCGCTCGCCCGCAACGCGCGCGTCCGCTCCGTCCTCGGGACGCTGCTGCGCCCGCGCGTCGCCTTCTCGCTCTGGGCGGCGAACCTCGCGATCTGGCACGTTCCCTACCTCTACGACCTTGCGCTCAGGCACGAGAAGCTCCACGATTTCGAGCACGTCTGCTGGACGTTCTGCGGGCTCCTCCTCTGGACGCTCCTCGTCGACCCGGGCTCTCATCGCCGGCTGACCGTCGGCGGGCGGGTCGCCCTGGCGGCTGCGATGTTCGCAGCCGGCCAGATCCTCACGGACGTGCTCGTCTTCACGTTCACGCCGCTGTATCCCTTCTACCACGGCGCGTACGGGATCTCGGCCGTCACCGACCAGCAGCTGTCGGGGATCGTGATGATGGTCGAGCAGCTGGCGACCCTCGCGACGTGCGTCGCACTGCTCCTCCGTCCTCGCTGGAGCCGCGCCCGCGCAGCACGCCTCGTCGCAGCCGCGTGAACGCGACCGCGTTCAGCTTCGAGCCGCTCTTCCTCGTGCTCGTTGCCGCCGCCGCCGCGCTCTACTGGCGAGCCGCGCGCACCGATCCGCCCCAGACATGGCGTGTCGTCTCGTTCGCGTCGGGGCTCTTCCTGATCGCGGCCTCGCTCAACTCGCCGCTGGAGACGATCGCTTCGCACTACCTCCTGCTCATCCACCTGCTCCAGAACGCGCTGATCGCGGACGTTGCGCCGCTGCTCGTCGTTCTCGGGCTGACGCCGCGGATGCGAGAGACGCTGGGCAGCCGCGGCCCCGGACGCCTCCGCTCGCGCTGGATCCTCCCGCTCTGGCTCGCAGCCTGGTACCTGACGCATCTCGCGCCGTTCTACGACTGGGCACTGCGCACCGGCTGGGGCCTGAACATCGAGCACGGGATCCTGATCTCGGTGGGTCTCCTCTTCTGGTGGCCGATCGTGACCGGCCGGCTCAAGCCGCCGGTCGGCCTCGGCTATCTCGCCGTCGCCTTCCTCGGCTCGTCCTTCCTCGGGCTCGCGTACATCTTTTCCAGCCGTCCCTTCTACTCGTTCTACGAGCACGTCCCGCGCCTGTGGGGGCTGTCCGTCATCCGCGACCAGAACCTGGGCGGGATCTTGATGAACGGGGAGCAGACGCTCGTGTTCCTGCTCGCGATCGGCTGGTTCGTGCTGCGGCTGCTCGACGAGGAGCAGGCGCGGGACGAGATCACCGCAGGCGTGCGGGAGCCGCTTTCGGATTCATAGCGGAGGCCGGTGGTAGCGTCGCGCCGTGCTGTTCAAGCAGTTTTTGGACGACGACCTGGGCTGCGCCTCGTATCTCGTCGGAGACGAGCATGCCGGCGTTGCGGTGGTCGTCGATCCGCCGTATCACGTCGAGCCCGTCCTGGCGGAGGCCGAGCGCCGCGGCGTCGAGGTGATCTGCGTCCTCGAGACGCACACGCACGCCGATCACGTCTCGGGCCACGGCCGCCTCGCCCTCGAGCACGGGACGCCGATTCGGATCCACCGAGCCGCCGGAGCCGCCTTCTCGCACGAGCCACTCGACGACGGAGCGGAGATCGAGGTCGGCGAAATCGGCGTCCGGACGATCCACACGCCGGGTCATCGGCCGGAGCACTGCTGCTTCGCGGTGATCGACCGCTCCCGCAGCGACGAGCCGTGGCTCGTCCTCACCGGCGACTCGCTCTTCGTCGGCGACGCGGGGCGCCCGGACCTCGCGGTCGAGGCCCGGGAAGGAGCCGAGAGCCTGTTTCGGAGCCTGCGCCGGCTCGTCGAGCTCGGGGACGGCGTCGAGGTCTTCCCCGGACACGTCGCCGGCTCGCTCTGCGGCGCGGCGATGAGCTCGAAGGCCTCCACGACGATCGGTTTCGAGCGCCGCTTCAACCCGGCGCTCCAGGGCGAGCTTGCGGACTTCGTCGGCGCTGCGCTCGGGCCACAGCCGCCGCGACCGCCGAACATGGAGCGGATCGTGGAGCTGAATCGCGGCCCGCTCGTCGCCGCGCAGCCGCCGCTCCAGCGAGTGGGCTCCGTGCCGGAGGAGGCAGTCGTCCTCGACGTTCGCCGGACCGACGTGTTCGCGGCCGGCCATCATCCGGGTGCGGTCGGCATCCCGATCTCCGGTTCCAGCTTTGCGACGAAGACAGCGTTCGTCCTGCCCGAGCGCCCTCTCGTCCTCCACGCCCTGGACGAGGACGAGGCCGTGTGCGCAGCGCACGCGCTGCACGCGGTCGGGGTGTTCGGGATCGCCGGCTGGCAGGAAGGTGGGGGCTCCGAGAAGCTCGAGCCCGTCTCGCTCGAGGAGCTCGAGCGGCTGCTCGCGGACGACGCAGTCGAGCTGCTCGACGTCCGGGAGGCGGACGAACGGGATGCGGGCCACGTCCCGGGCTCCCGCCATCTCCCCTACCGCACGGCGCGGGCGGCGGCGGAGGCCGGCCTGCTCAACGGACGCCCCGTGGTGACGATGTGCGAGTCGGGCGCGCGGGCGGCGATCGCCGCGAGCGTGCTCCAGGCCGCGGGCATCGAGGCGCGTCCGGTGCTCGACAGCGGCCTCGCCGACTGGCGCGCCCGCGGCGGCGAGACGACCTCGTTCCGCCGCTGCGGCGGCTAGAAGAGCAGCCGGGCGACGGCGGTCACGGCCGCCGCGCCGATCACGACGACGATCATCGGTGCTCGTCTCGTGACCGCGATCGCCGCGAAAGCCGCGCCGACGACGCGCGCATCGAGCGTCAGCGAACGTCCCTTGCCGAAGGTCTCGACGACCACCAGGGCGGCCAGCAGGGCGGAGGCGAGCAGCTCGACGACCTGCAGCGCGCCCGCCCGCAGCGGGCGGCCTCCGAGCGCCAGCGGCCCGGCCAGCTTCAAGGCCGCCGTCGAGAGCGCGAGCACGGCGATCACCACCCAGACCGAGGTCACGAGCGCAGCCTCGAGGCTGCGACGGCAGCTGCGGCCGCGGCCAGGATCGGCAGGCCCGCGGGCACGAGCGGTGTCAGCACGAGCGCGATTCCGGCTCCGCCGCCGGCCGCGATCAGCCGCCGGCGTCCACGCGCCTCTTCGAACAGAAGAGCGATGAAAAAGGCCGGGAACAGTGCGTCGAGGCCGAGTGCGTTCGGGTCGCCGAGCCGCGGTCCGATGAAGACCCCGACCACCGTCCCCAGCACCCAGCCGACGTACTGCGGCACGCTGACTCCGACCATGTACCACGGATCGAAGGTGCCGTCACCGCGGCTCGCCGCCGCCCACGACGCGTCGACGGTGGTCATGGCGAACGCCGAGCGCGACAGCGCACGTCCCCGTAGCGAGGGAGCGAGCGCAAGCCCCATCGCGAGGTAGCGGGCGTTGAGCAGCACCCCGGCGGCGATCGCAGCGGCCGTGCTGCCGCCCGCGGTCAGCACCGCAAGCGCTCCGAACTGCGCGGCTCCCGAGAACACAACGATCGACATGACGATCGGGGCCACGGGCCCCAGCAGTGGGCGCGCCAGCACCCCGAACGAGACCGAGATCGCGAACACGGCGATCCCGAACGGCAGCCCGCGCCGAATCCCTGCTCTGCGCCGCTCCCCTGCGCCCTCCATGGGCTCAACGCTATGGGGCAGCCGGCAGGCTACGGCGACTGGACGCCTCAGTCGAGACGGTCGACCGGGTAGCCCCAGTCGCGCATCTGGCTGAGGAGCTGCTCGCAGTGCTCGGGATCGCGCGTCAGTAGCGTCAGCTCGACACCGGTGTGGCCGACTGGGACGCCGGCCGCCTCGCGCTGGTGCTCGACCTCCACGACGTTGACTCGCTCGGCGGCGAGCAGCTCGAGCAGCTTTGCGAGCTCGCCCGGCCGGTCGGGCACGCGGGTGCGCACGACGAGGTAGCGGCCGTGGAGCGCGAGACCGCGCCGCATCACCTGCACCATGAGCGAGGCGTCGATGTTGCCGCCGGAGAGCAGCGCGAGCACGGGCCCGGAGCCGCCGCCGACGAGACCGCCGAGGATCGCGGCCGCGCTGGCGGCGCCGGCACCCTCGACGACGAGCTTAGTCCGCTCGGCGAGGAGGACGATCGCCTCCGCGATCTGCTCGTCCTCGACCGAGACGATGTCGTCGAGCGTCTCACCGAGGATCCCCATCGTCAGCTCGCCGGGCTCCTTGACCGCGATCCCGTCCGCGATCGTGTAGCCGGAGCCTCCGGGTCGCGTCCCGGCCGCCTGGACGCCCACGAGGCGGAGCCCCGGCCGCATGGCGCGCAGCGCGAGCGAGATGCCCGACGCCAGCCCGCCGCCACCGATCGGGAGCACCACCGTCTCGAGCTCGTCGACCTGCTCCGCGAGCTCGAGCCCGATCGTCCCCTGGCCGGACATCACGTACATGTCCTCGTAGGGGTGGATGAACTCCGCTCCGGTCTCCTCGGCGTACGCGAGAGCCGACTCGAGCGTCTCCTCGAACGCAAGGCCGGTGAGCTCGACCTCGGCACCGTAGTTGCGCGTGGCGTCGAACTTGGCCATCGGCGAGTCCTGCGGCATGAAGATCCGCGCGGGCGCGCCGAGCTCCCGCGCCGCCCAGGCAACGGCCTGCCCGTGGTTGCCGGCGCTCGCCGCGACGACACCCGCAGCGCATCGCTCGGGCTCGAGGCTCGAGAGCTTGACGTAAGCGCCGCGAACCTTGAACGAGCCGGTCCGCTGCAGGTTCTCGGCCTTGAGCCGCACCGGCCGGCCCGCGAGCCGCGAGAGCGTCTCCGACGGGAAGACCGGCGTCACGCGTGCGACTCCGTCGAGCCGCTCGCGTGCGCGCTCGATCTCAGGAAGCCCGGGTGCGAGTCGTGTCGCCATCGTGGATTCGGAACACCTTCTCGAGTATCTCGCGCACCGCGGTCAGCGGGTCGAGCTCTCGCGCCTGCACCTCCGCGAGTAGCCGCCGCAGCTCGGCGTCGTCGGCGACCGCCTGCTGGAGGTGGCGGCTCGCCCGGCTGGAGGCGACCGCGAACACCTCACGCGCGAGGTTGGCCCGGCGCCGCTCCTCGAGCTGTCCGCTCTCTTCGAGGAACGCGCGATGCGCCTCGATTTTCTCCCACAGCTCCGGCACGTGCTCGCCGCGGACGGCCTCCGTCAGGACGATTGGCGGGTGCCAGTCGCCGCTGCGGTCGAGGGCGAGGATCGAGCGGACCTCGTTGAGCATCGTCTTGGCGGCAGCGTTGTCCATCTTGTTGATCGCGATCACATCCGGGATCTCCATGATCCCCGCCTTCAACGCCTGCACGGCGTCCCCCGAGCCGGGCATCAGGACGAGGAGGATGGTGTCGGCGATCCCGATCACCTCGACCTCGCTCTGCCCCGCGCCGACGGTCTCGAGGAAGACGACGTCCTTGCCGGCGGCGTCGAGGAGGAGCAGCGCCTGCAGCGCCGCTTCGGCGAGGCCGCCGAGGTGGCCTCGCGTACCCATCGACCGGATGAAGACCTCGGGGTCGAGGAAGTGGTCGCTGAGCCGGATCCGGTCGCCGAGCAGCGCCCCGTGCGAGAACGGGCTCGAGGGATCGACCGACACGACCCCGACCGTGACGTCACGCTCTCGGACGTGCCGGATCAGCGCCGAGACGAGGCTCGACTTCCCGACCCCGGGCGGCCCGGTCACTCCGACCGAGTAGGCGGAGCCGGTCTGCGGGTAGAGGTCGGCGACGACGTCGTACGCGATCGGGTCTCCGTCCTCCACGAGCGAGATCGCTCGCGCGAGAGCGCGCCGGTCGCCCTCCCGGACACCGGCGGCAAGGTCCTCTCGAGTCCACTCCCGCCGCCCCGCCACGGACCGGAATCTATTCAGTTCGCGGCAGCGACCGGCGTGTGTTCGACCGAAATGGACTCGGCCTCCGCCGGCGACTCACCCCCGAGCCTGCGGGCGAGCAGCATCCCGGCAAGCGCGGCGACGAGGAGCAGCCCGCCGCAGCCCGCCCAGATCCAGCGAGCGCCGACCGGGCCGAGAAGCAGCCCGCCGAGGCCATTGCCGACGCCCACGAGGACGTACGTGACGCTCATCACGAAGGTCAGCGCCCGCCCGCGGAGCAGATCGAACGTGCCACGCTGGACGAGCAGCGCGTTGCAGGCGATCGCCGCACCGTTCCCGATGCCGGCGACGAGGACGCAGACGGCGGCGACCCAGATGTTCGGGCTCGCCGCCGCGCCAAGGTAGCCCGCCGCCATCAGCGTGAGGCTTCCCCCGTAGGTACGCGCGACGCCGGAGCGGACGAGGACTCCCGCGCTCATGAAGCTGCCGAGCACGAGACCGCCGCCCATGGCGCTGTAGAGGAGGCCGTAGCCGAGGTCGCCGGCGGAGAAGGTGTGCTTGGCGAGGAAGATCTCGGCGACGTTGGCGGCGCCCGTGGCGAGCGAGGCGATGCCCCAGCCCACGAGCACGGCCCGCATCGAGGACGACTGGAGCGCCGCATCGAAGCCGTCACGGAGGTCCCGCCAGTGCCCCCGCGAGAGCGCGCGCTCGCTCTGCAGCAGGCGCGGCGGGATGCGAACCACCAGCAAGATGGAGACGAAGAACGACGCCGCGTTGATCGCGTACGCGGCCGTCGGCCCGGCGGCGGCGGTCAGCACACCGCCGAGCAGCGGCGCGGTGGACCAGCTCAGGTTCTCTATCCCCTGGAGCAGCGCGTTTGCCTGAGGCAGCTCCTCGTCGGGGACGAGATTGGGAATCCCGGCGTAGACGGCCGGGCGGAAGAAACCGGTGGCGAGACCGGCGACCGCCGCGAGGCCGACGACCGTCGCCGCATTCGGCGCGAACGGCAGCGCTACGAAGACCCCGACGCGGAGGGCGTCGGCGGCGATCATCAGCGACCGGCGCTCGAGCCGGTCGAGCAGTGGTCCGAGCAGGAGCCCGACGACGACAGTCGGCAGGAGCTCGACGACGAACACGGCGAAGACCCAGATGCCGGAGTCCGTGCGATCGAGGACGTCGATCGCCAGCGCGACCGCCGCGAGCAGCGTTCCGGCGCTCGACCCGAGCGTCGCGAGGAAGAGGTTGCGGAACCCCGGCAGTCTGAGCGGCGCGAGTTGGGCGGACGAAACCCTCACGAGCTTCCGCTCGACGCTAGCACCTGTGTCAGTCGGTTACGAGACGCCCGAAAGGACGTGTCCCAGTCCAACCGCGAAGAACTCGTTCTCCTCGGGCGTGCCGACCGTGACCCGGATCG
Source organism: uncultured Actinomycetes bacterium (assembly GCA_963748755.1). Taxonomy (GTDB): domain Bacteria; phylum Actinomycetota; class Thermoleophilia; order Gaiellales; family Gaiellaceae; genus Palsa-739. The sequence goes on from CAVVKA010000007.1 coordinate 98,309, forward strand.
CCTCCGGCGCGCCGAAGCCCTCGAGCGGGCGAACGATGATGCCCTCCCGCTGCAGCCGCTCGAAGAGCTCACGCCCCCCGCCGACGTCGGCGAAGAGGAAGTTTCCGAGAGACGGCCCGGCCGGCTCCAACCCGTGGCCGCGCAGGATCTCGGCCAGCCGTTCGCGGCCCGTCGCGTTCAGCTCCCGGCGTCGTGCGATCTCCTGCGGGTCGTCGAGGCTCGCGAGCGCGGCCACCTGCGCCGCCGCAGTCACGTCGAACGCCCGCCGCACCTTGCTCGTCGCCGTGACGACGTCGGCGGGCGCCACGGCCCAGCCGACGCGCAGGCCGGCGAGCCCGTAGATCTTCGAGAACGTACGCAGCACCGCGATCCGGCGCCCCTCGCGGAAGAGGTCGAGCCCGTCCACGTAGTCCGGGCCGTCGATGTACTCGAAGTACGCCTGGTCGAGGACGCAGAGGACGTGCTCGGGCAGCCGGTCGAGGAACGCGACCAGCTCCTCGCCGTGGTTCGCGGTTCCGGTCGGGTTGTTCGGGTAGCAGACGTAGACGAGCTTCGTCTGCGGCCCGATCGCGGCGAGCAGCCCGTCGAGGTCGTACGTGTGGTCGCGGAGTGGGACTCGCCGTGCTTCGGCGCCGAGCTTCAGCCCGGTGAGCACGTAGCTGGGGAACGAGGGCCAACCGCAGACGACGTCGTCGCCCGGGTCGAGTGTCGCCTGCGCGAGCAGGTCGATGACCCCGTCGGCGCCGGCCCCGACGATCAGCTCCTCGAACGCGACCCCGTGGCGCTCCGCGAGCTCGGTCCGCAGCTGCCAGACGCCGCCGTCGGGGTAGCGGTTGAGCTCGAGCGCGGCACGCTCCATCGCCTCGAGCGCCGCCGGGAACGGCGGGAACGGCCCCTCGTTCGAGGCGAGCTTGACGACGTGCTCCAACCCGAGCTCCCGCTGCACCGCCTCGACCGGCTTGCCGGGCTCGTACGGGACGAGGCCGTCGATCGAGGTGCGGAAGAAGCTCAACCGTTCTTCTTGTTCTTGTCGTTCCGCTGGCGCCAGTTCGCCAGTTTGCCGCCGACCTGCTTCGCCTTCCGGCGGGCGACGAGCTTCCCGACCTTCAACGTGAGGAAGCCGACGACGGCGTTACGCCTGTTCACGATGGTCATTCGCTCCTCCTGTCCTCCTCCGACGAGCCTTACGCCGGCGCAGCCGCGCGCGGCTTGCGGTTCGGGATATGGATTGCGCGGCCGAGCGCGACGAGCCCCGCTTCCTTGATCGCCTCCGAGAGCGTCGGATGCGGCGCCATACCGTCCGCGACCGTCTCCACGGTCGACTCGGCGTCGATCGCCACGACGCCCGCCTCGACCAAATCGGTCACGTGCGGGCCGATCATCACGAGGCCGAGCAGCTCGCCGTACCGCGTCTCGTGGATCGACTTCACCCAGCCCACCGTCTCGTCCTGCATCACGGCGCGCGCGTTCGCGACCCAGGGGAACTGGCCGACTGCCACGTCGTCGCCGTACTCTTCACGGGCCTGCGCCTCGGTCAGGCCGACGGCCGCGATCTCCGGGTCGGTGTAGATCGGGCGCGGCACGGCACGATTGTCGACGGTCGCTTCGTGGCCGCACGCGTTCTCGGCGGCGACCTCGCCCTCGCGGAACGCCGTGTGCGCGAGCTGCCAGTAGCCGGCGCAGTCGCCGACGGCGTAGATGTGTGGGACGCTCGTCCGGCGGTGCTCATCGGCGGCGATGCCGGAGCGGCGATCGAACTCCACGCCGGCCGCCTCGAGGCCGATCCCTTCGACGAGCGGGCCGCGTCCCACGGAGACGAGCATCAGGTCGCCCTGCACGGTCTCGCCGTCGCCGAAGTGGACGGTGAGCTGGGAGCCGTCGTCCTCGACCCGCGTTGCCTGCTTTCCCAGCTGCAGCGCGATGCCGCGCCTGCCGAACTGCTTCGCCAGCTCCTTGCTCGCGTCCTCGTCCTCCTGCGGGATGAGGGTGAGCATCTCGACGATCGTCACCTCGGAGCCGAAGCGCCGGAAGATCGAGGCGAACTCGCAGCCGATGATTCCGCCCCCGAGGATGACGAGCCGGCGCGGGACCTCTTCCTGCGCGAGCAGTCCGGTCGAGTCGACACAGCGGGGCGACTCGATCCCCTCGATCGGCGGGCGGAGCGGGTACGAGCCGGTCGCAATGACCGCCTGCTTGAACGAGACGTTCTCGCCGCCTTCGACCGCGATCGTGTTCGCATCGGTGAATGTGCCGGCTCCCTTCACCCACTCGACCCCGTTCGCCTTGAACAGGCTCGCGACGCCTGACGTCATCTGCTTGACGACGCCCGCCTTCCAGGCGTTGGAGGCCGCGAAGTCGAGCTTCGCCTCCCCCACGTCGACGCCGAACTTCCCGAAGTGCTCCTCCGCCTCCTTGAGCGCGAACGCGGTCTGCACCCAGGCCTTCGTCGGGATGCAGCCGACACGCAGGCACGTTCCGCCGAGCTCGGGCTCACGCTCGATGCAGGCGACCTTCGCGCCTAGCTGCGCGGCGCGGATCGCGGCGGTGTAGCCACCTGGGCCGCCCCCGAGGACGGCGACGTCAACGTCCATTGCACATCTCCCTCGTCATCGTTGCGCTTGAGCGTACTCAGAGGCTTGCAACCATGGTGACGGTTCCATCCTCGCGCCGGAGCTCGTGGAAGCCGTGCTTCTCGTAGAAGCCCGTCTGGCCCGGCTCGGCGCTCAGGCTGATCTGGGAGAAGCCGTCCGCGCGGGCGCGCTCGAGCAGCGCTTCGAGCAACTCGGCGCCGGTGCCGTGGCCCCGGTGGCTCGGAACCACGGCGATTGTCAGCTCCGGCGTCTCCTCGTCCACGAAGCCGAAGCCGGGTGCCGCGGCCGGGAAGAGCCGGTACCACGCCGCCCCGTACGGGTTCGGGCCCTTGAAAGCGACCACCCCGGCGTCGCCGCGCCGCCCCCAGTTCTGGACGTAGCGGAAGACCGGCAGCTCGGGATCGCCGAGTCGCCAGTGGTAGGCGTGGCGGAGCATGTCCCGGAGGAAGCGTGCGTCCTGCTGGTCGACCGGGCGGAGCACTAGAGCTCCTGAGCGAGCTGGATCCGGTTGCCGTCCGGGTCGTAGACGTCGAGCAGGCGCATCTCGCCCGTCAGCTCGAGGACGATGCCGACCTCCACGCCCGCCGCGCGCAGCCGGTCGGCCTCCTCCTTCAGGTCCGCGACGTCGACGTGTGCGACTCCCTCTTCAGTCGGCTCGCCCTCCGCGAGCCCGATCTCCATCTCGCCGCGCCGGAGCTCCGACCAGCGCGCGTCGAAATCGACGGCGAGCTCCTCGAACCCGAGCACGTCCTGGTAGAAGCGGCGGCCCTCGTCGAGGTTGCGGACGTGGTACCAGACCGTGGGCGCCATTGAGGGAGAGTCTTACAGCGCGAGCCCGGGGTCCTCGAGGCTCTCCTTGAGCGTCTGGAGGAAGGCGGCAGCCGGAGCACCGTCGACGGCGCGATGGTCGAACGTGCCCGTGAGCGTGATCATCGGGCGCACGACCGTCTCGCCGCCGAGGGGGACGACGCGCTCCTCGGTCGCCCCGACGGCGACGATGGCCGCCTGCGGCGGGTTGAGCACGGCCGTGAAGCGCTCGACCGCGTACATGCCGAGGTTCGAGATGGTGAAGGTGCCGCCCTCGATGTCCTCGGCCCGTAACTTGTTGTCGCGCGCCCGGCCGACGAGGTCGGCGCGCACGCTCGCGATCTCTGGGAGCGAGAGCCGCTCCGCGCTGCGGATCACCGGCACGACGAGCCCCTGCCGCGCGGCGACGGCGAGCCCGACGTTCGCGGTCGGATGGAGGAGGATCGCGTCGTCTGTGAACTCCGCGTTCACCTCGCGATGGCGCATGAGCGCCTGCGCGCAGACCTTCGTGAGGACGTCGGTGACGGTGACGCGGACGTCCGGGTCGCGCTCGCGCAGCCGGGCGACAAGGGCGTTCACGCGCGTCATGTCCGCCGAGGCCTGCAGCTGGAAGACCGGGATCTGCCACGCCTCGGTGAGCCGGCGGGCGATCGTTTTGCGGATGCTAGTGAGCGGGACTCGCTCGACCTCGCCCGTCGCTTGTAACAGACTTTTTCTTGCCGGGGCTGCAGCCGGTGCGCCGGCCTCGGCACGCCCGACGTCCTCGGCGACGATGCGGCCCTCCGGACCGGTGCCATGCAGCTTCGCAAGGTCGATTCCGCGCTCGCGAGCGAGCCGGCGCGCGAGCGGAGACGCTTTGATCCGCCCATTTCCGGAAGCCGGCGACGCGGGAGCCGGCTCCTGCTTCGTTTGTAACAGACTGTTACTAGGTGCCTGGCTCGCGGGTGGCGCCGGCGGTTCGCTCGCGACCTCGGGCACGTCCTCGCCCTCGGCGCCGATGAAGGCGACCGTCTGCCCGACGGGCACTTCGCCCTCGGCGACCGCGATCTTGAGCAGGACGCCGTTCGTCTCGGCCTCGACCTCCTGCGTCACCTTGTCGGTGTCGAGCTCGAACAGCGGCTCGCCCTTCGCCACCGGCTCGCCCTCCGACTTGAGCCAGCGGACGATCGTGCCCGACTCCATCCCCTGGCCGAGCCGCGGCAGGATGACCTCGGTCGCCACTGCTAGTTCTTCCCTACCGTCCGCTTGATCGCGGCGAGCACGTCCTCGGCGTGCGGGACGACGAACGCCTCCATCACCGGCGCGAACGGCAGCGGTGCGAACTTCGCCCCCACCCGCTCGATCGGCGCGTCGAGCCAGTCGAACGCCTGGTACTGGAGCACCGCCGCGACCTCGGCGCCGAAGCCCATCCGCGTCACGGCCTCGTGCGCGACGACCGCCCGGTTCGTCTTCTTCACCGAGGAGACGAGCGTCTCCTCGTCGAGCGGCTGCAGCGTGCGCGGGTCGACGACCTCGACGGAGATCCCCTCGCCTTCCGCCTCCTCCGCCGCCTTGAGGCTCTCGTGCACCAGCCGGCCGGTCGCGATGACAGTCACGTCCTCGCCCTCGCGCTGGACGCGCGCCCGCCCGATCGGGATCGGCTCGATCTCCTGCGGCACGTCGCCCTTGATCGGATAGAGCGTCCGGTGCTCGAAGAAGACGACCGGGTTGTCGTCGTAGATCGCCGACCACAGCAGGCCGCGCACGTCCTCCGGCGTGGAGGCGAACACCACCTTGAGGCCGGGGATGTGGACGAACCACGCCTCGAGCTGCTGCGCGTGCTGCGCTCCCGGCGACCAGCCTGCGCCACCCTGGGTGCGGAAGACGACGGGGACGGTGAGCTGCCCGCCCGACATGTAACGGAGCTTCGCCGCCTGGTTCACGACCTGCTCGGCGGCGAGCGTCAGGAAGTCCTCGTACATGATCTCGGCGACCGGGCGCATGCCCTGCATCGCGGCGCCGATCGCTGCGCCCGCGAGCGCCATCTCCGAGATCGGCGTGTTACGCACACGCTCGGAGCCGAACTCCTCGAGCATCCCCTGCGTGACGCCCATCGACCCGCCCATCTCGGCGATGTCCTCGCCCATGATGAAGACGTCGTCGTCCTGGCGCATCGCCGTCGACAGCGCGTCGCGAACCGCCTCGCGGTAGGTCAGCTCAGGCATAGACGTTCTTCAGCGCGTCTTCCGGTGCGGGATCGGTGCCTCCCTTGGCGAACTCGACCGCGGCCTCGACGATCTGGGTCACCTCGGCGTCCAGGTCGGCGAATTCCTCGTCCCCCATCCCCAGCTGCTCGCGCAGCAGTCTGATCGGGTCACGCGTCTCGGCGAGCCTCCGCGCCTCGTCTCGGTCGCGGTAGACCTGTGGGTCGCCGATGTAGTGGCCGTGGAAGCGGACGCAGTCGAGGTGGAGGAAGACCGGCCCCTTGCCGGAGCGGGCGTGGTCGAGCGCCTGACGCGTCGCCTTGTACACCGCCTCGACGTCCTGGCCGTCGGCCTTGAGCGCCTTCATGCCGAACGCCTTCGCGCGCTGGGAGAGGTCGCGGATCGGTGAATGCTGAGACTCCGGCGTCGACTCGGCCCACTTGTTGTCCTCGAGCACGAACACGGCCGGCACCGACCAGAGCTGCGCGAGGTTCAGCGCCTCGTGGAAAGTGCCGATGTTCGTCGCCCCGTCGCCGAAGAACGCGACCGCGACACGAGGCTCGCCGCGCATCTGGAACGCGAGCGCGGCGCCGGCGACGTGCGGCAGCCCGCCGCCGATGACGGCGTTCGCTCCCATGTTCCCGCGCTCGACGTCGTAGAGGTGCATCGAGCCGCCGTAGCCGCGCGAGCAGCCCTCCTGCTTGCCGTACAGCTCGGCCATCAGCTCATTCGGATGCGTGCCCTTCGCGAGCGTGTGACCGTGCGCCCGGTGGGTGGAGGCGATCACGTCGCCGTCCTCGAGCGCGCGGCAGACGCCGACAGCGCAAGCCTCCTGGCCGATCGCCACGTGGAGGAAGCCGGGGAGCTCGCCGGCGCGGAAGCGATCCTCGACCTTCTCCTCGAACCGGCGAATCAGGAGCATCTCTCGCAACACGTCGTGGAGGTCGCTCTTCGCGAGGGCCGCTCTCTGTTCCACCTTCGCCACGGGCCGAGTGTACGGTTCCCGCCGTGCCGCTCGTCGAACGCTGGAACGACATCGAACGTGGCCTGGATCCAGGGTGGACCGAGGTCACGTTGGGCCTCGCGATCCACGACGACACCGCGCGATCCCGCGCAGCTGCACTGCTCGCGCCGGCAGGGCCGGGGGTCGGAGGGAAGGAGATCCGATTCACCGTTTCGACCCAGGGCACCGGCATCGGACCCGAAGCGGCCCGACGCCTCCTACGGCGGATCGACGAGGAGGGCATTCCCGGACGGCTCGAGCTCGTCGCCTCGCGCGGCGCGCGGCCTCGGTCGGAGCGGCCCACGCGCTCCCTCGCGGCCGAGTGGCAGACGGTGCTCGAGGTGCTGCCCTCCGACTGGAGCGACCTCGTCGCCGAGCTCGACCTCGACTCGAGCGCCGACGTCGACCGCGCGGCCGTCCTGTGCGCTCCGATCAACCCGATCCAGTCGACTGGAAGACCGGGCTTCCGCTTCCGCTGCGCGAGCGAGCGCGGCTACGGCGCCTCCGCCGGGATGGTCCGCCGCTGCCTCACGCGGCTCGACGAAGCCGGGATCACCGGCCACGTCCGGATCACGCGGGTGTTGAGCGACGTGAATCCGGTCGGGACGCAGGGAGCGACCTTCCTCGTCGGGCGGCGGCCGGCCTGATGCCGGATCCGGTCGCCTGGAAAGCGGTCGAGAAGGGCTGGGCGGTCTACGACCGGGACGGCGAGCAGGTCGGGACGGTGAACGAGATCGCAGGCGACGAGGACGCCGACATCTTCGACGGCTTCGGCGTCAAGACAGGCGCCTTCAGCTCCGTGAAGTACGTCCCCGCAGAGATCGTCGAGAGCATCGCCGTCGGCGAGGTTCGGCTCACCATCCCGGGCGCCGAGGTGGCCCCACTCGACGACATGCGCGCGGAGGTGGAGGAGCGGCTGATTCCCGAGAGCTCGACCTGGTACCAGCGGCTTGCCTGGTGGCTCACCGGGCGCGATCGTTGATCGGGTCGGTTACGGTCCGCCCGTGGCGGTAAGGATGTGGATGTGGACGGACTAGGCCTTTCCGGTGCTACGAAGCGCGTCGCCGACCACGCGCGCTCGTTCGTGCGGCTCGAGCTGCAACTCGCAGCCTCGGAGCTGAAGAAGCGGCTGGCCGCGCTCGCCCTCGGCATCGCGCTCACGGCCGTCGCGGCCGTGTTCGGCCTCACCGCACTCGCCTTCGGCCTCGCGGCGGCGACCGCGGCAATCGCGATCGCGCTGCCCGTGTGGCTCTCGCTCCTGATCATGTTCGGCGGCCTGCTGCTGCTCGCGATGGTCCTGGGCGCCGTTGGCGCGGCCATGCTGAAGAAGGGTGCGAAGCCGGTGCCCGAGCAGGCGATCGAGGAGGCCCGGCTCACGACGGAGGCCATCCGGAATGGCCACTGAGTCCGAGCTCAAGCGCGAGATCGCGGACGAGCGGCGCGAGCTCACCAACGCCGTCGCCTCGCTGCGCGACGAGCTCGGTCAGACAGCCGAGCGCGGCAAGAGGCTCGGCGTCAAGGTGGGCGCAGCGACGGGAGCCGCCCTGGCGGCCAAGTCGCTGGTGAAGCTCCTCCGCAAGCGCAAGAACTCCTAGGCGCGCAGCTCGGCGTTGAAGCGCGACGCGAGCGCGTCGACGATCGAGGCGCGCACAGGCGCGACGTCTTCGTCGGTGAGGGTCCCCTCGAGGGAGCCGAACGCGAGCCGGAACGCGAGCGACCGCTTCCCCTCGCCGATCGACTCCGGGTTTCGGTATTCGTCGAAGACCTCGAGCTCGCGTAGCAGCTCGCCTGCCGCCTCGCGGATGGTGGCGAGAATCTCCGCGGCCGGCACCTCCTCGTCGACGACGAAAGCCAGATCCTGGCGTACCTCCGGGTACGGGCTCACGGGCTGGAACCCGACGACCGTCGGGGCGGCCTCCGCCAGCGCATCGAGGTCGAGCTCGAACACTCCCCAGGCCCCGTCGAGCAGCGCCGGGTGGAGCTCGCCGAGCCAGCCCTCAGCGGTTCGTGCCGCCTTCCCCGGGTGCAGGTACGGCTCGCTCGTCCGCTCGTAGGCGGGGTCGACGCCGAGCGCGGAGTAGATCTGCTCGACGGCCCACTTCGCGTCGGCGAAGCCGCCGTCCGCGATCCCGGCGACGTGCCACCGCTCCTCCGGTAGATCTGCCCCCACGTCGCGGTAGACGCGCGCGACCTCGAACAGCGCGACGTCCTCTTCGCCCCCGGCGGCGTTGCGGCGAGCGGGCTCGAGCAGCGAGGCGTAGAGGACGGTACGCAGTGCGGCCGCCTCCGCAGAGAGCGGCTCGGGCAGCCGCAGGTCGCCGTCGGCCACGAACGTCGACGTGTAGGCCTCCGCGTAGCCCGCCCCGACGAGGACATCCTCGACCTGGCGCCGCAGACGCTGCTGCCGCGTCAGCCGCCCGAACATCGCCTCCCGGCGCGGCAGCGTGAACGGGATCTCGGGCAGCTTGAAGCGCGCGACCTCCTCGATCAGGTCGACCTCGCGCGTCACGTCGCGGGCGCGCCACGTGGGCACGCGGAAGCCCTTCTTCAGTTGCCCGAAGCCGAGCCGGCCGAGGATCTCCGCCTGCTCCTCGGCGGGCACCTCGAGGCCCAACAGCTCGCTCGTCCGCTCGGGCCGCAGCCGGATCACGGCCGGCTTCGGCAGCTTGCCTTCGACGTCCTCCGCCCCGGTCCAGCGCGCGTCGCTCAGCTCGACGATCAGCTGGGTCGCGTAGACGGCCGCCGGCCCCGCGACGTACGGGTCGACGCCCTTCTCCCAGCGGTTCGAGCCCTCCGTGCGCAGCGCGTGCCGCTCTGAGCTGCGCAGGATCCCGACCGGCTCGAAGTTCGCCGCCTCGAGCAGGACGTTCGTCGTCGAGGAGGAGACCTCGGTCTCCTCGCCGCCCATGATCCCGGCGAGCCCGACCGCGCGCTCACCGTCGGCGATCACGAGATCCTCCGCCGTCAGCTTGCGTTCGACGCCGTCGAGCGTCCGCAGCTTCTCGCCCTTTCGCGCGCGGCGAGCGACGAGGCCGCCCCGGAGCAGGTCGAGATCGTAGGCGTGGAGCGGGCTGCCGAGCGCGAGCATGACGTAGTTCGTGACGTCGACGACATTGGAGATCGAGCGGACTCCGGCGTGCCGCAGGCGCCCCTTGAGCCACGGCGGCGACTCGCCGATCGCGACGTCGCGGAAGGTGCGGCCGATGAAGCGGAGGCAGCGCTCGGGGTCCTCGATCGCGATGCCGACCGGCTCGTCGCCGTCCCGCGCGGGCTCCTCTCCCGGCATCGGCAGCAGCTCTCCGCCGAGCAAGGCCGCGACCTCGCGCGCGACGCCGTAGACCGCGAAGAGGTCCGGACGGTTGCCGGTCGGATCGAGGTCGATCACCTCGTCGACGAGCGGCAGCACGTCGGCGAGCGGCGTCCCGGCCTCGAGCGCATCGTCGAGCACGATGATCCCGGTGTGGTCGACCCCGAGGTCGAGCTCGTCCTCGGCGAGGATCATCCCCTCCGAGAGCTGGCCGCGCAGCTTACGCCGCTCGAGCGTCAGCCCGTTCGGCAGCGTCGCGCCCGGCAGCGCGACCGCGACCTTCGCGCCCGCGCCGAAGTTCCAGGCGCCGCAGACGATCGAGTACGGCCGGTCCTCGCCCACGTCGACCGACGTCAGCTGCAGCCGGTCGGCGTCGGGATGCTTCTCGGCCTCGAGCACGTGCCCGACCCGGAACAGCCCGAGCTCGCCGGGCACGCCGACCTGCGCGACGCCTTCGACCTCGGCCGCGCCGACCGAGAGGGCCTCGGCGATCTCGGCCGTCGTCGCGTCGACGCGCACGTACTCGCGCAGCCAGCTGAGCGGGATCTTCACGCGCGCCTCATCGGAACTGCCTGAGGAAGCGCAGGTCGTTCTCCCAGAAGGAGCGGATGCCGGCGATGCCGTAGCGCAGCTGCGCCGTCCGCTCGATGCCCATCCCGAAGGCGAAGCCCGTGTACTCCTCCGGCCCCCAGCCGACGAACTCGTAGAGGTACGGATCGACCATGCCCGAGCCGCCCATCTCGATCCAGCCGGAGTGCTTGCAGATCGCGCAGCCGGCGCCGCCGCAGTTGAAGCACGAGACGTCAGGCTCCATCGACGGCTCGGTGAACGGGAAATAGTGCGTGCGGAAGCGCACCTCGCGCTCGGGCCCGTAGAGCTGGCGCATCACGTAGAGGAGCGTTCCCTTGAGGTCTGCCATCGTGATGCCCTTGTCGATGGCGAGCCCCTCGAACTGGTGGAAGATCGGATAGCGCGTCGCGGTGACCTCGTCGCGGCGGTAGACGCGTCCGACCGAGACCATGTAGATCGGCGGTCTCTGGCTCTCCATCTTGTGGATCTGCGCGGGCGACGTCTCGGTGCGGAGGACGGTCTCGTCGTCGAGATAGAGCGTGTCGCGCGGCGACCGGGCCGGATGCCAGTCGGGAAAGCCGAGCGCGTCGAAGTTGTACCGCGTCGTCTCGACCTCGCGGCCGTCGATGATCTCGTAGCCGAGGCCGAGGAAGATGTCCTCGACGTCGCGGCGCACGAGGGTCGACGGATGGAGAGTGCCTCGCGGGCGCAGCTTCGGCGGCCCGAGCAGCTCTGCCGGCAGCGTCACGTCGACGCGCTCGGTGGCGAGCCTCTCTTCGAGCTCGGCGCGCGCGAGCTCTTTCTCCCTGGCGGCGAGCGCCGACTCGACGGTCTCGCGGACCGCGTTGAGCGTCATGCCGGTTTCGCGGTCGCGTACGTCGCGCAGCGCGAGCTTCAGCGCGCTGCGCCGGCCGAGGTAGCGGATTCGGACCTCGGAGAGGGCTGCGAGCGACCTCGCCTCGGCGGCGGCGGCGAGCGCCTCCTTCTTGAGGTCGTGGGGATCCACGGCGGCGAGCCTATCCAACGGTTTCTCCTCCTTTCGCGGGCACGGGAGCGGGCGGTGGTCACGCCCCGGCTCGAGCTGAGGAGACGACGCTCTGGCTAGCGCGCCGACACCCCGGCGACGAGCCGGGGCGGCGTAAAGGCGAACGCGCGAGAAGCAGACATCGGTGTCGATACTACCCGCCGTGAGCGAATACGACGCCTGGGCGCCTGTCTACGACGCGTGGGCCGCCGACATGACCGGGGACGTGGCCCACTACGTCTCGCTCGCCCGCGAGGCGGACGGGCCGATCGTCGAGCTCATGGTCGGCAGCGGTCGCGTGGCGATCGAGGTCGTCCGCGAGACCGGGAAGCCCGTGCTCGGGATCGATTCGTCACCGGCGATGCTCGAGATCGCGCGCGAGCGCTCGGTGGGGTTGCCGCTCGAGTTGCGGCTCGGCGACGTCCGCGAGCTCGAGCTCGCCGAGCCCGCGGCGCTGATCTACGTCCCGGGACGCTCGCTGCTCCACCTGCACGGCTGGCACGAGCGGCAGCAGGTGTTCGAGCGCGTCGTCGCCTCGCTGCGGCCGGGCGGGCGCTTCGCCTTCAACGCCTTCGTCTTCAGCCATACCATCGCCGCGCGGCTCGACGGGACGACGCAGGACCAGCACGGCGTCGTGCACACGCTCCGCTACGTCCCGGCCGACAGCCGGATCGAGATCCAGCGCGACGACGGGGCGACGATCCGGCTCTGGTGGGCCACGAAGGCCGAGTGGGAAGGGCTGCTCGACGTCGCGGGGCTCGAGGTCGAGGCGCTCTACGGCGGCTTCGAGCGCGAGCCGTTCACGGACGAGTCCCTCGAGCTCGTCTTCGTCGCGCGGAGACCCTGAGCGTCTACGACCCCATCGCCAGGCTCTACGACCCGTGGAGTTCGAGCGTCGTCGAGGACGTGTCCTTCTACGTCGACGAGGCGCTGGCGGCGGGTGGCGAGGTCGTGGAGCTCGGCGTGGGCACCGGCCGGATCGCTATTCCAACCGCGCTCGCGGGGGCGCACGTCATCGGCGTGGACTCGTCTGCCGGGATGCTCGACGTCTGTGCCGAGCGGGCGCGGGAGGCGGGCGTCGCCGAGCTGCTCGACCTGCGGGTCGGAGATCTCCGCCGGCCGCCCGTCGACGAGCGCGTGCCGCTCGTGACGTGCCCGTTTCGCTCATATCTCCACCTCCGAGACGACGACGAGCGGCTCGAGGCGCTTCGCGCCGCGCGCGAGCTGCTGCGGCCCGGAGGGCGTCTCGTCTTCGACGTCTTCACGCCGTCCCGAGAGGACGTCGAGGAGACGCACGGCCGCTGGATCGAGCGCGAGCCCGGCATCGACGAGCGAGCGGACTGGGATCTCCAAGCGCAGACCCTCACGCTCTCGGTTCGCGGGCCGCAGGGCGCCTCGACGATGACGCTCTGGTGGGTCGAGCCCGCCCGCTGGCACTCACTCCTCGCCGAAGCGGGCCTCGGGGTGCTCGAGTGCTACGGCTGGTTCGACCGCCGGCCGTTCGCCGGGGGCGAGGACAGTGTGTGGATCGCTACCCGAAATTGATCAGCTCGCAAATTGCGACAAAAACGTTGAGGCTTGGTCTTGATCCGGTGACGGGGTTCGCATAGGTTGCCTCTTGCGCCGAGCACGGAGCGCAAGTAGGTCGAAACCACGACCGAGCGGTCGGACGAAGAGGGAGCAATCCCGAGGCGAAAGGCCGGTTGGACGAGGCGGACGAAAGCGAAATCGGTTCGGCGAATTCTTTGTCCGGCCCCCGCAAGGGGGCCGGACGCTTTTCCAGGCCCTGAAGACCGGTAACAGTTACCGTCACAAGGCCGTGACGGAGCGGTCACGGGACCGCACGCGGGCTGTCGGCGAAACCAACGTGCCGCCGTTACAAAGGCGTGCAGTACCGCTTACCGGCCTTGGGCTAGCGACCGCGACCTGCAAGCTCGTAGAGCGCGATCGCGCCCGCCATGGCGACGTTGAGCGACTCGGTTCCGCCCGGTTGCGGGATCGAGGCTCGCTCGTCGCAGCGGTCGAGGACCTCCGCCGGCAGCCCCTCCCTCTCCGCGCCGAGCGCGAGTACGACGTTGTCTCCGGAACTGAGTTCGGGAAGCGGGATTCCGCCACTCGGCACAAGCGCCACACGCTTCCCCGGCGGCTCGTCGAACCCGCTCAGCGGGACGCGGAGGAGCGAGCCCATCGACGCGCGCACCGCCTTCGGTCCCGTCGGATCGGCGCAGCCGTCGGAGAGCGCGATGCCGGCGCCGAAGGCGTCAGCCGCGCGCAGCAGCGTGCCGACGTTGCCGGGGTCGCCGACGCGCCAGAGCGCGAGCGTCACCGGCCGCGTCCCGCGCGGCAGGTCGTCCCCGCGGAAGACGGCCACGACGCGCGGGGGATGCGCGAGGGCCGACACCTCGGCGAGGAGCTCGGGCTCGACGTCTTCGCCGGCCACGAGCACATCTGCAGGCTCGAGCCCGGCGGCGAGCCCGGCCTCGAGCAGGTCTTCCCCTTCCACCACGAACAGCCCGAGCTTGTCGCGCCAGCGCCGGTCGTGGAGCTTGCGGACGAGCTTGAGCCGCTCGTTGTCGCGGGAGGTGATCAGCCGCTAACTCTGCAGGGCGGACTTCGCTTGCTCGGCGATCGCACCGAACGCGGTCGGGTCGCTGACCGCGAGGTCGGCGAGCACCTTCCGGTCGAGCTCGATCCCGGCCTTCGAGCAGCCGTGCACGAACTGGTTGTACGAGAGCCCGTTCGCGCGGGCGGCCGCGTTGATCCGCGTGATCCAGAGCTTCCGGAACTCCCGCTTCCGCACCTTCCGGTCGCGGTACGCGTAGACGAGCGAGTGCTCGACCTGCTCCTTCGCGTAGCGGTAGTGGGTGCTCTTGCGGCCCCAGTAGCCCTTCGCCTGCTCGAGGACCTTGCGCCGCTTCTTGTGCGCGGCGACGGCACGCTTGACCCTAGGCACGCGTCGTCACCCCATCCCCAGCATCTTCTTGATCGCGCCGCGGTCGGCGCGCGTGACCTCGCGACCCTTGCGGAAGCCGCGCTTACGCTTCGACGACTTCTTCTCCAGGTTGTGGCTCCGCATCGCCGGCCGGCGCAGGATCTTGCCGCTGCCCGTCACCTTGAACTTCTTCTTCACGGAGCTCCGTGTCTTCACCTTCGGCATCTCGTTTCACTCCTGCGTTTTTCGTGGGGCCGAGCAGCATCACCATGTTGCGTCCGTCCTGGAGCGGCTGTGACTCGATCTGCCCGATCTCCTTGACGTCGTCCGCGAGCCGGAGGAGCAGGTCGCGCCCTCGCTCCGGGTGGGTCTGCTCCCGCCCCCGGAACATGATCGTGACCTTCACCTTCGCGCGCTGGTTGAGGAATCGCTCGACGTGGCCCTTCTTGGTGTTGTAGTCGTGCACGCCGATCTTCGGCCGGAACTTGATCTCCTTGACCTGGATCTGGCTCTGGTGCTTGCGGGCCTGCTTCGCCTTCTGCTCCTGCTCGTACTTGTACTTCCCGTAGTCCATGACCTTGGCGACGGGCGGGTCGGCCTGGGCCGCCACCTCGACGAGGTCGAGGTTCTTGCCGTAGGCGTACTCGCGCGCGTCGTCCGTGGTCTTGATTCCGAGCTGGCTGCCGTCGTCGTCGATCAGTCGGACGCGGGAGACGCGGATCGCATCGTTGATGCGCGTCGTGTCGCGCGGGGCTGGACGGGTCTGGTCGAACGGCCGGCGTCTGGGCCTCAAAGGCAAATCACCAAGTTGGGCTTACTCCTCCTCGTTTCGTTGTCGCAACATGAAAAGCCGCTGACATGCAGCGGCCCGATCCTCGTCAGTGCTTCGACTCGGTTGAACCCCCGCGGTCCATGTCGGCCCGGGAGGTGAGGAACGGTCCGCCCCTGCTTTTCAGACGTCAGAGGTTAGCAAGCCCGTCGAGCTTTTCGAGAAGCTCTTCCAGGCCGAGGGTGGACTGCTCGCCGCCGCGCTCGCGCACCGCGAGGCTCCCCGTCTCCAGCTCCTGGTCGCCGTAGACGACGGTTACCGGGATCTTCTCGAGCTCGGCGGCCCGGATGCGCTTGCCGATCGTCTCGGTCGGCTCGGCGACCTCAGCACGGTAGTGGTGCAAGTCCCGCACGAGGTTCCTGGCCGCCTCGAGGTGCGCCTCCCCCACCGGCAGCACGCGCACTTGCACCGGTGCGAGCCAGAACGGCAGGTCGCCGCCGTAGTGCTCGAGCAGGATCCCGATGAAGCGCTCGAGCGAGCCGAACAGCGCGCGATGGATGACGTACGGCGTGTGCTCACGGTTGTCGGATCCCATGTACGTGCAGTCGAGCCGCTCGGGCTGCTGCCCGTCGAGCTGGATCGTCCCCATCTGCCAGGGACGGCCGAGCGCGTCGTCCATGAAGAAGTCGATCTTCGGCCCGTAGAACGCGCCCTCCCCCTCGGCGACGCGGTAGCGCAGCCCGATCCGCTCGAGCGCCTGCCGCAGCACGCCCTCGGTGTGATCCCACTGCTCGTCGGTGCCGAGCTTGTTGTCGGGCCGCGTCGCCAGCTCCGCGTGGGCAAGCTCGCGCACGCCGAACGTGTCGTAGAGGAAGTCGACGTAGTCGAACATCGCGTCGATCTCCTCCTGGATCTGGTCCTCCATGCAGAAGACGTGCGCGTCGTCCTGGCTGAACTGGCGCGCGCGCGTCAGCCCCTGCAGGCTGCCGGTCGGCTCGTCGCGATGGAGGACGGCGGCCTCGGCGTAGCGGATCGGCAGGTCGCGGTAGCTGCGGAGCTGCGTGTTGAAGAGGAGCATGTGGCCGGGGCAGTTCATCGGCTTCAGCCCGTAGACCGAGTCGCCGTGCTCGATGCGGAAGAGGTTGTCCCCGTACTTCTCCCAATGGCCCGATCGCTTCCAGAGCTCGACGTCCCACATGAGCGGCGTCTTCACCTCGAGGTAGCCGCGCTTTGCGTTCTCGCGCCGGCGCAGGTCCTCGAGCGCGTTGTAGATCGCCATCCCCTTGGCCGTCCAGAGCGCCGAGCCGGGCGAGTACTCCGACATGTGGAAGAGGTCGAGCTGCGGGCCGATCCGCCGGTGGTCGCGCGCCTTCGCGAGCTCGAGCTTCTCGAGGTGCGCGTCGAGGTCGTCCTGGGAGTAGAAGGCGGTGCCGTAGATGCGCGTCAGCTGCGGCTTCGACGAGTCGCCGCGCCAGTAGGCGCCCGCGAGGCCGGTCAGCTTGAGCGCCTTGATCGGCTTCGAGTCCTGCAGGTGCGGGCCGCGGCAGAGGTCGGTGAAGTCGTCCACGCCGTTGTTCGACTGCGTGTAGGTCGAGATGTCGCCCTCGGCAGTGTCGATCAGCTCGAGCTTGTACGGGTCGGCGGCGAAGAGCTGCTTCGCGTCGTCGCGCGAGATCTCGTGCCGCGTCCATTCGCGGCCCTCGGTGAGCTCGCGCTCGACCTCGGCCTGGATCTGCTCCAGGTCCTCCTCGCGAATCGGCTCCGGGAAGTCGAAGTCGTAGTAGAAGCCGTTCTCGATCGGCGGGCCGATCGCGAGCTTCACGCCCGGATAGAGCCGGGTGACGGCTTCCGCCAGCAGGTGCGCGGACGAGTGGCGGAGCACGGCCAGAGCATCCGGGTCGTCTTTGTCGCGGCTGGTCAGGATCTGGATCGGCTCGCCGTCCTGCAAGGGCAGGCGCAGGTCCTGCACGCGCCCGTTCGCGCGCACGAGCACGGCCTGCTCGGCGAGCTTCGGGCCGATCGCGCGCGCGGCGTCGAGGCCCGACGCGCCCGCGGGAAGTTCAAGCTCCGACTTGTCGGGAAGGACGACCTTCATGGAACCGACCAAGGATATGCACCCCCAGGGCGTAGGCTCGACGGAGCCCGAAAAGCGACGGGACGACCGGAACGAGGAAATAGACGAGTCGCCCGCGCCCGACCCCGAAGAGGGAGACCCGATCGCCGACGACGACCCCGGGGCGGACTAGCCCCGGAACTCCATGAGGATCCACGGCGCGGTGTGCTCCTCGTCGGCGTCGTGGCGCGAGACCTCCACGAAGCCGGCGCGCTCCCAGGCTCGAACCGCCCCCTCGTTCCACGCGTAGGGATCGACGGTCACCCGCCGACGGCCCCGCTCGTCGAGGAGATGGCGAGTCATGGCCCGCGCTGCGTCCGGGCCGACGCCGCGCCCCCGCGCCGCGGGGATGAGGAACATGTCGAGCCCGGCCTCATGCACCTGCAGATAGCCGACCGGCTCGTCTCCTTCTTCGACGATCCACGCCTCGACGTCTTCGCGCGTGAGCCGCTCCTCCATCTCCGCCCGCGTGAACGTCTCGTCGTCCCAGTAGCGCGAGACCTCGGGATCCGCGTGCCAGGCGACCAGGAGCTCGACATCGCCCGCGCGCGCCGGCCGCAGCGTCGTCAGTCGTCCGTGTAGGAGAACGTCCACTCCACGCTCACTGAGTCGGTCGAGCCGCCGAGGCTGCGGTAGAGCGCGTTCGCGGGGCCGTTGCCAGGCTCGGTGAGGACGAAGCCGGCCCGGATGCCTCGCTCGCGCGCAAGCTCGCCGAGCCGCCCGAGCAGCGCGGACGCAATCCCGCGGCGCCGGTGGCTCTCGGCCACGTCCACCTCGTAGACGAAGAGCTTCGTCCGGTCGCCGTGCCGCCGCGGCAGCTCGTGTGCGAGCACGAAGCCCACCGGCCGCCCGCCGTCGAATGCGACGAGCAGCAGCGTCCGCGGATCGGCGAGCAGCGCCTCCGGATCACCCGGTCCGTCGTAGGTCGCGAGCTCCCGCACGACCTCCTCGTCACCGGGCGTGAGCAGGCGAATCGGGATTCCCGGCACGTCCGTTGTCGCTTCGAGACCCTCGTCCACGGCCAAGGAGGATCGCATGCCCGGCAAGAGACCGAGCGTCAAGAACGAGAAGCAGTACGAAAAGCTGAAGGAGAAGGGGATGTCGAAGGAGCGCGCGGCGAGGATCTCGAACTCGCCTGGCGCCTCCAGCCGCGGCGGCAAGGCCTCCGGCTCCGGCTCCCGTCGCAGCAACTCGAGCCAGGGCGGGACGACCGCCCAGAAGAAGGCCGCGGGCCGCAAGGGCGGCCGCGCCACCGCGCGCAAGAGCTCGTAAGAGGAGAAAGAGAAGGGCGCCTCTGGCGAGGCGCCCTAATCCCTACGCCACGGGGACGACGTTGCGGGCCTCGGGGCCCTTCTGCCCCTCGGCCGGCTCGAACTCGACCCGAGCACCCTCGGCGAGCGACTTGAAGCCCTCGGATGCGATCGCGCTGAAATGGACGAAAACGTCCTTGCCGCCCTCGTCCGGGGTGATGAAGCCATACCCCTTCGCGTCGTTGAACCACTTCACGGTTCCGGTTGCCATATCTAAAACACCTCCCTCCGCGGAGTTCTGAACGGACAGGAGGCGCGCAAAGGACGCGCGACCGGTACTCGCTCTAGTGCTAGTGCACCCCGAACGGTAGCGACAATCCGGGCTTGATGCGCCTTCTGGCAGCCCCCGACAAGTTCCGCGGCACGCTCACCGCGCGCGAGGCCGCGGCGGCGATCGCCGCGGGAGCGGAGCTCGCGGGCTGGACGGCGACCGAGCTGCCGCTCGCCGACGGCGGCGAGGGGACGCTCGACGTGCTCGGCGGCTGGAACCGGCGGACGCTCGTCACGGGGCCGCTCGACAAGCCGGTGGACGCCGCGTGGCGACTCGAGGCGGACGGCACGGCGCTGATCGAGGCCGCGCAGGCCTGCGGGCTCACGCTCGCCGGCGGGCCGGAGGAGAACGAGCCGCTCCGCGCGACGAGCCGGGGTGTCGGCGAGCTCGTCGCCGCGGCGATCGCCGAAGGCGCCGAGCGGGTCGTCGTGGCAGTCGGCGGCGTGGCGTCGACCGACGGCGGCGTCGGGGCGACGGAAGCCGTGCCACATCCGCTCCGCGTCCCGCTCGATGTCGCGTGCGACGTCGACGCGCGCTTTCTCGACGCCGCCGACGTCTTCGCGCCGCAGAAAGGAGCGACCCCGGAGCAGGTGCGAATCCTGCACGAGCGGCTCGCCAAGCTCGTCGTTCCCGATCTCCCCGGCTCGGGCGCGGCGGGAGGACTCGCGGGCGGGCTGGCGGCGATCGGGGCGCGCCTCCTCCCCGGCTTCGATTTCGTCGCCGACCGGCTCGGCCTCGACGAGCTGCTGAGCGAGGCGGAGCTCGTGGTGACGGGCGAAGGCTTGCTCGACGCGACCTCGTTCACCGGCAAGGTCGTCGGCCGAGTCCTCGAACGCGCCGCCGCGACCGGCGTGGAAGCGCTTGTGGTCGCAGGCGACGTCGCGCCGGGAAGCCCGGCGGACGCGCTCTCGCTCGTCGCGCGCTACGGTCCCGAGAGAGCCCTCGCAGAGCCGGCTGCGTGCCTCACGGAGCTGGTCGCGAGCGGCCTGGCGACCCGCCGAAACGGACCCTAAGCTGCTTGCCGGGAATGCCGAAGCCAGCCACCAGAACGGGGCCCCATCTCAGCTACAGGCCGGGGCTCGACGGCCTGCGCGCGCTCGCGGTCGCGGGCGTCTTCCTCTACCACGCCCGGCCCCATGCGGACGGCAGCCCCTACCTGCCGGGCGGCTTCCTCGGTGTCGACCTCTTCTTCGTCCTCAGCGGCTACCTGATCACGTCGCTGCTGCTCGTCGAGTGGGACGCGAGGAACCGCATCGACCTGCGGCGGTTCTGGATCCGGCGCGCACGCCGGCTCTTCCCCGCGCTCGTCGTCGTCGTGCTCGCGGCGCTGATCCTGGCCGCGATCTTCGCGCGGACAGACCTCGGCCGGACGCGCGGCGACGCGGTCAGCTCGCTCCTCTACTACACGAACTGGCACCTGATCGCCGCCAACCACTCGTACTTCAACCTCATGGGCCGCCCGTCGCTGCTGCAGCACCTCTGGTCGCTCGCGGTGGAGGAGCAGTTCTACATCGTCTGGCCGCTGTTGCTCGTGCCCGGGCTCGTCCTGCTCGGCCGCCGGCGGCTGCCGTTCCTCGTCGTCGCCGGCATCGCCGGCTCGGCGACCCTCATGTGGCTGCTGTACACCCCGGGCACCGATCCCTCGCGCGTCTACTACGGCACCGACACGCGCGCGTTCCTGCTGCTGATGGGCATCCTGCTCGCGCTCGTCTGGCCACTGGTCGAGCGATTGGCGCGCGCCCTGCCGCTCCTCGAGCTGTTCGGCGTGGCGGCGCTCGTCGGCACCGTCCTGCTCTTCCTGCGGATGCAGGACTTCGACCCGACGCTCTACCGGGGCGGTGACCTCGCGGCGTCGTTCTGCTTCGCCGTCCTGATCGCAGCCGTCGCCCATCCCGCAACGGGGATCGGCCAGGCCCTCGGCGTGGCGCCGCTGCGCTGGATCGGCGAGCGGAGCTATGGGATCTACCTCTGGCACTGGCCCGTGGTAGCGCTCATGCGCCCGGGGGTCGACATCTCGTGGACGGGGCCCGGCGTGGTCGTGCTGCAGGCGGCGATCGTCCTCGCGGCGGCGGCGCTCTCGTACCGCTACGTCGAGCAGCCGATCCGCACGCGGAGACTGCAGCGGTGGCTTGCCGAACACTCGCGCCGGATGCGGCTCGAGCTCGTCGGGGCGGGAGCGATGGGCCTCGTCGCGGCCTTCGCGATCCTCTTCGTGACGCCCGCCGCGCTGAATCCGGTCTCGAGCTACGTCAACCCAACGCAGGCGAAGGCGACGACGAAGCCTCAACACCACACGGACACACAGCCGGTCGTCTCCCAGCACCCGCGCGGCAAGCACACGAAGCAGCCCTCGTTGCCGCCGGGCCGGGTACTCGCGCTCGGCGACTCGGTGATGCTCGACTGCTCGCGCGTCCTGAAGACCGCCCTCCACCATCGGGTGCGCGTCGACGCGACGGTCGGCCGGCAGATCGAAGACACGGTCAACGAGCTCCAGGCGCTGCGCCGACACCACAAGCTGCCGAAGGTGATCGTGCTCCAGATCGGGAACAACGGCCCGCTCTTCTATCGCGACCTCGTACGGCTACGTCACGCCCTGCGCGGGATCCCGGACGTGGTCGTCGTCAACGTCCGCAACGCGACGAGCTGGCAGGACGAATCGAACCACGCGCTCGTCACCTGGCTGCACGACTGGCCGGCGGCGCACCTCGCCGACTGGTACGGGAGCTCGACGAACAAGATGCTCTCCGACGGCACGCACCCTTGGCCCTACGGGTGCGCGATCTATGCGCGCGTGATCGCCGACGCGCTGCGGTCGACCTGACTCAGGCGGCAGGCTCGCCGGCCGGGGCGAGCTCCTCCTGCGCCGACCTCGTGATCAGCAGCGCAAGCACGGCACCGACCGCGTAGGCGACGAGCACCGCGGCGAGCGAGCCGCCGAGCCCGGGCTTCTCGGTCATGTCCCACACGATGCCCAGCACGATGCCGAGGTTGGAGAGCTCGACCACCCAGAGACCGGGATGGAGCGTCATCCGGCGCGCCTCGGCTCCGAGAGGTCCAGGGCCGTTGGCCCGCATGGCCGCCTGGAGCTTCTTGGCGGTGTGCTCGGCGATCCCGCCGCCCTGGACGCCCAGCACGACGAGACCGGCAATCGCGACGTCGATCCAGCCCGTGCCCCACGTCCACACGTCGCTGGTCATGTAGGCGCCCGTGCCGAAGAGGCCGAGGATCGCGACCGGGAAGAGCTTCGCCACCTTGCCGGACACGATTCCCCACGGCACGGCCTGCTCGACCGTGCGCGCGGCACGGAGCTGGAACAGGCAGGTGAGCAGCACCGAGCCCGCCCCGATGCCGACGAAAAGCGCGAGGAGATGGACGTAGAGGACGTAGTGGTAGGTGTTCAAGGTGGACCCCCTTGAGTCGAACGACGGCTACGCGGCAGGCTAGGCGAAGCCGCGGTCGGCTTCAAGCCCGAAGCACTTCGACCACCGTGTCGAGGCCGCCGTCGAGCACGTCCTGCTCGATCACGAGCGGCGGCGCGAGGATCACGACGTTGCCGTAGCGGCCCCCCCGTCCGACCAGGACTCCGTGCTCCCGCAACGCACGCTGCGTCCGACCCGCGAGCTCGGGATCCGGCTCCCGCGAGCTCCGGTCGCGGACGAGCTCGAGCCCGAGGAAGAGACCGCGGCCACGGACGTCGCCGACCGCCGGATGCTCGGCCAGGTCACCCGAGAGGCGCTGTAGCGCATGCGCGCCGAGCGACTGCGACCGCTGAACGAGGCCCTCCTCGCGCAGGACGTCGATCGCGGCGCTCCCCGCCGCCGCGTTGAGCGCGTTCGCGAGAAAGGTGGACGTGACGGCGTCGGGCTCCCAGATCGTCATCAGCTCGGTGCGGCCGAGGAGCGCGGCGAGCGCGAGCCCGCCGCCGATGCCCTTCCCCACCGTCATCAGGTCGGGGACGATCTCCTCGTGCTCCGCCGCCCACATGCGGCCGCTGCGTCCGAAGCCGCACTGGATCTCGTCGAGAACGAGCAACGTCCCGGTCCGGTCGCACAGCACCCGCAGGCCGGGGAGGAATCCGGCCGGCGGGACGACGACTCCGCCGTTGCCCTGGATCGGCTCGAGCAGAATGCAGGCGGGCGGCTCGACTCCGGACGCAGGATCCAGGAGCGCATCCTCGAGCAGGGCGAGCACGACCTCTGCCGGATCGCCGTCACCGGCCCAGGCACTTCGATATGGATCCGGGTACGGGACGAAATGCCCCTCAGCAGCGATCCCGAACTGCTCGCGATAGGCGTGCTTCCCCGCCATGCGCACCGCTCCGACCGTGCGCCCTGGATACGTCCCGGCGAACGTGATCACGTTGCGGCGCCCGGTCGCCGCGCGGGCGAGCTGCACCGCCATCTCGTTCGCCATCGCCCCGGTGATCGCGAGGAGGACGCGGTCGAGCCCCGGCGGCGCGATCGCGAGAAGCCGCTCGTAGAGCTCGGCCCGCACCTCGGACGGAGCCGCGGACGGGCAGTGCGTCATCAGTCCCGCCTGCTCGCGGATCGCCTCGGTCACGCGCGGATGGCAGTAGCCGATGTTGGCCACGGCGAAGCCGGCGTAGAGGTCCAGATAGGCACGTCCTTCGGCGTCCCAGACGTGGCATCCCTCCGTCCTCGCCCAGACGAGCGGCTCCGGCTCCCAGAACGTGCGCATCCCGGTGCCCTCGACGCCGCGGATCCGCTCGCGCACGCTCTCGGACGACGCGGTCACTGCTCGACGATCGTGCGGCTCTGCTCGCGCGCGAACTGCTGCACGTAGTACGGCCCGAGGCCGCCCTTGCCGGTCAAGCCGCTCGACTTCCAGCCGCAGAACGACTGGATGCCGGGCCAGGCTCCGGTGGTCGCCCCCGCGCGCCGGTTGACGTAGACGACGCCGGCCTCGATCTCGTCGAGAAAGCGGTCGAGCTCTTCCTCATCCCGCGAGAAGACGCCCGCGGTGAGGCCGTACGGGACGGCGTTCGCCTCGGCGAGAGCGGCGTCGAAGTCGGGCACGCGCACGACGGTGACGAACGGCAGGAAGAGCTCGTTGCGGGTGAGCGGATGCCCGAGCGGGAGGCCGGAGACGACTGTCGGCTCGACGAACCAGCCGCCCTCCTCGCCGCGGGCACCGCCCGCCGCAACCGTCCCCTCCGCCCGCGCCGTCTCCACCGAGCGCTCGAATCGCTCGACCGCCTGCGCGTTCACGACCGGGCCCGTCGCGACGGCGGGGTCGGCCGGATCGCCGACGCTCGTCGTCCGCGCGAGCTCCGCGAGTCGGTCTACGAGCTCGTCGTGCACCTCCGCGACGACGATCGCCCTCGCACACGCGCTGCACTTCTGGCCCGAGAAGCCGAACGCCGCCTTCGCGATTCCCTCGGCGGCCGCGTCGAGATCGGCGCTCGCTCCGACGATGGCGGCGTTCTTGCCGCCCATCTCCGCCAGCACGGGCCGCGGGTAGGGGCCGTCTGACAACCGTCGCCCGATCTCGCGGCCGACCTCGGCCGAGCCGGTGAACGCGATGCCGTCGACTTCCGAGCCGACGAGCGCCCGTCCCGTCTCGGGCCCTCCGTGCACGAGCGAGATCACGCCGTCTGGCACACCGGCCTCGGCGAGCAGGCGGGCGACGGCTCCGCCCGACGCGGGAGCCTCCTCCGGAGGCTTCAGCACGACGGCGTTGCCCGCGGCAAGCGCCGCGGCGGTCATCCCGAAGCCGAGCGCAAACGGAAAGTTGAAGGGCGCGATCACGCCGAAGACGCCGTACGGGCGGAGCACGTCGGTGTTGCGCTCTTCGGGCGACAGCTGCCCGAGCGGTGTCTCGAAACCCTCCGCCGCCTCCACCTGGCGGCAGTACGTCTCGATCAGGTCGATCGCCTCCTCGACCTCGGCGATCGACTCCGTCCGCACCTTTCCCACCTCGAGACTGATCGCCGCTGCTAGGTCGAGCTTGCGCTCGTCGATCAGGCGTTCTGTCGAGCGCAGGACCTCGACGCGCTCTGCGTGCGGGAGGCGACGCCACTCCCGCTGCGCGGCGCGCGCGGTCGTGACGGCGTCCCGGACGACCTCCCGGCCCTCGTGGGCTCGGCTGGCGACGCGCTCGCGGCGGGACGGGTCCTCACGTTCGAACGTCTCTCCCGCTGCCACCTCTCGGCCCGCGACGAGGTGCGACAGCGGCTCGGGCTCGCGCTCGCGCGCCTCCGCGAGCGCGGTTTCGAAGGCGCGGTCGAGCTCGGCGCTGCGGGATCCGGTCGTGTAGGTGAGCCGGGTCTCCATCGCCGGAATAGCATCTCACGCCATGGCGAGCCGCTCTCTCTTCGTGGCAGCCCTGCAGACGGCCGGCGTCCCCGGCGACCCCGCCGCGACGCTCGAGCAGCTAGAGCGCAAGGTGTGCGCGCTCCAGACGACCTTCGACGGCCTGCAGCTGGTCGTCGCGCCGGAGCTCCACCTCATGGCGCTGCCGCCGCTTCTCGAAGAGGACAGCGTCCCGCCGCCACGAGAGCTCGCGGTCGACGTGCCAGGGGAGCTGACGGAGCGGCTCGGCGCGCTCGCGCGCAAGACGGGGCTTTGGCTGATTCCAGGCACGGTCTACGAGCGCGTGGGCGACGGCTTCGCCAATACCGCCGTCGTCCTCTCGCCGGACGGCTCGCTCGTCGCGAGCTACCGCAAGTGCTTCCCGTGGCAGCCGTACGACAACGACCTCCCCGGCACGCGGACTGTCTGCTTCGACATCGACGGCGTCGGTCGCTGCGGGCTCGCGATCTGCCACGACGGGGCGTTTCCCGAGATCTTCCGGTCCCT
This sequence comes from uncultured Actinomycetes bacterium, assembly GCA_963748755.1. Taxonomy (GTDB): domain Bacteria; phylum Actinomycetota; class Thermoleophilia; order Gaiellales; family Gaiellaceae; genus Palsa-739. The sequence continues at coordinate 124,007 of CAVVKA010000007.1, forward strand.
CGCCTGGCAGGGTGCCGAGGCGATCTTCCAGGTCACGCTGACCGGGACGTCCGACCGTGACGCCGAAACGGTGATCGCGCGCGCGAACGCGATCGTCAACCAGGTCGCCGTCGTCAACGTCAACGCCGCGGCGCCGGTCGGAAACGGCCGCAGCCTCGTGATCGATCCCGAGGGCGCGGTGCGCTACGAGGCCGGGGTCGGCGAGGAGGTCGTGACGGCCGTCCTCGATCTCGACCAGGTGCAGCGCGTCCGTGAGCGCGGGAGCTTCGGGATCAACCGGCTCTGGGAGGAGATGGACCGGGTCGGGCCGGGGCTCGAGCTGCCGCTCTACGGCGGCAGCTACCGGCCGCGGCCGCGGTAGAGCCCGAGCACCTTGTCGCGCGGCAGCGCGCGCACGAGCCGTCCCTCCCGTCCGGTCGTGTCGACCGCGGCCCAGAGCGAGCACAGCACCGCCTCCTCGGTCGCGTCCACAGCCGCCTGGAAGAGCGGGTCGAGCTCCCGGTCCGGGAACGAGCGCTCGGTCGCCGTCGCGAAGGCGACGAAGATCTCGCCGCTGCCGTGGTGTGCGACCGAGCCCGAGCGGGCGAGCCCGAGACCCGCCCGGCGCGCCAGCCGCTCGAGCTGCTGCGGCGCGAGCGGCGCGTCGGTCGCGACGACGGCGATGCAGCTGCCGCCCGGGTCCGGCATCTCGTCCGGCCGCTCGTCGAGCAGTTCACCGACCTTGACACCGTCGACGCGCAGCTGCTCGCTCGAGCCGAAGTTCGTCAGCAGCAGAGCGCCGACCGTGTGCTCTCCGGCCTTGCGGCTCGACGAGCCGATCCCGCCCTTCCAGTCGAAGCAGCTCATCCCGGCACCCGCGCCCACGGCGCCCTGCTCGAAGTCGAGCGTCGCGCCGGCAACGGCCCGGGCGACGTCGCCCGCCTGGACATGGGCCACGCGGGCATCGGAGAGCCAGCTGTCGTCGCACTCGCCGACCACGGGGATCACGACGTCGTCCACGCCGACGCGCGGGTCGTTCGCCATCGCCACCGAGACGGCACCGTCGTAGACGCGGCCGACGGCATGCGTCGACGTCAGATAGACGGGCGTCTCGAGGATCCCCCACTCCCGGATCTCGAGCGAGCCGGTCAGCTCGCCCGCGCCGTTGAGCACGGCCGTGCCCGCCGGAAGCGGGAGCGACGGCGGGACGACGGCGGTGACGCCTGTCCGCTCGACCGTGACGTGGCCGACCGCGACCCCGACGTCGGCGATCGAGTTGCGAGGCCCGGTTTCGAGCACTCCGATGACGATGCCGTCCTCGCGCGGCCGTGACATGGTTGCGAGCCTAATGCTCCCGTTGCCGTTCGTCTGGAGCGACGAGTGCCTCCGTCACGAGCCGGAGGCGGAGATCTGGGTCGGCACGCGCACGCCCGCAACGGAGGTGCCGGCGCGCTCGCTCGCGATCCGCGAGGCGCTGCTCGCGGCCGGCGCGCGAGAGGTAGCCGCCGTCGCGCACGACGACGAAGCGCTGCTCGCGGTGCACGATCCGGCGCTCGTCGAGTTCCTGGGCACGGCGTGGGAGGGGTGGTCGAGCGCGGATCTCCCCATTGACCGCGTCGTCCCGTACGTCTTCGCGCGGGAGGGGCTGACGAGCGGCCGCGAGCCCGCAGTGCCCGCGGCCGTCTGGGCGCGGCCCGGCCTCTTCGCCTACGACACGATGACGCTGATCGGGCCCGGGACGTGGGAGGCGGCGCGCGCAGCGATCGACGTGGCGCTGACGGCAGCCGGCCTCGTCGCGGATGGGGCGCCGCTCGCGTATGCCTGCACCCGGCCGCCGGGCCATCACGTCACGCGGTCGCTCTACGGCGGCTCGTGCTACCTCAACAACACGGCGGTCGCCGCGCGCGCCCTGCTCGAACGTCTCGGCGGCCCGGTCGCCATAGTCGACGTCGACGCCCACCACGGCAACGGGACGCAGGAGATCTTCCTCGGCCGCGACGACGTCCTGACCGCCTCCGTCCACGTCGATCCCGGCGCGGGCTGGTTCCCGCACTTCCTCGGTTTCGCGGCGGAGAACGACGCCGCCAACCTCAACCTGCCGGTCGCACCGAGGACCGGCGACGACGGCTGGCTCGCAGCGGTTCAGGAGGCAGCGAGATTCGCCGCTCCCGCACGAGCGCTCGTCGTCGCGCTCGGCGTCGATGCAGCGGCCGGCGACCCCGAGAGCCCGCTCGAGGTGTCTCCTGAGGGCTACCGCGAGGCGGGCCGGATCCTCGGCGAACTCGGGCTACCGACGGTCGTCGTCCAGGAGGGCGGCTACGACCTCGCCACGATCGGGCCGCTGGTCGTCGAGACCCTGACCGGGCTCGCGCGATAGAACACGCCGATGAAACCGCTTCCGGACGGTGGCACGATCGGCGTCGCCGCGCTCGCCAGCTCCTACGACATGCGCTCGGAGGTCGAGCGCGGCGTGGAGTGGTGGGAGGGCCGCGGCTACCGCGTCAAGCTCGCCCCGGGCGTCTACGCGCGCGACGACTACGTCGCCGGCGACTCTCGCAGCCGCGCCGACGATCTCCACGCGCTCTTCGTCGACCCGGAGGTCGACGTCGTCCAGACCCTCCAGGGCGGATTCGGCTCGAGCGAGCTGCTCCCCCACCTCGACTTCGAGCTCATAGCCCGGAACCCGAAGCCGTTCGTCGGCTACTCGGACATCACGTCCCTGCACGTGCCGATCCGGCAGCGCTCCGGCTTTCCCACGTTCTACGGATACGGCCTGATGGGCGTCGGCGACAAGGACACGAGCGAGTTCACGCACGAGCGCCTGCTCGCGGTGCTCCGCGGCGACGTCACGGGCGAGGTGCCACCCGACCCCGACGACCCCTACGTGCGCGCGATCTCACCCGGCCAGGCGAGCGCACCGCTCGTCGGCGGCTGCCTCTGGCTGCTGCTCCAGACGCTCGGCACGCCGTGGGAGCTCGAGACCGACGGCACGATCCTCTTCTTCGAGGACACGCACGCGCCGCCGTACTACGTCGACGGCCAGCTCACACAGCTCCGCCACGCCGGCAAGCTCGACAACCTCGCCGGCGTCGTTGTCGGCGACATGAACAAATGCGACTACGGCGACCTCCCGCGGGAGATCTCGGACTGGCGCGCCTCGAAGTCGATCGAGGACGTGCTCGAGAAGCACCTGGAGCCGCTCGACGTGCCCGTCCTCTACAAGCTGCCGCTCGGGCACGGCAAGCACCTGGCTTCCATTCCGCTCGGGGTCCGTTGTACGCTCGACGCGGACGCACGCACGTTGACGGTGGACGAATCGCCGTTCGACCGCTGACAGGGAGGGCAAGATGAGGAAGAGGTGGCTTGCGGCGCTACTGCTGGCCGGCGCGGCGCTGTTCTTCGTGACGGCTGCGACAGGATCCGGGAAGAAGACGACCAGTGGCAGCGTCTTCCGCGTCGGTACGGCCTCGGGCATCGACTCGCTCAACCCGTTCGTCGCGTTCAACCAGGACGCCTACAGCACCTTCGAGTACATCTACCCGGTCCTCGTCCAGTACGACAGCCACCTGAAGTTCGCGCCGTTCTTCGCGCGCTCCTGGCACTCCTCGAACCACGGCAAGACGTGGACGTTCAAGACGCAGCCGCATGCCACGTGGAGCGACGGCAAGCCGCTGACGGCGGCAGACGCGGCGTGGACGATCAACACCTCGATCAAGTACAAGGGCGGGGCCACCGCGGCCTCCGCCGGTCTCGTCGCCCACATCACGAAGGCGGACGCGCCGAACGCAACGACGCTGGTCGTCCACTACAAGCAGGCGGCCGGCAACGTCCTGGGGCAGTTCCAGCAGTTCTTCATCCTCCCGAAGCACATCTGGGCGCAGCACCTCGGCCACAAGGGAGCCGGGCTGAAGACGTTCCCGAACGGCGCGCCCGTGGTCGGTTCCGGCCCGTTCAAGCTCGTCAAGTTCACGAAGAACCAGATCGCGCTCTTCACGCGGAACGACTCCTACTGGGGCCCCAAGCCGAGAATCGCAGAGTTCGGGCTCCAGCAGTACTCGAACGACGACGCGATGGTCACGGCGCTGAAGTCCCACCAGCTCGACGCGATAGAGACCGTGCCGGCGACCTCCATCAAGACGCTGCGTCACGCCGGCTTCGCCGTCTCCGACGTGCCCGGGCTCGACCAGACCGACTTCATCATCAACTCGAACCCGCACAAGAAGCACCACCGCGAGCTCCTCAACCTGAAGCTCAAGGAAGCCTTCGACCACGCGATCGACCGCAAGAAGATCGACAGCGTCACCTTCCTCGGCGCGGCGCAGCCGGCCGACTCGATCATCCCGGCCACGACGGGCGTCTGGCACAACCCGCACCTCAAGCCCGTCAGCTTCGACCTCAAGCTCGCGAACAAGTTGCTCGATCAGGCCGGCTTCAAGCGAGGTTCCGGCGGAATCCGCCTGGCTCACGGGAAGAAGATGTCCTACGCGGTCGTGACGCCGACCGACGTCCAGAGCATCCCGCGCACCTTCCAGATCATCCAGGCCGACTTCAAGAAGATCGGCGTCCAGCTGTCGCAGAAGGCGCTCGACTCGAGCGCGGCCTTCGCCCTCATGGCGGGGCCGAACAACACGTACCAGGGCTTCGACCTCGCGATGTGGGACTGGACCGCCCTCGTCGATCCCGACTTCATGCTCTCGGTGGTGACCTGCGCCCAGTACGGCGGTTGGAGCGACTCGGGCTACTGCGACAAGCACTACGACAAGATGTACGCGAAGCAGCAGCTGACCCCGAACCAGGCGAAGCGGCGCCAGGTCGTCTGGCAGATGCAGGCGTATCTGTACAAGCAGCGGCCCTACCTCTGGCTCGCGAACGACGACGCTGTCAGCGCGACCGCGACGAACTGGGTCGGCTTCAAGAACACGGCGCAAGGCCCCTTCAACGAGCTGAACGTCCAGAGCCTCACGCAGGTGCACCAGAAGTAGGAGCTTCCTCATGCGGGGGATCGACTACGTCCTGAAGCGCGTCGGCTTCGCGATCGTCACGGTCTTCGTGGCGGTGACGATCAACTTCGTGCTCTTCCGCCTCGCGCCGGGCAACGCCGTCTCGAACCTCTCACGCGTCCCGCACGCGACCGAGCAGCTGCGACACGCGCTGGAGGTGCAGTTCGGGCTCGACAAGTCGAGGGGCGCGCAGTACGTCATCTACCTGAAGCAGCTGGTTCACGGGAACCTGGGGATCTCGTTCGAGAACCAGCTGCCTGTGTCGACGAACCTGCGCGTCGCACTGATCAACACGCTGCCGATGGTCACGCTGGGGACGCTCTTCTCGATCGTGATCGGCACGCTCACGGGCGTGATCGCGGCCTGGCGGCGCGGCACGCCCACCGAGGGGGTGACGGTGTCGAGCGCCCTCGGCTTTTACGCGATGCCGACCCAGTGGCTCGGCCTGATGTTGATCATCATCTTCGCCGGCGTCCTGCCGACAGGCGGGATGACGAACGAGTTTCTGCTCAACCCCGGGTTCTGGCAGCACCTGAAAGATCTCGGGTCGCACATCCTCCTGCCGTCGCTGACACTAGGGCTCACGCTGTACGGCGAGTACACGCTGATCGTGCGGTCGGCGATGCTCGAGACACTCGGCGAGGACTACATCCTCACGGCCCGGGCCAAGGGGTTGAAGCCGTGGACAATCGTGAGGAAGCACGCACTGCGGAACGCGATGCTGCCCATCACGACGCTCGTCGCCCTCTCGCTCGGCTACATCGTCGCGGGCGCGATCCTGATCGAGACCGTCTTCTCCTGGCCGGGGATCGGCCGCGCCGTCTACGAGGCGGTGCTCGAGCGGGACTATCCGATGCTGCAAGGCGCGTTCCTGCTGCTGACGATCGCGGTCGTCCTCTGCAACCTGATCGCCGACCTCCTCTACTTCAAGCTCGACCCGAGGATCACCGAATGAACGCAGGCTCGACGGAGCTCACCCAGGTGCGCAGGCGCCCTCCGTACCGGCGCTGGGGCGAGGGATGAGCAACGTCACCCAGTTGATAGAGGCGCCTGCGGAGACCACGTCGACCCGCCGCGGCTTTCTGTTGCGGACGCTTCGCCACCGCCCGGCAGCGGTGGTGGGGACGGTGATTCTCGTGGTCGTGGCGCTCGTCGCCGTCCTCGCCCCCTTGATCGCTCCCTACGCGCTGCACACACAGGTCGGCCCGGTCTTCGGGCGTCCGTCGTGGAAGCACCCGCTCGGCCTCGACGACGGAGGCATCGACATGGTCACGCTCCTCATGTGGGGCACGCGGGTCTCGCTCGTCGTGGGGTTCGCCGCAACGTTCGTCTCGATGGCCATCGGCGGCGCCGTGGGCGTCGTCGCCGGCTACTTCGGAGGGGCGATCGACACGATCCTCATGCGGATCACGGACTACTTCCTCGTCGTGCCGGACGTGCCGCTCATGATCGTCGTCGCGGCGATCTGGGGCCCGAGCCTCTTCCACATCATCATCGTGATCGGGATCCTGCTCTGGACGAGCACCGCGCGGGTGATCCGGGCGCAGGTGAAGAGCGTGCGGGAGCGCGTCTACGTGAAGCGGTCGCGCGCGCTCGGCGCCGGCCACACGCGGATCGTGCTGCGGCACGTCCTGCCGCAGGTGGCGCCGCTCCTGATCGCGAACACGGTGCTCACCGTCGCGGTCGCCATCTTCGACGAGACCGCGCTCTCGTTCCTCGGCCTAGGCGATCCGAGCACCACCTCGCTCGGCAAAGTGATCGAGAACGCGTTCCAGCGAGCCGCGATCTCGTCGGGCGCATGGTGGGCGATCGTTCCGCCCGGGGTGCTCGTCGCGCTGATCATCCTCGGCTGCAGCCTCGTCGGAGGAGCGCTCGAGGATGCGCTGAACCCACGGCTGCGCGTTGCTCACCTGTCCGCGCGCACGTTCAGGCTCCGGCCGCTGGTCGGGCGCGGAGACGAGGCCCTATGACCTCGCCGCTGCTCGAGATCGAGGACCTCCACGTCTGGTTCGACCTCGAGGACGGCGGTGAGCTCCACGCGGTGCAGGGCGTGACCCTGTCGCTCGAGCCGGGCGAGCGCCTCGGGCTCGTCGGCGAGTCGGGCTGCGGGAAGACGACGTCGGCGCTCGCGATCATGGGCCTCCTGCCGCCGAGCGCGAGCGTCGCCGGCCGCGTCATGATCGACGGCGAGGACATCCTCGCCGGCGGCGAGGCCGCGATGCGGCCGCATCGCTGGGTCGACATCGCGATCGTCTTCCAGGGAGCGATGAACGCACTGAACCCGGTGCGGACGATCGGCGAGCAGATCGTCGAGAGCCTCGAGATCCACGACCGCGCCAAGGGGGCGACCGCCCGAGCCCGCACCGCGGAGCTGCTCGAGGGCGTCGGCATCCCGGCCGGCCGCGCCGCCCGCTATCCGCACGAGCTGTCGGGAGGGATGCGACAGCGAGCGGCGATCGCGATGGCCCTCTCCTGCAACCCGAGGGTGCTGATCGCCGACGAGCCGACGACCGCACTCGACGTGATGGTGCAGGCGCAGATCCTCGAACTGCTCGACGCGCTTTGCCGCGACTTCGGGCTGGCGCTCGTCCTCGTCACGCACGACCTGCCGGTGGTGGCCCAGCTCTGCGACCGCTGCGCCGTGATGTACGCCGGCGAGATCGTCGAGCGCGGCCCGCTCGAGAGCCTCTACCACTCGCCCGGCCACCCCTACAGCCGGATGCTGTTCGCCGCGTCGCCCGATCTCGCGGGCCTGGATGAGCCGGTGCTCTCGATCCCGGGGGCCCCGCCGCGACTCGACCGCCCGATCGACGGCTGCCCCTTCAGGCCGCGCTGCGACTCCTCCTTCGCCGCCTGCACCGTCCGGCCGCGCCTCGCACCGGTCGCCGCCGATCACGACGCGGCCTGTCACCTCAACACGAGGGTGACGGCATGAATGCGGAGCCGACCGTGCTCGAGGTCGAAGACCTCGTCGTCCACTACCCGATCCACCGCGGCCTCGTCGAGACGGTCGCCCGTCGGCCGCGCCGGGTGGTGCACGCGGTCGAGGGCGTGTCGCTCTCGTTGCAGGGCGGGGAGATGCTCGCCCTCGTGGGCGAGTCGGGCTGCGGCAAGACGACGACCGCGCAGGCTGTGCTCCGCCTCGTCGATCCGGTATCGGGCTCGATCCGCTTCGACGGGCGCGACCTGGTGCCGCTCGGGACGCGCGAGCTGCGTCCGCTCCGGCGCCGGATCCAGGTCGTCTACCAGGATCCCTACGAGTCGCTCGACCCACGCTTCCGCGTTCGCGCCGTCGTCGAGGAGCCGCTGCTGATCCACGGCCTCGGCGGCTCGCCGGCCGAGCGGAAGGAGCGTGTTCGGGAAGCGCTGCAGCGCGTCGAGCTAACGCCGCCGGAGCTCTACCTCGAACGGTTCCCCCACGAGCTCTCCGGCGGTCAGCGCCAGCGGGTGGCGATTGCGGCGGCGCTCGTCCTCGACCCTGACGTGCTGGTTGCCGACGAGCCGGTCTCGATGCTCGACGTGTCCGTCCGGGCCGGCGTGCTCAAGGTCCTCGACGGTCTGCGGCAGGACGGGCTCGCGATCCTGATGATCACGCACGACCTCTCGACCGCGGCCCGCTTCGCACAGCGAATCGCGGTCATGTACCTCGGCCGCATCGTCGAGGAAGGGCCCGCGGCCTCGGTCGTGCAGAACCCGCAGCACCCGTACACGAAGGCGCTGCTCTCGGTCGTGCCGCGGCGCGACCCGCGCCACCGGCAGCGCCCGCAGATCCTGCGTGGCGAGACCCCGGACGCAGTGGCGATCCCGACGGGCTGCCGGTTCCATCCCCGCTGCCCGATCGCCGAGGAGCGGTGCGCACTGGAGGATCCGGCGCTCGTTCGGCCGGCCTCGGCCGAAGAGGGCCACCGCGCCGCGTGCCTGCTGCTGCCTACGGGCTCGTGAAGTAGTAGCTCTTGCAGTCCTGGTGGTAGCTGTGCCGGTACCAGTGACGGCCCGGGTACCGGTCGCAGCCGCTGCCGCTGCTGACCGTCGGCACGCTCACCGTCGGCAGCGGGACGGTCGTGACCGGCGTCGTGTCCGGAGGCTCCGGCGTCGTCTCGGGGAGCGTGCTCGTCGTCGCGGGCGGGGGTGCCGGAACGTCGCAGCCCGCCTCGAAGGCCAGCACCGGATGCAGCTCGATGCCGTTCGGAGCGACGCCGCGCTGGCCGTGGATCCGGTCGTAGAAGGCGACGCCGGTCAGCGTGACGCAGGGCTGCGGGCTCAGTTCGTGATACTTCGAGCTCGTCGGCGGATCGCCGAACGCGGCGACCAGGTCGGCGCGCGCCGCCTCGAGCTCCGGCGCCTCGGTGGACCCGGCGAGACAGGATGCGGCCGGGAACTCGGCGATCATCGTCGCCGTCGGGTCCGCGGGATCGGCGAGCGCGAGATGGACGTCGGAGTCCGCCTCGATCTTGTCGGCCACCGCGAGCGCCTGGATCCGGTAGACGACGCGCTCCGGCGGCGTGCGGCCCTTCTCGGCGTCCGGCGGTACCGGCAACGCCCGTAGTTGGGCGAGGCTGGAGTCCTGCACGGCGCCCGGTACGAAGCCGTCGAGGAGGTCCTTGACCTCGTGCCGCTCGACGCCGCAGGTTCCCGTGAAGCCGTAGTCGGCACCGTTGGCCGGTGTGGTCGTCGCCTGGCCCGGGAGCGCGAGCGCTCCGAGCTGCGCGGACGAGGATGTCGTCGGACCGCTGATCCCCCTCGCGGCGTAGTACGCGATCGACCCTGCTGCGGCGAGCCCGGCGAGCAGGCCGCTCATCGAGCGTCTGTAGGCGCTCGGCCCGCGCCTCATTTCTCCGACGGCGGCGGCGGATAGACGAGATCCGGCGGCGGCTGGTTCGCGGCGAGGGCGGCCTCGGCCACCGCCCGGTGCGAGTCGACCGCGTGCCGGACGGCCGCGGCCTGCTGGTCGGCCGAGTGGCGAACGGCCTCCGCTCGCACGCGATGCGTTCTCACGTGCGCGTCGGCCGCGAAGAGGATCGCGGCCACCGCGGCGGCGAGGGCCATGATCGCCTCCTGCTGCTCCCTCGAGATGTTGACCCCGAAGCTGACGGCGACGGCGACGACCGCCCCGAGGAGCCCCACGACCTGGGCCGCCGTGATGTCCGGCATCCGCCCCGTCAGCACGCGGTCGTCTGGCGCGGGCGAAGCCGTGGCGGCCGGCTCCGCTCCCGCCGCTGCGCTCATCGTGCCAGCGCCGGCTCGGGCTGCGCGAGCGTCTGGCCGAAGGAGTTGAGGTACGTCTGCTGGTCGGGCGCCGTGAAGAAGTCGTGCGCGGCGTTGACGCCCCACGCGTACAGCGCGTCGGCCTCGGCCCTCGTGAGACCGAAGTCGGTCGTGCTGATCTGGTGGGTGGGAATCGAGACGGTGCGCGCCGAGACGACCTGCTCCATCTGCTCGCGATCCCAGGCCTCCGTGGCCGCCGAGAACATCGCCTTCAGCAGCGGCACCTCCCAGAACGGACGCGGGATCTTCCGGTACGGCAGACCTTCCTCCACGTCCGCGCCGGGATGCAGCCGGAAGCCCCAGGTCGGCCGCTTCGGGTGCGGGCTGTCGAAGAGCCAGATCGGGAAGTTGGAGAGCAAGCCGCCGTCGACGACGTAGACGGGCTTGCCCTCGCGGTGGAGCACGACCGGGGTGAAGAGGAACGGGTAGCTCATGCTCATCCGGACGGCCTCGACCACCGGGAAGCTGTCCTTGTCGAACGGCTTGCCGTGCTCGTCGGTGTAGTCGGGAAGGTCGTCCGGGAGGATGATCATGCGGCCCGTCGTGACATCGGAGCCGATGACGTGCAGCCGGTACTTGGCGCGCTCGTACTTCTCGTCGCTGATGTCGGGGATCTCGTCCTTCGGCGGCAGGTCGCGCCGCCGGACGTCGGCGAAGGTGAGCTCGGTTTTGCCCAGCTCCTTCGCGAGCGGCGAGCCCGCGAGCTGCTCGCTCATCCACTCGAGGAAGTAGCGGCCCGGCGCCGCCCCGCGCAGCCGGAAGAGCGCGTTGAACACTCCACCGACCCAGACCCCGCCCGGGCCGGTGTCGGCGAAGCGTGCGTACTTGGCCGCCGCGAGGAGCTTCTGCAGCCCGGCCGAGTCGTAGCCCGCCACGAGCAGCGCGGCGACGATCGAGCCGGCCGAGGTGCCGGCGACGTTCACCCACTCCTGCACGCCGGCGTCGCGTTCGGCCGCGGCGATCGCGCCGGCGAAGGCGATCCCCTTGACGCCGCCGCCCTCGAAGACCCCGTCTGCCCTGTGCCTCTCGTCTACGTGCACGATCCGCCCTCCTATTCGACCTGCTCGATGACCCAGAAGTCGCGCGCGAGGTTGTTGCTCGTGACGTAGCCCGCCGGCATCCAGAAGTAGCCGTGGTCGGCCCAGTCGGGCCCCCAGGAGTTCCGGCACTCGAAATAGAGCTGCCCCTTGATGTGCTTGTAGCCGAGGGCGACGACCGCGTGGCCGCCGACGACGGTCTCGTCGGGCTGCGGCATCGGGACGATCCCGTTCGCGCCCACCCCGTTCTCGAACGACTCGTAGACGGTGAAGCCGAACGAGATCGGATAGCCGGCGGCGAGCACGTTCTGGATCCCCATCTCCGTCTGGGGCACGCGCGCGTACCGGATCGCCTGGTGCGTGAGCGCCGCCTTGTACGCCCGCGCCGGCGGCTTGGTCGCGAACTTCGTGATCACGTACGGCCACGCGGTCTCGGGCGGTGCGCCGAGCTGCGCGACCGACTTGATCCCGTCCCGGATCTCCGCGCCGGAGTCCTGGCGGACGGTTCCCTCCATCGCGCGCTCGTTGTAGTAGATGAAGAGGCGCGAGGGCGTGGCGGCACCCGGCTCGGCCTGCTTGAGCTCGTTGAACTCGAGGATCGCGCCGATGCTGTTGGCGGTGCACGAGCCGAGCTGGCCCTGGTCGTACACGGCGGGCATCTGCGTGCGCAGGCTCATCTTGTGCGGCAGCGTCTTGGCGGGCTCGACCGCCAGGAAGTAGTCGCGCATGTCGGGACTGTCCGCGCGCCACCCGTACCGCTTCTGCGTCCGCACGGCGAGGCCGTTCGGTGCGTCACTCATGAGCTGCTCCTTTCTCTGGCGAGGGAGCCGCAGAAGGAAGGACGGAGGTGAGCGTGTCCTGCGCCCAGCGCTCGCTGAACCCGGCGAGGAAGGCGAGGACGAGTAGCGCCAGCCGCGTGTCGTGCGTGTTCGCCCCCTGCGCGACGGGCAGGTGGAGCAGGCCGCCGCTGAAGGCGAACGTGATCGCCATCGCGAAGGCGCCCCCGATCAGCGGGCGCAGGCCGCCGAGGAAGAACGCGTACGGCCCGCCGACGTCGTACTCGAGCTCGAACTTGCCGCTGTTGATCCGCTGCATCACGCTCACGACGGCGCCGATTGCGCCGGCGATGAGAGCGGCGACGGGGGCCGCCCAGCTGATGGACAGCCAGGCGGCGGCGATCCCGGCCAGGGCGAGGGTGACCGTGGCGATGCCCCCGAAGTAGACGAGCTGGGCCTGTCCGTTCGCCGCTTCGCAGTAGTAGGACTCGACCTTGCTGATCGCGGCGTGCTCGCGCGCGAGCGCCGCGGCGTTCTGCGCCTCGTCCTCGTGGCCGGCGTGCGCGTCGACCAGGCTGAGCAGGTTGGCGGCGCAGGAGACGACGAGCTCGAGGCAGATCCGCTGGCGCACTCCGGTCAGGACGGCTTTCGCGCGTACGGCGAGCTCGTCGCAGCGGTGGAGCTCGGAGGAGACGTCCTGGGCGTTCTTCGTCGCCCAGGACGTCTCGCGGTGGAAGCCGAAGGAGGGAGCACGCAGGCCGCGGAGCCGCTTCTTCTCGGTCAGCGCCACGGCGCTCTCGACGTGCGAGCACCAGTAGGCGCGGACGATCTCGCCGTGGCTCGCCTGGAAGGCGGAGCGGACGGAGTCGTAAGCGGCCGCGGCGGCGGGATCGGGCCTGCCGGCCTGGTGGGAGCGCCACCAGTCGTAGTGGGCGTAGACGAGCTCGCTGAAGCTCGGCGGATGCGCAGAGGTTCTCGGTTGCGCCGGAACGTGCCGCACCGGCCCGACGTCGCTCAACGGCTGGATCAGCTCGGTCATCCCTTGCCCCGATCCGTGCGACGACGTGTGGGCTGACCTTAGGCGCTTATCGCGAGGTTCTCAAGGGGCGTTTCCGCGTGGGCGCCCGGGCCGGCTGCTAGCCTATTCGCAGGGAAGGCATCAGGCCGATCCCGTGAGATTCAGCTTCTCGGTCCCTCCTTTGGCGGTTTCGGGTCTGCATCTCGAATCCGAATCGAAGGAGTCGAACCAGCATGTCCCAGTCTTTTGGCGCGCTCGGCGTGAGCGCGGAGGTTGAGCAGGAGCTCGCCGCCCGCGGCATTGTCGAGCCGTTTCGTATCCAGTCCCTCGTCGTCCCCGACGCGCTCAAGGGGCGCGACATCCTCGGCAAGGCGCCGACAGGGTCGGGGAAGACGCTCGCCTTCGGGCTGCCGATCGTCGAGCTCGTCTCGACCGGCGAGCGAGCTCCGTCCGCGCTCGTGCTCGCACCGACCCGCGAGCTCGCGCTCCAGGTGACCGAGGAGCTCGTGCTGCTCGGGAAGCCGAAGGGCCTTCGCGCGGCGGCCGCCTACGGCGGCGCCCCGGTCGGGCCGCAGGTCAAGCGCCTGCGCGGCGCGCACGTCGTCGTCGCCACCCCCGGCCGGCTCAACGATCTCGTCCAGCGGCACATGATCTCGCTCGACCGCGTCAGGATCCTCGTCCTCGACGAGGCCGACCGGATGCTCGACATGGGATTCCAGCCGCAGGTCGACCGGATCGTCCGGCGCTTGCCGGCCGGGCGTCAGACGATGCTCTTCTCGGCCACGCTCGACGGCGCTGTGGGCCAGCTTGCCCATAGCTACACGAACAATCCGTCGCAATTCGAAGCCGAGCTGCCCTCGCGCCATGCCGACGGCGATGTCGGGCACGAGTTCGTCTCCGTCACCGACGCCGACAAGCTCGACCGGCTGATCGACGTGCTCGGCGAGGATCGCGGGCTCGCCCTCGTCTTCGTACGCACCAAGCGCGGCGCCGACCGGCTCGTCCGCAAGCTGCGCGCGCGGGAGGTCGAGGCGGCCGCGATGCACGGGGACATGTCACAGGGCGCGCGCGAGAGGGCGCTCGAGCGCTTCCGCAGCGGCAAGGTGACGACCCTCGTCGCCACCGACGTCGCCGCCCGCGGCCTCGACCTCGACGCGATCAGCCACGTGATCAACTACGACCCGCCGGAGGACGGCAAGGGCTACGTCCACCGCGTCGGCCGGACCGGCCGCGCCGGACGCTCCGGCCAGGGGATCACGCTCGTCCTGCCCGAGCAGCAGGCGGATGTCAGCCGCTTCGCGACCATGCTCGGCCACCGCGAGCAGTTCGAGGCGACGGGCATGAAAACCGCCCGGCCGAAGCTCATGTACACAAGCCGCCGCGGGCGCCGTTCGAAGTGGTAGCCGTGGCGGAATGCTTCGGCTTTCCCTGCTCGTTGTAGGCCCCTGATGGGGATGTTCTTCCACGACCGGGGAGAGGCGCCGCCCGAGCGGCCCGCCGACCCCGAGGTGCGGCGCGCGAACATGCGCAGAATCGGGCCGCTCTTCAAGCCGTACCGGCCGCGGCTCTCGCTGCTGCTCGCATTAATCGTCGCGAGCGCCGGCCTCGGCGTGGTGCCCGCGTTCCTGCTCCGGCGCGTCCTGATCGCGATCCAGGCGCACGACACGCGCGGAGTCTCCATCAACGCAGCCGCGATGATCGTGATCGCGATCGTCGCCGGCGCTCTCGGAGTCGTCCAGACGCTGCTCTCGAACCAGGTCGGACAGCGCGTCATGCACGACCTGCGCGCCGCCGTCTTCCGTCACCTGCAGCGTCTCTCGCTGGCCTTCTTCACGCGCACCCGCACGGGCGAGGTGCAGTCACGGATCAACAACGACATCGGCGGCGTCCAGAACGTCGTCACGAACACCGCGACGAGCATCACGTCGAGCGTGACGACGGTCGTCGCGACGATGATCGGCATGCTCCTCCTGAGTTGGGAGCTCGCGCTCTTCGCGTTCGCGCTGATCCCGTTGTTCGCGGTGCTCACGCGCCGGGTCGGAAACGAGCGGCGGCGGATCGCGAAGTCGACGCAGGAGTCGCTCGCCGACATCTCGAGCATCGTCCAGGAGTCGCTTTCGGTCAGCGGGATCCTGCTCGGGAAGACGATGGGCCGGGGCGACGAGCTCGCCGACCGCTTCGAGGGCGAGTCGCTTCGCCTGGCCGACCTCGAGGTGCGGCAGCGGATGGCGGGCCGCTGGGTGATGGCGTCGATCCAGACGAGCTTCTCCGTCATGCCGGCAGCGGTGTACTGGCTCGGGGGCACCGTCTTCAGCCATTCGATCTCGATCGCGACCATCGTCGCCTTCACCACGCTTCAGGCGCGGCTCTTCTTCCCGGTCGGGTCGCTGCTCGGCGTAGGCCTCGACATCCAGACCTCGCTCGCGCTCTTCGACCGGATCTTCGAGTACCTCGACACGCCCGTCGACATCGCCGAGCGGGAGAACGCGGTCGAGGTCGCCGAGGCGGGCGACGTCGTCTTCGACCGCGTCTGGTTCGGCTACAGCGACGACAACTGGACATTGCAGGACGTGAGCTTCGTCGTGCCCGCCGGGACGACGACCGCGCTCGTCGGCGAGACCGGCGCCGGGAAGACGACCCTCGGCTACCTCGCAGCACGCCTCTACGACGTCGACCGAGGCTTCGTCTCGATCGGCGGCGTCGACGTCCGCGACCTCAGCTTCGCCGCGCTGGCGAGCCTCGTCGGCGTCGTCTCACAGGAGACGTACCTCTTCCATGCCTCGGTGCGCGAGAACCTCAGCTTCGCGAAGCCAGACGCGACGGACGAGGAGCTCTACGCGGCCGCCGAGGCGGCGCGGATCCACCACGTGATCGCCGCCCTCCCGGAGGGCTACGACACGGTCGTCGGCGAGCGGGGCTACCGCTTCTCCGGAGGCGAGAAGCAGCGGATCGCGATCGCGCGCACGATCCTCCGCAACCCGCCGATCCTCGTCCTCGACGAGGCGACCTCCTCGCTCGACACCGAGACCGAGCGGCTCGTGCAGGAGGCGCTCGACCGGCTGGCGGAGGGGCGGACGACGATCGCGATCGCGCACAGGCTCTCGACGGTCAGGGACGCGGACCAGATCGTCGTCCTCGACCACGGCCAGGTCGTCGAGCGTGGCCGCCACGAGGAACTGATCGCCGGCGGCGGCCGCTACGCCGCGCTCGTCAGCCGCGACGCCGAGCTCGAGCCCTCCGCGCTCGTCTAGGGCCCGGGGGGACCTACCCCGACTCCAGCGAACGCCTCAACGACTCGACGGTTCGGGCCCGCTCGCTCCTCGCCAAGAGAGCGGCAACCGGCTTCATCAAACGCATCACTCCGAAGAGCTCACCCTCCGCGATGTGATGAACGACCGTCTTGTCCCGATCCGCCTCGAGGATGTAGTTCGGTCGCGCTTCCATCAGGTCGGAACCGAACAAGTGGAGGGTCTCACGGAAGCCGATCCTCGCCGGTGACTCGTAATCGGTCACTTCACCGCGGAACGTGCCCATCCTCGTGGCGTCGAAATAGGCCGTCCCCTGGCCGACAGGGCCATCGGAGGTTTGCCCGGACCGGCGGAACAAACCCGTGCGGCGCATCCACGTCTCGTAACCATCGAGGTCGGCCAAACGCCCGAACACGTCGCTGATGGGTCTGTCGATCGTCGTGCGCGTCTCGTACCGAACGGTGGTACTGGCTCTCTTCGTCATGTCAGGCCGCCTTTCCCAGTGCGGGTGTA
This sequence comes from uncultured Actinomycetes bacterium, assembly GCA_963748755.1. Taxonomy (GTDB): domain Bacteria; phylum Actinomycetota; class Thermoleophilia; order Gaiellales; family Gaiellaceae; genus Palsa-739. The sequence continues at coordinate 140,843 of CAVVKA010000007.1, forward strand.
AGTTCGCCGGCGGTCTCCTCGCTCGACGTGGTCGCGGCCGCGCCCGGCTCGATCATGATCGCACTGATCACCGCGGCAAGCGCTGCGAGGGCGGCGAGGACGTAGAAGGCGATCTGGAAGCCGTGCGTGAGCGCGGCGCCGTCGAGGGGGCCGACGCTGGGGTGTCCTTGGAGGTAGTGGCTCGTGTAGGTGGTGGCGATCGTCGTGGCGATGGCGACTCCGATCGCTCCCCCGATCTGCTGGTTCGTGTTCAGCAGCCCGGAGGCCACGCCGGCGTCATCCGATCGAACGCCGGTGAGCCCGCCGATCGAGATCGGCACGAACGCGAAGGCGAGCCCGATCCCGCTCAGGATGAACGCCGGGAACAGGTTCGAGAAGTAGGTTCCGTGCACCGGTAGTTGTGCGTACAGGACGAGGCCCGCCGCCGAGAGAGCCATGCCCACCGGCAGCACGAGCCGGACGCCCACCCGGGTGACGAGCGCCTGCGAGACGGCGGAGAAGCCGATGATCGAGAGCGTGAGCGCGATGTAGGCGACTCCCGTCTTCAGGGCGGAGTAGTGCAGCACCTGCTGCATGTACAGGGTCAGCAGGAAGAACTGCGAGAAGATCGCCGCTCCCAGCAGCAGGGCGGTCATGTTCGAGGCCGCCAGCGTGCGCAGGCGGAAGATGCGCATGGGAAGCAGCGGCGCGGGAGAGCGCAGCTCGATCACGAGGAACGCGACGATCAGGGCGGCCGAGGCGGCGAGGAGCCCGACCGTCTCGGTCGTGGCCCAGCCATGCTGGCTCGCGTGCGTGAGCGCGTACACGAGCAGCATCAGGCCGCCCGTGATCGACGCGGCGCCGGCCGTGTCGAAGTGGCGATGGTCGAGGTCGGCGCGGCTCTCCCTCAGGAGCACCGGGCTGAGTGCAAGCACGAGCACCCCAACGGGGACGTTGATGAAGAAGATCCAGGACCAGCTGAGTGCGCTCGTCAGGGCGCCGCCGAGGAGGACACCGGCTGCGCCTCCGCTTCCGGAGGCTGCGCCCCAGATTCCGAGGGCGACGTTGCGCTCGCGTCCCTCCCTGAACGTCGTGGTCAGGATCGATAGTGCCGCCGGCGCGAGCAGCGCGGCGCCGAGCCCCTGCAGGCCGCGGAAGGCGATCAGGGAGCCGGACGACCAGGCCAGGCCGTTGAGCAGGGAGAAGACCGTGAACACGGCCATTCCGGCCATGAAGATGCGCCGGCGGCCGAGCAGGTCGGCCATCCGGCCGCCGAGCAGGAGGACGCCGCCGAACACGATCGCGTACGCGGTGATCACCCACTGGAGGCCGTCTTGGCTGAAGTGCAGGTCGTTCTTGATCGTCGGTAGCGCGACGTTCACGATCGCGACGTCGAGCACGACCATGAACTGGGCCACGACGAGCACCGACAGGATCAGCCAGCGGCGCCTGTCGCCTTCCCGGATATCCGAGGCAGTTGCCATACTTTGTGCACTCATTCGTGTTCTCCCCATATCGTGGACTGATTCCACGGTTTATCACATCCATGGTGGTCTGCGCTACTCTTAGCCTGTTGCGATATGGAGACACCGTCCGCCGATAGCGTCGTCGCGCCGAACCCGTGCTTTCCGCGCGAGCTCATCGAGAGCCCGGCTTTCCTGCTGGCGCGGCTAGGCGTGGGGCTCAAGACCCGCGCCTTCAAGGAGTTCGAGCAGGTCGGCTTCAGCCCGTACCACTACAGCGTCCTGGCGCTCCTCGACGAAGGCGCACGCGAGACGCAGGCAACCATCGCGGATGCACTCCAGCTCGACCGGAGCATGCTGGTCGGCATCCTCGACGCCCTCGAGGAGAAGCAACTGATCGAGCGTCGACGGGACATCACCGACCGTCGCCGCCACCTCGTCAGTCTCACCCCCGCCGGCAGACGCCAGCTAGCTCGCTTCCGCACCATCGTCCAGAGGGTCGAGGACGAGTTCCTGGCGCCGCTCGACGCCGACGCACGCGCGAATCTCCACGCGACCCTGCTCACGCTCGCCGAAAACACCGACACCCGCTTCGTACTCGAAGAGGCGGTCGATCCCGCAGCCACCCTGCCCACAGCCGCGCAGTAAGACCCCGGCCAGCGGGTCTCTCGGGTCGGCGGGCACTCGGCTCGAACCGGGAATCGCCCGCGTTGTTTAGCGACAGGCGTAAACGATGTCGACGGCGCCTTCGGGCAGCGTCCGCGCTTCCTCGAGGGTCAGCTCCGCGTCGACGCTGATCGTGGGGGTAAGCCGCATTCCATCGCCGAGGAAGAACGGAAGGACGAGCAATCCCAGCTTCTGAAGCGCGCCGAGTGCGCGGAAGGTTTCGATCGTCTTGAGGCCGCCGACGAGGTGGACGTCCTTCCCGCGGTTGGCTGCTCTTATCTTCTCGAGCAGCCGAGCGGGGTCGCCGTCGCTGATGATCGGCACCGGCGCGCCGTCGACGGGGACGTCCGAGCCGAGCACGAAGACGTCGAGATCCGGCCAAGGCCAGCGGTCGTTCGCCAGCGCCGGCAAGAAGGTCGTCCGGCCCATCAGGACTGCCTCGCAGCGCTTCTGAAACTCCGGGAAGCCATGGCTCTGACCTGAGACGAACCGAGGGTCACGAACGATTGGCGGCCAGCCGTCGGGGGTTGTCACATAACCGTCGGCGCTGATGCTGAAGCGAGTGCGGATCTCCATATCTCTCCTGTGGTCGGCCCGAGACGAAGTCGGAGTAAGGGCGCGGACGTGTGCAGGAACGACCGATGGACGACGGGAAAGTCATCGCCTGGGTCGGCCGCGAATAGTGCGTCACTGAAAACAAGAGAGCGCCCACGGAAGGGCGCTCTCCAACTATTTCAGCGCGGGTACACGTCTACGCTGACGTAGCCGGTGCCCGAGCCCTTCAGTGAGGCAGCGACCGAGACGTGGCACACATCTTGCTTGCCCGCGATGTGCCAGAGCATGTTCCGAGTCCCGTCCGTATGGAAGCTCCGGGTGAGCTTCGAAACCTTCGTCCCCTTGAGACAGCGGGTCGTCGTCGTGACCTTGGCCTGGCCGATGTAAAGGATGATCTTCTTCGGCTGGGAGATCCGGACGGTGAAAGACGTGCTCGACTTCCCCGCATTGAGGTGAACCGACTTGGCGGTGTACGGCCCGGAAGCCGAAGCCGTGGCACACACGGCGACAGCAACGAAGGCCGCAGCGAGGTACGGGATTCTCTTCATGCCTCTGAGGGTACAGCGCGGAGTCCAAAAAGCGGCAGATCCCTCTAACGGCGCACTAACGGAAGATCGTAGAACTCTTGCTGTATTCCGATCGGCCTAGCACCCTCGATCGGGGATCCCGTGCGCGCTGATCGGCGCCGATGCCCTTTCTCGTGGCCGGTGTCGCCGTGTGGCGGGGGACGTTTGGGGCCGCCCAGGCCGAGCGGCTGCTTTGGCGCGCAGGGTTCGGGCCGCGACCCGGTGAAGCGCAAAGGCTCGCTCGCCTCGGCCTCGAAGGCGCCGTCCACAAGCTGACGCATCCAGGCCGGGAGCACCTCGTAGGACACCGGCCGCACGACGAGAAGGGCCGGCCGCTCGCGCCCTTCGATGCCTGGGGTCACGACCACCTCTGGTGGCTGGACCGGATGGTGCGAACCTCGCGCCCGCTCGTCGAGCGGATGACGCTGATTTGGCACGACTGGTTCGCGACCTCGAACAACGGCGTCGGCTCGCAACGGCTGATGCTGAACCAGAACCAGCTCTTCCGGCACCAGGGCCTCGGCTCGTTTCACGAGCTGCTTGTCGAAGTGACGAAGGACCCGGCGATGCTGCTCTGGCTGAACGGAAGCGACAACTCGAAGGACTCGCCCAACGAGAACTACGCGCGCGAGATGATGGAGCTCTTCACGCTAGGCGCCGACCGCGGCTACAGCGAGGGCGACGTCCGCCAGCAGGCGCGTGCCCTCACCGGCTTCCGGAACAGCTGGAGCGAGAACAGCGGGCCGGTCAACTTCCGCTATGACGCAGGGTCCCACGACCCGGGCGTGAAGACGATCTTCCATCACCGGGGCCGATTCACGTGGAAGGACTCGTGCCGCCTCTGCGTCTCACATCCGGACCACCCGTCGTTCTTCGTCCAGAAGCTCTGGAGCTACTTCGTTCCCGACGCGCCGGACGACGCCACGCAGCGAGCGCTCGAGCGGCTCTACAAGGCCTCGAAGTACGAGGTGCGGCCGGTCGTCGCCGCGATCCTGCGGCATCCTGCGCTCTACAAAGGCCCGCGGCTGGTGAAACCCCCGGTCGTCTACAACGCCGGTCTTCTCCGCCGAATCCGGCGCGGAATCGACACCACCGCCTGGACGTGGCTCGACTCGATGGCAGGGCAGCAGCTCTTCTATCCGCCCAACGTGGCCGGTTGGGACGACACGCGCTGGCTCGACACGGCGACCTGGCGTGGACGATGGTGGATCGCCCTGTACGCGCTCGACCGCCAGGCGCTCGACCCCGAGCACGACCAACAGCCCTACGACGCCAAGAAGCTCTTGGACCACGCTTGCCGGTTCTGGCACAACCCTCCGCTTGGCCAGGACACGCGCCACGCGCTCCACACGTTCGCGCACCGGTCGCTCGGCGACGCCAAGGGCGCTGCCTGGAAACGCGAGCAGTACCCAGTGATGGTTCAGAACGCGCTCCGCCAGCTGATCGCCGTCTCGCCGGACCTGCAGGCCGCATGACGAGAACCTGCAACCACTGCGACGGGCTCTCACGGTCACGGCTCCTCCATCGCGCACTCGCGGAGGCCGGCCGCGGACTCCCTGCAATCGAGCCCGGAATGCCGCACCCTGCCGGGACGGGACTCACCCGCCGCCACTTCCTCGCCAAGAGCCTCGGCGCCACGGTCGCCGTCTACGGCGGCTCCCTGCTCGGGCTCCGGGCATTCGAGGAGGGAATTGCCGCTGCAGCCTCCGGGCCTGCCACACCAATTCTTGTCTCCATTTTCCTCGAGGGCGGCGCCGACGGCCTCTCGGTCCTGTCACCGCAGGGGGATCCGCTTTACAAGAAGCTCCGGCCGCAGCTCGCTCTCGCCGGCGGAACACAACTCGCCGAGGACGACCGCCTCTACTGGCATCCGGCGCTCGGCGGGCTCCAAAAGCTCTACTCCGAGAAGAAGGTGACGGTGTTGCCGGCCGTCGGCTACACACACGCCGACCAGTCGCACTTCACGTCTCGCCACTACTGGGAGGTCGGGGCTACGGCTGCCTCGCTTCGCACGGGCTGGCTCGGACGGTACCTCGACCGGGTCGGGAAGAAGGACAACCCGCTCCAGGGGCTCTCGCTCGACGACACTCTCGCCCCTGCTCTCGCGACCGCCAGGGTTCCGGTCGCGTCGATTTCAGGCCCAGACCAGTACGACTTCTACAGCAAGCGAGTCTGGGGCGAGGTCGAGCAGCGGATGCTCGAGACGATCGGTCTCATGGGCCACCAGCCAGCGGACGCCGGGCTGCGGACCGCCGGCAACGTCGCCACGCAGGTGGACCGCCTGCGCCGGCAGCTGATCCCGTTCCAGTCGTCGGGTGGGATCTCGAGCCCCGTGCTGTATCCGCAGTCGGACGACCCGTTCCCACGAAGGCTCGCAGGGCTTGCCGCCATGCTTGCCGCCGGCTTGCCGCTCCACTGCGTCGCGCTCACGGCGCCGGGCGAGTACGACACACACGCCGACGAGCCGACAGCCCTGACCCAGGGGCTGCAGCTGACCTCGGACTCCCTGCTCGCGTTCCAGCGCGACCTCGAGGCACGCGGCCTGGCCAACCGGGTTCTCGTGCACATCTGGTCGGAGTTCGGGCGTCGCGCCGCCGAGAACGGCGACAGCGGCACCGACCACGGCGCGGCCGGAGTCGGCTTCCTCCTCGGGACGCGCGTGGCCGGGCAGATGGTCGGCGAGTTCCCGGGTCTGCAGAAAGGGCTGGACACAGACGGCAACGTGTCGGCCACCTCAGACTTCCGAGGCGTCTATTCGGCCCTCCTCGAGCAGTGGTTCGGGGTCGACGCCGCCGCAGTGATCCCGCAAGCAGCCTCCTTCTCCCGGCCGAAGCTCGTCGCATGATCCTCGCTCCGCAAGCGCAGCACCCGCCCGCGCGCGTTCAGGTGGTCGCGCGGGAGTTCAGCTACAGCCTCTCCCGCACCAGGGTGAGGGCCGGCCGCGTGATCGTCGAGCTCGTCAACCACGGCCAGGACACGCACGACCTCGACGTGCGTCGCATCGGGGGCACGCGGATCATCCGGTTCCCCAGCGTGCAGCCCGGCCAGGTCGTCGACCGCGAGCTGAAGCTCGTGCCAGGCCGGTACCTGCTCTGGTGCGCCATAGCAGACCACCGCGAGCAGGGAATGCACGCAATCCTGCGCGTTGTCCGTTCGAAGCCTGCTCGTTAGTCCCCAGCATGAATAGAACATGGCCACGCCGGTTTAGGGAGCCGGCACAGCTTTTCTTGCTGAGCAGTGCGTCAAAAGCCCCAAGAGGCCTCGATGAGCCCCAGCTACAACCGACTGCGGTCACCAGCTGGGAAGTCGTTAACGCTCACATTGTGGCGCATGGCGTGGAGAGGTCACGTGCGAGAAGGCTGGCCCTCGACCGCCTCAACCCCCGGCGCCTAGGGGCCGCCGAGCCGGCCGCTATGGTCTCGCGCGTGGATGGGGTCGAGGTGCGGCGCTCGCCGCGAGCGCGGCGATGGCGGCTGGAGGTGCCGTGGAGTTAGCCGGCGCGCCTGACGGAGACGACCACGCACGACCCGGGACAGCTAGGCGCTCGCCGGGAGCAGGGCGTCGGCCTCGCGGATGCGCTCCACCGCTCCGACGGAGCGATAGAACGTCACGGCCCGCCGCCTCTGCTCCTCCGCACCCGCGGTGTCCCCTGCCGCACGCAGCCGCGCCGCAGCCCTCACTCGCAGATCGGCCTCCAGCACCTTCCCCTCGTGTTGCTCGAGGATGTCTGCCGCGCCGAGGAGATCTCCCCGCCAGGCCGTGACCGAGGCTCCGGTCCACGGGTCGCTCTCGGTGTGTGGCCCGAAGACCTCGGCGAACTCGTCCTCCACGCCGGCGTCCAGCACTCCGACCAGGAGCGTTGGTGCGAGGCTGTAATACGGCGTCACGAGGTCCCGGCAGATGGCGAGCGCCTCGTCCAGCAGCCGCCTGGCTTCTTCCAGACGTCCGTCGCGTGCAAGGAGGCCGGCGAGGGAGCCCAGCGCCGGAACGAGGGTCTGGGGGTCTTTCGCCGACCTGGCTGCGGCAAGCCCGCGCTCCACGTCTGCGAGCCCCTCGCGAGTGTCGCCGCGCGCATGGAGGATCGCCCCGCGGGTCGTCCTGGCGTCGCCCTCGAGGTAGTGCGTGGCGCCCGCGTCGAAGCGCGCGAGGATCGGTTCGACCAGCTCGAGGGCACGATCCCACCGGTCGGTCACGGACGCGAGGCTCGATTCCTGGACATCGAGCCACAGCAGGTACGTCGGCACTCCGAACTGTGTGAACTCACGCCGAGTGCGGTCGTAAACCTCGAAGGCTGCGGGCAAATCACCTGCTCCGATCGCGAGCTCGGCGAGATTGTTGAGGCCGCGAGAGAGCTGGTTGAGATCCTTCAGCCGCTCGGCGATCTCGACCCCCCGCTCGATGTCCTCGCGTGACTCGAGCACCGTGCCTCGAGTGATCAGCATCGACGCCTTGGCTCGCTCGGCCCCTACCTCCTCGGCGACCTCCAGGCCGGCGTCGGCCATCTCGACGGCCTCAGCGCTTTCGATGGCCAGCATCCTGAGGCGGGCCCGCTCCGCAAACGCCTCCGCCTCCACCTCGGAAGCGGGCTCGTGCTCGAGGAGCGTCAGCGCGCGTTGCAGGTGCTCGTCGGCCCCGTCGCGGCTGCCGAGATACCACGATGTTCGAGCGCCGATGATCGCCGCCGATGCCGCGGCCGCCGGATCCCCGGCCGCCTCGAGCGCCGCTTCTGCCTCGTCCAGCACCGGCAAGGCCGCCGTGTGGTCGGTCTGGCCGAGCACGAGCCCGAGCGTGAGCAGGAGACGCGGACGCTCCGGGTCGTCGGCCGCGGTGAGCTCGAGGGCGGCCGAGAGGTGACGGACGGCTGCGGGGAGTGCGTTGAGACTGGCAGCCCGCTCGCCGGCGTCACGGAAGGCCTCGCGAGCCTGGCTCCGTAACCCGTCGTCGGCCAGGCCCGACGCCGCGGCGAGCTCCAGCGCGGCACCGAGGTGATGAGCCACCATCTCCGCGCGGTCGGCGGCTCGATCGGCCGGGAGGGTCTGGATCCAGGCGGCGGCGGCGCAATGCTTCGCCGCGCGGTCCGCGCGCGGAATCTGCCCGTATGCGACATCGCGGACGAGCGCATGCGCGAACGAGTACTCCTCCTCTCCCGCCACCGAGCTGCGCCGCTCACGCCGAACGAACTCCTTCCGGAGCAGCGAGCGGAGGAGCTCCTGGCTCGCGTCGAGGGCGCCGGGCCAGAACGCGCGTCCGACGACCGCGGCCTCCTGGAGCAGGCTCTTCTCCTCCGCGGAGAGCAGGTCGAGGCGGGCCGCGATGATCCCCTGCACGGTGTCCGGCAGCGTCTCCGTCCCGCTCCCCTCGCCGAGCATGCGTGCGTACTGCTCCGCATAGAGCGGGTTTCCGTCCGCGCGTGCGAGCAGCTCCGACTGCGTGTCGGCGGGTAGGACGGAGCGCTCGAGTGCACCCGCGACGATCCGCGCCGTATCGGCGTCGCCCAGGGGGCCGAGCGAGATCGTGAGCGCATTCCGTTTGCCGCCGCCCCAAGCCGGCCGGCGTTCGAGCAACTCGGGCCGGGTCGTGCAGACGATGAGGAGAGGCACTTCGGACGCCCAGTCGGCCAACTCATCGACGAAGTCGAGCAGCTCGTCGTCGGCCCACTGGAGATCTTCGAAGACGAGCACGAGCGGGCGTTGCTCCGCGAGCGCCTCGACCCACCGTCTCCAGGCCCCGAACCGCTGCTCGCGCGCAACCGCTTCCGATGGCAGCCCGACGAGCGGGGCAAGCTGGTCCTCGAGCCAGCCCCGCTCGTCGTCGTCCGCCACGAGCTCGGCGACCGACTCCGCGAGCTTCCTTGCCGTCTGCTCGCGCGAGTCGCTCTCGAGCACGCCCAGCTCGGCCTTCACGATCTCCCCGAGCGCCCACAGACTGATGCCCTCGCCGTAGGAGAGCGACCGGCCGCGCCGCCAGGTGGTGAACTCGGGATCAGCCTCGACGACGCCGAAGAGCTCCGTCACGAGCCGACTCTTCCCGATGCCCGGTACGCCGACGACGGTCACGAGCTGCGGCCGCTGCTCGCGGCGCATGAGCTGGAACGCGCTCACTAGCTGGTCGAGCTCCTCGGTGCGACCGACCAGCGGCCCCGCCGACACGGTCTCGACGGTCGGAATCGACCTCGCCTGGAGTGCCTCCCAGGCGGCGAGCTGCTCGGATTTGCCCTTCGCGGTGACCGGGTCCTGTTGGGTGTAGTCGATCGTATGCCGCGTCGCCCGCCAGGTTTGCTCGCCGACGAGCACGCCGTTGACCGGTGCGGCCGTCTGGAGGCGAGCGGCGGTGTTGACTACGTCACCGGCCGCCATCCCCTCGCCCTCGGCCGGCCTCGCTCCGAGAAGCACCAGCGCCTCGCCCGTGTTGACGGCGATCCGGACCTGGAGGTCGTCCTCCTCGCGCGCCCAGTCTCTGATCGCGAGCGCGGCACGGACGGCGCGCTCCGGATCGTCTTCGTGCGCAACCGGCGCGCCGAACAGGGCCATGACGGCGTCCCCGATGAACTTCTCCACCGTCCCGCCGAAGCGCTCGAGCTCGTCGCGGAGGTGCTTCCAGTACGGCGCCAGCAGCGAGCGAACGTCCTCGGGGTCCATCCGCTCGGCGCGCGACGTGAAGCCGACGAGGTCGGCGAAGAGGACGGTGACGACCTTGCGCTCCTCGCGCCGCGACTCGGGCGCTGCGGCAAGCACGCTCCCGCAGCTGTTGCAGAACCGCGCATCCGACGCGTTCTCGCGCCCGCAGGTAGCGCACGTCACCATGAGCGGAGTCTAGGAGGGCTCGGTCGGCGAGACTAGATCCCAAGCCTCTTCCCAAGCGGGTTTCGGCTCAGGAAGCGGAGAGGGGAGGGATTTGAACCCTCGATCCGCCTAACGACGGGTAACGGTTTCGAGATCGCATTTCGGCTGTTGAAACGGTCCGAGCTGGTAGCCGCAGAGCGACCACCAGCTACGACCACTGGCAGCGCACTCAATATCCAGGCGACGTGCCCGACGCGTATTTCCGGGCGCCGGCCGCGGCTTAGCGTGGGCGACGGTTGCGCCGAGGAGGGAACGGAGGCGTGTCGTCCGTCCAAGTAGCCTCGGAGGGTGCGGACGATCGAGGACGAGCCGCCGGTCGATCCGGATGCGCGCGAGCTCGCGGTGACGCTCGCGGCGGGCGGGCCGCGCTGGGTCTCGCCGGACGGGGAATTCGCCATCTGGTCGGCCTCGCTCGAGGACGGCCGACCGCTCACGCTGCGCGGCCCTCTCGGCCACGTCGCCGCGGGCGAGAGCATCGTTGTCGCCGGCGCGGTCGAGCGGCACCCGCGTTACGGCTGGCAGTTCTCCGTCGAGTCCTTCCGCTCGGTTCTCCCGCAGACAGCGGACGGCGTCGCGCTCTGGCTGCGGCGCCGCGTCCCTGGCATCGGCCCCACCTTCGCGGGCGCGATCGTCGACCACTTCGGCGCCGAGCACGTCTTCGCCGAACTCGACCGCGATCCGGATCGACTGCGCGAGGTGCGGACGAAGGCGGGCCGCGCGATCTCGCGCCGCGCAATGGAGCGAGCGATCGAGGCGTGGCGCGAGGTCGCCGCCGTCCGGGAGGTCGAGACGTTCCTCTTCTCGCACGGGCTCGGGGCGGGCCTCGCCGCGCGGCTCGTCCGCACGTACGGGACCGATGTGATCGCCGTGCTCGAGGACGATCCGTACCGGCTGACCGAGGTGCCGCGGATCGGCTTCCGCGTGGCCGACCGCGTAGCGCGCTCGCTTGGCATCGAGCTCGACGCGCCGCAGCGGCTGCGCGCAGGCGTCCTCTTCGTGCTCACGGAGGCGGCCGGCAACGGAAATGTCTTCTTACCGCTTCCGGAATTGTGGCTGGCGGCGGCGCGGCTGCTAGCTGTGCACGAGGCGGATCCGCTCGAGGCCGCGCTCGTCCGTCTTGTGTCAGAGGAGGAGATCGTCGTCGAGCACGAGCGCGCCTACCTCGCCGGGCTATGGGAGGCCGAGACGCGCCTCGCTGCTGCGCTGGCGGAGCGTGCGGCCGCACCCGACGACGAGCTGTTCGACCCTCCGGCGCGCCCCGAGCGGATCGAAGTGTCGGACGAGCAGTGGGAGATCGTCGAGCTCGTCCGGACGCGGCCGCTCGTTCTCCTCACTGGGCTCCCGGGCGCCGGAAAGACGCACACGCAGCGCGTCGTCGTCGAACTGGCGCGCGACGCCGGCGTTCGCGTCCTCCTCTGCGCGCCGACGGGGAAGGCGGCGCGTCGGATGCGCGACCTGACCGGCCACGACGCGCTGACGATCCACCGCGCGCTCGGGTACTCGCCGAACGAGGACAGGTTCATGCGCGACGAGGACGATCCGCTCTCGAACGATGTCGAGCTCGTGATCGTTGATGAGGCGTCGATGCTCTCACTCGAGCTCGCCGATGCACTATTCCGCGCCGCCGGCGACTGCCACGTCCTGCTCGTGGGTGACACCGACCAGCTTCCGCCGATCGGCCCCGGCCGCGTGCTCGGCGACCTCGTCGAGAGCGACGCGGCGGGGCGCGTCCACCTGACCGCGATCTACCGCCAGGCCGCGCGCTCCCTCATCGTCCGCAGCGCGCGCCGCATCAATGGCGGTCGACCGCCATTCCTCTCCCTCGCCGAGGCGCACACCGAGCTCGGGGAGCAGGAGCTCGACGAGGACTTCTTCTGGATCTCGCGCAGCGGCCCCGAGGCCCTGCGTGAGGCGGTGCTCGAGCTTGCCTGCGAGGCGCTGCCGCGGCGCGGCTTCGAGCCGCGCACCGAAGTGATGACGCTCGTCCCGATGCGGCGTGGAATCGTGGGCCTGATCGAGCTCAACGCCGAACTCGAGCAGCGCCTCAATCCAGGTGGAACACCCATCGTCCGCGAACTCCGCGTGGGCTCGCGCATCGTCCAGACCCGCAACGACTACACGCCCGAGCGCGAGGTGATGAACGGCGAGGTTGCATTCATCCTCGCCTGGGACGAGGAGGAGGGCGAGGCGCTGCTCTCGCTAGACGACGGCGAGCGAGAGGTCGCCGTGCCCGCCTCGGCACTCGAGACCTACCAGCTCGCTTGGGCCCTGACGATCCACCGCGCGCAGGGATCGCAGTTCCCCGCCGTCATCGCCCCATGGTCGTCGCAGTACAGCGTAATGCTGTCGCGGCCACTCCTTTACACGGCGGTGACGCGCGCGCAACGGCTGTGCGTGCTCGCCGGCGAGCGACGGGCGCTGCTGACCGCCGTCGCGCGCGCGGAGGGACGGACACGCCACTCATCGCTCGCCGAACGGCTCTGATAGCCCCGCCTGTCTCCTACGGATCCGCCTGCCCGTCGTAGCGCCGCCGCACCTCGTCCCAGAAGGCGTTCTCGTCCATGTCGTCGGCGTCGGGCGGCACTGTCAGCTTGCCATCAGCCGCCCATTCGTCGGCGACCTGCCGGGTCATCTCGCCAAGCGTGAGCGTCTTCTGTGTTGCCATCCTGTCTGCCACGTCTCGACCGCGGGGCACTTTGTTGTCTGGATGGACTATTGCCGCTCCGGTTTCTCGAAACCTTCTTCGCGAAGGATTTGAAGCACCCGAACATGCGACACGCCTGCTACGCGTGCAGTCGCCCGAAGCGAATAGCCGCGCCCACGCACCTCGACAATTCTCCTTCGCCAGTCGCTCTCGGCTCTCCGCCGCCGGTCCCTACTCAGCGCGAGGCCACGTAACACAAGATCGTCGATCCCCAGCAAGCTGTAACGAAAGTAGCAGTTCGCGTTCCAAGATTTACTGGTAAGTCTCCTTACCATTTCCCGTACCGAAGTGACTTCCAGCAGGGTTGTCTACTTGGGGAACCGATTTCACCAAACTCCCTGCTCAGAAGCATATTAAGGTCGCTGATAACGAACTCAGCTCCCGAACGAGACCCCCGGCTTAGCGTGCAAACTTTGCGCTTTTTTTGGCCACGTCGCAACCAGGACGGCCTCCGGACCGACCCGCTTCCAACCGACAGAAAAGGCCCGCATCTGCGGGCCTTCAAGTATGGGCGGTACTGGGCTCGAACCAGTGACCCCCAGCTTGTCGAGCTGGTGCTCTCCCAACTGAGCTAACCGCCCCGGGTCGCGGGGATTGTAGCCGGGGGTCAGCCTACGGTCAGGAACGAGCGGCCGCCGGCGTGCTTCTCCGCGTACATCGCCGCGTCGGCGCGCGCCATCATCGTCCCGATTTCCGGCTCCCCATCCCGCAGCGAGCCGACGCCGATCGAGACACCCACTGCGAGCGTCCCGTCGCTCGTCGGCAGCGGATGCTCCGCGAGCCAGGCCTGGATCCGGCGGGCGACGCCCACCGCCTCCTCCTCGTTCGTCTCCGGCAGGACGACGAGGAACTCGTCGCCGCCGAAGCGGGCGCAGAGGTCGTACGAGCGCAGCTCGGCCCGGAAGGCAGCCGCGATGCGCGAGATCGCCGCGTCCCCCTCGAGGTGACCGAGGCGGTTGTTGATCCCGCGCAGGTCGTCGATGTCGCAGAGCAGCACCGACAGCGGCCGTCCGAGCCGCCGGGCGCGGGCGAACTCGCCGCGCGCGAGGTGGTCGATGCCGCGCGAGTTGAGCAGTCCCGTCTTGTGGTCGCTCAGCGCCTGCTCGCGGAACGTCGGCAGCGCGAGCACTCGCTGGATCAGCACGAGCGGCAGCGCGATCACGATCACGAGCGCCCACGAGTGGAGGAGCATGAAGGCGACGCCGACGCCGACCGCGGCGACCACGCCGTCCTGAATCAGGGCATCGAGGGTGAAGAGCCCGCTCGACGAAAGATTCTGGCCGCGAGCGAGCCGCAGCATCCGCGCGAGCATCGCATGGTTGACGAGCACGAACGTCAGGCCCACGATCGCCGCGACGACCACTCCCGACGTCGCCGCCGAAGCCGTCACGTGCACGCCGTCCCGGGCGAACACCGCCCGCACCGACCACGCCGCGAGCGCGCTGAGCACGACGTTCGCGATGTTGAAGCTCTGGATGAACCACGGATAGCGCTGGCGCAGCCACTCCGGCACGTGCTGGAGGACGCAGACCACGACCACGAGCTCGGGCGGCAGCAGCAGCGCGGCCGCGACCGAGAACGCGATCCCAGTGTGGAAGACCTGGTTCCCCGCCGTGTGCGTGGCGAAGAGCTGCGCGAGGGCGCCTCCCGCGAGCACGGCGACGAAGACCGACCAGCGGAGGTGCTGGTAAGGCACCGCCGAGGTGAGGGCCGCGGCGACGACCGCTGCGCCGATCGTGAGGTAGAGGAAGCTGCGCGCGCCGGCCGAGAGCCCCGCCGCCGGCGCCTGCCGGACGCGCTCGCCGTACGAGACCGCGCTCATGCGGCCACCTCCCGCACCGGCGTCAGGCGTCCAATCAGCCTCGCCGAGACCGCTCGCTCGAGCGCATCGACGCAGCTCGCGCAGAAGTCGGTGCCGCGGCCATTGCGGATCTCCTCGAGCGCCTCCTCGAAGCTGCGCTCGTCGCGGTAGAGGCGCTTCGTCGTCATGGCGTCGAGGGAGTCGGCGACGTGGATGATCCGCGCGACGAGCGGGACCTCGTCCCCGAGCAGCCCGTCGGGATAGCCCCGGCCGTCCATCCGCTCGTGGTGGTGGCGGATCCCCGGGACGACGTCGTCGAGGTAGCCGAGCCGCTCGATGATCCGCGCGCCCTCTTCGGGATGGCTGCGCATCACGACCCACTCGGCGGCGGTGAGCGCCCCCTCCTTCAGGAGCACCGCGTCGGGGATGGCGATCTTGCCGATGTCGTGCAGGAGCGCCGCCTGGCCGACGACGTCGAGCTCGTCCCCCGTGAGCCCGAGCTCGCGCGCGATCACGGTCGCCGAGGCGGCGACGCGGCGCGAATGGCCGGCGGTGTACGTGTCCCGCGCGTCGACCGTCGCCGACAGCGCCTCGAGGGCGGCCGTCGAGCGCTCGATCACCTCACGATTGGCCTCCTCGAGCGAGGCGTTCTGGCGTCCGATCGTCTCGCTCGCCTCCTCCAGCCGCAGCACCGCGCGCTGCGTGAAGTGGATGAGGAACAGCGGCACGAGGGCGAGCGCCGTGAGGGGAAGGCTGTGCGTCCAGAAGCGCGCGACGGGCACTGCCATGAGCGCGAGGACGAGCTCGATGGTCAGGTCCTCCCCGTCGAGCAGACCGGTGGCGTGCGGCTTCAGCCCGCGGCCGAGATAGAGCATCGGCAGCAGGAGGAGGCGGTTCGTGGCGACGAAGACGACGGCGGCGCACGCGCCGGCCGCGGCCTCACGGCTGAGCGACGCCGGAAAGCCGATCGCCTGTCCCGCCGCCCACGCGGCGACGCCCGAGGTCACGTAGTTCGCGATGTTGAACGTCTGGATGTACCACGGGTAGCGCTGCTTGAGCCAGTCGGGCAGGCACTGGACGACGACGAGCAGGATCATCAGCTCGGGCGCCAGCAGCAGCGCGCCGGCGACGATGAAGAGGATCCCCGGATGGAAGACCCGCCGGCGGGCGAGATGGAACGAGAGGAGCTGCGAGACCGACGCGAGTGTCGCGAGCGCCACGAAACGACGCCAGTCGACCGCGTGCACGTGCGCGGCGGCGAGCAGGATCCCGATCGACGACGGAACGACGATCGCCGCCCAGTAGAGCCAGGCGGCAGGCGTGAGCGCTCCGATCTGCGTCCCGCGCAGCCGCAGCGGCCCGCGGCGGGTGTCGACGGCTACCGAGGTCATGGCCAGTCCGATACGACGTCGGTCGTCGTGGCGGAGCCCCAGGCGGCGGACCCCCACGCCGCGTTGGACGATGCGAGCGACTGGGCGAGTGCAGACGAGCCCCACGCGGCGGATCCCCAGGCGGCCGACCCCCACGCCGCCGAACCCCAGGCCGCCGATCCCCACGCGGCGGAGCCCCAGGCGGCCGAGCCCCAGGCTGCCGCGCTCCACGTCGGGGCGTCCCAGCTGGGGCCGCTGAGCGCCGCCTTCTGCCAGGCCGCGGTGTCGAAGACCGGGATCGGACCCTTGCCCGGCACTCGGTGGACGAACGCGTCGAGCGCGAGATTCGGGTTGGGAGGCGAGCCCACCTGGCCGGCTGCGCCGAGGTTCACGAGGCCAACGCCCTGCGAGAGCGGCGCCGCCGACGGCTCCGGCCTCGCGCTGAGCATGAGCGCTCCCTTGACCTGGTCGGGAGTCCAGTGCGGGTGGAGCGAGAGCAGGTATGCGGCCGCACCCGAGACGATGGGCGCGGCGAACGAGGTGCCGGAGAGATACTCGTAGCCCGGAGCGACCATGGACGCCGGCCGGGTCGTCGCGAGGGTGGACGTGTTGGGGACAGGACCGATCAGGTAGCGGCCGGGCGCCCCGAGCTCGGGCTTCGCGAAGCCGTCGTACGTGTAGCCGTAGGCGGACCAGGGCGCGGCGGCGTCATCCTGCGGCGAGAGCGTCCCGCCGATGTCGTCGGCGCCGACCGTGATCACGAAGGGATCGTTGCCGGGCGCGTAGAGGACGCCGCTCGGCTTCCCGTCGACCGCGTAGTTGCCCGAGGACGCGACGACGGTGACGCCGTCGAACCACAGGCGCTCGACCGCCTGGTCGAGCGGATCCCAGAACACGCTCGCCGGGGCCGTCGACTGCAGGGACAGGTTTGCGACCTTGATGTCGTATTGCCCCTTGTGCTGGACGATCCAGTCGCATGCGGCGATCACGTCGCTCGTGAGACCCGCTCCCTGGTCGTCGAGCACGTCGAGGGAGACGATCGGGGCGCTCGGCGCCGCACCGGCGATGCCGGGCGCGCTGTCGGCGGCAAGGCCGGCGACGAACGTGCCGTGGCCGTACCCGTCACCGCGCGAGTTCGGGGTGCCGGTGCTGGACAGGTCGACCTCACGGAGGATCCTGGCCCCGAGGCCGAAGTCGAGGCGGTTGGCCTGGACGCCGGAGTCGACGATCGCGATCGTGGGCGGAGTCGGGAGCCGGCCGGACATCGTGGCGGCCCATTCCTTGTCGGCTCCGACGGCGTACGGCCACTGCTGCCGGCTCCAGAGCAGGCCCCCGGTGCGGCGGACGGGACGATCGAGCGTGATCGCGGCGACCCCCTGTGCCGCGGCCAGCTGCAGGAGCTGCCGGCCGGTGACGGCCGCCGAGGCTCCCGAGATCGTCCTCAACCTGCGATCGACGCGCGCGCCGTTCGCACGTACGGCAGCCGCGACCTTCGACTCGCCGCGGGCTCCCGCGCCCTGGAGGATGACGTTGAAGAGGTGGCTCGGATGGTCCCGCCCCGCTGCGAGCAGCGGGGCCGGGACGTAGGCACCGGGCGATGCGTGCCGGGATGAGCTCCCCGACGCAGACGCGGCAAGAGCGGCAGCGCAGGCGGCGCCGACGAGCGCCACGAGCAGGGGCCGGCTCTTGGGGGAGAGGGGATGCCGCAGTACCCGCATGGGGAGCCGGAACGTAGGTGCGCATCCGTGGGCCGGCGTCCCTCAGAAAGGGTAGGACCCGCTGATTCACTCGTTCAAGTGAACCGGTCGTAGGACGAAGCGAAAGCTACTGAAAGATCAAAAAATCTCTAGGCACCACGGCAGCGGGTGCCACCCGAACAGGGCATCTGCCCGTTCAATGGATCCCGTGCGCAGCTCCTCCACGCGAAGCGCCTCTTGGAGCTGCGTGAACGAGACAGCGCCGAGGTAGGCCGAGCCGAGCGCGGAGACGTCGAGCGCGAGGTCGGGCTCGCCGTCGGTGCGCTCGCACACACCGTTCTCGAGCTTCCAGCGCCCGTCGTTCCACTCGCAGACGGCGTCGCGCACCTCGAGCACGAGCGCCTCACCGTCGCGGTAAGCGCGCCCGGAGAGCGCGGCCGGAACGTCGACGAGGCGCACCCAGATGCCGTCGCTCATGCGATAGCGCGCCCGCCGAGGGAGCGCGAGCAGCAGGAAGAGCGGATGGTCCGGAGGGGCGAGCGACACCTCGACGATGGCCATCCAGTCGACGTCGAGCAGGAACCGCCAGATTGCCGCGGTCGCCTGCGGCGTCGCGCCGAGAGCCTCGCGCACGACGAGCCGGGACCCCGGGAGACCGCCCTCGAAGCCGAAGTGCGTGCGGTAGATGGCGTAGCCCTGTGTCTCGCCCTCGATGTCGAGCGCGACGAAGCGGCGCGGCGCCGCGGACTCGTCCTCCTCCTGGCGCAGATGGCGCTCTTCCCACCAGACGTCGCTCCTCGACGTCATGCCGGGCCGGCCTCGGCGTACCGCGTCGTATACGGGCGGAAACAGCTCGCGCGCCTCCTCGGGCGTGACGAATCGCGCTGTCCCGACCGGCTCGAGCGGCGCCGCGAACGCGTCCCACTCGTGCTGGACGGTCAACGCGCCTGCCCAGGAGGCCAGGCCGTAGCCGAAGCGGCTGTAGATCGTCTCCTCGGAGGCCCACAACGCCGCGATCGGCTCGCCGCGCTCGTGCACGTCGCGCAGCTGGGCGTCCATCATCGAGCGCAGGACGCCGCGGCGCCGATGCGTCGGGTGGACGCCGACGGCGGTCACCCCCGCGCACGGAAGCGAGCCGCCCGGCACCGACAGCTCGAATGGGAAGGCGCCCGCGCCGCCGACGATCTGGCCCTCCTCGAAGGCTGCGTGCATCCGCTCGTGCGGCAGCGTGCGAACCCAGCGCTCGAAGAACTCCGCGCCCGGCGGCGGGTTGAAGTACTGGCCGATCGCGCCGATCGCGCGGCCGTACTCCTCCTGGTCGGCGACAGGGCGGACGTCGAACATGCCCCGACGCTACAGCCTCTCGAGCGGCGCGTAGTCGAGCATGAGCTTCCGCTCGCTGCCGTCCTCGGCGAAACGGACGGTGACGAGGCCGCCCGACTCGATGCGCACGACGACACCCTCGCCGAGCGTCGAATGGCGGACGGAATCGCCGGTGGAGAGATCCGGGACGTCTTCCCGCGGCGCGACCTGGCTCTGGCGCGGCGCGCCGTAGCCCGACCACGACGCCGGCCGCAGTCGCTCGCGCTCGACGTGCGAGTCGGGCAGCTCGTCGAGGAAGCGCGACGGCAGGTTGTGGCTGCGCCCGCCGTAGAGCATGCGTGACGACGCGTGCAGCAGGGTCAGCCGCTCCCGCGCCCGCGTCATGCCGACGTAGCAGAGCCGCCGCTCCTCCTCGATCCCCTGCTCCTCGATCGAGCGCGAGTGCGGAAAGATCCCCTCCTCCATCCCGATCAGGTAGACCGCGCGGAACTCGAGGCCCTTCGCGTTGTGGAGCGTCATCAGCGTGACGAGCGAGCCGTCGCCGCGGATCGCATCCTGGTCGGAGTAGAGCGAGACCTCCTGGAGGAAGGCCGAGAGTGTCGTGTCCTCGGCCTGCTCGCGCCACTCGCGCGCCACCGATACGAGCTCCTGGAGGTTCTCCATGCGGCCCTGCGCCTCGATCGTGCGCTCGGCTTCGAGCGACTCCATGTACCCGCTCCGTTGGAGCACCTCCTCGATCAGCTCGGGAACCTCGAGCTCCTGGGCCGCGGACATGAGCGACTCGATCGTGCCGCGAAAGCTCTTGAGAGCCTTCTGGGGAGCCGCGCCGACGCCGGCGTTCTCGGCCTCGGCCGTCGCCTCCCAGAGCGAGATCTCCCGCTGGTCGGCCCAGGTTGCGAGGCGCGCGAGGGTCGAGTCGCCGATGCCGCGCCGCGGGCGGGTGGCGATGCGGATGAGGGAGACCGCGTCGTACGGGTTGTCGAGCACCTGGAGGTAGGCGATCAGGTCCTTGATCTCGGCCCGCTCGTAGAAGCGCGGGCCGCCGACCACCTGGTACGCGATCCCCTGTCGGACGAGGATGTCCTCGAGCACCCGGCTCTGCGCGTTGGTGCGGTAGAAGACGGCGACCTCGCTGCCCGAGAAGCCCTCCTCGACGAGCAGCGCGATCTCGGCGGCGACGTAGCGCGCCTCGGCGTGCTCGTCCTCGACCTCGATCACGCGCACCGGATCGCCGTCGCCGAGCTCGGACCAGAGGTTCTTCTCCTTGCGCTCGCGGTTGTGGCTGATGACGCCGTTCGCCGCGTCGAGGATGTGTTGGGTCGAGCGGTAGTTCTGTTCCAGCGCGATCGTGTACGAGCCGGGGAAGTCGTGCTCGAACTCGAGGACGTTGCGGATGTCGGCGCCGCGGAAGCCGTAGATCGACTGATCGGGGTCGCCGACCGCGAAGACGTTGCGATGCTTCTCGGCGAGGAGCTGCAGCAGGCGGTACTGCGCGTGGTTCGTGTCCTGGTACTCGTCGACGAGGACGTAGCGGAAGGCGTCCTGCCACTTCTCGCGGGCCTCGGGGAAGCGCTCGAGCACGTCCACGGTGAGGAACAGCATGTCGTCGAAGTCGACGGCGTTCGAGGCGAAGAGCCGCTTCTGGTACAGGTCGTAGACCTCGGCGACGGTCTGGTCGTAGAAGCTCGCGACGCGCTCGGTGTACTCCTCCGGGCCGACGAGCGTGTTCTTGGCGTTCGAGATCTGGGAGTGGATGCCGCGCGGCGTGAAGCGCTTCGGGTCGCGCTCGAGCTCCTCGAGGCAGCGCTTGACGAGGCGGATCTGGTCGGCCTGGTCGTAGATCGTGAAGTTCGAGCGGTACCCGAGCCGCTGGGCCTCGCGCCGCAGGATCCGGCCGCATGCCGAGTGGAACGTCATCACCCAGGCGGCTCGGGCCGGCGGGCCGACGAGATCTTGGACGCGGTCGCGCATCTCCCCTGCCGCCTTGTTCGTGAACGTGATGGCGAGGATCTCGGGCGGCGTCACGCCCACGGCGCCGAGCAGGTGCGCGATGCGACGGGTGAGGACGCGGGTCTTGCCCGAGCCCGCGCCGGCGATCACGAGCACCGGGCCTTCGGTGTGGAGGACGGCCTCGCGCTGCGCCGGATTCAGGTCGGCGAGG
Source organism: uncultured Actinomycetes bacterium (assembly GCA_963748755.1). Lineage (GTDB taxonomy): Bacteria > Actinomycetota > Thermoleophilia > Gaiellales > Gaiellaceae > Palsa-739. Next base: position 161,970 of record CAVVKA010000007.1, read on the forward strand.
TAGGTCTCCGGCGTCGTCGCAGCCACTCGTCGATCGTAGCGGCGCCTCCCGCCAGGCCTCGCCACGCCCAGTCCGGACAGGTCCGGGTGTCTGACACCTGGACGGGTCTCGAACGGCCCATGGCCGCGAGAGCGTCTTGCGACGCGAGGATGGGGCAGGCACGCTCGGCCCGATGCCCCCGCCGCCTCGTGACACGGCCCCAGGTCTACGCCATGTGTGGGTGAATGCGACCGGGAACGAGCGGTACTACGTCGACAACGTCGACCGGACCGCGTGGGTCCGCCTGCTCGCCAAAGTTCTGGACCGCTTCGGCTGGGGATGCGTTGCGTTCTGCCAGCTGAGCACGCACGTTCATTTCATCGTCTCGGTACCCGACACTTCCCTTCCGGTCGGGATGAAGCAGCTGAATATGGCGTATAGCAGGGATTTCAACGCACGCCACGACCGCGTCGGCCAGTTCGTTCGCCGCCGTTACCGCAGCCGGCGAATCGTCGATGGACGCGACCTCGTTGGCACGTTCGCCTACGTTGTTCTCAATCCAGTCCTCGCCGGCCTGTGTCCTCGGCCAGAGGACTGGCGGTGGAGTAGCTACGCCGCAACGCTGGAGATCTCGGAGGACTTTCCGTTCGTCGACGCGTCGCTGGCGGTGGCGGAGGCCGGCGGGTCGACCGAGGCGCTGCGAAGAGCGGTCGAGGCTCGGGCTCGGGAGCGCCTGTCCCGATCGGCCACGGCCGGTGTCTGACACCTAGACGTGGCCCGAGTGGCCGTGGGTCTCGCTAGGCCTCGTCGTCCTTCGCGATGCGGATCTCGACCTTGCCGGTGCGGACGCGCGTCTCGTAGCGTGGCTGCGGATAGACCGCCGGGCCGCCGCGTACCTCGCCCGAGCAGAGGTCGAAGCGGGATCCGTGCCACGGACAGATCACGGTGTCGCCGTCGCGGTTCCCCTCGTCGAGCGGCCCGCCGAGGTGGGAGCAGGTGGCGGCGATCGCGCACACCTCGCCAGTCTCCTCCGAGCGGGAGACGACGACCGACTCGCCCTCGAGCTCGACGCCGACGAGCTTGCCCCCGTTCAGCTCCGACTCGTCGCAGACCGGCGCGAAGCGGTCGCGCGGGCTCTCGAATGCCGTCCGGTTGACGCGAACGCCGAGCCCGAACGAGAGATGGCCGCCGAGATGGGCGGAAAAGGCCGCGCCGGCATAGGCCACGCCGGACAGCACCCGGCCGAGACCGCGATGCCCGTCCCGCCGCGCGACGTATGAGGCAACGTTCAGCGCGAGCGCCATCGAGTTGAGGAGTGCGTGGACGGTCCCGATCCGGCGTGCATCGTCCTTGAGGTGGCTCCAGTCGTTGAGGCCGGTAAGGGCCGCCGGCACCGCGCCGAGGATCCCGACCCCGAGCGCCTGATCCGCAGCCGGCGAGCCGGCGAGGTCGAGCACGAAGGCCGCCGACCACGCGCCGAGCGGCACGTCGGTCAGCGCTGGATGGAGCGGGTTACCGAACCAGACCCCGTCGAGCACGTCCCGCAACGGTTGGGGCACGGCGTTCACGGCCTCCTGCACCGGCTCGGCCAGCTCGTCGAGCGGCTCCGCGAGCTCGGCCAGCTGCTTCGTGAGGCGGAGATTCGTCACGTGGCCTCTCGTCCCCAGCGCATCCGTCCCGAAAACGCCTACGCTCGCGGTGTGCGGCTCGCGCTGATGATCGAAGGGCAGGAGGGTGTGACCTGGCAGGACTGGTGCGCCCTCGCGGACGCCTGCGAGGAGCACGGCGTGGAGACGCTGTTCCGCTCGGACCACTACATCTCGCAAGGGGACGAGGCCGGCAACGTCGCGCATGACGCGTGGACGACGATCGCGGCGCTCGCGTCGAGGACGACGACGCTCCGCTTCGGGACACTCGTCTCACCCGCGACCTTCCGCGCGCCCGCTCTGCTCGCGAATGCGGCAGCCACCGCGGACCACGTCTCCGGTGGACGGATCGAGCTCGGCCTCGGCGCCGGCTGGATGGAGCGCGAGCACCGCGCGTACGGCTTCCCGTTCCCGGAAACCCGCGTGCGAGTCGAGATGCTCGCGGAGCAGGTCGAGATCGTCCACCGGCTCTGGACCGAGGAGCGCGTCGACTTCCGCGGTCGGCACTACACCCTCGAGGACGCGCCGGCGCAGCCGAAGCCGGTGCAAAAGCCGAGGCCGCCGCTGCTGATCGGCGGCTCCGGCGGGCGCGGCACCGTCGAGCCGGCGCTCCGGTTCGCCGACGAGTACAACACGCCGTTCGTCTCCCCCGACGAGGCCGCGGCGATCCGCGCGAAGGTGCCCGGCCTGCGCTTCAGCGTCATGATCGGCTACCTCGTCGGCAGGACGCACGAGGAGATGCGGGAGCGCGCCCAGGAGCTCTACGGGCGCCGACAACGCGAGCAGTCCTTCGACGACTGGCTCGCGGCCTACTCGGAGCGTTGCGTGATCGGCTCGGTCGACGAGGCTGCCGAGCAGCTTCGCGACTACCAGCGTGCCGGCTGTGACCGAGTGATGCTCCAGCACCTCCTCCACACCGACCTCGAGCCGGTCCGGCTGCTCGGCCACGAGCTAGCGCCGGCGCTGGCATAACCGTCCGCCGCGTCCGCGACGATCCCGGCCGTGGAACCCGGCACCGGCCGTCTCGAGGCGTTCAGCGACGGCGTGTTCGCGATCGCGGCGACGCTGCTCGTGCTCGAGTTCAGCGTCAGCTCGAACGGCGACCTCGGACGACAGCTCCTCCACCTCTGGCCGTCGTATCTCGCCTACGCGACGAGCTTCCTCACGATCGGCGTCATCTGGATGAACCACCACTTCTGTGTCGAGGTGATCGGGCGGGCCGACCGGACGCTCATGTTCCTCAACCTCCTGCTTCTGCTCACCGTGGCCTTCTTGCCCTTCCCGACGCGCCTCGTCGCGCAGCACCTGCAGCGCCCCGGCGAGCAGGTGGCGGTCTACGTCTACGACGCGACGTTCGTGCTGATGGCGGTCGTCTACAACGTGTGGTGGAGGTACGCGTCGACCGGACGGCGCCTGATCGCCGAGGGCGTGCCGGAGCGCGCTATCGCGGCGATCACGCGTGCCTTCAACCCGGGAATCCCGATGTATGCGGTCACGTTCCTCGTCGCGATCTGGAGCCCGCTTGCGAGCGTCGCGCTCACGTTCGCGATCGCCGCCTTCTACCTACCTTCGGCCGCCCTCTTCAATCGCTGACTCGAGCCAGGCCGACGCGGCCGCGAGCGCCGCGACGTCGCTCGACTTGAGCACGATCTCGACCGTGAAGCCGCCGGCGCCGAAGCTCGGATAGGAGCCGACGAGGACACCGGGCCAGCGCTCGCCGGTCTCGGCGAGCGTCGCCGAGATCACGCTCTCGTACGTCCGGTAGACGCGGCGCCAGGTCTCGATCGGGCCACCACCGCGGAGCTCCTCCTCGATCGACGCGAACATCGCTTCCATCTCCGACGGGAGGCCGGGCAGGACGTAGACGTTCTCGATCGCGAAGCCGGGCGCTCCCCCCATCGGGTTCCCGAGCGGCCGGCTGCCGCGGGGCAGCATCGCCCAACGCGCCGCGTACTCCGGATCGCGCGTGAACCGCGCCCGCAGGTCGGCCGCGACCTCGGGTACCTCCTCCTGCGGCACGGCGAACGCGGCCGCGATCGCCTCGCGCGTCAGGTCGTCGGGCGTGCCGCCGAGCCCGCCCGTCACGAGGAGGAAGTCGACGCGCGGCGCCTCGGTGCGGACGAAATCGGCGACGGCGTCGATCTCGTCGGGCAGCGCGGCCGTCAGGCGTACCTCGACTCCGAGCGGTGCGAGCCGCCGCGCGAGCCAGGCCGCATTCGTGTTCGGCACGTCGCCCGAGACGAGCTCGTTCCCGATCGTGAGGATCGAGGCGGTCGCGCCTTGCTTCACAGCTCGATGGTACGGCCGGGCGCGAAAGCCTCCAGGAAGCGGCGGTCGTGGGTGACGAGGATCACGGTTCCGTCGTAGCTCGCGAGACCGCGCTCGAGCTCCTCGATCGCTTCGACGTCGAGGTGGTTCGTCGGCTCGTCGAGGACGAGGCAGTTGACGCCCCGCGCCGTCAGGAGGGCAAGTCCGGCGCGCGTGCGCTCGCCCGGCGACAGGGATGCCGCCGCGCGGAGGACGTCGTCGGCGCCGAGGCCGAACTTCGCGAGCAGCGTTCGAGCCGTCCCTTCCTCGTAGTCGCGAAAGACCTCGAGCAAGGTCTGCGGCCCGGTGAGCGCGGCGCGGTCCTGCTCGAGCTCGCCCAGCACCACGCGCGGCCCCACCCAGCGCGTGCCCGCCGCGAGTGGGAGCCGCCCGAGTAGCGCGTCGAGCAGCGTCGTCTTGCCACTGCCGTTCGGGCCGGCGATCGCGACGCGGTCTCCCCACCCGACGGCAAGATCGAGCGGCCCGAGCCGGAAGGCCCCGCGCTCGACGACGGCGTCCTCGAGCCGTACGACGACCTCGCCGCTGCGAGCCGCAGGCGCGAGCGAGAGCTGGAGCTCCCACGGCTCGTACGGCTTCTCGACGGTCTCGACCCGCGCGAGCCTCGCCCCATACGTCCGCTTCACGTCCTTCGACTTCTTCTTCTTGCGGCCCTGGCCGTAGCCGCGGCGCTCCCACTCGGCCATGCGGCGCTGCTGCTCCTCGATCCGCCGGCGCTCACTGACCGACGCGTCCCACCGGCGGTAGTGGCGCTCGCGGCGCCGCTCGCGCTCGGCCTCGTAGTCGCTCCAGCCACCGCTGTACTCCGTCGTCCCGCGCGTCCACTCGTCGAGCTCGACGACGCGCGTCACGACACGGTCGAGGAAGGCGCGGTCGTGCGAGACGACGACGAGCGAGCCGGGATGCGCCGCGAGCGAGCGCTCGAGCCAGGCGAGGCCGGCGAAGTCGAGGTCGTTGGTGGGCTCGTCGAGCAGCAGCACGTCGAAGCCGCCGCGGAGGAGCGCCGCGAGCGCCGCACGCGCCTCCTCCCCGCCCGACCGCGTGCCACCTGCCTCCCGCTCCTGCGTGAGGTAGCCGACCGCGAGTGTCGGCGGCGTGCGCCTGATGCGTCCCACGTCGGGCTCCTCCAGCCCCGCGAGCAGGCGGAGGAGCGTCGACTTGCCGGCACCGTTCGGTCCGACGAGCCCGATCCGGGCGCGCGCCGGCACGACGAGGCTGACGTCCTCGAGGACGACCTCGGCTCCGTACGACTTCGTGACTCCGGCCGCGACGAGCGAGCCGGCAAGGCGAGACATGCGCAACGACCTCCGCGACGAGCGCAAGTAACAGACTGTTACTTGCAAGGACTGGGCCGGATGGGACGGGTCAGTTGCGCATAAGGAGGCGCCGAGCGCCGTCGGCCACTCTAGCGTGAGCGCAAGTAACAGTCTGTTACAAGGAAGGACGGGGCGCGCTGAGACAGGTCTAGCGACGCACCGGAAAGACGAAGACGCCCCCGCCATCCTCGACGACGCGGACGTTCGCGCCGTAGTGCGCCGCGACGTTCGGCGCCGAGAGCACCTCCGCTGCGGTTCCCTCGGCGACGACCGATCCCTCGTTGAGCAAGACGAGCCGCTCGGCGTACTGGCCGGCGAGCGTGAGGTCGTGCATGGTCGTCACGACCGTGAGCCCGTCGCCGCGCAGCGCGTCGACGAGCTCGAGCACGAGCTGCTGCCGCCCGAGGTCGAGCGCGGTCGTCGGCTCGTCGAGCAGCAAGACCGGAGCCTCCTGCGCGAGCGCGCGGGCGAGCACCGCCCGCTGCAGCTCGCCACCGCTGAGAGAGCCGAGCGCGCGTTCGGCGAAACGGTCGAGCTCGAGCGTCCGGAGCGCGCGGGCGGCCGCCTCGCGGTCGCTCCGGCCCTCCCCCCCGAGGTACCGAATGTGCGGCGTGCGGCCGAGGAGGACGTACTCCGCGACCGTCAGCGCCGGCGGCGTCTCGGGCTTCTGCGGGACGAAGGCCACGAGCCGCGCTACGGCCCGCCTCCCGAGCCGACGCGCGTCCTCCCCGTCCAGCAGCACCTCGCCCTCGTATGCGGAAAGCCCCGCGAGCGCGCGCAGAGCCGAGGTCTTCCCCGCTCCGTTCGGCCCGATGAGCGCCGTCCAGCCCCCCGCCTCAGCGCGGAGCGAGAGCCCGCGCACGGCCGCGACCGGCCCGAAGCGCACCCAGAGTTCGCGCGTCTCGATCATCTCGCCGTCCTCGCGGTACGGAGGACGATGGCGAAGAACGGCGCGCCGAGGAACGCCGTGACGACACCGATCGGCAACTCGGCCGGCGAGAGAACGGTGCGCGCGACGACGTCGGCCAGGACGAGGAAGCCGGCGCCGGCAAGGAGCGAGAGCGGCACCACCGCCCGATAGCTCGTCGAGACGAGGAGCCGGATCGTGTGCGGGACGATGATCCCGACGAAGGCGATCAAGCCGCTCACCGACACAGCGGCCGCCGTCCCCAGCGTGGCCGCGACGACGATCGCCAGCCGCGCCCGCGCGACGTCGATTCCGAGACTGGCGGCCTCGTCGTCCCCCAGGCTGAGGACGTCGAGCACGCGCCGGTGCAGGACGAGCACGAGCGAGCTCGCGGCAATGTACGGCGCGCAGATCGCCACGTCACGCCAACTCGCGGTCGAGAACCCGCCGAGCAGCCACGCGTACACGTTCTGCAGCTGCTGCGTGTGCTGCTGTTGCACGAACGTCTGCACGGCCGCCGTGAAGGTCGCCATCGTCACGCCTGCGAGCACGAGCGCCCCGGTCATCTGGGCCGCTCCGACGGAGCGTCCGAGCGCGTACGTGACGACCACCGCTCCGATCGCGCCGGCGAATGCGGCGAGCGGCACCGTCCAGTTGCTTCCCGCCGCGGCCGCGGAGGCGTAGATGATGGCGAGGGTCGCGCCGAGCCCGGCGCCTCCGGCCACGCCGAGCAGGTAGGGGTCGCAGAGCGGGTTTCGGAAGACGCCCTGATACGAGGCGCCCGCGACAGCGAGCATCCCGCCGACGAGCGCCGCGAGCGCGACCCGCGGCGCGCGTACCTGCCAGAGGATCTCCCGGACGAACGTTGCGGGCTGGTGGACGTGAAGGAACGGGACGTAGGAAAGCACCGAGCGCAGGATCGAGCCCAGGCCGATGTGAACCGATCCGACCGCGAGCCCGACGAGGAGCGCCGCGACGAGGAAGGCGACGGTGACGAGGCCGGCGCGGAGGCCGACGCCCCGTGCCTCGACACGGGGTGTGGCCTCCGCTGTGCCGGCCGCCGCGGCCATCAGCCCTGGTTGGCGATCCGGGCCACCGAGCGGGCGAACTGCACGATCCGCGGGCCCCAGCGCGACGCGACGTCGTCGTCGGCCGTGACCACGCGGTGGTGCTGGACCGCGGAGATCCCGCTCCAGCCGGGCCGCGCCGCGACCGACGCGTACGACTGCTGGCAGCACTTCGTGTCGGCGAGGACGATGATCTGCGGGTTCTGGGCGATGACGTACTCGGCCGAGAGCTGCGGATAGCCACCCCCGGTCCCTCCGGCCGCGTCGGCGATGTCCCGGAAGCCGAACAGCTTGTAGATGCTGCCGATGAACGTCGTCGAGGTGGCCGAGAAGTACGTCGGGTCGAGCTCGTGGTAGACGCGCAGGTGGCGGCGCGCCTTCGGCACGCTCTGCACGATCGCTGCGAGCTGCGACCGCATCGAGTGCGCCACGGCGTTCGCGCCGCGTACGTGACCCGTGAGGCGACCCAGCCCGAGGATCTCCCGGTAGGCGTCTGCGAGGTTGGTCGCAGCCGCTTCGTTCTTGACCTTGATCCCGAGGCGGCGGAGCTGCGAGGCGAAGTTGCCGGGGTTGTACGAGATGATCACGAGATCCGGGTGGTACTTGGCGATCGCCTCGACGTTCGGCGTGAAGCCGGACAGGGTCGTGTGCGGCGCGCGTCTCGGATAGTTCGACTGGTTGTCGACGGCGACGACCTGCTTGCCGGCGCCGATCGCGAACAGATCCTCGGTCACGGTCGGCGACAGCGAGACGATCCGGTGCGGGAAGCGGTGCTTGCCGTGCTTCCCCTGGTGGGCGGCCGCCGAGAGGGAGACGACAGCGAGCGCGGCGGCAATGGCCGCGACCACGGCGATGGTGAGACGGTGCACGAATCCTCCTTCCGCGAGGGGTTCGGGTTTCGCGGCGGGCAGCAGGTCTTCTGACTCGGGGCTCCCTCCCCCGCCGCCTTCCCAGGTCTCGCGACCCAGTGGCGTCGTGACGGAAGAGCGTCTCCCCTTACAGCGGCGGGACCGTCCCGGTCTTGCACCGGAGTTCCCTTACCGCTCGCCGGTTTGTGGCGGGAATCTAGCATCGACTCCCGTGGCCGGCCCTGTGCTCGCGCTCGACCTCGACGGTGTGCTCGCGGACACGCGGCCGCTGTGGGATGCGTGGCTCGAGGACGCGGCGCGGCGGACGCGCGTCGAGCTCGAGGTGCCCGCGGACCGCGAGGCTGCGGCGGACGCTCTCGACGAGTCGCTGGGCGACTGGCGTCCGCTCTTGACGCGGTTCGCTGCCGACCGCGCGCCGCTCTGGATCCGTCCCCGTCCCGATACGAACGCGGCGCTGCGGCGGCTCGCCGCTGCCGGAGCGCGGATCGGAGTCTTCAGCGACGCGCCGCGCGAGCTCGTCGAGATCGCCCTCGCCCACGCGGGCGCGGCGCGACAGGTGGAAGTCGTCGGGACGCTCGCCGAGGTGCAGGCGGCGCTCGGCGGAGAGGCGGTCGTCGTGGGCTCGCGCGAAGAGCTGGCGGGGCTCCTACTACGATGAGCACGTGGAGCACAACCTCTCCGACCGGCGCTTCGACCTGATCCTCGAGAAGCTCGACCGAATCGGCGACGAGCTCGAGAAGACGAACAAGCGCCTCGACAACGACGAGAACTTCCTCCGGCTCGCGCGGGAGCTCGCGACGCTGAACGAGTCGCTGCAGGCGCTCGCCTACGCCGCCCTCGGCCAGCAGGCACCGCAGGTCCGCCGCCACCGCTCGGCCTAGGGAAGGCGCCAGATGTCGAGCACGCCGGTCGTGGCGTGGTCATTCGCGTCGCCCTCCGGCAATGCGACGCGGCCGTCGGTAACGATCGGGCTGTTCCAGTGGCCCGAGCCGGCGGCCAGCGTCGCGACGAGCTTTCCGCTCGCCGGCTCGTAGACGCGCAATCCCCCGCCCAGGTCGTAGACCCAAAGGAGCCCACCCGCTATGACCGGGCTCGTACCGCCGTTGCCGTTCCGCCAGACGGAATGGAGGCGGCCGCCGCGCAGCGACCAGGCCTGGGTCCCGCCGCCGTCGGCCGCGATGAGCCAGATCCGCTTCCCGCTCCGCCACACCGCCGGTGCCGTGAAGAGATCGGTGCCGGACGGTGTCGAGACGATCTGCAGTTCATGCCCCTTGTGCGGCCGGGTGCCCCGCAAGCGCCGGAGCGAAAGGAGCCGGATCTTCCCGTCCTTGCCTCCCTGCGCGATGAGCTTCGAGGTCAGATAGACAGGAGAGGTCGAGCCGAGATCGACGTCCTGGGTGTTCAGCTCTGCGGTGTTCGTCGGTGTGTAATTGCCGACCAGCTTCGCCTTCGACGAGAGGACGAGCACCGAGTCGCCCCAGTTGGTGTGGCCGTTCCAGGGAGCGTTTCCCGTCGCCACGAGTAGCTTGCCGCTGCCCGGGACGACGACCGCGCCGGCACGTCCCCAGATCGCGGAGTCACTCTGCGGGCACCTCGTCGGATAGATGATCTCGTGAAAGTCGGAGCAGAGTGAGTTCCACACGTGCAACAGCGGACCGTTCCCTGCGATGAGGACGACGTGTCCCTGGTACGGCGGCGTGTCGCCGATGTAGCCGCCCGTCGTGGCGATGACGTGGCCTCCGGCGAAGTTCAGGGAGGCCGCGATCTTCTCGCGCGACGGCAGCACCGTGATCGCGTGCCGCCACACGAGGTGCCCGGACGCGACCGAGAGCTTCTGGATCCGCCCGTCCGGCGACGCGACGTAGATCCACTTGCGGCTGGGGTCGGCGACCGGGGTCGCAGTCGTGATCTGCGCCGAGCCGGCGAAGTGGGAGTAGCCGGACGGCTTCCAACTCCAGAGGATCTTCCCGTTCGCAGCGTCGATGGCGAGCGTGATCCCGTACGTCGTCGTGACGAAGAACGCGTCGTGGGTGGCACCGCGGATCTTCGCGCCGTGCAGGTAGATGGCCGACGAATCGACGGTTCCCGGCAGGTGGACCTGCTGGCGCGTGAGTGACCCGACGTTCGCCGCCGTGATCCCGGTCGCGTGCGGGTCGTCGTTGCTGCGGCGGGCGTCCCAGCCGAAGCGCGTCCAGTCACGTCCGGAGCTCGCGACCGTCTTGCGCGCACCGGCGACGCCGTGGGTCGGGCGGCTGCTCCCGCAGGCGGCGAGCAAGGCCCCGACGGCGACCAGGGCGACTACCGACGGAGCAAGACGCGACGTAGCTCGTCCTCCTTACCGGTTTCCAGGATGGCGAGCACCTGGTCGCCCGCCTCGAGCACCGTCGAGCCGACCGCGATCTCGGCCCGGCCGCCGCGCATGACGGAGATGAGCCGCGAGCCCTCGGGCAGCGACAGCGCTTCGACGCTGCGTCCGGCCGAGGGCGAGTCGCCGTCGATCTGCACCTCGACGATCTCGAGGTTCTCGCCGCGGAGCTCGAGCAGGTGGATGAGATCGTGCTCGGGCACCTCGTGCTCGACGAGCGCCATCACGCTCGACGTCGCGCAGATCGTGGGCGAGATCCCCAGGAGGTCGAAGTGCGGCTGGTTGCGCGGGTCGTTCACACGCGCGATCACCTTCGGGACGCCGTACTTCTCACGCGCGATCTGGCCGATGATCATGTTGTCCTCGTCGTCGCCCGTGAGCGCCAGGACGACGTCGGGGGGACGCGCGATCCCCGCCCGCTCGAGGACGTACAGCTCCGTCGCGTCGCCGCGCTGAACCTGGTGCTCGAACTCGTCTTCGAGCTGGTCGAAGCGATCGCGCCTCTGCTCGATCAGGGTGACCTCGTTGCCGAGCCGGAGCAGGGAGCGCATGACGTTCGCGCCGATCTTGCCGCCGCCCGCGACGATGACGTACATCAGCCTGCGACCTCTTCCGCCTCGGCGGCTGGCTGCTGGGCCGGGATCGCGCACGTGCGCGCCGCATCCATGAGCTCGTCGATGGCGACCCCCGTCGGGCAGACCGTGGCGAGGCCGTGCTCCTTGTAGAACTTCGCGCGGGCGGGATCGAGCACGCGGACGACGACGCAACGGACGTCGAACCGCTTCTGCGCGACCTGTCCGATGATGATGTTCGTGTTGTCGCCGTCGGTGGCGACGACGACTGCGTCGGCTTCCTCGATACCGGCCTCGCGCAGGAGATGGGCGTCCATCCCGTGGCCGACGATGAACCGGCCGGGCCAGCTCTCGCCGAGCCGCGAGAGCGCGTCCTCGTTCTCGTCGATGACGGTCACGTCCCAGCCCTCCTGGTTGAGCTGGAGCGCGACCGCCGAGCCGACTCGGCCGCAGCCGATGATCAGCGCGTTGAGCATGGCCTCTCCCATGAATTCGAACGGTAGCTCGCTAGACCTCTTCGAGCACGCCCTGCGGGAAGGCGACCACGAGCACCTCGGCCGGCGCCTTGCGCAGCACGTAGTCGACGGTCGGCGAGAAGAAGCGCGACTGGCGGCGCCAGCGGGGCGAGGAGCCCAGGACGATCAGGTCGGCACCGGTTTCCTCGGCGGCCTGGACGATCGCCTCGCCGATCGACCTCGCGCGGACGGAGCGAGTCTCGACCTCGACGCCGAGGTCGGAGCCGAGGGCGGCGGCTTCCGCGAGCGACGCCGCAGCCCGCTCCTCCTCGTCGAAGAGCTCGGCATCGAGCGGACGGTCGAGCGGCACGCGGATCACGTGCAGCGCGACCACCGCGGCGCCGCGCTCCTGCGCGAGCTTGACCGCCGTGGCGACCATCTCCTCGCCGATCTCGCCGAGCTTCATCGGCACGAGGATCTTCGAGAACTCCGCGTGCGGCAGCTCTTCCTCCTCGACAGGCTCGACGTGCTCGAGCAGGCCGGTGCCGCGGCGGCGCCGGACGAAGAGGTAGACGACACCGCCGACCGCGAGCCAGATCGGGCCGCCGTAGCGGGCGCCGATGTGCGTCACCATCGCCGCGACGAAGATCGCCGTGGTCGCGAGCGCGCCGACGACACTCGGAATCGGGACGTCGGCGCCGCGGACCCGGACCGACAGCGGCACCCGGAACGGACGCTCGGCAGCCGGCTTCGAAAAACGAAGCTTCACCACCGCGAGCTGCGCGGCGGTGAACGCGACGAGCACGCCGAAGCTGAACAGGCTCGCGAGGAAGCCAACCGGGTTGGTGGTCCACGCCGTCGAAAGGATGAGCGCCATCGAGATCGTCGCTGCCGCGACCACCGTCTCCGGCGAGTGAAGGCTGCGGCGGCTGAGCCGGCCGAAGCGGCGCGGTAGCTGCCCGTGCTCGGCGAGCGAGAGGGCAAGCCGACCGAAGCCGGAGTTCGACGTCGCCGCGGCCACGAGGAGGATGAACGCGCCGGTCAGCCCGACGTAGACCCGCAGGGCGCGCTCGACCCAGAACGCGACGTGCGGCCCGAGCGCGTAGACGACTCCCATGAGCGGGGCGCGCTGCCAGGTCGTGCCGAGCAGCGTCGTCCCGTGCGACGCCGGGAAAGCGGAGAGCGCGACGAGCGCGATCAGCACCGTGACGATCACGACCGCACCGATCCCGATGAAGAGGCTGCGCGGCAGGTCGCGGCCGGGCTGGCGCGTCTCCTCCGCGAGGTTCGCCACGGTCTCGAGCCCCGTGTAGGCGAGCAACGCCAGCGGCAGCGCGAATGCGATCTGGTGCCACGACGGCTGCGACCCGACGTCGAGCCCGCGCGTGAGCGCGCTCGGCGAGAAGAGGAACGCGAAGCCGAGCGCGACGAGCAGCAGCTGCGTCACGAGATCGAGGACGGGGATCACGAGGCTGAACGAGTAGAGACGCGTCTGGCGGAACAGGCGCACGAGCGCGATTGCCGCGATCACGACGCAGGCGACGATCGTGTCTCCTGGATGCGTCGCGATCGAGTGCATGCCGATCGCGAGCCCGAGGTAGTGCGGGAAGAAGAGGGCCGAAAGCGCGATCACGATCAGGTAGTCGAGGAAGAGCGCCCAGCCGGTGACGAAACCGGCGAGGTCGTTGAAGGCAACCCGGACGAAGGTCGCGGCTCCGCCGCTCTCGCCGATCGTGGTCGTCCCCTCCGCGTACGAGAGGGTGATGACGAGGAAGAGCACACCGACGACGGCCAGCACCGCGGGCGTGAGCCCGAGCGCGTGGAGCGCGACGATGCCCAGCGCGAAGTAGAGGGAGGACGCGACCTCGCCGTACGCAACCGAGGCGAGCGCCGGAGCGTCGAGCACCCGTTGCAGCCGCGGCAGCTTGCGGGCCATCGGCTGGTGAGCCTATCTCCGGCGCAGGAGGTACAGGCGGCCGACCCCGAGCGCCAGGAAGAGCGCGCCGAGGAGGTAGCCCGTCGAGCCTCCTCCCTGCGCGACCGTCTCGGCGAGCAGCGCGACCCCGAGCCCGATCGCCACCACACCGAAGGCGAAGATGGAACGCCTGTAGAACCCGGTCACGCTGCCCGTTCCCCGGGCGTGGCGACCATCACCCGGCACGGCGCATGGCGGAGGACGAAGTCGACGGCGTCACCGAAGATCTGGCGCCGCCCGTGCTGTAGCCGAACCCTCCGTGGGCCGGCCATGACGATGATCTCGGAGTTGCGGCGGATCGCCTCGTCGACGATCGCGCGGCCGATGTTCCGCGTGCGCGCGATGCGGCCGATCACGTTCACTCCGTACGAGTCGCCGATCGCCCGCGCCTCGTCGAGCTGCTCGTTCGCCTCTCGCACGTCGTCCGGCAGCTCTGCGTCGAGCGGTAGGTCGAGCGGCACCTCGATCGCCGTGAAGGCGACAATCGAGGCACGGCGCTCCGCCGCGAGCCGACAGGCGAAGTCCATCGCCTCGTCGGACGCGTACCCGGGCGCGATCGGCACGAGGATGCTGCGGAACTCGAGCGCCGCGGCGAGCCCGTACTCGACCGGCGCGCGCACCGTCTCCGCCAGGGGCACATGCAGGATCCGGCGTCGGTAGACGACGTAGACGACGAAGCCCACCGCGAGCCAGCCGAGCCCGGCGTAGCGGGTGCTCGGGTACTGGATCACGACGTCGAGCCACGACAGCCCCGTCCCGAGGAGGCCGATCACCGCGAAAAGCGGCCAGTCGACGCCCCGCCAACGGAAGTTCGGACGTGCCCGCCACGGGATGTCCTCCCCCGCCCCCTTCCGCCGCAGCTGGATCACCGAGGCGTGCGCGATCGTGAACGAGAGCATCGCGCCGAACGAGTACATCGTGCCGAGGAAGGTCGTCTTGCCCGGCAGCAGGACGAGGATCGAGACGAGCCCGCCGAAGACGACGAGCGAGATCCACGGCGTCTTGAACTTCGGGTGCAGCCGCCGGAACAGCGCCGGCAGCTGGCGGTAGCCGGCCATCGCGTAGGTGATCCGCGACGCGCCGATCACTCCGGCGTTCGTCGCGATGAAGAGGATCGTCGCCGCGAGCAGGCCGACGTAGACCTTGATCACCGAGAGGATCGCGCCGTGCAGGCCGAGGTTCTCGACGAGGCCGAGCACCGGGTCGTTCGCGAAGCCTCCCTGCGCCGGCTGCTGCCCGAGCTTGGTGATGCCGTGGTGCACCGGCATCGCCGAGAGCGCGATCAACGGCAGCGTGAAGTAGATGGCGAAGACCGCGATCGCGACCATCAGGATCGACCGCGGGATGCTCCGCACGGGGTCGCGGGCCTCCTCCGAGAGGTTCGAGACCGTCTCGATGCCCGTGTAGGCGATCATCCCGATCGGTATCGCGAGCAGGAAGTGGCTCCAGGTCGGCGCGGTGCCGAGATGCACGTTCGTGACGAGCGTGTGCGGGCTGAAGACGAGGACGAAGCCGAGCAGGACGAGCAGGACCTGGGTGCCGAAGTCGATCGCGGCTAGCACGACGTTGATCCGCGCCGACTCCTGGATCCCGACGATGTTCAGGGCGACGAGGGCGACGATGACGACGGCGCCGCCGATGATGTCCCAGGGATTCTCCTTCAGCGGTCCCCAGAAGATCGAGAGGTAGTGCGGCACGAAGAACGCCGAGATGGCGATCGTGATGACGTAGTTGAGCATCTGCGCCCACGCGGCCCCGAACGAGACGACCTCGTTGAAGGCGTGGCGCGCGAAGCTCGACGAGCCCCCGGCCTCCGGGAAGCTGACCGTCCCCTCCGCGTACGTCGCGGCCGTCGCCGCGAAGAAGAGGCCGGCGATGACGAAGACGACGGGCGTGAGGCCGAGCGCGAAGAACGCGGTTACGCCGAGCGCGTAGTAGATCGACGAGCCGACGTTGCCGTACGCGGTGGCGAAGAGGGCATTCGCCCCGAGGACGCGCTCGAGCTCGTAGGCCTGGCGCCGCCGTCGTGCCACGGCGGGACTGTAGTGCCCGCCGCGGTCGCTCTAGTACCTGTGCCGGCAACCGGGCCGGTGGCGATCATCACCCGGCAGGGCGCGTCGCGGAGGAGCACCAGGACATCCCGTGGGAACGCCCGCTGGAAGCCAAGCCGCGACTCGACCGGAGAGCCGACGACGACGAGCTCCGCCCGGCGCTCCGCGGCGACGCGCGCGACGTCCTCGCCGAGGCTCCCCGGCCGCGTGCGGACAATCTCCCGCCGCACCCCGACGCCGTACGAGCCCGCGACCGCGGCTGCGCACTCGAGGCGCTCCTTCAGGCTCGTGAGCGTGCCGTCCATGTGCGCATCGAGGGGCAGCTCGCAGTCGACGACGAGCGGAGCCACGAGCACGACCTGCGCGCCGCGATCGGCCGCGAGCCGGCAGGCGAGGTCGAGCGCATGCTCCGTCTCTTCCCGGTCGAGGAGCGGCACGACGATGCTGCGGTACGCGATCGAGCCGGTCCAGCGCGCGAGGCGCCGCGCACGCCGGTGGAACGCTCCGACGTCCGGGAGCCTCATCGGATGAGCTGGTACGGGACGGAGGCGAGGATCACGTTCGGCTCGACGAGCAGGAGCCGCTTCACGTAGAGAGCCCGCTGGTTGTGGAGGAGCCGTGCCCAACCGCGGAGGATCAGCTCCGGGAGGACGACGAGAACGTCGTGCCCCTCGCCGGTGAGCTCGCGCAGGTACGCGAGGAGAGGGTCGCCGATGTCCCGGTACGGCGCCGCGAGCACCTCGAGCGGCACCCGCGCGTCGGCGGCCAGCCACTTGCGCCGCATCTCCGCCGCCTCGACTTCGTCGAAGGCGAAGTTGACCGCGCGAGTGTCCGGCAGGCCGACGGCCTCGGCCCAGTTCAGGGCGCGCATCGAGGCGGCGTTGGAGCCGGAGACGAAGATCCGCACGGCGAGCGGCCGCCCAGTCGGAGGCTCGTCCACGGTCGGCACGTCGGCGACCACGACACCGGGCTCGGTCAGGAGCCGCAGCTTGAGCGCGAACTCGAACGGATGCCGCGCCTCCTCGGCCAGCGCGCGGCGGCGGAACTGCTCGGGAACGACGACCGTGACGAAGTCGGACTCCCCGCGCGGCAGCCGCCAGACCTGCTCGAGCACGGCGTCAACCGTGCCGCCGTGCGGGTCGAGGGTCTCGAGGAGCGGTTCGCCGCCGGCGAGGTGGAACCAGCGCGGGCCGATCCCGGGATCGCTCCGGTGCCGCGGGACGTGAATCGCGCGGAACCCGTCGGGCGCGATCGCCCGCGCGAAGGCGAGCGCACGCTCCGCGGCGGGGTCGAGCTCCTCGACGACCAGCAGCGTGCGGTTGCGGGCATCGGGGGCCGCGGCAACGGCGGCCGCTCCGGCGCTCAGCCGTCGCCCGACTCGCGCGTAATGGCGCCGCACACCGAGCATCGCGACGACAAGCACCGGAATCGCGACCGTGACGAGCCACGCGCCCTCGGCGAACTTCGTCCAGATCACGATCACCGTGACGAGCCCGGTCGCCAAGGCGCCGACGCCGTTGATCACAGCCCGGCCGTGCCAGCCGGGCGTCCGCACGCGGAACCAGTAGCGCACCATGCCCAGCTGCGAGATCGTGAACGCCGTGAAGACGCCGATCACGTAGAGATGGATGAGGCTGTTGGTGTTCGCCTTGTAGATGACGAGCAAGCCGGCCGCGGCCGCCGCGAGCACGAGCATCCCGTTCGAGAAGACGAGCCGGTCGCCGAGGTTCGAGAACTGCCGCGGCGCGAAGCGATCCCGCGCGAGCAGCGCCGAGAGCCGCGGGAAGCCCTGGAACGACGTGTTCGCGGCGAGGATCAGGATCAGCAGCGTGGTCGCCTGGACGACGTAGAACATGAAGCCGCCGACAGAGCCCGGCTGGAAGACGGACTTCGCGATCTGGGACACGACGGAAGCCGTGGCGCTCGGAGCCGCGTGCACGCGCACGGCGAGATACGAGAGGCCGAGGAACATCACGATCGTGAGCAAGCCGAGGATTCCGAGCGTCCTGGCCGCGTTCTTCCCTTGCGGGTGGCGGAAGGCGTTGACGCCGTTCGCGATCGCCTCCACGCCGGTCAGCGCGGTCGACCCGGACGAGAAGGCTCGCAGGAGGATGAACGTGGTGACGGCGCCCGTCCCGGCCGCGAGCGGGGTCGGCACGGCAGCCCGGTGCAGGTGGCCCGACGCGATCTCCACGAGACCGACGGCGTCGAGGGCGAGGATCGCGACGATGAACGCATAGGTCGGCAGCGCGAACAGCAGCCCCGACTCGCGCACGCCACGCAGGTTCGCCAGCACGATCACGCCGAGGCAAGCGAGCGAGAGCCCGACGCGATGCGAGCCGAGCGACGGGGCGAACGAGGTGATCGCGAAGATCCCGGCGGAGATCGAGACGGCAACGGTCAGTACGTAATCCGTGAGCAGAGCTGCGGCCGCGACGAGGCTCGGAGCCGTGCCGAGGTTCTCCCGAGCGACAATGTAGGCGCCTCCGCTCGTCTCGTAGACGCGCACCGTCTGCCGGTAGGAGAGGATCACGATCCCGAGCAGGGCGGCGATCGCGATCGCCAACGGAAAGACGATGTGGGCCTGCGCGAGCCCCGCCGTCCCGACGAGCACGACGAGCGCCTCTTCCGTCGCATAAGCATTCGAGGAGAGCGGATCGGAGGCGAAGATCGGCAGCGCGAGCCACTTCGGCAGCAGCGTCTCGTGCATCTGGCCGGTCCGCATCGGCCGCCCGACGAGCACGCGGCGCAGGCGCTTGGGCTCGAGGGACCGCTCTTCTGTGGGTGTGACAGCGCTCACGTTCCCACGCTAGGTCCGCCCGGCTCAGCCGGAGGTCAGGATCCGATGGGCCGGCCTCAGGAAGTGCTCAAGACGGCGCAGCGAGCCTGTAACCGGCACCGGGCTCGGTGAGGATGAAGCGGGGCCGCGCCGGATCGGGCTCCAGCTTGCGTCGCAGCTGCGAGACGTAGACGTGGAGGTAGTGCGACTCGTCGCCGTAGCCCCTCCCCCACACCTCGCGCAGGAGCATCGTGTGCGTGAGCAGCTTTCCGGGGTTCCGCGCGAGCACGCGCAGCAGCGCGAACTCGTGCGGGGTGAGCTGGACCGGCTCACCGCCGACGGACACCGCGCGCTTCTCGAGGTCGATCCGGAGCTCGCCGACCTCGACGACGGGCTCGGCTGGAGCGTCGGCGCGCCGCAATGCCGCGCGCAGCCGGGCGAGCAGCTCGTCGACGCCGAAGGGCTTCGTCACGTAGTCGTCGGCGCCGGCGTCGAGCGCTGCCACCTTCTCGGCCTCGTCGCCGACGACGGAGAGGACGATCACCGGCGCGCTGCTCCACGTGCGGAGCTCGCGGGTGATCTGGGTGCCGCTGCCATCCGGCAGCACGAGGTCCAGGACGACGGCGTCGGGCGGGTTGGCGGCAAGCGCGGCGAGCGCACCCTCGGCCGTCTCGGCCGTCTCCACCTCGTACCCCGCCCCGCGGAGGCTCGTTCGCAGCGCCCGCAGGATCTGTGGCTCGTCGTCGACGACGAGGACGCGGGCGGTCATGCGCGCACGACCGCCCCTCGCTCCGCGAGCGGAAGCGCGAGAACGAGGTGCCCCCCGCCGGGATCGTCCTGCGCCCAGAGACGCCCCCCGTTCGCCTCGGCGAAGCCGCGCGCGATGGCGAGACCGAGCCCCGAGCCGTGCCCCGCCGCCCCGCGGCGGAACGGCTGGAACAACGCTTCTCGCTGCTCGTCGGGGAGGCCCGCACCGGAGTCGATGACGTGGATCCGTAACTCGGTGGCCCCGGGCTCCGCTCGAAGCAGCACCTGCGATCCCGGCGGCGAGTAGTGGAGCGCGTTGTCGAGGAGATTCGCGAGCACCCGCTCGACCTGCGCCGCGTCCACCTCCACCGGCGGCGTCTCCGAGCCGATGTCGAGCCGGACGCGCCCCGTCTCAGCACCGAGGCCGGTCAGCGCCTGCCCCACGAGCTCGTCCACGTGCCACAGCTCACGATGCGGCTCGGCGGCGCCCGCCTCGAGCCGCGAGAGATCGAGCAGCTGCTCGACGACGCGGTCGAGCCGCGTCGCCTCGCCCTGGATCGTCTCGGCGAGGGTCAGCCTGTCTTCCGCCTCCAGCTGCAGGCCTGGGCTCGCGAGCGCGTCGGCCGAGGCGAGGATGGCAGTGAGCGGCGAGCGCAGGTCGTGGGACACTGACCGCAGCAGCGCGGTCTTGAGGGCATCGCTCCGTCGCAGCGCCTCCGCCTCGAGCGCTTCCCCCGCGAGCCTCTCACGTTCTTCCGTCAGCTTGCGCAGCGCACCGAGCGCAGCCTCGGCCTCGTCGGCGCGCCGGCGTGACCGGCTCGCAAGCTCACTCACGACGACGGCGGTGACGACGAACACGAGGAGCGCGAACCAGTTCTTGGTGTCCTGGATCGTGAACGTGTACAGCGGCGGCACGAAGAAGAAGTTGAAGGCGAGCATGCTGCCGATCGCGGTAGCCACCGCGAGGACGGTCCCCCAGGCGACCGCGACCGGGATGATGGCGAGCAGGTAGAGCACCGCCAGGCTGAGCACGGGCACGTGGCCCTTCAGGAGCTCGATCACTCCCGTGACGAGCGCCAGCGCGCCCGCCGATGCCGCGACACGGGTGAGCGTTCTCACCCGGCCAACGGTACTCCGCTACCCGTGGATCGAGATGATGATGGGGATGATCAGGATCGCGACGATGTTCGTGATCTTGATCATCGGGTTGATCGCCGGGCCTGCCGTGTCCTTGTACGGGTCGCCGACCGTGTCGCCGGTGACCGCGGCCGCGTGGGCCTCCGAGCCCTTGCCGCCGTAGAGGCCGTCCTCGATCAGCTTCTTCGCGTTGTCCCAGGCGCCGCCGCCCGAGGTCATCGCGATGGCGAGGAACAGGCCGGTCACGATCGTCCCGATCAGCAGGCCGCCGAGCATCTTCGCGTTGATCAGGCCGACGATGATCGGGAAGGCAATCGGCACGAGCGCCGGCAGGATCATCGAGCGGATCGCCGAGCCCGTGACGATGTCGATCGCCGGGCCGTACTGCGGGCGCTCGGTGCCCTCCATGATCCCGGGGTGCTCGCGGAACTGGCGGCGCACCTCCTCCACGACCTCGCCGCCGACGCGGCCGACCGCCTGCATCGCGAGCGAGGCGAAGAGGAACGGCATGAGGCCGCCGATGAAGAGACCGGCGATCACCCAGGCGTCCGACAGGTCGAACGTCAGGTGCGAGAGCGCCGAGCCGGCCTTCGCCTGCGTGTGGAGACCGTCGGCGTACGAGCCGAAGAGGACGAGGGCGGCGAGCGCGGCCGAGCCGATCGCATAGCCCTTCGTGACCGCCTTCGTCGTGTTGCCGACCGCGTCGAGCGGGTCGGTGATCGCGCGCACCTCGGGCGGGAGGTCGGCCATCTCGGCGATGCCGCCGGCGTTGTCGGTGACCGGGCCGTAGGCGTCGAGCGCGACGATGAGGCCGGTCATCGAGAGCTGGGCCATGACTGCGACGCCGATCCCGAACAGGCCCGCGAGGTGGTTCGCGACGAGGATCCCAATCGCGATCACGATCACCGGAAGGGCGGTCGCCTGCATCCCGACGGCGAGGCCCTCGATGATGTTCGTCGCGTGGCCGGTCTGCGAGGCCCGCGAGATCGACTTGACGGGATTCCAACGCGTGCCCGTGTAGAACTCCGTGATCCCGACGAGCAGCGCGGTGATGGCAAGCCCGATCAGCGCGGAGCCGTACAGCGCACCGAACGAGAAGTGGTGGATGGCGGCGGGAGTGATGCCGAAGCCGAGAAATGGGCCTCCGACGAACGCCTTCGTCACCGGAATGAAGATGAGCGCCGAAATGACGCTGGCGACGATGACTGCGCGGTAGAGCGCGTTCATCACGTTCCCGCCCTCGCGGACGCGCGCGAACTGGACGCCGATGATCGAGGCGATGATCGAGACCGCGCCGATAGCGAGGGGGTAGAGCCAGAGACTCTTGCCCGAAGCCGACGCCGTAGTGACGCCGAGCAGCATCACGGCGACCGCGGTCACGGCGTACGTCTCGAACAGGTCGGCTGCCATGCCGGCGCAGTCGCCGACGTTGTCGCCGACGTTGTCCGCGATCACGGCCGGGTTGCGCGGATCGTCCTCCGGGATGCCTGCCTCGATCTTGCCGACGAGGTCGGCGCCGACGTCCGCGGCCTTCGTGTAGATGCCGCCGCCGAGACGCGCGAAGACGGAGATGAGCGAGCCGCCGAACGCGAGCCCGACGAGGTGGTGGATCGCCTTGTTCGGCGTGTCGCCGATGCCCGCGGTGAGGATCCAGTAGTAGCCCGCGACGCCGAACAGGCCTAGGCCGACCACGAGAAGACCCGTGACGGAACCTGCCCGGAAGGCGACGTTGAGCGCAGGCGGCAGGCCCTTGCGGGCCGCCTCCGCGGTGCGCACGTTCGAGCGCACCGCAACGTTCATCCCGATGAAGCCGGCCGCCGCCGATAGCACCGCGCCGATGAGGAAACCGATCGCAGTCCCCCAGCCGAGCGAGTGGTAGAAGCCGAGCACCAGGAACGGCACGATCGCGACCACGGCGACCGTCGTGTACTGGCGGCGCAGATAGGCGGCCGCACCTTCCTGGATCGCGCGCGCGATCTCCTGCATCCGCTCGGTACCGGCCGGCTGACGTAGCAGCCAGACCGTGAGGCCGAGGCCGTAGAGGACGGCTGCGCCCGCGCACAGAAGCGCAAACAGCACGGCGTGATGCATGAACCAACTCATCGCTTAGGGCTCCCTCCGGGGCGTCACAAAGTCAGCGCCGAGACACCCCGGCGCGGCCTGGTTTTTACCACACAGGCCGGTTTCGCCGTGTCACGAAGCAGGCGTGCGGAGGTGCCAGCGGACCTGCTCCTCGAAGATCTCCCGCGCCGAGGCGCCCTCCTCGTGGCGCGCGATTTGGCGTTCGGCCGCACTCCGCTCGGGGATCGCGAGCCACTCCGCCGCGCCGAGCTCCTCGGCCACCGGGCGCACCCATTCGACGAGCCGCTCGAGGCGTGTGCGGGCGGGCACGACGTCCCCGCTCGCGAAGTCGATCAGCTCGCCCGAGAGCCCGTGGCGGATCGCCCGCCAGAAGTTCTCCTCGAGCAGGCGGTGCGGCAGGTCAGGGAGTGGCTCGCCCTCGTCCAGCGCACGGGCGATCCGCGCGGTCAGCGCGTAGCAGAGCGCGGCGAGCGAGCGCGACTCCCCGAGGTCGGGCTGCGCGTCGCAAATCCGGATCTCGACGGTGGGGAACGCGAGGTGTGGGCGCACGCTCCACCAGATCTGCGTGTGCTCGGTGATCGAGCCGGTTTCGTACAGGAAGCGGACGTACTCCTCCCACTCCTGCCAGCCCGCGAGCGCGTCGGGGATGCCGCAGCGCGGGAACATGCGCGTGAAGATCTGTGTGCGCGCCGAGTGGAGGTACGTGAAGACGCCCTCGACGAACGGCGAGCTCCCGGAGAGCGCCAGCAGTTCGGGCAGGTAGTTGCGGAGCGCGGAGCAGACGCGGATCGCGCGGTCGGCGCCGTTGATGCCGACGTGCACGTGCTGGCCGAACGAGTTGTTGCGCCAGACGACGTAGCGGAGGACCTCGTTGTTGCGGCGGTAGTGCGGCGTGTCGATGATCCGCTGCTCCTGCCAGGGGCTCCACGGGTGGGTGCCGGTCGCGGCGAGCGCGACCCCGCGCGGCTCGGCGAGCGCGCGGAGCTGCTGCCGACGTTCGCCGAGGAGCGCGGCGGCGTCGGCGAACGACTCGCAGCGGCCGGTGCGCACCTCGATCTCGGAGGCGATCAGCTCGCCGACGAGATGCGGCTCGAGGTCCGTCCCCCTCCCCGCCTCCTGGAGCTCCTCGAAGCGGTTGACGAGGTCGAGCGTCTCGGGATCGAGGAGGGCGAACTCCTCCTCCACGGCGACCGTGAAGTCGGGAACGGCCTCGAACTCGGCGCGGGAGCGCGCGAGCATCTCCTCGTACCCGAGCCGCTGCTCCTCGCCCACCCGAAAAGCCTACTTGCGAGATTGAAGCAAGCGGTCCGCGATGACGCGCCAGCTCCACCGTCGTTCGACGGCGCGGCGCGCGGCGAGGCCGAGCTCGCGCCTGCGCTCGGCCGGGAGCGCGAGGATCGCCGCGAGGCGCTCGCCGAGCGCATCGGCGTCGCCTGCCGTGAAGGAGAGGAGCGCCGCCGTCTCGGGCCCGACCTCCTCGCCGATTCCGGCGGCGACCTCCGCGAGGCCCGAGTGCGCGGACACGACGGGCAGCACGCCGGCCGCCGCTGCCTCCGCCGCGACCATCCCGAACGCCTCGGGGAAGATCGACGGGACGACCGCGACGCCGCACAGCGGCAGCAGATGGCGAAGATGGCGGTGCTCCAGCGGCCCCGTGAACAGCGTGCCGAGTGGAGCCAGCGCCTCGAGCTGGTCGCGGAAGTCGCCGAAGCCGACGACGACGGCTCGCGCGTCGAGGCCGGCGATGGCCTCGAGCAGGACCTGGACGCCCTTGTTCTCGATCAGCTTCCCGAAGTAGACGACCGTCGGGCGCTCCTCGGCGAAGAAGCGCGCGAAGCGAGCGGGGTTCGCCTCGTCCGGCTGTCGCTCGTCGACGTTGCCCGGATTCGGCGAGTCGGCCCGCGCCTCCTCGAGCAACGCGGCGAGCGCTTTCTCGCGAGGCTCGGGCCGGAACTCGTCCACGTCGACGCCCGGAGGCACGATCTCGACTCGGTCGAGGTCCCCGACGACCTCCTCGAGCACGTCCCGGATGTGCTCGGACCCGGCGTAGACGACCTCAGCATCGGCGAGCGTCTCCTCACCCCAGCGCGCGAGGTCGGGACGACCGCGCATCGCGTACTCGAGCTCCGAGCCGTGCGCCTTGACTCGAAACGGCAGCCCGCTCGCGGCCCCGACCGGCGCACCCAGGAGGACGTGGTTCGCGAAGACGAGATCCGCCGGCGCGAGCTCCCGCAGGGCCGCGGCGTTCGCCTCCACGTACGCCTCCCGCTCCGGCGCGGAGAAGTCCACGAGCAGCCGCGCCTCGAGCTCCTCGTAGCGGTCGAGGACGAAGGTGGGCAGCAGGCGGTCGGGAAGCTCCGGCACGACGACACGCGCGCCGCCGAGGTCATAGCGCTCGGGATGCCGCTCCTGGCAGACGACCGTGACGTCGTGTCCCGCGAGGCTCCACTCGCGCGCGAGCGCACGCGTGTAGACGTTCGAGCCGGTTCCTCCGAGGAGGTACCCGTGCCAGAGCAGCACCCGCACGAGGCGGAGGCTATGCCAGGCGGCGGCGAGTCAGCTGCGTGAGCGGCAGGAAGGTCCCCAGCGCGAGCCCGGCCACGACGACGGCGGTCACGACCGGATCGTGGTGGAGGTTGGGCGCCGTCAGGTATCCGACGACGCTCGGCAGAGCGGCGAGCATGCTGCCCAACGCGAGGACCGCGAGCCGCGGCGCGACCGTCCCGAATGCGACGGCGAGGAGGACGACCACCGCGAGCGGCCAGCGGAGGAAGAAGAACGCGCCCCACGTCAGGCGCGAGAGCGCAACGAGCACAACCGCGGCGCCGAATGCCGGCAGCAAGCGCGTGAGCGACGCCCGGCGAAGCGGCGCCGCGGCCCCCGCGGCCGCCGCGAGCACGACCGCCGCCGCGAGCCACTGCCGGCCGGCGGGGAAGCTCGACGTCTGGGTGTAGGTGAAGACGTCCAGGTGGCCGCGTCCGTCGTACGGCGAGCCGCCCACGAGGAAGACCGCGTCGTACGCGACCACGCCGAGATTCGCGAGCGCGCCGCCGAGCGCGAGCCGCCGGTTGCCGAGCGCGATGCCGACGACAGCGGCGACGGCAGCGACGACGAATGCGATCCACCAGGCATCGATCACGTACGGCCCGTAACCGGGCGTGAGCTGGAGCCCACCGTGGAAGTCGAGGCGCGCCGTGATCCCTGCGAGCGCCACCGCGAGGTTGACGAGTGCGAGGAGGCCGGCGAGCAGTGCGCAACCGTCCCGGAGCGAGCGGTGCGACTCGCCCCGCAGCCGCTGCCGCACTCCAGCCCTGACGAGGGAGAGCGCCTCGCGAGTTGCGCGCCGGGCCGAGCCTTCCGCCGCGAGCAGCGCCGTGTCGACGACCTCGTCGCTCCGGCGGGCGCGATGGTCGCGCGGGAACGCGCGGCAGGCGAGGGCAAGCAACTCGCGCATCAGCCGGCCGCCTTCGCGACCCTCGCTTCCACGACCCGTGCCGCACGCCGCATCCGGCCCGCCTCGGCCGCGAGCGCCGCGTGACCTTCCTGCCGCAGCGTGTACGCGCGGCGGACTCGGCCCCCGACCTTCTCCTCTTCGCCGGCCTCGACGAGGCCTGACTCGACGAGACGGTCGAGCGCGCCGAAGAGTGTGCCGGTGCTGAGCCGCACCTCGCCGCCGGAGAGGTCGGCAGCGCGCCGGATGATCGCGTAGCCATGCAGTGGCCCATCGAGGAGAGCCGCCAGGACGAAATAGGTCGGTCGCCGGATCTCCACGCGCCGGACTATATGTCGTCCGGCGACATGTTGTCAAGCGCTAGGTCAGATGAAAGTAGAGCGCGTAGAGCAGCTCGACCGCGGGATTGGACGTGTGCACCGTCACGTCGGCGGGAGTCTCGAGCAGCGCCTCGGAGTAGTTGAAGACGATCTTCACCCCGGCCGAGACGAGGTCGTCCGCCGCCCGCTGGGCAGCGTCCGCCGGCACCGCCAGCACGCCGACGACGACGTTGCGGTCGCGTACGAGCTCCGGCAGCCGCTTGTACGGCTCGACCGAGACGTGCCCGATCGGCTGGCCGAGCTTGCCCTCGTCGGTGTCGACGACGACGGCGATGTTGATCCCGTGCTCCGCGAAGATCGAGGACGAGGCGATCGCCTGCCCGAGCCGGCCGGCGCCGACGAGCGCGACGTTGTGCTGCCCCTGGGTGCGGAGGATCTTCCGGATCGCGTCGAGCAGGAGCTCGATCGAGTAGCCGACGCCGCGCTTGCCGAACTTGCCGAAGTTGGACAGGTCGCGGCGGATCTGCGTCGCGTTGATGTTCGTGTACTCGGCGATCTCCTGCGAGGAGATCCTCGTCTTTCCCATCTTCCGTGCCTGCGTCAGCACCTGGAGGTACCGGGACAGGCGGGCGGCGACGCCGACGTTCAGGCGCTCGGCCACATAACCCCCTTCGTCCAGCCGAACCTTGTGACAGCGCTCTCTGTTGTACCAGGCTGCACTAGCCGCCCGCTTGTGCAACCGCGCGACGAAGCGCGTCGGGGTGCACGTGGTAGACGAAGGAACGTGGGGGAACCCATGGTTCCCCCACGAGCCCCCTCCTTCACGCCGGTCAACAGCCGGCCGAACGGTGCGCTCCGGGAAGAGCGCGGTCTTCCCTCCGCGTGCAGACGTTCGCGCACCAATGACCGCTAGGGCACGAGCGCCCGCCGGAGCGCGTCGGGGTGCACGTGGTAGACGAAGCGGCGCCGGCCGTCGATCTCCACGACCGGGATCCACTCGCGATAGGCCGCCTCGAGCTCGGGATCGCCGTCGATCGCGACCTCGCGCAGCTCGAAGCCGAGCTCGTCGTGCGCCGCGGCGACCACGCGCCGGGCCGCCGCGCAGAGGTGGCAGCCCGCCGCGGTGTAGAGCACGACTCGGGTTACGGGTAGATGCCCCGCGTGACGGTGGCTTCGGCGACGCGCTGCACAGCGAGCCCGTAGGCCGCGACGCGCATCGGCAGCTTGCGGCTCTGGGCGGTCTCCCACGTCTCGTCGAAGGCGCGACTCATGATGTCGTTGAGCTTCGCGTTCACCTCGACCTCCTTCCAGAAGTACTCCTGGAGGCCCTGTACCCACTCGAAGTACGAGACGACGACGCCGCCCGCGTTGGCGAGCACGTCGGGGAGAATGAGGACGCCCTTGTCCTCGAGGATCGCGTCGGCGGCCGGGGTGACCGGCCCGTTCGCGCCCTCGCAGATGATCGAGGCCTTGACCTGATCGGCGTTCTGGCCGGTGATCACCTGCTCGAGCGCGCACGGCGCGAGGATGTCGCACTCGAGCAGCACGAGGTCCTCGTTCGTAATCGTCTCGGCGTCCTTGAGGCCGACGAGCGTGCGGTTCTCGGCCTTGTAGGCGAACGCAGCCGGGATGTCGATGCCCTTGGGGTTGTAGAGCGCCGTCGTGGAGTCGGAGATCGCGACGACGGTCGCGCCCTCCTGGTGGAGGAACTGCGCCAGGTAGCTGCCGACGTTGCCGAAGCCCTGCACGACCACCTTCATCCCTGCGATGCGCTGGTCGAGCTTCGCGACGGCGTCGCGGATGCAGAAGAGCGCGCCGCGCGAGGTCGCCTCGACGCGGCCGAGCGAGCCGCCGATCGTGAGCGGCTTGCCGGTCACCACGCCGAGCACCGAGTGGCCCTTGTTCATCGAGTACGTGTCGAAGATCCACGCCATCGTCGAGCCGTCGGTGCCGACATCCGGCGCCGGGATGTCCTTCTCCGGCCCGATCTCGTTGATGATCTCGCTCGTGAAGCGGCGGGTCATCCCCTCGAGCTCGTGGCGAGACATCTTCTTCGGGTCGCAGACGACGCCGCCCTTCGCACCGCCGAACGGGATGCCCATCAGCGCGCACTTCCACGTCATCCACATCGCGAGCGCCTTGACCTCGTCGATCGTGACGTCGGGGTGGTAGCGGATGCCGCCCTTCGACGGCCCGCGCGCGATGTTGTGGGTGACGCGGTAGCCCTTGAAGACCTGCGTCGTCCCGTCGTCCATGCTGACGGGGATCGAGACCTCGATCGCCTTCTTGCACTCGCCGAGGACGGCGACGAGGTTCGAGTCGATCTCGAAGGTGGAGCCAACGCGGCGGAGCTGCTCGCGCGCCAGCTCGAACGGGTTCTCGCGCAGGTGGGACGTCGTTGCGACTGCGGTCAAGGCGTGCTCCTTTTGTCGCTGCAAACGGCGCAGAAAAAACCGGACGCCGCGGCGAGCTTAGCGCGACGCGTACGCGTCGAGGGCCAGGTAACGCGGGTACGGCACCTCGTCGGTCCAGCGGGCAGCCGAAGCGATCATCGCCGCGTTGTCGGTGCAGAGGGCCAGCGGAGCAGCGGTCGCCTCCGGAAGCGCACCCCGGAGGGCCGAGTTCGCGGCGACCCCGCCGACGATGGCGATCCGATCTCGGCCCGTCTGCTGCGCGGCCTCCCGCACGCGCTCGACGAGAGCCCGCACGATCGCGTGCTGGTACGAGGCGGCGAGATCGGCGCGCCGGGCGGCGAGCTCCTCTTCTCCGATCCCCCGCACCGCGTACAGGAGCGCCGTCTTCAACCCCGAGAACGAGAAGTCGAGACCAGGGACGCGCGCGACCGGGAACTCGACGGCGGCCGCGTCTCCCTCACGTGCCAGCCGGTCGATCTCGCGGCCTCCCGGATAGCCGAGGCCGAGTAGGCGCGCGCCCTTGTCGAACGCCTCGCCGGCCGCATCGTCGAGTGTCGAGCCGAGTAGCTCCCGCTCGGTGTGCGAGCGGACGTCGAGCAGCATCGTGTGCCCGCCGCTGGCCAACAGGCAGAGAAACGGCGGCTCGAGCGGTTCCGGCTGGAGATAGAGCGAGGCGACATGGCCGTCGAGATGGTCGACCGGGACGAGCGGCAGCCGGCGCGACCACGCGACCGCCTTCGCCGCTGCGAGGCCGACGAGCAGCGCGCCGATCAGTCCCGGCCCCCGGGTCACAGCGACGCGGTCGACGTCCTCGAGTCCGGCGTCTGCTGCCGCGAGCGTCTCGCGAATCACCGGAGTCACGAGCTCGAGGTGACGCCGCGACGCGACCTCCGGCACGACGCCGCCGTAGCGCGCGTGCAGCTCGGCCTGCGAGGAGACGACGCTCGAGCGGATCTCCCCCTCGTCGGTGACGAGCGCCGCCGCAGTCTCGTCGCACGAGGTCTCGATGCCGAGGATGAGACCGGTAACAGGTACCGTCACAAAAGGGTCACGCACCGCGCGCGGCGACGGGGTCCTTCCACATGATCAGCGCGTCCTCGCGGTTGTCCGTGTAGTAGCCCCGCCGCAGGCCGCGCGAGCGGAAGCCGAGACGCTCGTAGAGCGAGATCGCCTTCTCGTTGGAGACGCGAACCTCGAGCGTGTAGCCGCGGCGGGCGTCGTCCGCCGTGAGGTCGAAGAGCCGCTCGAGGAGCATCGTCGCGACGCCGCGCCCGCGGTGCTCGGGGTCGACGGCGACGTTCATCACGTGCCAGGCGTCGACGTAGCGCGAGACGACGAGGTAGCCGACGAGCGCGCCGTCCTCGCCCTCGGCCTCGAAGGCGCCGAGGCAGATCGAGCTCGGCTTCGCGAGCTCGCCGGCGAACATCGAGCGTGACCACGGCGTCGGATAGGAGCGGCGCTCGATCTCCTCGATCTCGAGGAGGTCGCCGAGCGCGAGGCGGCGCAGCTCGATCGTGGTCACTGGAGGCTCCTGTCGGCGTCGGGGACGCGAAGGTACAGGGGCTCGAGCTCTTCCACCGATCCTGGCTCGCCGGCGAGCGCAGCGTGGAAGCGGGCGCGCGGGAGGTGGCGCTCGTCGTCGTCCGGGGGGACGACGGCGCCGCGCTCCTCGAGCAGCGGCCGGTAGCGCCTCGCGCCGTCGCCGACGCAGAGAGCAGCTCCGTTCAGCGGCAGCTCCTCGGGCGCGAGCACGCGTGGCTCGCCGTCGACGAGGGTGAAGACCTCGCGCCGCTTCGCGTCGATCACCGGCACGGCGCCGGGCGCGCCGGCCGCGAGCGCCGTCAGTGTCGAGACGCCGGAGCCCGGCAGGTCGAGCGAGAGCGCGAGCCCGCGCGCCACCGCGAGCCCGATGCGGACTCCCGTGAAGCTGCCCGGGCCGAGACCGACCGCGAGCCGGTCGAGATCGGACGGGTGCGCGCCCGCCTGGCGGAGGAGCGCGTCGACGTCCTCGAGCAGCGTCTGCGCCCGCGAGCAACGCTCGCCGAGCACCTCGAAATGTCCATTGGAACCTGTGTCCACGAGCGCACTCGTGGCGACCGCGGTCGCCGTGTCGAAAGCCAGCGTCAGCACTCCTCGATCTCCACCGCCCTGCCGGCGCCAGCATGCCGCAAACGGACCGCGAAGCGAGGCGGCGGCAGGACGCCCTCTCCCGCCTCCGGCCACTCGACGAACACGATCGCATTCTCGAAATACGGCTCGAGGTCCCCCCATTCCGCCGGCGAGACGCCCTCGAAGCGGTAGAGGTCGAGGTGCGAGACCTCGACACCGTCGCCGTGGTAGCGGTGGCCGATCGTGTAGGTCGGGCTCGTGACGCGCTCGCGGACGCCGAGCGCCCCGCACGCGCCGCGGACGAACGTCGTCTTACCCGAGCCGAGCTCGCCCGCCACGGTGACGACGTCGCCGGTGGCCAGCCGGCGCGCGAGCTCCGCCGCGAGCGCCTCCGTCTCCTTCGGCGAGTGGCTCTGCAGCTCCACGCGTACGATCCAAGCATGCCCGCCTACGTCATCGTCGAGACCGACGTCCACGATCCCGAGCAGTACGCGCGCTACCAGGCGGCGTCGCCCGATGCCGTGCATGGGGGCGACGGCCGCTTCGTCGTCCGCGGCGGCGAGCTTCGCGTGCTCGAAGGCGACTGGAATCCGTCGCGGCTCGTCGTGCTCGAGTTCCCGGACCTCGAGGCGGCGAGGCGGTGGTACGCGTCGCCGGAGTACCAGGAGGCGATCCGGCTGCGCGAAGGCGCCGCGAGCCTGCGCATGGTCGCCGTGCAGGGGCTCGACGAGCCGCTCTAGAAGAGGCCGAGCTGCTCGGCCGGAGCGGTTACCGCAGGCTCCGGCTCGGGCTCGGGCAGCGCCTCGAGCGGCACGGGCTCGTGCCGCGCCCAGCAGCCCCGGCAGGCGGGCGAAGTCGGCCTCGAGCACCTTGAGCATCGCCGGCGTGTAGAGCGCGGCGGCCGGGTGGTAGAGCGGGTAGAGGAGGACGCTGCGGCCGGCGATCGTCAGCTCCTGTTCCTGGCCGTGCACCCGCGTGATCCCGAGCGGCCGGCCGGAGAGGAGCTTGGTCGCGAAGTTGCCCAGCGTCGCGATCACCTTCGGCTCGATCAGCTCGATCTGGCGGAAGAGGTGCGGCTCGCACGCCTCGATCTCGTCCTGCTGCGGATCGCGGTTGCCGGGCGGGCGGCACTTCAACACGTTCGCGATGTAGACGTCCTCGCGGCGGAGCTCGACGCCGGCCAGTAATCCCTCGAGCAGCTTCCCCGCCTGGCCGACGAAGGGGACGCCCTGCTTGTCCTCGTGGAAGCCCGGCGCCTCGCCGACGAACATCAGATCGGCGCTCGGGTTGCCGGCGCCGAAGACGACCTGCGTCCGTCCCTGAGCCAGCCGGCAGCGCGTGCACGAGGCCGTCTCGACCGCGTATCCCTCGAGCGTCTCCACCGGCGCGACGGGCACTGCACTCACAGAGTCGAGTCTACGAGGCCCGCCCGACGGACACGATGCGAGCCCGCCAGCGGCCGCGGGGAGCCTCGACCTCGATCTCGTCGCCCGGTGCCTTGCCCAGCAGCGCCCGGCCGACGGGCGAGTCGGGCGAGACTCCGCCGACGCCCGTGATCTCGATCTCGAGCCGCTCTCCGTCGTCGCGCTCGAGCTCGACCCGTGAGCCGACGGTGACCACCCCGCTCGCGGCGGCCGCCTCCTCGTCCACGATCGTCGCGTGCTGGAGCCGGTGGCGCAGCACCCGGATGCGCGCCTCGAGCAGCCCCTGTTCGTTCTTCGCCGCGTGGTACTCGAAGTTCTCGGAGAGGTCCCCGTGCGCTCGTGCGGTCGCGATGGCCTCTACGGCCGCCGCCCGCTTCGGCCCCTCGAGCTCGGCGAGCTCCGACTCGAGCTGCGCGTGGGCGGCGGGCGTCAGCAGCTCGCCGTCGGCGTCCCCCCGGCCCATGACGGAGCTAGTGGCCGCAGCCGCACGAGCCGCCGCAGCAGCCTCCGCCCCCACCGCCGCCCGCGGTGACGGGCTTCGTCACGCCGTGTACGGCGAAGGAGGAGAACTGGCGTGAGACGTTCGTGGCGGCGCAGTCGGGGCACTCGACCTGCTCCTCGCCGCGGACGAGCTCCTCGAAGTGCGACTCGCACTGCAGGCAGACGTATTCGTAGATCGGCACGGTTCGGATGCTAGCCGGGCTACGAGTCGCAGGCGGCTTCCTTGCCGCCGAAGAGCTCGCGGACGAGGCCGTCGGGCGTCCCCGGCACGCTGATCGCGAACCGTTCGGCGCGCGTCAGCTCGAGGAGCGTCATCTTGTCCGGCCCTGGCGCGACGCAACCCTCCCCCTGCAAGCGCAGGTACGGGCTGTAGTGCGCGCGCAGGAGGTAGCGCCCCGCAGCAAAGACCCGCCCACGGATCGCCGTGTGCCCGAAGGAGGTGACGATCGGGCTCGCCGGGCCGGTGAGGAGCGGCGTCGCGTGCGGGAGCTCGTAGATCGTCCAGTTCCGGCGCCGGGAGACGACCCTAAGCCCAGACTGCTTCGAGCGCAGGACGCGTGCCTCCTGCGGGCCGCCGTCCCAGTCGAGCGGCGCGGTGGTGCTGAGGAGGACGTACCGCACGGCGGCGGAGCGCAGCCAGTGGCGGTAGGCCGAGGCGTCGAGGTGGTTCGCGTAGAGCGTCGGGTTGTCCGCGACGTCGAGCTGGCGATACCAGCCGCGCGCGAGCGGGAAGCCGGATCTCGGGATCCAGTATGCCTCCCAGTGCTCGGCCGTCGGCACGACCTCGACGCGATAACCGGGCTGCTCGTGCTCCCTGAGGAAACGGATCGCGGGCCGCCAGAAGCTCGCCTGCTGCGAGTTGTTGTCGAGCCGCGATGGCACGAGAAGCGCATACGGCACGACGTTGTACGCGAACGCCGCGGCGAGCGCGAGCACGACCAGGCGCCGCGGCTGAAACCCGGCGAGGCTCGCGGTGAGCAGCATGACCGGGAAGACGAACGCGCTCAGCCGCGTCCAGTTGTCCCCGAGGGGCGACGGCACGGCGTAGACGACGACGCTGCCGAGCCCCCACAGCGCGTAGAACGAGACCAGCGGCCCGGCGCCTCGGGCATTGCGGGCCACGAGGACACCGAGCGACGTGACGGCGAGAACCGTGACGAAGTCGATCCAGTGGAACGGGTAGACGCCGCCGCCGGCGCCCGGGAAGAGGACGAGCGCGAGCGCCTCGATCCCCGCCGCGACGCCGAGGCCGACGCCGAACCAGACGTGCCGCCGCGCGATCCGCCGGCGGCTGACCGCGTACGACCCGACGACGAGGCACAGGAAGGCGAAGGCGAGCGGGCTGAACCCGACCGTGAGCGCGGCCACGACCACCGCCATCCGAAGCCGCCGCAGCTGCAGCAGCTTGAGGGTCGCGAGCATCGCTGTGAAGCCGAGCGAGTACGCGTAGAGCCCGGTGAACATCGGCGCTGCAGCGAGCACGCCGAAGACGCGCGACGGCCAGAGTGCGTCCCTCCCCCATTCCCGCAGCGCGATCGAGGCGAAGAGCACGGTCGAGGCGACCGCGGCGCCGAAGACGAGCGGCAGGTTCCCGACGAGCGCTGCCGGGAGGTAGTAGAGGAGGCTGTACGAGGCGAGCGGGTAGGTCCCCGCGTACCAGAAGTTGTCCCAGACGAGCGCCCCGTCGCGAACGAGGAACGTCCGGTAGAGATGAACGGGCGCGTCCCCGGGGGCAGGGCCGACGGCAAGGACGAGCACCGCGAAGGCGGCGGTCAGCGCAGCGCCGAGCAGCAGCTCACGGCGGGGTGAGAGGCGAAAGAAGTCGGAGAGGCTTGCGGCGGCGGAGCTCATCCGGGCGGGCCCATGGTCGCACGTATCCCGGTCGTTCGGGGGCGCCCCGGGTACACTCGTTCCTGCCCGGCATCCGCTTCGGAGCTGGAGCGAGACATGATCGAAGAAGTCCACGTCATCGGTTCGGGCCGGGTCGGTTCGGCCATCGGCGCTCGCCTGCGCGAGCGCGGCGTCCTCCTGGGCGAGGACGATCCCGGCGTCGTCCTCCTCTGTGTCCCGGACGCGGCCATTTCAGACGTGTCCAGGTGTCTGACACCTGGACGTGCCTGGGTGGGACACGTCTCCGGCGCGACGCCGCTCGCCGCGCTCGGGCCGCACGAGCGGCGCTTCTCGCTCCACCCGCTCCAGACGTTCGACCGGAGCGGTAATCCGGGTCAGCTCGACGGCGCCTGGGCGGCGATCAGCGGCGAGAGCGCCGAAGCGCTGGCGGTCGCGCGAGAGCTCGCGGAGACGCTCGGCCTGCACCCCTTCGAACTGGCCGACGCCGACCGGACGCTCTACCACGCCGGCGCCGTCTTCGCCTCGAACTACCTCGTGACGTTGCAGCGGGCGGCCGTCCGACTCGGGGTGCCGGCCGAAGGGCTCGTGCCGCTGATGAAGGGGACGATCGACCACGGCTTCGAGCTCACCGGGCCGATCGCCCGCGGCGACTGGAAGACCGTCGAGGCGCACAAGGAGGCGATCCGGGCCACGCATCCGGAGCTCGAGGCCCTCTACGCGACGCTCGCGGAGGCGACGGCGGCGCTCGCATGAAGGTCGTGCGCACGATCGGCGCGCTCCAGACGGCTGCCGGCACGGGGCTCGTCCCGACGATGGGGGCCCTCCACGAGGGCCACGTCGCGCTCCTCCGGACGGCCAGGGAGGAGAACGACAGGCTCGTGATGTCGCTGTTCGTCAATCCGGCGCAATTCGACCGGCAGGCGGATCTCGACGCGTATCCGCGAGACGAGGAACGGGACCTCGAGATCGCCGAGGTCGAGGGGGTCGACGTCGTCTTCGCGCCGGCCGCCGACGAGCTCTACCCGCCCGGCTTCGCGACGTGGGTCGATCCGGGCGAGACGGGGGCGGAGGGCGCGGCCCGCCCCGGTCACTTCCGCGGGGTCGCCACGATCTGCCTGAAGCTGTTCGACCTCGTCCGGCCCGAGCGCGCCTACTTCGGCCAGAAGGATGCGCAGCAGATCGCCGTGATCCGTCGCCTCGTCCGCGACCTGAACGTCCCGGTGGAGATCTGCGTCGTGCCGACGGTCCGGGACGCCGACGGCCTCGCACTTTCCTCTCGCAACGGGCGTCTCTCCGCCGAGGAGCGGGAGCGCGCCCTCGGCCTGCCGCGCGCGCTCGCGTCCGCCGCGCAGGATTCCGATCCCGTAGCGGCAGCACGCAGCTCGTTGAACGGCCTCGAGCCGGAGTACGTCGAGGTGCTCGACCTCGGCGACGCGAGAGTCCTGGCCGCCGCGATCCGCGTCGGCTCCACCCGCCTGATCGACAACGTCCTCCTGGAAGGAGAGCTCACATGAGCGACGACCCGAAGCCCCCGCGCTATGCCTCCTGGACGGCCGGCAAGCTCCCGCTGCCCGAGCTGGCCGAGATGAAGCGGCGGCGCGACAAGATCGTGATGGTCACTGCCTACGACGCGCCGAGTGGCCGCCTTGCCGACACGGCGGGCGTCGACCTGATCCTCGTCGGCGACTCCTCCGGCATGGTCGTGCACGGCCGCGAGTCGACCGTGCCGGTCTCTCTCGACGAGATCGTGTTCATGACCCAGTGGGTGACGCGCGGCGCGAAGCGGCCCCTCGTGATCGCCGACATGCCGTTCGGCTCGTACGAGGAGTCGGACGAGCAGGCCGTGCGCAACGCGGTGCGGCTCGTCAAGGAGGGCGGCGCGGACGGCGTCAAGCTCGAGCGCGGCGGGACGTCGGTCGCGCGCGCCCGGGCAATCGTCGGCGCGGGGATCCCGGTGATGGGGCACGTGGGCCTCACGCCGCAGACCGCGACCGTCCTCGGCGGCTTCAAGGCGCAGGGCAGGACGGCCGAGCGCGCGCGGCAACTGGTCGAGGACGCGCTCGCGCTCGAGGCCGCGGGCTGCTTCGCGATCGTGCTCGAGGCCGTGCCTCCGGCAGTGGCGCGCGCCGCGACGCAGGCCCTCGCAGTGCCGACGATCGGCATCGGCGCCGGGGCGGACACCGACGGGCAGGTGCTCGTCTGGCACGACATGCTCGGCTTCTACGAGGGGCGGGCGCCACGCTTCGTCAAGCGCTACGCCGAGCTCGGGGAGGCGATCGTCGAAGCCCTGGAGCGCTACGTGGAGGAGGTCCGGAGCGGCTCCTTCCCCGAGGAGCGACACACCTACGCAATGCCCGAAGAGGAGCAGGCCGCGTTCGAGGACGTGCCCTCAGGCGACCGTCGCGAGCACGATCAGCGCCGGTAGTGCCGCCGCGAGCGCACCGGTGGCGAGGCTCCGGCCCCAGCTCCAGCCGTGCACGCTCCGCACGCCGACGACGAGCAGGACCGCGCTCCAGGCGAATGCGAAGTAGAGGAGAGCTCCGAGGGTTCGGTCGCCCGGCCCCCAGTCGCGCCCACCGGTGCGGAAGAGATCCTGACCGTAGATCGCGATCCGGACCGGCCAGACCGTGAAGAGTGCCAGCGCGACCGGCGCGGACGAGAGGGCAAGCACGCTCCGCGCCCGCCGGTAGCTGCCGAGGCCGCCGAAGCGCCGCGCCGCGCCGTAGAGGAGCCCGCCGCCGAGCCAGTAGACGGCGACCGCGTAGGCGATTCCGCCGAGGAAGGCCCAGACCGGGATCAGCGAGACCGAGAACGAGGCGTCGTTGAGGAGATGGCGCGCCACCGGGGTCCCGAGCACCGCCCCGATCCCCGCGAGCGCGGCCAGCGCGGTGAGCGGCTCCTGCCTCGAGTCGACCGCTTCCTCCGACTCGTCCCGCAGCGAGACGAATACGGCGCGCGGCGCGACGAGCACCGCCGGCGCGCGCAGCCACCAGCTCCGCTCGAAGGCCGAGGTGCCAGCAGTGTCGGCGGTCGCCGCCATCGACGGTGAGGTTAGCCCGGATCGCTCAGAGGGTGACCGAAGCCAGGACTACGACGACCACCGTTCCGACTGCGAGCCATCCCAGCGAGACCCAGGCCCAGGTGCGGAGCTGTGCTTTCTTGCGCGGCTCCGGCTCGTTTCCCTGCAGCAGGAGTGCGGCTATGAGCGCGATGAGTGGGAAGAACAGGGTCGCGAGCACGGCTCCCGCAACTGCTGCGTCGGTGTAGCCGGCTTCGGGTGCTGCCTCCACCGGTCGAGTCTTACGCCGGCTCGCTCCCGTGACAAGTGTCCGTTTCGGACGTGTCGCCTAGGCGGCGGCGACGGCACGCGCGGGAAGCACGTTCCGGAGGAACCGGCCGGTCGAGCTCTCCTCGACCTGCGCCACGTCCTCGGGCGTCCCGACGGCGATGAGCTCGCCGCCCGCCTCGCCGCCCTCCGGCCCGAGGTCGATCACCCAGTCGGCCTGCTTGATCACGTCGAGGTTGTGCTCGATCACGATCATCGTGTTGCCCCCGTCGACCAGCCGTTGCAGGGTCTCGAGCAGCTTCTCGATGTCCGCGAAGTGGAGGCCCGTCGTCGGCTCGTCGAGGATGTAGAGCGTCTTCCCCGTCGCCACCTTGCACAGCTCGGCGGCGAGCTTGACGCGCTGCGCCTCGCCTCCCGAGAGCGTCGTCGCCGGCTGGCCGAGCTTGATGTAGTCGAGGCCGACGTCGTGGAGCGTCTGCAGGCGGCGCCGGATCTTCGGGATCTTGGCGAAGAAGCGGAGCGCCTCCTCGACCGACATCTCGAGCACGTCGGCGATCGAGCGCCCCTTGAATCGCACCTCGAGCGTCTCGCGGTTGTAGCGCGCCCCCTTGCACGTCTCGCACGGGACGTAGACGTCGGGCAGGAAGTGCATCTCGATCTTGATCTGCCCGTCGCCCTTGCACGTCTCGCAGCGCCCGCCGCGCACGTTGAACGAGAAGCGGCCCGGCTTGTAGCCGCGCACCTTCGCCTCGGGCGTCAGCGAGTAGAGCTCGCGGATGTGGGTGAACAGGTCGGTGTACGTCGCCGGGTTCGAGCGCGGCGTGCGCCCGATCGGCTTCTGGTCGATCTCGATCACCTTGTCGAAGATCTCGATGCCCTCGACCGCGGCGTGCGCGCCTGGTTTGACGCGTGCGCGGTTGAGCCGGTTGGCGAGCGCCTTGAAGACGATCTCGTTCACGAGCGTCGACTTGCCGGACCCCGAGACGCCCGTGACGCAGATGAACTTGCCGACCGGGAACTCGACGTCGAGATCCTTGAGGTTGTGCTGTGCGGCGCCGCGGACGAGGAACGAGCCGCGGTCCTCCTCCCGCCGCTCGGGCACCGCGATCGAGCGCTTCCCGGCGAGGAACTGGCCCGTGACCGATTTACCCACCCGCTCGACCTTCGCGGCGGGGCCTTCGGCGACGACCTCGCCCCCGTGCAGCCCCGCGCCAGGCCCCATGTCGACGAGCCAGTCGGAGCGGCGCATCATCTCCTCGTCGTGCTCGACGACGAGGACGGTGTTGCCGATGTCGCGCAGCCGCTCAAGCGTGTCGATCAGGCGCGCGTTGTCGCGCTGGTGGAGGCCGATCGACGGCTCGTCGAGGATGTAGAGCACGCCGACCAGCTGCGACCCGATCTGCGTCGCGAGCCGCAGCCGCTGCGCCTCACCGCCGGAGAGCGTCGCCGCCGCGCGGTCGAGCGTGAGGTAACCGACCCCGACGTCGTCGAGGAACGTCAGCCGCTCGCGGATCTCTTTGAGGATCCGGTGGCCGATCAGCTGCTCGGTCTCGGTCAGGTCGAGCGAGTCGAGGAAGACGAGCGCGGACGTCACCGACAGCTGCGTGAACTCGTGGATCGACCTGTCCGCGACGGTGACCGCGAGCACCTCGGGCTTGAGCCGCGCGCCCTTGCAGACGGGGCACGGCCGCAGGGACATGTACTCCTCGATCCGCTCGCGCTGCTGCGACGAGTCGGTCTCGCGGTAGCGGCGCTGGAGGCTGGAGACGATGCCGTCGAACGCGAGCATGTACTGGCGACGCCGTCCCATCCGGTTGCGGTACTGGACGTAGATCTTCTCGCCGTCCGTGCCGTTGAGGAAGCGGTCCTGCTCCTGCTCGGTCAGCTCCGACCAG
The DNA here is from genome assembly GCA_963748755.1 of uncultured Actinomycetes bacterium. Classification (GTDB taxonomy): domain Bacteria; phylum Actinomycetota; class Thermoleophilia; order Gaiellales; family Gaiellaceae; genus Palsa-739. The sequence continues at coordinate 201,493 of CAVVKA010000007.1, forward strand.
GGCTTCGACGTGTCGATCTCGTAGCGGTCGGCGATCGCCTGGATCACCGCCTCGTAGAACCCGGACGAGCCGCCGACCGACCATGGCACGAGCGCGCCGTCGTCGATCGAGAGCGACGGATCGGGGACGAGCAGGTCCGGGTCGATCTCCTGCTGCGAGCCGAGGCCGGTGCAGCGCGGGCAGGCGCCGTGCGGCGCGTTGAAGGAGAAGATCCGCGGCTGGAGCTCCGGCAGCGAGACGCCGTGGTCGGGGCAGGCGAAGTTCTCGGAGAAGAGGAGCTGCTCGCCCCCCTTCCCATCGGCACTGTCGACGAGATCCACAGCCACGAGCCCGTCGGCAAGCCCGGCCGCCGTCTCGATCGACTGGGTGAGGCGCAGGCGCAGGTCGGCGCGCATCACGAGCCGGTCGACGACGACCTCGATCGTGTGCTTGAACTTCTTGTCGAGCTCGGGGACGCCCTCCTCGAGCACGTACTGCTCGCCGTCGACCTTGACGCGGGTGAAGCCCTCGCGCGTCAGGTCCTCGAAGACGTCCTTGTACTCCCCTTTGCGGTCCCGGACGATCGGGGCGTTGACCGTGAAGCGAGTCCCATCCTCGAGCCTCAGTACCTGGTCGACGATCGCGTCGAGGCTCTGCCCGGCGATCGGCTTGCCGCAGATCGGGCAATGCGGTCGGCCCACGCGCGCATAGAGCAGGCGCAGGTAGTCGTAGATCTCGGTCACGGTGCCGACCGTCGAGCGCGGGTTGCGCGAGGTCGTCTTCTGGTCGATCGAGATCGCAGGGCTGAGGCCGTCGATGTGGTCGACGTCGGGCTTCTCCATCATCTGGAGGAACTGGCGGGCGTACGCGGACAGCGACTCGACGTAGCGGCGCTGCCCCTCCGCGTAGATCGTGTCGAAGGCGAGCGAGGACTTGCCGGAGCCGGAGAGCCCGGTGATGCAGATGAGGCGGTGCCGCGGCAGGCGGACGGTGAGGTCCTTCAGGTTGTGCTCGCGGGCGCCGTGGACCACTAGCTCGTCGGCAGCCATATGGCGACCATTCTACCGCCCGAACGGACGTTCGGGTAGCGCTATTTCCGTTGCTGGAGCTGGCGCGTGAGCCGTCGCGGGACGCAGTCGATCTCGAGCTCGCCGGCGACGACGGTGCAGTAGCCGAGAATGCGACCGAGCAGTGGCCGCTCGATCTCGAACACCGTCCCGTTGAGCGAGACGGACGCGCTGCTCCGCCGCAGGAAGCCGTGCTCGACGACGAGCGCGTTTGCGGTGACGGAGAGGTGCGTGCGGTCCCAGCGCGCGACCGCGACCACGGCGATCAGCGCGGCGATGGCGAGCAGCGCCGCCCCGAGGGCGGTTACCGCCGTCCACGGGGCGAGAAAGCACGAGCCGCCGGCCAGGGCCAGGACGAGCGCGCGGAGCAGCGGGCGCGCGAGCGCGATCCCGTGCCGGTGGGCCTCGATCACTGGTGCGTCCATGTTCGGCTTGGTTCTCGTTGTGACAGGGAATCCCTCGGGAAGTGACCGGAACCGCACGCCGCGCTGCGACCGCGACGCTCGTCGCCGTCGCGATCATCGTCGTTGCACTCGCTCTGTGGAAGCTCAGGCTCGTCATCGCGCTGCTCTTCCTCGGCTTCGTGGTCGCATCCGCGATGCGGCCGAGCGTCGAGTGGCTTCACCGCCGGGCGAATGTGCCGCGGAGCGTCGGTGTCGTCCTCCACTACGTCGGCTTCCTCGCGGCGATCGGGCTCTTCCTCTACCTGGTGGTGCCGGTCGCGATCACGCAGATCGACAAGGCGATCGGCCAGGTGCCGACCTCGACCTCGCAGCTCCACCACGCTGCAGTCCACTCGCACGGGATCCGGCACGAGATCCTTAGCGCGATCGACAAGCGGCTGCGGCAGCTTCCCTCGGGCACCAGCCTCCTCCACCCGGCGGTCACGGTCACCAAGACGCTGTTCGAGATCCTCGTCGGGATCCTGTTCATGTTCGCCGTCGGCGCCTACTGGATCTTCGAGCGCGACGGGACGATCGCCCTGGTGCAGTCGCTGCTGCCACGCAAGCACCGCCGCGTGACCCGCGACACCTGGGTCCTGATCGACATGAAGCTCGGCGCCTTCGTGCGCGGGCAGTTCCTGCTCGTCATGATCGTCGCGACGCTGCTCTCGCTCGCGTTCTGGCTCGACGGCGAGCCGTACTGGCTGCTCATCGGCTCCTTCGCGGGCATCGTCGAGCTCGTGCCGATCGTCGGCCCGGTGGCCGCCGGCGCGGTCGCCGTCGGGGTCGGTCTGACGGCGAGCTGGACGGTCGCGCTCGGGGCCGGGATCGCCGTGCTCGTCCTGCGCCAGCTCGAGGACTACGTCATCGCCCCGCGTGTCATGGGTCATGCGGTCGGGCTGTCGCCGCTCGTCGTGCTCGTCGCAGTCGTCGCGATCGGCTACCTGCTCGGGCCGGTCTACGTGCTGATCGCGACGCCCATCGCGGCGGTCGTCGCCACGCTGGTCGACGTCGTGGTACGTGGCCACGATCCGGCCGACGAGGAGACCCCGACGGTGCTCTTCGCCGGAGCCGGAGAAGGGAAACGCTAGTTCCGCCCGGGTTTGCGCCAGCGGCCGAAGACGAGGCCGTCACGTGCGTAGGCTCGACGGAGCACGAGAGAAGAGCGCCGTGCAGGCTTGGCCTGCGCGGCGCGGGAGGGTGGCCTCGCTAGTGGGTGCCCGGCTTGCGCCAGCGTCCGAAGACGAGGCCGCCCAAGGTGAAGCCGAGCCCGAACGTGCCGAAGGCGAAGGCGCCGATCGCAGCCACCTTGCGCGCCGTGGAGAGGCGCTGCCAGCGGCTGAGCGCTTCCTTCTCCTCGTGGGTCAGCTCCTCGCCGCGCCGCTGCTTGCGCAACGCGCCGCCGGCCCGTATGCCGAGGTAGAGGTCGTCGAAGATCTCCGCTGTTTCTTCGGCCATGACTGGAATCTATAGCCTCGTTACGGCTACGGACACTCAGGGGAGATGTCGGTAGGTCATACGGCCCGGTTGAGCGGAATCAGCGAAGGTGGTTTGTCACCTTGCCTCGTCTCGGGCCACAAAGAACTGGCACGGCGGCTGACATGGAGAGCCGATACCGCCATCGCCCTATGGAGCGAGCCGTCCGATAGAGACGGCTCGCTCGTTGCGTTGAGGCTATGCATCGCGGGTGGGGGAGGTTCTGCCTTGAGTCAGTCCGCGCCCCGCGACTATGTGGGTCGTTCCTCATGCATCGCCTCCCCGACTCTTCCGAAGCCAAACCCGGCGCCGCCTCCTGGAGGCCACGAACCGCGAAGCCCGCGCACGCCTTCCACCATCTATAGCCTCGCTCGGTGGTGAATGCCCGGCTCCTCCATGTTTCCGACCTTCACGCGGGCACACATGAGGAGCGGGAAGTGGAGCAGGCGCTCGCGCGGCTCGTGGAGCGGCTGGAGCCCCAGCTCGTCGTCGCGTCCGGAGACCTCTCCCATCGCGGGCGCCCGCAGCAGCTCGAGCGTGCTGCAAAGCTCCTGCGCTCGCTCGGCCCGACGGTGCTCGCGGTGCCCGGCAACCACGACCTCCCGTACACGCCGGCTCGGTTCGTGCGGCCCTGGAGGGAGTTCGAGCGGATCTGGGACACGACCGAGCCGACGGCGTCGATGCCGGGCCTCCACGTGGTCGGGCTCAACTCCGCCCGGCCGTTCCGCCGGCAAGGGGGCGCGCTGAGCCGGGGGCAGCTCGCCCGCGCGGCGCAGCGGCTCGCGGAAGCCGAGGAGGGAGCGCTCCGCGTGGCCGTCCTCCACCACCACCTGATCGGCGCGCCCTGGCGCGCTGCGCACAAGCGGCCGGTCGCGCGGCGCAACAGCGTGCTGCGCACGCTCGTGGACGCCGGCGCCGACCTCGTCCTCGCGGGTCACATCCATCAGGCGGCAGTGAGCGAGCGGCACGAATTCGAGGTCGTCGGAGACGAGGCGCGCACGGCCGTCGTCGCGATCGCGCCCGGGCTGGGCCAGCCGCGCCCGCGGCGGCTGGGCGAGGCGCGCGGGCTCCACCTCCACGAGGCTGACGCAGACGCGATCGTCGTCCGCACCTTCCGCTGGTCGCACGGGGATTGGGCCCTGAGTGCCGAGCGGCGCTTCCCGCGCTAGCGCGGAGGAAGCTGCCGCGCTCCCGGCCCCGTCAGCGGCCGGTGCTGGACGAAGCGCCGGTGGAGGTAGAGCAGCAGCGTCGCGGCGAGGATCGACACGACGATCCCGCCTGCGTGGCCGAGGACGAGCCACGAGAGGATGCCGCCGATGAACGATCCCGCGAGGCCGAGCCCGATCGTGGCGAGAATCCCCATCGGGTCGGGCCCCGGCAGCGCGAGCCGGGCGAGTGCGCCGACGATCAGCCCGCTGAGGGCAAGAACGAGGATGAACCAGAGCACCATCTAGGACCGCAGGCTCTCGAGGAGGCGCGTCCGCGCCGCCGTGTACTCGTCGTCTTCGAGAACGCCCGTGTCGTGAAGCTCCTCGAGCAGGCCGAGGTAGTGCGCCGGATTCTCGGTCGGATGGTCGCCCGAGGGGACGTGGGCGCTAGCCGGCGACGTCTGCAGCGGCTGCCTGGCCGGGAGGCCGCCGAACGGCTGCGTCCCGATCTGGTCGGGATCGATGCCCGCGCGCTTCAACCGCTCGCGGTAGTGGTCCACCCCGAAGCCGCGCTCGGGGAAGCGGTAGGCGTCCCTCCCCCACACCGGCCGCCGCTGGACGAAGCGCCGGTAGATCACGACGAGGCCGACCGCAGCGAAGAAGCTCGCAATCCCCGACCAGGAGGCCTGGTCCCGGCCGCCGATCGCGAGCACGAGCCCGTAGCCGATCGCGCTTCCGCCGAGACCGATCGCGATCGTGAGCCATGGAGGCATCGGGTCGGGACCGGGCAGCGCAAACCGCGCCAGGGCCCCGGTGACGAAGGCGATGATGATCGCGCCGAGGACGGCTCCAAGCATGCGCGGAGCGTAGCGCGGCGGCGTGAGGGGGCAGTAAGTGCCGTTCGCTACGCGGCGGTCTGCTCGAAGGCCTGCAAGTCGCGCCGCAGATCCTTGATCTCGTCGCGCAGCTTCGCCGCGTACTCGAACCGCAGCTCCTCTGCGGCGAGGTACATCTCCTCTTCGAGCGTGACGACGAGCTTCTCGAGCTCCTCGCGCGACATCCCCTCGACCTTCGTCGCACCGCGCCGCCGCCGCGACGAGGGCACCGTCGGTGACTCGAGCTGCAGCAGCTCGGCGATGTCGGAGACGCCCTTCGCGATCGTCTCCGGCACGATCCCGTGCTCCTCGTTGTACGCGAGCTGGACGGCGCGGCGGCGGTCCGTCTCGTCGAGCGCCTCCTTGATCGCCTCCGTCCGCTTGTCGGCGTACATCAGCACCTTGCCGTGGACGTTCCGGGCGGCACGGCCGATCGTCTGGATCAGGCTCGTGCGCCCGCGCAGGAAGCCCTCCTTGTCCGCGTCGAGGATCGCCACCAGCGACACCTCGGGCAGGTCGAGCCCCTCGCGCAGGAGGTTGACGCCGACGAGGACGTCGTACTCGCCGAGCCGCAGCTCGCGCACGATCTGGATCCGCTCGATCGTGTCGATCTCGGAGTGGAGGTAGCGCGCCTTGACGCCCGACTCGAGCAGGTAGTCGGTCAGGTCCTCGGCCATCTTCTTGGTCAGCGTCGTGACGAGGACGCGCTCGCCGGCCGCCTCGCGCCCGCGGATCTCGCCCAGCAGGTCGTCGATCTGGTTCTTCGTCGCGCGCAGCTCCACGTCGGGGTCGACGATGCCGGTCGGCCGGATCAGCTGCTCCGCGACGACGGTGGAGTTGCGGAGCTCGAAGGCCCCAGGCGTCGCCGAGACGAAGACGAGCTGCGGCACCTTGCGCAGGAACTCGTCGAAGCGGAGCGGCCGGTTGTCGAGCGCCGACGGCAGCCGGAAGCCGAAGTCGACGAGCGTCTGCTTGCGCGAGCGGTCGCCCTCGTACATGCCGCCGAGCTGCGGCACCGTCTGGTGCGACTCGTCGACGAAGACGACGAAGTCCGACGGGAAGTAGTCGAGCAGCGTGAACGGGTGCGTGCCGGGCGCCCGCCCCTCGAGGATCCGCGAGTAGTTCTCGATCCCGTTGCAGAAGCCGAGCTCCTTCAGCATCTCGAGGTCGTACTCGGTGCGCTGCCTGATCCGGTGCGCCTCGAGCAGCTTCCCCTCCTCCTCGAAGTGCGCGACCTGTGCCTCGAGCTCGTGTCGGATGTCGTCGACGGCGCGCTCGACGGTCGGCTGCGAGGTGACGTACTCGGTGGCGGGCCAGATCGAGAGGTTGTCGAGCTTCGCGAGCACCTCGCCTGTGAGCGGGTCGAAGTGAGTCATCCCCTCCACCTCGTCGCCGAAGAACGAGATGCGGTACGCGGTCTCCTGGTTCGCAGGCTGCACCTCGACGACGTCGCCCTTCACGCGGAAGCGGCCGCGCCCGAGCATCGTGTCGTTGCGGACGTACTGCGAGTCGATCAGCTTGCGCAGGAGGAGGTCGCGGTCGTGCTCGGCGCCGACCTCGACGTAGATCATCCGCTCGCGCCACTCCTCCGGCGAGCCGAGCCCGTAGATGCAGGAGACGGACGCGACGATGACCACGTCACGGCGCGTGAAGAGGGACGACGTCGCGGCAAGCCGCAGCCGCGCGATGTCGTCGTTGCGGGACGAGTCCTTCTCGATGTAGAGATCGGCCTGCGGGACGTACGCCTCGGGCTGGTAGTAGTCGTAGTAGGAGACGAAGTACTCGACCGCGTTGTGCGGGAAGAACTCCCGGAACTCGTTGCAGAGCTGCGCCGCGAGCGTCTTGTTGTGGGCGATGACGAGGGCCGGGCGGCCGACCTTCTCGATCGTCCATGCCATCGTCGCCGTCTTGCCGGTGCCGGTCGCGCCCACCAGCGTCTGGAACTGCTCGCCGGCAAGGATCCCGTCGGCGAGCTTCTCGATCGCCTGGGGCTGGTCGCCGGTGGGGCTGTAGGTGGAGGTTGTCCGTAGCTCGGCCACTACGGACAGGGTAGTCAGCCGTCGAAGGAGATCACACTGCGAATGCCGTCCTGCGCGTGCATGAGGTCGAAGCCGCGGTTGACCTCGTCGAGCGAGAGCGTGTGGGAGATGAGCGGGTCGACGTCGATGTCGCCGGCGAGGTAGCGATCGACGAACTGCGGCACCTGGTCGCGTCCCTTCACGCCGCCGAACGACGACCCCACGACGCGGCGGCCCGTGATCAGGAACCGCGGGACGACCTCGAGCGTCTCCCCTTTGCCGGCGACCCCACACACCGTCGCGAGCCCCCAGCCCATGCGGGCCGACTCGACCGCCTGGCGCATGACGCCGACGAGGCCGGTCGCCTCGAAGGTGTAGTCCGCGCCGAAGCCACCGGTCAGCTCGACGATCTGCTCGACGACCTCGGGCCCGCCGGTGAGCGTCTCGGTGGCGCCCTGGGCGCGTGCGAGCTCGAGCCGTTGCTGGGCTGGATCGACGCAGACGATCCGTTCTGCCCCGTTGAGGCGGCAGCCGATGACGGCGCCGAGCCCGACGAGGCCCGCGCCGAAGACGACGCACGTCGAGCCTGGCTCGACGTGCGCGGTGTTCAGGGCGGCGCCGATCCCCGTCGAGAGCCCGCAGGCGAAGACGCAGGCGCGGTCGAGCGGCGCCTCGGCAGCGATCTTCGCGAGCGCGATCTCCGGCATCACGGTGTACTCGGCGAAGGTCGAAGTCCCCATGAAGTGTCGGATCGGCTCGCCGTCGCGGGAGAGACGCGTCGTCCCGTCGGGCAGAAAGCCGCGCCCCTGCTGCTCACGGATCGCCAGGCAGAGGTTGGTACGCGAGTCGAGGCAGTGCGCGCATTCCCGGCACTGCGGCGAGAAGAGCGTGACCACGTGGTCGCCCGGCGCGAGCGAGCCCACGCCCTCACCTACGCGCTCGACGACTCCGGCGCCCTCGTGCCCCAGCACCGTCGGCGCATAGCCGGACGGGTCGGCGCCCGACGCGGTGTAGAGATCCGTGTGGCAGACACCGCACGCGACGAGGCGGACGAGGACCTCCCCTGCCTTCGGCTCCGCCAGATCGACCCCCTGAACCTCGAGGGGCCGACCGAACTCCTCGAGCACAGCAGCCCGGATCCTCATGTCGGCGGTCTACCAGTTTCTCGAACGGCGAGGATGCGCAGAAGTCCGTAGTGGACCTGGAGCAGTCGCCTCCCTACGGCGCGTACGCCGCGATCATGGCCGCCTTCTGCGGCGGTCTCGCAGGCGCGGGCGTGCTTGCGCGCGCCCTCGGGCGCGACCCGCAGGAGCACACGACGCTCGACCTCGTGACGCTCGCGCTCGCGACGTACAAGGCAGCGCGGACGCTTTCCGACGACGAGGTGACGAGCTTCCTCCGCGAGCCCTTCGTCACGGGACAGGCCCATCAGGGTGGCGAGCGTCCGCTCGAGAGCGGCGGGATGCGGCAGGCGATCGGGGAGCTCGTGACGTGCACCCGTTGCGTGGGCACCTGGGTCGCGGCAGGCCTCGGCGCGACGCAGATCGTGGCGCCGCGCCTCGGGCGGATCCTGGCGTGGACGCTCGGTGCCGCCGGGCTCAACGACTTCCTCCAGGCCGGCTTCGCCGCGCTCACGAGCAAGGCCAACGAGCTCGAGGAGCGGGTGGAAGCGCTTCAGTAACCGAGCCGTGATGCGTAGGCGCGGCGGTAGATCTTCTTCAGCCGCTCCACCTTGTCGACGTAGTCCCGCGTCTCGCCGAACTGGATCCCGACGTGCTCCCTCTCCCAGCGGTCGACGTTGTCCTCTCCGGCGTTGTAGGCGGCGAGCGCCAGTCGCTCGTCCTGGCCGTACCGGTCGAGGAGGTGCCGGAGATACCACGCGCCGTAGCGGACGTTGATGTCCGGGTCGGTGAGGTCGGAGACGCGGAAGCGGGTGCCGTTCGTCGCCTTCGCGATGCCCTTGGCCGTGCCGGGCGTCAGCTGCATCAGGCCGACGGCACCGGCTCTCGAGCGGGCTTCCCGGTTGAACTTGCTCTCGGACTCGATCACGGCGGCGAGCAGAGCCGGATCGATGCGGTTCTCGTTGGCGTGCACGCGGACGATCGTCGCGTAGTGGAGCGGGTACCAAAGGCGCGCGTACCACGACGGCTCGGTGCGCTGCAGGTACACGAACACGCCGAGCGCCCCTAGGACGATGACGGCGGCGGCGATCCAGCGTCTCAGGAGCGTCGTAGCTCCTCCAGCACCCCGGCGACGAAGGCGTCGAGCTCTTCGAGCGAGCCGTCGTTGACGTAGGAGAAGTCCGCCCGCCGCACTTTCTCCTCTTCGGGGACCATGCGGTCCTCCCTGTCGGCGACCGCGCCGCGCCGTTCCTTGCGCACCTCGGGCGGCGCGGTCACGACGACGACGCGGTCGAACCGCGCCTCGCCGCCGGTCTCGTAGAGAAGAGGAATCTCGGCGACGGAGACGTCGGCCGTCTGCTCGGCCAGCCACTCGTCGGTCGCTGCCCGCACTCGTGGATGGAGCTCCGACTCGAGCCAGGCGAGCTCGGCACGGTCCGCGAAGACGATCCGGCCGATCCCCTCCCTGTCGACCTCGCCGTCGCGGAAGACGCGCTCGCCCCAGCGTTCCCGCAGGGCTGCCTGTAGGCCGTCGTCCTCGCGGTAGAGCCGGTGGACGACGTCGTCGCTGGAGATCACGGCCGCGCCGTGGCGCGCGAAGGCATTCAGCGCCTCGGTCTTGCCGGCAGCGATGCCGCCCGTGAGCGCGACCGCGAGCGGTCTAGACGTGGGGGAACCCATGGTTCCCCCACGAGCCCCCTCCTTCGGCACGCGTCGCCGACCGCTCATGCGCTCCGGCGAGAGCGCGGTCTCGCCTCCGCGCGCGGAAAGCCGATCGTCCCAGAGCCGTGTGCATCGATGAACCGAAGCACGACGCCAGATCCGTGGCGCCCCGAGTGGCGCTACGCGGCGGGTTCCTCATCCGAGCCCTCCGCGGGCTCGGCCTCGGCCACCGGCTCCTCCGCGGCGACCGGCTCCGGTTCCTCGGCCGCGGGCTCCTCCTCGACGACCTCGGTCTCGGGTTCGGCTTCCTGGGCGACAGGCTCCTCGGCCGCAGGTTCCTCGACTGCAGGCTCCTCGACCGGTGCCGCCGGCGGCTCCTCGACGGCCTCCACCTCGGCGGCCGGCTCGTCCTCGGCGGCCGAGTCTTCCTCGACGGCCGGCTCGTCCTCGGCAGCCGGCTCTTCCTCGACAGCCGGCTCGGCTTCGGCGGCAGGCTCGGCCTCGGCCTCGGCTCCCTCGGCCGGCGCCTCGAGCGCCTCGGCGGCGGGAACCTCGTCGGCGAACACCTCGTCGGAGAGCCCGAGCGCCGGCGGCTCGGCCTCCTCGCCGGGCTTCGGCTGCACGGGCATCCCGTCCTCGACGCGCTTGAGCGAGAGCGAGAGGCGGCGGCGATCGGCGTCGACCTCGAGGATCCTGACGTTGACCTGGTCGCCCTGCGAGACGATCTCGCGCGGGTTCTCGACGTGGTGCTGCGCGAGCTCGGAGATGTGGACGAGCCCCTCGACGCCCGGCAGGATCTCGACGAAGGCGCCGAACGTGACGACCTTGGTCACGGTGCCCCGCACGACGTCGCCCTCCTGATAGCTGTCGAGCACCTGTTGCCACGGGTCGGACTGGGTCTGCTTGAGGCCGAGCGAGATCCGCTGGCGCTCGCGGTCGATGTCCAGAACCTGCACCTTGACGGTCTGGCCGATCTCCAGGACCTCGGACGGATGGTTGACGTGACTCCACGAGAGCTCGGAGATGTGGATCAGGCCGTCCATCCCGTCGAGGTCGACGAAGGCGCCGAAGTCGACGATGTTCGAGATCGTTCCCTCCACGACGTCGCCCGGATTGAGGTGGTCGAGGATCCGCTGCCGCTGCTCCTTGCGCTCCTCCTCGAGCACGGCGCGGCGCGAGAGGACGACGTTGTTGCGCGAGCGGTTGAGCTCGATCACCTTGCACTCGAGCTCCTGGCCGAGGAATTCGTCGAGGTCCTGCACGCGGCGGATGTCGACGAGCGACGCCGGCAGGAAGCCGCGCACGCCCAGGTCGAGGATGAGACCGCCCTTGACGACCTCGATCACGCGCCCGGTGACCGGCTCGCCCTTCTCGTGGGCGGTCTCGATCGCCTTCCACGCGATCTCGAAGCGCGCGCGCTTCTTCGAGAGGATCAGCCGGCCCTCGGCGTCCTCCTTCGTCAGCACGAGCGCGGCGATGTCGTCGCCGAGCGAGACCTCGTCCTCGGGGTTGATCGAGCGGCGAATCGAGAGCTCGGAGACAGGGATGACGCCTTCCGACTTGTAGCCGATGTCGACGAGCACCTCGTCCTTGTCGACGCGGACGACGGTGCCGTTCACGACCTGCCCCTCCTCGATCGTGGGGAAGGTGGACTCGTAGTCGGGGACGAGCTCGCCGCTCTCGGGATCGGTCGTCCAAACGCCTTCCTCGAGCCGCGGGTCGTTGATTGTCTCGTTCGCCATGTGCGGCGAGCCAATATACCGGCGCTCACGCGGGCTCGTCCGGCCGGACGCCCCTTCCCAGGGACGTCCGGGGACCGGGGCTAGGCTGAGGCTGATGGACGAGCGGTATCCGATCGGGGTCACCGAGTCGTGCGCAGTTGCCGTGCTCCGGCACGACGGCGGCGGGGACGGCTACGGGAGCTGGTCGGCGACGATCGGGCTCCGCAGCGGCGAGGCGACGATCCGGGTGCCCGGCCACTACGCCGGCGTGCTCGCCGAGCGGCTCGGCACGGCCGCGGAGCGGTTCGAGCCGGGGCAGAGGCTGGCGCGGGACGAGTATCTCGACGTGACGGCGCTCGCGACCGACGACCTCGAGACGCTGGCGCTCTCCTCCACGGCTCGCTCGCCGGTGCGCGTGACGATCGAGGTGCCCAGGGACGAGGTCGACGAGCTCGCTGCGCTGCTCGCCGACGCGCAGCGGCTGATCGACACCCTCCGGCAGGGGCTCGGGCTCGTGCCGGACTCGCTTCCCGAGGTCTTGTGAGCGCGCTTCTGGACTACTGCACCGCCGGGGCGCGCGTCGCGGAGCGCGCACTGGTGCAGCGGCCGAGGCTCGGGCGCGAGGAGCGGCTCGTCTTCGTCGTCGGCTGCCCGCGCTCGGGGACGACGTTCGTCGGCCGCGCGATCGGTGGACTGCCCGGCTTCGTCGACTTCGGCGAGGTGACGCCCTGGAAGGCGGCTCTGCCGACGGCTCCGTCCGCGGCCGAGCTACGGACGATCCTCGAGCGGATCCGACGCATCGGGCTCGCCTGGGGGCTGCGCGGCGTCGAGCAGACGCCCGAGACCGCGCACGTGCTCGCCGCTGCTCTCGAGGCCTATCCGCAGGCGCTCGCGGTCCACGTGGTGCGGGACGGCCGAGACGTCGTCTGCTCCCTGCTCGAGCGCGGTTGGCTCAACGCGGAGCAGGAGGGACGGGACGACGCGCGTCTGCCGTACGGCGCCGAGCCGCGCTTCTGGGTCGAGCCCGAGCGGCGCGAGGAATTCCCGCGGGTGAGCGATGCCCGCCGTTGCGCGTGGGCCTGGCGACGGTACGTCGAGGCCGTGCAGGCGGCCGGTGCGGGCGACCGTTTGCTCGAGATCCGCTACGAGGAGCTCGCGAGCGTGGCCGATCGGCTCGCGGGGTTCCTCAGCGCGAATGCGGCCTCGACGCATCGCGCGATCGACCGCTTCCGCGACTCCTCGATCGGCCGCTGGCGCCGGGAGCTGACGCCGGAGCAGCTGGCGGACGTCGAGGCGGAGGCGGGCGACCTGCTCCGCGAGCTCAGCTATTCGTAAGGCGCTGAAAGCTTCACATCGGCCTACTGAAAGCTTCACATGGGCCTAACGGGCCGATCGCTACGCTGGGCACATGTTGAGTTGGATCTGGATTCCAGCGCTTTACGTGCTCGCGTTCGGGATGTTCGGCTGGCTCGGCGGGATCTCCGCCGCAGGCGATGCATTCGCGCGCTGGGGCCGCGAGACGGCGGAGCGCCGCCGCGCCGCGGTCTCGACCTGCTCGTAGTCCGCCCCCAGGCAGTCCGCGCCTAGTCCGGCTCGTCCGGGGGCTCCCAGCGGATGTCCTCGGCGACGCGTTCCTTGAACGGTTGCAGGCGTTCGAAGAGTTCCTCCGGCGGAACGGCCTCCTCGGGCTCGCCGCCGAGCAGCCACGGAGCGGCATCCACGGCCGTCTTCCACGCGACCTCCTCGACCGCCTCTGACGAACCTCCCTCGGGCGGCTCCTCGAGGGGCTCGACCGCGTCGAGGTAGACGTTCGTAAAGTTGCCGCGCTGCTGCTCGTGGAACGTGATGCGCGCTCGCCTCCCCTCGGCGGCGAGGGCGTCGTGGGCGATCTGCTCACGGAAGGTCGTGTACTCGCGGCCCTCGTCTCGCGCAGCACGAAGCGCGTGTTCCCCGACTGCGTCTTGAACGCCTTCACTTGGGCGACCGTGACCACGGCGTCGGCCATGTAGCGGATGTTCCGCGCGGGCGAAGCCGCTAATCGCGCCGGGCGGGGCCTCGATGGCCGCAGACCCCGCCGCCGCTGCGTTCTGTCTGCGAAGGGCTAGCCCGAGCTGGTCGGGCCGCGGTCGATGACCTTGAAGGAGGGCTGATCCAGCAGTGCGTTCTGCACATCGGCGAGCGTGGCGCTCTTGAAGGCCAACCGCGAGCCGCGGATCTTGACCGTGCCACGGTCGCCCGGCTGGGAGGCGGCGATCGAGGCGACGCCGTTCTTCAGCAGGATCCTTGTCTTCGGCCCGGTGCCGATCGTGATCGTTTGACCGGCGAGCAGCCTGCCGTGACGGTTCGAGTGGCTCACGTCGATCGTGATCGAACCGGGGGTGCTCGTCGACGAGTCGTACGCGGTGTAGGCATAGATCATGCCCCTGAGCACGTACATGACTCTTGCCCTGCCGTGATTGCCGTGCAGGCCCTTGTCCGGCTTCGGCCCCTTGGCGAACGCGACGCCTGGGATCATCAAGGCGGCGAGCACGAATGGAATTAGCTTCTTCATTGAGTCTCCTTGGCTCGTCGTGCCTCCCCGCACTCCAATTGTCGGCCTCTCTGCCTGCACGTCAACAGCCTGCTGTAAGCAGCTGGTAAAGCCGGCCCCCGGGGCGCCGAGCCCTGGGAGAGGCGGCCAGAGCTCGGCCGCCTCTCCCATCAGCTGCGATCTATGGCGAAGGGACGGTGAACAACGCTGAGGCGCTGCCCGAGCTGCCCTTGCTCGTCACCGTGGCGGTGCCCGCCTGTGCGGTGCGCGGGACCTTCGTCATGAGCGAGAACTGCCCGCTCGGGTCGGCCGTCGACGAGCTGAGGGCCGTCGTCGTGCCGGCGTCGCTGAACGTGCTCGCGATCTTGTCGCCGACCGAGTAGAACAGCCCGGAGATCTTGAACGGAGCCGTGCCGAAGCCGGTGCTCGGCGTCAGCGAGATCTCGGGCGTGTCGTAGTTGGGGTGGCTGACCGGGTTCCCGGCCGAATCCGAGCCGGGACAGCCGTTCGTCGTGTTGTCCCACTCGAGCTGCATCAGGTAGTGGTGGCTGTTGATCGTCTGGTTGTACTCCGAGCCGGACGGGCCGTAGGTCGTCCCGAAGTCCCACGCGCACATGTCGCCGTTCTCGAAGCCGGCGGCGCTGTCGTCCGGGTTGCTGTCCCACCATCCGGTGCCGAACGGGTCGGTGATGCTCTCGTTGTGCTCGTGGCTCGTCACGTTGATCGTGGCGTCCGCCGGGTTGCCGTTCGGATACTCCTGGACGTCGCACGTCAGCGGGTTGCCGGCGGTCTGGGCCGCGTACGGCATGTTCGAGTAGATGATCTGCGAGCTCGCGTTGACGGTCGAGTCGAAGTACGCGCTGTGGTAGGCGCAGAAGTACGAGAAGGAGCAGAGCGGCGCGGTCACCGTCGTCTCGACGCCTCCCTCCTCCACTCCGACCGTCGCCGGGAAGCACGTGCCGATGTTGGGCGCCGTGAACATGAAGAACTCGGTCGTGTTGCTCACCGGCCAGCGCTTCGCCTTGACCACGGACGAGATCTCCTCCTGCACCTGCTGGTCCGTGACGCAGCCGGAGGTCGTCGAGGGAGCGCTCGCGCCGCCGTTCGTAGCCGCCACCGGCGAGTCCGGGCAGTTGACCGGATCGAGCGGCGGGAGGGCGTTCGTGTCGAGCGTGGAGCCGGCGAATGTCGTGTGCTCCTGGACGTACTGCTTCGCCGAGCCGCTCTGCTGGTAGTACTGCGTCGCGTTGTCGTAGGTGTTCGTGTTCTTACCGTTCGCTGCCTGGAGATCCTTGAAGTACTGGTTGATCTCAGCGGAGTACCCACTCGGAAACCCATAGCCGGGCGGCTGCCAATAGATGGCGTAGACCTTGTTGGTCGTCATGACCGGCCCGCCGTTATAGTAGAGCGAGCCACTCGCCGGAGCGCTGTTCGCGACCTGGCCGTTCGAGGCCGTGAGGTCCAGGGGCGGGAGGATGCCGAGGATGTGACCGATCCGGGCGTGGAACGGGATCGACGTCGACGAGTCCGTCGCCTGAGCCGGGCCGCCCAGGGCGAGTGCGACTGTGCCGACGGCGAATGCAACTGCTACGAGCCGTCGCATGCGTGCTCTCCTTGCTGAAGGGGTGGGGATGGTCGTCGGGCTGCAAAGAGCCCGCGCCACTCTTCCCTCCCCTTACGTGTGTCTAAACAGAAAAATCTGACACTCCTTTTTGACTGACCAGTCAATCTATTTGACTGATGATTCAATCGAATCGACTTTGTTTCGCTTGGAGCCATAAGCGGGTAGAGATTGCGGCGTCTTTGTCACCTTTGGAGGAGTTATTGCGGATGAGCATTCTAAGACTCGGGCTGCGGGGCCTGGGAGTTGCGTGCGTTGTCGTGCTTCTCGTCGGGATCGTCGGCGCAGGAGCTGCGAGCTCTGCCACGGCACCTCTGACCAACCCCAAGCACTTCTTCTGGGCCCAGGGCCAGACCTCGACGGTGGGCGTCGACCCGAACGCTCTCACGAACGACCTCATCTACCACGGCGGCAACGTCGGCCCGGGAGCGATCGGCGTCGAGCAGAAGCCCGCCGTCTACCTCGTCTGGTGGGGTCCCGAATGGAAGAGCGGTTTCACGACCGAGGACACGAGCGGGGCGATGTACTCGAGCAAGACGCTCCAGACCTACCTCCAGTCGTTCTTCCAGAACGTCGGGGGCAGCCCGTGGGCGAACATCCAGGCGCAGTACTGCGCCTACGCGCTGGTCGGCGCGACGAGTTGCGTCGGCGGCGCCGGGTTCGTCACGAATCCCAAGGGCCAGCTCAAGGGCGTCTGGACGGATCCCTCGCCGGTCCCGAACGAGATCATCGGGCTCGGGCTCGCCCAGAACCTCGTCGACGACCCGATCGCCAGCGAGGCGGTCCGCGCCGCCCAGCACTTCGGCTACAACCGCGACGCGACCTACATCGTCCTGACGCCGCCGACGGCGATCGCGACCGGCCAGCCGGTCTACTGCGGCTACCACACGCAGACAACGAGCGTCGACGGGCTCGGCAATCCCGAGCGGATCCAGTACGCGTTCATCCCGTGGCTGAACGAGAACTGGCCGGGCATCGGCGCCGACGGCTGCGGGATGCACAACGTCAACGCCGCGAGCGACGCCTTCGGCAACGGCGTCTTCGACGGCTACACGATCGTGACCGGCCACGAGTACGCCGAGGCGGTCACCGACCCCGACAACTTCACCTCGGTGCAGGACGGGTGGAACGACGCTCAGACGTCGGAGAACGGCGACAAGTGCGCGTGGCTCGACACGCAGAACATCGCACTCGGCGGGCACAGGTTCGCGGTCCAGCCGCTCTGGAGCAACGAAGCCTTCGACGCGACCGGTAACGGCTGCGTCGTCGGCAGGTAACCCGCGAGGTCACGAGAGCCGGAGGGAGAGTCTCGCTCGAGACTCTCCCTAGCTCTTCGCCTCCGCCCAGGAGTCGCCGGCGCCGACGTCGACCGCAAGCGGGGGGTCGAGCGGATACGCGTTGCACATCTCCTCCCGCACGAGCTCCTTCACGATCGACGTCTCCGCGTCGGGCGCCTCGAGCAGCAGCTCGTCGTGCACCTGGAGGACGAGCCGCGCGCTTCTCCCCTCCTCCCGCAGCCGCCGCTCGATCGCGACCATCGCGACCTTGATGATGTCCGCGTTCGATCCCTGCATCACGAAGTTGACCGCGACGCGCTCGCCGAACGCGCGCGTCGCGCGGTTCCGGACGCGTAGCTCCGGCACCGGCCGGCGCCGCCCGAGCAGGCTCGTCACGTAGCCGTCGCGCTCCGCCTGCTCGATCGTGCGCTGGATGAAGTCCTGGACGAGCGGGAACCGCGCGAGGTAGGCGTCGATGTACTCCTGCGCCTGCTCGCGCGGGATCTCGAGGTTCTCGGAGAGGCCGAACGCGGAGATCCCGTAGACGATCCCGAAGTTGATCATCTTCGCGATCGAGCGCTCGGCGGACGTGAGCTTCGCCGGGTCGACGCCGAGCACCTCGGCCGCTGTCGCGGTGTGGATGTCCTCCCCGCGCTCGAACGCCTCGCGCAGCTTCGGCTCGCCGGAGACGTGCGCGAGGATGCGCAGCTCGATCTGCGAGTAGTCCGCGGAGATGAGTCGCGCGCCCTGCTCGGCGATGAACGCGGAGCGGATCTCGCGCCCGAGCTCGGTGCGGATCGGGATCGCCTGGAGGTTCGGGCTCGTCGTCGAGAGACGGCCGGTCGCGGCGACGGTCTGGTTGAAGGTCGTGTGCAGGCGGCCGTCCTCGCCGAGCATGTCCGGCAGTGGCTGCAGGTACGTGTTGAGGAGCTTCGACAGCTCACGCCACTCCTCGATCACGGCCACGATCTCGTGCTCGTCGCGGATCGTGCGCAGCACCTTCGTGTCGGTCGAATAACCGGTCTTGCCCTTGCGCCCCGGCGTGAGCTCGAGCTTCTCGAACAGGATTCGCCCCAGCTGCTGCGGCGAGCCGAGCACGAACTCCTCCCCCGCGAGCTCGTACGCGCGCGACTCGAGCTCCTCGACGCGGTCGGCGAGGCGAGCGGTGATCTCACCCATCCGGTAGGTGTCGATGCGGACACCGGCTGACTCCATCTGGGCGAGGACGTGGACGAGCGGCATCTCGACGTCGCGGTAGAGCGGCTCGGCGCCGCGCTCGCGGACGCGCTCCAGCAGCGGCTCGCGCAGGCGCCGCGTAACCGCCGCATGCCGGACGAGCCGCGCCGTCTCCTCCTCGGCCTCCGGCTCGGCGACCGCCTCGACCGCGTACTCCGCGGCCAGGTCGTCGAGGAGGTACTCGCTCCGGGCCGGGTCGATCAGGTAGGCGAGGATCATCGTGTCGTCGGCGGCATCGACACCGATCGACTTCGCGTCGTGCGCGACGAACGTGCCGTCGAGCCGCTCCGGGCGCGGCGAGACGACGACCTCGTCACCGACCGCGACCGCGATCCGTCCCTCGTCGGCCGCGATCCCGACCGGCTCCGGACTTGGTAACAGACTGTTACTTGCCTCCTCACGCCAGGCGACGGCCGTGCCGGCCGAGATGCGCTCGCGTGCGGGCACCGCCTCGTCGAGCTCGTCGACGCGCCCGAGTAGCGCCCGGAACTCGAACTGGCGGAACGTCTCCCGCAGCTGCGCGCGGTCAGGCGGAGCGAGCACGAGCTCGGCCGGGTCGCAGTCCAGCTCGAGGTCGCGCCGCATCGTCGCGAGCACCTTCGCCGCGCGCGCCTGGTCCGCGAACTCCGTCAGGTTCTTCCGCCGCGCCGGAGACAGCTCCTCGACATGCTCGAGCACGCCCTCCAGGGACCCGTACTGCGCGACGAGCTGGCCGGCGGTCTTGTCCCCGATGCCCGGGACGCCCGGGATATTGTCGGAGGTGTCGCCCTTGAGCCCGATGAAGTCCGGGATCTGGTCGGGACGGATCCCGTACCGCGCCTCGACGCGCTCGGGCGTGTAGACGTTGACGTCGCTCACGCCGCGCGGCGTCATCATCAGGCAGACGTTCTCCGAGACGAGCTGGAACGCGTCGCGGTCGGTCGAGACGACGCACGTCTTGATTCCCTCCTCGTCGGCGCGCGTGGCCAGCGTCGCGATCACGTCGTCGGCCTCCCAGCCCTCGAACTCGAGGTTGCGGTAGCCGAACGCCTCGACGATCGGCCGCAGGTGCGGGAACTGCTCGGCGAGGAGGTCCGGCATCGGCCGACGCCCCTCCTTGTAGACGACCTCGACGGCCTCCGCCTGCGCGTGGCGATGCACGGGACGGGTGTCCCAGGCAACCGCGACGCCCTTCGGCCGGTAGTCGGAGAGGAGCTTGAAGAGCATGTTCGTGAAGCCGAGCAGCGCGTTGGTCGGGAAGCCCTCGCTCGTTGCAAGCTCCTCCGGCAGCGCAAAGAAGGCGCGGTAGGCGAGGTTGTTGCCGTCGACGAGGAAGAGCTCGGCCTCGCGCGCAGGCGCGTCGTTCAGATCGAGCTCGGCGCCCGTGAGCGTCTTCGGCGACATCCCTCCGAGTGTATTCCGAGCACTGCTTGAATCCGCCGGTGCCGCGCGTCCCCCTCCTCTCCGGCAGCCGGATCGTCGTGGCCTCGGCGCCGGCCGACGCGTGCGTGCTGCGACCGCCCGCGCCGGGCCGCCCGACGGACGTCGAGGCGGCGACGAAGGAGGCGTTGCGCTTCCCCCTCGACGGAGAGCCGCTCGAGACGCTCGCCGCCCGGGCCTCGCGGGCGACGATCGTCGTCGAGCCGCCGGCGCTGCCCATCGGAAACGTGCTGGCCGATCCGCGACGGCTCGCGATCGCGGCCGTCAGCGAAGCGCTCCAGGAGCTCGGCGTGCGGACCGAGCAGCAGACGCTCCTCGTCGCGGGCGGCCTGGCGCGCCGCGCGAGCCGTGGGGAGATCACAGCTCTCGTGACGCCGGAACTGCGACGCCGCTTCCACGGCCGGGTGAAAGTGCACGACGCGGCCGACCCGGCGCTCGCAGGGATCCCTTCCGGGGCGCCGCGCGTGCGGGTCGCGCGGGAGCTCGTGGAGTCGGACCTCGTCGTCGTCGTGAGCGCTGCCGAAACCGTCCTGCACGGCGGAGCGGCGACGCTGCTCGCGGCCGCCGACGCCGAGACGCAGCGGCGCGCGACGGCCGATTCACTGCTCGAGACGGGAGGCTCCGAGGGCTGGCGACTCGCGACGCTGGTCGAACGTGCGCTGGCGACGCATGTCCCGCTCTTCGGCGTCTCGCTCGTCCTCAACCACCCGCAGTTCACTGGCCTGCTGCGCGGCTATCCCTACGAGACCGAGGCCGCCGATCGGATCGCGCGCTCGCCCTTGCGGCTCGCCTTCTCGGCCGCGCCGGAGCTGGTTCGTCGTCGGGTCCTTCACACGCTGCGCGGGACGCGAACAGCGGCGGCGGTGCTCGCCGGTCCGCCGTCGGTGGCACACGCCGAGGCTCTGCTGCGCGCAATCGAGCTGCGGCGCGCGACTCTCGACGAGCCGCTCGATGCGCTCGTGATCGCGATTCCGGGCACGACGCCGTTCCTCCCGCGTGAGCAGCCGAACCCGCTCCTGGCAGCTCATCTCGGGCTCGCGCACGCGCTCGCGCTCTGGCGCGACGCCTTTCCCGTGCGCGACGGCGGCATCGTGATCCTCGTCCACCGTTTCCGGCGCGCCTTCGCCCGGCCGACGCAGCAGCCCTACCACGTCTTCTTCCGCTCCGACCCGATCGCGAGGGATCCGGAGCTGCTGAGCGCCGCGGAGGATGCGGTTGCGGCGGATGCGCGAGCCGTCGAGGAGTACCGCGCCGGCCGCACCGTGCACCCGTTGCTGCCGTTCCGCGACTGGGAGGCCTGCCGGCCCGCGCTCGATCGACTCGGTGCGGTCTACGTCGCGGGCGCGCGGGACGCCGCCGCAGTGCGGCAGCTCGGCTTCGTCCCGATCGGCGGGATCGGCGCGGCGCTTCAGATGGCCCGTGGGCAGCGCGGGCCCGACGCGCGCATCGGCTTCCTCGTCGCACCCCCCTACTTCCCGCTGCGCGTCGGCTCAGGCGAGGCGTAGGCCGAGCACGTCCGAGGCGGCGACGATCTCCTCGTCCGCGACGCCGAGCACCTTCACCGAGGCAAGCCGGAGGACGGACGCGGCCCGGTCGAACAGCGTGACGTTCAGCCACTGCGACTCGAACGTCGACCACCAGCGCAGCCCAGCGGTGTCCCGGTGCTTCTCGTGCAGCGCCAGCGCCTGGGGCTGCGTGACCTCCCGCTCACGGGTCGCGACGCCGGACGGATGCAGCCGCTCGCGCCGGAGCACCGCCGGCTCGTCGAGGTCGACGAGCCGGGCCTCGTCCGGAAGCTCGAGCTCCGCCAGCGCCAGCGGCAACCCCCGCCGGCGGAGCAGCGCCGCCGTGAGCCGCTGGCCGCGGAAGCGTGCCAGTTGCTCGACGACACAGGAGAGCGGCTGCTCGGAGAGGTAGAGGCAGCCGTACATGGCCGGGTTGTCGTGGCGACCCTCGCCCTGGTACGGCCGTGGAAACCAGAGCGCGCCGTCCGGGGCGTCCGGCGCAGCGCGCTCGTTCCACGCGAGGCACCGGTGGAGGATCACGCGAACGAGTCGGAGCGCTCGGCGCGGATCGCCCGCATCAGCTCCTCGGTGCGGCCCTCGCGGATGAGGTCGATCGGGCGGCGATCTCCGAGCACCGGGTTGAGCCCGAAGAGCCAGGCGAGCGCGGCCTCGCGATCGTAGAGACGCAGCAGGTTCGACCAGACAAGCTCGAGCAGGTCGACCTTCTCGGCGTTGAGCGGGTCGATCCCGGAGCCGCGGAGCCAGCGCGTGACCTGGGCGCGGCTGACGCCGAGCATGTCGGCGAGCCGCGCCGCCGAGCCGAAGTCGATGCGGAGCGCGTCCACCTTCGTCGCGATGGCGACCGCCATAGCCCAAAAGATAGCGCAACACTTCTCGTTGCGCAACAAATCTTGTTGCGCGTCTGCGTGAGGAGGCGCGGACGGCCGTGCCACGTACCATGCCGTTCCAGGCCGAAGTGGCGGAACTGGCAGACGCGCCGGACTCAAAATCCGGTGGCCTTCGGGCCGTGTGGGTTCGACTCCCACCTTCGGCATGGCGAGCACGTAGGCTCGGAGCGGAATGGCGAAGAGCGTCGGGATTCTCACCGGCGGCGGCGACTGCCCCGGGCTGAATGCAGTCATCCGCGCGGTCGTCCGCCGGGCGGACGCGGCCGGCTGGGACGTCGTCGCGGTGCGCGAGGGCTGGCGCGGACTCGTCGAGCCGATCTTCGAGGATCTCGGGCCGTCGCAGGTCTCGGGGATCCTCCCGCGCGGCGGCACGATCATCGGCACGAGCCGCACCAACCCCTTCAAGCTCGAGGGCGGAGTCGAGCAGGTGCTGCAGAACTTCTCCGACCGTGGCCTCGACGCCCTGGTCGCGATCGGCGGCGAGGACACGCTCGGCGTCGCGGCGCGCCTGCACGTGGAGCATCGGCTTCCGGTCGTCGGCGTCCCGAAGACGATCGACAACGACCTCTCGGGCACGGACTACACGTTCGGCTTCGACACCGCCGTCTTCGTCGCGACCGAGGCGATCGACCGGCTACACACGACGGCCGAATCGCACAACCGCGTCATGGTCGTCGAGGTGATGGGCCGCCATACGGGCTGGATCGCCGTGATGAGCGGCATCGCCGGCGGCGCGGACGTGATCCTCGTCCCCGAGATCCCGGTCGACTTCGAGGATGTCGCCGAGGCGATCCGGAAGCGGCACGCCCGCGGCAAGAACTTCTCGATCGTCGTCGTCAGCGAGGGCTGCGAGCTGCCGGGGCTCGCCGACGTCGGCGAACAGGACCAGTTCGGGCACGTGATCCTGTCGAAGCGCGGCGTCGGCGACGCGCTGGGGCGGGAGATCGAAGAGCGGACGGGCTTCGAGACGCGCGTCACGGTGCTCGGTCACGTACAGCGCGGCGGTACCCCCACCCCGCGCGACCGCGTGCTCGCGACGCGGTTCGGCCTGAAGGCGGCAGACCTCGCGCTCGCCGGCGACTTCGGCCAGATGGCCGCCCTGCGAGGGGACGACGTCGTCGCCGTCCCGCTCGCAGAAGCGACCGCGCAACTGAAAGTCGTGCCACGCGAGTGGTACGACGTTGCGCACGCGTTCTTCGGCTAGCCCGCCTCCGGAACTGCCTGGGCCTCGAGCGGAGGCGCGCCCGTCTCCCCTCCCTCCGCCAGCACCGAGCCGAACTCCGCGACCCGGTCGGGCCTCGTCAACCGCAGCCAGAGCAGGTACACCACTCCGACCCCGAGCCAGCCGAGCGCGACCCAGATCGAGTAGCTGATCGGCTTAGGCGGGCGGGGTGTGATCGACCAGTAGATCGTCAGGCCGCAGACGACGATCGCGGCGAGGGGCAGAACGACGTCGAGCGCGACGTTGTAGGCGACCGCCGACGCGGCCCGCATCCGCCAGAAGTACGCCATCCCGCCGAGCGCGACGAGGATGTACGTGCCGAGGATCCCGAAGGTGGCGGTCGTCGCCATGAACCCGAAGTACGTGAAGGGATCGTTCCAGACGCCGCGCGCGAGCCAGCTGACCAGGATCACGGTCAACGCGAGCGACGCGAGGATCGAGATCCAGGGCGTCTTGAAGCGCGGATGTGTCCACGCGAACGCCTTCGGCAGCCCACCCTCTCGGGCCATGGCGAACGCCGTGCGCGAGACGAGGGCCGTCCCGGCGAGGGCCGCGACGAAGGCATCGACGACGACGGCGATGTCGACGAGCGTCGCGAACCAGCTGCCGACGTACTGGGTGGCGAGCGTGTCGAGCGCTCCGGGATTGCTCGCCCAGGCTGCCGAGTTGTCGACACCGAAACCGAGGGACATCGCCCAGGTGAGGAAGACGTAGAAGACGAGGGCGACCAGGACCGCAGACAGGATCGCCTTCGGGATCATGCGGAGCGGGTCCGCCGACTCCTCCCCGAGCGCCGCCGCCGCCTCGAAGCCGATGTAGCCGGTGAAGGCGAACACCATCGCGTAGAAGAAGTCGTGCGCTGTGCCCGCGTGGTGGAAGTTGAACGGCTGGAGGGTCACGCCGTGGGCGCCTCCCTTGCCGAGGATCACGCAGGCGAGGATCACGAGCAGCAGGACGCCGAGCGTCGCGAAGAGGAGCTGCGTCCGGGTCGAGAGCCGGATGTCGAGCAGCGCGAACACGGTCAGCAGCGCGACGAGGATCCAGAAGCACTGGAACCAGCTCAGGTCGAGCGAGGTGTGCACCGTCAGCACGGTCGAGAGGAAGAACGACGAGATGATGAGCACGAACGAGATCCCGGCGGCGAAGCCCCAGGCGTAGAGCCAACCGCCGATGAAGCCTGCGTTGGAGTCGAGACCGCGCGCCGTGTACGTGTAGAGGCCGCCGGCGCTAGCCATGCGCCGCGTGAATCTGACGATCACGGAGGCGAGGCAGAGCGAGCCGATGCCCGCGGTGAGGTAGACGAGGGGCACAGTCGGCCCCGCGAAGGCCGCAGCGGAGCTCGTCGCGAGCGAGCTCGCCATGACGAGGGCGAGCAGGGCAAGAGAGAGGCCAAAGGTCTCACCCAGTCCGAGGATGCCGCGACTGAGGGACCCGACGCGGCCGAGCGATTCGAGCATCTTTCCCTCCCTGCTAGTCGGAGACGAACGCGAGCACGCGCGCCGGCGCGCCGTTCGCTGCGCGCACCTTCAGCGGAGCAACGACGACCGGCGCTCGTGCCGGCAGAAGGTCGAGGTTGGTGAGGTTCTCGAGGATCATTCGACCTGCACCGAGCCAGACCTTGTGCAGGTCGAAGGTCTCGGTGTCGACCGGGTCGGCGGAGGGGCCGTCGAAGCCGATGCCGACGATGCCGCGGTCGACGAGGCCGCGGGAGGCTTCGGCGTCCGGGTATGACCAGCCGGTCCAGTACTCCTCGCTTCCCCAGTTCCGGCCGTTGGCGGAGTAGACGAAGAGCCAGTCGCCCTCGTGGAGATCGCCGAGGAGCGGCTCGAGCTCGCTCCATCCGACGGCGCCCGGCTCGCGCCCGGAGAGGTCGAGTGTCACCGCGTCGGTGACGAACGACTCCAGCGGGATCTCGTCGAGCGTCGCGCCGCCCGCCACCTGGTGCGCGGGCAGGTCGACGTGGGTGCCGATGTGGTTGAGCATCGTGTACTCCGACATCGCGTAACCGTCGCGCTCCACTTGCGCGAAGTCGTGGAAGGAGGGCGAGGGCAGCCCGGGGTAGAGCGGCATGTCGTCCGCGTAGGCATGGCTCAGGTCGACGATCCGCACGGGACGAGTATGCAGCCCCGCGCGCTCTTCCCTCAACAGCGAAGCCTGGCCGCGACGATCACGGCTGTCTCGGGAGTCGCGAGGATCTCGGCGGCTGCGACACGCGGATCGCGGAGGAGGAACTCGCGCACGTCGTCGCCCTCGATCCGACGATTCGGCGTCAGGTCGTCCTTCACGATCAGGCCGCTCGGTTCCGTGAGCGCGAGGATCGCTTCCCAGTCGTAGGGCCGGCCGCCGTCGGCGAAGACGAGCCCGAACGGGCCGCGGCCGCGGAGCTGCTCGTAGATGTCGCCCTCGAGCAGCTCGACGTTGGCGAGCCCGCGAAGGCGTTCGCGCGCGACCGCGACGCGCTCGGGATCGCGCTCGACGGTGACGACGGAGCGCGCGGTCTCGGCGAGCAGCGCGGCCGTCTCTCCGTACGCGGCACCGAGCTCGGCGACGTCGCGACCCGCCGCGAGCGCGCGCAGGAGCGCCTGCGTCTCCGGGATCGCGGTGGCGCCGCGAGTCACCGGCGGATCGTCAAACCTCGGGCGGAGCCTCGCCGGCAAGCGGCGATACGTCGGCCGCGTGGACGATCACAGCGTCCACACCGGCGCGCTCGAGCTCGTGCACCTCACCCTCGGTCGTCACCGTGAGGTCGGCGATCGCGAGCTTCCCAGCGGGCACCTCAGCCAGCAGCTCGAGCACCGACTCGAGTCGTTCCTCGTCGTCCGCCGGCGGCGCGAGGAGGAAGATCTCGGGGTCGAGCAGCTCCTGCGCTCGCTCGAGCTCTTCCTCGCTGCGGACCTCGACCGCGCAGTCGAGGCCGGCCGCAAGCGCCTCCTCGTGGCGGCGCTGCGCCGCGTCGTGGTCCTCGTCCTCGTCGGGAAGCGTGACCGTCACGGCATCCGCCACCTCGGCAGCGAGGGCGACTGCCGCGTCCGAACGCCAGAGGATCGGCAGGCGCGTCGCCTCGCGAAGCCGGGCTGGGTCGCCGCTGACGACGAGTGCCTCGGCCCGCTGCGCCTCGGCGGCTCGAGCCGCGTCGGCGTCCTCGACGGCCGCAACGACCGAGATGCCGTCGCCCTCGGCGATTGCGTGACTGAAGCGGCGGGTCACGTTCACGAGCGGCGATTCTCGCAACTCACTGGCCCATCGGGTGCCAGACGGTCTTCAACTCGAGGAAGGAGGCGACCTCCCAAGGGCTTTGCACGTCGGCCCGCCCGCGAACGACGCGCTTGACGTTGTCCGCGGCGAGGCGCTCGAGCTCCGGGGCGTCGCCGTCGGCCCCGCAGATATCGATCGCGTTCACGTCCATGTGAGAGGCGAGCACCGGCGCAAGCTCCGCGTGGTGGCCCGTCAGGAGGTTGATTACGCCAGCCGGGACGTCGCTCGTCGCGAGCGCCTCCGCGAGCTCGATCGCGGCGAGCGGCCGGGTCTCCGAAGCCACGGCGACGACGGCATTGCCGCCCACGAGCGGCGGGAGGAGACGCGTCACGAGGCCGAGCAGCGGCGGCTCCTCGGGCGCGAGCACGGCGACGACGCCCGTCGGCTCCGGGACGGTGAAGTTGAAGTACGGGCCGGCGACGGGATTCGAGCCGCCGAGCACCTGCGGCAGCTTGTCGGCCCAGCCGGAGTACCAGACCACGCGGTCGATCGCGCGTTCGACCTCCTCGCGCCCGCTCGAGAGCTCGGCGAACTCGGCGGCGCGCGCCTCGACCATCTCGGCCAGCCGGTAGAGGACCTGGCCACGGTTGTACGCAGTCGCAGCCGCCCAGCCCGGCTGCGCGCCGCGCGCGGTGCGGACGGCGTCGCGAACGTCCTTGCGGGAGGCGCGGGCGACGTTCTGGCCTTCGGCCTCGTACGTGCGGCCCGACTCGCTGCGAGGGAAAGCGCCGCCGATGAACAGCTTGTACGTCTTGCGGACGGGGAGGCGACTCATTCTTCGAACTCCAGATACGGCTCGAGCCCGTGCCGTCCGCCCTCGCGGCCGAAGCCGGACTCCTTGTACCCACCGAACGGCGAGCCCGGGTCGAAGCGGTTGAACGTGTTCGCCCACACGACGCCCGCGCGGAGCCGCTGCGCCATCCAGAGGATGCGCGAGCCCTTCTCCGTCCAGACGCCGGCACTCAATCCGTATGGCGTGTTGTTCGCCTTCTCCACCGCCTCCTCCGGGGTGCGGAAGGTGAGGACGGAGAGGACGGGCCCGAAGATCTCCTCCTGCGCGATCCGGTGGCTCTGGGCGACGTTCGTGAACACCGTGGGCACGAACCAGTAGCCCTTCTCGGGGAGGACGCACGGCGGCTGGTAGATCTCGGCGCCCTCTTCGACGCCCGAGGCGACGAGCTCCTGGATCTTCTCGAGCTGGGCGGCGGAGTTGATCGCGCCGACATCGGTGTTCTTGTCGAGCGGGTCGCCGACGCGCAGCGTCGTGAGGCGCCGCTCGAGCTTCGCGACGAGCGGCTCGTAGATCGACTCCTGGACGAAGAGGCGCGAGCCGGCGCAGCAGACATGCCCCTGGTTGAAGTAGATCCCGTTCACGATCCCCTCGACCGCCTGGTCGAGGGCGGCGTCGTCGAAGACGATGTTGGCGGCCTTGCCCCCGAGCTCGAGAGTGAGCCGCTTGCCGGTGCCCGCGAGCCGCCGCTGGATCTCCTTCCCCACTTCGGTCGAGCCCGTGAAGGCGATCTTGTCGACGCCCTCGTTCTCGACGATCGCCGCGCCGGTGCGTCCGTCGCCGGTGACGATGTTGACGACGCCGGCGGGCAGCTCGGCCTGGCGGAGCACGTCGCAGAAGAGGAGCGCCGTGAGCGGGGTCGTCTCGGCGGGCTTCAGGACGACCGTGTTGCCACAGGCGAGGGCGGGCGCGACTTTCCACGCCAGCATGAGCAGCGGAAAGTTCCACGGGATGATCTGACCCGCGACCCCGACCGGGCGCGGGCGCCGGTTGGGGAAGGCGTACTCGAGCTTGTCCGCCCAGCCGGCGTAGTAGAAGAAGTGGGCCGCGGCGAGCGGGAGGTCGACGTCGCGCGACTCCTTGATCGGCTTGCCGCCGTTGAGGGACTCGAGGACGGCGAACTCGCGCGACCGCTCCTGAAGCAGGCGCGCGATGCGGAAGAGGTACTTCGCGCGCTCGGAGCCGGGAAGGGACGACCAGCCGTCGGCGTAAGCGGTGCGCGCAGCTGCGACGGCGCGATCGACGTCCGCGGGTGTGCCCTGGCCGACGGCGGCAAGCGGCTCCTCGTCGCGGGGCGCGATGGTTTCGTACGTCTCCGCGGGCTCGAGCCACTCGCCGCCGATGTAGTAGCCGTAGCGGTCGCGGATGTGGACGATGTCGCGCGACTCGGGCGCGCTTGCGTACGTCCAGTCGCCCTGGATGCCGACGTCGCGCTGCCGCTTGTCGAGCTCAGCCATACCCGCTCCGGACAGGTTCGATTCGGACATGGCCGTCGCTCGGGACAGGCACACCCCAGACCCACCCCCCACCCTCATGGGAGGGGGCGAGCTTAGGCCCGAGCGGTTCGCGCGAGTGTGCCGTCTGCGTCACGAAAGCGTGCCTCTTCAATCCAGCGTGAAGTAGTCGCCGCTCTGGTAGACGCCGGTGCGCTCCTTGCGCAGCTGCATGAGGATGTCGTTGAGAAGCGACGACGCGCCCAGCCGGTAGAGCTCGGGCGTCAGCCACTCGGGCCCGAGGGTCTCGTGCACGAGCACGAGATGCTGAACCGCCTGCTTGGCCTGGCGGATCCCGCCTGCCGCCTTGAAGCCCACGCGCCGACCGGTCTCCTCGTACACGTCGCGGATGGCCTCGAGCATGCAGAGCGCCACGGGCAGCGTCGCGGCCGGCGAGATCTTTCCGGTCGACGTCTTGACGAAGTCCGCCCCGCCCGCGATCGCGAGCAGCGTCGCGCGGCGCACATTGTCGTAGGTGCCGAGCTCCCCGGTCTCGAGGATCACCTTCAGGTGGGCGACGCCGCAGGCCTCCTTCACCTGGACGATCTCGTCGTAGACCTTCGCGTAGCGCCCCGAGAGGAAGGCGCCGCGGTCGATGACCATGTCGATCTCGTCCGCCCCCAGCTCGACGGCCGCACGAACGTCGGCGACCTTGACCGCCGTCGGGTACTGGCCCGACGGGAAGCCGGTTGCGACCGCCGCCACCTTCACGTCGCTGCCTGCGAGCCGCTCGCGCACTACGGGCACGAGGTTCGGGTACACGCACACGGCGGCGACCGGGGGCACCGATGGATCGGACGGATCCGGCCGCCGCGCCTTCGAGGCGATCGCTGCCGCCTTGCCCGGCGTGTCGGAGCCCTCGAGCGTCGTCAGGTCGGTCGTGCGAATTGCGAGCAGCAGCGCCCAGACCTTTGCGTCGCGCTTGATGGAGCGCTTCGCAAGTGACGCAGCGCGCTCCTCGAGGGAGACCGCATCGACGGCGCCGATTCGCGGCAGGCGCGCTTCGAGCGGTAGCTCGAACCCTGTGGGCAGTGCGGGCGCCTGGGCCATGCACTGAGTCTAGTCCGGGGCTGCGGCCCGGCTCCTCGCCGCGCCGGACGGCGGCGAGTCGAGGGCTACCCTGTTCCAGATGCTGAGGACGCTTCTGGGGCTCCTCGCCTTGGCGACGGTGGCAGTGGCCTCGGCTGCCGCCAAGCCGGCGACGAAGACGGGCGCGCTGACCGGCTTCTCCGACACCGCCGAAACCGTGATGGGGACGCTCACGGCGCCCCCCGGCCGGCGATTCCTGAGCCGGATCCGGAACGGGAAGATGGGCGGCGTCGTCCTGCTCGGCAACGGCTGGCTCACGCGGCAGACCGCTACAGCGGTCACGTCCGAGCTGCAGCGCGCGGCGTGCACGCGAGGCGAGCCGCTCCTGGTCGCCGTCGACCAGGAAGGCGGAATCGTGAGACGACTCGCCTGGGCTCCTCCCACCGAGGCGCCCGCCGAGATGGCGAGTCCCTCCGCCGCCCACAGCCAGGCCGCGGGGACGGCGGCTGCTCTGGGCTCGGTCGGGATCGACGTCGACTTCGCGCCGGTCGTCGACACTCCCGCCTCGGCGAGCAGCTTCCTCGGCTCGCGCGCCTTCTCCCGCTCCCGCACGTGGAACGCCAAGCTGGCTCGCGCCTTCGTCGGCGGCCTGCAGACGAACGGGATCGCTGCGACCGCGAAGCACTTCCCCGGCCTCGGCCTCGCGACCGGCAACACCGACAACGGCCGGATCGTGATCCGAGGCGCCGCCTGGAAGCTCCGCGAGGGCCTGCTCCCGTTCCAGAGCGCGGTCCAGGCCGGGGTGAAGCTCGTCATGGTCTCGACGGCGGTCTACCCCAGGCTCGACGGGTCGAAGCGACCGGCCGCGTTCTCGAGCACGATCATCAATGGCTTGCTGCGCAAGCAGCTCGGCTTCCAGGGCGTGACGGTGACGGACTCGCTCACGGCGCCCGCCGCCGACAGGATCCCGCACACCGCCACACGCGCCATGCTCGCCGGCTCCGACCTCCTGATCTTCGGAGCCGAGAGCGCGAGCGAGCGCGGCTACGGGACCCTCATCGCCGACGCCGCGGCCTCGCCCCGGCTCCAGAACCGACTCACACAGGCGGCGGCGCGGATCCGGGCGCTCAAGGCCTGGCTCGCTGCTCACGGCGGGCCGGCGTGTACGGGCTAGAGACCGAGGCGCTCGAGCGTCGCGGCGTCGCGACGCCACCGCGGCCGCACCTTGACCTTGAGCTCGAGGAAGACGGGATGGCCGAGCAGCGCCTCGATCTCCGGCCTGGCGCGGGTTCCGATGTCCTTCACGAGCGCGCCGCCCTTGCCGACGACGATCTGCTTCTGCGACTCGGTCTCGACGAGGATCGACGCGCGCACGACCTTCTCCTCGATCTCCTCGACCTCGACCGAGATCGCGTGCGGCACCTCGTCCCGCGTCAGCCAGAGCGCCTTCTCACGCACCAGCTCGGCCAACTGCAGCTCGAGCGAGAGGTCGGTGCGCTGCTCCTGCGGGAAGTAGAGCGGCCCCTCGGGCAGCAGTGCGACGAGCTCGTCGCGGAGCGCCGGGATGCCGTCGCCGGTCTTCGCGCTCACGGGATGGAGCGCGTGGAAATCGCCGAGTCTGGCGGCTGCCGCCATCTGCTGGGCCACGTGGCCGGGCTTGAGCCGGTCGACCTTGTTGAGCGCGATCACGACCGGAACGCCGAGCCCGAAGACGCGCGACGCAATGAAGCGGTCGCCGGCGCCGATCCGCTCGCGTGCGGAGAGCACGAACAGGACAGCCTCGACCTCCTCGAACGCGGCGTCGACGGTCCGCTGCATGCGTTCGGTGAGAGCGTCGAGCGGCCGCTGGAAGCCGGGGAGGTCGGCGAGGACGAGCTGGTAGTCGTCGCCGTTCGCGATCCCGAAGATGCGCCTGCGGGTGGTCTGCGGCTTGTCGGAGACGATCGCGACCTTCCCGCCGCAGAGGGCGTTCACGAGCGTCGACTTGCCGACATTGGGCCTGCCCGCGACGGAGACGAAGCCGCTCCTCATCCCGGCGGCAGGTCCCACGTCTCCGGCAGCAGGTCATCGGCGCCGTACGTCGCGATCGTCCCATCGTCGCGGCGGAAGTGGACACGCTCGAACCGCCACTCGTGCAGCCACTGGCGACAGCCGCCGCACGGCGACGCCGTGATCGCGATCGCCTCCATCTGTCCCGGCCGCAGGCCCTCGCTCGCCGCCTTTGCGATTGCCGCTCGCTCGGCGCAGACGCCGAGTGGATAGGCCGCGTTCTCGACGTTCGCCGCGGCGAAGATGCGACCGTCGCGCGTGAGGACGGCGGCTCCGACCCGGTAGTCGGAATACGGCGCATAGGCGTGCGCTGCCGCGTCGTCCGCCTGCGCGAGGAGCTCCTCGGCCGTCATGCGGCGACTCCCCCGCCGTAGAGGAAGTGGCCGTTCGCCGTGTCCTGGAGGTCGAGCTCGAAGCCGAGCGGCCGCACGCGCTCCTCGAGCTCGTCGGCCGCCCAGCGCCGCTTGACGATGCGAAACGTGCGCCCGTCGGAGAGCGAACGCGTCTCCTCCCCGGCGGCCTGGTCGGTGCCGGTGTGGGCCGTGTCGCCGGCGCCGCTGTCGACCAGGAAGACACGACCGCCGGGAGCCAGCGCCGTCCGCACGAGCGACCAGAGCTCGCCGAGCCGCGCCTCCGGCACATGCGAGAGCCAGAAGGAGAAGAAGACGAGGTCGAAAAGCTCGCCGGGCTCCCAGTCGAACACGTCCGCGCGAACGAGCTCGGCGTCGGAGGTATTGCGGGCGAGCGTCTCGGCGTTCGCGTCGACGGCGACGACGCGCTCGGCGAGCCGGACGAGCTTGCGCGTCCAGATCCCCGTTCCGGCGGCGAGCTCGAGCACGGTCCCTCCCACTGCGAATGCCTCGAGCGCCGCCTCCGCCTCTGCCGCGTCGGCCTGCCAGCGCGCGAGAGCACCGGGATCGAGCTCGTAGCGACCGCGCCGGTACCACCAGTCGTCGTACTCCGGCGCGCGCTCGGCGTAGTAGCGCTTCTGCTCGGTGACGGGATCGCTGCTCAACCGACGAGCTGGAAGACGACGAGGGTCACGAGCGCCCCGAGCGCACCGCCGTACACCACCTCGAGCGACGAGTGGATGCCCGACTCGACCCGCGTCTGCGCAACGAGCAGCGCCATGATCAGTGTCAGCGCCGAGACGACGAAGCGGTGGTGGTCGCCGATGAGGTACGTCACCGCGACCCAGCCGGCGAAGGCGAGTGCCGCGTGCCCCGACGGAAGCCCGCCGCGCAGGGGCGTGCCGCGTCCCGTCCATGCCTTCGTCGCGATCACGATGAGGACGACGAGGAAGAGCGCCACGAGCGTGATGTCGGCCGGCGCGTCGCGCACCCGGTCGAGCACGTGCGTCGCGCGCGTGCCGACGGCGCTCTGGAAGACGAGGAAGCCGACGGCGACGGCCGTGACCGATGCGATCAGCACCGCGCCGGCGGCCATGTCCTTCGCGAGCTTCGCGTTCGGGTCGAAGGACGTCGTCGAGACGTCGATCACTCCCTCGATCGCCGTGTTCAGCATCTCGGCGACGAGGACGAAGGCGATCGCGAGCACGAGCGCGATCAGCTGGAGCCGGGATACGCCGACGGCGATCGCGCCGGCGAAGACGAGGACCGCGGCGAGGAAGTGGATGCGGAGGTTCCGCTGGGTGCGGAGGACGTGGATGACTCCCTCGAGGGCGTAGTTGAAGCTGTCGATCAGGGACGGCGCCCGGCCCGGAGCCGCCGGCCGGGACGGACGCGCGGGCCGCTCGTGCTCTTCGTCCTCGGGCCCACGCGGCAGCTGCGTCACACTCATCCCGAGTACACCGCCTCGCGCGCCTCCATGGCGGCTCCATGGTCGTAGCCGACCAAGTGGAGGAGCGCGTGCACGAGCGGCCCGCGCCACTCCTTTCCCACGACGTCCGGACAGACGACCACGTCTCCGAGCTGTCGAGGCACGCCGTCGGGCAGCGCGTCGACTCCGTCGATCGGGAAGGCGAGGGCGTCGGTCGCCTCGTCGACCCCGAGGTGCTCTCGCTTCAGCGCGCGGCTCTCGTCCGGCCCGACGAAGGCGAGCCCGAGCTCGCCGGCCCCGACGCCCTCTCCCGCGAGCACGGACCGCGCGAGCTCGACCGCCGCCGCCTCGTCCACCTCGACACCCGAGCGGTTGACGACTTCGACCCAAATCGTGGACAAGCCAGTGCTCACCGGCTCCGCTGCGTCCCTGTCTGCTCTGCGTGTTGCTTGTAGGCCTCGACGATCCGCTGCACGAGCTTGTGGCGGACGACGTCCTGGTGGTTGAACTCGACGAAGGCGATGCCGTCGACCGCGGAGAGGATCTCGCGTACCTGGATGAGGCCGGAGGCCTGCTCCCGCGGCAGGTCGACCTGCGTCACGTCGCCGGTGACGACCATCTTCGAGCCGAAGCCGAGCCGGGTCAGGAACATCTGCATCTGCTCGGGCGAGGTGTTCTGCGCCTCGTCGAGGATGACGAAGCTGTCATTCAGCGTCCGGCCGCGCATGAAGGCCAGCGGCGCCACCTCGATCGTGCCGCGCTCCATGTACGCGTTGAGCTTCTCCGGATCCATCGTGTCGTAGAGCGCGTCGAAGAGCGGGCGCATGTACGGGTCGACCTTGGCGAGGACGTCGCCCGGCAGGAAGCCGAGCCGCTCCCCCGCCTCGACCGCGGGGCGCGTGAGGATGATGCGTCCGACCTGCCGCTCCGAGAGCGCCGCCACGGCGAGCGCGATCGCGAGGTACGTCTTCCCCGTCCCGGCCGGGCCGATGCCGAACGTGACGGTGCACTCGCGAATCGCGTCGACGTAACGCTTCTGCGTGACGGTCTTCGGCGTGATCCGGTTGCCGCGGTGCGACCAGACGACGTCGGAGAAGATCTCGTGCACGTCCTCGGCTTGGTCGATCGCGCCGAGGATTGCGTCGACGGTGCCGGCGCCGACTCCCTGTCCGCCCTCGACGAGCTCGACGAGCTCCTCGACGACGGCCTGCGCCTCGGCGACCTTCAGGTCGTCGCCGGCGAGCGTCAGCCGATTGCCGCGCAGGTTGATCCTGCAGCCGAGCCGGTCGCGCAGGGCGTCGAGCACCCCATCGCCGATGCCGGCTAGCTCCGCCGCGACCTCGTTCGAGACGTCCAGAACGGTCTGCACAGGCGTCAGTGTAGGGGGCGCCACGGCGCTTCCCTGAACGCGTTGAGGCGTCGTGGAGGGTTCGTTGCGTAGGTCACGAACATGACTCTGTCGGCTCCATGCGCTAGCGTCCCGGGCTCGGGTCCCCTTTGCAACGCCGTTCCTATGCGACGTCACGGTCTCGTACTCCTCTGCACGCTCGCCCTCGCCGCACTCGCGGCGACCGCGGCACGGGCTCACTCGACGCCGGCGATCCGCGCCGCGCAGGAGCACGAGCGCTCCGTCCTCGCACAGGTCGACGTGATCGGCAAGAACCTCCAGCTGATCGAGGACCAGGCCTGGAACGCCAAGCAGCGGCTCGCGCTCGTCAAGCAGAGCCTGAGCGAGAACGAGTACCGGCTGCATGTGGCCCGCGGCAACCTCCATGCGGCTCAGGCGCGGCTCATGCAGCGCCTCTACTCGCTCTACGTGAACGGCGCCCCCAGCACCGTCGACGTGATCGCCGGCGCGCACAGCATCTCGCAGATGATCGACCGGGCCGAGTCGGCCCAGGTGCTCTCGAATCAGGACGCCGCGCTGGGGAAGCAGGCGCTCAGCTTCGAGCACGCGGTGCAAGCGCGTGAGCGGCAGCTGAAGCAGCTCGAGCGCACGCGTGAGGCGGCGCTCGCCGAGCTGGAGGCGAAGAAGCAGGAGAAGGCATCGGAGCTGGCGCACGAGAAGCGACTCCTCGCGTCGATCCACACCACGATCCAGCAGCTCGTGACACAGGAAGCGGCCCGCGAGCGGCGGCTCCAGGCCGAAGCGGAGGCACGCCTTGCAGCGGAGATCCAAGCCCGCCAGGCGGCAGCAGCGCAAGCCGCCGCGGCCCCGGCGCAGCAGTCGTCATCCGCCCCCTCGCTCGTGCCGTCCCCGGTGAGCGTGCCGATCGGCAACTCCGGTGCCGGACATCCCGAGGCGGCCTCGATCGCCCTCCAGTACCTCGGCGTCCCCTACGCCTGGGGCGGCGCGAGCCCCGGCGGCTTCGACTGCTCCGGCCTCGTGATGTACGTCTACGCCAAGCTCGGGATCTCGCTACCGCATTACACCGTCGCCCAGTGGAACGCGACGGTGCCGGTCTCGTCGCCGGCGCCAGGCGACCTCGTCTTCTTCAACGGCCTCGGCCACGTCGGGATCTACATCGGCGGCGGCAGGTTCGTCGACGCCCCGCACACCGGCTCCGTCGTCCGCATCGACAGCCTCGGGAGCTTCGGCGGCTACGACGGCGCCCGGCGCGTTCCGTAAGAGGCTCTAAGCCAGCTTCTCGCGGACGATCTGGCTGACCTGCGAGCCGTCGGCGCGGCCGGCGATCTGCGGCATCACGTCGGCCATCACCCGCCCCAGGTCGGCCATGCTCGTCGCCCCCACCTCCGCGATGACGTCGTCGACGATCTCCTCGACCTCGTCCTCGGAGAGCGGCTCCGGCATGAACTCCTCGAGGACCTCGAGCTCCCGTTCCTCGGCTTCGGCCTGCTCCTCGCGCCCGCCGGCCCTGAACGCCTCCGCGGCCTCCACGCGCCGCTTCCGCTCGCGCTGCAGCACCTGCAGCTCCTCCTCCTCGCTGAGGGGGCGCTGCAGCTCCTTCTGCGAGTTCTTGAGCGCGTTGAGGATCAGGCGCAAGGTATCGCGGCGCTCCGCGTCGCGGGCGCGCATCGCAGCCTTCAGCTCGTCGTCGATCTCCTCGATCAAGCTCACACCTAACCGCCTGTGATGTGCCAGTGCAGATGGAAAACCGTCTGGCCCGCGCTCGGGCCTACGTTGACGGCGACACGGTAATCCGTCAGCCCCTCGCGTGCAGCGACGTCGGCGACGAACTCGAGCATCCGCTTCGTCTCCTCGGGCGGAAACTCGCCGATCTCGCGGAACGAGTCGACGTGACGCTCCGGAAGGACGAGCAGGTGCACCGGGGCCTGGGGATCGATGTCGCGGATCGCGACGAAGCCGTCGGTCGCGGCAACGTGGTCGCCTTCACGGTAGAGGTGGCAGAAGAGACAATCGTCACTCATGCGGCGAGGATCCCCTCGTGTGAGACGGCGGCGCCTCGAACGCCGAGCAGCTCGCCGGCGGGCGCCGACTCCGGCACGAGCCACGGCGAGTAGTCGTCGCCGTAGCCGCGGCCCGGGCGATCGACGAGGACGAGGTCGTCGCGGCCGATCTTCGACCGCCAGTGCGCGAGGCACGCTTCATGCGAGGCCGCGCGAAGCCGCGCGCTCCGCTCCTTCTTCACCTGCGGCGAGACCGGGTTCTCGGCACCGGTACCGGTGCCCGGGCGGGGCGAGTAGGGGAAGACGTGCACCTTCGTCAGCCCCGCCTGCCCGACGACCCGCAGCGTGTTCTCGAACGCCGGCTCGTCCTCGGCCGGAAAGCCGACGATGACGTCGCTCGTGAGGTTGAAGTCCTCCCGCAGCGGCTCCAGCCGCCGCAGGTAGGTGGCGACGGAGTAGCGGCGCCCCATCGCGCGCAGGACGCCGTCGTCGCCGGACTGGAGCGGGACGTGCAGGTGGCGGCTAGCGGTCGGAGTCTCGTGCAGCGCGCGGACGAGCTCGTCGTCGACGTGGTTGATCTCGATCGAGGAGAGGCGGAGGCGCTCGAGGCCCGGCGTCGCGCCTGCCTCCCGGACGAGTCGCGGCAGGCGGTAGCCGGCGGCGCGGTCGCGGTAGCAGCCGAGGTTGATCCCCGTGAGGACTACCTCGCGGTGGCCCTGGGCGACGCGGCGCCGGATCTCTGCGAGCACGGACTCGGCCGAACGGCTGCGGGAGGCGCCACGCACGAGCGGAATCACGCAGAAGCGGCAGCCGAACGAGCACCCGTCCTGCACCTTGACGAAGGCGCGGACGCGATCGAGGCGCGCGTCCGCCTGCACGCAGGCGATCGCGCCGACGTCACCCGCGACAAGCTCGGGTGTCTCCTCGCTCCGGCGCGCGAGCACCACGACGTTGTCGGGCAGCCCGGCGAAGGCGTCGCCGCCGAGGTTCGCTCCGCAACCGGTGACATAGACCCTGCGGTGCGTGCGCGCCGCGCGAGCAGCCTCCTTGCGCGACTTCGCGACGGCCTCGTGGGTGACGCAGCACGTGTTCACGACTGCGACCTCGGCGGCGTCGTGCCGCTCCTCGTGCCCGTCGGCCAGCAGCCGCTCGCGTACCGCATGCGCGTCGACGTGCGAGACCTTGCAGCCGAGAAAGCGGACGGAGAATGTCGTCACGGCCGGAATTCGAGCAGGTCCGCGGCCCAGCCGTCGCGCACTCGCCGTTCCAACCGGTGCCAGCCCTCGACCCTCGGCTCGTCTCGCTCGAGGTAGCCAGACGTGACGGCCCACCCTACGGGTAGCTCGGGGAGCATCCGCTCCACGACGTCGAGCGCGATGTTCATCACGGCGCCGCTCGCCCGGGGGAGCTGCGCACCGACGTCGACCGAGACCCCGTTGGCGACCGCGTTGCTCCGCGTGACCTCCAGCGCAACCTCGTCGATGTCGACCGCTTGGACCGGGCCGAAGCCGAGCTTCGCGGCAGCCACCGAGAGGACGCCGGAGCCGCAGCCGACGTCGAGCAGGCTCGCCGGCTCGAGCTCCTGCAGCAGCTCGAGGCAGAGCCGCGTCGTCGCGCGCGCGCCCGTGCCGAAAGCGCGGCCGGGGTCGATCACCACGGCGACTGCATCCTCGGGCGGCTCCTCCCACGGAGGGCCGACCCACAAGCGGCCGACGCGCACACCGTGGTGGAACGCGCGCCAACCGTCCTCCCAGCCCTCGGCGACCTCGTCCCCCGCGACGACGTCGAAGCCGAGCGGCGGCTCCTCGGCGTAGACCGCGTAGGCGCCCTCGAGCTCCTCGACGCCCTCCGGGAAGATGTGCAGCAGGAGCGCCAGCTCGGGCTCGCCGCCGATGACCACGTAGCGATTGATCGCCGCTCCTAGCGGAAGGCGCTCTTGAGCTTGTCGAACAGCCCTTCGGACTTGCCGTACGTGCGCTCGTCGACGTGCGCGTCGAAGTCGCCCAGGAGGCGTCGCTGCTCGTCGCTGAGGTGGCGCGGCACGAGCACGTTGACGAGGATCCGCTGATCGCCGTGCCCGTGTCCCTGCAGGACCGGCATCCCGCGGCCGCGGAGGACGACGATCTCGCCGGGCTGGGTCCCCGCCGGCAGGTCGAGCTCCTCCTCCCCGTCGAGCGTCGGGATCGAGACGGTGGCGCCGAGCGCGGCCTGCGTGAAGGTCAGGTCGACGCTCGCATAGATGTCGTCTCCTTCGCGCACGAACCGCTCGTCGGGACGGATCTGCACCTCGACGTAGACGTCCCCGGCGCGCCCGCCGACGAGCCCCGCATGGCCCTCGCCGCTCAGACGGATGTGCTGGCCGTGATGGATTCCCGGCGGGATCTCCACCGCGAGCGTCCGTTCCTCGACGACACGGCCGGCTCCGCGGCACTCGGTGCACGGCTGCTCGATCCGGCGACCCGAGCCGGCGCACGTCGGGCAGGTCTGGGTGCGCACGAACTCTCCGAAGACGCTCCGCGTCACCTGCTGCAGCCGCCCGGATCCGCTGCACGTCGAGCAGGTCGTGATCTCGGAGCCCGGTTCCGCGCCGTCGCCTCCACAGCGAGCGCAGATCACGGCCGCCTCGAACGGCACCTCGCGCGTGACGCCGTGCGCTGCCTCGACGAGGTCGATCTCGACCGTCGCGGCGAGATCGGCACCACGCACACGGCCGCCACCGCCGCGACCGCCGAAGACCACGTCGTCGCCGAAGAACGCCGAGAAGAGGTCGGCGAGGTTCCCGAAGTCGACGTGCCCGGCCTGGAACCCCCCGCTTCGCAAGCCGGCGTGGCCGTAGCGGTCGTAGAGGTCGCGCGTCTCGGACTTCGACAGCACCTCGTAGGCCTCGACGACCTCACGGAACCGCTCCTGCGCGTCCGGCGCCTCGGACACGTCGGGATGGAGCTCGCGTGCAAGCTGCCGGAAGGCACGCTTGATCTCTGCGTCGTTCGCTTCGCGTGCGACGCCGAGCAGCTCGTAGTAATCGCGGTCCGTGGTCGCCACCAGTCCGGAATGTAGCGTCGGCACCTGCCGCCGAAGGGCGGCCGAAGCGGCGCTCAGTCGTCGTCGTAGATCGACTCGACGAAACGCGAGAGCTCGAGCGCGGCGGAGCGCACGGCGCCGAGCGCCTTCTCGTAGTCCATCCGCACCGGGCCGACGAGGCTGACGGCGCCGAGCGTCCGGTGAACGAGCCCGTAACAGGCGCCGACGAGCGCGATCTCGGCGAGCGCCGGGTGCACGAGCTCGTGGCCGAGGCGAACGAACGGACGCTGCGACGAGCTCGGCTGCCCGAGCACGTCGAGCAGGTCGGCGCGGCGCTCGACGAGCTCGAACAGGCTTCGGTACGCGTCGAGCTCCTCCGCCCGAACCTCCCCGAGGAGGTCGGCGGCGCCCCCCACGTACAGGCGCTGCTCGGCGGAGACGAGCTCCATGAACGCGGGCCGGAGCGCATCCAGGAACGCGTGCTCGGCCGAGCTGAGGCCGGGATCCTCGAAGCGCCGCCGGAGCAGGCCGGTGCCCAGCTGCAGCCCTGCGACCGCCTCATTCAGGTAGTCGCTCGCCCACTGGGCGAGCCCGGCGTCGACCGGGTCGTCGAAATGGAAGAGCCTCTTCGAGACGCCGCCCGCGGACGTGATGACCACCACCATCACCAGCTGCGGCTGCAGGAGCAGCACCTCCACGTGCCGCACGTGCGTCGCCTCGAGCGGCGGAGCCGACACGAGCGCGAGCAGGCGCGTCACCTGCGACAGCATCTCGGTCGTCGCCTGCAGCGCCGACTCGACCTCGTTGCTCGTGGACGTGAGGTCGAGCGGGAAGGCAGCGGGCTGCGGCTCGAGCCGTCCGAGCAGCTCGTCGGCGTAGTAGCGGTAGCCACGCTCGGTCGGCACGCGTCCCGCAGACGTATGCGGATGCGTGAGCAGCCCGAGGTTCTCGAGCTCCGCCAGCTCGGCCCGGACGGTCGACGGCGAGACGCGCAGGTCGGAGCGCTCGACGAGAATCTTCGACCCGACCGGCTGGCCGGTGCCGACGAACTGCTCGACGACGCGACGAAGAACCGCCCTCTGCCGTTCGCTGAGTTGCAGCGTTTCCTGCATTTGCAGGAGATTTTAGCCGGTGTGTCGGCGGCGACCGGCCGGACTCAGGCGACGATCTCGGCCGTCACCCCACCGCCGAGGAAGCGACCGCGCCGGGTGAGCGCGAGCGTGTCGCCGCGGTCGACCGCGAGGCCGAGCTGCTCGGCGCGCGCAAGTCCGTCGGCATCGAGTGCCGGGCGGAGCCCGTCGACCGGCAGCGGCTCGTCGAGCCGGAGGCCGAGCATCACGCGTTCGCGCGCCCGCACGTGGCCGTCGAGCGGCTCGACCTCGCGCTCGGGAGGAGTTCCCGCCGCAAGCGCCTCCAGGTAGCGCCCCAGCCGCGGCGTGTTGCGCCAGCGCCGATTCTCGATTGTGCTGACCGCGCCGATCCCGAGCCCGAGGTAGTCGCGGCAGAGCCAGTAGGCGAGGTTGTGCCGCGCACGGAGGTCCCGCCCATCCGCGTCGTTGCGGCAGAAGTTCGCCGTCTCGTACCAGCGGTAGCCGGCTTCGGTCAGCCGCGCGACGACCCGCTCGAAGTAGTCCTCCATCGCGTCGGCCTGGCGCACGAGCTCCGCTCCCCAGACGTGGGTGAAGCGCGTCCCCGGCTTCGCCTCGAGCTCGTAGCAGGAGAGGTGCTCCGGCTCGAGCGCGAGAGCGTCGTCGAGGTCGGCCTCGAGATCGGAGGCGCCCTGGCCGGGGATTCCGTAGATGAGATCGAGTGAGATGTTGGCAAACCCGGCATCACGAAGATGATGCACGGCGCGTCGGACGTCGTCCGGTTGGGCAACACGCTCGAGGACCTGGAGGAGCTGCGGTCGGAAGGTCTGCGCGCCGAGGGAGACGCGCGTCGCGCCGGCGTCGCGAAGCGCATGAGCGAGCTCGCGGGTAACGGTTTCGGGATTCGCCTCGACCGTCACCTCGTCGGCTGCAGGCAGCGCCCCGAGCAGGCGCACGAGGTCCGGCAACGACGTGAACGTGGGTGTGCCGCCGCCGAGAAAGACCGTCTCGAGCGTGTCGGCGAGGAGCCCGCGCTCGAGCTCGAGCTCCTGCAGCAGAGCGTCAACGTACCCAGCGTGCTGTCCGGCCCGGCCGACGACGGTGACGAAGTCGCAGTAGCCGCAGCGGTGGGAGCAGAAGGGCAGGTGGACGTACAGATGCCGCGCCCCGGACGTCACGCCGTCACCCGCTTCGGCCGCGCGACGAGCTCGCCGCTGCAGTTCGGGCAGACGAAAGCCACCACCTCGGCGCAGGGGCGGCAGAAGGTGCACTCGAACGAGCAGATGACGGCGTCGCTGTCGTCCTCCAGCCCGGCGCCACAGCGCTCGCATTGCTGCCGCATCTCGAGGCTCACCCGCCTACCTCTGCTTCATAGAGAACGGTCGCGTGGGGCGGAGGCACGACCGGGCGGCCGAGCGACCCACCGGAATGTGCGATACCCGCCTCTCGCGCCGCCGCTTGCACTGCTTCGAGCGGC
Organism: uncultured Actinomycetes bacterium; assembly: GCA_963748755.1. Classification (GTDB taxonomy): domain Bacteria; phylum Actinomycetota; class Thermoleophilia; order Gaiellales; family Gaiellaceae; genus Palsa-739. Next base: position 244,071 of record CAVVKA010000007.1, read on the forward strand.
CCTGGAGGCGACAGGCGCTCGAAGTCGCAGGCCACGTAAAGGGACGTACTGTCCTCGACCTCGGAATTCCCCTTCCACAAGCGCGACCTCGTCGCCGTGACGCGAACGACCTCCGGAGCCGCAGCGTGCACCGAGCTCCCGAACGCTCTCAGCGCTTCGGTGGAGACGGAAACCCGTTCGTGCGTAAAGCGGTAGTCCAGGGGGTCGGCGCCCGGCGAGGTCTGTTCCCAGAGGACGATGCCGAACGAGCGGAGCTCAGCAAACTCCGAGACCGGATAGATGTCGATCCAGGTGCTCTCCGTCGTGTCGAGCGCGGGAAGACGCATGCCCTCCTCGAGCGCCCGCATATCGCCGGTTGCCCAGTCCTCGTCGTCAACGGCGAGGACGAGATGGTGGTCGTAGAGAGGCCCATCCACTCCAAGCTGCTCGTGCCGCACCCAGACCGCGAGCTTGAACCGAGACTGCCCGTCGAGAAACGCCCGGATCTCCGCGACATTCTCGGCCGGAAGCTCGAACGTCGGCGCATCGAGCCCCTCGCGCATCAGCTCTTCTGCCCCTGGCCGATGTTGAGGACAGCGAGGAACGCCTCCTGCGGCACCTCGACCGCGCCGACCTGCTTCATCCGCTTCTTCCCCGCCTTCTGCTTTTCGAGCAGCTTGCGCTTGCGCGTGATGTCGCCGCCGTAGCACTTCGCGAGCACGTCCTTCCGCTTCGCCTTCACCGTCTCGCGTGCGATCACGCGCGACCCGATCGCCGCCTGGATCGGGATGTCGAACATCTGGCGCGGGATCTCCTCCCGCAGCTTGTCGACGAGAAGCCGGCCGCGCTCGTACGCGAAGTCGCGGTGGACGATGAGCGACAGCGCGTCGACAGACTCGCCGCCGACGAGGACGTCGACGCGCACGAGATCGCCTGGCTTGAAGCCGGCGAGGTCGTAGTCGAAGGACGCGTAGCCGCGCGTGCGCGACTTGAGCTGGTCGTAGTAGTCGAGGACGATCTCTGCGAACGGCAGCTCGTATGTGAGGTGGACGCGCTCGGGCGAGAGGTACTCGAGCCGGCCGAAGGTGCCGCGCCGCTCGTTGTTGAGCTCCATCACTGCGCCGACGTACTCCTTGGGAACGATGATCGACGCAGCCACGTAGGGCTCCTCGACCTCCTCGATCTCCCGCGGGAACTCGGCAGGGTTGTGCACCTCGATCCAGCCACCGTTCTTCTCCTGCACGCGGTACGCGACGTTCGGAGCGGTCACGAGCAGGTCGAGGTCGAACTCCCGCTCGAGCCGCTCGCGCACGATCTCCATGTGGAGAAGGCCGAGGAAGCCGCAGCGGAAGCCGAAGCCGAGCGCCTGCGAAGTCTCGGGCTCGTAGACGAGCGCCGCGTCGTTGAGCTTGAGCCGCTCCAGAGCGTCGCGAAGCTCGGGGTAGTCGTCCGAGTCGGTCGGGAAGAGCCCGGCGAAGACCATCGGCTTGACGTCCTTGTACCCGGGCAGCGCCTCCTCCGCCGGGCGGCGCACGGAGGTGAGCGTGTCGCCGACCCGGAGCCGCGAGACGTCTTTCAGCCCGGTCACGACGTAGCCAACCTCGCCTGCCGTCAGCCGCTCCACGGGCGTCAGCGCCGGGGAGAAGACGCCGAGCTCCTCCGCGTCGAAGCGCGTATCGGTGGCCATCGTGCGGAGCGCCTCTCGGGTGGAGAAGGAGCCGTCGACGACGCGGACGAACGCAACCACGCCGCGGTACTGGTCGTAGGAGGAGTCGAAGACGAGCGCACGCGCGGGCGCTTCGAGCTCGCCGGCCGGCGGCGGCACGCGCTCGACGATCGCGTCGAGGACGTCCGCGACGCCGTCCCCCGTCTTGGCCGAGATCCGGAGCACGTGAGCCGGATCGCCGCCGAGCAGGTCGGCCACCTCGACGGCGGTTCCGTCCGGGTCGGCAGCCGGAAGGTCGATCTTGTTCGCCACGGGGACGATCTCGAGGCCGTTCTCGATCGCGAGGTAGGCGTTCGCGAGCGTCTGCGCCTCGATCCCCTGCGCGGCGTCGACGACGAGGAGCGCTCCCTCGCAGGCCTGCAGCGAGCGGGAAACCTCGTAGGTGAAGTCGACGTGGCCGGGCGTGTCGATGAGGTTGAGCTCGTGCCCTTTCCACATGACGCGGACGGCCTGGGCCTTGATCGTGATCCCCCGCTCCCGCTCGAGCTCCATCGAGTCGAGCACCTGCTCGCGCATCTCGCGCGCCGAGACGGCGTCGGTCAGCTCGAGGATCCGGTCGGCGAGCGTCGACTTGCCGTGGTCGATGTGAGCGATGATCGAAAAGTTGCGGATTCGTGCCTGGTCCACGAGCGGCGATGGTACTGACGCCCGTCCGCTGCGATCACGGGCGCTCCGGACAAGACCGCGGGCACCTCCCCACCCGGGTGGGGTGTGTGGCTCCCTCCGCCCTCGCGATCGACCCTATCGGCCAACTCGTGCCGCCGGGCTCGCAGCTCTGTCGCAACTCGCGGACCGTTCGCGGCGGCGCGGGTCAGGCGCGGGAGCGCCGCAGCCGCAGCATCGTCTGCAGCTCGTCGACCCCCAGGAGCCGGCAGGCGCCGAGGAACGCCGCGATCCCGAGGGCCAGCCCGGCGCCGACCGACACGATCTGGCCGGCCAGCGAGCGCCCGACGGCGGCGTCGACGAGATCCCAGCCCCACCACGAGACGGCGGCGAGAACGGCCGAGGCGATCGAGACGAGGACGAAGCTCCGGCTCGCCTGCGTGAGCCCGATCGGACCCATCCGTCGGCGGAGGAGCACGAGCAGCGCCCACGTTCCCGCGATGTTCACGACGGAGGTCGAAAGCGGGATCCCCCAGATGCCGACCCGGTAGAACACTGCGTCCAAGGCGGCGTTCACGCCGAGGTTCGCCATCGCGACCCAGCTCGGGATCCACGGCGACTGGAGCGAGAAGAACGCGCGGTTGAGCATCAGCATCGTCCCGTTGAAGGTCAATCCCAGGGAGAACGCGGCAAGGCAATAGGCAACCACCGGTGTGTCCGTGGCCGTGAAGTGCTCGTGCTGGTAGAGCAGCCGCACGATCGGGACGCAGAGGACGGCCGAGACCGCACTCGCCGGGATGAGGAAGAACGAGATCAGACGCAGCCCCGTGGCGACGGTCCTGCGAAAGCCGTCCCAGTCTTCCCTGGAGACCGCCCGAGACAGCGACGGGAAGAGCACCGTCGCCACCGCGACGGAGAACATGCCCTGCGGCAACATGTACAGCCGGAAAGCACGGACGATCGCCGCCGGCGCGAGGTGGGGATTCAGGAAGTGCGTCGCGAAGAGCTGGTCGATCGCCGCGTTGATGTTGATCAGGCCGAGACCGATCGTCACCGGCAACATGAGTGCGAACGTCCGCTTCACCGCCGGGTCGCGAATGTCGATGACCATGCGGAGCCGGTCGTCTCGCCCGCGCAGCCACGGCAGCGGGAGCAGGAACTGGACGACGGTCGCGACGAGGATGGCGACCGCGTAGTAGTAGAGCCTCGACGAGCTGTGGGAACTGTGCTCGGCTCCGAGCGCGAGCCCGAGCAGGATCACGACGTTCCACGCCACCGGAGTCAGCGCAGGAACCGTGAAGTGGTCGTAGCTGTTGAGGATGCCGACGACGATGCCCGTGAGCCCGAGCACGAGCACGATCGGGAAGAGGACACGCGCAAGCCCCGCCGCCAGGGCGCCATACCGGTCACCCGGGCCGTACCCGAAGATGGCCATGACCCACGGCGCGATCACGACGAAGAGCGCCGTGAGGCCGCCGAGGCCGAGGAGCATCAGCCAGAACAGCGAAGACGCCACTCGCCACGCGCGTTTCCGCTCACCTTTCACGAGCAGGTCGCTGAAGACCGGCACGAAGGCCGCCGAGAGGGCGGAATCGGCGACGAGCGACCGCACGGTGTTCGGGATCAAGAAGGCGATCTCGAACGCGTTGACCTTGCCGGAGATGCCGAACAGGGCCGCCTGAGCGATCTCCCGCACGAGCCCGATGACCCGTGATGCCCCCGTGGCGACGGCGAAGATCACGCCCGAGCGGGCGAGGCTGCGCCGCTCGTCCTCCCCCCCGGCCTCGTCTCGCACCGCGGGTACCGAGACCTGCGTCGCCTGCCCTTCCTCGTCGAGCGCGAGCGCCTCGAGCTCTGCCAGCTCGCCTCGGTCCCGGCGCGGACGGAGGATCGAGGTCGGGCTCTCTGCGGGGTCCTGGGAGATCGGCCAGCTGTCGAGTGCCGCCTCACTCTCGAAATACGTCGGTTTCCCCTGCTCGCGCCGGCGGCGTTCACGAGCGAGCCGACGCTCCTGCCGCTGCCGCTCGGCGTCCTCCACGAGGGCAGCATAGGGAGAGGGGTTGCTACCATCGCCCGGCCCGCGAGTCGCGGGTCTTTTTCCGAGATGCCGAACATCAGACAGCAGGAGAAGCGCGTCCGGCAGGCGACGCGTCAGCGACAGGAGAACCTTCGCTGGCGATCGACCGCGAAGACGCTCATGCGACGCCTGAACGAGGCGGTTGCGGACGGCGACGCGAAGGAGACCGAGGCTCGGCACCGCGAGCTCGTGCAGTGGCTCGATCGCGCTGCGGCGAACGGCGCCCTCCATCGCAACACCGTTGCGCGGCGCAAGTCGCAGGCAGCAAGACTCGCCGCCGGCGAGCCGGCGTCGAAGTAGCTCTCTCTACGAAGTAGCTCTCTCTACTCGGGGCGGCGCGTTATCTCGACCAGCGTGCGCTCGAGCTGGAGCTCGGGCGGCAGGCGTGAGCCGCCCTTTGCGCCCGCGTCGAGCTCGGCCAACCGGACCGTCGCCTGGGCCAGCTCCTGCGGCGAGAAGTTGCGCGACTGCTTCGTCGCCTTCTCCGCGACGAACGGGTGCATCTTCAGCCGGCTCGCGATCTCGCTCGAGCGAACTCCCTCGTCTGCGAGGCGTGAGGCCTTCCGGACTCGGCCCAGGTGCCCGACGAGCGAGGCGACGAGCCGGATCAGCTCGCTCGAGCGTGGACGATGCGACCGGTCGAGTAGCGACTCGGCGGCGCGCAGGGTCGCCGCAACGTCGCGCCGGCCCCAGGCGTCGGTCACCGCGAAGATCGGCGTCTCGGCGCGTCCGACCGCGAGCTCCTCGACTGTCGAGCGCGTGATCGGCTCGCCATTGGCCCACGTCGCGAGCTTCTGGATCTCGGAGGAGAGGTCGCCGACGTCGTCCCCGACCGCCTCGACGAGTGCGCGGCACGCTTCGCGGTCGGCAGCGGCACTGAGGCGCGCAAACTGCTCGGCGGCCCATTCGGGCAGCTGCTTCTTGGACACGTCGTACGCGAGGACCTGACCCGACTTCGCTACCGCCTTGGCGAGCGCCGAGTCGCGCTTGATCCCGTCACCGACCAGCGCGAGGACCGTTGTCGGTGCGGCAGCGCCGAGGTACGACTCGAGCTCCTTCACATCCGCCGTCTTCCAGCTCTCCACCCCGTCGACCATGACGAGTCGCGCCTCCCCTCCGAAGAGGCCGAGAGCGTTGCAGGCGGCGACCGCGTCCTCTGCCGATGCCTCCCCGGCGTGGAGCTGCTCGGTTGCGTCCTCACCGATCCGCCCTCGCAGCCTCCGGAGCGCTTCCGCGACCTTCGGCCGGTCGGTCCCCGTCAGGAGGTAGACCGGCTTCAGCTCGCGCTCGCTCGCCACGCTGCCAAGCATAAGCGGCTGCGCCGACCGCCCCCAGGCCGAGGGCCGCGGCCGCTCGAGGCGAGGTGATCTGCGCGCCGGGGACGCTCGCGAACGCGTGTGCGCAGACGGCCACGAACCATGCGCCCCAGCCGTTGAGCTGGGCCATCGCAATCCCGACCGACGGAGCAACCGGCGCGACCATCGCCGTCAGGAGCGCAAGGCCGAGTACCTCGACGACCACCGGGACGGCGACGACGTTGGCCGGGACCGTGACGAGCGAGATCTGATGGAACTGGAACCACGTTACGGGCGCGGTTGCGAGCCCGCACGCCGTCGAGACGCCGATCAGCTGCGCGAGCTCGTGCGAGACCGGGTATCCCTCGAGCGCCCTGACGACGCGAGGCGTGACCACGAAGATCGACGCGACGGCCGCGAACGAGAGCTGGAACCCCGCGTCGAACAGCGCATACGGGTTCCAACCGAGGAGCACTGCAGCGCCGACAAGGAGCGCCTGCCAGCGATCGCGCTCGCGCCCGGCGAGCCACGCGAGCGAGCCGAGGCCGGCGGCGAGGGCAGCGCGTACCACGGACGGATGGAGCCCGACCGCGAGCGCGTAGGCCGCGACGGTGAGCAGTGCCGCGGTCTGGGCGACGTAGATTCCGAGGCCGATGAGCAGGACGATCGCGGCGGCCCCTCCCCCGACAGCAGCGACCTTCAGCCCGTCGACGGCGAGACAGTGATAGAGGCCGGTAGCGCGGAAGTCGTCGAGCAGCCCCTGGTCGACCTCGGACGAGCGGCCGAGCACGATCGCCTCGATCACGTCGCGCTGCTCCCCCCGCAGGCCCGGCGTCGTGTCGGCGCTGAGCCAGCGCCCCACGCGGTCACCGATGCCGGAGACTCCGCCGCGGCGCGCGACGATCCGCCACTCCTGCCCGCGCAGGACCGCGTGGATGCCCTGCCGGCGCAGCCACTTCGCCTCGTCGAGTCCATTCGAGGGGCCGGGCGGAGCCCGCAGCTCGCCGATGAGCGCCAGCCGGGCACCTTGTGGCGGCGATCGACCAAGCGGGAGTTGGAGCAGGACCGGCTCGTGCAGCCGCAGCGGCCCCCAGTGGAGAACAACCGCCCGCATCCGCTGATCGAACTGCCCCGCTCGCGCCGGCTCCTCGACCTCGACGACCGCGCGCTCCGCGGTGCCGATTCTCGACGCGAGCACGCTGCGGTCGAGCTCGGCAAGTCGCAGGCTCCCCCATCCCCAAGCCGCGGCCACGACCGCCGAGGCCAGCATCGCCCAGCGAAGACGGCCTGCGGCTGCCGCTATCCCGAGTCCGCCGAGCAGCACGGCTGCTGGCAGCGCGTGCGACAGGGTCAGACGCCCGAGGTTCGCGAGCGCGAAGCCGAGACAGAGGGCGCCCACGAAGGCGTGCGGGAGGCGTGCCGTCACCTCAAGGGATCACCAGTCCCTTCAGCTGTGCCATATGGGCCGGCCCGATTCCGGGCACACCTTGGAGCTCGGCGACGGAGTGAAAGGCCCCGTGCTGCTGGCGATAGTCGAGGATCTTCTGCGCTGTCACGGGGCCGACTCCCGGCAGGTTCTCGAGCTGCTCCAGCGTCGCCGAGTTCAGATCGAGCGGAGCCGAGGGCGAGGATCCGGCGGCCGAAGAGCTCGCCGCCACCGCACCGCCCGGACCGCGGCCCGGGACGACGATCTGCTCCCCGTCGGCGACCGGGGCGGCGAGATTCACCCCGTCGAGCTGCGCCTTCGCGGTCGCTCCCCCGGCCAACGCGATCGCGTCGTCGATCCGCGACCCTTCCCGCAACCGGTAGAGCCCGGGACGCCGCACCGCGCCGGCGACGTCGATCACGAGCAGCTTCGGGGGCGACGCTTTCGGCCGCGCCGGAGCCTGGACGGGCGTCACGACCGGCGCCGCGCTCCCGCTCGCCCCGAGCTGCCGGATCAGGAGCAACAGCAGGACGGCAACCGCTGCGGCCGCCCCGAAGAGCTGGCGTCGCGACAGCGCCGGAATCCGGACGTTCATGTCGTCCATCTTGACAACGCACGTGTGCCGCGAGGGTGTCAGCTTCCTCGCGGCTCCGTAAACTCGCGGCGTGGCCGACTGGGTGACGATCTCCGCCCTCGCCTCCGCAGGGGGAACGCTCGTACTCGCCGGCGTGACGGTCGCGTCCGTGCGGTCCGCCAACCGGGCGGCCCGGGTCGCCGAGCAGTCGCTTCTCGCCGGACAGCGACCGCTGCTCGTCCCTTCCCGCACCGAGGATCCGGCGGTCAAGGCCGGCTTCCAGGACGACGTCTGGTTCCACATCCCCGGCGGACAGGGGATCGCGACGGCGACGGACGAGGCCGTCTACTTCGTGATCGCCGTTCGCAACGTCGGCACCGGGATCGCTGTCCTCCACGGCTGGCGCCTAGACCCCGAGCTCGAGCTCGTGCGCGGAGCGCACGTCATTCCGCCTCCGCTCGAAGACTTCACCACGCTCACCCGCGATCTCTATGTGGCGCCCGGCGACGTTGGTTTCTGGCAGGGAGCCTTCCGCGACCCGGCAAGCGGCGAGTATCGCGCCGCGCGTCGCGCGGTAGAGGCGCCGCAGCGCGTAGGCGTCGACATCCTCTACGGAGACTTCGAAGGCGGGCAGCGCGTGATCAGCCGCTTCATGCTCAGCCCGCAGGAGGCCGAAAGCGGCGTGAGCTGGTACGCGGGTGTCGGGCGCCACTGGAACGTCGACCGTCCCGACCCGCGGGAGGGCGAGCGCTAGGAGGGCTTGGCGAAAGTCAGGCTGAGCGGCTAAGCCCTCCTAGATCACGAAGTTGACGAGCTTCTTGGGGACGACGATCGTCTTGCGCGGCTCGCCGCCGTCGAGGTAGCTCCGCACGCGCTCGCTCGCGCGCGCACGCGCGACGAGCTCGTCCTCGCTCAGGCCCGACTCCACCGGGAACCGGTCGCGGACTTTGCCGTTGACCTGGACGACGAGCTCGAACGTCTCGCGGACGAGCTGCGACTCGTCGGCCTCCGGCCACGGCGCCTCCCACAGCCGCTCGTGACCCAGCACGCCCCACAGCTCCTCGGCGACGTGCGGGGCGTACGGCTGGATCAGCGAGACCGCCGTCTCGACAGCGAAGCGCGCGTCCGGCGCGTCCACCGCGCCGCCGAGCTCGTTCACCAGCTCCATCAGCGCCGCGATCGGCGTGTGGAACTGGAACCGGCGCAGGACGTCGTCGGTGACGCGCGCGATCGTCTCGTTCGCCTTCCGCGCCAGCTCGCCCTCGCGCACGCCGGCCGCGGGAGCGCGCTCGGCCACCTCGTGCGCCACGCGCCACAGCCGGCGCAGGAAGCGCAGGATCCCCTCGATGCCGGAATCCGTCCACTCCATGTCCTGGTCGGCAGGCCCCATGAACAGGATGTAGAGCCGCACCGCGTCGGCGCCGTACTCGTCGACGAAGGGATCCGGCCCCTCGACGTTCCCCTTCGTCTTCGACATCTTCGTGCCGCCCAGGGTGACCCACCCCTGATGGAACACGCGCGCAAACGGCTCCCGGAAGCCCACCAGCCCCCAATCGTTCATCGCCTTGACGAAGAACCGCGAGTAGAGCAGGTGGCCGGTCGAGTGGTCGATGCCGCCGATGTACTGGGAGACCGGCAGCCAGTAGTCGACGACGAAGCGGTCGAACGGCGCCTCGTCGTTGTGCGAGTCGATGTAGCGGAGGAAGTACCAGGAGGAGTCGACGAATGTGTCCATCGTGTCCGGGTCGCGGCGCGCTGGCTGTCCGCACTGCGGACAGTCGACGTTCATGTACTCCTCGTTGGCCGCGAGCGGCGGCTTCCCCTGCGGGGCGTAGTCCTCGATGTCGGGCAGGAGCACGGGCAGCTCGTCCTCGGGGACGGGGACGACGCCGCACCGTTCGCAGTGGATGAACGGGATCGGGCAGCCCCAGTAGCGCTGCCGCGACACGCTCCAGTCGCGTAGGCGGTAGTGGACCGTCGGCTTGCCGCGTCCTTCCGCCTCCAGCGCGGCGACGATCGCCCGCGCGCCCTCGTCAGCGGGCAGGCCGTCGAAGCGCCCGGAGTTGACGAGCTTGCCGTCCTCGTCGATCACGATCTTCGAGGGCAGGTCGAACGCCTCGGCGAACTCGCGGTCGCGCTCGTCGTGCGCCGGCACGGCCATGATCGCGCCCGTGCCGTAGTCCATCAAGACGTAGTCGGCGACCCAGATCGGCAGGCGCTCGCCGTTGACCGGGTTGATCGCGTGGAAGCCTGTGAAGACGCCGGTCTTCTTCGTCTCCGCGGCGCGCTCCTCGACGGGACGGGTGCCGGCGTGGCGCGCGTACTCCTTGGCCTCCTCGCTCGCGTGTTCCTCGACGAACGGGTGCTCGGGCGCCACGACGAAGAACGTCGCACCGTAGAGCGTGTCGGCGCGCGTCGTGAAGACCGCGATGTCCTTCCCGGTCTCCTCGACACGGAAGAGGATCTCGGCGCCCTCCGAGCGGCCGATCCAGTTGCGCTGGATCGTCTTCGTCCGCTCGGGCCAGAAGCCGCCTTCCGGCAGGTCGTACTCGAGCAGCTCGTCCGCATACGCGGTCGTCCTGAAGAACCACTGGGTCATGTTCCGCAGCTCGACCTCCGCCCCGCAGCGCTCGCAGCGGCCGTCGATGACGTACTCGTTCGCGACCACGGTCTGGTCGTTGGGGCACCAGTTGACCGGCCCCTCCTTGCGGTAGCCGAGGTCGTGCTTCACGAACTGCTGGAACAGCCACTGCGTCCAGCGGTAGAAGGTCGGCTGATGGGCGGCGACCTCGCGGTCCCAGTCGATCGCCCACCCGAGCCGCTTCATCTGGGCGCGCATCAGCTCGATGTTGCGCTCGATCGTCTCGCGCGGATGACGGCCTTCGCGGATCGCCGCGTTCTCGGCCGGCAGCCCGAACGCGTCCCAGCCCATCGGCCGGACGACGTGCCAGCCGCTGCGGCGGCGCACGTGCGTCTGGATGTCGCCCATCGTGTAGTTGAGGACGTGGCCCATGTGCAGGCTCGGGCCTGACGGATACGGCAGCATCTCGAGCTGGTACCAGTGGTTCTCGGGCGTCGGCGCGCCGGGCACCGGGTTCGGGACGTTGAAGGCCCGCTCGTCCTCCCAGACGCGCTGCCACTTCGCCTCGATCTCGTGCGGCTCGTATCTCGGTGTCATCGAAAAATGTCCTCTGGAACGAAAAAACCTCTCCGAGGAGAGGCCGAGGGGAGGCCGGCGCGGCGTCGCCACGCGTGTCTCCCCGAACTAGGTAAGAAGCAGCTCCTGCATTGGGTTCCCGATACTAGCAAGGTGCTCGGGCTCCTTCCCGAAACGGCTCTGGTCGAGGACGGCGAGCTCTCGCTCGGCGGCGTTCGCGTGTCGGAGCTCGCCGAGGAGCACGGCACCCCGCTGCTCGTCTACTGCGAGGAAACGATCCGCGCGCAGGTGCGGACGTATCGTGAGGCGGCACCGGGCGCGCTGATCGTCTACGGGACGAAGGCGTTTGCGAACGTCGCGCTGCTGCGGCTGCTCGCAGAGGAGGGCGTCGGCGCCGATGTGTCCACGCTCGGCGAGCTCGCGTTCGCGCGCACTGCCGGGATCCCCGGCGAGCGGCTCGTGCTCCACGGCAACAGCAAGTCGACGGAGGAGCTGCGCGCGGCCGGGGAAGCCGGCGCGCTCGTCGTCCTCGACGCGCCCGGCGAGGCGGAGGCAGCAGCCGCGGCCGGCGTCCGGCGCGTGCTCGTGCGGCTGACGCCGGGGGTCGAGGCGGTGACGCACCGCTCCATCCAGACGGCGCACGAGGAGTCGAAGTTCGGCCTGGCGCCCGACGCTGCCGAGCGGGAGGTCGAGCGGGCGCGCGAGCTCGGGCTCGAGGTGGAGGGCGTGCACGTCCACGTCGGCTCGCAACTGGCTCGGCCCGACGAGAGCGTGCTTGCGCTCCAGCACGTCCTGGCGTTCCTCGAGCGGCTTCGGTGGACGCCTCGCGTGCTCGATCTCGGCGGTGGGCTCGGCGTGACGCACAACCGCGAGGAGCGGATGCCCTCGGTGGCCGAGTTCCTCTGCCCCCTCGTCGAGCGGGTGCCGGACGGCGTCTCGCTGATCCTCGAGCCCGGACGTTCGCTCGTCGGCCGCGCCGGCGTGACCCTCTACCGGATCGGCTCGGTCAAGGAGTCGGGTGGCGCCACCTACGCCGCGATCGACGGCGGCATGTCCGACAACCCGCGCCCGCAGCTCTACGGCGCGCGCTACGAGGCTCTGCTCGCGAACCGGGCGGAGGAGCCGGCGAGCGGGATCTACCGGATCGCAGGGAAGCATTGCGAGTCGGGGGACGTCCTGATCGACGCGGCCGAGCTGCCGGCGCCGCGACGCGGTGACGTGCTGGCGGTGCCGGCCACGGGCGCCTACACGCTCGCGCTCGGCTCGACCTACAACGGCGTCCCGCGACCGGCCGTCGTACTCGTGCGCGAAGGCGAAGCGCGCCTGATCCGCGCTCGGGAGACCGTGGACGATCTCCTACGCTTCGAGCAGACATGAGGCTCGCGCGGACTCCCGGAGTGATCCTCGTCGCGGTCGCCGCGGCGATGTGGGGCACGGACCCGATCATCCGCAAGACGATGAGCCTGACGACATCGGCGACGACGATCGTCTTCGGCGAGCACGTGATCCTCGTCGCCCTGACTCTCCCGTTCCTCCTCCCCGCGCTACGAGCCGTCTTCCATGCGGGCTGGAGCTACGTCGCGGCCGCGGTCGTCGTGGGTGCAGGCGCCTCGGCCGTCGCCACGATCCTCTTCACCGACGCCCTCATCGGGCATTCGGACTTCATCACGCCGGTGGTGATCCAGAAGGTGCAGCCGCTCGTCGCCGTAGCCGGCGCTGCGCTCCTCCTGAGCGAGAGACCGCGGGCACGCTTCATCTGGTTCTTCCTGCCGGCGCTCGCCGGCTTCTGGCTCGTCAACCAGGCTCATCCGCTCGCTCCGTCGGCGAAGGGCGCCGTCGTGATCGCGGAGGCGACCGGCGCCGCGGTGCTCTGGGCCATGGGGACAGTGCTCGGCCGCTATCTCTCCCGGAAGCTCGAGTTCCAGCACATCGTGGCGCTGCGCTTCTTCTTCGGCCTCCTCGCGAGCGCGCTGGCGCTGCCGATCATGGGAGCGAGTGCGTACTCGAACCGCCACGACACGCTGCTCATCCTCTACCTCGCGCTCGTCACCGGCCTGCTCGCGCTGACGCTCTACTACTACGGGCTGCAGCGCACACCGGCGGTGCTCTCATCCCTCGCAGAGCTCACGTACCCGGCGGTCGCCGTGATCGCCGGGATCTACGCCTACGACCAGCATCTCCGGTGGACGCAGTGGATCGGCGTCGCAGCGATCCTCGCAGCCGTGACGCTACTCCCGGTGCAGCGGCGCCGTATCGTCACCGAGGCGCCCGCTGAGCTTCTGCCGGCACCCGCCGCGGGTTAGCCTCTCCCGGTGGACCTGCGGGACACGCCCGAGGAAGCGCAGTTCCGGACGGAGTTGCACGCGTGGCTGGAGGCGAACCTTCCAGCGGAGAAGCGTGGCGGACGCGGCGGCGCGCAGCGGTTCGAGGATCCGTTCATCCGCGAGTGGAGCCGCAAGCTGTACGAGGCCGGCTACGCGGGACTGACCTGGCCGAAGGAGTACGGCGGCGCAGGAGCCCCGCACAGCTTCCAGGCGATCCTCTACGAGGAGCTCGCCGCGGCGCAGGCTCCAACACATGTCGGCGTGATCGGCCTCAGCATGGCCGGCCCGACGATCGTCGCGCATGGGACTGAGGAGCAGAAGGGGCGCTACCTGAAGCCGATCCTGGCGGCGGAAGAGATCTGGTGCCAGGGCTTCTCGGAGCCGGACGCGGGCTCCGACCTCGCCGCCGCCAGGACGCGCGCCGAGCGGCGTGGCGACGTCTACGTCGTCAACGGGCAGAAGGTGTGGTCGTCGTTCGCGCACATCGCCGACTTCTGCATCCTCGTCACAGAGAGCGACCCGGACGGGCCCCGCTACCGCAACCTCACGTACGTCCTCGTCGACATGCACGCGCCCGGCGTCGAGGTGCGGCCGCTGCGGCAGATCACCGGAGAGGCGGAGTTCAACGAGATCTTCTTCACGGATGTCTCTGTCCCAGTTGAAAACCGCTTAGGCGACGAGGGCGAGGGCTGGCAGGTCGCGATGACGACGCTCCTGCACGAGCGCGCGACGCTCGGCTTCGCGCTCACGGCGACCCTCGACGCGCTCTTCGGCCGGCTGCTGGAGGAGGCGCGCGAACGGGATCCGGCGCCGCACGTGCGCGAATCGCTCGCGCGGGAGTGGATCGAGCTACAGGCGCTCCGTTACACGACCTACCGCGCCCTCGGCACGTACGAGCGCACGGGTGTGCCCGGCCCCGAGGGCTCGGGCGTGAAGCTGCGCTGGTCGGAGGCGAACCAGCGGCTGACGAAGCTCGCGCGCGAGCTGCGCGGGCCGGAGGGGATCCTCGACGACGGCTGGTGGAACCACCAGCAGCTCCGCAGTCGGGGCAACACGATCGAGGCCGGAACGTCCGAGGTGCTCCGCAACATCATCGCCGAGCGCATCCTCGGCCTCCCGAGGTCACGCTGATGGACTTCGCGCTCTCCGCAGAACAGCTCGAGCTCAAGCAGGCAGCGCGCGCGTGGCTCGCCGACCGCTTCCCGCTCGACCGCGACTGGGACTCGAAGGACGACCGCTGGAGCGAGCTGGAGGAGCTCGGCTGGCTCGACGTCGCGGAAGCCGGCCTCGGCTTCGTCGAGGAGGCCCTCCTCCTCGAGGAGATGGGGTACGTCTGCTACCCGGGCTTCTACCTCGGCCACGTCGCGTCGCTGCCCTCCGGCGACGAGGTGGCGACCGTCGACCCCACCCGGCGCCTGCTGCGGCCCGAGGACGAGACTCCCCGTTTCCGCGCCGCAGTCGCCGCGGAGGCGCTCGGCGTCGCGCAACGCGCCCTCGACCTCGGCGTCGAGCATGCGAAGACGCGCGTGCAGTTCGGCAAGCCGATCGGCACGTACCAGGCCGTCTCCCATCCGCTCGCGCAGACGTACACCGACGTCGAGCTCGCGCGGTCGCTCGTCTACTGGGCCGCGTGGTGCGTGGCAGAGGACGACGAGCAGGCAGAGCTCGCCGCCGCGGCGGCGAAGGCGTTCTCGACGGAGGCGGCGGTCGTGGCATGCGAGCGCTCCATCCAGGTCCACGGCGGGATCGGCTTCACCTGGGAGCACCCACTGCACCGGTTCTACAAGCGGGCCCTGTGGCTCGAGGGCTTCGGCCTTCGACCGGCCGAGCTCCGCAGCGTCGTAGTCGCCAACCTGCTCCTCGCGTAGGAGAATGAGCGCAATGGAAGGCCTGATGATGGACTTCCCGCTCACGCTGACGCACCTGCTGCGCCGGGCGGAGGCGTTCTTCGGCGACGGCGAGATCGTCACCCGCCTGCCCGACAAGAGCTTCCACCGCACGAACCACCGCGACACGCTGCGACGTGCGCGCCGGCTGGCCGTGGCGCTGCGCAAGACCGGGCTCGAGCGCGGCGACCGGGTGGCGACGCTCTGCTGGAACCACTACCAGCACCACGAGGCGTACTTCGGCGTGCCGTGCGGCGGCTTCGTTCTCCACACGCTCAACCTCCGCCTCCATCCCAACGATCTCAACTACATCGCGCAGCACGCCGGCGACCGCGCCGTGATCGTCGACCGTGCCCTCCTCCCGCTGCTCGAGCAGTTCCGGGAAGGGACGCCGATCGAGCACGTCTACGTCGTCGAGGACTCGTACGAGGAGCTGCTCCAGACGGCCGACCCGGACGAGTGGGAGGACCCGGAGCTCGACGAGCACGAGGCGGCGGCGATGTGTTACACGAGCGGCACGACCGGCCGGCCGCGCGGTGTCGTCTATTCGCACCGCTCATCCGTCCTGCACGCGCTCGGCGTCGGCGCCAACAACCCGCTCGGGCTGGGCTTCGGCATCGACGACGCGGTCATGCCGGTGGTGCCGATGTTCCATGCGAACGCGTGGGGCTATCCGTACCTCGCGACGATGCAGGGCGCGAAGCTCGTCTATCCCGGGCCGCATCTCGACCCCGACAGCCTGCTCGAGAACATGGAGCAGGAGCGCGTCACCTGGGCGGCGGGCGTGCCCACCATCTGGATGGGCATCCTCGCGCAGCTCGACGCCGAGCCCGGCCGCCGGGATCTCTCCGCAATGAAGGCGATGCTCGTGGGCGGATCGGCTGTGCCACGCGCGATGATCGCGGCCTTCGAGGAGCGGCACGGCCTGAAGATCTGCCAGGGCTGGGGGATGACCGAGACGTCGCCGGTCGCCTCCACCGTCGCGCTGCCGTCCGACCTCGCGGAGGCCGACTCGGAGACGCGCTGGGACTACCAGGCAACGGTCGGCTTTCCGCTCCCGTTCGTGGAGGTCCGCGTCCGCGCCGGTGACGAGGAGGTGCCATGGGACGGCGAGGCGATGGGCGAGCTCGAGGTGCGCGGGCCGTGGGTCGCCGCGAGCTACCACGACGCGCCGGAGTGCGCGGACCGCTGGAGTGAGGACGGCTGGTTCCGCACCGGCGACATCGTCTCGATCCATCCGCGCGGCTTCATCCAGATCAAGGACCGCTCGAAGGACGTGATCAAGTCCGGCGGCGAGTGGATCTCGTCGGTCGAGCTCGAGAACGCGCTCATGGCGCATCCCGCGGTCGCCGAGGCGGCGGTCATCGCCGTGCCCGACGACAAGTGGGGCGAGCGGCCGCTCGCGGCCGTCGTCCTGCGCGAGGGCGTCTCCGCAACGGCCGAAGAGCTGCGGGAGTTCCTCGCTTCCAGGTTCGCGAAGTGGTGGCTGCCCGACCGGTTCGAGCTCGTGGAGGAGATCCCGAAGACGAGCGTCGGCAAGTTCCGCAAGACGGCGCTGCGCGAGCAGTTCGCCGGCGAGCCGGCCCAGATCGAGCCGGCCCAGGTCGAGCCGGCAAAGTCGAGTTGAGAGCGGCCGTCCTGCCGGCGGTCGACGCGCCGTTCGAGCTCCGCGAAGTTCCCGACCCCGAGCCGCAGGACGGCGAGGCGCTCGTGCGAGTGCGCGCCGCCGGGATCAACTTCC
Organism: uncultured Actinomycetes bacterium; assembly: GCA_963748755.1. Classification (GTDB taxonomy): domain Bacteria; phylum Actinomycetota; class Thermoleophilia; order Gaiellales; family Gaiellaceae; genus Palsa-739. The sequence continues at coordinate 260,859 of CAVVKA010000007.1, forward strand.
TCGACATCCTCATCCGTCGCGGTCGCTATCCCCAGATGCCGGAGCTGCCGGCCGTGCTCGGGGTCGAGCTCGCCGGCGAGCTCGAGGACGGGACCCGGGTCATGGCGATCATTCCCACAGGGGGCTACGCGGAGCGCGCCGCCGTCCCGCGCGCGTCGCTCGTCCCGCTGCCCGACGGCGCGACGTTCGCCGAGGGTGCAGGCTTCCTCCTCACCTTTCTCACGGCGTACGTCCCGCTGACTCGGCAGGTGCGCTTCGAACAGGACCGGACGGTGCTCGTCCATGCCGCGGCAGGCGGCGTCGGCACGGCGGCGATCCAGGTCGCCCGCGCCCTGGGGGCACACGTCGTCGCGGCCACCGGCTCGCCCGAGAAGCTCGAGGTCTGCCGCGAGCTCGGAGCCGAGGAGGCGTACGTGTACGACGAGCTCCCGGACGGCCTCCGGGTCGACGTCGTCGTCGATCCCGTCGGCGGCGAGCTGTTCGAGGCTGCCGTCGGGCGGTTGCGTCCGCTCGGACAGCTCGTCGCCATCGGCTACGCAGGCGGGCTGTGGCCGGAGCTGCAACCGGCGCAGCTCGTGGGGCGCAACGTCGGCGTCCAGGGCGTCTACATCGGCCGTCTCCTTCGCCACGCGCCGGACGTCATCGCGGCCGCGACCCGCGAGCTGCTCGAGCTCTGGAGCGCCCGCAGGATCCGGCCCGTCGTCGGTGCCGAGCTCCCGCTCGCGGAGGTCGAACAAGCGCACGCGCTCGTCGAGTCGCGCCGCAGCGTCGGGAAGGTCGTGTTGCTCCCGTGAAGGCCCTCGTCACCGGCGGCCGGGGCGGGATCGGCTCCGCGATCTGCGCGCTGCTGGACGATCCGCTTTCCCTGGACCTGCCCGAGTTCGACGTGTCCGACCCAAGCTCGTGGAAGCGCGTCCCGGGCGAGTTCGACGCCGCTTTCCTCAACGCCGGGATCGGGATCGGTCATCCGGACCCGGCGGAGCTGCCCGACACCGAGTACCGGCGGATCGTCGGCGCGAATCTCGACGGCGTCGTCTTCGGGACGCGCGAGCTGGCACGGAGGCTCATGCCGGACGGCGGCTCGATCGTCGCGACCGCCTCGCTTGCGGGCCTCACGGGAATGCCGTTCGACCCGGCGTACACCGCGACGAAGCACGCGGTCGTCGGCTGGGTGCGCGCGGCCGCGCCGGGGCTCGCGGAACGCGGGATCCGGATCAACGCGCTGTGCCCGGGCTTCACCGACACGCCGATCGTCCAGGACGAGCTGCGGACCCACCCCATCGCACCGCTCATGGAGCCGTCGTTCGTCGCCGAGGCAGCGCTGCAGATCGCCGGGGACGAGGAGACCGGACGCGCGTGGGTCGTGCAGCCGAACCGTGTCGAGCCGTTCCGGTTCCCGGGAGTGCCGGGGCCGCGATGAGCCCTCGGTCGCGCAAACCGTGGGGCGAGCTCCCGCCGCCGGACCCGCACGTCTGGAACACGCTCCGCTATCGCGGCCTCGAGCAGGCCGAGGGCCGCGCCGTGATCGAGTGGGACGCGACGTCGGAGTACTCCTTCCACGCGCCGAGCGGGCCGATCGTGCACGGAGGCATGGTCGCCGCGCTCCTCGACACGGCGATGGGCGGCGCCTGCTGGACGACGATGGCCGAGGACGAGGACTTCCTCACCGCCGACCTGCGCACCGAGTTCCACCGCTCGGCGCGGCCCGGGACGCTGCGGGCGGAGGGCCGGGTGGTGCAGCGAAACCGTCGGGTCGTCTTCTGCGCCGCCGAGCTGTACCAGGACGGCGAGCTCGTCGCCAGCGCCCGCTGCACCCAGATCGTGCGCCGCGGTACCACCGTCTAGAGCACGAACTCCCAGCCCGGTTGCCACTCGAACGGAGCGCGCTGTGGCTGCTCACGAGGATGCGCTCACTGTCGGGTGCTCGCAGGCGACCTGGACGCTCATCGGGGCCACGGCATCAGACGTCCGCGGCGGCCCAGGTAGGCCGCCCGAAGCGCTCGGCGAGCGGGTTGAAGACCGAGAGGAAACGGCGCTTGGCGGCGTCCGCCCTGCGGTCGGAGGCGTGCGCGAGTGCGAAGTCGCCGTTCGACTGGATCGGACAGCCGAGCTTCCTCACGCCGTAGAACGCGTCCCGGTAGTGCCGGTCCGCCTCGATCGATTGCTGCAGCGACCGCTGGAGCAACGTCACGACCCGGTCTGCCTGCTGCGTAGGCGTCGGCAGGCCGCCGAGCTCGAGCAGGATCGTCTGCCGGTTGTCGCCCACGCTGGCGATCCTCCGACCGGCCTGGCGGGCGGGGATCCTGCACGCAAAGCCTGCGTTCAGCGCGGCGACGATCTCCTTCCGGCCGTCGGCGGCCTGTACGAGCACGTTCTCGATCCGATCGACGAACGTGCGGAGCTTCGGCGCGACCGATGACGTGATGGGCGGCGCCGGGGAGCCGGAGCCTCGCGTCACGAGGATCCCCGCGACGATGCCCCCGGCCGCCACGAGCACGGCGGCCGCGGCGGCGGCGACCACCCTGCGTCGACGGGGCGACGGGTGGTGGGGCAGAGCGACGGTCGCCGCCTCGATCGGCGCAGGCACGACGAAGGGAGGAGCAGCTTGCGTTGCTGCAGCGTCCGGGCCCGCCAGCGCGTCGGCGAAGGCGGACGCGAGCGCGCGCCCGCTGCCGTAGCGCACCTCCGGGTACTTCGCCATCGCCGTTACGAGCACGCCGTCGAGCCCGCCGGGCATCCCGGGTCGCGCGGTCGAGAGCGCGGGCGGTGGGTCGCGGAGATGGGCCTCGAGCACGGCGAAATCGGTGGCGCGCCTGTACGGCGGCTGTCCCGCCAGGCAGTGGAAGAGCACGGCGCCTAGCGAGTAGAGATCGGCACCACCGTCCACGACACGGCCTTCGATCTGCTCGGGCGCGCAGTAGTCGACGGTGCCGAGGAACGAGCCTGTCTGCGTCATCCCGTGGGAGCTCGCCTCCTTCGCGAGGCCGAAGTCGCAGAGGTAGGCATGGTCCCCGTTCTCGGAGAGCAGGATGTTGGCCGGCTTGACGTCGCGGTGGACGAGACCGGCCGCGTGCGCCGCGTCGAGTGCGCCGCCGATCTGCTCGGCGAGACGGAGCGTCTCCTCCGCCGAGATCGTCCCCCGCACCCGGAGGAGCGTCTGGAGACTCGCCCCGCTGACGTACCGCATCGCGAGGAAGAGGATCCCATCTACCTCACCGGCGTCGTAGATCGGAATCAGGTTCGGGTGGTCGAGTGACGCCGCGAGCTGTGACTCCCGCAGGAAGCGCGCCCGGAACCCCTCGTCGTGCGCGAGCTCGGGCGCGATCACCTTCAACGCCACCTTGCGCGCCAGGCGCGCGTGCGTCGCCAGGTACACGGCGCCCATGCCGCCCCGGCCGAGCAGCGACTCGATCGCGTAGCCGCCGAACGTCTCGCCGACGCCCGGCACGAGGCCGCGCTCAGACATCGCAGGTCCGCATCCGGTATCCCAGGCCGCGTACGTTCTCGACGATGTGCTCGGCCCCGAACGGCTCGAGCTTGCGCCGCAACTCCCACACGAGCTTCGCCAGCTCCTCGCGCGTATGGAGCGGCTCAGCTCCCCAGACGGCCTCCATCAGCTCATCGTGGGTGCAGAGCGCGGGAGGAGCGTCGGCGGCTGCGTTCCGCTCGGCCATGTGCCGGACGAGCCGGTGCGCCTGCGCCCGGATCGCGACCTCGTGCCGCGTCCCGTCCTGCACCAGCACCAGCCGCCCCCCGGCCGCGTCGTAGTCGAGGCAGGCTGCCTCGTGCTGGGGCGGCGCCGCACGCGTTGCCTGGGAATCGGCGCCGGAAGCGTGGAACGAGAGCTCGAAGAAGCTTCGGCCGCCGGCGTCGGTGACGTCCGCGAGGACGCACGCGACATCGCCGTCGTGAAGCGGCGTCCGTCCCGTCACGCGCTGGAGGTCGCCGTCGCGGCGGAGGAAGGTCCCGTTGACGCTGCCGCCGTCGACCAGGAACCACTCGGCGCCTTGCCGCTCCAGCGCGAGGTGGCCGGTGCGCGTGACGAGCTGCTGCGGGTCGGGCTGGAGGGCGATGTCGTTCGAGCCCTCGAGCCGGCCGATCGTGACACGCGCACCCGTCAGGAGGACGCGGCGCGGCGAGACGGCCGGTCCGGAGACGACGAGCTCTGCTGGGGAAGACCCTCCCATCCCTCAACTCCTCCGGTCAAGGCTAAACCGCGAACAGGACAGGTTCCACGTTTCTTCCATCCCGCGTCCATGGATCGCAGGCGGCCGTGGTGCCACGCTGGCCTTGCAACCGAGAGAACGGAGTAGCCATGCAAGGTCTGCGCAACATATCGATCGTCATGCTGCTGGTCCTCGGCGCGCTGGTCGCGGCGGCCGCCGCGACCTCCTCCACGCGGTCGAGCACGGGATCGTGGCGCCTGCTGCCGGCGGCGCCGGTCTCCTTCACGCAGAGCCAGTCGGGCGTCTGGACGGGACGGCGTCTGATCCTGATCGGCCGCACCCCACTCCAGAACCCGTCGAAGGACATCGCCGCTGCGTACAACCCGGCGACGAACCGCTGGACGCGGCTCACGCCTCGTAAGTCGCCGGACTACGTGCCCGGCTACCACATCGTCTGGACGGGAAAGCAGATGCTGGCCTTCGATCCCTTCCACTCGGTCGCGTACACCCCGGCGACGAACCGGTGGCGCGTCCTGCCGAAGGCGATCAACCTCGGCTTCGTCACCTGGACGGGACGCGAGGCGATCGGTTGGGGCGGCGGCTGCTGCGGCGACGCGCAGAGGAACGGAGGCGCCTACAACCCGGCGACCGGCGACTACCGCAAGCTGCCGCCGTCACCGCTCGGCACGAGCCAGCACGCGCTCGGTGCCTGGACGGGACGCGAGCTGATCCTCTTCGTAAGCCGGTACGACGTCGACGGCAATCTGCGGCACGCGTCGGTGGCGACCGCGGCGGCCTACGACCCCGCGACGAATCGCTGGCACCGCCTCCGGCCGCTGCCGCAGAGTGGTTACGCGATGGGCACCGGCGTCTGGGACGGGCACGAGCTGCTCGTGGTCGGCGCAGGGAAGACGGACCGCTCGGCCTACGCGTACGACCCGACGAGAAATCGCTGGCGGACGCTCCCGTCACTGCCGACACCGCGGGTCGGGGGGATCGGCATCTGGGCCGGGACGCGCCTGCTCCTCGTCGGCGGCGAGAACCGGGCGGGGAAGAGCCTGCGCGACGGGCTCGCCTACGACCCGAGCAAGGACCGCTGGACGAGGCTCCCGGAGACACCCCTGCGGAAGCTCGACGGCGCCGTGGCTGCCTGGACCGGTAGCGAGCTGATCGTCACGAATCACGGCCGGACGGCTGCCTACACGCCGTGAGGCTCATCAGGTGAAGGCGAGCCGGCGCTCGAGGCTCGCCTTCACCTCGGGCCAGTCGTCGTCGATCACGGCATACCACGCCGAGTCGCGCCGCTCGCCGTCGCGGACGAGCATGTGCTTGCGGAACACGCCCTCGAACTCGGCCGGCAGCGCGGCGAGCGCCGCCCGCGCCCGCTCGTTCGTGGCGTCGGTCTTGAACTCGACGCGGAGGTAGCCCTCGTCCTCGAACGCGTGTCGCAGCAGGAGGTACTTCGCCTCGGTGTTCGCGTCCGTTCCCCAGGCGTCGGGGTGCAGCCACGTGTTGCCGATCTCCACGACGCGATCCGCGGGACGGTCGCTCATGAAGCTCGTGTGACCGACGAGCTTCCCGTCGAAGTAGTGCGCGAAGCCGGCCTCGACCGCCTCGAACCAGGCATGGAATGCCTCGCGGCTCTCGTGACCGCGCACGCGCATCAGCGTCCACACGCGCGGATCCTGCGCGATCGCCCACAGCGCCTCCTCGTGCCGGGGCTCGAGCGGCTCGAGCCGGACGCGCCGCCCCTCGAGGACTACGTGAAGCGCCAGCCGTCCCCCTCCGCGAACGAGCGCAGGATGCGGCGCGCCACGACCGCCTTGTGCACCTCGTCGGGACCGTCGTAGATCCGGCCGCCGCGCGCCATCCGCCACATGAGCGCCAGCGGCGTGTCGTCGGTGAGGCCGAGGCCGCCGTGCACCTGGACCGCGCGGTCGAGCACCTCGCCGAGCACGCGCGCCGCGAAGAACTTGATCAGGGAGATCTCGACCCGCGCCTCGTCGCCCTCGTCGAGCCGGTGAGCCGCCTGCAGCGTCATCAGTCGGCACGCCTGGATGTCGGCCGCCGACTCTGCGATCCAGTTCTGGATCGTCTGCTTCTCGGCGAGCGGGCCGCCGGACGCCTCCCGCTCGAGCGCCCGCGCGCACATGAGCTCGAAGGCCCGCTGCATCTGGCCGAGCCAGCGCATGACGTGGTGGACCCGCCCCGGCCCCAGGCGCTTCTGCGCGATCCGGAAGCCGTCGCCGGGCTCGCCGAGCGTGTTCGCGAGCGGCACGCGGACTCCGGTGAAGCGCGTCTCGCAATGAGTCCCCCAGCCGCGGCCCTCGTGGCCCATCACCGGGATTCGCCGCACGAGCTCGTAGCCGGGCGTGTCGGTCGGGACGAGGATCATCGAGGCGCGCCGGTGCGACTCGGCCTCGGGCTCGGTCACCAGCATCACGATCCCGAAGGCCGCGCCGTCGGCTCCCGACGAGAACCACTTGTGCGCGTCGATCACCCACTCGTCGCCGTCCCGCTCGGCGCGCCCGCGCAACAGCGTGGGGTCGGACCCCGCCACCTCCGGCTCGGTCATCCCGAAGAAGGAGCGCACCTCGCCGGCGACGAGCGGGCGCAGGAACCGCTCCTTCTGCTCCTCGGTGCCGTAGAGGTGGAGGATCTCCGCGTTGCCGGCATCCGGCGCCTGGCAGCCGAAGATCAGCTGTGCGATGAAGCTCCGCCCGATCTCCTCGTTGAGGTCCGCGTACTCGAGGAAGCCGCTGCCCGAGCCGCCCGCCTCGGGCGGCAGGTGCGGCGCCCAGAGCCGCGCGTCCTTGGCCTTCTGCTGCAGCTCCCGCACGAGCGCGTCGGCTGCGTCGTCCTCCCGGGTCAGCGCAGCCTCGTTCGGATAGACGTGCTCCTCCATGAACGCGCGCACCTGTTCGCGGCGACCGGCCACAGCGGCGATGATCGCAGACATGCGCGAGGCGCTCGAAGCGGTGCTCGGGCCGATCTCGGAGCCGGTGCTGCTCCCCGGCGGCGCGTCGAAGGAGGCGTGGGCGGTCGACGCCGCAGGCGAGCGACTGCTCGTGCGGCGCGCGGGCGGCGGCGTGATCCACCGGCACACGCTCTCGCTGCGGCACGAATTCGAAGTCCTGCGAGTGGCCTCCGAGCAAGAGGTCAAGGTGGCCCGGCCGGTCGCCTACATCGAGGACCTGGACGGACGAGAGGCATTCGTCATGGAGCGGCTGGAGGGCGAGACGATCGGACGCCGCATCGTGCGGACGCCCGTGCCGGCGGGACTCCCCGAGCAGATGGCGGAGGAGCTCGCGAAGATCCACGCGCTCCCGCGCGGGCAGCTCCCCTTCCTCGAAGAGGCGACGATCGACCGGCTGGTGGACGAGCTCGACGAGGTCGGCGAGCCACATCCGGCGATCGAGCTCGGGCTCTGGTGGTTGCGGGAGCACCCGCCGCCGCCCCGCGAGCCGGTCGTCGTCCACGGCGACTTCCGGATCGGCAACCTCGTGATCGACGAGAGCGGGCTCGTCGGCGTCCTGGACTGGGAGTTCGCGCACCTCGACGATCCCGCCCGTGACCTCGCCTTCGGGCTCGTCCGCGCTTGGCGCTTCGGCGCGGACGACCTGCGGCTCGGCGGGATCGGCCACGTGGAGCCCTATCTCGAGCGCTACAACGAGCTGACCGGCTTCGACGTCCGGCCCGAGGAGCTCGACTACTGGGAGCTCGCCGGCAACGTCGGCTGGGCGATCGGCTGCCTCACACAGGCGCAGCGGCACCTGACCGGGCAGGAGCGGAGCGTCGAGCTCGCCATCCTCGGCCGCCTCGGTGCCGAGGTCGAGTACGAGATCTGCCATCTCCTCGAGACGCAGGGCGTGGCGTGAGCGTCGCTCGCCTTCGGCTCGCTCCCGTGGGGGAAACCATGTTTCCCCCACGTTGCCCCCTTCTTTCGCTTCGTGCGGGGGAACCTCCCGGTTCCCCCACGCCCCCTCCACACGCTCATTGGGCTGAGGTTGCCCAATGAGCGAGCGGCCGAACCCGGACGAGCTGGCGGAGGCGATCGAGGAGTTCCTCGCCGGCGAGATCCTCCCCACGCTCGACGACCACCGGCTGCGGTTCCGGACGCTCGTCGCGCTGAATGCGCTCGGCATCGTCCGGCGGGAGCTCGCGGAGCTGCCGGCCCGGGACGACGCCGAGCAACGGGAGCTCGCGGTACGGATCCGGAGCGGCGACGTCCCCGCCGGGACGCTCGCTCAGGTGAAGGCCGACGTCGCCGAACGGCTGCTGGTCGCGAGCCCGCGATACCTCGACCGGTACGAATAACGACCCTGGCCCTGTCCAGAACGGCGGTGTCCGGTAGCAGCTACCGGACGTGTCTCCTTTCGACGAGTCGATCCGCGTATCCCTGACGGATCGTCCGGCGTCGGTCCCCGCCGGCCATGGCTGAAACGGCAGAGTCCGGTAGCAGCTACCGGGCGTGTCTGTGGCGGACATGTGCACGCGAAGGTGGATGTGGCCGAACAGCTGTCGTTCGCAGCCCGCGTTACCTGGAGTGCTACGCCGCCGACGAATAAGCTCTTCCAGATGCCGGATCTGAGCGGCAAGGTCGCGATCGTCACGGGCGCCGGCCGCGGGATCGGGCGCTCACACGCGCTCGCGCTCGCCCGGGCGGGGGCGAAGGTCGTCGTCAACGACCTCGGCGCCGGGCTCGCCGGCGAGGGATCCGACCCCGGCCCGGCCGAGCAGGTCGTGGAGGAGATCCGTGCCGCCGGCGGCGAGGCGTCGACGAACGGTGAGAACGTCGCCGACTTCGCGGGAGCAGAGCGGCTGGTTCAGCAGGCACTCGAGGACTTCGGGGGGCTCGACATCCTCGTCAACAACGCCGGAATCCTCCGCGACCGCATGCTCGTGAACATGACCGAGGACGAGTGGGATGCCGTGATCGCCGTCCACCTGAAGGGCCACTTCGCCCCCACCCGCCATGCGGCGGCGTACTGGCGCGAGCGGTCGAAGGCCGGCGAGGAGGTTCGCGGCCGTGTGGTCAACACGTCGAGCCCGTCGGGCGTGTTCGGCAACGTCGGGCAGGCGAACTACGGCGCCGCGAAGGCGGCCATCGCCGGGTTCACCATCATCGTGGCGCAGGAGCTGCAGCGATACGGCGTCACGGTCAACTGCCTCGCGCCGAACGCCCGCACGAGGATGACGGAGGACACGTTCCAGATGGACGCGCCGGCGGAGGGCTTCGACCCGCTCGACCCGGCGAACGTCTCGGCGGTCGTGGTCGCGCTCTGCGCCGACGAGGCGCAGGCGATCACCGGCCAGGTCCTGCACGTCTGGGGCGGCGCGGTGAATGCGCTCCGCGGCTGGAGCGCCGACGAGCTCTTCTCGGCGCCCGAGGGTTGGGAGCCGGACGCGCTCCTCGCCGAGCTGCTCGCGCGCTTCCCGGAGGGAGCCTCGCCGCCGGGGATGCTCGCCGGGATGCAGTCCGCCGGCGGTCGCTCGCTCCAGGCGGCCGACTGAGCGTGCCCCTTCTCGCGCTCGACCACGCTCGGCTCAGGTTCGGCGGGATCGTCGCGCTCGATGATGTTTCCCTCGAGGTTGAAGACCACTCGATCGTCGGCCTGATCGGCCCGAACGGCGCCGGCAAGACGACCGCGTTCAACGCGATCACACGGCTCTACCGGCTCGACTCCGGCGACATCGTCTTCGACGGCCGTTCGCTGCGGCGCGTGCGACCGAGCCGCGTGATCCGGCTCGGGATCGCCCGGACCTTCCAGAATCTCGAGCTGTTTCCGAACCTCACCGTGCTCGAGAACGTCCTCGTCGGCGCGCACGTCTCGACCCGCCTGCAACGGGAGCGCGAGCAGCGCCGTTACGCGCTCGAGACCCTGGCCGACGTGGGGATCGCCGAGCACGCGGGGCGTCGGGCTTCAGGGCTCCCCTTCGGGACGCTGAAACGCGTCGAGCTCGCGCGCGCCCTCGCCGGCCGGCCGCGACTGCTCCTCCTCGACGAGCCCGCCGGCGGGCTCAACCACGAGGAGGTCGACGAGCTCGTCGGCCTCATCCGCCGGCTACGTCAAGAGCGCGAGCTCACGATCCTCCTCGTCGAGCACCACATGCGGCTCGTGATGCAGGTCTGCGAGCACGTCCACGTCCTCGACTTCGGACGGACGATCGCCGCCGGCCCGCCGGGCGACGTGCAGCGCGACCCCGCGGTGATCCAGGCCTACCTCGGAGGAGAGCTCGCGGCGTGACGGCTCTCCTGGAGCTGCAGGACGTGGAGGCGCGTTACGGCCCTGTGCACGTGCTGCACGGCATCTCGCTCGTTGTCGAGGAGGGGTCGATCGTCGCCGTGCTCGGCCCGAACGGTGCGGGCAAGACCACCACGCTTCGCGCGGTCTCGGGCACGGTGCGCCGCTCGGGGAACATCCGGCTCGCGGGTCGCGCGCTCCAGCGGCTCGGGCCCGACGCCGTCGCCCGCCTCGGCGTCGCGCACGTGCCCGAGGGTCGGGGCACGTTCTCGGAGCTCAGCGTCCTGGAGAACCTCCGCCTCGGCGCCTACACGCGCCGCGGCTCGATCCAGCCCGAGCTCGAGCGCGTCTTCTCCTACTTCCCCTGGCTCTCGGAGCGCCGGCGGCAGCAAGCCGGGACGCTGAGCGGCGGCGAGCAGCAGATGCTGGCGCTCGCGCGCGCATTCGTGCACCGGCCACGGCTTCTGCTCCTCGACGAGCCGTCGCTCGGGCTCGCGCCGGTGCTAGTCGCGGAGCTCTTTCGCATCGTCCGCGAGCTGAACGAGAAGGACGGCCTGACCGTCCTCGTCGTCGAGCAGAACGCCCACCTCGCGCTGCAGGCCGCCGGCTCCGGCTACGTGCTCGAGGCCGGACGCGTCGCGCTCTCCGGCACGAGCGCGGAGCTGGGCGCCGACGACTCGGTCCGCCGCAGCTACCTCGGCTACTGATGTCGGCGGCGGAGACCTCTCGACTCGACGGCCTGCGCAGCCGCGGCGCGGCGCTCGGCGGAGTCGTTCCACTGGTCAACCTGCTGCTCGTCGCCGGCGCGGCAGGCCTCCTCGTCGGATCCCTGCGCAGCGCGACCTTCGCCCAGCTGACCGTGCAGGGCGTCGCGCTCGGCGCCGTCTACGGCGGCCTCGCCCTCGCGCTCGTCCTCGTCTACCGCGCGACGCACGTCGTCAACTTCGCGCAGGGAGAGCTCGCGATGGCGACGACATACGTGGCCTACCAGCTGATCAAGTGGGGCCTGTCGTACTGGGAGGCGTTCTTCGCGACGCTGGCCATCGCCTTCGTGCTGGGAACCGCGCTCGAGCTCGCGCTCATCCGGCCGGTGCTGCACCGCTCGGTGATCTCCGCGGTGATCGTCACGGTCGGCCTCTTCATCCTCATCGACGGCATCGTCAACTGGATCTGGGGAGGCGACTTCAAGTTCATGCCGTCGCCGTTCGGGACGAAGATCTACCACGTCGGCGGTGTCTCGATCGCCCGGCTCTATCCCGGGATGTGCGCCGTCGTCGTCGTCTCGGTAGTGCTCGTCTGGGGCCTCTTCCGCTTCACGAAGCTCGGGCTCGGCATGCGCGCCGCGGCGATGCGACCGGCAGAGTCGGCGCTCGTCGGCGTCCGCGTGAACTGGATGCTCGCGCTCGGCTGGGGGCTGGCCGCGGTGCTCGGCGCCGTTGCGGGCCTCATGGCCGAACCGTCCCAGTTCGTGCTGCAACCGACGCTGATGCAGCCCATCCTCGTGTACGCCTTCGCCGCCGCCGTGCTCGGTGGCCTCGAGAGCCCGGCGGGGGCGGTGGTCAGCGGGCTCGCGATCGGGATCTCGCTCAACCTCGTCGTCCAGTACGTGCCCGCGATCAGCTCCGAGCTACAGGAGCCCTTCGCCTTCGCGGTCATCCTCGCCGTCCTCTGGCTCAAGCCGTCGGGGCTGTTCGGACACAGGGAGGCGAGACGAGTATGAGGTCCCGGATTCCTGCGCTCGCCTCGCTCGTCGCCGCGGGAGCCGTGCTCTGCATTCTCCCGTTCATCCTCAGCGACTACAACGTCTCGCTCGCGGCGGAGGTCGGCGTCTTCTTCGTCGCCGTGCTCGGCCTCAACATCCTCACCGGCTACACCGGCCAGATCTCGATCGGCCACGGCGCATTCATGGCGATCGGCGGCTACACGACGGCAGTCATGTCGCGCGATCACGACACGAACCTCGTCGTGACGATGCTCCTCGCCTTCGCGATCTGCTTCGTCGTCGGCCTGCTCGTCGGCCTGCCCGCGTTGCGGCTCTCAGGCGTCTATCTCGCGCTCGCGACGTTCGCGCTCGCCGTCTCCGTGCCGGAGCTGCCACTGAAGTGGTCGAGCTTCCTCGGGGGGAGAGACGGCGTCCAGACGTCCAGGACCGTCAGCAATCTGTGGCTGTACGGCGCCGCCTGGACTGCCTCGGCGATCCTCTTCGTGCTCGCGTGGCTGATCCTGCGGGGCCGCGTCGGCCGCGCCTTCCGCGCCGTCCGCGACAGTGAGATCGCGGCCGTCGCCTCGGGGATCGAGCTGCCCGTCTACAAGACGCTCGCGTTCGGGATCTCCGCCGCCTATGCCGGCGTCGCGGGCTCGCTGTTCGTCCTCGCGACGAACGGCTTCGCCGCCCCGGACGAGTTCGGCATCGTCCTCTCGCTCCAGATCCTCATCGGTGCGGCGGTGGCCGGGCTCGGCTCGCTCTGGGGCGTCCTCGCGGGTGCGGCGTTCGTCGGGCTCCTGCCGAGTGCCTCGAGCAGCGTGCCGGTGATCGGTTCGGCGCACGGCCAGGACGTCGTCTTCGGGGCGGCGGTCATTCTGGTCATGATTCTCCTCCCCGGTGGCTTCGCCAGTCTCGTCGTGTGGCTCAGGAGGCTCGCGCGTGCTTGAACCGGCAGTCAATCTCCATCAAACTGCCCCGGAAATCGTCTGTATGAACACACCCGAACCCGGAGGGGGCGCTCATGGCGGTCAACCGTAGGAAGCTGGGAGTGCTGCTCTGTGCCGTTTTCGCCACAGCTGCAGTGGCGAGCGCAGCAGCCGCCTCGCACACAGGCACGCCCGGCGTGACGAAGAGCCAGATCACGATCGGAGGGACGTTCCCGTTCACGGGGCCGGCGGCGCTGTACAAGACCATCCCGGCCGCCGAGCAGGCGTACTACGCCTACGTCAACGCCCATGGAGGCGTGTTCCACCGCAAGATCAAGGACCTCACCCTCGACGACCAGTACGACCCGTCCCAGACCCCGGGGCAGACGAAAAAGCTCGTCGAGCAGGATCATGTCTTCGCGGTCGTGGGCAGCCTCGGGACCGCGCCGATCCTCTCCACCTGGGACTACCTCAACAAGCGGAAGATCCCGCAGGTGCTCGTCGCCACCGGCGACGCGTTCTGGGGGCAGTGCGTGCACAAGGCCATGACCATCTGCGGCGGCAAGGCGAAGCCGTGGACGATGGGCTGGCAGCCGGACTACCCGGGTGAGGCGAAGGTCTACGCGAAGTACATCCTCAGGAACAAGCCGGGCGCGAAGATCGGCGTCCTCTACCAGAACGACGCCTACGGCAAGAACTACCTCAACGGCCTGAAGACCGGTCTCGGCTCGCACAAGAACGAGATCGTCGACGCCGAGTCCTACAACCTCGGGGACTCCGCGCAGGTGATCGCCGCCCATCTCGTGGCCATGCGGACTCACGGGGCTGACACCTTCGTGATCTTCGCGACGCCGCAGGCGACCATCTACGCCCTCATCGACAAGACGGTGATCGGGTGGTCACCGCTGACGCTCGTCAACAACGTCTCGGCGAACCGCGTCTTCGAGCTCGCCGCGGGCCAGAACGGTGCCGACATGAACGGCATCATCTCCAGCGCGTACACCGCGAGTGCCACGACGCAGGCGAACCTGAAGGGGATAAAGCTCGCGAAGAAGATCATCCAGGCGACGGGGAACCAGCAGCTCGAGCAGTCCCTCGCCGCGGGGGACGCGAACATCGTCTACGGGCTCGCCGTGGGGTGGACGTTCGTCGACGCTCTCAAGCACGCGGGTAAGAACCTGACCCGGCCGGGCCTGATGAAGGCGCTGCGCAACCTAAACGAGTCCGGTAAGAACCAGAACCCGTTCGTCTATCCGGGGATGGCGGTGAAGACGTCGAAGAACCGCGGCTTCCCGATGGAGCAGCTCAAGCTGATCAAGTGGAAGGGCGGCAAGACCGGCGACTGGTTCTCGTTCGGCAAGCTCTACACCGGCATCCACTAAACGGCCGGCGCGATTCTGATACGCGAGGGGGAGCCCCGGCTCCCCCTCGTCGTCTCAGGAGAGCTCCGCGGGATCCGTGACGGGCGCCCTGCAGGCGAAGCGCTCGCAGACGTAGACGGCCGGCCGGCCATCGACGAGCGTCTTGCGCTCGAGCAGCGGAACGTCATCCGCAGGCCCGAAAGCGACGACGGCGTTCGGATCGAAGCGACGCAGCGCCACGCGGGCGACGTCCGACTCCGCGCCGCCGAGGATCGCGAGCTCGCGCGGGGGCGAGAGATGGAGGTCGAGCGCACAGAGCGCCCAGCCGAAGGCCGTCGGCGCGCGCGTGAGGAGATCCCGGACGAGACGGAGCGCACCGACTGCCTGCCGCTCGAGCTCGTCGTCGCCCCAGATCCGCGCGAGGCGCAGGAGGACGAAGGCGAGCATCGAGCTCCCGGCGGGCGTCGGGTTGTCGTCGAACGCCTTCTGCCGCGCGACGAGCGGCTCGCCGTCGGCCGGTGTGAGGAAGAAGCCGCCGCGCTCCGGATCGCCGAAGAGCTCGACGGCCGCGAGGGCGAGCCGCCGCGACTCTCGCAGCCAGCGCAGGTCGCCGGTTGCGAGGTGCAGCTCGTAGAGGCCGTGCGCGACGTTCGCGTAGTCGTCGAGGTAGGCGGGGTACTTCGCGCGGCCGTCCCGGAGCGTCCGCCAGAGCGGATCCGCGCAGAGCAGCTCGCCCAGCTCGAGTGCCGCTTGTAACAGTCTGTTACTAGCAAGCCGGCGTGCGCCTTCAGCCAGTGCCGCGAGCGCGAGCCCGTTCCAGGCGGCGATGACCTTGTCGTCGAGCGCGGGCTGCGGGCGCGTGGCGCGAATCTCGAGCAACCGCGCCCGCGTCTCCGGGTCCAGCTCGCCGCGCAGGATCGAGCGCCCGTGCTCGAACGGCTCCAGGAGCTCGGCCGGCGCTCCCTCCTCCGCCGTCCACGTGTACGTGAGCCCCTCGACGCCGTCGGTGTCCGCGTCCTGCGAGGAGGCAAAGCCGCCCGTCTGCAGCCGCAGCTCGCGCACCATGTAGTCGAGCGTCTGCTCCGCCACGTCGCGGTACCGCTCCTCCCCGGTGAGGAGCCAGGCGTGCAGGTACGGCGGGACGAGCAGCGCGTTGTCGTAGAGCATCTTCTCGAAGTGCGGCACGAGCCACCGGGCGTCGACGGAGTAGCGGTGGAAGCCGCCGCCAACGAGGTCGTACATCCCGCCCGCCGCCATCCGGTCGAGCGTGAGCCGCACCGGCTCGAGAGCGCCCCGCCGCAGCAGGAACTCGAGCGCCGACGCGGGCGGGAACTTCGGTGCATGACCGAAGCCGCCCCAGCGCGCGTCGAGCTGCGAAAGGAGGACGCCCTCGGCTTCCGCCAGCAGCGCCTCGGTCAGCGGCTCGCGAGAGGGCTCGGCCTCGGCCGACTGCCGCAGCGCGCCGACGAGAGCCTCCGCCTGTGCAGCGACGTCGTCAGGCCGCTCGCGGTATGCCTCGGCCACGGCGTGCAGCACCTGCCGGAACGAGGGCAGCCCGTGCCGTGGCTCGGGCGGGAAGTACGTGCCGCCGTAGAACGGCTCCCCGTCGGGCGTGAGGAAGACGGTGAGCGGCCAGCCGCCCTGGCCGGTCAGCGCGACCACGGCGTCCATGTAGACGGCGTCGACGTCCGGCCGCTCCTCGCGATCGACCTTGACGTTGACGAAGAGCTCGTTCATGACCGCAGCGGTCGCCTCGTTGGCGAACGACTCCCGCTCCATCACGTGGCACCAGTGACAGGCGGAATAACCGATCGAGACGAGCAGCGGCTTGCCCTCCATGCGGGCGCGACCGAGCGCCTCCTCGCCCCACGGCTCCCAGTCGACCGGATTGTCCGCATGCTGGAGGAGGTAGGGGCTCGTCTCCTGCGCGAGCCGGTTCATCGGGGTAGCGTAGGCGCGATGGCTCAGCTGCCCGGCGGCACCGTCACGTTCGTCTTCACCGACATCGAGGGCTCGACGCGGCTCCTGCAGGAGCTCGGCGACGAGGCCTACGCGCGCGTCGCAGGCGACCACCGGCGGATCGTGCGCGAGGCGTTCACGGCGCGCGACGGCACGGAGATCGACACGCAGGGCGATGCGTTCTTCTTCTCCTTCTCGCGCGCCCGCGACGCAGTGGCGGCCGCGGTCGCCGCGCAGCGGGCGCTCCGAGATCACGTGTGGCCGGAAGGGCGCGAGGTGCTGGTGCGCATAGGCATCCACACCGGCGAGCCGCACGTTGGCGACGAGGGCTACCTCGGGCTCGACGTGGTGCGGGCCGCCCGCATCTCCGGCGCCGGCCACGGCGGCCAGATCCTCATCTCGGAGACGACCCGCGCGCTGCTCGGCAACCAGCTCCCGGACGGCGTCGCCGTGCACGACCTCGGGCAGCAGCACCTCAAGGACGTGCAGCACGAGCACATCTACGAGCTGACGATCGACGGGCGCTCGCTGGCCGGAAAGCCGCTGAAGACGCAGCCGGCGAAGTCGCGTGAGCAGGACATGGATGCGCGGCTCGAGGAGCGCATCAACGCCTACGTCCACGGCCAGCTCGAATCGGCCCTGGACAAGCTGCTCAAGCGTCAGCAGGAATAACGGACGAGCTTCACGCGCGTTGCGCGAATTGGACACGCGCGAATGGCCAGTCGGCGGCGAGCCAGTCGCTGACGACGCGCCACAGCGGGATGTCGAGGTGCGCATAGCTCTCCCGCACCCACGAGAGCGCCTGCGCGTCGTAATCGAGGTCGCGTACCGGATAGATGTAGACGCACCCGATCACGTCGCGGCTCGCCGGTTCGAGCACGGTGTATGTGAAGCCCTTCCGGGGGGGTGCGCGGAAGTCGTCGGCATGTTGCTCCAGGTCCGCGCGGTTCTCGTCCGCCGTCATCTCGTGAGGCCAGGAGCCCCACGGGAAACCCGGCGTCGCGGCGATGTGGTCGATCGAGGAGGTCCAAGCGAGGTAGTCCCGTTCGTTGTGCTCGGGGCCGAGCGGTTCAAGCACGAAATCGGGCGTGACGAGCCCAAGGGGAACGTCGAAGTCGGGCGGGACGAACTCGGCCACTCGACCGATCGTAGAGCGTCTACCGAGCTCCTCGAGGGCGAGCTCGCGTATCGCTGCGATGATCTCCGGCGTGAGCCGCACGTACGAGGAGCTCGAGGTCGGGGCCGTCTACCGAAGCCGCTTCGGGCGCACCGTGCTGGAGGCCGACAACGTCTGGTTCACGCTGCTCACGCTGAACACGAACCCGATCCACTTCGATGCCGAGTACGCCGCCGCGACCGAGTGGGAACGGCCGCTCGTCGACTCGACCTTCACGCTCGCGCTCGTGACGGGGCTCTCGGTCGCAGACGTCTCCGAGCGCGGCGTCAACCTCGGCTGGCGGGAGGTGCGGCTGCCTGCGCCGGTCTTCGCGGGCGACACGATCCAGGCCGAGACCGAGGTGCTCGAGAAGCGGGAGTCGCGCTCGCGGCCGGGCTTCGGCATCGTCACCGTCCGCACGCGAGGGCTCAACCAGCGGGACGAGACGGTGATCGAGTTCGAGCGCTCGATCATGCTCCAGCTGTGATCGAGACGGAGCGGCTGCTCCTGCGCATGCCGCGCCTGGAGGACGCGACCGCATTCATGGCGCTCTACACCGACCCGGTGGCGACGGAGTTCATCGGAGGCGTGCACCCCACTGCGGCCACCGACGAGGAGTACCCGATCCGCGTCTGGCTCGAGCGCTGGGAGCAGAACGGCGTCGGCCCGCTCGTGGTCGAGCGACGCGAGGACGGCACCGTCGTCGGTCGTGCCGGGCTGCATGTCTGGGACGTCCGCACGTGGAGCCACACGACCTTCGAGGAGGGAGCGGAGCACGCGCAGCCGGAGCTCGGCTGGGCGCTCATCCGAGCCCACTGGGGCAAGGGCTACGCGACCGAGGCGGCTCGGGCCGCGCTCGAGTGGGCGAAGCGTGAGCGGGGCTTCGAACGGCTCATCTCCCTCATCGCCCCCGACAACGTGCGCTCGGCGGCCGTCGCTCAGCGGCTCGGTGCGGTTCCCGGCGAGACGGTGGCGCTATTCGACTCGAGTGCCGCGGTCGTCTGGGAGCACCCGCGGTGACGGAGTTCCGGCCGCTCGTCGGCACGAGAGTCGTCGACGTCAGCTCCTCGCTCGCCGGGCCGACCGCGACCCAGCTCCTCGCGGCGCTGGGCGCCGACGTCGTCAAGGTGGAGCCGCTCGGCGGCGACCATGCCCGCGCCTGGGGCCCGCCGTTTCTCGCTGCAAGCGGCGAGGGCGCGATGTTCCTCACCTCGAACGCGGGCAAGCGCTCGCTTGCCGTCGACCTCGGGGACGAGCGAGGACGGGAGATCGTGCTGCGGCTCGTCGACGGCGCCGACGTCTTCCTCCAGAGCCTCCGGCCGGGAGCCGCCGAGCGGCACGGCCTCGGTGACGTCGAGCTCCGGGCGCGCCATCCGAGGCTCGTCTATTGCTCGATCGGCGCGTTCGGAGCGCGCGGCCCACTGAGCGCACAACCCGGCTACGACCCCCTCCTGCAGGCGGCGTCGGGGATCATGAGCGTCACCGGCGAGGCCGACCGGCCGCCGGTGCGCGTGGGCGTGTCCCTCATCGACCTCGGTACCGGCGTGTGGGCGGCGCTCGGCGTGCTCGCCGCGCTGTACGAGCGCGAGCGAACCAGCGTCGGCCGCACGCTCGAGCTCTCGCTCTACGAGACCGCGCTCTCGCTACTCGCGTTCCAGCTCGCCGGCTACCTCGGCGCCGGCGCCGTACCGGGCCGCGAGGGGAGCGCCTTCCCGCAGATCGCGCCGTACCAGGTCTTTCCCACCCGCGACGGAGAGCTGATGATCGTGGCCGGCAACGACAAGCTCTTCGCCGCGCTCTGCGACGTCCTGGGCCTGCCGGAGCTGACCGGCGATCCGCGCTTCCGCACGAATCCCGACCGCGTCGCGAACCGCGCCGCGCTGCTCGAGCCGCTCGAGGCGCGCACGCGCGAGCGGAGCTCGGACGAGCTGCTCGACGCGCTCGTCGCGGCAGGGGTGCCGGCCTCGCCCGTGCACGACGTCGGCGAGGCGGCGCGCCATCCGCAGACGGAGGCGCTCGGGATCCTGCAGTCTCTGGGAGACTTCGTCACGGTTGCCACGCCGCTCTCGGCCGACGGCGAGCGGGTGCGCCACCACGCGCCGCCGCCCGCGCTCGGCGCGCAGACCGCGGAGATCCTCCGCGAGCTCGGCTACGCCGAGGACGAGATCGAGGGCCTGGTCGCAGCCGGCGTCGTCCGGCTCGGCTGACGGAACCAGAACCGCCAGATCGCGAACGCTCCGAGGAGCACCACGGCCCAGCCCCAGTTCGCGGTCGGTGTCAGCACGCTCGGCACCTCGTGATTCGTCCAGCCGCGCTTCACGACCTGCTCCAGCCAGTCGTCGTTGACGAGATTCCCGATACCGTACGCGAGCATGAGCGCGAGGTACGCGTCGAGCACGCGCGGCCGCGGCAGGCGCGAGAAGGCGAGCGCGGTCAGCGAGAGCATCGTCGCTTGCCATCCGTGGTGCTGGCCGTGGTGGACGGCGTGATGGAGGCCGGGGACTCCCGGCTGATGCGCGAGCCGGCCCGTCTCGAAGAACCAGCCGAGAAATGGCACGCCGTCGAGGAAGAAGCCGAGCTCCGCGGCGACGAGCGGAGCGCAGAAGAAGATCAGCACCGCCGCGATCCCGATCCGCACTCGGTCGCCGCGGACTTGCCGCCCGCCGGAGACGCCCACCACGAGCACGAGAGCAACTGCGAGCGCGAGACCCAGCGCCGGAACCGCGTTGAGTGGCTTGGCATCGAGATCCGACTGGTCGACCGCGAAGTAGACCGTCGCGCAGAGCGCGATCGCGACCACTCCGGCGATCCGCAGCCGACCACGCAGGCGCGGCCAGGCGAGGCCGACGAGCGCGATCCCGACGAGCGCGAACGGAAAGTTGAGCGCGACGAGCTCCCGCCCGAAGCCGCCTGCGACGGTGTCGCTGTGCCGGACGTTGTAGAGCAAAGACGGCGGGAAGCGCGAGTACGTCGCGATCACCGCGATCCCGTCGAGCACGATCAAGGCGAGCACCCCCCAGATCTCCCAGGGGACTCGCTTCACGCCGGCGGCCAGCTCCCGGCGCGGTAGAGGTAGCCCTCGAGCGTGCGACCGAGCAGGCTCTCGAGCCACTGCGAGACGCCGACGAGCGCGTCGAGATCGACGCCGGTCTCGACCCCTTCCCCTTCGAGCAGGTAGACGAGATCCTCCGTCGCGACGTTGCCCGTCGCGCGCGGAGAGAACGGACAGCCGCCGAGGCCGCCGACCGAGGCGTCGAGGACGTTCGCGCCCGCCTCGAGCGCGGCGAGGCAGTTCGCGTAGCCGGTGTTGCGCGTGTTGTGGCCGTGGAAGCCGGCGGCCGCGGCACGCTCGACCAGAGAGCGAACCGCGGACGGCGTCGCGACGCCGATCGTGTCGGCGAGGACGACTTCCGCGCGACCCGTGAACCGCGAGGCGAGATCGGCGACGACGCCGGGATCGACGCGCCCCTCGAACGGACAGCCGAACGAGCACGAGATCGTCACGGTCGCCGGCGTCTCGCCGGCCGCGGCGAGGATCGCCTCCGTGCGCTCGAGCGCCTCGGCGAGCGTCGCGTTGCCGTTGCGAAGGTTGAAGCTCTCGGTCGCGGCGAAGGTCACGTTGACGCGGTCGAGCCCGGCAGCGGCGAAGCGCTCCCAGCCCCGCTCGTTGAGCACGAGACCCGACAGCTCCACTCCCTCGCGCCGACGCACCCGCGCGACGACGTCCTCCGCGCCGGCCATCTGCGGCACGCGGTCGTCCCGCACGAAGCTGACGGCCTCGATCCGCGGCACACCCGCCTCCGCGAGCCGGTCGACGAGCTCCGCCCTCGTCTCCGCCGGGCACCACCTCGGGCTCGTTCTGAAGGCCGTCGCGCGGCCCGACGTCGCAGACGGTGACAGCCATGCGGCTAGGCCGGGATCTCGTCCGGCGCCGATACGGCCACCACATCGAGACGGTCCAGCCACGGGTGCGCGCCGAGGCGCTCGAACGTCTCGCGGGCCTCGGCAAGCAACGGAGCCGCATCGGTCGGGCGGTTTTGGCCGACGAGCCATTCGCCGTGCTCGACTTGGACGACGGCGAGGTGGAACGGCAACTCAAGCCGCCGCAATCCACTCGCCGAAGCGGCGAAGTCGGCGTCTGCACCCGGCGCGTCCTCGGCGACTCGCGCCCGGAAGCGGCGGGCAGTCGCGTCGAGGAAGGGCGGGCGCAGCCCGGCTGGAAGGTTTTCCACAAACACGAGCAACTCCTCCGCCCTTTCTCGCCGGCCGAGCGCGAGCGAGGCCTCGAGCGCAAGGCGGATCCCCTGCTTCACGTCCTGCGCGGCGACACCCAGCGCATCGCGAGTGGCCACGGCTCGTTCGGCCGCCTCTAGTGCTGCTTCGCTGCGTCCCTCAGCGAGCGAAACCGCCGCCTCGGCCGCGGCGTAGGCGGCCGGAGACTGGACGTCGCTCGCGCTCCGGAGCTCCTCGAACCGGACCAGGAGCTCGCGTGCTGGTGCGAGCTCACCCCGATGGAGGTACACCTCCAGCGGTCCGCTGAGGACGCTCGAGACGTCAGGTCGCCCGAGGATCTCGTCGGGGAGGTCTCCCAGACGGGCGAGCGCCTCGTCCCAACGCCCGAGCATCGTCAGCGCGTACGTCATCTCGGCAAGCGCGAACCACTCCCGCCGCCGGTCGCCGATCCGGCGCGCGAGCTCCAGCCCCTGCTCGAGATAGCCGAGCGACTCGCCGTACCGGTCGCCGTGGAACCCCAGGTCCGAAAGGTTCAAGACCGGGACGACCGCCTGTGCGCCTAGCTCGTGCGCGCGGGCCGTTTCGAGAGCAAGCTGATGGAGGGCCCTCGCCTCCTGCGGTTTGCGAACGGAGCTGACGCTCGCTTTCGTCGTCCAGCCGCGAACGAGCACGTCCGGAAGGCGGAGAGCCTCGGCGATCTCGAGGCCCCGTTCGGTCCGGTCCACGGCGAGTTCACGATTCCCCGCAGCCCAGTGCGCGGAACCGAGGCGGACGAGCAGGAACGCGAGGTCTGCGTCAGGTTCGTCGCGTACGACGATCTCGTATGCCCGCTCCATCCGCTCGATCGCGCCGTCCACATCGCCGCGCAGCTGCTCGGCGAAGGCCAGCCAGGCCGTCGCACGGCCGGCGGCGTGCGCGTCGCCGAGCCCCTCGTACAGAGAGACGGCTCGCCCGAACAGCGACTCTGCGCCGGCCGCATCGCCCGCCTGGGTGCTCATCTCGCCGGCGCGCGTGAGGGCATCGGCTTCCGCGCGGGGCTCGTCGGCGAGCTCGGCCGCCTGTTCGAAGTAGCGCTGTGCCTCTGCGGAGGCGCCGAGCGAAGCGGCTCGTTCGCCGGCGCGAAGCAGGGCGGAGTACGCGTGGGCGCGCAGGGCCTCGGCGTCGGGAGCGCTGGGATCGAGGCGATAGGCCTCGAGCAGATGCGAGGCGACGACCTCGGCGATCTCGTCCTCGCCCTACGCTGACGGCCAGGTACTCGGCCGCCGCGAGGTGCTTGAGGTGACGCTCGCGCCTTCGCGCAGCGTCTCGTACGCGACCTTCCGCAACGAGGTCCTGGAGGAACCCGTACTGGCCGTGCTCGGGCGAGCGCGGATCCGCCTGCACGCCGAGCAGCTCTTTGCGCACGAGAACCGCGAGCAGTGGCTCGAGCTGGTCCTGAGCGTTGCCCGGTCAGGGCGGCGAGCGCGGACGGTGTGAAGGCTTGCCGAGCACGGCGGCGTCCTGCACGAGCCTCCGCTCCTCCGGCGCCGAGCCCGTCCAGGCGGGCCGCGACAGCGCGTGCAGCGTCTCCGGCACCTCGAGGTCGTCGACCTCGCCGATCGGCCGTAACGGTGCCCTCCTGCGACCACAGCACCGCGGTCGAGCAGCATCCGCACGGTCTCGACCGCGTAGAGCGGCACCCCTTCGGCGCGGCGAGGATCTGGGAGCGCAGCGAGGGCGGAAGACCCGGCACCAGCCCGACGAGCAGCTCCTGCATCGCCTGTCCGGGAGGGGCTCGAGGTAGAGCGAGGTGAAGTTACGGTGGCCGGCACCCCAGGTCGGCCGGCGCTCGAGCAGGTCGGGCCGGGCGAGCGTGACAACGAAAAGCGGATTATCGCGCGACCACTCGAGGAGGTACTCGACGAAGTCGAGCAGTCGCGTCGGCCCACTGCAGGTCCTCGAACACGAGCACCGTCGGATATGTCTCCGCCAGCCGTTCGAAGAAGAGCCGCCAGGCCGCGAAAAGTCCTGCGCGGTCGCGCGACTCCTGCTCGCTCGAGCCCGAGCAGCTGCGCCAGCCGCGGCTCGACGAAACGGCGC
The DNA here is from genome assembly GCA_963748755.1 of uncultured Actinomycetes bacterium. Taxonomy (GTDB): domain Bacteria; phylum Actinomycetota; class Thermoleophilia; order Gaiellales; family Gaiellaceae; genus Palsa-739. The sequence continues at coordinate 284,689 of CAVVKA010000007.1, forward strand.
TCCTCGGCATCGAGCACGTGCTCGTCCAGCGTCGAGCGCAGCTTCTCCCCGGCCGCCTCGGTCGGATCGTCCTCGGCGATGCGGCAGCGCATTCGCACCATGTCCGCGAGCGCCCAGTAGGTCACGCCTTCCCCGTAGGAGAGGCAGCGGCCGCGGTGCCAGTAGACCGTCTGGCGAGGCCGTCGAAGTACTTGTAGAACTCCCACGCCAGTCGCGACTTGCCGATTCCGGCGATCCCGGTCACCGAGACGAGCTGGGCATGCCCCTCCTCAGCGGAGATGTGGAACAGGTCCTTGATCTGCCGCAGCTCACGGTCGCGGCCGACGAACGGCGCCTCCAGCCCCTCCGAACGCAACTCGCCGCCACGCCCGAGACGATCCGCAGGGCCTGCCAGAGCTGCGTCGTCGCCCTCTTTTCCCTTCAGCTCGTGTGCGCCGGCATCCTCGTAGACGACGGCGCGTTCGCTCGCGCGGCGCGTCGCCTCGCCCACGAACACCGAGCCGGGCTCCGCCACCGACTGCACGCGCGACGCGGTGTTGACGAGATCGCCGGCAACCATGCCCTGGCCCACGGCCGCGAGGTTGACGGCCGCCTCGCCCGTGAGCACGCCGGCGCGGGCGCGCAGCTCGGGCGCACCGACCTCGTCGCCCAACGACGACAGGCCGCCACGAGATCGAGCGCCGCTCGCACCGCTCGCTCGGCGTCGTCCTCGTGGCCGTCGGCGTCCCCCAGACGGCCATGACCGCGTCGCCGATGAACTTCTCCACCGTACCGCCGTAGAGCTCGATCAGTCGCCGGCACGAATCGAAATAGCCGAGAGAGGAGCTCGCGCACTTCCTCCGCGTCGCGGGTCTCGGACAGGGTCGTGAACCCAACGAGGTCCGCGAACAGCACCGATACCACGCGCCGTTCGGTCACAACCTCCGGCACGGCGGGCGCCTGAACGGATGACGGTGTCACGCCGGCCTGCTCCCCGAGCGGCGCTCCGCATTCGCCACAGAAGCGCTGGCCCGCCGGGTTGGTCGCGCCGCACACGGAGCAGCCGGCCGCGAGCGGGGTGCCGCACGAGCCGCAGAAGCGCTGGCCGGCCGGGTTCTCGACGCCGCAGGTGGCGCAAGTATTCACAGACGAAGCGTAGAGCGAACCAACCGCCACACCAAGTGCCCGACGCGTCTAGCGCGTGCCGAGCTCCATCCCGAGCAGCCGCGGGAGCGCGGCCGCCGCTCTCGCAGCGAGCGGCGGGCGGCGTCCCTCCTCCTCGGCCGCCTCGCAGGCCATGATCGCCCAGCGGACGAGGCCGCCGCCGACCCGGCGGAACGGCTCCGGCGGCAGGCGCGGCACGGAGCGGGTCGCGAGCGGCAGGCGCGTCCACTCGTCGTCCGGCGCCGAGCGCGAGCGAAGCGAGGATGCGGCCGCCGAGCCAGGCAGGCCCGACGCCGTGCCCCGAGTAGCCCGCGCCGTAGTGGATCCGCGTGCCCGGCTTGGTGCGGAAGAACGGCAGGTGGTCGGCCGAGACGTCGATCGGCCCGCCCCACGCCCGCTCGACCCGAACGCCGGCGAGCCCCGGCAGCAGCCGCCGCAGCCCCGCCTCGGCGCGGGCGGCCGTCGGGACGTCGCGCGAGAAGCGGTCGTCGATGCGGCCGCCGAAGCCGATCGGCCCGGTCCCGCTGCCCATCAGGACGCGCCCGTCGTTCGTCGTGCGGAAGTAGTGGAGGAACATCCGCCCGTCGACGATCGCCTCGCCGCCGGTCCAGCCGATCTCGGCGAGCAGCTCGGGCGCAGGCTCCGTGAGGACGACGTACGAGCCGAAGTTCGTCAGGTTGCCGCGAGGCCGGGCGCCAGCCCGTCAGCGCCGCGTTCGTCGCGAGCACGACCTCCGGCGCGCGGAGGATGCCGCCCGGAGTCTCGAGCTCGTTCGGCGAGCCGGCGCGCACGGCCGTCACCGGCGTCCCCTCGTGGAGCGTCACGCCGGCGTCGAGCGCCGCCCGCCGCAGCGCCCGCACGAGCAGGCCCGGGTGGACGGTCGCGCACTTCGGGATAGAAGACGCCGCTGCGCGGAAGACCGGCGAGGAGACCCGCTCGCGCGACTTCCTCCGGCGTGAGCGCGACGGCCTGGTCGGCGCGTCCCACCCGCGCGGCGGCCGCGACCGCCTTCTCGACGGAAGCATCCTGCGACGGCGCGGCCGACACCTCGAGCATCCCGCCCTCGCGCAGCCAGACGTCCTCGCCGCGCGCCTCGGCCCAGGCGCGGATGCCGGGGATGATCTGCTCCCCCGCGCGCGCGAGCTCGAGCGCCCGCTCTTCGCCGAGCACCGGGAGGATCGAGGCGAAGGCGCCCCAGTAGCCGTGGACGAAGCCGCCGTTGCGGCCGCTCGGCCCGTGCCCGCAGATCTCCGCCTCGAGCAGCGTGACGCCGCAGCTCGGGCGCGCGCTCGCGCAGCGCGAGCGCGGTCCAGAGCCCGGTGTAGCCGCCGCCGACGATCGCGACGTCCGCGGTCGCGTCCCCCGCAGAGCGCGGCGCCGGCGGCGGATCGCCCTCCCGCGCGAGCGCGTCCTCGAGCCACCACGACGGCAGCCGCGGCTCGACGGACGGGAGGCTCACAGCCGTGCTTCTCGCGGCGCATCTGGATGAGCACGTTGGCGAGCGCTCGCCGAGATCGGCGATCACGAAGATCGCCGTGCCGATCACGTTCACCTGCGCAGGTGCGCCGATGCGCGCCGCGCCCCAGACGTAGATCGGGAACGTGACGGACGAGCCCTGCGATGAAGTACGTCACGACGAAGTCGTCGATCGAGATCGCGAAGCAGAGGAGGAATGCCGCCAGGATCGCGGGCGTGATCAACGGCAGCGTTACCTTCCGGAACGTCGTCCACTCGTTCGCGCCGAGGTCCATCGCGGCTTCCTCGAGGTGGCGGTCGAAGCCGATCAGGCGCGCCTTCACCGTGACGACGGCGAAGCTGATGCAGAACATCACGTGCGCGATGAGGATCGTCCAGAAGCCGAACGGGACGAAGGTGAATTGCAGGAAGAGCGTCAGCAGGGAGGCGCCGAGGACGATCTCCGGCGTCGAGAGCGGCAGGAAGATCAGGATGTTCGTTGCCGCACGGGTGCGGAATCTGTAGCGGACGAGTGCCAGCGCGATCATCGTGCCGAGCGCAGTCGCGAGGAGGCTCGCGATCAGGGCGATCTCGAGCGAGAGGACGATTGCGCTCTGGATGCCGGGGACTCCGTTCCAGTAGCGCCAGTTGTTCCACGTGAAGCCCTGCCAGGTGTAGTTGAACTTGCCCGCCGGGTTGTTGAACGAGAAGAGCACGACCACCGCGATCGGCAGCAGCAGATAGATGAAGAAGAGAATCGAGTAGACGGTCAGAACGTGGCGCTTCACGAACGCCCACATCGAGGCGAGGACGCCAAGCCTCGGCCGCTCGCGCTGAACGGCGACGGCACTCAGACGGCTGTCCCCGTCAGCTGCTCGGTACCGACGACGAACGCGTAGACCGCGACGAAGGCGAGGATCGCGCGCCATGAGAATGAACGACATCGCAGCCGCCGATCGGGTAGTCGCTCAGCTCGAGGAATTTCGACTGGATCACGTTGCCGATCATGTGGTTGTTGGGGCCGCCCAGCAGCTGGGCGTTGATGAAGTCGCCCGCGGCCGGGATGAACGTCAGCAGCGTGCCCGCCACCACGCCCGGGAGCGACAGGGGCAGCGTCACCCGCAAGAAGGCGCGGATCTTGTTGGCATAGAGATCCTCGGCCGCCTCGATCAACCGCGGGTCGACCTGCTCGAGCGAGACGTACAACGGCAGCGCCATGAAGGGCAGGAAGTTGTAGGTGATGCCTGCGACCACAGCAGTCCCGGTAGCGAGCAGCCTGCCGCCGCTTCCCAGGACGTGCAGGTTCTGCAGCGTCTGTACGACGAAGCCGTGGTCGGCCAGGATGGTCTGCCACGCGAGCGTCCGGATCAGGTAGGTGACGAAGAACGGCGCGATGATGAAGAGCAGCAGCAGGTTCTTCCAGCGGCCGCCGCGGAACGCGATCCAGTACGCCACGGGGTAGCTCACGAGGAGCGCGATCACCGTCGCTATTCCGGCGTACTCGATCGAGCGCACGAACTGCGGGCGGTAGTCGCGGATCGCGTCCAGTAGTTCCCCCACGCCCACGTGAATGCGTAGCCGAAGTCGATGTTCCCCGACTGCAGCGACTGGTAGGCGAGGTAGCCGAGCGGCACGACGAAGAAGATCGTCAGCCAGAGCATTCCCGGCGCGAGCAGCAGATAGGGCGTCAGGCCCCTGTGGCGGTGAAAGATGCCCAGCTCGCTACCCCGAGATGAGGTTGTTCCACTCGGTCAGGTACTTCTCGTTGTTCAGCGCGGCGTTGTCGAAGATGTGGATGCTGCTGAGCATCGCCGCAGTGGGGAAGATGAGCGGGTTGCTCGCGATCGGGGGGTTGAACTTCTTGGCCCACGTCCCCGCGCCCTTGACCGGCGGGATGTAGTAGATGCCGGTGATGTTCCGCTTCGGGTCGCCGGCCTCCATCAGGCCCTGGACCTTGGGGTCGTACACGTAGTTCATGTAGACGGAGGCGGTGTAGACGTCGCCGCCCTTGGGGATCAGCATGTTGTCGGTCCAGATGGCGCCGCCGTCCTTCGGCACGTTCCAGTGGATGTGCTTGTTCCCGATCTGCGCGATGTCGCCGGACCACGACATCGCGGCGGCGAGGTCGCCGTTGGCGAGCGACACCGCGTAGTCGTTGCCGGTGAACGCGCGGATCTGGCCGTTGTCGGAAGCCTTCTTGATCCGGTTGAAGGCGGCGTTCCATGACTTGTCGGTCACCTTCGCCGGGTCGTCGCCGTTCGCGAGCATCACGAGCGTCATCGCGTCGCCGATGTCATTGAGGCAGGTGATCTTGCCCTTGAGCTTCGGGTTCTCGAGCAGCTCGTCGACCGACAGCACCGGGTCGGTGAGCGTGTCGTTGTAGGCGATGCCCGTCATGCCCGACTGCCACGGCAGCGTGTAGTCGCGGTTGGGGTCGAAGCTCGGATGCTGCTGGACGTCGATGAGGTTCTTCATGTTCGGGATCGCGCTCTTGTCGAGCTTCTCCGCATAGCCCTTCTTGAGCATCAGCCCGAGATAGCGGTCGTTGTCGGTGAGCACGACGATGTCGCGCCCGGTCGACTGCCCGCGGGACAGCAGGGGCTGGATCTTGTGGTAGAAGGACGCGTTGTCGTTGATGTCCTCGACGTAGTCGACGTGGACGCCGGTACTTCTTCTGGAACGCGACGAGGGACGGGAACGAGTGGTTCTTCTTGTTCGTATCCATGTAGAGCGTCCAGTTGGAGAAGTGGAGCGTCTTCGCGAGCTGTGCGCGGTCGTGCCGCCGACGCTGCCGCCGCCGCCGCCTCCTCCACCCCGCATGCGGCGAGCAGTCCGGGGACGGTGAGGATCGAGCCGCTCGCCGCCGCGCGGCGAAGAAAGGTCCTCCGGGTGATGCGATCGGTCATGGCGCGCCCTCCTAGGTGTCGACGACGAAGGTGCTTTCCGGGCTCCAGCTGAGCGTCAGTCGCTCCCCTGTCGCGACCTGGCCTCCGGGCCGGTCGTTCTGGACGTACACGGTCACCGGTCCGGCGGGCGTGTCGAGGATGTACTGCGTCGAGACCCCGATGTACGCGCTCTCGGTGACGGTTCCCGCGAGCGAGTTCGCCTCTCCCCCTGCAATGCGGAGCTTCTCGGGCCGGACGCCGATCTGCACCATGCCCGTCCGGCCGCGAGCACCTCGCGCGGCACGCGAACGATCGTGCCGTCGGACAGCTTGACGCTTCCCTCGCCGACGACCTCGCCCTCGAGGAGGTTCGAGACGCCGAGGAAGCCGGCCACGAACGCCGTCCGCGGCGACTCGTAGAGCTCGCTCGGCGTGCCGAGCTGCTCGATGTGCCCGCCGTTCATGATCACGATCCGGTCGGCCATGGTCATGGCCTCTTCCTGGTCGTGCGTGACGTGGACGAATGTGATCCCGACCTCGTGCTGGATCCGCTTCAGCTCAAGCTGCATCTCCTTGCGCAGCTTGAGGTCGAGCGCACCGAGCGGCTCGTCGAGGAGGAGCACCCGCGGCCGGTTCACGAGCGCGCGAGCGAGCGCGATCCGCTGCTGCTGGCCGCCGGAGAGCTGCCGCGGTTTGCGCCGTTCGAGCCCGGCGAGGCCGACGAGCTCGAGCGCCTCGATGACCCGCCTGTCGCAGGTCGCCGCTCTTCACGCCGCGGCGCCGGAGCCCGAAGGCGACGTTCTCGAAGATCGAGAGATGCGGGAAGAGCGCGTACGACTGGAAGACGGTGTTCACGTCGCGCTTGTACGGCGGCAGCGGCGCGACGTCGACGCCGCCGAGCTCGATCCGCCCCTCGGTCGGCTCCTCGAAGCCGCCGATCATGCGCAGCGTCGTCGTCTTGCCGCAGCCCGACGGCCCGAGCAGCGCGAAGAAGTGGCCACGGTCGATGTCGAGCGAGATGGCGTCGACGGCGACGACGTCGTCGAACCGCTTCGTCAGCCCGATCAGCCGGATGTCGTACTCGGCCTGCGTCGCGGCCGAGGTGGTTCGGCCGCTTCGACGGTCAACCGAGCTGCTCCCATGCCTCGGCGAGGACGTCCCCCAGGATCCCCGTCATCTCGTCGAACTCTGCCTGAGTTGCGACAAGAGGGGGCGAGATCTGGACGACGGGATCTCCACGGTCGTCAGCACGGCAGATCAGGCCCTTCTCGAACAGCCGCGGGGACAGGAAGTCGCGCAGCAGCGTCTCGCACTCCTCGTCGGAGAAGGTCTCGCGCGTTTCCTTGTCCTTCACGAGCTCGAGCGCGTAGAAGAAGCCGGCTCCGCGCACGTCGCCGACGATCGGCAGCTCGAGCAGCTGCTCGAGCGTGGCCCGGAAGGCGCCCTCGTTGGCGAGCACGTGCTCGTTGATCCGCTCCCGCTTCATGATCTCGATGTTCTTGAGGGCGATCGCGCTCATGACGGGGTGCCCGCCGAACGTGATCCCGTGCGCGTACATCGACGTGTCGTGGAGGAACGGCTCCATCACGCGGTCGGTCGCGACGACGGCGCCGATCGCCGCGTACGAGGAGGAGAGTCCCTTCGCGCACGTGACGATGTCGGGCCGGATGTCGTAGCGCTCGGAGGCGAACCAGTGGCCGAGGCGGCCGAAGCCGGTGATCACCTCGTCGGCCGAGAGGAGGATGTCGTAGCGGTCGCAGATCTCCCGCACGCCGCGCCAGTAGCCGGCGGGCGCGATGAACGAGCCGCCGGCGTTCTGGACCGGCTCCATGTGCACGAGACAGACCGTCTCCGGCCCCATCGAGATGATCATCCGCTCGAGCTCGTCGAGCAGGAACTCCGTGAACTGCTCTTCCGTCTCGTCCTGCGGCCGGTGGAAGCGGTTCGTGTTCGACACGTGCCGCACCTCCGGCACGAGCGGCTCGAAGGGGACGCGCAGCGAGGCGATACCGGTGATCGAGAGTGCCCGAAGCGTCGTGCCGTGGTAGGCAACCTCGCGCGCGATCGCCTTGTAGCGGCGGCCCGGCGGCGAGGCGAGGTGCTCGTCGTGGCGGATCTCGGCGTCGAGCCCGCCGACGTCGGTGCGGACGCGCTTCGTACCGCGTGCCTGGTAGTACTGGCGCGCGAGCTTCCACGCCGCCTCGACCGCCTCCGAGCCGCCGTTCACGAAGAAGACGCGATTGAGGTCGCCGGGCGCCAGCGAGGCGACCTCGGCCGCGAGCTCGATCGCGCGTGGATGCGAGTACGACCAGTTCGTGTAGAAGGGGAGCTCGCGCATCTGCTCGAGCGCGGCCTGGCCGATCTCCTCGCCGAAGCCGTAGCCGATGTTGACCGAGAAGAGCCCGGCGAGCGCGTCGAGGTAGCGCTTGCCGTTGACGTCCTCGAGGTAGCAGCCGTCGCCCCGCACGATGATCGGCGGGTCGTACCCGCCCATGCGGGTGAAGTGGAGCCAGAGGTGTTCGTTCGCCAGGCGTCGGAGATCGTCTGCGGACGTCGCGCTCTGCGTGATGCTCATCTCGTGGTCTCCTCCTTCGGCGTTCCACTCCCCCAGTCGTACAGCTGCTTCCACATCTCCAGGTACACGAAGGTCTCGGTCGAGACGACGTCCGGCAGCGCGCGCAGCCGGCTCGTCAGCTCGAGCAGATGACGTCGGTCGGCGGCAACCAGTTCGACGACGAGGTCGAACTGCCCCGCCGTGGCGATCACGTAGTCCGCCTCGGGCCAGCGCGCGATCGCGTCGGCCGCGCTCTCCGGCGAGCCCGACGTCTTGACGCCGACGAGCGCCTGCTCGTAGCCGAGCCCAAGCGGATTCGTGACGGCGACGACCTGGAGGATCCCCTCCGCCGTCAGCCGGCCGTAGCGGGCGCGCACGGTCGCCTCCGAGACCCCGACGCGACCGGCGATCGAGCGGAACGACTCGCGTCCGTTCGCCTGCAACGCCTCGATGATCCTGCGATCGAGCTCATCGGTGCGGCGCGCCGGCGCGACCGGGCCGCGCTCCGAGCCACTCGACGGAATCCGGAGGGGCTGGACGTCTCCACTGCGCATCGCGCGGGATTCGTACCACTCCGCCACGCATTTCGTCAATGAGAGCGGCCGGTCGCAGCGGTTCGCGCGGTTTCAGGCGAGGGCGCGATGTGCGCGCTCGATCGCGCGCGTCGTCGCGTCGGCCGGATCCGGCAGCGCCGGCCCGTGACCGACGGCGAGCAGCTGCGGCTCGAGCGCCCGCAGCGTGCGAGCCGACTCGAGGTTGAGCTCCTTGTCCCAGGTCGCCATCGCCGCGAGCGGGAACGGCAGCGTGAAGTGACTCGCCACCGCGGTTCCGCCGAGCGTCGTGAACACGTCTCCCACGATCAATGTCCGATCCCGCACGTCGAGAAAGGCGACGTGCCCGGGAGTGTGGCCCGGGGCCGACGACCTCGAGGCTGCCGACGCGATCGCCGGGGCGGAGGATCACGTCGGGCGTCGTCTCCACCGCGGGCCAGGAGCCCGGGAGCTTGCCTTCGACGACGTTCTCTCCCGCATGGATGCGGGCGTCGGCCTCGGGCATCGCGACCTCGACCCCGCCGTTCAGCCGGCCGCGGAGCTCGTCGAGCGAGCCCACGTGGTCGCCGTGCCCATGGGTGACGGCGATCCGCCGGATCGGGGCGCCGGCCTCCGCCGCCGCGTCGAGTAACGCGTCGCCGCTGTGGGCAACCGCCGTGTCGACGAGCGTGAAGCCGTCGTCCTCGCGCACGAGATACGCGTTGACGAAGCGCAGCCTCGTGAGCTGGATGAGGTTCGGGGTGAGTTGACGAACGCGCATAGCGGCCCTAACCTTTGCGTCCGTCCCCGGCGAGAGGAGGTTCGAAACAAATGATGCTTGCGCTTGCCGCCTCCTCCTTGGTCCTTCTGACCTAGCGCCGGACGCTCCCTCCGCGGGACGCGTGACGGCGTCCCATCTCGCGTGAAGGAGCTTTGCGTTGCCTGGATTCGACTTACGCGAGCTCGGCTGGAACGACGAGCTCGCCGAACAACTGGAGCCCGGTCTCGTGCCGGGACGCGTCGCGGCCGTCCATCGCGGCGCCTTCGACGTCTGGACGGCCGAAGCGGCCGTCCGCACCCGCCTACCCGGGCGGCTCGTCCACGAGGGCCTCGACGTCGGCGTCGGCGACTGGGTAGGGCTCTCGGACGGCCTGATCCGAGCCGTCCTCCCTCGGCGCAGCGCGATCGTCCGCAACGCGGCCGGCCTGACGACGACCTCGCAGACGCTCGCCGCGAACGTCGACGTCGCCTTCGTCGTCTCGTCGCTCGGGCCGGACCTCGAGCCGCGCCGCATCGAGCGCTACCTGGTCACGCTCTGGGAGAGCGGCGCCTCCCCCGAGATCGTGCTCACGAAGGCCGACCGGCTCGACGACCCGTGGCCGCTCGTCGCCGAGGTCGAGGCGGTTGCCCTCGGCGTGCCGGTGCACGTCGTCTCGGCGGTGACCGGCCAGGGCTGCGACGCCCTGCGCGCCCGGATCGCCGCCGGAGCGACGGCGGTGCTGCTCGGCTCCTCCGGCGTCGGCAAGTCGACGCTCGTGAACCATTGGCTCGGCGAGGAGGCGATGGCCACGAAGGAGACGCGCGACGACGACGACGAGGGCCGTCACACGACGTCGCACCGCCAGCTGCTCGTCCTGCCCGGCGGTGGGATGGTCATCGACACGCCCGGCCTGCGGGAGCTCCAGCTCTGGGACGTCGGCTCTGCCGCTCTCGACGCGACGTTTGCGGACGTCGAGGAGCTCGCCGCGGACTGCCGCTTCGCCGACTGCACACACGTCCACGAGCCGGAGTGCGCGGTCCTCGCCGCGGTCGAGTCCGGTGAGCTCGCCGGTGAGCGTTTCCACAGCTGGCGCAAGCTCCAGCGCGAGCTGCGCGCGATCGCGATGCGCCACGACGTGCGGCTTCGGAAGGAGGAGGCGCGGAAGTGGAAGCTCCGGGCGCGTGAGGGCCGCGCGCGCGCGAGGCACCGTTAGAACCCGGTTAGACGCAGGTGCCACACTTGCCTGGTGCTACGAGCCGCGCTTCTGACAACGGTCGTCCTCGCGCTCGCCGGTCTTGGCGCCCAGCAGTCGCGCGGCGCTGCTTCGCATCCTCGCAACGGACGGATCGCGTACACCCACAACGGCGGCGGCTTCCATTGGGATCGGATCTACGCGGCGACAGCGACCGGCGTGCATACGCGGCGTCTGACCGGCGGCGGACTCCACGACGACTCCGAGCCGTCTTACTCGGCGGACGGGAGGCGAATCGTCTTCGTCCGCGGCTACACGCAGACCGACCTCTGGACAATGAACGCGAACGGAAGCCACCTGCGGCGGCTGACGCGGACGAAGCACATCCTGGAGGAATCCCCGGCGTGGTCGCCGGACGGGAAACAGATCGCATTTCTTGTCCGCGCCTCCGACGACGACGCGAGCCCCGAGCCGGGCATCTGGCTCATCGGAGCCCACGGCAGCGACCGTCACCGCCTCACAGCGGGCGCCGACGGCAGCCCCTCGTGTCCCTGGACGGGAGCCGGATCGCATTCGACCACTTGGACGAGGCCTCGGACACGAACGGCATCTACGTCATGCCGGCTGCCGGCGGAACCCCGACGCGATTGAGCGCGCCGCCTCAGCCGGACGGCACTTCGGACCTGGAACCGGCCTGGTCGCCCAACGGGCGCCGGATCCTCTTCATGAGCGACCGGCCCGACACGTTCGAGTACGACCTGTGGGTGATGAACCCCGACGGCAGCCACGCCGAGCGAGTCACGAACACGGTGTTCCTCAACGAAGACGCTCCAGCGCTGGTCTCCGGACGGCCGACGGGTCGTCTACGCCGACGGATTCTCCGAGAGCGACCGGATCTACGTCAGTAACGCGAACGGGACGAAGCGCCGCCTCATCACCCACGTCTGCCAGCGACAACTGCGACGTCAGAAATGAAGCCCCGACCTGGCAGCCGCTCCCGCGATGAGGGGCAAGACTTCACTCCTGGCGGCAGGACTGCTCGCTCTCTTCGGTCTGGGCGCCGAGCAGTCGCACGGCGCCGCTTCGCGCCCGCGCAACGGCGTGATCGCGTACGCCTACGTCAGCGACACCGTCACACGGTTCCAGATCTACACGACGAACTCGCCGGCACGCAGCGACGCCGGCTGACGAACAGCCGCAAGTTCAGCAGCAGTCAGCCCTCGTACTCGCCGAACGGGAAGCGCATCGTCTTCGTCCGGAACCTCCACGAGGACGACCTCTGGACGATGAACGCGAACGGAAGCCACCTGCGCCGGCTGACGCGGACGAAGCGAATCGAGGAGGACTCGCCGGCGTGGTCGCCCGACGGGAAGGAGATCGCGTTCGTCGCCGCGGGCCCGGACGACCATGTCTCCCCGGAGCAGGGCATCTGGGTCATGGGCGCCGACGGCCACGGTCGTCGCCGCCTGACCGACGATTTCGACGGGAGCCCGTCGTGGTCGCCGGACGGGAGCGAGATCGCCTTCGCTCGTGCCGACACCGACTCGCAGACGGTCGGCATCTACGTTGTCCCCGCCGCCGGCGGAACACCGACGAGGATCAGCGCGCCGGCCCAGCCGGGCGGCACCTCGGATTGGGGGCCGGCCTGGTCGCCCGACGGGAGCCGGATCCTCTTCAGCAGCGACCGGCCCGACACGTTCGGGGCCGACCTGTGGGTGATGAGCCCCGACGGCGGCGACGTCGAGCAGGTGACGAACACGGAGGGCATCGAAGAGACCGAGGCAGGCTGGTCTCCGGATGGCCGCAAGATCGTCTACGTCGGCGAGCCCGCCTTCCACGGCTCGGTGAGCTACCAGGTCTTCGTGAGCGATACGCACGGAGCGAACCGCCGCAACGTCACCCACTCCTGCGGCAGTGCTCGATCCTGAACGTCGACCCGAGCTGGCAGGTGCCCCTCCCAGGGCTTCGGTGCGGCCGCTGCGACCTCGGCCGGCGCGTCCGCGTGCTTCGTAGCGAAGTTCTCGGCGAACATCTGCGCGAGCTCGCGTGCCTTCCGGTCGTACGCCTCGGGATCGGCCCAGGTCGAGCGCGGGTCGAGCAGCGCCTCGTCGACGCCCGGCGCGGCCACCGGAACCTCGAAGCCGAAGACAGGATCCGTCCGGAACTCGACGCCGCCGAGCTCGCCCGAGAGCACGGCGTCGAGCAGCGCACGCGTGGCCTGGATCGGCATCCGGTGCCCTTCGCCGAACGGGCCGCCCGTCCAGCCGGTGTTGATCGAGCCAAACCGTCGCGTCGTGGCGGTCGAGCTTCTCGCCGAGCAGCTTCGCGTAGACCGTCGGCCGCTGCGGCCAGAACGGCGCACCGAAGCACGTCGAGAAGGTCGGCTGCGGCTCGGTGACGCCGAGCTCGGTTCCGGCGAGCTTGGACGTGTAGCCGGAGAGGAAGAAGAAGAGCGCCTGGTCACGCGTGAGCCGCGCAATCGGCGGCAGGATCCCGAACGCGTCGGCGGCGAGGAAGATCACCGAGCGCGGATGGCCGGCCCGCTTCGCGGGGAGCGCGTTCGCGATCTCCTCGAGCCTGTACGCCGCGCGCGTGTTCTCGGTCTTCGAGTCGTCGTCGAGATCGAGCACGCCGCGCTCGTCGACGGTCACGTTCTCGAGCACGGTGCCGAAGCTGTGTACCGCGCTCCAGATCTCGGGCTCGGCCTCGGCCGAGAGCCGGATCGTCTTCGCGTAGCAGCCACCCTCGAAGTTGAAGACGCCGTCGTCGCCCCAACCGTGCTCGTCGTCCCCGATCAGCAGGCGCGACGGCTCGGCGGAGAGCGTCGTCTTGCCGGTGCCGGAGAGCCCGAAGAAGACCCCGACGTCCTTGCCGTCCTCCGAGACGTTCGCCGAGCAGTGCATCGGCATCACTCCCTCGAGCGGCAGCCGGTCGTTCATCAGCATGAAGACGGATTTCTTGATCTCGCCGCCG
>CAVVKA010000008.1:0-530616 GCA_963748755.1 uncultured Actinomycetes bacterium
CAGGCCCGCGGGGATGGTCGACACGGCATTCCTCCGCTCGGACGAGCTTCCCGGGCGCGCGGCGCTCGGGTACGTGCAGGTCGAGGGGATCTGGCGGACGAACGTCTTCCACCTGCCCGTGTCCGGCAGCGGCGACGGCGGCGTCTACACGACCGCCGCGGACGTGGCGAGATTCTGGAGTGCGCTGTTCGCGGGCTCGATCGTCCGCCAGGAGACGCTCGCGGAGATGCTCAGGGAGCGAAGTGCGGCGCTTCCTGACCGCGGCTACGGACTCGGCTTCTGGCTCCCGGCCGGGGGAGGCGCGGTCCTCCTGGTGGGATCTGACGCGGGAGTCGCCTTCCGCAGCGTCCACGAACCGGAACGACTCCGGACGTGGACGCTCCTCTCGAATACCGGCGAAGGCGCGCGAGCGGTTGCTGCGCGGCTCGAGCAAGAACGCACCGCGGGAAGCCAAAGCATCCCGCTGTAGGCTCCCACCGTGCGTAGGCTCGACGGAGCACGGCCAGGAGCGGAGGTGCCGGCTTTGCCGGCGCCGGAGCGGAGATAGGTGCCGTCGCTCGCCGACACGACGATCCGCCTGCTCGGCCAGGAACCGCTCGCGGGGCGGGTTCCGGCGGCTGAGCAGCTTCGGCTCGCGGAGATCCTCGACAAGGCCGGTTTTGCGTACCTCGAGGTCTCCGGCGGCGGTTGCTTCGACGCGGCCGTCAAGCGCGGCGTCGAGAGCCCGTGGGAGCGGATTCGTGCCCTCAAGGCGCGCGTCAAGACGCCGCTGGGGCTCGCGCTCCGCGGTCGCTTTCTGGTCGGCACGCGCCCGGTCGACGCCGACTTCGCCCGCCGCTTCGTGGCGTCTGCCGCGGAGAACGGCATCGACGTCTTCCGGCTTCACGATCCGCTCAACGACGTCTCGAACCTGCGCGAGGCCGCGGAGGCGATCGTCGGCGCCGACCGGGACTTCGAGGCCGGGCTCGTCTACAGCCCCGGCCGCACCGGCGAGATCGAGACGCTGATCGAGCGCGCCAGGATGCTGCCGGAACTCGGCGCGGTGCGCGTCCTCCTCCACGACCCGACCGGCTCGCTGCAGCCACACACCGCCGAGGAGCTCGTGCCCGCGCTCGCCGAGGCGAGCGGCCTGCCCGTCGGGATCTACGCCCAGGGAGCCGGCGGCAGCGCCCTCGCCGCCGCGCTCGCTGCGTCCCGCGCGGGTGCCCAGCTCATCGCCTGCGCGATCTACCCGCTCGCGCTGACCCTCCACCGGGTCTCCGGCGAGGCGCTCGCCGAGGCGCTCAGCGGCGCCGGGCTCAGCCCCGGCGTGGACGTCGACGCACTGTGGGAGGCGACCGACCTGGTCGACGAGCACATCGGCGACGAGCTCGTGACTCCCCTCGTGCCTCGCATCGCCGTCCTCGCTGCGCGCCACGACCTGCCGGCGAGCGTCGTTGGTGGGATCGACCGTGCACTGCAGGCGGAAGCGGCCAGAGACCGGCTCGACGAGGTCCTGGCGGAGCTTGACCGGATCCGCGCCGAGACGGGCTGGCCGCCGCTCGCCTCGCCGATCGGCCAGGTGCTGGCGTCGCAGGCGCTCCTCAACGTCCTGTCCGCGAGTCGCTATCTCGTCGTCGTGGACGAGCTGCGCAGCCTCGTCGCCGGGTCCTTCGGGACGCCGCCCGCGCCGATCGACCCCGCACTCGAGCGATCCGTTCAGCTCACGGCCGATCCCGATAGCGAGGAGGACGTCACGCCACCCTTCGACGAGGTGCGCGAGCGCGCCGGCGGGATCGCCACGAGCGAGGAGGAGCTGCTCCTGCTCGGCCTGTTCGGCGAGGACGCCGAGCGGCTGCTGCGGGGGATCCGCGGCCGCGGTCGCCGCGACGACGAATTCGTCGCAGCGGACGAGAACCGCGCGCAGCGCGTCCAGGAGATCGTGCGGATCGTGCAGGAGTCGGGCATCGGCGAGGTGACGATTGAGGAAGACGGGATGCGGATCTCGGTTCGCTCGACCCCCGATCTCCCCGCCGGCGCGGGGGCGGGTGGGGAGGCGCCGTTCGCGGTGCCCGAGCCGGACATGCCCGCCGCGACGGGCGTCAGCGGCACGCTCGTCCGGGTCGAGTCGCCGATGGTCGGCACCTTCTACCGCGCTGCCCAGCCCGGAGCCGCGCCGTTCGTCGAGGTCGGCGACGTCGTCGCGCCGGGCCAGACCCTCTGCATCCTCGAGGCCATGAAGCTCATGAACGAGGTGAAGGCGGACGTCGAGGGCGTCGTGCGCGGCGTGCACGCGGAGAACGCCGAGCCCGTCGAGTTCGGGCAGCTCCTCTTCGAGCTCGAGCCGCTCGCCGCTCGGCCAACCCTCTGAGGTGGCTCTCGGCGAGGCCGGCTCGGGCGGCGGCGCCGGCGCGCTTGGCACCTTGCCGGCGGGCTAGGCTCCGCCCGTGTTCAACCGCGTCCTCGTGGCGAACCGGGGCGAGATAGCCGTCCGCGTGATCCGGGCGCTGCACGAGCTCGGCGTGGAGGCCGTGGCCGTCTACTCGACAGCGGACGAGGACGCGCTCCATGTTCGCCTCGCCGACCGTGCGGTGCGCATCGGCCCGCCGCCGGCAGCCGAGAGCTACCTCAGCATCCCGGCCCTCGTCGCAGCCGCGGCGACGACCGGCTGCGAGGCCGTCCACCCCGGCTACGGATTCCTCTCCGAGAACGCCGAGTTCGTCCGCACGTGCGAGGACAACGACCTCGTCTTCGTCGGGCCGCCGGCAGACGTGATGGAGCGGATGGGGGACAAGGCACGCGCGAAAGCCGAGATGCGTGCGGCCGGCGTCCCGCTCGTGCCGGGCACCGAGGGCGTCGCCGCGCCGGAGGAAGCGCTCGCGGCCGCCGAGGAGCTCGGCTTTCCGGTGCTTCTGAAGGCCGCGGCCGGCGGCGGCGGCAAGGGGATGCGCATCGTGACCGAGCCGGGGGAGCTCCACGACGCCTACCAGCGCGCCGCGGCGGAGGCGCAGGCCGCCTTCGGGGACGGCGCGCTCTACGTCGAGAAGGTGATCACGCCCGCGCGCCACGTCGAGATCCAGGTGCTCTGCGACGATCACGGCCACGTCCTCACCTGCGGCGAGCGGGAGTGCTCGGTGCAGCGCCGCCACCAGAAGCTGATCGAGGAGTCGCCTTCGCCGGCGCTCGACGACGAGCGGCGCGAGGAGATGGAGGCCGCCGCCGAGCGTGCCTGTCGGCACATCGGCTACCGCAACGCCGGGACCTTCGAGTTCCTCGTGGGGCCCGACGGCGCGTTCTCCTTCATCGAGCTGAATGCCCGCCTGCAGGTCGAGCATCCGGTCACGGAGGCGATCATCGGCATCGACATCGTCCGCGAGCAGGTCCGGATCGCGGCAGGCGACGCGCTTGCGCATGGCGGCCGCGCCGGCCCGCGCAGCGGTCACGCGATCGAGCTGCGGATCAACGCCGAGGATCCGGCGCGCGGATTTGCCCCGGCGCCCGGGCGGATCGAGCGGTTCCGTCCGCCGCTGGGGCCGGGGGTGCGTGTCGACACCTTCGTCGAGGACGGGACCGTGATCTCGCCCCACTACGACTCGCTGATCGCCAAGCTCGTCGTCGTCGATGGAAACCGCTCTCGGGCGATCACGCGGGCGCTCCGCGCGCTGGGAGAGCTCGAGGTCGAGGGCGTCCCAACGACGCGCGACGTGCTCCGGGAGATCCTCGACAGCGACGAGTTCCGCAGCGGCGAGTACTCGACGTCGTTCCTCGAGAAGGCCGGCGCGCGGCTGCCGGCGCTGGCCGGCTCGTGAGCCGGGCGCTCGTCGAGCAGGCAGGCGGTTCGGTACGCGTGAGCGAGGCAGCGCTGAGCGAGATCGTGCGGCGGGCGGTCGCGTCGGTCGACGGGGCGCGGCTGCGCAAGGGGCGCCGGCGGCTCGGCGTCGAACTGGAGGACGGACGCGCCCGGGCCGAGCTGCAGCTCGTCGTCGCCTACGGGCGAGTTCTCCCCGAGGTCTCGGCCGCCGTGCAGGAGCGGGTTGCCGACGCACTCGCGGGGATGTGCGACGTCGAGGTCGAAGCGGTTCACGTCTCGGTGGAGGAGCTGGCCCGATCGTGAGCACGATCAGCCGCCGCGAGGCGCGTCGCGCCGCTGTCTTCATGCTCTTCCAGTGGGACGTGACCGGCAAGCCGCTCGGCTCGCTCTACGAGGGCGACGTCGACAGCTACACGCGGCAGCTCGCCGACGCGGTGACCGAGCATGCGCTCGTGCTCGACGCGAGGATCACGTCGGCCTCCGACGACTGGACGGCCGATCGCCTGGGCGCGGTCGAGCGTAACGTCCTCCGCGTCGCGCTCGAGGAGCTCGACGAGGGCGAGGTGCCGGTCGAGGTCGTGCTCGACGAGGCGGTGACGCTCGCGAAGCGCTATGCATCCGAGGATGCGGCGAGGCTCGTGAACGGGATCCTGGGCAAGGTCGTGCGGGAGGAGCAGACCAATTGAGCACCGACGAATCGTTGACGCGGGCCGAGGAGCTGCTCGCGCGGCTCGAGGCGGCGCGCGCGGAGCTCGAGCAGCTGAGCGAGGGGGAGGCCGGATCGCCGGAGCGGGCGATCGAGCTGCTCGCCGAGCTCTCCGACCTCGCCAAAGCGGTCGAGGAGGAGCTGACGCGAGCGCAAAGGGCGGCAGACGCGGATGCACAGTCCTGACGAGCTGAAGACGCTCGTCGAGGACGCGATCGAGCGGCTCGACCTCTGGCCGGAGCTGCACGGCCAGGCCGCCTCCGTGCGCTACGCGCTCGAGGTCGGCGGCAAGCGGGTTCGGCCCGTGATTACGCTCGCGGTCGGTGAAGCACTCGGCGCGCCGGTCGAGCAGGTGATGCCGGCGGCCCTCGCGATCGAGCTCGTCCATACGTTCTCGCTCGTCCACGACGACCTCCCGGCGATGGACGACGACGAGGAGCGGCGCGGCCATCCCTCCACCTGGAAGAAGTTCGGAGAGGGCGTCGGCGTCCTCGCCGGCGACGCACTGCTGGCGGAAGCCGTTCGGCTCGCCGCGCGGTACGAGTCGTCCGCCGTCGCTCGGGAGCTCGCCGAGGCGACGCTCGGGATGATCGGCGGCCAGTACCTCGACACGATGGTCGAGGGCTACGACCTCGCCGCGGTGCACCGGCTCAAGACCGGGCGGCTCTTCTACGCGTCGGTGACGATGGCGCTCTGGGCGGCCGGGTTGCAGGAGGAGGAACAGACGCCGTGGCGAGCGTTCGCGGAGGAGCTCGGCCTGCTGTTCCAGATCATCGACGACATCCTCGATGCCGACGGCTACGTCCGCGAGCACGGCGCCGAGAGCGCCCGCCGCTTCGCCGACGAGGCCGCCGAGCGGGCGCGCGGGCGGCTCGCCGAGGTCGACGCGGACACGACCGTCCTGCGCGACATCGTCGACGGTCTCGCCGTGCGTACCGCTTGAAGAAGCGGCTCGACGTCCTCCTCGTGGAGCGCGGGCTCGCGGAGTCGCGCGCGCAGGCGCAGGCGCTCGTGCTCGCGGGGCTCGTGCCGGGGTTCGAGAAGCCGGGCCAGCCGGTGGAAGAGGAAGCCGAGCTCGTGGTGGAGCGCCCTCCGCCGTACGTCTCACGCGGCGGCGAGAAGCTCGCGCACGGCCTGGACGGGCTCGGCGTCGATCCTGCGGGCCTCGACTGCGTCGACGTCGGCGCCTCGACCGGCGGCTTCACCGACGTCCTCCTCCAGCGCGGCGCGGCGCGCGTGATCGCGCTCGACGTCGGCTACGGCCAGCTGCACCCGCGCCTGCGTGGCGACCCACGCGCGACCGTGCTCGAGCGGACGAACGCGCGGACGCTCGCGGAGCTCCCGTTCGCGCCGCAGCTCGCGACCTGCGACGTCTCCTTCATCTCCGTGCGGCTCGCGCTCCCGCCGGTGTTGCGCCTCTGCGCGCCCGGCTGGCAGGCCGTCGTGCTCGTCAAGCCCCAGTTCGAGGCCGGCCGCGCGGATGTCGGAAAGGGAGGCGTCGTTCGCGACCATGAGGTACGGCGACGCGTCGTGCGCGAGGTCGCCGAGGCGGCGCTCGCGTGGGGAGCAAGCGTCCGCGGCGTCGTAGACTCGGGGCTCCCGGGGCCGAAAGGGAACCGGGAGATCTTTCTCCACCTCGTGCATTCCGAGCAGCCGACGCTTCCCGATGACATCGACGAGCGGATCGAGCAGGCACTCGCCGGTTGAGACCGCGGCGATCGTCGCGCACGGCCGCATCGACGTCGAGGAGGCGGTCGAGCGCGTGCGCGCCGTGGCCGAGAAGGCGGGCGTCGCTCTCGTGGACGAGCCCGAACGCGCGCAGCTCGCGGTCGCCGTCGGCGGCGACGGGACGATCCTTCGCACGCTCGCCCGGCTCCTAGGCACGGGCGTCCCGGTGATCGGGATCAACTACGGGCGGGTCGGCTTTCTCGCCTCGATCGCGCCCGAGCGGCTCGCGGACGACCTCGCACGCGTCTTCGCCGGCGAGTACCGGACGATCGAGCAGCCAACGCTCGCGGGACAGCTCGACGGCACGTCGTTCGTCGCCGTCAACGACGTCGTCGTCACGAGCTCGACGCTCGGCCGGATGATCGAGCTCGGCTGGGCGATCGCCGGAGAGGACCTGGGCGTCGTGCCGTGCGACGGGATGATCTGCTCGACGCCGTCCGGCTCGACGGCGTACAACCTCTCGAACGGCGGTCCCGTCCTGGTGCGCGGGCTGGACGCGATGGCGATCACCTTCATCGCGCCGCATTCGCTCGACGCTCGCCCGCTCGTGGTGCCTCGCGGCGCCGAGCTGGCGGTGCGCAACGCGACCCCGGATGTCGGCGCGGCCGTCCTTGCCGACGGGCACCGCACCGGCGACCTCGCACCCGAGCGGACGCTGTCGATCCGGCTCGGCGAGCAGCGGAGCCTGCTCGCGACACTGCCCGAGACGACGTTCTTCGGGCGCTACCGCGAGACGTTCACCTCCTAGGCCCGTCTTGGGAGGACGCGTCTCGGTATCAGATACCAAGCCGTCTCCAAAACAGCCGACGGGCCGCAGCGATCCGGCATCTCCGTTCCGCTGCTGTCTCCGATGGATGTATCCCGGTATCAGTCACCAAGACCTGTCCAGAACCGCCAATGGGCGGCGTCGGCCCGCCGGTCTACGATCGGGCCCATGCTTCGCCGGCTCCGCATCGAGAACCTCGTCCTCATCCGCGAGGCCGAGCTCGAGCTCGCGCCCGGCCTGAACGCGATCACGGGCGAGACGGGCGCCGGCAAGACGATCCTCGCCCAGGCGCTCGGCCTGCTGCTCGGCGCGAAGGGCGACGACTCGTTCGTCGGGGCGGCGGGCGAGGAGGCGTACGTCGAGGCGGAGCTCGACCTCCCGGAGGAGCTCGAGCAGCTCGGGGAGTTGCGGCCGGAGGACGAGGAAGCGCTCGTCGTCTCTCGTCGTGTCTTCGCCGACGGGCGGACGCGCGCCTATGCCTGGGGACGCGTGGCCGCGCGCGAGGACGTCGCGGCTGCCGTCGAGCGCGTGGTCGCGATGTCGGGGCAGTTCGAGCAGCGTCGGCTCGCGCGGCCCTCGTACCAGCTCGAGGTGCTCGACCGATTCGGCGGCGAGGAGCAGCTCGCGCGCCGCGCCTCGGCCCGAAAGGCTTGGCGCGACCTCCAAGCTGCACGGCGGCGGCACGAAGAGCTCACGGCGAATGCGGCGCTCGGCGAGGCACGTCTCGCCGAGCTGCGCGCGCTCGTGGAGGACACGGAAGGCCTGGAGGCCGGGGCGGAGGAGGGGCTCCGGGCCGCGCGCGAGCGGCACCGGCACGTGGCCGAGCTCGCCTCGGGGGCGGCCGAGGCCGCCGCGGCGCTGGCTCCCGACGACGGCGAGGGAGCCGCGGGCCTCGTCGCCCTCGCGGAGCGCTCGGTCGCGCCGCTCGAACGGCTCGCGCCGGAGCTTCAGCGCGCGGGTGACGAGCTCCGCGACGCCGAGCTCCGCCTGCGCGAGACCGCGTCCGATCTTCACGTCTTTCTCGCCTCGCTCGAAGCGGAGCCGGCCCAGCTGGAGCTGCTCGAGGCCGAGCTCGACCGGATCGCCGAGACGAAGCGCCGCTTCCGCTGCGGGACGTACGACGAGCTGCTCGCTCGTCGCGAGGAGGCGCGGGCGGAGCTCGCGGCGCTCGAGGACGGATCCGATCCCGCCGAAGTCGCCACCCGCGAGCTCGTCGAGGCCGAGGCACGCGTTCAGGCGCTCGCCCTCGAGCTGCGCGCGGAGCGAAACGCCGCCGCGCCTGCGTTCGCGGACGCGGTGGCCGCGGAGCTCCGGGGCGTGGGCATGGGTGAAGGCGAGTTCGTCTGCGAGCTCCGCGAGCGGGACGAGCCCGGCTCCACCGGAAGCGACGAGGCGGTCTTCCTCGTCCGGCCGAACGCCGGCCTCCCGTTCGCACCCGTCGCCGAGACCGCCTCGGGCGGCGAGCTCTCGCGCATCGCGCTCGCGATCGCCGCGGTCGCCGGCGGCGACACACTCGTCTTCGACGAGATCGACGCCGGGATCGGCGGCGAGACCGCCCATGCCGTCGGCGGATTGCTCCGCCGCCTCGCCGAGCACGCCCAGGTCGTGACGATCACGCACCTCCCGCAGATCGCGGCGCTCGCGGATCGCCACTTCCGGGTCGAGAAGACGCCCGGCGACCCGACGCACACGCGAATCGAGCAGCTCGGTGAGGAGGAACGGAAGGCGGAGCTCGAGCGGATGCTCGGCGGGCAGGAGTTCCTCGCCGCCGTGCGAGGCTAGAGCGGGGCAAGGAGCCGGCCGTCACGGTTCGACCGTAGGGGGTGCTACCCTGAAATCCCGTGAGCGCGCGGGCCCCGAAGTACGTCTTTGTGACAGGGGGCGTCGTCTCGGCTCTGGGCAAGGGAATTGTCGCCGCCTCGCTCGGGCGTCTCTTGAAGGCGCGCGGCCTGCGCGTCCAGCTCCAGAAGTTCGACCCGTACCTCAACGTCGACCCGGGGACAATGAGCCCCTTCCAGCATGGCGAGGTCTTCGTGACGGAGGACGGGGCGGAAACCGATCTCGACATCGGCCACTACGAGCGCTTCGTCGACGAGAACTTCCTGCGCAGCGCGAGCCACAGCGCCGGCGCGATCTGGGACACCGTCCTGCGCAAGGAGCGCAAGGGCGACTTCCTCGGCGCGACGGTGCAGGTGATCCCGCACATCACGAACGAGATCAAGGCGCGCATCCGCCGCGCGGCCGAGTCGAGCCCGGCGGACGTGGTCATCTCCGAGATCGGGGGCACCGTCGGCGACATCGAGTCGCTGCCGTTCCTCGAGGCGATCCGCCAGTTCCGGCGGGAGGTCGGCCCCGAGAACGTCGTCTACGTCCACGTGACGCTCGTCCCCTTCATCGAGGCAGCCGGCGAGCTGAAGACCAAGCCGACGCAGCACTCGGTGAACGAGCTGCGCCGAATCGGTATCCATCCCGACATCGTCGTCTGTCGCTCGCACGAGGAGCTCTCGCGCGAGATCCGGGACAAGATCGCGCTCTTCGCGGACGTCGACCCGGGGGCGGTCGTCGCGAGCCCCGACGTCCCGGACGTCTACGAGGTGCCGCGGGTGCTGCAGCGCGAAGGGCTCGACCGGCTCGTCGGCGAGCGGCTCGGGCTCGAGCTCGGCGAACCGGACCTCTCGGACTGGGACGAGCTGCTCGACCGGATGCACAGCCGGCGAGACGTGGTCGAGATCGCGCTGGTCGGCAAGTATGTGAAGCTCCAGGACGCCTACCTCTCCGTGCACGAGGCGCTCAAGCACGCGGGCCTCGATCACGGCTGCGCCGTCCGCTTGCGCTGGGTGGACGCCGAGGACATGTCCTACGAAGAGACGGCGGAGCTGCTCGAGAACGTCGACGGCGTGCTCGTTCCCGGCGGCTTCGGCTCTCGCGGCTGGGAAGGCAAGATCCTCGCCTGCCAGGTCGCGCGCGAGCGGCGCATCCCGTACCTCGGCATCTGCCTTGGGATGCACGTCGCCGTGTCGGAGTTCGCACGGCACGTCGTCGGGCTCGAGGGCGCCAACTCGACCGAGATGGATCCGGAGACGCCGTTCGCAGTCATCGACCTCCTGCCCGAGCAGAAGGGGATCGAGGATCTCGGCGGGACCATGCGGCTCGGCGCGCAGGCGGTCGAGGTCGCGGAGGGCACGCGTGCCCGCGAGCTGTACGGCGACGCAACGATCCACGAGCGGCACCGGCACCGCTACGAGGTCAACAACGCGTACCGCGACCGGCTCGTCGAGGGCGGGCTGGTGGTGAGCGGGACGTTCCAGGAGGGACGTCTCGTGGAGATCGTCGAGCTCGCCGATCATCCGTGGTTCGTCGCGAGCCAGTTCCATCCGGAGTTCAAGTCGCGGCCGACGCGGTCGGCGCCGCTCTTCCGCGGCTTCGTCGGCGCTGCGCTCGACCGCGCGCGGACGCGGGCCGGCGAGCGCGTCGCCGCCTAGACCGCCCGCATAGGATCGGTGCGTGTCCGACGCTGCCGACCTCTTCCTCGAGCTCGCCGCCATTCCCAGCCTGCCGGGCGAGGAGCGCGGCGTGGCGGACGTGGTCCTCCGCTATCTGCGCGGGCTCGGCCTGGAGGCGGACGAGGACGGCTGCGGCGCGCAGATCGGCTCTACCGCCGGCAACGTGTACGCGCGGGTGGAGCCGACAGCCGAGGGGACACCGATCTTCCTCTGCGGGCACATGGACACCGTGCCTCCGGACGGAAGGCTCGAGCCGGTCGTGGAGGAGGGCGTCGTCCGGAACGCGGGCGGCACGATCCTCGGCGCCGACAACAAGGCGGCGGTCACGGCGATGCTCGAGGGGGTACGACGCGTGCTGGTGGAGAACGTGCCGCACGCCGGGATCGAGCTCGTGTTCACGCCGATGGAGGAGGTCGGACTGATCGGTGCGGGCGCCTTCGACCATGATCGTCTCAGGGCGCAGGTGGGCTACGTCTACGACCAGGAGGGGGCGATGGGCGAAATCGTCCTCGGCGCGCCGTGGTCGCGCGCACTCGAGGTGCGCTTCCATGGCCGCTCCGCGCACGCCGGAATGGCACCCGAGGAGGGCCGCTCGGCGATCCAGGCGGCGGCCAAGGCGATCGCCGACCTGCGGCTCGGCCGGGTCGACGAGCTGACTACGGCGAACGTCGGGACGATCGCAGGCGGCACCGCCGGCAATGTGGTTCCGGAGTGGTGCACGTTCCTCGCCGAGGCGCGCTCTCACGACGAGGCGAAGCTCGGGGAGATCGTGCAGGAGATGCTCGATGCCTTCTCCTTCGCGGCGACCGAGACAGAATGCGACGTCGAGACCACGATGCGCAAGAGCTACAACGGCTACCGGCTGAAGCGGGACGAGCCGGCGGTTGCGCTGGCGGCGGCGGCGTTCGCGCGCTGCGGGGTCGAGCCGCGCTACGGGCTGTCCGGCGGCGGCGCCGACGCGAACGTTTTCAACGAGCGCGGCCGCCGCTGCGTGAACCTGTCGCACGGGGTGTTCGGCTTCCACACGCCGGACGAGCACGTCTCGGTCGCCGATCTCGAGGCGATGGTCGACGTTACGGTCGCTCTCGTCGACACGGCGCGGGTGTGACTCTCGAGCCGGACTCCGCCCGGCGGGTGTACGAGGGACGGCTGCTCGGCCTGACGGTCGAGCAGTGGGGCGACCACGAGCGCGAGATCGTCGAGCATCCCGGCGCGGTTGCGATCGTCGCCGTCGACGGCGAAGGCTGCGTGACGCTCGTCCAGCAGCTGCGCGAGCCCGCGCGAAAGCTCCTGCTCGAGCTCCCGGCCGGCACGGCCGAGCCGGGCGAGGAGCCGCTCGAGACGGCTCGCCGGGAGTTGCAGGAGGAGTGCGGCCTCACCGGCGGCAGTTGGCGCGAGCTGGCTGCGTTCTGGACGACGCCGGGCTTCTGTCGTGAGCGGATGCACGTGTTCGCGGCCGAGGGCGTCGAGCGGGGGCAGGCTGCCCCTGCGCCTGACGAGGAGCTGGAACTCGTCCGCTGGCCGGTCGCGGAGATCGGCCTGCGCCTGGACGAGATCGAGGATGCGAAGACCCTGGCCGGCTTGTTGCTCTATCTCAGAACGCTCCCGAGCGGAGGCAGTTCGAGCTAGGCGGCGCCGCCACAACCCCCACCCAAGGGTGGGGACTATCCCTCCGCCCTCGCCGTCGACGCTACCGCGAGAACCGTGCCGAAGGCGTGAAGCCGAGTCGCGAATCGCCGCCAAGCCTGTCGCGGCTTCGTCGCGCAACGCCGGAGAGATAGTGTCTCCGAGCCTTGCGTATCGGCGTTCCGAAGGAGATCAAGACCGACGAGTACCGCGTGGCGCTCACCCCTGCAGGCGCCCGCGAGCTGATCCAACGCGGTCACGAGGTCCTCGTGGAGACGGCGGCGGGGGAGGGCAGTGCGTTCCCCGACGAGCAGTACGAGCGAGCCGGTGCCCGCCTCGTCTCGGTCGACGAGGCCTGGAGCCAGGCGGATCTCCTGCTCAAGGTCAAGGAACCGATCGAGGCCGAGTATCCGCGGCTGCGGGAAGGGCTGGTGCTCTTCACCTACCTCCACATCGCGGCCGACGAGCCGCTCACGCGGGCACTGGCGGAGAGCGGGATAGCCGCAGTCGCCTACGAGACCGTCGAGACGGACGACCACCGGCTGCCGCTGCTCGCCCCGATGAGCGAGATCGCCGGGCGCCTCGCACCACAGGCCGCAGCGCACTTCCTCGAGAAGCCGCTCGGCGGCCGTGGCGTCCTCCTCGCGGGCACACCCGGCGTCCAAGCCGGCCACGTCGTCGTCCTGGGCGGCGGGATCGTCGGCTACAACTCGGCGATCATCGCGCTTGGCCTGGGCGGCCGCGTCACCGTGCTCGAGCGATCGATCGACCGGATGCGGCACCTCGACGAGATCCTCTCCGGCCGCGTCAGCTTGCTCATGTCGTCGAGCCTCGAGATCGAGCAGACGATCGCGCACGCCGACGTCGTGATCGGCGCCGTTCTCATCCCGGGCGCGCGCGCCCCGAAGCTCATCAGCCGGGAGATGCTCTCGGACATGCCGCCTGGCGCCGTCATCGTCGACGTCGCCATCGACCAGGGCGGCTGCATCGAGACCGCGCACCCGACAACGCATTCCGACCCCGTCTACGAGGTCGACGGGATCATCCACTACTGCGTCGCGAACATGCCCGGCGGCGTGCCCGTCACCTCGACGAAGGCGCTCACGAATGCGACCTTGCCCTACGTCGAGGCGATCGCCGACCATGGGCTCGCCGAGGCTGTGGCGAGCGACCCGTCGCTCGGGCGGGGCGTGAACGTCCTCGACGGCAAGATCACGCACGAGGCGGTGGCGGAGGCGCACGGCCTCGACTACACGCCGCTCGCCGACGTGTTGCCCCTGGCGCCGGTCTAGCTCTGCGCCGGGCCGCCCGGCTTCTTCGCCGGGGTCAGGCGGACCACGAGCCACGTCACCGCTGCGGCGACCCCGACGATCACGAGGACGTAGGCAACGAATGCGAGGAGGCCGAAGGCGGTCGACATGGGCTACCTAGAATAGCCCGGTGCCCAGGGCTTGCGTCATCGTGCTCGATGCCGTCGGCGCCGGCGAGCTGCCGGACGCCGCGCAGTACGGGGACGAGGGCTCGGACACACTCGGCAACGTCGCGCGAGCAGTCGGCGGGCTCGATTTGCCGAGTCTCGAGGCGCTCGGCTTGGGCAACGTGGAGCCACTCGAGGGGTGCCCGCCGCAGCCGGGCGCACCAGCCGTGGCCGGCAGGCTCCTGGAACGGTCGAAGGGCAAGGACACGACGACGGGCCACTGGGAGCACATGGGGATCGTTACGGCGCAGGCCTTCCCGACGTATCCACACGGCTTCCCGCACGACGTGATCGACCCGTTCATGCACCGCACCGCCCGCGGTGTGCTCGGGAACAAGGCCGCGTCCGGAACCGAGATCATCCAGGAGCTGGGCGAGGAGCACCAGCGAACCGGAAAGTGGATCGTCTACACGTCGGCGGACTCCGTCTTCCAGATCGCCGCCCACGAGGACACGATCCCGCTCGAGGAGCTGTACGACGGTTGCCGGGCGGCGCGCGAGATCCTCACCGGCAAGCATGCGGTCGGCCGCGTCATTGCACGGCCGTTCACGGGCGAGCCCGGCAATTACGTCCGGACGCCGAACCGGCACGACTTCTCGCTCGAGCCGCGCCGCCCGAACTACCTGACGCTCGTGCGCGAAGCAGGCCACAAGGTCTACGGCGTCGGCAAGATCGGCGACATCTTCGCGGGCTGCGACATCGACGAGTCGCTTCCTACGAAGTCGAACATCGAGGGAATTCAGCAGACCGAGCGGCTTCTTCGCGAGATCGACGGCGGCTTCGTCTTCGTCAACCTCGTCGAGACGGACATGCTCTGGGGCCATCGGAACGACCCCGTCAACTTCCACCGGTGCCTGCAGGACTTCGACTATCGGCTGCCGGATCTGCTCGACGCGCTTCGCCCCGGCGACCTTCTCGTCATCACCTCGGACCACGGCTGCGATCCGACGACGCCGTCGACGGACCATTCGCGCGAGTACGCGCTGCTTCTCGCGTACGTCGAAGGGCGGAACGCAGCCGGGCAAGTCCACGAGGGCGAGTTCGCGGATGTGGGCTCGACCGTGAACGCCTGGCTCGGGGGCAAGGCGCCGTCGCGCGGGATTCCCGGGCAGCCGATCGTGACGCCGTAGGGAACGCCGGCGCTCGACCATTCGAGTGTCCTCGCCCACGCGATTAGGCTGGCCGCATGCCGGAGCTGCCGGAGGTCGAAAGTGTCCGCAGGCAGCTCGAGCCCGCGCTCGTCGGTCGGCGCTTCGAGCGAGTCGACATCGACGACCCGCGACTCGTCCGGCCCTATGAGCCGGCCGAGGTGGCGGCCGAGCTCCAAGGGGAGCGCGTCGTGGCCGTCGAGCGGCGCGGCAAGTATCTGGTTGTTCGGTTCGAGAGCGGTCGCGTTCTCCTGATCCACCTCCGGATGACGGGGAGCCTGTTGCATGCGCGGGGCGGTTCGCTCCAGGACGACCCGCACCGCCGTGCTGTTGTCAGGCTAGACGACGGATCGGACGTTGCGTATCGAGACGTCCGGCGCTTCGGCACCTGGCTTCTGCTCGAGCCCGGTGAGGTCGAGCCGTACCTCGGCGCACGCGTCGGCGACGAGCCGCTCGACACCCTGTTCACCGCGACGCGGCTCGGCGAGCGTCTCGCCGGGCGGCGTACCTCGCTCAAGGCCGCGCTTCTCGACCAGCGCACGCTGGCCGGGATGGGGAACATCTACGCCGACGAGGCGCTCTGGCTGGCCAGGCTCAACCCGCTGCGCGCGGCTGCCGGCCTCGACCGCGAAGAGCTACGACGGCTCCACCGCGGCATTCGCGCTGCGCTCGAGCACGGCCTCGCCCGCCAGGGATCGACGCTGCGCGATTACCGACTGCCGGACGGCAGTGGAGGCTCGATGCAGGACGAGTTCCGCGTCTACGGACGCCGGGACGAGCCCTGCGACCGTTGCGGGACGCCGATCGCTCGCACGCGGGTCGCGGGGCGGACGACCTGGTTCTGTCCGACCTGCCAGCCGGAACGGTCGGCTCAGGCCGCGAGGAGCTCGTCCAGGCGGCCTTCGCGGTCGAGGCGCCAGAGCTCGGTGTAGCCGCCGATCGGGCGCCACCGGGTGCCTTCGGCGCCCGGGGTCTTCCGCTGGGCGTCGCCGGCTTCGCCGGCGGCGGTTTCAGCACACTCGACCAGAATCTGGGGCACCGTCCAGCCGCCGGTCGCGTCGAACACCGTCTGCCGGAAGGCGGGATCGTCGTCCAGCGAGATCTCCTCGTACGCGAGCCCGCGCGACTGCAGAAGCGTCTTCGCGCGAACGCAGAACCCGCACCAGCGCGTCGTATAGATCCTGATCCTGGGCATTCGTGGTTACAACGCACAAACCGCGCGTGGTGTTCCTGCCCGGCGGCGTCCCTAGACTCACGGCCATGGCCGGACGGGCGTACAACACGGAAGCCGTCGTGCTCCGTTCGATCCGCCTCGGGGAGGCCGATCGCGTGCTCCACCTCTACACCGAGGCGCACGGGCGCATCGGCGCCGTGGCGAAAGGCGTACGGAAGACGAAGTCGCGCTTCGGCGCGCGGCTCGAGCCGCTCTCGCACGTCGAGCTCGTCCTTCATCGCGGCCGCGGCGAGCTCCAGACGGTGACCGCCGCGCAGCTCGTGCGCTCGCACCGGGAGGCGCGCGAGGACTACTACCGCTTCTCGGTCGGGATGATCGGCGCCGAGGCGATGTTGCGCCTGTTCAGCGAGGAGGAGGCAAACGAGCGGGCGTTCACCGCCCTGACGCGCTTCCTCGACCTTCTCGACGGCATCCCACCCGCCGCCGAACGCCCGACCCTCGACCTCCTCGGGCTCGCGTTCCAGCTGAAGCTGCTCTGGCTCGCGGGCTATCTCCCGCATGTCACGACCTGCGCCGAGTGCGGCGCCGAGCGGCAACCGCTCGTCGGTTACTCGCCGCGCTCCGGAGGCGCGGTCTGCGAGCGCTGCGCACCGACAACCGAGGCGCTCGCGCTCGCCGCCGACGGCGTCGCCGGGATCGAGGCCCTCCTCGCGCGGCCGCTAGCGGACGCTCCGAGCCTCGGTCTCTCCGCACGCGCGCAGCGGGATGCCCTGCGCGTCGTCACCGCCTCGTACGAGTACCACGGCGGCTTCCGGCTGCGGACGCTGACGCGTCGCAGCGCCTAGCTGCTCGCGGCTAGCCGGCGTACCCGAAGGGCTCGAAGTTCAGCGTGCCCTGCTCGCAGACGCTCGTGGGCGGCTTGATCGGCGCATGCGCGAAGCCGCCTCCTTCCGCGGTCACCTGGAGCGTGTGCGCCTGAGGTTGGCAGGCTCCCGACTGCGAGTCTCCGTCGCCCGCCACGTCGGGAGAGAATCGCGCCTGGGCCGTGGCAGAGGCACCCGGCGGCAGCACGATCCGCTTCCCGTTGCCTCCCGCCGGCTTGACGTGCGTCGGCAGCGCGCTTCCGCTCGCGGCGAGCAGGGTTCCCTGCGGCACGCCGTGGAGCGAGCACGGGCTCTGCGAAGCGTTCTTCACCGTCAGCGTGTAGGCGATCTGGCCGGCTCCGGCGCTACCCGGGATCAGAGCGAACATGGCCGTGAGCTGCGTCCCGCCGCAGGGCTTGGCCGATGTCACGGATCCGGTGGTCGTCACCGTCCGTACCGAGGTGATCGTGTGCGTGTGCGTGACGGTCACCGTCTTCGTGCTGCCGCCGAGGCAGCCGGCGGCGGTCAGTCCGACTGCGGCGACGACCAGTCCCGCTCCAGCGCGTCGTCCAGCCAGGCGCGGACTCCGCTCAGTGGCAGGCGCTCCTGCGCGAGCGAGTCCCGGTCCCGCACGGTGACGGTCTCGTCCTCGAGTGTCTGTTCGTCGACGGTGAAGGCCCACGGCGTCCCTATTTCGTCCTGGCGACGGTAACGCCTGCCGATCTGTCCGCTGTCGTCGTGCTCGACGACGTGGTAGCGGCGGAGCTCCTCGTAGAGCGAGCGCGCGCGGGTCGACATGCCCTCGTCGCGCGGGATCAGCGGGAGGATCGCCGCCTTCACCGGCGCCACCTGCGGGTGGAGGCGCAGGACGACGCGCTCGCGGTCCCCGACGACCTCCTCGTGATAGGCGTCGCAGAGGAGCGCGACGAAGATGCGCTCGATGCTGACGGCGGGCTCGATCACGTGCGGGACGTAGCGGTTGCCGTCGGGATCGATCCATTCGAGCTTCGTGCCCGAGTGCTTCGTGTGCTGCGTGAGGTCGTAGTCGCCGCGGTTCGCGACTCCCTCGAGCTCCTGCCAGCCGATCGGGTAGAGGTACTCGATGTCGCTCGTCGCGCTCGAGTAGTGGGAGCGCTCCTCCTCCGAGTGCTCGCGGACGCGGAGGTTCTCCTCCCGCAGGCCGAGGCTGTGGTGCCAGCCGAGTCGCTGGTCGAGCCAGTACTCGAACCACTCGACCGCCTCGTCCGGCGGCACGAAGAACTCCATCTCCATCTGCTCGAACTCCCGGACACGGAAGAGGAAGTTGCCGGGCGTGATCTCGTTCCGGAACGACTTGCCGACCTGGGCGATGCCGAACGGCGGCTTGCGCCGGGCGAGCTGGGCGACGTTCTTGAAGTTGATGAAGATGCCCTGGGCGGTCTCCGGGCGAAGGTAGGCGGCGGAGCTCTCGTCCTGGAGTGCGCCGACGTGCGTCTCGAACATCAGGTTGAACTGGCGTGGCTCGGTGAGGTCGCAGTCGGGCGTCTCGCCGGGCCGCTTGCTCGGCTTGCGGCCGCAGCTCGAGAACTCGAGCTGGTCGGCGCGGAAGCGGAGCTTGCAGGTGCGGCAGTCGACGAGGGGGTCTGTGAAGCCGGCGACGTGGCCGGACGCCTCCCAGACGCGAGGGTTGAGGATGATCGCTGAGTCGAGGGCGACGATGTCGTCGCGCTCCTGGACCATCGCGCGGAACCAGAGCGAGCGGATGTTGTTCTTCGTGAGGACGCCGTAGTGGCCGTAGTCGTACGTCGAGCCGAGGCCGCCGTAGATCTCCGAGGACGGGAAGACGAACCCGCGCCGGCGGCAGAGGGAGACGATCGTGTCCATCGTCACCGGTTGCGCTGCCTCGGCCATGGGCGGAGGTTACCCGGGCGGTCGTCCCGGCCCCGGCAGGCCCGGCAGCTGGGCGCGGGGCCGTTTGACGCCCAGTTGGCACGGAGTCGCCACCCGGCTGCCACCGATGCCCGCGTACGCTCCCCATCCCCGTGGTGGGTGGGGGTTCGGGATGGGAACGGGACCCTCCCCGGTTACGCTGACCGCCGATGCCGAACCCGCCGGTCGAGCTCCACGTCGTCTCCGACGCCACCGGTGAGACCGCGGCGCGGCTCGTCCAGGCCCTCGAAGCGCAGTTTCCGGAGCAGGAGTTCGTCGAGATCCGCCACCCGCGCGTCGAGTCGCAGGACGACCTCCAGCTGGCGGTCAACCGGATGCGCGGCCGACCCGCCGTCGTCGTCTACACCCTCGTCCACCCGCAGCTCCGGGAGACCATGCGCACCCTTTGCCGTCGGGCGCGCCTCCACTACTGCGACCTACTCGGCCAGCCCATCGACGCGGTCGCCCGCGTCTCGGGCCAGGCGGCGACCATGACGCCAGGCTCGCGGCCTCCGCTCAACTCCGCCTACTTCAAGCGAATGGAGGCCATCGAGTTCGCGGTGCGCTACGACGACGGCGTCGCGCACGGCCTCCACGACGCCGATGTCGTCCTCGTCGGGGTGTCCCGCACCTCGAAGACGCCGCTGTCGATCTATCTGGGCTACCTCGGCCACAAGGCGGCGAACGTCCCGGTCGTGAAGGGGATCGCGCCGCCGCCCGAGCTCTTCGAGGTCGACCAGGCCAAGGTCGTCGGGCTGACGATCGATCCGAACCGGCTCGTCGAGATCCGCCGCGCGCGCGTGCGGACGATGGGCGCGCCCGGCCGCAACCGGCAGTACGCCGAGCTCGCGGAGATCTACGAGGAGCTCGAACAGGCCAAGAAGCTCCACCGCCGCCTCGGCTGCCCCGTGATCGACATCTCCGAGCTCTCGATCGAGGAGACGGCCCACCGCATCCTCCGTGTCGTCGAGGAGCGCGCCGGCGAGCCGAAGGCGGAGGCCGCGCGGTGACCTCGAAGCCGCGCATCCCAATCTGGCGCTGGGCGGTCTGGTGGCTCGTCCTCGCGGTCGGGGACCTCGTCTTCTACGTCCTGCTCACTCCCGTGTGGATCGGGCTGCGCGTCCTCGCCTGGGTCGCGGAGTTCCGGGCCAGGCGCAGCTGACCGGCAAGCTCCCTGCATATGACAACATCTTCGGCCCGATGACCCGCTACGTCTACGACTTCGACGAGCCTTCAGAGGGCGGCCGCGAGCTCCTAGGCGGCAAAGGGATCGGGCTCGCCGAGATGACGCAGCTCGGGATCCCGGTTCCCGCCGGCTTCACGATCACGACCGACGCCTGCCGCGCCTTCCTGGCGTCGGGCGGCGACGTTCCGGGCCTCGACGAGGAGGTCGCAGAGCACATCGGCCGACTCGAGGAGCAGACCGGCAAGCGCTTCGGCGATCCGGACGATCCGCTGCTCGTCTCCGTCCGCTCCGGCGCGGCGATCTCGATGCCGGGGATGATGGACACGATCCTCAACGTCGGGCTCAACGACGAGTCCCTCCTGGGCCTCGCGCGCTCCACGGGGAACGAGGAGTTCGCACGGGACTGCTACCGCCGGCTGATCCAGATGTTCGGCGAGACGGTCGACGACATCCCGCACGAGAGCTTCAGCGTCGACGACTCGGTGGAGCAGGCCCGGGAGATCTACGAGCGCGAGGCCGGGCACGCCTTCCCGCAGGACGCGCGCGAGCAGCTGCGGCGGGCGATCGACGCAGTGTTCGAGTCCTGGAACTCGTCGCGCGCGCAGGTCTACCGCCGCATGTACGGGATCCCCGACGACCTCGGCACGGCGGTCAACGTCGTCCAGATGGTGTTCGGGAACAAGGGTGACGACTCGGCGACCGGCGTGTGCTTCACGCGCAACCCCTCGACAGGCGAGCAGGGCGTCTACGGCGAGTTCCTCGTCAATGCCCAGGGAGAGGACGTCGTCGCCGGAACCCGCACGCCACAACCGCTTGCCGAGCTTCGGGAGCTGCTGCCCGAGGCCTACGACCAGCTCCTCGAGACGATGGGCGCGCTCGAGCGGCACTACCGCGACATGCAGGACATCGAGTTCACCATCGAGCAAGGGCGGCTCTACCTCCTCCAGACGCGCACGGCGAAGCGGACGGCGGCGGCCGCGATCAAGTGCGCGGTCGAGATGACCGCGGAAGGGCTGATCGAGCGGGAGGAGGCGGTCACGCGGATCGACCCGACCCAACTCGACCAGCTCCTCCATCCACGTCTCGACCCGGACGCCGAGTTCGAGGTCGCAGCGCAGGGCCTCAACGCCTCGCCCGGCGCTGCCACCGGGGCGATCGTCCTCGATGCCGACAGCGCCGAGGAGCGCGGCAAGGCCGGCGAGCAGGTGATCCTCGTCCGCTGGGAGACGACTCCCGACGACATCCACGGCCTCATCCAGGCCCAGGGCGTCCTCACGGCGCACGGGGGGATGACGTCGCACGCCGCAGTCGTCGCCCGCGGGATGGGGAAGCCGTGTGTCGCCGGGGTCGAGGACCTCGACATCGACACGGGCTCGAAGACGGTCCGCATCGGCGGTCATCAGCTCCTCGAGGGTGACGTGATCACGATCGACGGCGGCACCGGCCGCGTCATCGTGGGCGAGGTTCCGCTCGTGCCGCCCGCCATCAACGAGGACTTCGAGACGATCCTCGACTGGGCCGACGATCTGCGCCGCCTCAAGGTGCGCACCAACGCCGACAACTCCGGCGACGCGGTGAAGGCACGGGAGTTCGGCGCGGAGGGGATCGGGCTCTGCCGGACCGAGCACATGTTCTTCGGCGAGGAGCGGCTGCCCGTCGTGCAGGAGATGATCCTCGCGCGGGACGAGCCCGGCCGTCGCGACGCGCTCGACGGGCTCCTCCCGTTCCAGCAGTCCGACTTCGAGGCGATCTTCGAGGCGATGGCCGGGTTGCCCGTGACGATCCGGCTGCTCGACCCGCCGCTGCACGAGTTCCTGCCGGACGAGGACGAGGCGACGGACGAGCGCATGCGCCGGCGGATTCGCCAGCTGCACGAGGAGAACCCGATGCTCGGCACCCGCGGGTGCCGGCTCGGCATCCAGTGGCCGGAGGTCTACGAGATGCAGGTGCGGGCGATCGCGCGCGCGGCGAAGGCGGTGCAGGAGCGCGGCGGCGACCCGCCGCTGGTCGAGATCATGCATCCGCTCGTCGGCTTCCGCGAGGAGCTGCGCCGCTTGCGCGAGCTGACCGAGCGCGTGATGGCGGAGGAGGCGCCGGGGCTCGAGTACCTGTGCGGGACGATGATCGAGCTGCCGCGCGCGGCGCTCCGCGCGGACGACATCGCCGAGGTGGCGGACTTCTTCTCCTTCGGCACCAACGACCTGACGCAGACGACGCTCGGGATGTCGCGCGACGACGCCGAGGGGAAGTTCCTGACCTTCTATCTCGAGGACGGCGTGCTCGAGCGGAACCCATTCGAGGTGCTCGACCAGGAGGGCGTCGGCGAGCTGATGCGGATCGCGGTCGAGCGAGGGAAGGAGACGAAGCCGGAGCTCAAGCTCGGCATCTGCGGCGAGCACGGCGGCGAGCCGTCGTCGGTGGAGTTCTGCCACACGCTCGGGCTCGACTACGTGAGCTGCTCGCCCTACCGCGTCCCCCTCGCTCGGCTCGCCGCGGCGCAGGCGGCGCTGAAGGAGGCGCACCGCGGGGAGTACGTCCAGGCCGGCGGGTGACACCGGGCGCTTCGGCGCCGTATAAGCGGGGATGAGGCTCGCCGCCACAGCCGTAGCAATCCTGCTGGCGGCAGGACTCGGCGGCGCGTACGCCGCGGGCGCGCTCGGTGGGTCGCACGCTCGCAGAGCTTCGAGCCACGCGCCGCCTCGGCCGGATGCGGCCGAGCTGGCCGCGATCCGACAGCTCGTCCTCAGGGCGGCGTCGAAGATGGGGGACCCGGCCCCCACGAACGGTGTCCTCGTTCCCACGACCCGCCGGCTCGCCGAGCTCGTCGATGTCGACACGGCCGAAGCCGACATCCCCGTCTACTTCGTCCTCGTCCACGGGAAGTTCACCGGCGGAGCGCTTCTCACGCTCACGATCGATCCCGAGACGAACGAGTCGCTCGGCACCGGCCTGGTCGGGGAGATGCCCGACATCGGTGCGATCGGCAGGCCGCAACCGCTGCCACTCGGCACCGAGCCCGAGCTGACGAACGACGTTCCCTGCTACGAGGGCCACCAGCGCCTCGTCGGTCGGACGGTTCTCCGCCGCTTCCACGCCGTGACCGCGGTGAGCTGCATCGAAGGAACCCGGACGTATCCCGGCCAGGGGGAGTGGTGGGTGCAGAGCCGCCGCGTGGCTGTCGGCAGCCTGTCCGGCTTGCAGCGGTACTTCGAGCAGCCGAACGGGCCAAAGCTACGCAAAGGCGAGGGCTGCCTCCTCGTAGCCCGGAGAATCGTCGTGCCGACGTTCGTCGACGGCGCGGGGCATTGGGTCGTGCCTCGGACGCCGGTCGACGGTTGCGGCCAACCGCTGAGCGGCTATCGCAAGCGACTGCGCTCCGTCCACTGGCGCCTCGTCTCCGTACACAGAGTCAGGCTGATGGTCTCGGCTGCGGCGCTCACCGCGCATTGCGCGATGGGCATCAAGGACCTGCCGGCCGGCGGAATCGGCCACCTCGAGCGCACCTCGGGCGGACCGTTGTTCAAGTCCGCACCGACGACCGTCCGCGTCTGTATCTACCGGGCGCCGCCGAAGGACTCCGAGGTCGGGAGCTTCGTGCGCGGCTTCCCGCTCGATCGCGCGCAGACCCACCGGCTCCTCGGCGCGATGACAGGCGCGGCGCCGAGCGGGAGCTGTGCCGACCAGCGGACGTTTGCCGTGGTGGCGACGAAGCGGGACCGCTGGGCGGAGGTCGAGCTCGGGGGCTGCTGGCGCGTCGGCCGCACGTACCCGGACTACGGGCTCGGCGGCGCCGATCCGCCCATAGTCCGCGCAATCCTCGGTCTGCGCTAGGCGTAGCCGCGGACGCGGAAGTACGCGACTGCAACGCTGGCCGCGGCCACGACGACCAACCCCAGCACGCCGCCGAGCCCCAGCTGGCCGTATTGAGCCCGGCCGCCGCGCCAGTGCGCGTAGGCGAGCATCACGAGGATGCCACCGATCAGGCCGCCGACGTGGCCGCCCCAGGAGATGCCCGGAATCGCGAACGAGATGGCGAGGTTGATCGCGATCAACGTGGCCGCCTGTCCCGCGAGCCGGCCCGTGACCTGCCATTCGAGAATCATCATCGCGCCGAGGATCCCGAAGATCGCGCCCGAGGCCCCGACCGTGACGCCGGGTGTCTGCAGCAGCGCCCCAGCCGAGCCTGCAAGCCCCGATACGAAGTAGAGCCCGATGTAGCGGATCGGCCCGAGGTACTGCTCGACCGGCCTCCCGATGACCCAAAGTGCCCACATGTTGAAGGCGATGTGCAGGATCGACGCGTGGAGGAACATCGTGGTCACGAGCCGCCACCAGCCCCCGCTGTGGAGCTGGGGAGCGTCGAGCCAGAGCTTGGCGTAGAGAGATCCGCCCGGATCGTTGAACCCGGCCCCCTGGGAGGCTCCGATGAGGTAGATCACGACGTTGATCGCGATCAGGGCGCTGGTGACGGGCGCGCTCCCAGACGCGAGCGCAACACCCGGTGCGCGCCGCACGGGGCGCGGCTTGAGGCGTGTCGCCGAGCTGCGGCGAGCTCCCGCATGATCCGGGCAGCGGATGCCGACCGGAGCGAACGTCGCGCAGTCGGCGCAGATCGGCCGCCCGCACTCCGAGCAAGAGAGCCCCGTCTCGCGGTCCGGGTGCCGGTAGCAGTACTGGGTCTCGACGGTCGACATCCGGGCTAGCGTAGCCCTCGCCAATGCGTGTCCATGTCGCCTTCACGCCCGGGGAGCAGACCCCCGCACCGGTGGGGATCGTCGTCGACGTCCTCCGCGCGACCTCCACGATCTGCCAGGCGCTCGCGTCCGGCTACCGACGCGTGCTCTGCTGCGCAGAGATCGACGAGGCGCGTGAGCTCGCGGAGAGCGAGGGGCCGGCGAAGCTCGCGGGCGAGCGGCGGCTCGAGCACATCGAGGGCTTCGACTTCGGCAACTCCCCGCGCGAGCTCGAAGGCGAGCCTCCCTCGGAGACGCTGATCCTCACGACGACGAACGGGACGCGCCTTCTGGTCGCGGCCGCCGAGCGCTTCGAGCGCGTCTACGTCGGCTCACTGCTCAACGTCGACGCGGTTGCGGCGGCGGCGCGCGAGAGCGGGGAGGACGTGGCGGTGCTCTGCGCGGGCGTGCTCGGAGAGCTCGCCCTCGACGACGCGTACTGCGCCGGCCGCATCGCCGCGGCGCTCGGCGGCGAGCCGGAGGACTCGGCGCGCGCCGCGATCCTGGTCGCAAGCAGCTTCTCCAGCGCGCTCGAAGGGCTCGGGGCGAGCCGCAGCGCCGCGAACCTGCAGCATCACGGCCTCGAGGCCGACGTCGAGCGGTGCGCGCGGGAGAACGTCCTCGACGTCGTCCCGCGCTATGCCCGCCGCGTCGGCCCCGCGGCCGAAGTGACGCTCTAGGCGGGTTGGCTACCCCATCGCGCGGACTGCGACCTCGTGCTTCGTCACCGAGGTTCGCCTGCCCGGCGTGTCCGAAGCGGGCATCGCACTGAGGAACTCGTCGCCCTTCCGGTAATCCTCCTCGTTGTCGAAGAAGACGATCGCGAGGGCGCGTTGCCCCTCGGTGTCGTGCAGGATCATCATCTCCGTCGCGGGCAAGCCTTCGGGCTTGTCACCGTCCTCGATCTCGCTCTTCAGCGCGGCCATCCGGTCCGCATCGATGCCCTCGAACGAAACGACCCGTGCCAGTGCCATCGAACGCTCCCTTCAGTCGATGTCGGCGCGAGCCTACGCCTCCGCGGCGAGCTCGGCCAGCGCGACGACCGTTCGCCAGTTCCGGAGGGTGACCGGCACCCCGAGCAGCGACTCGAGCCGCGCGATCGAGAGCGGGGAGCCGTGTACACCGCGTGTGAGCCTCAGATAGACCTCGGACCCGGCGAGCACCGCACGATCGGCTCCGCCGTCGACGTCGCCGAGGCGGGCGGCGGCAGCCTTCGCAGGCCGCGTCGCGAGAAACGCGACATGCGTCTCGGACGTGTCGTCGAACGGATTTGCCTCGATCGCTAGGGCGAGCTCTCGCGGCTTCCGCAGGATCACCGGCGTCGACACGCCGAAGGAGTCCGCGACCAGACCTTGGAGATCCGCTGCGAGCTTCTTTCGGCCGGCCGGCCCGTCGAGGAGGACGTTTCCGCTTGCGATGTACGTGCGCACGTTCTCGTAGCCGGAGGACTCGAGGAGCGCCCGCAGCTCCGCCATCGGCACCTTGTTGCGCGCGCCGAGATTGACGCCGCGCAGGAGCGCGACCCACCTCATCGGCGCCGCTGTCCGCGCCGGAGCGCGTCGAGCCGCCGCCGCTCCAGCTTGGTCGGCCGCGCCCCGAAGTCGGCTCCGAGCGGACGCGCGAGTCGCCCCTCGACCGCTAGCCGTTCGCGCTCCTCGCGCGACTCCGGCGTCTCCTCGTAGAGCGTCGCGGCGACCTTGGCCGGCCCGCGGCGGTCGGCGAGGCCCGTCACGACCACGACGCGGCGCACCATCCCGAGGCGAATCTCGACCGTGTCGCCGGGCGTGACCTCGCGCGCCGGCTTCACGCGCTCGCCGCCCACCTTGACGTGGCCCGCGAGCACGAGCTCCGTCGCAGCGCCCCGCGTCTTCGCGAAGCGCGCCGCCCAGAGCCACTTGTCGACACGCACCCGTTCCACGCCTTCGATTGTCGCCGATGATCTCCCGCAACCGGGCGCGTGGACGCGGAGCTCGTCGACGAGCTGCGGCTGATGGTCTTCCCGACCCTGCTGGGTCCGGGAAGAAGCTCTTCAGCGACGGCAGGACACCGCAGGCGTTCGAGATCGTCGAGGCGACGCCGAGCGCCGAGGTGGTTACTGCTTGTAATGCGGCGTTAGAAATCCCTTGACGGTAACTATACCTTGACACCACAGGACAGGTGTTCTAAAATCATCCGTAATGCCTCCTGTAGACCGGAAAAACCCGAAGCGCGCACAGTCCTCTGACTCGCAGTACTCGGTCATGGAGTTCATGCGCGAGTTCCCCGACGACGAAGCCTGCCTTGCCTACCTGTGGCGTCAGCGGTTCGCGCCGGATGGTGAGCATGCGTTCTGTCCGCGCTGCCAGACTGCGCGCCGCTTCAAGCGGTACGAGGGCAAGCGTGCTCGGCACGTCTGGAAATGCACGTCCTGCACACAGGAGCTATCCCCGACCGCCGGGACGATCTTTCACAAGTCCTCGACGTCGCTGCACCTGTGGTTCTACGCCATGTGGATCATGACCAGCACTCGATGCGGGGTGTCTGCCAAGCAGCTGGAGCGCGAGCTTGGCGTCACATACAAGACCGCCTGGCGCATGTTCAACCTCATCCGCAACCGGCTCATG
The DNA here is from genome assembly GCA_963748755.1 of uncultured Actinomycetes bacterium. Classification (GTDB taxonomy): domain Bacteria; phylum Actinomycetota; class Thermoleophilia; order Gaiellales; family Gaiellaceae; genus Palsa-739. The sequence goes on from CAVVKA010000008.1 coordinate 27,212, forward strand.
GATCAGGACTACGTAGGCCCGCTGTCCGGTGAGGTCGAGATGGACGAGACGTTCGTCGGCGGCAAGCCGCGCGAGTCGTACCGGCGCGAGGTCGCCGCGAAGGGCTGGAACATGCAGACCGCGTATTGGGATCGCAAGGCAGTCGTGTTCGGCGCGGTCACGCGCGGCGGTCAGGTACGCGCCACGGTCGTCCCCAATAGTCGGGGCTACGTCCTGCGGAACAAGGCGCGCGAGTACGTGCTGCCCGAGTCCACGATCTACACCGACCAATACGAGGGCTACCTAAAGCTCGGCGACAAGTACCGGCACCGACGGATCAACCACTCGGCGCGCATCTACGTGGACGGAGACACGCACACGCAGACCATCGAGGGGTTCTGGTCGCTTACGAAGAACGGCATCCGTGGCGTCTACCACTCCGTGTCGAAGAAGTGGCTACAGGGCTACTTGAACGAGTACGCGTGGCGGTACAACCACCGCGACGACCCGCGCGCCATGTTCCGGCTGCTCTTGCATCGCTCCGCACTTAGTTGAACAAGAGACATGAGGGCGAAAGACTTTCGGCCTGATGCTCTTGTTCTACCTCGACGAGTTCGGAGATGGATCGATGAAGCGGCAGCGCGTAGGCGGCCGCTGGGTTCTGGATCCGTCCGTTTCGCCGTGGTTCATCCTCGGGGCCGTCGGCATCAAGGAGACGATGCGGAAGGACCTGGCCGAGGACATTCGGGAGATCAAGACGAGGTACTTCCCAGGCTGGGATCAACGGTCTTGGAAAGACACCGAGATCAAAGGTCGGCACCTCCACCAAGCCATGACGATGACTCGGGTCGGCCGCGTTCCGTGGGAACGGGGCTATCAACACTTGGACCTAAGACAGGTCGGGTCGCTTTGTGCGGACCTCGCCCGGCTGTTCCGGCAGTTTCGGCCAATCGTTTACGTAATGGCGATCGACAAGGTCGCACATGCGAGGGTCAGGGGACAGCTACGAGAACCGGAGGCGATCGCGTATGCCTTTTTGGAACAGCGCCTCGCGCTACTCATTGACGACGTATATGGGGACGCAGAGGGCGCGCTGATGATCGCCGACGATCAGCAATCCCACGAGAGGCTGTTTCGGACTGGTCGGATGCTTGAGGTTCGCACGACGATTACGGCTGGACTTCCCAGACAGCCGAACTTCGATTTAGTCCTAGATCGTCCGGTGTGGATCGATCCGATGCTTCACCCGCTAGACCGCGAGATCCTTCAACTGCCAGACATCGTCTGCTACTCCGTCGCCACGCTTCTCCAGCGAGGATCGCCGCCAACGAGTGCGGCACACATGTGGAAGTACATCCGCCCATGTCTCGCGTATCACTTCAACACAGGCGAACCCAAAGACGCTGGACTGTCGATCTACCCTCGCCCAAGTCCGTTCCCAGGGCTCTAAAGGCAAAACGGCACTTGCCTGGCGTCCGCCCCCATGGGCAAACGCCAGGACGCGCCGTAAGTCGCATGATAGCCCGTCTCAGCAGACTGTAAACCCGTGCGACCTACTTCTCGGGCTTGCTGGCCTTCTCGAGACTCTTGAAGAACTCGCCACGCTGGGGGTTCGGCGTCTTCATCCCGTCGGCTGTCATCGAGTGGTCGTCTGCCGGCCGATCCTTGTTCCGCTTCAAGAGCTGATCTAGAAGCTGCTTTGGCGTCTTAGGCGGCATGTGCTGAGGTTACCGGGTGAGTCTGTCGCCCCCACATCCGCTCTACGGCGCACACGTCCGCGCCAAGAGGGCGGGCTACCTGATCGGGACCCTCAGGAAGCAGCTTCAGAGATGGACGACGGACCAAATGAGCGAGGACAACATGCGGTACAGAGAACTGGAACCGATGGTCTTCGAAGCGTTCCAGGAGAACCCGCCGATCCACCATCTGTTCCGGGCAGCCGTCACCATCGGCGAGATCGCCTACAACTGCCGCGCAGCACTCGACTACCTCGTCGCGGAGCTTGCGCGAGGCGCAAATCGAGGTCGCGAGGTAAGGCGGACGCAGTTCCCAATGGAGGACCGCCCGGACATGTTCGAGGCTCGCGTCACTGGCGTCCATCCCGACAACCCCACGAGGCGAGTCGACCGGTACCTGCACAAAGTGCCGCCACCGGCAGTTGCGATGTTCCGAAACCTTCAGCCGTTCGCGGGATGCGAGTGGACGACCCTGCTACGCGACGTGTCAAACCCGGACAAGCACCGATTCGTGCCCCGGATCTCTAGTAACGAGAGCTTCGAGAACACCGTCTACGACCCCACGACCAAGACCCTGCATGGACGGCTCGTGGTCAACGTGGTGTTCGAACACAACCGCGAGATCGACGTCGTCAGCGGCATGAGCCTCATCCAGAGACAGACGGCCCACCTGATCACGGGGTTTGCTCCGGCGTTCATATCGCGTGGCAAGCCGAGCAAGGACATCATCGTCTAGTTCCCAGCGATCTGTCTCGCCTTGCACGGCATATCCTCCCTGTGGCGTGAAGGGATAGTTACCCCCTTGACAGGGGAACGCGTGTTCGTATAGAACATCTGTTCCCATGAACGTAGACTTGACGGAGTTCAAAGAGCGCAGGGGCGGGCTTTGCCCGCGCCGGAGCGGGAAATGATCGCCTGTCTCGCCATCCCAGGGCTCGAGCTGAAGGCCGCGTTGCGGCGGACGCCGACGCTCGCACTGCATCCGGCCGCGCTGGCTCCGGAGCCGCAGGGAGAGCCGCTGCTCGGGCCGGTGACGGCGGCCGCCGAGGCAGCGGGCGTGCGGCCGGGGATGCGGCTGGGCGAGGCGCTCGCTACCTGTCCCTCGCTCGCCCTCGTCGAGCCCGACGCGGCAGGCGCCGAGCTCGCCTGGGAGGAGATCGTGCAGGCCCTCGAGGACGCGGGCTTTGCCGTCGAGGCGGCCTCGCTCGGGGTTGCGTATTTCGAGACGCGGGGAGTCGAGCGGCTCTACGGCGGCCTCGAGCCGGCGCTCCGGCGCGCGCTGGCGGCTGTCGGGACCGAGTGGGACGCGCGGATCGGCGCGGCCGGCCGGCGCTTCGCTGCACTCGCGGCAGCTTCAGTCGCGCGACCCGGGCAGGTCGTCGTGGTCGCCGACGAGGAGCTGCCGCAGTTTCTCGCGCCGCTACCGCTCACGCTTCTCCCGCTCGAGCGCGGCCGTTACGAGGAGCTCGAGGCACTTGGAGTTCGCAAGCTGGGCCAGCTTGCCGGGCTGCCGGGCGGCGCTGTCGCCGAACGTTTGGGGCCGGACGGCCGGCGCGCCTGGGGCCTGGCAAGAGGTGGGACGGCCGCGCGCGTGCGCGGCCGTCGCCCGCCTTCGCTCGTCGCGGCCTCGCTCGAGTTTCCCGAGGCGGTCGGCAACGAGCTGACGCTGAGACGCGCGCTCGCCGGTCTCGTCGAGACCGCGCTCGCCCGGCCCGAGCGGCGCGACCGGTTCGTCCGCAAGGTCGCGCTCGCCGCCCTGCTCGAGAGCAGAGGCGGCTCGTGGCGGCGGACGTTGACCCTGCGCGAGCCGAGCGCCGATGCCGACCGGATCCGCATCGCGCTCTCGCCACGGCTCGCCGAGCTGCCGGCTCCGGTCGTCGAGCTCCGCCTCGAGCTCGTCGAGCTGACCGAGCCCACCGGCCATCAGCTCGAGCTGCTCGCAGCGGGCGCCGAGGACCGTTCCCGTCTGCGGGACGGGCTCCGCCAGGTGCGGGCGAGCACTGGGTCGGGCTCTGTCTGCACCGTCGTGGAGGTGGCGCCGTGGTCGCGCGTGCCGGAGAGCCGCGCGCTGCTCGTCCCGAAGGACGAGTAGCCGCACGCTTCAACGCGCCGCGGGCGGCGCGCGTCGAGGCCGACGCGAACGGCAGGCCGCTCGAGGTCAACCATCGCGCCGTCGCGCTCGTGCGGGAGGAATGGCGCGTCGTCGACCGCTGGTGGACGGAGGAGCCCGTCGTCCGCCGCTACTTCGAGCTCGTGCTCGAGAGCGGCGAGAACACCGTCGTCTTCCACGACGGTGCGAGCGGCGGCTGGTATACCCAGCGCGGCGCCTGACCGAGTCGCCGGCTACTCCTGCCGATCGAGCGCGGCGCTCAGCATTCGCGCGGCCGCTTCCGGATCGTCCGCGTCCCGGATGGCGCGAACGACGGCCACGCCGGGCGCTCCAGCAGCCACCACAGCGCCCACATTCGAGAGCTCGATGCCGCCGATCGCGAACCACGGGACCGTCAGCGTCCTCGCGGCGACCCGGAGCAGCTCGAGACCGCCGGCGACCGCGTCCTCCTTCGTCGGCGTGGCAAACGCGGTCACCCCGACGTAGTCCGCCCCGGCGACGTCGCCGAGCTCGGCCTGCGTCGACGCGGAGAGCCCGATCAGACGGTCGGGCCCGACGAGCGCCCGCGCCTCCTGGACCGGAACGTCGCCGCGGCCGACGTGAACCCCGTCGGCGCCGCATGCCTCGACGAGCTCGGGCCGGTCGTTGAGGACGAAGAGCGCGCCGTACTCCTGGCAGGCGGCGCGGAACGGCTCGGCGGCGGCGACCAGCGCGTCGTCCCCGAGCTCCTTGTCGCGGAGCTGGACGACGTCCACACCCCCGCGCAGCGCGGCGTCGAGCAGCGCGCGCGGATCTTGGTCGAAGGGGCGCGCCTCGAGGACGAGGTAGAGACGCGAGTGGGATAGCCTGTCGCGCACGAACATACGTTCGCCTAAACTACGGGGATGGCGTCAGCCCTCCCGCAGCCGTCCGATGAAGCCGACGTGCGGCGTGTGGAAGTTGAGCAGGCGGAAGGACGAGCCGCAGGGACGAAAGCCGTGCTCGACGTCCGGCGGCACCGAGAGGAACGTGCCAGGGCCGACGCGGTGCCACTCGCCGTCCTGGAGGAACTCGACCTCGCCTTCGAGCACGTAGAACGAGTCCGTGTGATCCGAGTGGGTGTGCGGGTCGACGCCCTCGAAGTCCGGCCCGTAGGAGATCTCGAGCGCCTCGATGTGGGGCAGCTCGGCAAGGACGCGGTGCTCCCGCGACCCGATCCGCTCGCCCTCGCCCGGCCGGATGAAGAACGCCTCGTCCACCGCAGCGGATCATGACCTACGTCGAGCTGCACGCGCACAGCGCCTACTCGTTCCTCGACGGAGCGTCGCAGCCGGAGGAGCTCGCAGCGCGGGCGGCGGAGCTCGGCTACGAGGCGCTCGCGCTCACCGACCACGACGGCATCTACGGCTCGCTCGAGTTCGCGCATGCGGCCAAGCACTTCGGCGTGAGGCCGATCACCGGCACGGAGGTGACGCTGAACGATGGCTCCCACGTGACGCTGCTCGTCGAAAGCGCGCGCGGCTACGCGAACCTCTGCCGCCTGCTCACGGCGGCGCACGCGCACACCCGCGACACGACGAACCGCGAGCCGCTGCCGCCGCGCCTCGACCAGGCACTGCTCGAGGAGCTGAGCAGTGGACTCAACGAGGGGCTCGTCTGCCTCTCGGGCTGCGCCCGTGACGGTCTCGCGATCCGCGACCCGAACGCCGCAGCCCGGCTCGCGCGCGCCTTCGGACGGGAGCGCTTCTACGTCGAGCTGCAGCGCCCGTACGAGCGCGGCGATACGCGCCGAAACGCGCACCTGCGCGACCTCGCCGGCTCGCTCGGCGTCCGGACGGTCGCGACGGGGAACGTCCACGCGCACGACCGCAGCCGCGCCGCGCTGCAGGACGTGCTCGTCGCCGTCCGCTGCCGCACCTCGCTCGAGGGCTGCGAGCGCGAAAGGCGCGGCAACCACGAGTCCGTTCTCCTCTCGCCGCAGGAGATGCGCGACCGCTTCGCGGATGACCTCGACCCAGTCCGACAGAGCATCGAGCTTGCCTCTCGGCTCGAGTTCGACCTGACCGAAGAGCTCGGCTACCGCTATCCGGACTTCTCCGACGGCGAGGAGTCGGCGATCGTCCAGCTGCGCCGCGTCTGCGAGGGAGCATTCGCCGAGCGCTACTCCAACCTGAACGGCCACAAGCGGCGCGTGCGCCGGCGGCTGGAGGAGGAGCTCGCGCTGATCGACGAGCTCGGGCTCGCGGGCTTCTTCCTTCTCCACTGGGAGGTGCTCGAGCTCGCGCGCGAGGTGGCGCTCGAGGTGCGCGGTCCCGGCTCGATGCGGCATGTCCTGCCGCCGGGACGCGGCCGCGGCTCCTCGGTCGGCTCGCTCGTCTGCTACCTGACCGGCCTCTCGCACGTCGACCCGGTCGCGAACAACCTCTCGCTCGGCCGCTTCCTCAACCGCGAGCTCGCGTCGGTGCCCGACATCGACCTCGACTTCCCGCGCGACATCCGCGAGAAGCTCATCGTCCGCGTCGTCGAGCGCTACGGATCCGAGCACGCCGCGCTCGTCGCGAGCTTCGCCACCTACCGCTCGCGCGGCGCGATCCGGGACGTCGGCCGCTCGCTCGGCCTCCCGTACGCCGACCTCGAGCGGCTCGCGCGGCTGACGGACGGCTGGAGCGCGCAGCGCGTCGCCGACGAGATCGCGGCGCTGCCCGATGCGGCAACGAAGCTCCGCTCGCCGCGCTGGCGCGCCTTCGGTGCGCTCTGCGCCGAGATCGCCGGCCTGCCGCGCCACATCTCCCAGCACCCCGGCGGGATGGTCATCTCCTCCCGGCCGCTCGTCGAGCTGGTCCCGGTGCAGCCGGCGGCGATGGAGGGCCGCCAGATGTGCCAGTGGGACAAGGACTCCTGTGCCGACGCCGGCTTCCTCAAGATCGACCTGCTCGGGCTCGGGATGCTGTCGGCGGTCGAGGAGTGCGTCGACCTGGTGGCCCGCAACCGTGTCGACCCGAAGGGTCGCAATCAACCTATGCGGATCGACCTCTCGCGCATTCCGCTCGACGACCCGGACGTGTTCTCCGAGATCCAGAAGGCGGACACGGTCGGCTGCTTCCAGATCGAGAGCCGCGCGCAGATGCAGGTCATCCTCCGCACGCGGCCCGAGACGATCGACGACATCACGGTGCAGGTCGCGCTCGTGCGGCCGGGGCCGATCCAGGGGAAGGCCGTGCACCCGTACGTCGAGCGGCGCCAGCTGCTGCGTGACGACCCGGGCTACCGCGCGCCGGCCGACCACCCGCTGCTCGAGGAGCCGCTGCGCGAGACGCTCGGTGTCGTCGTCTTCCAGGACCAGGTGCTCGACGTCGCCGTCCACCTCGCCGGCTTCTCGGTCGGCGAGGCAGAGGGACTGCGGCGGGCCATGAGCCGCAAGCGCTCGCAGGCCGCGCTCGAGGCGTGGCGGGAGCGATTCGTCGCAGGCGCACGCGAGAAAGGGGTGGAGGAGGCGAAGGCGCACGAGCTCTACGACAAGCTCGTCGCCTTCTCGGGCTTCGGCTTCCCGAAGTCCCACGCTGCCGCGTTCGGGCTGCTCGCCTACCAGTCGGCTTGGCTACGGCACCACTACGCGCCGGAGTTCCTCGCCGCGCTCCTCAATGCGCAGCCGATGGGCTTCTACCCGCCGGCGACGCTCGTCCGCGACGGGCAGCGGCGCGGGGTGGAGACGCGCCCGCCCGACGTGAACTCGAGCGAAGCCGGCTGCACGATCGAAGGCGGCGCGGTGCGGGTGGGCCTGAAGTACGTGACCGGGCTGGGGGAGGACGACGCGGAGGCCGTGGCCGCGAACCGGCCTTATTCCTCCGTCCGCGAGCTCGCGCAGCGGACCGGCCTGTCGGAGGACGAGCTGCGCGCGCTCGCCGAGTCGGGCGCGTGCGACGGTTTCGGCCTGCGCCGCCGCGAGCTCCTCTGGCAGCTCGGGCTCGTGCCGCGGCCCACGAGCGTTCCGGGAACGGGAGGGGAGGCGAAGCAGCTCGCGCTGCCGCTCGAGCCGACGGTCGCGACCCCGGCGCTGCCCGAGCCGACGGTGTGGGAGCGGATGCTCACCGACTACCGGACGACGAGCCTGTCGGTCGGCGTCCACCCGCTCGAGCTGCTCCGCCCGCACCTGCCGCCGGGGACAGTTTCCAGCACGCAGCTACGTGGTCTCGAGCACGGAGCGGATATCCAGCTCGCCGGGCTCGTCGTCGCGCGGCAACGGCCGGCGACCGCGAACGGCGTCGTCTTCATGCTCCTCGAGGACGAGCTCGCGCAGATGAACCTCATCGTCCTGCCGCAGGTGTACGAGCGGTACCGCGCGGTCGTGCGTAGCGAGCCGCTCCTGCTCGTCCGTGGCCGTTACGAGCACGCGGACCGCAACCGGAACGTCCTCGTAGCCGAGCTCGTCTCGCTCGCCCCGCTCGCACGGTCGCTGACCGACGGCGCCGACGTCCACGCCGCCCTCCCGCGCGCCCACCACTTCGGACACCGCTGAGTAGGAGGGCTTGGCGAAAGTCAGGCTGAGCCGCCGGCGCACGCTGCTCGCCCGCTGAGCGGCGTCCTCGGTCGCGCGAATAGCGCTGCTATTCGCGCTCCCTGCGTCCTTGTCAGCGAACGACCATCGCACGCCGACGACGAGCGGCCTTCCGCCAAGCCCTCCTGAGGGCTTCCGTAAAACCGTTTACAGACCGCTAACGACGGAGTTGACATCGCGTCTCAGTTGTGTGATAGGTCGGTGTTGCGTTGAGGGCCGCACTCAGGGGGGCGGCAGTTGCCGTGCGATCAGGAGGATGTGCATGAACCGGTTTGTGGGGTTGCGCGCGCTCGTTGCAGCGCCGCTGTTGACAGTGCTGTGCTTCGCGATCTCGTCCGCGGGGGCGGGTGCCGCCGCGCCGACAGGCGCGAAGGTGGTGGCACCAAAGCCGTCGATCCCACACGGCGCCACGCAGCTCGGACCGGTCTCGCCTTCGGCGAGCGTGTCCGGCGCCGTGGTGCTGCAACCTCGCGACGAGGGCGCGTTGACGCGCTTCATCTCGCAGGTGACCGACAAGCACTCCCCGCTCTTCCACCAGTACCTCACACCGGAAGCGTTCGCAGCAAAGTTCGGTCCGACCCCGTCGAGCATCGCGGCCGTCCAGGCCCAGCTTCGGGCCTCGGGGCTCACCGTCACCAATGTCGCGCGCGGCGGCCTGGTCATCGACTTCACGGCTCCGGCGAGCCGTGTCGAGACTGCCTTCCGCACCGGGCTGGAGCGCTACAGGCTCGCCAACGGCTCGACCCGGCACGCGCGGACGGCTGCAATCCGGGTGCCTGCGACGATCGCGCAGTACGTGACGTCGGTCGTAGGCCTCGACACCACCGTGAAGCTTCGGCCTGCGGCCGTCCTCCAGGCTCCCAAGTCGGCCCGGAGCACTCAGGCGGCTGCCAGGGCCCCCAAGTTCACCCATCCCGCCGGGTCGCCGACGGCCTGCTCCGGTGCGACAGCCGCGGCGGAGACCTTCGGCGGCCTGACCGACGACCAGGTTGCGAACGCGTACGGCGCGTTCGGCCTCTACAGCGCAGGCGACACGGGCTCGGGCCAGCACATCGCGGTCTATGAGCTCGAGCCCTTCGCCATGAGCGACCTCCAGACGTTCGACACGTGCTACTTCGGCGCGAGCCAGGCCACTTCAATGCTGGGCCGCGTCCACATCGTCAACGTGGACGGCGGCCAGACGGCCGGCCCGGGCGGAGGCGAGGCGATCCTCGACGTCCAGGACGTCTCCGCGTTCGCCCCCGGCGCGAACATCGACGTCTACGAGGCGCCGAACAACACGTTCGGCTCGTTCGACGAGTACGCAAGGATCGTCAACGACAACACGGACAAGATCGTGACCACGAGCTGGGGGCTCTGCGAGCAGGCATTGCAGGAGGGCGCGCCCGGCACCCAGCAGGCCGAGAACCTGATCTTCCAGCAGGCGGCCGCCCAGGGGCAGACCATCTTCTCGGCGGCAGGCGACGAGGGCAGCGACGACTGCAACGCCTTCCAGACGACGTCGCCGGTCAGCCCGATCCTGTCGGTCGACGACCCGTCGAGCCAGCCGTACGTCGTGGCCGCCGGCGGGACCACGATCGACAACGCAACCCAGCCCGCCACCGAGCACGTCTGGAACGACGGCGCTGCCTGGGGAGCGGCCGGCGGTGGCATCTCGGAGTCCTGGCCGATGCCGACCTGGCAGCTCGACTCGCGGGTGCCGGGCGTGATCAACACCGGCGCCGTCACGGCGGCGAACAGCTTCGAGGCGGCCGACATGGGCGATCCCAGCTACGCGTTCTGCGCGTCCGACAACCCTGCCGGGGCGGTCGAGGACGGCTGCCGCCAGCTGCCCGACGTCAGCGCGGACGCCGACGAGTTCACCGGCGCGGTCACCATCTTCGTCGACGGCTTCGGCGGCTGGCTCACGATCGGCGGCACCTCGTCGGCGGCTCCGATGTGGGCGGCCATGCTGGCGGACGTCAACGCGTCGCCGACGTGCAAGAGCAATCCGGCGACGCAGAACGGCGTCGGCTTCGCCAACCCGCTTCTCTACTCGGTGGCCTCGAATCCGACGGCCTACGCGGCGTCCTTCAACGACATCAAGACGGGAAACAACGACCCCTATGGGGACTCGAACCTGTTCCAGGCGACGACCGGCTACGACATGGCGTCGGGTCTCGGAACGCCGCAGTTGACCCAGCCGAATGGAGGCGCCGGGCTGGCGTTCTACCTCTGCAGCCAAGCTCCGGCCGTCACGCGGCCGACCGTCAGCGGCGTCGCGCCTAGCATCGGATTCACGTCCGACCCGAGCACGAGCGTGACGATCACCGGCACCCACTTCCAGGACGGCTCCAACCCCGTCGTGGGCGTCCAGGTCGGCAGCTACCAGGTGCCGTCGGCGGACTTCAGCGTCACGAACGGGACCACCATCACGGCCACCTTCCCCTCGGCCCTCCTCATGACCCCGCCGAACGACCAGACCGACGGAGCGGGGCCCGAGCAGGTCACGGTGACGCTCCAGGACGGTGAGACGAGCATCGTCAACATGAACAGCTGGTTCACCTATGTGGACGACAACGGCTCGTCGCAGGCGCTCCCCACCGTGACCGGCGTCCACACCTACGCCGGTGCCGACGCGGGCGGCAACACCGTCGACGTCTACGGCGCCGGCTTCACCGGCGCGACCGACGTCACATTCGGCGGCGTCAGCGGTAGCAACATCCAGGTCCTGCACGACTGGGAGCTCCAGGTCACGGTTCCGGCCTTCCAGAACGGGACGACCGTCTGCGATCAGGATGGGTCGAGCTTCGACCCGAGCGAGGACGCCACCAACGACATCTGCCAGACGCAGGTCGAGGTGACCACGCCCAACGGCACCAGCACCGACGCGACGATCCTGCCTCTCTACGAGGGCGCGTTCAACGTCGCCGACGACGGCATCGTGCCGGCTCCGCCGGGTCAGGAAGCCGCACCTGCTGCGACCGAGTACGACTACGTGCCGGCACCGACGATCTCGTCGATCTCCACGACCGCCGGCCCGAGCTCACTCGCGAGCGAGGAGGGCGGCTCCGTCGTCACGATCGAGGGAACCGGCTTCAACCTGGCGACGCTCGACTGGGTCAACTTCGGCGACCCCACGCAGGCCGCGTCGCAGGACTTCGACCTGGTCAACGTCACCGGCACGGAGATCCAGATCATGGCGCCGGCACTCCCGAGCAGCACCGTCGACCCGATGAACGTCTCGGTCACCGTTCAGACCGTGGCGGGCAGGTCGAACGCCGTGAACGCGACCTACGCGGGCATCCCGACGGTCTCGAACGTCGTCGCGACCTCGGGCCCGACGGCCGGCACCCCGGCCGGTCCGGATACGGGCGGCACGCCGATCGAGGTCGACGGCTCGGGCTTCGCGAACCAGTCCCTCTCCGTGGAGTTCAACGACGTCGCCACGCCGTTCTCGTTCGGCACGCAATACCACTTCACGGTGAACAGCGACACCAAGCTGTCCACGACGACCGTCGCCCAGAATCCGGCCATCGTCGACACGCAGGTGTGCACCGTCACCGACTGCTCCGTGCCCACGTCGATCAACAACGACCTCTCCGACGCGTTCATCCTCTTCCCGCCGGGCAATCCGAAGATCGACTCGATCGCCCCGAGCTCCGGGCCTGCCACCGGCGGGACCCAGGTGACGATCACGGGCCAGAACCTCGGCTGTGTGACCCACGTCTTCTTCGGCAGCGTCCTGGCCGACGACGCCACGAACGCCCAGGCGCTCCTCGACTGCGGCTCGACCGACACGGTCACGGTGACCGCGCCGGCGAACACCGTGGGCACCGTCCAGCTCAAGCTCGAGACCGTCGAGAGCCAGGTCACCGGTGCGGCGGCCGCGACCGCGTCGTTCACCTATACCCAGCCGCCGGCGCAGACGGTGACGGTGCACAGGGCGGGGAACGGCTCGGGCAAGGTCACGAGCTCGCCCAAGGGGATCAGCTGCACGAAGAAGACGTGTTCGCACAAGTTCACCTATGGAACGTCCGTCACCCTCAAGGCAAGGGCCTCCACGGGCTCGGCGTTCGCCGGGTGGTCGGGCGCGTGCCACCGCAAGTCGGCCTGCAAGCTCACCGCGACCGCTGCCCACTCGGTCACGGCGAAGTTCACGCTGAGAAGCTGCGTCGTGCCCAACGTCAAGGGCAAGACGCTCGCTGCCGCGAAGCGCGCGCTGAAGGCGCACTTCTGCAGGGCGGGCAAGATCAGGCACTCCTCCTCCGCGAAGGTGCGGAAGGGTCACGTGAGCTCGCAGAGCCCGAAGGCGGGCCACCACCTGAAGCACAACGGCAAGGTGACCCTGACTGTCAGCAGCGGCGGGCGCTGAGCCACAGCGGCTGCCGGTAACCAAGACGACGAGGGCCTGCGCACGCGGGCCCTCGTCGCTCTTCGCTGCGATCGCGACCTCCCGCTGCGTCCGCGCGTTTACCGGACATGAAACGGAAGGACGGCTTCGCTCCGATCGGCTCCTATGCCGCGATCGGTGATGGCAGGACCGTGGCGCTCGTCGCGGCAGACGGCTCGGTGGACTTCATGTCGCTGCCGAGCCTCCACGCGCCGACGACGTTCGCGGCGCTCCTCGATCCCGAGCGTGGCGGCCGCTTCACCCTCGCTCCCGTCGGAGGGTTCGAGACCGCCCGGCGGTATCTCGAACGCACGAACGTCCTCGAGACGACGTACCGCACGGCCGACGGCGTCGTGCGGGTCACCGAGGCGCTGACGTTGCAGGACGGCGGCCTGCTCCCGTGGGTCGAGCTCGCACGGCGGATCGAGGGGATCGAAGGATCGGTGCCGGTCGAGTGGCGGCTCGAGCCGCGCTTCGACTGGGGACGCGAGCCGCCACGCATCGCTCGCAAGGGCGATCTCTTCGTCGCCGAGGGCGCCGGCTTGCACCTCACCGTGCGCTCGTGGGAGGCCGGGGATGTCGAGCCCGAGGAGGACGCGCTTGCCGGCTCGTTCGAGATCGCGGCCGGCGAGCGCGCTCTGCTCGCGCTCATCGCCGCACACGAGGAGCCGCTGCACGCCCCGAGCCGCGACCACGTCGAGGCGCGACTGGACGCAGCCAGGCGCGTGTGGGAGCGCTGGCTCGGGCTGTGGGCCTACGACGGGCCCTGGGAAGAGGAGGTGGCCCGGAGCGCACTCGCCCTCAAGCTGCTCGTCTACGCGCCGAACGGCAGCATCGCGGCGGCTCCGACGACCTCGTTGCCCGAGGTGATCGGCGGCGACAAGAACTACGACTACCGCTACTCCTGGGTGCGCGACTCCGCCTTCACGCTCGACGCGCTGATGCGGCTGGGCCTGCCCGAGCAGGTGCACCAGTCGTTTGCGTGCCTCCTGCGCGCCGTCCGCCAAACGGCCCCCGACCTCCGGCCGTTCTACGACCTCGACGGCCGCGTGCCGAAACGCACCGAGGAGCTTCCGCACCTCCGTGGCTACCGCGACTCGGCGCCCGTCCGCTACGGGAACGCCGCGCGTACGCAGCTGCAGCTCGGCTCGTGGGGCGACCTATTCGAGACCGCCGATCTCTACCTCTCGGGGGGCCACGTGCTCGACGAGGAGACGGCGGAGATGCTCGCGAGCTGCATCGACCGCGTCGCGATCCTCTGGGAGGACGAGGACTCGGGGATGTGGGAGCTCGACGAGCAGCGCCACTACACGAGCTCGAAGGTCGCGGTCTGGATAGCCTTCGACCGGGCGATCCGACTCGCCGAGCGGGGTTGCCTCCCCGACGGCCACCTGCCGCAGTGGCGCAAGCAGCACGAGCGGGTCCACGCGTGGATCGAGGGGAGCTGCTGGTCGGACGAGCTCGGCGCCTACTGCGGCTGGGCGGGGGCGGAGTCGCTGGACGCCGGGGTGCTGCGGGCCGTGCGGATGGGGTATCCCCAGCGGGACCGCCTCAACAGCACGGTCGACACGCTCCGGAAGCAACTCGGCGCTGCCCCGGGCCTGATCTATCGCACGACCGAGCACGTGGGGCAGGAGGGCGCGTTCGTCGCGTGCTCGTTCTGGGTGGTCGAAGCCCTGGCGCGCCTCGAGCGGGTGGACGAGGCCTGCGAGACGATGGAGCGGATCCTCCCGTACGCGAACGACCTCGGGCTCTTCTCGGAGGAAGTCGATCCCGGGAGCGGCGAGCTCCTGGGGAACTTCCCGCAGGGCTTGAGCCACCTCGCGCTGATCAACGCGGCCGGCGCTATTCAGGATGCCGCTGGGCGTGGCGCCGGAGCATCGGCGAAGGCAGGTGCGGCGCGAGGTTGAAGGCCGTGTTCACGAGTGCGAGATGCGTGAACGCTTGCGGGAAGTTGCCGAGCATCCGTCCCGCGTGCGGGTCGTACTCCTCCGACAGCAGGCCGAGGTCGTTGCCGAGGTCGACGAGCCGGCCGAACAGCTCGTGCGCCTCGTCGTGCCGCCCGAGCAGCTCGTAGCAGTCGCAGAGCCAGAACGAGCACGGCAGGAAGACTCCCTCGCCGGGCGGTAGCCCGTCGACTCCCTCCTCGTGCGTGCGGTAGCGCAGCACGAAGCCGTCCTGGAGGAGCTCGCGCTCGATTGCCTCGATCGTGCCGCGGATGCGCTTGTCCGTCGCCGGCAGGAAGCCGACGAGCGGCAGCAGCAGGAGGCTCGCGTCGAGCTCCTTCGAGCCGTACGACTGCGTGAAGGAGCCGAGCTCGGGGTCGAAGCCGCGTTCGCACACCTCACGGTGGACCTCCTCGCGAACCGCGCGCCAGCGGTCGACGGGGCCGTCGAAGCCGTGCTCCTCGACCGTCCGAACGGCGCGGTCGAACGCGACCCAGGCCATCGCCTTCGAGTGGACGAAGTGCCGGCGTGCCCCGCGGATCTCCCAGATGCCGTCGTCAGGCTCCCGCCACGCCTCCTCGAGGTGGTCGAGCAGGCCGAGCTGGATCGCCCAGCCCTGCGAATCCACCGGCAGGCCGTGCTGGCGAGCCTGGTAGAAGCAGTCGAGCACCTCTCCGTAGACGTCGAGCTGAAGCTGCCCGCTCGCCGCGTTGCCGACCCGCACCGGTTGCGAGCCCTCGTACCCGCTCAGCCACGGCAGCTCGAACTCGGTCAGGCGCCGCTCGCCCGCGACGCCGTACATGATCTGCACGTCCGCCGGGTCGCCCGCGATCGCCCGGATGAGCCAGCGCCGCCACTGCCCGGCCTCGTCGGCGTGGTTGCAGTGGAGAAGTGCAAGCAGCGTGAGCGTCGCGTCGCGCAGCCAGCAATAGCGGTAGTCCCAGTTGCGGACGGAGCCGATCCACTCCGGCAGCGACGTGGTCGGCGCGGCGACGATCCCGCCTGTCGGATCGTAGGTGAGGGCCTTGAGCACGATCAGCGAGCGGCGGACGAGCGAAGCCCAGTCGCCCGGCAGGTCGAGGGGGCACGCTTCGCTCCATTCCCGCCAGAAGCCCTCGGTGTCGGCGAGTGCCTGCTCCGGGTCGATCGGCTGCGGGACTTCCTGGTGCGAGGGGAACCACGTGAGGACGAACGGAACACGCTCGCCCTCGTCGACGGAGAGCTCGGAGATCGTGCTGAGGTCCTCGCCGCGCGTCGGTGCGTGCGTGCGGAAGCAGAGCGCGTCGGGCCCGGCGAGGGCGATCCGCGTGTCCTCCTCGTGCGTGCGCTTGCGCACCCACGGGACGGTGCGCCCGTAGTCGAAGCGGATCGTCAGCTCCGAGCGGAGGTGGACGCAACCCTTGACGCCCTCGACGATGCGGACGATGTCGGGCGCCTGGCCGCGCGGCGGCATGAAGTCGAGGACGCGCGCCACCGAGCCGTCCTCCGTCTCCCAGGTCGTCTCGAGGACGAGCGTGTCGTGGAGGTAGCGGCGCGTGCTCGTCGCGGGGGTGGACGGCGCGAGCAGCCAGCGGCCGCAGTCCGGGCCGCCGAGGAGCGAGGCGAAGCAGGCGCCGGAGTCGAAGCGGGGGAAGCAGAGCCAGTCGATCGAGCCGCCGCGGTCGACGAGCGCCGCCGTCTGCAGGTCGCCCAGCAGGGCGTAGTCCTCGATCAGCGGCATCAGCGGTTCTCGATCTCGAGGCCGAGCTCGGGCCAGCGCTTCCGGACGGCGCGGTTGAACGAGTCCTCGTACGCCTCGTCGGCAGCCTCGTCGAGCGTGCGGGCAAACCGGTCGCGCATGTCCGCGAGCGCCTCTGTCGCCGTCTCGACGGCGTCGCTGAAGTCGCCGTACGCCTCTTCCCGGTCCTCGCGGTCGGCGCGCTCGTACGCCCGGGACTTCTCGCGGCACTCCTCGAGCAGATCCGCCTCGTCCTCGACGAAGAGGTCGAGCTGGCGCGCGATCACGTCGCGAAACGGGTCGCGGCGTAATCTCACGCCAACTCCCCGTAGACCGCGAGGTGCGACTGGGCCGCAGCGTCCCACGTCAGCTCGTCTCGGGCCCGCCGTGCGCCCGCCCGCGCCTGTTCGAGCGCCTCGCGGTCGGCAAGGAGCTCGTGGACCGCGGTCGCCAGGCCGGCGACGTCACCGGCGGCCACGACGCGGCCGGCCCCGAACTGCCGCACCGGCTCGGCGATGCCGCCGACGTCATACGCGACGGCGGGGACACCGGCGCCGAGTGCGCGCAGGAGGGCGCCGCTCTGGTCGAGCTCCGGCCGGTATGGGAAGACGGCGACGGTGGCGTCGCCGAACGCGCGGTCGATCTCGGGTTGTGGCAGATAGCCGAGGCGCCACTCCACGTCGAGCCCGTCGGCCGCCGCTCGGTAGGGCGCGACCGGCTCCAGCGGGTCGCCCGCGACGAGCAGGCGCGCGTCGCCGGCCCGCCGCACGGCTTCGATCGCGTCGCCGAGCCCCTTGTAGGGCCGGATCATCCCGAAGGCGAGCACGGTTCGCCCGTCGTCCCGCCGCTCGGGCTCGCTCCGAAAGACGGGATGCGGGATCACCCGGAGCCGCTCTCGCTCGACGCCGAGCTCGGCGAGCGTCTCCCGCCCCGTCTCGCTGTGCACCACGATCCGGTCGAAGCGCGCGAAGAGCCGGCGCCACAGCTCGGTGCGATGGGCGGTGCGGCGGGGGAGAAGGTCGTGCGCCGTGAAGACGGACGGCAGTCGCGGGCGGAAGAGGAACGCGTCGAGCTCGGGGGCGGGCAGCCATTGCATGTGTAGGACGTCGGCGCGGAGCCGACGGAGGGCGGCCAGACCCAGCGGGTGTTCCGCCACCTTGAGCGGCAGGCGCAGCGGCGAGCGGCCGAAGAGGCGCGACGAGAGGGGATAGAAGAGCTCGCGGCGCGTATATCCCTCCGGCTCAGGCGCGGCGCCGAAGCGAAAGCGGGAGGTGACGAGCTCCACGTCCGCACCCGCCCGGGCGAGGGCCGCGGCGAGCTCGTGGTCGTACGGCGGGGTGAAGGCCGGTGGATCGGCGAGCAGGACGCGCACGGCCTCGTACGCTACGTCGTGGCCATGCTCGTGCGAACTTGGAACCTCTTCCACGGCAACGCTTCTCCGCCCGAGCGCCGCGCCTTCCTTCGCTCGATGATCGAGCTCGTCACGCAGGACCAACCGGAGGTCGTCTGCCTACAGGAGCTGCCGGTGTGGGCGCTGCGGGAGCTCGAGCGCTGGAGCGGGATGCATGCGACGGGCGCGGTCGCGCGGCGGCCCTTGCTCCCCTTCGGGTCCCGGGCCGTCACGGCGCTGCAC
Organism: uncultured Actinomycetes bacterium; assembly: GCA_963748755.1. Classification (GTDB taxonomy): domain Bacteria; phylum Actinomycetota; class Thermoleophilia; order Gaiellales; family Gaiellaceae; genus Palsa-739. The sequence continues at coordinate 45,239 of CAVVKA010000008.1, forward strand.
CACGGCCTGCTCCGCTCGGCGGTGACGGGCGAGGCGGACGCGATCCTCACGCGCCAGCCGGCGCGCGACCTCGGCGCGAGCGTCGTCGGCGAAGCGAAGCTTCCTCGCATCGCCCATGCCGTCGAGTTCGCGGGCGTCACGGTCGTGAACTTCCACATCGACGGCGACCGGGCGCAGTTCGAACGAGTCGTCGCGCTCGCGCGGGAGCGCTCGATCGTGGCGGGCGACGCCAACCTCGTCTCGCCCGGTGCGGACGGCTTCTCGCCGCCACTCGCCGGCAGCATCGACCAGATCCTCGTGCGCGGGCTCGAGCTGCGCGACGGCCCGGCGGCGTGGCCGCTCGAGCGGCGGGTGGTCGGAGGCCGAGTGCTGTCCGACCACGCGCCGGTAGAGGCTGTCGTGGAATGACCCCGGAGGAGGCGCGTGCCCAATTCCCCGTCCTCGAGCGCTACGCGTACCTCAACGCCGGCTCGAGCGGCCCGCTCCCGCGGGCGGCCGCCGACGCGGTGCGAACGCGGCTCGAGCGCGACCTGGCCGAGGGCCGGAGTGGCAAGGCATACATCGAGGAGATCCTCGGGCTGCGCGAACGCATCCGCGGCGGCATCGCGGCCGTCCTCGGAGCCTCGCCGGAGCTCGTCGCGCTCGCCGACTCGACGACGCGCGGCTGCCAGATCGTCGTCGCCGGGCTCGGCCTGGGCGAGGACGACGAGATCGTCACGAGCGGCGACGAGCACTTCGGCCTGCTCGGCCAGCTGCACGCCAGCGGTGCCCGGGTCGTGGTGACGGAAGCGGACGAGGACGCGCTGCTCGCGGCGGTGACCTCCCGGACGCGGCTCCTCGCCGTCTCGCACGTCCTCTGGACAACCGGACGCAAGCTCGATCTCGAGCGGCTACGGCGGCCGGACGGGCCTCCAGTCCTCGTCGACGGGGCCCAGTCGGCCGGCGCGATTCCCGTCGACCTCGCCGGCGCCGACTTCTACACCGTCTCGGCCCAAAAGTGGCTGTGCGGCCCCGATGCCTCCGGTGCGCTCTTCGTGCGCTACCCGGAGCGGCTGCGGGCAAGGTTGCCGAGCATGTTCTCGGTGCAGAGCCACGAGACCGACGGCTCGTTCACGCCCAAGGACGGCGCACGCCGGTTCGACTCCGGCTGGCTCGGAGCGCCGGCACTCGCAGGCCTCGAGGCCGCGCTCGCCGTGCATCCCGAATGGCGCTACGAGGCTGCAGCAGCAGCAGCGGCCCGCTGCCGCGAGCTGCTCGACCCGCTCGTGGAGATCGTCACGCCGGCAGGCCAGTCCACGCTCGTCTCGTTCCGGCCGGCCGGCGATCCCACCGAGCTCGTCGCCGCGCTCGCCGAGCGCGGGGTGATCGTCCGCGAGCTGCCGGGCCGCGGCCTCGTACGCGCCTCGTGCGGCTGGTGGACGAGCGAGGACGACCTGAGGCGTCTCGCCGTCGGGGTCGCAGCGGCCTAGGAAGGAAGGCCCAGCTCGGCGGAGATCGGCTGCAGCGCCTCGACGATCGTGCGGATGTGGTCGTCGAGCTCGACACCGAGCTCCTCCGCGCCCTTATAGACCTCGTCACGGTGGACGCCGGCGGCAAAGGAAGGCTGCTTGAGCTTCTTCTTGACCGACTTCGGCTCGAGCCCCTCCAGCCCGGTCGGACGGACGAGCGCGCATGCGTGGACGAAGCCGCTGAGCTCGTCGCACGCGAAGAGCGCCTTCTTCAGGAGGGTGTCGCGCGGCAGGGCGAGATGCTCGGCGTGGGAGAGCACGGTCTCGACGACCTCCTCCGGATAGCCCTCCTCGCGCAGGATCGGAGCGCCGTCCTGGGGATGCTTGTCGAGGGTGGGATGCATCTCGTAGTCGAAGTCGTGCAGGAGCGCGGCCACGCGCCAGAGCTGCTCGTCCTCGCCGAACTTCCTCGCGTACGCGGCGGTCGAAGCCTCGACGGCGAGGGCGTGCCGCAGCAGCGACTCGCTCTTCGTGTAGCGCGTGAGGGTCTCCCAGGCACGTTCGCGAGTCGGCTCCAAGGCCCGGCTATCCTAGCCCGGCATGTCCGTCACGACGGCGCCGCAGGCCCTCGTCATCGAGGGCGGAAACCCGCTCAACGGTCGCATCCGCGCCTCGGGAAACAAGAACGGGGCCTTGCCGATCCTCGCCGCCTGCCTGCTCGCGGACGAGCCCGTCACCCTCTCGAACCTGCCGCGGATTCGCGATGTCGAGACGATGCTCGAGCTCCTGTGCGGCACCGGCGTGAGCGCAGACTGGACCGGGCCGAACGAGGTGCGCGTCGATCCGCGGGGCCTCTCCACGTACGAGGTCGATGCGGTGCTCGCGGAGCGGATCCGGGCCTCGTTCCTGCTCGCCGGCCCACTGCTCGCGCGCCTCGGCCGGGCGAGCGTGCCGCCGCCGGGCGGCGACGTGATCGGGCGGCGCCGGCTCGATCCCCACATCCACGCGCTCCAGCGGCTCGGCGTGCGCATCGCGATCGAGAGCCGGTACGAGATGGAGACGGACGGGCTGCGCGGCAACGAGATCTTCCTCGACGAGGCGAGCGTGATGGCGACCGAGAACGCGGTGATGGCGGCTGTTCTCGCGCCCGGTGAGACCACGGTCGGAAACGCCGCCTGCGAGCCGCACGTACAGGACCTGTGCCGCTTCCTCGTCTCTCTCGGGGCCGAGATCGAAGGCATCGAGTCGAACGTCCTCCGGATCCGCGGCGTCGAGCAGCTCCACGGCGGCGAGTGGGCGATCGCGCCCGAGCACATCGAGGTCGGGAGCTTCATCGGCCTCGCGGCGGTCACGAACAGCGACCTCACGATCGATGCCGTCGTGCCGCACGACATGACCTCGATCCTCACCGCGTTCAATCGGCTCGGGATCGAGGTGGAGCTCGGGGACGACTGGCTGCGCGTGCCGCCGCATCAGGAGCTCGTGATCCAGAACGACCTCGGCGACCAGGTGCCGAAGATCGAGGACGGCCCCTGGCCGGCGTTCCCGGCGGATCTCACCTCCATCGCGGTGGCGGTGGCGACGCAGGCCTGGGGGACGATCCTCGTCTTCGAGAAGATGTTCGAGAACCGGCTGTTCTTCGTGGACAAGCTCGTCTCGATGGGCGCGCGGATCATCGTCTGCGACCCGCACCGTGTCGTCGTCAGCGGCCCGTCGCGCCTCTACGGGCAGCGGCTGACGAGCCCGGACATCCGCGCGGGGATGGCGATGCTGATCGCAGCGCTCTGCGCGAACGGTCGCTCCATGATCGGCAACGTCGCGGAGATCGACCGCGGCTACGAGCGGATCGACGAGCGCCTCCGCGCCGTCGGCGCGCGGATCGAGCGGGTGGAGGCCTAGAGCGCCGATGAGCGAGCAGGCGGCGGCGGGCGTCCGCGTCAACGTCTACGGCGAGGGCGAGGCTACGGTCGAGACGGGGTTGCCCGTGCTCAACCAGCTCCTCGCGCGCCTTGCCGAAGCCGCGCGGTTCGACGTAGTCCTCGACATCGAGCCCGGCGACACCGAGGCCGAGGTCGAGGCCGCTGCCGCCGCGCTCGGCCACGCACTGGCAGGCCCGTTGCGGGCAGAGGGCGCGCGCGGCCACGGCACGGGCGTGATGACGTCGGCCGAGGCGCTCGCCTCCGTCGTGCTCGAGAAGAGCGGCGAGCCGCTCCTCGTGACGAACGTCGACCTCACGCAGGCACGCATCGGGGGGCTGGGCACCGACGTCGTGCGGCGGTTCCTCGAGGTGCTGGCCGAGAACGCCGGGCTCGTCCTCCACGTACGGCTCCTGAACGGCACCGACAGCGGCCATGTGCTCGAGGCGATCTTCAAGGGGCTCGGTGCAGCATTGGCCGAGGCGTGCGAGAGACAGGAGGCTCGTGGATGAGCGACAAGAGCGTCGTCCGGACCGAGGCAGCGCCGGCGCCGTTTCAGGGCGCGCCGTACTCGCAGGCGATCGCCGGCGGTGGCTTCGTCTTCGTCTCCGGGCAGCTCGGGTTGAAGCCGGGGGACACCGCGATCTCGGGCGGGATCGCGGAGCAGACAGAGCAGGTCTTCGCCAACCTGAAGGCGATCCTCGAGGAGGCGGGCACCGGGCTCGACCGGCTCGTGAAGACGACGGTCTTCCTCCAGCATCTCGACGACTTCCAGGCGATGAACGAGGTCTATGCCAGACACGTCGGCCGCGAGCCCCCGGCGCGCGCCACCGTGGAGGTCGCGAGGCTCCCCTCGGGCGCCCTCGTCGAGATCGAAGCCGTCGCAATCCTGTAAGCCCGCCAGAATGGCGCGGTGCGGCAGGAGATCGAACGCTACGTGCGCTCCCTCGGGCTCGACGCCTACCTCGTCGGCGGCGCCGTGCGCGACGAGCTGCTGGGGCTGGACTCGAAGGACGCCGATTTCCTCGTGCCCGGCCTCGACACCGAGGGGCTGCGGGCGGCGCTCACGCCGCACGGACGCGTCGAGGACCTCGTGGTGGCCGACCGCCTCGTCGGAGTGCGGCTCCACCCGCGAGACGGACGGATCCGGAAGCTGACCCCGGCCGGGATCGAGTTCGCCCCGCCGCGCAAGGAGGTCTCCACGGGGCCTGGCCGACACGACTTCGAGATCGTCGCCGACCCCTCGCTCTCGGTCGAGGACGACATGCGCCGCCGCGACTTCACCATCAACGCGATGGCGCGCCGGCTCGAGACCGGCGAGCTCCTCGACCCGCTCGGTGGCCGCGCCGACCTCGAGGCACGCCGCCTGCGCACCGTCTCGCCGCAGAGCTTCCGTGAGGATCCACTGCGGCTCGTCCGGGCCCTCCGCTTCGTCTCGCAGCTCGGCTTCCAGCCGGACGAGGAGCTCCTCGCCCAGATGCGCGAGGAGGCACCCGCGGTCAAGCTCGTCTCGGGCGAGCGCATCGGCGGCGGCCTCTCGGCGGACGGGATGGGGGAGCTCTCGAAGCTGCTCCTCGGCGCTGAGCCCGCCCGCGCCCTGCGGCTCGCGCGCGACACCGGCGTCCTCGTCGAGCTGCTGCCGGAGTTCCGCCCGGCGGTCGGCTTCGACCAGGAGAGCCGCTACCACGACCTCACCGTCGACGAGCACACCTTCGCAGTCGTGCAGGCGGCCGCCGACTCGGGCTTCTCGCTGCCGGTGCGGCTCGCGGCCCTCTTTCACGATCTCGGCAAGCCGCTCGTCGCCTGGCGCGGGCACGACGGACGCCTCCACTACTACGCGAAGCCGGGCTTCGCCGCGCGCGGGCACGACCAGGTCGGCGCAGACCTTGCCTCCGACGCCCTCCTCCGGCTCAGGTATCCGACGGCTCTGCGGAAGCACGTCGTGCGGATCGTGCGCCGCCACATGTTCCAGCCCGGCAAGGGCGACGCTCGCCGCGCGCGGCGCTTCCTGCGTCGCAACGGCGACGAGCTCGCGTTCGACCTCGTCGACCACAAGCGCGCCGACCTCCTCGGGAAGCGGGGAAGCGACGGCGAGCCGCCCCCGCTCGACGAGATCGAGCGGCTCGACCACTTTCGCGAGCTGCTGGTGGAGGAGCTCCCGAGCCCGCACCGGCTACGCGACCTTGCCGTCGACGGCAACGACCTGATCGAGCTCGGCTTCCGCCCGGGACCTCAGCTCGGGCGCATCCTGCACGAGCTCCTGGACGCGGTCGTGGACGAGCCGTCTCTCAACACGCGCGAGCGACTGCTCGCACGCGCGAAAGAGCGACTTTGATCCCCTGGGAGGCCGCCGGCTACGTCGTCTCCTTCACGACCCGCGTCGGAGGCGTGAGCGAGGGGCCGTACGCCTCGCTCAACCTCGGCCGCAAGAGCGGCGACGACCCCGAGCGCGCCGACGAGAACCGGCGCATCGCCTGCGCCGCGGTCGGCGCCGACATCGAGAAGCTCGCGCTCAACTTCCAGGTTCACTCCTCGCGCGTGCTGCCGGCGGCGCCGGGAATGCGCAGCGAGCACGCCGACGGGCTGTGGACGGACGAGCCCGGCCTGCCAATCCTCGCGATGTCCGCCGACTGCCTGCCGGTCGTGCTGGCGCGCACGGATACGAGCGATCCGGCAGTCGCCGTCCTCCATGTCGGCTGGCGCGGTCTGCTCGCGGGCCTCATCCGCGCCGGGACGCAGGCGCTCGGCGGCGGCAACCTCACGGCCGCGATCGGCCCGGGCATCGGACCGTGCTGCTACGAGGTGGGGGAGGAGGTCGCGGCGCCTTTCCGCGAGCGATTCGGCGAGGACGTCGCGCAGGCGGGGCACCTCGATCTCTGGACGAGCGCCGAGCGCGCGTTGCAGGCCGCAGGGGTCGAGCGCGTCGACCGCTGCGACCGCTGCACCGCGTGTGAGCCCGAGACGTTCTTCTCGCACCGGCGCGACGGCGGCCGGACCGGCCGTCAGGGGGTGATCGCGTATGTCGCCGGCTGAGATCCGCGAGCGCTACGAGCGCATCCGCGAGGAGGTCGGCCCGGCGGTCACCGTCGTCGCCGCGACGAAGTACGTCTCCCTCGCGGACCTGGCCGCGCTCGCCGAAGCCGGGGTCGAGGTCGTGGGCGAGAACCGCGCGCAAGACCTGCAGGCGAAGCACGCCGCCTACGGCGACAGCTTTCGCTGGCACTTCATCGGCCACCTCCAGAGCCGTAAGGCCCCGCTCGTGAGCGAGCTCTGCGAGCTCTGTCACTCGCTCGCTTCCGCCTCAGCGGCCAGGAAGCTCACGATCCCCGCGCTCGTCGAGGTCAACCTCTCGGGCGAGTCGACGAAGTCGGGGGTGAACCCGGAGGAGCTTCCCGCGCTGCTGGCGGCCTATCCCGACGTCCGCGGGCTGATGACCATGCCGCCCGCGACGGGCGACCCGGAGGCGTCGCGGCCGTACTTTCGCCGCCTCCGCGAGCTTGCCGAGCGCCACGGGCTGCCCGAGCTTTCGATGGGGACGAGCCAGGACTACCGTGTCGCCGCCGAGGAGGGGGCGACATACGTCCGGGTCGGCGCAGTCCTGTGGCAGCGCTAACATCGGGCGCGCCATGGCGCTTTCCGACGTCTGGGCCCGTACCCTCGTCTACTTCGGCATCGCCGAGGAAGAGGACTGGGACGAGGACGGCTATCTCACCGAAGACGAGCTCGCCGAGGAGCACGAACGTCCGAATGTGAGGCGCCTGCCGGCGCGCCGGTCTCGCCAGGACTACGACGACGACTGGACCGATCCCGAGCCCGACGGGCAGAGGACGAGCATCCTGCGCCCGCGGACCGAGCCACGCCGTGTGCGCAACCTCGAGCCGGTGCGCGGCGCCGGCACCTCTCGCGTCCACCTGATCCTCCCGCGCAGCTTCAACGACGCGCAGCAGGTCGCCGACCGCTTCAAGAACGGCGTCCCCGTGATCCTCAACCTCCAGTCCGCGGACACGGAGCTGTCGAAGCGGCTGATCGACTTCGCGAGCGGCCTGACCTATGCGCTCGACGGCGGGATGCAGCGGATCGCCGACAAGGTGTTCCTCCTCACTCCCAGCGACGTCGAGCTCTCCGCCGAGGACCGGGCGCGGATGCTCGAGCGGGGCTTCTTCAACCAGGCATAGGAAGCCCGGGGGGACGGTGCTCGGGGCGGGCTGGCAGCACAGCCACTTTCTCGCCGGGCCTCCTACCACAGGAGAAGGGTCCCGCAGGGCGAACCAGCCCTGATGGGCTGGTCAGCCAGGTTGGTGCTGCTCGCCGATGCGATTTCGAGCGTCGAGACGTTCGTCGACGTCTTCATCGGCCTGTACGGGCTCGTGCTGTTCGTCTACATCCTCACGAGCTGGCTGCGGTTGCCCTACTCGCCCACCCTGAGCCGGATCCAGCGCTTCCTCTACGACGTCTGCGAGCCGTACCTCCGCGTCTTCCGCCGGCTGCTTCCGTCGAGGGGGCCGCTCGACTTCTCGCCGATCCTGGCCTTCATCGCTCTCGGCGTGATCGACCGCCTCCTCATCTGGATCCTCGAGCACTTCCACTAAAGGAGAGACCGATGGCACTCACACCTGTCGAGATCAGACATCTGACGCCTCCACGCACGGCTCTCCGCGGCTACCGCGTCGCGGCCACGGACAGGCTGCTCGAGGAGATCGTTGCGAGCTTCGAGGACGTCTGGCGCGAGCGCGCCGACCTTGCGGACAAGGTCGAGCAGCTCGAGTCCGACCTCATCCGCTTCCGTGAGCTCGAGACCCTCCTGCGCACGACGCTCGTCTCCGCGGAGCAGGCGTCCGCCCAGACGCGCGACCAGGCGCGGCGCGAGGCGGAGCTCATCCTCGGCCAGGCCCACGCCGAGGCGCGGGAGATCCAGCGGCGCGCAATCGCCGAGAACGAGCAGCTCCAGCTGGAGTCGCGCCGCCTGCGGGTGCAGCTGCAGGAAGCCCTCTCCGCCTTCGGCGAGCCCGAGCAGGCAGAGGAAGCGACCACGACCCGCGATCACGACACGGAGGGCCCGGACGAACGCAGCTGGTACGGCTACCCGGAGGGGACCGTCCACCCTGCTGCAGACGCTGCGTGACGCGCCCGGCATAAAATGGGTGCGTGACTGCGGAGACGACGCGGCTGCGCGTGCGCGTCAGCCCGGGAGCGGGCCGGACGGCGGTCGTCGGCCGGCACGGCGACGCCTGGAAGGTGCGCGTCACGGAGGCGCCGGAACGTGGGCGCGCCAATGAAGCCGTCCTCCGTCTCCTCGCCGAGACGCTCGCGCTGCCCCGCACCGCTCTGACGCTCGTTTCGGGGCACGGGGGCCGGGAGAAGATCGTGGAGCTGACGGGGATGGGGCCGGCGCTGATCGAACGGCGTCTCGTCTCGGCGTCTGGCGGCGACCGAGGCAGAAAGGAGAGGCGGTGACGAGCATCGACACGGAACGGTTCCGCGTTGCCCTCGTCGACGAGCGCAGGCGGGTCGAGCACGCGCTTGCGACCCTCCGTCACGACCATCCAGGCTCGCTCGACGACGAAGTCGAGGAAGTGGCGAGCGACAACCACCTGGCCGAGACCGCCAGCGCGACGCTCGGACGCGAGATCGACTACACGCTCGGCGACAACGCAGAGCAGGTGCTGTCGGAGATCGACGCCGCGCTGCAGCGAATCGACGACCGGACGTACGGCATCTGCTTCAACTGCGGCAACGAGATCCCGCGCGAACGCCTCGAGGCGAATCCCTGGGCTTCTCTCTGCATCGACTGCAAGCGGAGAGCAGAGGGAGGGTGAACGAGCCTCTGCGGCAACTCGAGGTGCGAGTCGGCTCTGCGACGGACGCTTTGACGCCGCTGTCTCGCGTGACCCGTTCGTTTGCAGCGACGCGGGTGCAGTGGCTCGCGCTCGCGGCGATCGCGCTCGCGGCGGTCGTCGCCGACCAGGTGACGAAGCACGTCGTCGCGTCCAACCTCCGGCTCGGGGAGGGGCTCCATGTCGTCGGGCCGTTCACGATCCGGCACGTCGAGAACTCCGGGATCGCCTTCGGGCTCTTCTCGAACGCGACGCCCGCCGTCATCGCCGTCACCGCGATCGCGATCGCCTGGATGCTCGTATACTTCGCGCGGTCGGGCGCCCGCCATCCCGTGCTGCCCCTCGCGCTCGGCCTCGTGATCGGCGGGAGCGTCTCGAACCTCGCCGATCGTGTCCGGCTCGGCTTCGTCACCGATTTCCTCGACTTCCGCTACTGGCCGGCGTTCAACCTCGCCGACAGTTTCATCGTGATCGGGGTCGGGATCCTCCTCGCCGCGCTCGTCCTCGCCGAGCGAGAGCCGGCGCCCAAGCGCTGAAGCGGCTCGTCGTCCCTCCGGAGGCCGCGGGGGAGCGGCTCGACCGCTATCTCGCACGCCTGTCGGAGGTGGGTTCCCGCGCCGCGGCCGAGCGGCTCCTCTCGGCGGGCGCAGTGCTCGTGGACGGAGAGGCTCGAACGAAGAGCCACAAGCTCGGCGGTGGGGAGGAGATCGAGCTCGAGCCTCCGGCGCCGGTCGCCGAAGAGACGGTCGCGCCTCCCGAGCTCACGGTGGTCCACGCCGACGAGCATCTCCTGGTCGTGGACAAGGCCGCCGGCGTCGTGGTGCACCCGGCGCCCGGTCATGCGGGCGGCACGCTCGCGCAGGCGCTCGCAGCCGCAGGCGCCACGGGCGGGGAGGAAGACCGGCCCGGGATCGTTCACCGTCTCGACCGCGACACGTCGGGACTACTCGTCGTTGCGCGCTCGCACGAGGCCTACGAAGGGCTGCAGCGGCTCGTACGGCGCCGCGCGCTGACGCGCGAGTACCTCGCGCTCGTCGTCGGCACGCCGCGCTCGCGACGGGGGACGATCGACGCGCCGATCGGCCGTGACCGGGACGACAGGGTCCGCCACTCGCTCGACACCGACACGCCACGGGCGGCGGTGACGCATTTCGAGCTCGAGGAGACCTTGCCCCGCCACGCGCTCCTGCGCGTCCGGCTCGAGACCGGCCGGACACATCAGATCCGCGTCCACCTGGCCGCGATCGACCTCCCCGTCGCCGGCGACCCCGTCTACGGGATTGCGGGCGAGCTCGGGCTCGAGCGGCAGTTCCTGCATGCTGGGCGGCTCGCCTTCGCCCACCCGGTGACCGGCGCCGCGGTCGATGTCTCGTCCCCGCTGCCGCCCGACCTTGCTGCCGCACTGGAGGCCGCCCGGCGCTCCTGAACGAGCGCCGCTAACCTTCCGGCGTCCCTGTTCCTACTCCCCGGCGGCCCAGCCGTGGCGCGCGTGCCTCTCGTTGCGGGAGGTGCGTCTCGACTCCGCCGGCGCAACACATAAACGAATCCGGAAGGAGTTTTCCATGGCAGTTTCGACTGAGCCGGCCTCGACGGGCGCAGTCTCCATGCGCGAGCTGCTGGAGGCAGGGGTCCATTTCGGCCACCAGACGCGCCGCTGGAACCCGAAGATGCGCCGCTTCATCTTCGCCGAGCGCGGAGGCATATACATCATCGACCTCACGCAGACGGCGGAGCGGCTCGACGAGGCGCAGCAGTTCCTTCGCAACGTCGCGGAGCGCGGCGGCACCGTCCTCTTCGTCGGCACGAAGAAGCAGGCGCAGGACGCGGTCGAGAACGAGGCCAAGCGGGTGGGCATGCCGTACGTCAACCACCGGTGGCTCGGCGGCCTGCTGACGAACTGGCGCACGATGGCCGACCGCATCGACCGGCTCCACGAGATGCGTCGCCTGCGGGAGGAGGGCCAGCTCGAGCTCCTGCCCGCGAAGGAGCGGATCGCGATGGCCGGCGAGCTCGAGAAGCTCGAGGCGAACCTGGGCGGCGTCGCAGACCTGCGGCGCCAGCCCGATGCGGTCGTGATCGTCGATCTGAAGAAGGAGGCGCTCGCCGTGCGCGAGGCGCAGCGGCTCGGGATCCCGGTCGTCGCGCTCGTGGACACGAACTGCGATCCCGACGAGGCCGACTACGTCATCCCCGGGAACGACGACGCGATCCGTTCCTGCAGTCTCGTCGTTCACGCGCTTGCCGAGGCGGTCTCGAATGGAAAGCAGAAGGTCTCGGCGCAGGAGCTGCAGCAGCAGGCTGCCGAGGCGCCGGCCGAACCGGCGCTCGAGAGCGCTCCCGAAGGCGACGTCGAGCAGGTCGAGGCGGGTGCTGCGATCGAGCCGGTCACCGAGGGCGAGAGCGTCCCCGTCCCGACCGGAGAGGACCCGGCGAAGGAAGGTGCGGAGGAGACCAAGCGTTCCGCGGCGGCGCTCGGCGATCCCACGCGTGGACAGAAGGAGGATGGGTGATGCCGGCCGAGATCTCGGCCCAGCTCGTCCGCGAGCTACGCGAGCTCACCGGCGCGGGGATGATGGACTGCAAGCGCGCGCTGCAAGACACGAACGGCGACATGGAGGCCGCCGTGGTCCTCCTCCGCGAGAAGGGCATGGCGAACGCAGCGAAGCGCGCCGACCGGGCGACGACCGAGGGGCTCGTCGGCTACCGCCTGGCCGAGGACAACTCCCGCGGCACGATGGTCGCGATCGGCTGCGAGACCGAGCCGGTGTCGAAGAACGAAGAGTTCCAGGCCTTCGGCAAGAAGGTGCTCGACCTCGTCGAGGCGGAGGGGATCGACGCCGTCTCCCAGCTCGACGAGGAGCGGACGGAGCTCTCCGGCAAGCTCGGCGAGAACATCGCGGTCGCCGGAGCCGCCCGTTTCGAGGCGGTGGACGGCGGCCGCGTCGGCGCCTACGTCCATCCGCCGGCGAACAAGCTCGGCGTGCTCCTGCACGTCCGCGGCGGCGACGACGAGCTCGCGCGCAATCTCGCGATGCACATCTCGTGGTCGGACCCGCGGTGGATCGGCCGCGAGGACGTTCCCGAGGACCTCGTCGCTGCCGAGCGCGAGATCTATCTCAACTCGGAGGAGGTGCAGTCGAAGCCCGAGCAGGCGCGTGAGAAGATCGTCACCGGGATGCTCGACAAGCGCTTCTTCGCCGAGCGGGGTGGGGTACTCGCCGACCAGCCCTGGATCCACGACGGCTCGCAGAACGTCGGCAAGGTCCTGGCCGAGGCCGGGGCCGAGGTGCTCGAGTTCCAGCGCTTCTCCCTCGCGGGATGACCGCACAGCCCGAAACCGAGACCGGACCGCGGCCGAACGCACCTGCCTTCCGGCGAGTGCTGCTCAAGCTGTCCGGCGAAGCCCTCATGGGCGAGCGCGAGTACGGCATCGACCCGGGCGTGACGCAGGCGCTAGCGAAGGAGGTCGCCGGCATCCGCAGCGAAGGCGTCGACGTGGCCGTCGTCGTCGGCGGCGGGAACTTCTATCGCGGTCTTGCCGCGGCGGCCGAGAGCGGCATGGACCGAGCCACCGCCGACTACGCAGGCATGCTCGCGACGTTGCTCAACGCGCTCGCGCTGCAGGACGCCCTCGAGCGGGAGGGAGCCGACACCCGCGTCATGTCCGCGCTCGAGGTCTCGGAGGTCGCGGAGCCGTACATCCGGCGGCGTGCCATCCGGCACCTCGAGAAGGGCCGGGTAGTGATCTTCGCCGCCGGCACGGGGAACCCGTTCTTCACGACGGACACGGCGGCGGCACTCCGCGCGCTCGAGATGGGCGCCGACGCGATCCTGATGGCGAAGCACGGCGTCAAGGGCGTGTACGACGGGGACCCGCGGCAGGTCTCGGACGCCGAGTTCCTGCCCCGGATCACGCATCTGGAGGCGATCGAGCGCGGCCTGAAGGTGATGGACACGACGGCGCTCTCGCTCTGCATGGACAACCGCCTCACGATCCACGTCTTCGAGCTCGCCGACGGCAACGTCGCGCGCGTCGTGAACGGCGAGGAGGTCGGGACGATCATCGCGATGGCTGGAAGTGGCGACGGCGAGGCCGTCGACGCCCGGCCGGCAGACCGCGCCGCCTTCGGCGGCGCCCGGGAAGAGGAGGGCTGAAGATGGCGACCGCGGAGGAGCTGATCAACGGCGCCCGCGACAAGATGGTCAAGTCGGTCGAGCACGCACGGTCGGGGTTCTCGACCGTCCGTACCGGCCGCGCCTCGGCTTCGCTCCTCGACCGGATCGAGGTCGACTACTACGGGACGCAGACGCCACTGCGCCAGCTGTCGACGATCAACGTCCCGGATCCCCGCATGCTCACTGTGCTGCCGTTCGACCCCGGCTCGATCAAGGCGATCGAGAAGGCGATCCAGGAGTCGGACCTCGGGCTGACGCCCTCGAACGACGGCAAGCTGATCCGCCTCCCGATTCCCCAGCTAACCGAGGAGCGGCGGAAGGAGCTGGTGAAGGTCGTGCGGAACATGGCCGAGGAGCACAGGGTCGCGGTGCGCGAGATCCGGCGCGACGCGATGCGGCACCTGAAGGAGCTCGTCGACAAGGGCGAGGTCGGCGCCGACGACGAGCACCGCGCCGAAGTCCGCGTCCAGGAGCTGACGGACGAGCACACGAAGCAGATCGACGAGCTGCTCAGGCACAAAGAGGCCGAAGTCATGGAGGTCTAGTGCCCCGCCCGGCAACAGTCAGGGCGCCCCTGGCCGCTGCAAACCGTCGCGACTCCTCGCTCCCGCGCCTCCGGCGCGTCCGCTCGTCGGCTGGCTTCGCCAGCTGCGGCGTCCTCAGTCGCCCCGATAGCTTCAGCTATCGAGGCTCCCTGCGTCCTTGCCTCGCTCGGTTTTCGCGGCCAGAGACGCGAGACCGTCACCGGACGAGGCACTAATGACCTCCGCCCCCGGCACCGACGTCAGCCCCGAGGAGCAGCTGCCCGAGGTCGCGCACGCGGTCGCGATCATCATGGACGGCAACGGGCGGTGGGCGGCGGATCACCGCGCCCCGGTCGCGGACGGCCACCGCGCCGGCTCACGCGCGCTGCGTCCCGTTGTCGAGACGGCGATCGACCTCGGCATCGAGTCGCTCGCGGTCTACGCCTTCTCCACCGAGAACTGGAGCCGCGACGCCGGCGAGATACAGGCGCTGATGGAGATCTTCGGCGAGACGATCGACCGGGAGCTCGAGGAGCTCGCCGCGCAGGGTGTGCGGTGCCGGTTCCTCGGCCGTCGGGACCGCGCTCCCGACTGGCTACGCACCAAGATGGACGCGCTCGAGACCGCGACGGCGGAGCGCTCGACGCTCCAGCTCTGGATCGCATTCGACTACGGCGGCCGCGCCGAGCTCGTCGATGCCGCCCGGCGGCTGGTGGAGAGCGGCGCCGGGCCTGACGACGTCGACGAGGCCGCGCTCGCAGCGTGCCTCTACGAGCCGGAGATGCCGGATCCGGACCTCGTCATCCGCACCTCGGGCGAGAGACGCATCTCGAACTTCCTCCTCTGGCAGTCGGCGTACGCCGAGTACGTCTTCACCGACACCCTCTGGCCCGACTTCGGCCCGGAGGAGCTCCGGACCGCGATCGAGGAGTACGCCCGCCGGCGCCGTAGATTCGGCGGACGTTGAGCAACTTCGCCTCTCGGATCCTGGTCGCGGCAGTCGGCCTGCCGCTCGTGCTCGGCATGCTGTGGCTCGGCGGCTGGTGGCTCTTCACGCTCCTCGCGGTCGCCGCCTGCGTCGCGGTGCACGAGTTCGTGACCACGGCCCGGCCCTTGCGACCGCTTGCACCTGCGGTCTACGCGGGCGCGCTCCTCGCGCTCTTCGGCGCGCAAATGGGCGGCGTCGTGTGGCTCTTCGGCGGCTTCCTCGCAACGTTTGTCTTCGCCTTCGTCCTCCACACCGTCTCGAGCACCCGCGCGCCGACGACGGCCGCGATCGGCTCCACGATCCTCGGCTCGGCCTGGGTCGGTCTCGGTCTCGGCTTCCTCCTCTTGCTGCGCCAGATGCACGACCACGGCAGGCTGCTTGCGTTCACCGTGGTGCTCGCGGCATGGGCCGCGGCGACGTTCGCGTATCTCGGCGGCCGCCCGCTCGGCCGTCACAAGCTCGCGCCGCGCCTCTCGCCGGGGAAGTCGTGGGAAGGCCTGCTGATCGGAGCCGTCGCGGGCGTGTTCGTGGCGTTCATCGCGCTCTACGACACACGCCACAAGTACCTCAGCGTCTGGCAGGCGATCGTCCTCGGCGTCGTGATCGTGCTCGCCGAGCTGGTCGGCGACCTCTTCGAATCGTCGCTGAAACGCGATCTCGAGGTCAAGGACACCGGGAGGCTGCTCGGCGGGCACGGGGGCATGCTCGACCGGATCGACGGACTGCTCTTCGCCGCGCCCGCTGCGTACTTCCTCGTCGTCGCCTACGGGTTCCGCTGATGCCGACGGAACGGATCTCGGAGCATGTGTGGTGGCTCCCACCAGGTCCGCCGGATCGGCCGTCGCTGTGCGCAGTCGTGGGCGAGCGCTGGACGCTGGCGCTCGACGCCGGCTCGTCTCGTGCCCACACGCGCGAGCTCCTCGCCGGGGTGCCCGCGCGGCCGGCGGCGGTCGCGTACACCCACTCGCACTGGGACCACGTCTTCGGCGGCGTCGAGCTCGAGGCGCTCGTGATCGCGCACAGCCTGACCGCGCGCAAGCTCGACGAATTGGCCCTGATCGACTGGACCGACGAGGCGAATGTCTCCGACACCATCCGGCAGGAATTGCCGGAGCCGCGGGTCGTCGAGCTCGCGCCGGCGGACATCGTCTTCGCCGACCGGCTCGAACTCGACCTGGGCGGCGTCCGCGTGTCCGTCGAGCACGTCGGCGGCGATCACTGCGACGACGCCTGCGTGATGCTCATCGAGCCGGATCGGCTCCTCTTCCTCGGCGACTGCCTCAGCGCATCTCCGACCGAGACGCTGACGGCCGAGCGCGCGCTTCCGCTCTACGACCGCATCCTCTCCTACCCCGCGGAACGCTACGTCGAGGGTCACCATCCAGCTGTGGAAACGCGAGCCGAGCTGGAGGAGCTGATCGAAAAGGCCCGCACAGCCGCGCGAGGCGAGGGCACGCCGGGAGACGAGGACGCCGACTACTTTCTCAAGGCGTTCGTAGACTGAGCCCATGAAGCGGGTGGCCCTGCTGGGGGCAACGGGCTCGATCGGCCGCCAGGCGATCGAGATCGTCGAGGCGCACCCCGAGCTCGAGCTCTGCGCCGCAGCTTCCGGCTCGACGCCGCTCGACGACGTCGACGCGCCGCTGAAGGAGGTCGGGGGCGACCTGACGGAGCTGCTCGAGCGAGCGCAGCCCGACATCGTCCTCAACGCCGTCGTCGGCTTCGCGGGCGTCCACGCGACGCTCTGGGCCCTCGAGTGCGGCGTCGATCTCGCGCTGGCGAACAAGGAGAGCCTCGTTGCCGCGGGAGAGCTCGCACTCGCCGCGCGCGAACGAGGCCGCGGCCGGATCCTGCCGGTGGACAGCGAGCACTCCGCGCTCTTCCAGTGTCTCGAGGGACGCGAGCCGGAGCAGGTCGACACGCTCGTGCTCACCGGCTCTGGCGGCCCGTTTCGCGGGCGCACGCGCGCCGAGCTCGAGGACGTCACGCCCGAGCAGGCACTCGCACATCCGACCTGGCGCATGGGGCCGAAGATCACGGTGGACTCCGCAACGCTCGCGAACAAGGGGCTCGAGGTGATCGAGGCGCACTATCTGTTCGGTCTTCCCTACGACCGCATAGAGGTGGCGATCCAGCCGACCTCGATCGTGCACGCGCTCGTGCGGTTCCGCGACGGGGCCGCGCTCGCGCATCTCGGCTATCCGGACATGCGCGTGCCGATCTCCTATGCGCTCACGTACCCCGAGCGGGCCGCGACGCCGCTGCCGCCGCTCGACCTCACGTCCCTCACGCTCGAGTTCTCGGCGCCGGACACCGACACGTTCCCGATGCTCTCGCTCGCCCGCGCCGCGGGCCGGCAGGGTGGGAGCGCGCCGTGCGTCTACAACGCCGCGAACGAGGTCGCCGTCGCCGCGTTCCTCGCGGGCCGCCTGCCGTTCCTCGGGATCCCGGAGGTCGTGGGGGAGACGGTCGCTGCGGCCGGAACCGACCCCGTCCGCGACGTCGACGATCTCGTCGAGGCCGACCGCTCCGCGCGGGCGCTCGCCGAGGGGGCGCTGGCCGCCGCATGACTTGGCTCGTGGTGATCGGCGGCCTGCTCCTGCTCGTCTTCCTGCACGAGCTGGGGCACTTCTCGGTCGCGCTCGCAGTCGGGATGCGGCCGCGGAGCTTCTACATCGGCTTCCCGCCGGCGCTCGCGAAGGTCCGCCGCAACGGCATCGAGTACGGCATCGGCATGATCCCGCTCGGCGGTCTCGTCCGGATCCCGGGCATGCACCGCCCGGCCGCCCGCGACCTGCGCGCGTTCGCCGATCCGGCCGTGCGCGAGCAGCCGAGCCTCGCGCCGGCCGTCGGAGCGGTCAGGCGGGCACTCGACGCAGAGGACTACGACGCGGCACGGCGCGCCTATTTCGAGCTCGAGCGCGAGGTGGGTGCAGCACACCTGTCGCCAGCCGCGCGACGCTCGGCGGAGCGAGCGCTCCGCGAGGTCGAAGAGGGAACCTCTCCCGACGCGTACTGGCGCGCCGCGACTTGGAAGCGCGTGGCCGTCATCGCGGCCGGGCCGCTCGCGAACGTCGTCATCGCCTTCGCAATCCTCTTCGTCGTCTTCGCTGTCAGCGGAGCGCCTTCCGGTACGCCGACCGCGAAGGTGGCCCAGGTCGAGGCGGGGACTCCCGCGGCCGCGGCTGGGCTCCGGGCCGGGGATCGCATCGTCGCCGTCAACGGCCGGCCGACTCGCACGTTCGGTGCGGTCTCGCACGTGATCAGGGCAAGCCACGGGCGCCCGGTCACGCTCACCGTGATCCGGGACGGGCGACGCGTCGCCGTCGGCCCTCACCCGACGGTGCTGCGCCAGGGCCGCTGGATCTTCGGCTTCTCGCCGGCCGCACGAATAGTCGGCTACACGACGGGGCAGGCCGCCCGCACGGCGGCCTCGGACCTTTGGCATGTCGTGACCGCCACCGGAACGGGCATCACCTCGCTGTTCTCGAGCCAGGGACGCAGCCAGCTCTCAGGCCCCGTCGGGATCGTGCGCGTGTCGCACAGCGAGCTCCAGGTCGGGGCGAGGTGGTACCTCGAGATCCTCGCGTTCGTGAGCATGTCGCTCGCGCTGCTCAACCTCCTACCCCTGCTGCCGCTCGACGGCGGCCACATCCTCTTCTCGCTCATCGAGGGAATCCGCCGTCGCGCCCTGGCCCGGGAGGTCTACGAGCGCGTCTCCGTCGTCGGGATCGCCTTCATCCTGCTCATCTTCGTGATCGCGTTCTCGAACGACGTCTCCGGCCCGCCACACTAGGAGGCTCAGCGTCCGCTGAGGGGCGGGAATGGCCCAGAACCGGCCTGGCTAGACTGATTCCCGGATGGCCAGCGAACGGCAGATCTCGGTCGGCGGCGTCAGGATCGGCGGCGGCGCCCCCGTCGTCGTCCAGTCGATGACGACGACGAAGACGCATGACGTCCCCGCCACCACCGCGCAGGTCGCAGCGCTCGCGAGCGCCGGCTGCGAGATCGTCCGCGTCGCCGTCCCCAAGACGGAGGACGCGGAGGCGCTCTCCAAGATCGTCCGCCTCTCGCCGGTGCCGATCATCGCGGACATCCACTTCAATGCCAGCCTCGCCCTGAAGGCGATCGACCAGGGCGTCGCCGCCGTGCGCATCAACCCGGGCAACATCGGCGGCTCGGACAAGGTCGCCGAGGTCGTTCGGGCGGCGAAGGCGAAGGGGATCCCGATGCGAATCGGAGCGAACTCCGGCTCGCTGCCGAAGCACCTCGAGGAGCTCGCGCAGGCCGATCAGGCCGAGGCGCTCGTCGAGGCGGCGCTCGAGGAGGTGCGCCTGCTCGAGAGCCTCGACTTCTACGACTTCAAGATCTCGGTCAAGTCGAGTCATGTGCCGACCATGATCCGCGCCTACCGGATGCTGGCGGAGAAGGTGGGGTATCCGCTTCACCTCGGCGTCACGGAGGCCGGGACGGTCTTCGCCGGGTCGATCAAGAGCGCAGTGGGCATCGGGACCCTCCTCGCGGAGGGGATCGGAGACACGATCCGCGTCTCGCTCTCGTCGGACCCGGTGGAGGAGCCGAAGACGGCCTACGAGATCCTCAAGGCGCTCGGTCTTCGCGAGCGCGGCCCCGTGATGATCGCGTGCCCCAGCTGCGGTCGCGACAACGTCGGAGTCCACACGCTCGCCGAGGAGGTCGAACGGCGCCTGCAGGAGTACCCGCAGCATTTCGAGGTGGCCGTGCTGGGCTGCGCGGTGAACGGGCCCGGCGAGTCGGGCGATGCGGACTTCGGCATCGCGGGAGGCCGCGACGTCGGCTTCATCTACGCGCACGGCCGGGTCTTGAAGAAGGTCGGCTCCGACATCCTCATCGACGAGCTCTTCCACGAGATCGACAGGTGGATCGCGGAGGGAATGAACCGGCCGAAGCGCCTCAAGATGGCGAAGCCCGCGGCCCTGGCCATGGCCGAGGCCTCGTTGATCCCGCTCGAATAGCCTAGGGCGACAACGCCGATGATCGCCCGGGCCTCACAGCTCTTTCTGCCGACCTTGCGCGACGCGCCCGCCGACGCGGAGGCTGCCTCGCACCGGCTGCTCGTGCGCGGCGGGTTCATCCGCCAGATCGGCGCCGGCCTGTGGGCCATGCTGCCGCTCGGCTGGCGCGTGCACACGCGGATCGAGCGGATCATCCGCGAGGAGATCGACGCGATCGGCGGGCAGGAGATGCGCGCTCCGACGCTCACGCCCGCCGAGCTCTGGGAGACGACGGGGCGGATCGACGTCCCGATCCTCTTCCACCTCTCGGACAGCGGCGGCCGGCCGTTCGTGCTCTCGTGGACGCACGAGGAGTCGATGACGTTCCTCGCGCGCGAGATCCAGTCCTACAAGCAGCTGCCGCAGGTCTGGTACCACTTCTCCACGAAGGACCGGGACGAGCCGAGGCCGCGCGGCGCGCTCCTGCGCCTGCGCGAGTTCATCATGAAGGACTCGTACACGTTCGACGCGGACGCCGCCGGGCTCGGCGCGGCGTTCGCGAGGCACGAGGAGGCGTACAAGCGAATCTTCGAGCGCTGCGGGCTCGAGGCGTACCTCGTCGAGGCGGAGTCGGGGGTGATGGGCGGCAAGAGCTCGCTCGGCTTCCTCGCACCGACCGGCTCCGGTGAGAACGAGCTGATGCGCTGCGAGAACGGCGACTACTTCGCGGACGTCGAGGCCGCGCGCGGTACGCCGCCTCCGGCCCAGCTACCTCCGCCGCTCGACGCTCCCGAGGCCGTGGAGACGCCGGGCGTGACGACGATCGAGGCGGTTGCCGAGCTGCTCGGGGTCGCGGAGTCGGCGACGTCGAAGGCGCTGCCCGTAGTAACGGGCGACCGGGTCGTGCTCGCACTCGTCCGTGGCGACGACAAGCTCAGCCCCGAGAAGCTCGAGACACTCTTCGAGGCGGCGTTCCGTCCGGCCACCGACGAGGAGATCCGCGCCGCTTTCGGTGCGGGGGGAGGCTCACTCGGGCCGGTCGGAGTCGACGTCGAGGTGATCGCCGACGAGGCGCTCCGCGAGGGGCAGTACGTCGCCGGCGCCAACGAGGACGGCCGGCATCTCCGCGGCGTTCAGGCCGGCCGCGACTACGAGCCGACGTTCGCCGATATCCGCCAGGCCAAGGACGGGGACGCATGTCCGGAATGCGGCGGCACGCTCCGCGTGGAGACGGCGATCGAGGTCGGTCACATCTTCAAGCTCGGCACGTTCCACTCACAGGCCTTCGGCGCGACGTTTCTGGACGAGGACGGGAGGGAGAAGCCGCTCGTCATGGGCAGCTACGGCATCGGCCTCGCCCGGACGATGGCGGCGATCGTCGAGCAGTCGCACGACGAGAACGGAATCGTGTGGCCGAAGACGGTCGCGCCGTACGACGCGCACGTCGTGGTGTTGCCGGGGGCCGAGGAAATCGCCCTCCAGGCGGCAGAGGCTCTCTCGGCGGCCGGGCTCGACGTCCTGCTCGACGACCGCGACCAGAGAGCGGGGGAGAAGTTCGCCGACGCGGACCTGATCGGCTGCCCGCTCCGCATCACGGCAGGCCGCAAGAGCCTCGAGGACGGCAAGGTCGACGTGAGGAACCGCGCAAGCGGAGCCGAGAACCGGTTAGATGTTGCCGAGCTCGGCAAGGAGGCCTAGCGATGCCAAAGCGCCGCCGCTTCAGCGAGGAGGGGTTCGGCGAGACCGTCCAACGGCTGATGGACGAGCAGGGCGTGACGTACCGGCAGCTTGCGTCGCGTACGGGGCTCTCTGCCGGCTACCTCAACCATCTCGTGCACGGCAATCGTCCTGTGCCGTCGAACGACGTCGTCTCGACGCTCGCAGGCGCCCTCGAGGTCGAGCCCGAGCACTTCCGCGAGTACCGCCTCCGCGCGATCACGGACCGGCTCGAGGCGATGCCCGCGCTGATCGACCGCCTCTACCGGCAGCTCCACCGCAGGGCCTAGCCAGCTAGCGGAGGGAGTAGCGAAGGAAGAGGTGCGAGCCGTGCGCCCGCACTGAGCGCAACCGGCCGGCGACACGGGTCTCGGGCAAGAGCTCCACGCCCTCGACGAGCCCGAGACGGGCCGTCGTTGCGCGGCCGGCGAGGACCGGCGACATGGTGAGGAAGAGCTCGTCCACGAGCCGCGAGGCGACGAGCGACCCGAACAGCGACGGTCCCGCTTCGCTGAGGACGACGGAGCAGCCGCGCTCTCGGAGCACTTCCAGCGCGCGCGCAAGGTCGACGGTATCGCCGTCGTTCACCGCAACGACCTCCGCCGCCCCGGGGACCGACGCCCGCAGGCCAGACGCGGCTCCCTCCGTGGTGAGGAGCAGCGCGCCCATCTCGAGCACCTGATGGGCCGGGTCGAGTGAGGCGCCCGTGGTGACGACGGCGACCACAGGCTGCGCCGGCCGGCCGCGCCGGGCGCGGAGCTCCGCCAACGCCTCCGCGGCAGGCGGATAGGCGCGATCGATCCGCCACGTGCCGTGCGGCGAGGCGAGCAGCGTGCCCGAACCGACAACCACTGCATCGGCGCAGGCGCGCATCAGCGCCAGGATGAACCGGTCAGCCTCGCTGTCGTCGCCGATCACCGCGTGTGAGCGCGGCAGCCGCGGCACCGCCACCACTCCGTCGAGCGACTCGACGAAGTTCGCGACGACGCACGGCTCGTCGAGGCCGATCGCCCCGCCGTACAGCGCCGCAAGCTCGTCCGGCGTGTCCCATTGGGGCAGATCCTCGCTCTCCGCGAGGACCGTGAACGGCTCGATCACCGCGTCAGCGTAAGGAACTCGGCGCGCAGAGCGGCGTCCTCGTCGTACAGGCCGCGCCAGACGGTCGTGACCGTGAGGGAGCCGTCCTCCTCGACGCCGCGCATCGCGGTGCACATGTGCGCCGCCTCGAGCCTGACCGCCACGCCGCGTGGGCCGGCGAGCTCGCTGAGCCCGTCCGCGATCTCCTCGGCGAGGCGCTCCTGCACCGTGAAGCGGCGCGCGTAGAGCCTCACGAGGCGGGTGAGCTTCGAGATGCCGAGGATCTCGTCGCCGGCGACGTAGCCGACGTAGGCCCGTCCGTGGAACGGCAGCGCGTGGTGCTCGCACAGCGCGTAGAAGCCGACGGGACCTTCGACGATCTGCGCGTGGCGTCCCTCGACACCGTCGGGCCGCTCGGCCGGGAACAGCGTGCGGAGCTTCGGGTCGCCGTCATAGCCGGCTGTCGCGTCGAAGAGCGCCCGCACGAAGCGCCGCGGCGTCTCCCGGGTTCCCGGCGTGTCGAGATCGAGGCCGAGCGCGGCGAAGATCTCGGCGGCGTTCCGCTCGAGCCGTGCCCAGTCCGCCGGTGTGAGGTCGCGTACACCTTCGCCGTCGTGGGACGGAAGCTCGAAGACGTTACTCACGCGACCTCCTCCTGCGGCACTCGCCTGGGCAGCAGCGCGAACGCGATCGCTGCGACTTCAGCGAGCGCGAGCCAGGCGAACGCGATGGGGTGTCCGAGGGCGATCAGCAGTCCGAACGCGCTGAGTTGCGTCGACATTCCGAGGTTCGCGAGGAGCGAGACCGCCGACGAGCCGGCGAGCGACGGCCGGCGAGCCACGAGGGACTCGGCGAGACGGTCCTGCGGGGCGTAGACGAGACCGTAGACGCGGCGCAGGAACGCGGTGGCCCGTCCCTCGGCCTCAGGCTCGGCGGAGCCCGTCCGAGACAGCCGCTCGACGTTGAAGTTGAGGCTGAGAACACTCGTGAGCGCAAGGAAGCCTGCGAGCGCGAGCGCCGGCTGTCCGGTCCTCCACGCCAGCGCGGCGAAGAGCGCCGCGTTCACGAGCAGGTCGACCTCCGAGTCGAGGTAGCGCCCGAAGGCGCTCGTCCGGCCCGTAAGGCGCGCGAGCTGACCGTCTGCGTTGTCGAGCAACGTCTTGAGCTGGATGAGGAGCGCGGAGGCGAGCAGCGAGCCGCGTCCCAGCTCGACTGCGGCCAGGACTCCCGCGAGGCCCGCGGCGGCGACCACGAGCGGCGGGGGCACGCGCAGGCGCGCGAAGACGAGGACGAGCGGGTGCGCAAGCGGGCGGAAGACGCCCTCGCACACGAGCTCGGTCCCGCGCCGCGGCTTCCGCGACCTCGCAAGACGGCTAGACGGCAAGAGCTCCCTCTCCGGCGCGAATGAGCTCGCGAGCGTCGTCGAGCTTGTCCCAGACGTTCCAGAGCAGCACGCCGCGTGGCTTGCCGTCCTCGACATAGGTGATGACGCCCTTGCGGTTCGGCTCCTGCCAGTCCTCGACCACCTCGAGCCGGGAGTCGACGAGACCGACCGCCTCGTAGCCGAGGTCGAACAGGTCGGAGTAGAAGAACGGCAGGTGCTCGTAAGCGGCGTTGGCTCCCGCCATGTTCGCGCCGACAGCCTTGCCGTGCGAGTTCGCGTGATCCTCGTGCTCGATCCGCATCGTCGTACCGAGCGCGCGGACCGGGAATCGGGCGACGTCGCCCGCCGCGAAGACATCTTCGTGGCCCGGCACACGTCCGTACTCGTCGACGAGGATCCCGTCGGCGACCTCGAGCCCGGCGGACTCGGCGAGCTCGGTGTCCGGGGTCACGCCCAGTCCCGCGACCACCGCGTCCGCATCGAGCGCGAGGCCGGACTCGGTCTCGACGCGGTTCCCCGAGGCCGATGCGACCAGCTCCTCGGTGCGCACGTCGACGCCCTTCTCCCGGTAGTAGTTCGCGACGAACTGGGAGAGGCCGAGGGGGAAGAGGCGGAAGCCGATCCCCGGTTCCGGGAAGAGCATCGTGACGCGGCAGCCGTTCCCGACGAGGCCGGCCGCGATCTCCGAGCCGATGAAGCCGCCGCCGATCACGACGACATGCGATCCCTCGGGCGCGATCTCGCGCAGTCGGCGGTAGTCGTCGAGGGTCCGGTACCAGATGACACCCTCCGCGCCGGGAATCTCGCGGGGCCGTGCGCCCGTGGCGAGCAGGACCTTCTCCCACGAGTACTGCTCGCCGGCGTCGTCCGTGGCAGTGTGCGCGGCGAGGTCGAGCGAGACGACGCGGCGACCGGTGACGAGCTCGACACCCTCGGCCGGCTCGCGCCAGACCTTCTCCTCGGCCGCGCCCTGCCACAGGCCCTTCGTGAGCAGCGGCCGCTTGTACGGCGGGTGGGGCTCGGCGCCGATCATCGCGATCGAGCCGACGGGGTCCTGTTCCCGGATGCCCTTCGCCGCCATGTCGCCGGTCATACCGGCGCCGACGATCAGGTACCTGGTCTTGTGCATCTCAGTCCTCTTTTCAGGAGACACGCAGTTAGGAGACAGAGTCGAGTTCCAGTAGCGCGCGCAGGCTCTCGTGCTCCTCCGCGCAGGCGGGACAGCCGACGAGGTGGGCGCGCAGGCCCGGGACGAGCGCGTCGGCCGGGGCTCCTGCGAGCTCGAGCTCGACGTAGCGGTCGAGCTGCGCGAAGCACTCGTCGCAGTCGAGCTCCGGCTCGTCGCTGCCGAGCAAGCGCAGCAGGGTGGGATCGAGGTCGTGTCCGGTCATTCGGCTACCTCCGGGAATCCCGCCGCCGCGACATGTTCGCGCAGCCGGCGGCGCGCATCGTGAAGAACCTTGTAGAGCGCGTTTCGGTTGGAATCGAGGCGCTCCGCGAGCACGTCGATCGGCACACCTTCGAGCACGGCCGAGACGAGAACCTGCCGCTGGCGCGGCGTGAGGGCCGTCCGGATCCCGTCGCGCACGGCCTCGAGCAGAGCCGCGTTCTCGGCCTCGTCGTCCGGGCCGAGCCCGGCGTGGGCCAGGCTCTCCCAGTGCTCCGGCTCGAGCGTCACCTCACGATCCCGCCAGGCGCGGCGCCGAACCTTCACCGACGCCTCGAGCAGCGCGAACTTGTACGCCCAGGTACGGAAGCTGCTCTCGCCGCGGAAGTCGCCGAGCCGGCGCAGGACCGAGACGGCCGCGTCGTCCGCGGCTTCCTGGGCGAGCTCGTCCAGCTCGACGGCGGAGAGCTGGGGGAGAGAGCCGCGCCGCCTGAAGACCTCGAAACGGGCCGCGCGCAGGAGAAGCCCCTGCAGGCGCCCCACGGCCGCTTCGCGGCGCGCCCCTTGCGCATGCAGGTCGAGGTGCCACTCCTCGAGGCCGGGGGCTGCTGCGAGCGCGCTCACGTCAGGATTAGTGTCCGAAGCGGGCAAGGTCTTACCTTTTACCGAGGTCGCTGCGAGCTACGCCGCGGCCAGGCCGGACGTCCGCTCCGCCATCTCGCGGTCTTTCGCGGTGATCCCGCCCTCGGAGTGAGTCGTCCAGCGGACGGTGACCTTGCGGTAGCGGATGTCGATGTCCGGATGGTGGTTCTCGCTCTCCGCGAGCTCTGCGAGGCGATCGACGAACTCGATCGCAGCAGGAAACGTGGGGAGCTCGAACTCCCGCACGAGCGCGTCGTCGTGTTCCTGCCAACCCCCCACAACCAGAGTATTACGGGCGCGGGACGCGCAACGCCGTCTGGTTCGTACAAGACTGCGGAGGAGTGCGTGAACCAAGTGACCGGGACCTCGTACGGAGGGCACGGCGCGGCGACCGAGACGCCGCGGCCGCGCTCTTCCGCCGCTACTGGCGCGACGCCTGGCGCGCTGCCTTTGCGATCACGGGTCGCCGCTCGCTCGCGGACGACGTCGCCGCGGACGGGTTCGAGCGGGCGTTCGCGGCGCTGGCGCGCTTCGACGACCACCGTCCGTTCGGGCCTTGGCTGCATCGGATCGTCGCCAACCGGGCACTCGACCTGCTGCGCGCGGAGCGCCGCCTATCCGACGAGGAGCTGCCCGACACGCCGGACCTCGCGCCCGCCCATGCGGCTGGGGACCGCAGCCTCCTCACGGCTGTGGCCGATCTCTCGCTCGAGCGGCGTGCCGTCGTCGTCCTGCGCTACGGAGTCGGCATGACGCCGAAGCAGATCGCCGGCGCGCTCGACCTGCCGGTCGGGACCGTCAACTCGCGGCTCGCACGCGCGCTCGAGCAGCTGCGCGAGTCGCTGGAGGTCGAGCATGTCGAGTGAGCTCGAGCGCCGGCTCGAGGCGCTGCTCGCCGCCGCCCCGGATCCCGAGCCGGGCGCGGGGGAGGAGGCGCTCCACCGTGCCTTGCAGGCCCTGCGGCCGGTCGCCGCTGCTCATCGTGGGCTGCGCGCCGCCGTCCTCGCCTGCGCGGCGGTAGTCGTCCTGCTCGTGATCGCCGCCGGCTCGCTTGCCGCGGCAGGCGCACTGCACGTCAGCATCGGTGCCAAGCCGAAGCCGACTCGCCCGACGCCAGAGCTCAGGCTCCCGAGGGGGGCGAACGGCGTCGCTGCGATCGTCGATGGCCGTCTGTCCGTCGTCGCACGCGGCGGCTTCCTGTCACA
This sequence comes from uncultured Actinomycetes bacterium, assembly GCA_963748755.1. Lineage (GTDB taxonomy): Bacteria > Actinomycetota > Thermoleophilia > Gaiellales > Gaiellaceae > Palsa-739. The sequence continues at coordinate 72,509 of CAVVKA010000008.1, forward strand.
CGTACCGGCAACCGCTGCGGCGCTCTCGCCACACGCGCTCTACGTCGCCGCGGGCATCGGCAACTCCCTCGTCGCGATGGCGCCGGACGGACGTCGAGCCTGGTCGCGCCCGGCCCGCGGGAGGATCGTTGCGGTCGCCTGGGCGCCGGACGGCTTCCGGATCGCGTACGTCGTCCATGCCGGGCGTCGCTTCGTGCTGCACGACATCTACGGGAACGGCATCCACGACGTCACCATCGACCGCTCGGTTCGGCCGGTCGTGCCATCGTGGCGCGCCGACTCCCTCGCCTTCGCCTACGTCGGCGCGGGTGGGAGGGCCGTCGTCTACGACCTCGGGCACCAGTCCCGGAGCATCCTCGCGACTGCGGCTCCGGTTACCCGCCTCGCATATGCGCCCGTCGGAAGGAAGCTCGTGGTCGCCACACCGGGGTCTGCCGCTCTTGGTCGGAGGACGTTCGCCAGGGGCGAGATCGAGGCCATCGGCTGGATCCACGGCCGGCCGGCGGTCGCCCTCGAGAGCGGCGTGACGCCGCCGCTCGTCCGCACGTTCACAACCGCCGGTCGGCCGCTCGAGGGTTTCCGTGTGCCCGGCAGAGTCGTCGCCTTCACCGGCGGGCTCGTCGTGACTCGCACGACGGGCAAGGTTCTCGCCGGCTGGCGAGACAAGGCCGTGAGCACGCTTTTCGACGTGAAGGGCACACCAGCGATCGACGATCTCGCGCTCGGCTAGCCCGGCCAGACCGAGATCGTGACGTACCGAGTGGCCGGGGCGATCTTCACGGCCCACAGCCGCTTCAGCGTCCCCGCCTCGAGCTCCGTGACGTAGCCGTTCAGGACAGAGCTCGTCACGACGTTGCCGTCGCCGAGAGTCGCGAGATTGAAGGAGCCGTAGGGCATCGACACGGAGCCGTGCCGGCCGTACGTGCGCCACGAGACGGCCTCGAGCGACGAGCCGTACCCGCTCGTGACGATCGCGCGCTTCCCGGAGAAGGCAATTTCCTGCGGCCCTTTCCCCGCGGCGATCTCCCGCAGAGCCTTGCCGTTGGCGGCATCGAACACCGTCACGAACGGCGCCGCGGAAGAGCTGACCCAGACCGTTCTTCCGTCCGGCGAGAACTCGATGCCGTGACCGGTCACGCGGGGATGGATCCGGCCCACGACGCGCGGTCGGCGGAGGTTCGAGGTGTCGAGACGGACGATCGTCGTCGCGGTCTCGCCGAGCGCGACCCAGAGCCTGCGGCCGTCCGGGCTGAAGTCGAGATGGTGCGCCAGGTGGCCGACGAAGACGCTGTGCACGACCCGCTGCCGCGCGAGGTCGAGCACGACCAGCCGGCCGCTTCCTGCGTCCGAGACGTAGGCGTACCTGTCGCCGGGCGCGATCGCGGCGACCTCCGGCTCGCGGAAGCCGTGGAAGACCTTGACGACCCGGAGCGAACGCCAGCCCAACAGGGTGACCGAGCCGTGTGGATCGACGACGACGGCAGGGCCGTGCAGCGGCGCGGCGATCATGAGCGGGTCGTCGAGGTGGACGCGCTTCAGGACCTGGCCGCCGCGGGGGCCGAGCGAGACGGCGAAGACCTCGTTCGAGGTTTCCGCGCAGACGAGCGCGACGGGTCGGTTCGCGGATCCGCCGGCCGGCGTCGCGGGAAGGAGCAGGAAGGCCGCGGCGAGGCAGAGCACGAGAAGGCGCACGTCCTCGTTACGGCGGAGGCGTGCCGAGCGGTCCCGTGAGCTACGGTTTGCCTCGCTGCGGGGCGTGGCGCAGCCTGGTTAGCGCGTTGGTCTGGGGGACCAAAGGTCGCCGGTTCGAATCCGGCCGCCCCGATTCAGGCGAGTTGCAGGGGACAACTACTACTCGTCGGTCCACCAGTCCCGTTCGCCGTCGACGTCTCCGCGCGGGTCCTCGCCGAGATTGGGCGCGCCGATCACGAGGAGCTCGAGGCCGTCCGGCCCGGCCTCGTAGCCCCGCCACGTACCGGGCGGGACGCGCACGGCGTCCCACTCCCTGAGCTCGACGATCTCGTCGTCGAGCTTCATCCGCCCGCTTCCTCGCACGACGACGTACACCTCCTCCTGCGTCCGGTGGGTATGGCCGTAGGGAAAGCGACAGTCGGGCGGGACGCGCTGGTGGGTCAAGCCGGACTTCTCGAGCTCGAGCGGCTTGGTCCCCGCATGGAACTCCAGGCCCGGCGGGCCGTCGAACACGGAGCCGATGTCCTCCAGGTCCCCCTTGAGGTTCCTGAGCGTGTAGGGCATCGTCAGCTCGCGGCGGTGCGGGCAGCCTCCACGACCTGACTCAGCCATGGCCCGACTGCGAGGTCCCGCGCGCCGTCGAGGGTGAACTCGCCGACCGCCCAGCCGTCGACGCCGTAGGCCTGCGAAGGCGCCCCGCCGGCGGCTCGCATCCCCTCTTGCACCGGCAGGATGTAGATCCCGCTGCCCCGGTCTCGCATCTCCATGAGGAGATCGCGCACGAGGCGGAACGTGCGCTCCTCCTCCGGCGTCGTCCAGAGCCCGTCCTCGTGCGGCCCGTGCGTGTGCTCGTCCACTCGGGACCTCCTCGCTAGCGGTGAGCTAGAACCTAGCGAGCGTCTCGGAGCACGTCTGCCGAGCAGCCGGCGACGAGCGCGCTGCGCCAGTCCGCGGCTCCTGCAAGCTGCGGGTGCTCCACGTCGACGGCGACGTCCGGCCACGACTCGAGCCCGAGCGCGGCAGCGCCCCCGGAGGAGCCGATCTCGAGCAGCTGATCGACCTGGAACACGTCGCGCCTGCCCGACTGGCGCCGCGCGATCCCGTCGAGCTCGCGCAGCTCCTCGAGCGGATCGATCCGCACGTTCGAGTCCGACCCGATGCAGAGGCCGATGCCGCGGTGGAGGAGCCGTTCGACCGGCAGGAAACCGTCGCCGAGATTCGCCTCCGTCGTCGGGCAGGCGCACACACGTGCGCCCGCCGCTGCGAGCAGGTCGAGCTCGTGGCCGTCGGCGTGCGTGGCGTGGACGACGGTCGTGCGCGGCCCGAGGCAGCCGCAGGCGTCGAGCAGCTCGATCGGGCGCACCCCATGCTCGGCGAGACACTCCTCGATCTCGCGAGGCTGCTCGTCGGCATGGACGTGCAGTGGCAGCTCGTGCTCGACGGCGTATCGGCCGAGCTCCTCGAGCCAGTCGCGCGGGCAGGCCCGGACGGAGTGGGGCGCGACGCCGAGGCGGATTCTGCCGTCCCGCAGCTCCTCGAGCTCGCGGAGGTAGGCGGCCACCGACTCCTGCCGAAAGCGTTCGAGCCCGCCGCGCGCGTAGGCGACGTGGAGGAGGACGAGCTCGACGCCCGCCTCGGTCGCGGCCTCGGCCGCCGCGCGCCCCTCCTCGAGCCCGAGGTAGTGGAACTCGCCCACCGCGGTGTAGCCGGCGGCCCGCAGCTCGCGGTACACGTCGGCATAGTCCCTCCGGACCTGTCCCGGGGTCTGACCCCTCGCGAGCTCGAGCATCGTGTCGCGCCACGCCCAGAAGTCGTGGCCCTCGGTCCGCCCGCGCAGCGCCCGCTGGAACGCGTGACAGTGGGCATCGACGAAGCCGGGGATCCGGGGCAGCTCTCGCACGCCCGTATCCTTTCCACATGGAGGCCCCGGCCGTCTCGCAGCCGCTCGCACAGCTGCCCAACGCGCTCACGCTCGCGCGGCTCGCGCTGATACCCGTTTTCGTCGTGCTCATGGTGCGGGCGGGCCACCGCGCGAGCTGGCCGGCGGGAGTGGCGTTCGGGATCGCCGGGATCACCGACCAGGTGGACGGCTTCCTCGCGCGCCGCTGGCACGTCGAGTCGCGCTTCGGGAAGCTCGCCGACCCGCTCGCCGACCGCTTGATGATCGACGCGGCCGTGATCCTCCTCTTCGCCTACGACCGGCTGCCGTGGGCGGGCCTCGTCGTCATCCTCGGCCGCGACATCCTCCTACTCGCGGGCTCGGGCCTGCTCGCCCCGCGCGGCATCGACATCGACGTGAACGTCCTCGGCAAAGCGGCGACCTGGGTGCTGTACGCGGCGATCTTCTTCCGCATCGTCACGCACCGGGCGACGGACTGGCCGGTCGACCTCTTCTGGGCGGGAATCGCGCTCGCCCTCCTCGCCGGAGTGTTGTACATCGTCGCCGCACGGAGAGAACTGCGGCGATGAAGGCCGTCGTCATGGCCGGGGGAGAGGGCACGCGGCTGCGGCCCCTCACCTCGAACCAGCCCAAGCCGATGGTGCCGATCGTCGGCAAGCCGTGCATGGAGCACATCGTCGAGCTGCTCAGGCGCCACGGCTTCGAGGACGTCATCGTGACCGTCGCCTTCCTGCCCCAGGCGATCCGGAGCTATTTCGGGAACGGCGAGACACTCGGCCTCGACATCGGCTACTCCGTCGAGGAGTCGCCGCTCGGGACCGCGGGCTCCGTGAAGCGCGCCGCCGGGCGGCTCGACGACACGTTCCTCGTCATCTCCGGCGACGCCCTCTGCGACGTCGACCTCGGGAAGCTCGTGGAAGCGCACCGCGAGAAGCAGGCCTCCGTGACGATCGGGCTCAAGTCGGTCGAGAACCCACTCGAGTTCGGGATCGTCGTCACCGACGAGGACGGGCGCGTCGAGCGCTTCCTCGAGAAGCCGTCCTGGGGACAGGTCTTCTCCGACACGATCAACACCGGCATCTACGTGCTCGAGCCGGAGGTGCTGAAGCACATCCCGCAGGACCGCCCATTCGACTTCTCGAAGGAGCTCTTCCCGCTTCTGCTCGAGATGGGCCGGCCGATCTACGGCCACGTGTTCGACGGCTACTGGCAGGACATCGGCGATCTCGACCAGTACCGGCAGGCGAACTTCGACGCGCTCGAGGAGCGCGTGCGGCTCGAGATCGACGGCATCCGCATCCGCGGCAACGTCTGGCTGGGGGACGGGGTGGACCTCGACGACCTCGACGCGATCCAGGGGCCGGCGTACCTCGGCAACTACTGCCGCGTCGCTCGCGGCGCGCACATCGGTCCCTACACCGTGCTCTCGACGAGCGTCACCGTGCGCGAGCGCGGCCGCGTCGTGCGCTCGATCGTCGACACCTCGACCTACATCGGACGGAGCGCGGACGTCGTAGGAGCGATCGTCGGCCGTGGCTGCGACCTCCGCGCGCACGTGCGCGTCCACGAGGGCGTCGCGATCGGGGACGAGGTCACGATCGGCGCCGAGAGCGTGATCCTGCCCGGCGTTCGCATCTATCCCTTCAAAGAGGTCGAGACCGGCTCGCAGCTGCACGAAAGCCTGATCTGGGAGTCGCGGGGCACGACCCGCGTCTTCGGCAAGTACGGGGTCTCGGGGATGGTCAACGTCGACCTGACGCCGGATGTCGCGGTGCGCCTCGCCGCCGCGCTCGGCACCGCGCTCAAGCGAGGCGCGCGGGTCGTGGCCAGCCGCGAGGGCGCCGCGGCGTGCCGGATGATCAAACGGGCGATGATCTCCGGCATCACGTCGACAGGCGTGCACGTCGCGGACCTCCGTGTCAGCCCGGCCGCTGTCGCGCGGCACCTCGTGAAGTCGGAGGCACACGACGCCGGCTTCCACGTCGGAGTCAGCCCCAACGATCCCGAGGTGCTCCGGATCCAGTTCTTCGAGCAGCCCGGAGTCGAGATGAGCGCCGCGATGCAGAAGGAGGTCGAGAAGCACTTCACGCGCGGCGAGTTCCGTCGCGTCGCCGCCGCCGAGGTGGGAGGCATCTCGTATCCCGCGCGGGTCCGCGAGACGTACGCGGCGGAGCTGCTCGCCACGATCGATGCCGAGGCCGTGCGCGCCCGCCGCTTCCGCATCGTCGTCGACTACGGGTTCTCCGGTGCCTCATACGTGCTTCCGCTGGTGCTCGGCCCGCTGGGCGTGGAGATCGTGTCCGCTCACGCCTTCACCGGCGAGGGGCCCGACCATGCCGACGCCGCCCCCGGGTTGGCCGCCTCGATCGGCCACACGAAGCGGCTCGTGCCGGTAGTCGGCGCGGATCTCGGCGCGGTCTTCGACCGGTCGGCGGAGCGGCTGCACCTCGTCGACGAGCAGGCGCAGGAGGTGCCGGTCGAGCAGGCGCTGCTCCTCTTCCTCCGCCTGCTCGGCTCGAACGGGCGCCGCGGCAAGCTCGCCTTCCCCGTCACCGTGACGAGCCAGGTCGAGCGCCTCGTCGAGGACTCGCAGCTCGAGGTCGTGCGGACCCCGACGTCGCTGCCCGAGCTGACCCGCGTGGCGGCGGAGGGAGACGTCGTCTTCGCGGGCGCCGTCGGCGGCGGCTACGTCTTCCCCGAGTTCCTGCCCGGCTACGACGCGGTGGCGAGCCTCGCGAAGCTGCTCGAGCTGCTCGCTCCGGTCAACCGGCCGCTGTCGGAGCTCGTGGCCGAGCTGCCCGAGCCGACGCTCGTGCACCACCAGGTGCCGTGTCCGTGGGCGCTCAAAGGGCTCGTGATGCGCGTGCTGAACGAGCGGCTCGCCGGCCGCGACCTCGATCTCACCGACGGGCTCAAGCTGTTCGACGAGCGCGGCTGGGCGCAGGTTCTGCCGGATCCCGACGAACCGCTCCTCCACCTCTATGCAGAGGGCGAGACGCGCGAGCAGTCGGAGGAGCTCGCGCGCGAGCTGCGGTCGCTCGTCGACGAGATCGAGCAGGGCGAGGCCGCCGCAGCGCGCACGTAGGCCCCTTTTGCTCCGAGCCAACGCAAAGGCTAAAGTTCAGCTTCACCCTCGCCGAGGGTGCCCGACTCCCGGAGAAAGGGCACGATGGAACCGCTGCCGGATCTTGCGACGCTGTCCGACGAGGACCTGAAGAAGCTCATCGACGACCTGACGCACGAGGAGCAGGAGGTTTCGTACCGCCGGCGGCTCCTGCACGGGAAGATCGACATCCTGCGGGCCGAGCTCGTGGCGCGGCTCCAGGGGACGGAGGGGAGGAGCGTCCTCGACGCGGTCGACGTGGACTCGCTGACGGACATCCTCACCGGCAAGGCCGCCCCGCCGGCCTGATGGCACACATCTACTGCCCCGAGTGCGGGTACAACAACCCGGAATCCGCGCACTTCTGCGCCAAGTGCGGCGCGGCGCTCGTCGTCCCCGAGGAAGGGCAGTCGACGGAGTCCTTCACCGCTCCCGAGGTGCCGGAAAGCCTCGATCCGATCGAGGATCTCGGCGTCCACGGAGCAGCGCTCATCGTCCGCTCGGGCGGCGGGCGGGCGGGAGAGACGTTCGCCCTCGACGACAGCCCGACGACGATCGGACGTTCGCCGGAGTGCGCGATCTTCCTCGACGACGTCACCGTGTCGCGCAAGCACGCCGTCTTCACGAAGGACGGCGAGCGCTGGCAGCTCGAGGACCAGGGGAGCCTGAACGGGACCTTCGTCAATCGTGACCGAGTCGAGACAGCCGGGCTCAGGGACGGCGACGAGCTCCAGATCGGCAAGTACCGGCTCACGTTCCTCCAGCGCTGATGGCGACCACCGAGGCACCCACGCGCCGCCGGCTCCTCACGATCGGCACGGTCTGCAGCCGGCTCAAGGACGAGTTTCCGGACGTCTCGATCTCGAAGATCCGCTATCTCGAGGACCAGGGCCTCCTGAACCCGAGGCGCACGCAGGGTGGCTACCGGCTCTTCTCGGAGGACGACGTGGAGCGGCTGGAGACGATTCTCCGCCTGCAGCGCGACGAGTTCTTGCCGCTGCGCGTGATCCGGCAGGAGCTCGAAGCGGGCGCCGGGAAGAAACGCCGGCGCCGCCGGAGCGTGGTCGACGTGGGGGAGGAGGGGCTCGAGCTCGACGAGCTCTGCGAGCGCTCCGGCATTACGGCCGATCGGGCGCGCGAGCTCGAGGAGTTCGGGCTGCTCGAGTCGCACCTGGAGGACGGGCAGCGCGTCTATGCCGAGAGCGAGGCTGAGATCGCGGCTGCCTGTGAGGCGCTCGCGCGTTTCGGGATCGGAGCGCGCAACCTCCGCGCCTTCCGAACGGGCGCCGACCGCGAGAGCAGCCTGCTCGAGGCGGTACTCGGGCCGGCCCTCCGCTCCCGGAGCGCCGAGCGACGGCAAGCCGCCCTCGGCGACCTTCAGCGGCTGGCCCAGAACGCCCAGGAGCTCGCCGATCTCCTCCTGCGGCGGAACGTCCGCCGTCTCGTCGAGTAGCCTCGCACGCGTGGCGGGCATCGATCTCACGACGCGTGTCCGCGAGGTCCCGGACTTCCCCGAGCCCGGTGTCGGCTTCAAGGACATCTCGCCGCTCCTGCTCGACCCCGAGGCGCTGCGGCAGGCGGTCGGAGAGCTCGCCGACTGGACGCGTGAGCGGAAGGCCGACCTCGTGCTCGGCGCCGAGGCTCGCGGCTTCTGGCTCGGCCCGGCGATCGCGGTTCAGGCGGGCTGTGGGTTCGTCGCGGCCCGGCGTCCGGGGAAGCTTCCACCCGAGACGGTCTCGGCAACGTATGCGCTCGAGTACGGGAACAACACGCTCGAGGTGGCGGCCGATGCGATCGCGGGCGGCGCCCGGGTCGTCATTCACGACGACGTGCTGGCGACGGGCGGCACCGTGGAAGCGATTGCGGGCCTCGTCGAGCAACTCGGTGGCACCGTCGTCGGCGTGAACTTCGTGATCGAGCTCTCCTTTCTCGGCGGCCGCGACCGGCTCGCGACGTACGACCGCTTCTCGCTGATCACGTACTGACAACTTCGGCGCTCGTCGTCCGGCGTCGTCTCTACAACGTCCGCATGTACGACCCGCTCACGGGCCGCTACGCGTTCGCCTGTCCCGTCCGGGGCGCGACGCACGTGCCGCTCTCGGCCTTTCGGAGCATCGAGCAGCTCCCCGGCGCCGCGCACCCTGCCGTCTTTCGAGTTCGGTTCGGCTGCGGCTGCGGCGAGGAGCACGACGGGCTCCTCACACACGAGGAGCTCGACTGGGCCCCGCTCGGACTTGGCGCGGGCGAGTTCCTCAACCTGATGACCGCGCGTCTCGACCCCGTCGGCGCCGAGCTCGGCGAGCTCGCCGTGGGGCACATCAAGAGGGGAGAGTGGCCCTGGAGCTTCTTCTGCTACCCGGAGGAGCAGCCACGGCCCGTGTTCCCGTCCTCGTTCACGCTGCTCACGGCGACCGACGGGACGGTGGGGCTCGCAGTGCGCTGTCCGAGCTGCCGCCGGCTCTCGCTGAACCTCGTCTCACATCCGCACGTCGACGTCCCGTTCCACAACGACCGCGAGATCGGGGTGGTGGAACACCTGTTCGCCGCGGACGCGCTCGCCACGCTCGACGAGTTCCGGGCGGAGCTCTGGTCGGCCTCGTTCGATGCGCGGCGGCTGGCCCTCGAGTAGCTGCCGCACCCCGAAGCGCGACTCGACCGTTCCACTGGCATCGGGAAACGGAACGAGGTGAAGAGAATGCGCAGGTACGGCATGTACGACGCGTCCCGCGGTCTGACGCTGGCTTTCGCAGCGGCGCTGGCCGGGCTCGCCCTCTGGGGCGCGACCCAGGTAGGAACCCAGACCACGTCACGCTTCTGGATCGCGATGGCGGTCGTCGCCGGCGCCGGGCTCCTGATCGCGCTGGCGAACCACGTCGGCACGTGGACGAAGGGGCTCAGGCTGCGAATGTCACCGGGCACGTTCGCCCTGGCGTTCTTGCCTGTGCTCGTCTGCGTCGGCTGGATCCTGCTCGCGAACCAGCCCGGCAACGGCTGGCAGGAGGGGAGGCTCGACTCCTGGAGCAACTCGATCGGGATCCTCGGTGTGGTGCACTCGATCGGCCTCTGGCACGGCGTGCTCGCGTTCGCGCTCGGGCTCATGCTCGGGCTCTCGCTCGACGGGGTGCCCGCGCCTATCGAGGAGGCCGAGCCGGCTTATGCGGGCGCCGTACCGCCGCCCGCGGCCGATGAGCCCGTAGCAGCCGAGCGCCGCTGGACGGCCAGGCGGCGGCCGGTGAGCCCGCCTGCGACTCCCACGGAAGAGTCGCAGCAGACCCGGACCCGGATGCCCACTCGCTGACGACGAAACTGATTCGCGGCCGTCGCTATCCCTCCCGAACGAGTGAGGCGGCCGCGAATCCCTGCGGGGAGGGATCACGCTAAAGGGGTAGGTCCCCCGATACCCAGAACGGGATGAACGCCTTGGCCCAGGAGACGACTCACCGCGGCGTGCGGCTACTCGCAGCACATCTGCAAAGCCTCGACCCGAAGGCTGTGCAGGCCCGCGAGCGCCTTGACAGACAACTCGGCAACGAGCTCGCGCGCAAGCTCGTCTTCGCGCTCGCAGCGCACAATCCCGGCCGCCGAGCCGCGTAGGGCTAGGAGCGCCGGCGGCTGGTGGGGCGGCGGAGCGGCGTGTCCTCGCCGCGGAGCCGCACGAGGAGCCAGATTCCTGCGAACGAGACCAGCGCGATCACGATCGCGGTCGCGCCGCTCGCTCCGACTGCCAGGAGCCCGAAGTAGATGTACGTCCCCAGGACGACCGCCCAGATCAGGGCGATCACGCCCTGGTCGATGCTCGGCGGACGCGGAGGGTGCGGAGGAAACGGCATCTCGCGGCGATCGTAGTCGAGTCGGAAGCGGCGCCGCCCCACCGGCCGCCCTCGGCGGCCGGGAGCCACCCCTCGGCGTCGGCGGCTTCGCCGCCGGCGCTCCCAGGACCAAGGCGTGGGGTGGACCAAAAAAAGTCGCCGAGTCGGTCGCGGTTTCGTCCACAGCTCCGACTGACTTTCCGCTTCGGCTCTTGCGAGCCGCCCCGTACGGCCTTCCGGTGCTGCTTCGTCCTACTCCCGCGCCGTGCTCGGCGCAAGAGGGAATGTATGGCCTCTTCGGACAGGGTGCAAGGGCTCCGGAAGACGAAAATCCCGCAATTTGCGAACGTTGAATAATCAACATTTCCACAGCCCTCCGTGCATCCTGTGGATAAGTCGATGTTCGAGGATGACGGCGGCTAGAGGTTCTCTCGCCGGCGCATACCCATTCCTAGGTCCAAGGTCTGGAAGCCGAGAGCGCTGTAGAACGGCTCGAGGCCGGCGTCGCAGCACAGGTCGATCATGTAGAGGTCGTCGAGCCGGCCAAGCAGCCTGCGGACGAGCTCGGTGCCGATGCATCGGTGCTGATACTCCGGCAGGACTTCGAGCAGGGGGATGAAGGCACTCAGCACTCCGTCGCTGATCGCCGTCACGAAACCGACTACGGCGTCACCGTCGAGGGCTATCTCCACAGCGTGGCTCGCGCGCAAGAGCTCGAGATGCCGCTCGGGTGAGGGCGCCACCGGCCACCCGACGAAGAAGCCGCGGAGCTGGCCGGCAGTGATCGCCTCTGCACTATCCGAGTAGGTGATCAAGGCGCCGAGGATAGACCGCGCTCGGCTGCGACATTCGTCTACGTGGGGAGGGAGAACCGGCCCCATACGTCCGCCTCCTCCTACTTGACATAACATTGCTTATCGTGCACTGGACTTGACCCGCAGGGGGTCGGCGTGTTTCGGTAGCTTCGACAGGCGGGAACGACGTCCAGTGACGCCAGGTGAGGGGGAACCGGTAACAACCGTCGAAATCGAGTCGATCCTCGCGAGCGAGGAGCTCATGACGTTGCTCGAGGCGTCGGAGTCGAGCGGCCAGCTTCGGCAGGCCGAGCTGCTCGAGGTGCTCGAGCCGCTGGAGCTCGACCCGCTCGAGACCGATGCCGTCTACCAGGAGCTCGACCGCCGCGGCATCGAGCTACTGGCCGCCGAACCGGAGCCCGAAGCCGAGCCCGAGCCGGCACCGCCGGCCGAAAAGGCGCCCCAGGCGGCCCAGCCGCTCGAGACCACGACCGACGCGCTGCAGCTCTTCCTCCGCGAGGCAGGACGGCACCAGCTGCTCACGGCGCCGCAGGAGGTCGAGCTGGCCAAGCGGATCGAACGCGGCGACGGGGCGGCGAAGCAGCGGATGATCCAGTCGAACCTCCGGCTCGTCGTGTCGATCGCGAAGAACTACCGCAACCAGGGTCTCCCCTTCCTCGACCTGATCCAGGAAGGCACGCTCGGCCTCATCCGAGCGGTCGAGAAGTTCGACTGGCGCCGCGGCTACAAGTTCTCGACGTACGCGACGTGGTGGATCCGGCAGGCAGTCGCCCGGGCGCTCGCCGACAAGGCGCGGACCATCAGGATGCCCGTCCACATCGTGGAGCGAATGCAGAAGATGAATCGCGCGGAACGCACCCTCTGGATGGAGCTCGGCCGAGAGCCGACGCTCGACGAGATCGCGGCCGAGGCCTCGCTGCCGATCGAGCAGGCCCGCGAGGTACGAGCCGCCGCCCGGGCCTCGGCGAGCCTCGACCAGCCCGTCGGCGACCAGGAGGACGCGGTCTTCGGAGACTTCGTCGCCGGCGACGAACCGCTGCCGGAGGAGCGCGTCGAGGGCGCGCTGCGCAGCCAGGCTCTCGCCGTCGCCCTCCAGGCCCTGGGAGAGCGCGAGCGACAGGTGCTCATCCTGCGCTATGGGCTCGTCGACGAGGAGCCGAAGACGCTCGAGGAGATCGGTAAGCGGCTCGGGCTCACCCGGGAACGGGTGCGCCAGATCGAGCTGGACTCCCTCCGCCGTCTCGCCAACTTGCGCGAGATGCAGATGGTGGCCGCGCCCTAGAGGCGCGACAGCGGCTCACTCGGCGCGCAGGTAGTGCTCGAGGCCCGGAGCGGCCTGCCGTAGCTCGCGCAGCGCTCGCGTCTCGAGCTGTCGCACCCGCTCGCGCGTGATGCCGAGCTGGGAGCCGACCTCCTCGAGGGTCTGCGGAAGCTCGCCGTCGAGCCCGAAGCGCAGGGAGAGCACGCGGCGCATCCGCGGGTTCAGCTGCTCGAGCGCTCCCGCAAGCTCCCTCGTTCGAGCCTTGTCGGCCGACTGCTCGTGCGGGGCGAGTGAGTGGACGTCCTCGATCAGGTCGCCGTAGAGGCTCTCGCCGTCGCCGACGGGAGTCTCGAGGCTGACCGGATTCTCCACGAGCTCGAGCAGTTCCCGCACGCGCTCCTGGGATTGCTGCGTCTCGCGCGCGAGCTCGGCGAGTGACGGCTCGTGGTTCAGCTTCTGCGCCAGCTGCCGGCGGGCACGGAGCAGCCGGCGCACCTGGTCGGCCACGTGCACCGGCAGGCGGATCGTCCTCCCCTGGTCGGCGAGGGCGCGGGTGATGGCCTGGCGGATCCACCACGTTGCATACGTCGAAAGCTTGTAGCCAAGCCGATAGTCGAACTTCTCGACGGCGCGGATGAGGCCGAGGTTGCCCTCCTGGATCAGGTCCAGGAGCGGGACGTTGGCCTTCGTGTAGTTGCGGGTGATCGCCATCACGAGCCGCAGGTTCGACTCGATCAGTCGCCGCTTGGCCTCCTCGTCTCCCTCGTCCTTCCTGCGGGCGAGCTCGCGCTCTTCCTCGCGCGTGAGCAGCGGCCCGCCGCCGATCTGCCGCACGTAGAGCTTGAGCGGGTCCGCCGCCGGTGCGTACTCGGAGGCCGCTTCCTCAGCCGCAGATGAATGCTCCATCGCGGCGGTTATCGGCTCCGACCGGACCTGGCTTTAGAAAGCCCTAACGGGCTTGGCCTACGGTGAAAGGGATCCGATACCGATAGGGAGAAAGGCTTCGCCAGATCGAATGTGCGGAATTGCCGGATATAGCCTCTCGTCGCGGAGCGACGTCGACCGGACGCTCGCTGCGCAGGCGCTCCTTGCCGGTATCGCCGATCGAGGCGCCGATGCAGTCGGCTACGCGTATCGAGGCGGTCAGGACATGTATCCGGTCGTCACCAAGCAGCGGACGCCCGCCAGCCGCCTCCTCGACCGGATCGCGGTGCCGGGGCACGCGACTGAGCTGCTCGTGCACGTGCGCGACTACACGAAGGGCCATCCGTCGATCCCGGCCAACAACCATCCCGTCCGACACGGGCCGGTCGTGGGGATCCACAACGGGATCATCCTCAATGACGACGAGCTGCTTGCCCCCCACTCCTGCGCCCGCGCCGAGCCGCGAATGACGGTCGATTCCGAGGCGATCTTCGCCCTCGCCGCCCACTCGAGGAACGCGCCCCGCGCGCTGGAGGCGCTCGCCGGCTCGATGGCGACCGCCTGGCTCGACCGGCGCGAGCCGGGAACGGTCTTCGCCGCTCGCGGCGTCGGACGGCCGTTGTGGCTCGGTCGCGGCCGCGAAGAGGTCTTCTTCGCGTCCACTCGCACGGCGCTCGAGATCGTCTCCGAGTACACGGGCGTGAGGCTCCGACTGAGTGAGCTCCGGGACGGGACCTTCCTCGCGCTCCGGGCCGGTCGCGTCTCCCGCAGCGCCCGGTTTCGCCCGGATCACAGCTACGTCGAGGAGAGCGCCCTGCCGGCCGTCCGTGCGCCCGGCCAGAGCGCGTACTGCCTCGCGCGGCTCGCTGCGATCGCGCGCTCTGCCGCGTAGCTACGACGAGGGCTGCAGCGTTCCGTCGCTCGCGACGTCGCGCCCCTGCTCCGAGAGCTGCTGCCGGACGAGGAACTGGAACGTCGACCAGGCACCGCGCCGGGCATCGAACATCCGGTAGACCTGCCACTCGGTGAGCAACGAGTCATCTTCCCGGCGCGCGGCGGCCCAGTCTGCGAACTTCGGCAGCCGCCCGAGCCGCCCGGCGAGCGCGACTCCTTGCTCGACAGCCCGCTCGAGCCTCTCCTCCCCCACCGGGACGTCGAACCCGGCCTCCCGAAGGGCGTTCGTGAGCGAGCCGAAGGTGTGCCAGTAGAGCGACTTCGAGGGCAGGCGCCCCTTGTGCTCGTCGATGTCGCGTGCGCTCGGCGGCCGTCCGAGCTCCTCGCCGAGCGTGCGCAGGAGGCCCAGCAGCTCCTCCCGCGTGGCGAACCGGCGCGGGACGAGACCGGCGGCGCGCTTCGCAGCGTTCCAGGAGCCGAAATGCTCGATCACCGTCTGCGGATGCACCGCGGTCTCCGGATCCGCCGCGAACTCCCGCATCGTGGGCGAGCGTCCCAGCCGCTCGGAGCAGGCGACGATCTCCGCCACGATCTGCTCGTCGGTATAGCGCTTGCGGATGCCGGCCTGGAACTCCGCGAGCTCCTGCGGATCGATCGAGGCGAGCGCCCGATAGCGGGGCTTTCCAGCCATGTCAAGAAGTGTAGAGCAGGTTGAGTAATCCGCAAGTAGTCCCGTGCAGGCCTGTCTCGGTACGCTCGCCCGATGCGTCCGCGCCCCCCACTCGCGCTCGAGGTCGCTGCGGCACGCGGCGTCGCTGCGCTCTCGCGCCGGCTCGGCGCCGGCGGCGGCACTACGATTCCGGGCAAGCTCCTCGCGGAGCTCGACCGCGGGGCGATCGACCGTCTCGCGGCGAGGCTCGCAACCGGCACCGCGGTCGTCTCCGCCACGAACGGCAAGACCACCACGACGGCAATGGCGGCCGAGATCCTGCGGCCGCGGCACCGGCTCGCCCACAACGCGGCGGGCGCGAACCTCGTCTCGGGCGTCGCCTCCGCGCTGCTCACCGCGGGGGACGCCGACCTTGGGCTGTTCGAGGTGGACGAGGGGGCACTCCCGGAGCTCGTTCGACGGCTACGGCCGCGAGCAATCTGCCTCGGCAACCTCTTCCGTGACCAGCTCGACCGCTACGGCGAGCTCGAGCTCGTCGCGGAACGGTGGCGCGAGGCGGTCAGGACGCTGCCCGAGGAGGCACAGCTCGTCTACAACGCCGACGATCCGCAGCTCGCCGCGGTGAGTGAGGCGCATGCGGGTGGCGTCGCCTTCGGCCTCGACGACCCGCGCGTGGCCCGCCCCTCGCTCCAGCATGCGGCCGACTCCAAGTACTGCGTGCGCTGCGGCACGCCGTACACCTATGCGGCCGCATACGTCGGCCACCTCGGTGACTACCGCTGCCCTCGCGGCCACCACGCGCGGCCGCAGCTCGAGGTCGCTGCGCGGGAGATCTCCCTCCAGGGCCTCGACCGTGCCTCGTTCCTGCTCGACACGCCGGAGGGCTCACGGCGAATCGAGCTCCGCCTGCCCGGCCTCTACAACGTCTACAACGCGGTCGCTGCGGCGACGCTCGCCCGCGCGCTCGGCGCCGCGCTCGACGAGATAGCGGCAGGGCTCGAGCGTTTCTCGGCGGCTTTCGGCCGGTTCGAGCGCATCGCGGTCGGGGGGAAGCGGATCCTGCTGCTCCTGATCAAGAACCCGGCCGGCGCGAACGAGGCGATTCGGACGCTCGTGGACGGAAGCGCTCCGCAGCTGCTCGTCGTCGCGCTCAACGACGAGATCGCCGACGGGCGCGACGTCTCCTGGATCTGGGACGTCGACTTCGAGCCTCTCCTGCCTAGTCTCGAGAGGCTCGTCGCAAGCGGCGAGCGGGCGGCCGAGTTGGCGCTCCGTTTCCGCTACGGCGGGCTCGACGCGGACGCCATCGAGCTCGAGCCCGATCTCGGAGCGGCGCTCGACCGCGGGCTCGAGCTGACGCCGGACGGCGGCGAGCTCGTGGTCCTCCCCACCTACACCGCGATGCTCGGCCTGCAGCGACTGCTCGCCGCCCGCGGGCTCGCGAAGCCGTACTGGGAGCGCTCGACATGACGACCATTCGCGTCGGCCACCTCTATCCGGACTACCTCAACATCTATGCCGACCGCGGCAACATCGCCGTGCTCACGCAGCGGGCCGCCCGGCGCGGCCACGAGCTCGAGGTGACAGCGCTCGGCATGGGAGGCGCTGTCACGCCCGGTGAGCACGACCTCTACTACGTCGGCGGCGGGCAGGACCGGGAGCAGCTGCTCGTCGCGGAGGATCTCGTGTCGAAGGCCGGCGCCCTCCACGAGGCCGTCGACCGAGGCGCAGCCGTGCTGGCCGTTTGCGGGGGCTACCAGCTGCTCGGCCGCGGCTATCGCGGTTTTCACGCCGAGGACATGCCGGGCATCGGCCTCCTCCCCCTCGAGACCGTCGCCGGCGAGCGCCGCATGATCGGGGACGTGCTGATCGAGTGCGAGCTCGAGCCGGGAGAGAAGCGAACGCTCGCCGGGTTCGAGAACCACGCCGGGCGCACGCGTCTCGACCCCGGCGCCGAGCCGCTCGGACGCGTGCTCGCCGGCTTCGGGAACGACGGCCAGAGCGGCTTCGAGGGCTGCCGTGCCGGGCGTGTCATCGGTACGTACCTCCACGGTCCGCTCTTGCCACGGAACCCATGGCTGGCCGACTGGCTGCTCGCGCAGGCGCTCGCGCACCGGCTCGGCACCGACGAGGCTCCTCGCCTGGAGCCGTTGCCCGACGAGCTCGAGCGCCGCGCACACGAGGTCGCCTCCGCCCGCGCACGCTCGCGCGGCGGCCGGTACTCCTAGACCCGTCTGCCCGCGACCTTGAGGACTTTCTCGACGGCGATCCGGAGCGGCTCGGGAACCTCACCGTTGCCGTGGTAGCGCTGCCATGCCTTCTGGGGCTTGCGGCCGCGGGTGCTGGATCTCATTCCGGAGACGGTCTCGAAGTCCGGGGTGAGGACGACAGTGCGACGGCTGCCGGCGATCTCCCGAAGCTGGCGGTTGACGACCCGCTCGGACTCGACGGGCCGCCTGCCGCGCGGCGCATCGCGGTCGTGAACCACGACGTACGGGACGCCGCAGGCGTTGCAGATGCGCGCGAAGAGCGGCATGTTGCCCTTGCCCCCGCACTCGAGCACGAGGATCCCCTCCTTGTCCGGGTCGACGCCGAGCGCGTCGAAGACGAGCGGGAACGTCAGCTTCTCGGTCCGCCCCTCGACGAGCACCGCGCAGCGCGCGAGAAAGAGCTCCGCGCGGTCGCTGTCGAACTCCGAGAGCGCCCGGAACGTCTCGGCCTCGGCGAGCGGATCCGGCTGGAAGAGCGACGTGCCGCCGGTCGGCGTATGCCGGACGAGCGCGAGCTCCTCGAGCCTGTCGACGCTGAGGAAGACCGGGGCGTGGGTCGAGTAGAGGATCTGGTTGCCGGCCTGCGCGAGCGCGCGCAGGAGCCCGTACAGGTGGCGCTGGGCGTGCGGGCTGAGGTAGAGCTCCGGCTCCTCGATCAGGAGCACGAAGTGGCGGAGGTTGGAGGCGAGCAGCCGCTCCATGCCCGCGACGAGGGCGAGCCCGCCGTCCGCGGCAGCCCAGTGACGGTCGACGGCCGGCGGCTGGAGGAGCTCGGCGACCTCGGCGGCGCCCCGCCCGGTGGCCGGCGCGACGAGGGTCCGCGAGCGCAGGTTCGCGGGCAGGAAGAGCACGGGTGGCGCCCCGGCCCGGTTCAGGTTGAGCGTGTCGGGGGGCCGGGCGTCGAGAAAGATCGTCCCCTTGGCGACGTCCGCTTCGAGGTGGATCCGGCCCCCGGCTCCGTCGCGGGCGACGTCGTCGATCGTCGGCGGCGGGGCGGCGGCTTCGAGCAGCGTCCAGATCGCCGTCAGCACGGTGGACTTCCCGCTCGACGCCTCCCCTACGAGGGCGCACACGGATCCGGGCGAGACTTCGAGCTCGCGGGCCGCGCGATACCCCTGGATCGAGAGTCGTCTGAGTGGAGGCGCGCTCACGGCGCCCAGAGCGCGCCGAGGTAGACCGCCGGGTCGCCGGGCTGCCAGCGGCCGAGGAAGCGCTGCAACGGCGGGTGGAGGACGATGCCGTCGAGCTCCGCGGGGTCGAAGAGGCGATGGCCGCGGACGGCCGCGTCCTTCGAGGTGACGCGCTCGAGCGAGCGCCCCGACAGATCGGCCGCGAAGATGATGTGGACCACGTGCTTTCCGACGAAGGCGCGCTTGGGCGCGATCGAGTCGACGACGGCGACCGGCCCCTCGAACGTGAGGTCGTCTCCGATCGCCACCTCCTCCTCCAGCTCCCGTCTCAGCGCCTCCACGAGGCTCTCGCCGGTGTTGACGCCGCCGCCCGGTAGGAGCCAGTACTCGCCGCGCCCGGACTTCTCGTGCCGGCAGAGCAGGACGCGATCCTCCCAGCGGAGAACAGCCGAGACCCGGATGCGCGGTTCGAGCGGCATCAGTGAGCGGAGCTGCCGAAGCCCTTCTCGCCGCGCTCGCTGTCGGGGAGCTCGTCGACCTCGACGAGTTGCGGCGTCGCAACCGGGACGACGACGAGCTGCGCGATCCGCATCCCCGGCTCGACGATGAACGGCTCTGAGCGGTCGGTGTTGAGGAGGACGACCTTGAGCTCTCCGCGGTAGCCGGCGTCGACGAGCCCCGGCGTGTTCAGCACCGTGATGCCATGGCGCGCGGCGAGCCCGGACCGCGGCTGGACGAAGCCAGCGTGGCCCTCGGGGATCGCCACCGTAAGCCCGGTGCCGACCAGCGCCCGTTCACCCGGCCCAAGCTCCACGCGCTCACAAGCCGCAAGATCGAGGCCCGCGTCGTGCTCGTACGCCCGCGTCGGCATCGTCGCCCCGTCTTGAAGGCGCTTCACGAGCAGCTGCGTCACGCGCCAGTCCGGCGGCGTTTGGGAGCTTCCTCGGCGACGAGGTACGGCCCGAAGCGGCGCAGCTCGCGGCGCGGCAGCCGCGCGACGACGAGCACGCCTTCGGGGGTGTCCTCGCGCTCGTCGATCGGGGCGCCGAGCGCGTAGAGCTCGTTCAGGCGCCCTCCCTCCTGGTACGGCAGCAGGAGACGCACGCGCTCGAACCGCTCACCGAAACGCCCGGCGATCCGCGCTCGAAGGTCCTCGAGACCCTCGCCCGTGAGCGCGGAGATCTGCAGCGCGTCCGGGTAGCGGTTCGCGAGTCGCCGCCGACCGAGGGCGTCAACGGCATCGATCTTGTTTACGACGAGCTCGACGGGCAGCTCGGTCGCGCCGATCTCCCGCAGCACGTCGTCGACGGCGGCCATCTGCTCGACGAGCTCGTGGTCGAACGCCGAGCCGTCGACGACGTGCAGGATGCAGTCGGCGACGAGCGTCTCCTCGAGCGTCGCGGCGAAGCCCTCGACGAGCTGGTGCGGCAGGCGGCGGACGAAACCGACCGTGTCCGTGACGAGGTAGCGGCGCCCCTCGTGCGCGAAGCCCCGAGTGGTGGGATCGAGCGTCTCGAACAGACGATCGCGAACGGAGACCCCGGCGTCGGTGAGGGCGTTGAGGAGCGTCGACTTGCCGGCGTTCGTGTAGCCGGCGAGCGCGACAGTCGGCGTCTCGGTGCGCCGCCGCTCCTTGCGGCGGACGTCGCGCTGGCGGCTCAGCTTGCGCAACCGCTCGCGCAGGACTGTGATACGGCGGCGCGCGATCCGGCGGTCCGTCTCCAGCTGTGACTCACCCGGCCCTCGGGTGCCGACACCGGCGCCGAGGCCGCCCGTGCCGCCGCCGAGACGCTCGAGGTGCTGCCACATACCCCGCATGCGCGGCAGGTTGTACTGGAGCTGCGCGAGCTCGACCTGGAGCTTCCCCTCGGCGCTCACGGCGTGCTGGGCGAAGATGTCGAGAATCAATTGCGTGCGGTCGACGACCCGCGCCTGGAGGGCGTTCTCGAGCGCTCGCTGCTGCGGCGGCGTCAGCTCGTCGTCGACGATCAGGACTTCTGCCTCGACCTCGTCATAAGACCTCTCGAGCTCCTCGAGCTTCCCCTTGCCCACGTACGTACGGGCGTCGGGCAGGCGCCGGTGCTGAACGACGCGTCCCACCGGCTCGACGCGCGCCGTCCGCGCGAGCTCCTCGAGCTCGGCCAGCTCGTCCGCGCCGTCGGCTCCGGGTGCGAGCACGGCGAGGACGAGCCCACGCTCGGGCTCGGCCGCCCAGGAGCGATCGGGCTGACTCATCGCCATCCGGCGGTCATTATGACTCCTGCCATGCCCACTTCCGATCTCGCCGCCCTGACGCTGGAGCTCGTAGACGTGCCCTCGGAAAGCCGCCGCGAGGCTGCCGCGATGGACCTCGTGCGGAGCGTCCTGCCCGGCGATCCCCTATACGACGACGGCGAGGCGATCGTCTGGGGCGACCCTGCGGCGCCGGTCGCGCTCGCCGGTCACCTCGACACGGTGCCGGCGCAGGAGAACCTGCCCGGCCGGATCGCCGACGGGGCCGTGCACGGCCTCGGCGCGAGCGACATGAAGGGCGGCGTCGCGGTGATGGTCGCGCTCGCGCGCGCGGAGCTTCCGGCGCGCTACGTCTTCTTCAGCCGGGAGGAGGTCGCCCTCGACGAGAGCCCGCTGCCGGCTGCCTTCGCCAGTGGGACGCTCACGGGCACGCAGCTCGCCGTCGTGCTCGAGCCGACAGACGCGATCCTCCACGCCGGCTGTCTCGGCAACCTCCAGGCTCGCGTCGAGTTTCTCGGCGAGAGTGCGCACTCCGCCCGACCCTGGACGGGCCGCAACGCGATTCACGCACTGGCCGAAGGCCTCGCCCCGCTCGCGCGCCTCGAGCCGCTCGAGGTCGAGCTCGACGGGCTCGTCTATCGCGAGGTCGTCAGCGCAGTCCGCGTCGAGGGCGGGATCGCAGCCAACGTCGTGCCCTCGCGGGCAGCGGCAGAGCTCAACTTCCGCTACGCCCCGGGTCGTTCCCGCGCAGAGGCGGAGACACGGCTGCGCGAGCTCGTGCCGCACGGCGAGCTCCACGTGCTCCACAACTCGCCCTCGGCCCGGCCGGCGCTCGGGAACCCGCTGGTCCAGCGGCTGCGGGAGCTCGTGCCCGACGTCGCCCCGAAGCAGGCGTGGACACCCGTGGCGCAGTTCGCGGAGCAGGGCATCGACGCGATCAACTACGGCCCCGGCGCGACGGCGTACGCGCACCGGCAGGACGAGCAGATCCCGATCCCGAACCTGCACGCGGTGTACGACACGCTGGCTAGGTTCCTTGCGTGCGTAGGTTCGACGGAGCACGCCCAGGAGCGAAGGCGCCAGCTCGGCCGGCGCCGGGAGCTGGGGTCGTGATCAATCCGGTATTGACGGAGATGGCGGTGTACCCGTTCACGCGGCTCGAGGAGGAGCGGCGGAGGCTGCTGGCCGCCGGCGTCGAGGTGATCGACTTCGGCAAGGGCGATCCGAACGAGCCGACCGACCCGATGATCCGGCGGGCGCTCGTCGACGCGCTCCCGGAGCGGGCGCCGTATCCCCTCGCGCAGGGATTGCCCGAGCTCCGCGAGGCCGCGGCGGCTTGGCTCGGCCGTCGGTTCGACGTCGCCGTCGACCCGGGCACCGAGATCGTGCCCACCTACGGCTCGAAGGAGGCGATCTTCTCGCTGGCGCAGGTGCTCGGAACCGACGGCCACGTGGTGGCGTTCGGCGAGCCGGCATACCCGGTGTACGAGCGCGGCGCGCTCTTCGCCGGCGCCCGGGTGCGAGCCCTGCCGCTGCGCCGCGAGCGCGGCTTCCTTCCGGATCTCGACGAGCTGGACGACGACGTCGCGCTCGTCTGGGTCAACTATCCGCACAACCCGACCGGCGCTGTGGCTCCGCGCGAGTTCTACGACGAGCTGGCGGAGGCGGCGGAGCGCCACGACTTCGTCGTCGGCTCGGACGAGGCGTACACGGAGCTGTGGTTCGACGAGCCCCCGCCGTCGGCGCTCCAAGCGGCCGACCGCTCGCGCATGGTGGTCTTCCAGACTCTCAGCAAGCGGTCGTCGATGACCGGGTATCGCTCCGGGTTCGTCGCGGGGCCGCCCGAGATCGTCGCCGCCCTGAAGGCATACCGCCCCACGGTGGGCACGGCGCCGCAGGAGTTCGTGCAACGCGCCTCGATCGCCGCCTGGGACGACGAGCGCCACGTCGAGGAGACGCGAGCCCGCTATCGCGCCAAGCGCGACGTCCTGATCCCGGCGATCGAGAGTCGCGGCTGGGAGATCGTGGCGAGCGAGGCGACGATGTATCTGTGGGTCGCCGGGCCGGACTCCGAGGTCTTGCTCGAGCGGGGGATCATCGTCTCCCCGGGCGAGATGTTCGGGCCGAGCGGCGGGGGCTACGTCCGCTTCGCCCTCGTGCCGACGCTCAAGGAGTGCGAACGGGCGGCAGATATCCTCCGGGAGGAGCTCTGATGGAGGTCGAGGCAACGATCGCGGCGCTCGACCGGGGCGAGGTACGCGTTGCGGAGAAGGTCGACGGGGCCTGGCGCGTGAACGAGGAGGCGAAGGCGGCCATCCTCGAGTACTTCCGCGTCCGCAAGGTCGAGCCGATCGAGGTCGGTCCGTTCGAGTACCTCGACAAGATCCCGCTCAAGCACGACCACGCCGAGCGCGGTGTCCGCGTCGTCCCACCGGCAACCGCGCGGTACGGCTCGTTCCTCTCGCGCGGCGTGATCCTGATGCCGAGCTACGTCAACATCGGCGCGTGGGTCGGCCCGAACACGATGGTGGACACGTGGGCCACGGTGGGCTCGTGCGCGCAGATCGGGGCCGACGTGCACCTCGCGGGCGGGGTGGGCATCGGCGGCGTGCTCGAGCCCATCCAGGCACGGCCCGTCATCGTCGAGGACGGAGCGTTCATCGGGTCCCGCTGCATCCTCACCGAGGGGGTCGTGGTCGGCGAGCGCGCCGTGCTCGCGCCGAACGTCTCACTGACAGGGTCGGTGCCGGTGATCGACGTCACCGGGCCAGAGCCGGTGGAACATCGGGGCTACGTCCCGCCACGGGCGGTCGTCGTGCCCGGCACCCGGCCGAAGGAGTTCCCGGCGGGCAGGTACGAAGTCGCCTGTGCTCTCGTCGTCGGCTGGCGCAACGCGCAGACTGACCTCAAGACGAGCCTGACCGACGTGCTGCGCGAGTTCGAGATCGGCACCTGAGCGCAACTGTCTGCTCGGGCTGCCGCCGCCCACACCCCCGCCCAAGGGTGGGGTAGCTCTCCCTCCGCCCTCGGAGCCGACGATACCGCGGAAGCTGTTACCGGCCCGTGCCGACTTCCGGGCCGGTGTTCGGCAATTCGTCGAGTGGCTCCGCCGGGCCCGTGAGCCATGCCCGGCCCCCCGCGAGACGCACCAGTAGGTCGCCGCCGGGGAAGTGGACGACCACCTTGCCGTCGCCGTGCGTCGCAGCCGCGACCGCTACGGCGCTCGTCCCGGAGGCTTCCGTCTCCCCCACGCCGCGCTCCCACACGCGAGCGGTGACCTCGCCGGGCCCGTCGACGTGCGCGACCTGCACGTTCGTCCGCCCCGGAAAGGCCGGATTCCCCTCGAGGCGCGGCCCGAGCTCCCCGATCCGATCGGGATCGCCCACCACCACGGCGTGTGGGTTCCCGACCGAGACGCGTGTCAGCTCGACGCCATCGACGAGCTCGAGCGTCCCGACCTCCACGTTGCCGAGCTCCGCCTCGTAGAGTCCCGCGTCCGTTCGCCGCACCTCCACGGTCCGCGACCCCACGTGCACGCGCGCCGTCGTCGAGCCGGTGCGGCTCATGAGCCAGGCCGCTGCGATGCGCGTCCCGTTCCCGGACATCTCCGCCCGCGAGCCGTCCGGGTTGAGGATGCCGATCGTCAGTTCGTCTCCTGCGACGGAAAGCACCTCGACCGCGCCGTCCGTACCGGACAGGTCGACGGCGTCCGCGGGTCCCTCATGGACCAGGTAGACGTTTCCGTGTGCGTGCCAGCGCGACGATCTCAGCGGCGGTCTCCTCCGGCGGGCGGTCGGCCGCGACGATAACGAGCCCCTCGAGGCGCCGCAGCCACTTGCGCTGATAGGCGGCGTAGCGCCGCGTCCGCACGATCACCGCCTCGATCGCCTCCTCGCGCGGCAGCGTCGCGATCTCTTGCAGCCCGATGACCTTTCCAGCCGTTGCAGACGGCTCCGCGATGAGCGCAGCGCGGACTTCCTCCTTCACTCCGGCCTCGAACATCTGCCGCGTCCGTTCCTCGATCCTCCGCTCGAGCTCGGCCTTCGGGGTGTCGAGCCCCACGAGGAGCGTCGGATGCCGCCACGCGTCGCCGAACAACGCGTCGGCGAGTGGTACGAGCGACTGTCCCGCCTCCGCGAGCTCGAGCGCCCGGACCACCCGTCGACGGTCGTTTGGATGGACGCGCTCCGCGGCCGTTGCGTCGAGCTCGGCGAGACGAGCGTGCGCGGCGGCCGCCCCGTCCCCGTCGTAGAGCCGCTCCCAGTGTTCCCGCGCGCCTGGCGCGGGCGCGGGCGGCAGTTCCAGCTCGGCAAGCGCCGCGCGGAAATAGAGGCCGGTCCCGCCCACGACGAGCGGCGTCCTACCGTCCGCGAGGATCTCGTCGATCGCCGCGTGCGCGAGCGGGGCGTACTCGCCCACCGACGCGACGTGCGACAGCGGCCAGATCCCCACGAGCCGCTCCGCGTGGGACGACCGGTTCGTGAGGATCGGCACTCCGTCGTAGACCTGCATCGAGTCGGCCGAGACGACCTCGGCGGGGATCAGCTCCGTGACGGCCGCCGCGACGTCCGACTTCCCGCTCGCGGTCGGCCCGAACAAGCCGATGACGAGCATGCGCCTAGGCGACGGCGAGCGCGAGCTGCGCGCCGGCGAGCGTCGTCGACGTCGCGCTCGCGATCTCGACCGAGACGAGGTCGCCGCGAGCGGCCTGGCCGGTGAAGTTCACGGTCGTGTTGCGGCGCGTCCGGCCGCGCCTGAGCTCGGGCTCGGTCCGGCTGGGGCCTTCGACGAGGACTTCCTCCACCATCCCCACTCGAGCCGCGTTCCGCTCGGCGGCAACCCGCTGCACGACGTCGACCAGCTGCTCGATGCGTTCGCGCTTCAGCTCGTCGGGCACCTGCTCCGCCATCGCGGCCGCCTCAGTACCCGCCCGCGGCGAATAGACGAATGTGAACGCGCTGTCGTACCCGACCTCCTCGACCACCTCGAGCGTCTCGCGGAAGTCGTCGTCGGTCTCGCCGGGGAAGCCGACGATGATGTCGGTCGTCAGCGCGAGGTCCGGGATCGCCGCCCGCAGCTCGGCGACGAGCCGTAGGTAGCGCTCCCGCGAGTACGTCCGCCGCATCGCCTTCAGGATCCGGCTCGACCCCGACTGAAGCGGCAGGTGCGCGTGCTCACACACGGCGGCGCACTCGGCCATTGCGGCGATGACGTCCCGGCGGAAGTCCTTCGGGTGCGGGCTCGTGAAGCGGATGCGCTCGATCCCGGGCACGGCATCGACCGCGCGCAGGAGCTCCGCGAAGCTCGAGCTCACGTCGCGGCCGTAGGAGTTGACGTTCTGGCCGAGCAGGGTCACCTCGCGGACACCCTCCACAGCGAGCCGCTCGATCTCGGCGAGGATCGCACCGGGGCGGCGGGAGGTCTCGCGTCCACGGACGAACGGGACGATGCAGTACGAGCAGACCGAGTTGCAACCCATCGAGACCTGCACCCAGGCCTGGAAGCGCCGCTCGCGGTGCACGGGAAGCCGAGCGGCGAAAGCCCGCTCCTCCCCGGTGCCGAAGGCGCCGCGTGCAACTCCCTCGCCACCGGCACCGAGCCAGGTTCCGAGATGAGAGATCGTGCCAGGGCCGAAGGCGACGTCCACGTCCGGATAGAGCTGGAACAGCCGCTCCCGCTGCGCCTCCGCGTAGCAGCCGCCGACGGCGACGATCGTCCCAGGCCGCTCCCGCTTCAACTTCGCCGCGTTGCCCATGTGGGCCGCGAAGCGGGTGTCCGGTTTCTCGCGGATCGTGCAGGTGTTGAGGACGATCACGTCCGCCTCGTCCTGCGACGGCGCCTCGCCCAGGCCGAGCTCCTCGAGCAATCCCTTGATCCGCTCGGAATCGTGGGCGTTCATCTGGCACCCGAACGTGGTGACGTGGTAGCGCCTCACGGCGCGTAGGGTAGCCCGGCGGCTACTCGGGCCCCGCGTGCTCGACCGCATCTGCCGCGCGGTGGACGCGAAGCTCGTCGCGGACGATGAAGCCGACCTTGTGCGTGTCCGGGTACTCGGTGACGTCCGGGTCGGCGTTCGTGGAGACGATCAGCACACGCGCGGTCGTATCCGATTCGTTGCGGATTCCCTTCGCGCCGCCAGGACCCCGCTCGAAGACGACCAGGTCTCCTTCGGCGAGGACGCGTTCGCCGGTCGGCGTCCGCAGCGTCGGAGCCCCTCGCAGGACGACGACCATCTCCTCGCTGCCGTGGTGCAGGTGGTACCAGTTCTCGCCTCCGGGCTGGAGCTCCCACACCGAGGCGCCGAGAGCACACCCGCCCGGGCGCTCGAGACGGCGGGCGCCAACGCCTCCCCAGTCCGGAACCTCGTCCCAGACGTTCGACATCAGGCTGCCTGGATCGGCGAGTCGGCGGGCGCCTCCGCTTCGACGTCTACCGGCGGCTGCGCCCCGACGGCGGTGTGATTCTTCGCCACGTCGACCGCACGGCTCTCCCGGATGACTGTCACCTTCACCTGGCCCGGATAGTCCAGCCGGTCCTCGATCTCGCGTGCGATCTCGTGCGCGAGGAGTGCTGCCTCGTCGTCGTCCACGTCGCCCGGGCTGACGATGACCCGGATCTCGCGTCCGGCCTGGAGCGCATAGACCTTCTCGACACCGTCCTTCGAAGCGGCGAGCTCCTCGAGCGCCTCCAGGCGCTTGATGTACTGCTCGAGGCTCTCTCCACGCGCGCCCGGGCGGCTCGCCGAGACGGCATCGGCCGCGATCACGAGGACGGCCTCCACCGTCTGTGGCTGCACCTCGTAGTGGTGTGCCTCCACGGCATGGACGACCCCCTGAGACTCGCCGTAGCGCCGCGCCAGCTGCGCGGAGATGAGCGCGTGGGAGCCCTCGACCTCGTGCGTCATCGCCTTGCCGACGTCGTGGAGCATCGCCGCCCGCTTCGCGGTCTGGACGCTCGCCTCGAGCTCCGTCGCCATGATCCCAGCCAGATGCACGACCTCGAGCGTGTGCTTGAGCACGTTCTGGCCGTAACTCGTGCGAAACCGAAGCCGTCCGAGGATCTGGACGACCTCGTCGGGGAAGGGCCCGCAGTTCGCCTCGTAGACCGCCTGCTCCCCGGCCTGGCGGACGAGCTCCTCGACCTCCGCCTTCGACTCGTAGTACGTCTCCTCGATCCGAGCCGGATGGATGCGGCCGTCCTCGAGGAGCTTCGTGACGGTCAGTCGGGCGACCTCGCGGCGGAGCCCGTCGAACGACGACAGCACGACCGCGTGCGGCGTGTCGTCGACGATGAAGTCGACGCCGGTGAGGTGCTCGAGCGCACGGATGTTCCGGCCCTCCCGCCCGATGATCCGGCCTTTCATGTCGTCGGATGGCAGCTCCACGACCGTCACCGTCGTCTCGGCCGTATGCGTGGCCGCGACCCGTTGCAACGCGTCGGCGACGAGGTTGCGGGCACGGCGCTTGGACTCCGCGCGCGCCTCGTCTTCCAGCGTCCGGACGCGCCGTGCGAGCTCATGCCGCGCCTGCTCCTCCCCACGGTCGAGGACGAGCGCCCTCGCCTCGGTCTGCGTCAGCCCGGCCACGCGCTCGAGCGCGGTGAGCTGGGCGTTCTTTGTCTCCTTCAGCTCGTCCTGGAGGCCACGGACGTGCTCTTCGCGGTCTGCGAGACCCTGCTCGCGGCGAGAGAGCTCCTGGAGCTTCTGCTCGACCTCGAGCTCCTTCGCCAGGACGCGCTCCTCGATCTTCAGCACCTGGGCTCGGCGGTCGATGAGCTCGGCGTCGATCTCGCTACGCAACCGAACGGCCTGCTCGCGAGCGTCGACCTGCGCCTCCCGCCGCACGGCGTCGCTCTCGCGGCGCGCATCGTCGAGCAGCTGGTCGCGGACCCGGCGCGCCTTCGCCACTCCCGTCGTGCCGAAGACCGATACCGCAAGCAGAGCGAGTGCAGCGCCTCCGGCGATCCCGATGGCGATTCCGATCCCGATCAGCACGTGCCCGGCTCCTCGGTTGGGGACCCAGCCGCAGTTGGCGGCACGTCCCATCCGGCGCGGGACCTACGCTGCAGCTATCCGAGAAGCCCTTGCTCCGGCAGGCAGGATCAGCCTGCCGGCAGTCCGTGCGCTGTCTCGCGCGCGACCTCCGAGTTTTCGGAACGTGAACTGTCGATCATCGGATTGGGATTCGGAAAAGCTACTTTTGCAGGTAAAACGTCGAATGGAATGCCTGCCAATCCTACCGCTTCTCAAGCCTCCAATGCAAACGAGGCCGCGATCTCGTCGAGTGTCTCCCGTGCGAAGCCGCGTCGGGCGAGCCGCCGCAGGAGTGCCGGCGTGACGCTCCGGCCCTCGAGCGTCGGCCGAAGCCGGGCGAGCTCGGGCTCGAGGGAGGCGACGGCGCTTGCCGCCGCCTCGGGCGCGATCAAGCGCCGCCGTAGGTCGGCACGGATCGCGGCATCGCCGTAGCCCCGACGGGCGAGCAGCTCGGCCCGACTCTCCGCCAGGCGCGCGTCGTCGAGAGCGCCAGCTCTCGCCAAGGACACGATCGCATCCTCACGCGCTGCGGCGGTGTGTCCCTTTTGCGCCAGCCGCTGCTCGAGGGCCTGCTCGGAGCGGTCGCCGGCTGCAAGTGCACGCGTGGCCGCAGCGAGGGCATGCGCTCGACGGACCTCGCGTCCCAATTCCCGCGCCGTGTGCCGATCCAACGGGCGCCCGACCGCGAGCCCTGCCCGCACGACTGCATCTGTCGGGAGCACGCGCCACGGACGGCCGTCGAGCTCGACCGCGACCCGGCCGCGCTTCCGCTCGCGCAGCCCGGTGATGACCGGCGTCACGCCCCGGCTTCGGCCGAGGCGAGCGCCTCCGCCGCGACCTCCGCCTTGCCGTTCGATGTCGCGGACTCCTCGACGGCAACCGGCAGCAGCCGTGCAGACACGATCTGGTCCGAGCCGAGCTCCACCTGGATCTGCTGGAGGACCTGCTGCGTCACGTCGGGGTGCTCGCGCAGGAAGGCTGTCGCGTTCTGCCGGCCCTGGCCGAGCCGCTCGTCGCCGAAGCTGAAGTACGAGCCCGACTTCGTGACGACCTTCCGGTCGAGTGCCGAGTCGAGAACCGTGCCTTCCCAGGAGATGCCGGCGCCGTAGATGATGTCGAACTCCGCCTGCTTGAACGGCGGCGCGACCTTGTTCTTCACGACCTTGACGCGCACGCGGTTCCCGAACGCCTCGACGCCGTCCTTGAGCGTCTCGATGCGGCGGATGTCGAGCCGCACGGACGAGTAGAACTTCAGCGCACGGCCGCCCGGGGTCGTCTCGGGGTTCCCGAACATGACGCCGATCTTCTCGCGCAGCTGGTTCGTGAAGATGCAGATCGTGTCGGTGCGGTTGAGCGTC
The DNA here is from genome assembly GCA_963748755.1 of uncultured Actinomycetes bacterium. GTDB lineage: Bacteria > Actinomycetota > Thermoleophilia > Gaiellales > Gaiellaceae > Palsa-739. Next base: position 102,599 of record CAVVKA010000008.1, read on the forward strand.
CCGGCGAGCTTGCGCAGTGCCTGGCTCATGAGGCGTGCCTGGAGGCCGACGTGGGAGTCGCCCATCTCACCTTCGATCTCGGCCTTCGGGGTCAGCGCCGCGACCGAGTCGATCGCAACGACGTCGAGCGCGCCGGAGCGGATGAGGAGCTCCGTGATCTCGAGCGCCTGCTCACCGGTGTCGGGCTGGGAGACGAGAAGGTTGTCGATGTCGACGCCGATCCGTTTCGCGTACGCCGGGTCCATCGCGTGCTCGGCGTCGATGAAGGCGCAGATGCCGCCCCTGCGTTGCGCCTCGGCGATCACGTGGTAGACGAGGGTCGTCTTGCCTGAGGACTCGGGGCCGAAGATCTCGACGATGCGGCCGCGTGGCAGGCCGCCGATCCCGAGCGCGAGATCGAGCGCGAGCGAGCCGGTGGAGACGGCGCCGACCGAGACCGCGGCGCGGTCGTTCATCTTCATGACCGACCCTTTGCCGAACTGCCGCTCGATCTGGCCGAGCGCTACGTCGAGTGCTTCGTGTTTGTCCACCTCTCAGCCTCCTAGAGCGACAGATTCCAAGACTTCGTACCGCGCCCCGCCGGGGTGCAGCCGGGATAGGTAAGCAGCCGCGTCGGACGGAACAAACGTTCCCACCGGCGGAGGCTCGAGCCGCCGCCCGGGACGCTCGCGCCAGCGCGCGACGGTGAGGTGCGGCAGCCAGGGTCGGCCTTCCCGGCGATACATGCCGAGGTGTTCCAGCCGGGCCTGGACGTCCTCGGCGAGCAGAGCCGCACAGCCTCCCTCGTCGTCCAAGACGAGCATGCCGACACTCCGTGTCTCGCGGTAGCGAGCCGCCGTGAGTCGGATCCCCCCTGCTCCGGCAGCGGCGTCGCGCAGGGCTGCGAGAACCGAGCCGAGCTCCCCGGCCGGCCGATGGCCGAGGAAGGCAAGCGTGACGTGCAGGTGCTCTCGCGGGACGGCGCGAACGCCTGCGAGCTGCGCACGCTGCCAGCGCTCGACCTCGTCGAGGACGTCGTCGGGCAGGCGCAGCGCGAGGAAGAGCCGGAGCCGTTCATCGCCGCTCACGCTAGCGACCGGAGTCATGCGCCTTTGTCGCGACTTCCGGTCAGAAGCGCACGCAGGAGATGGAGCGCCGTGACGGTCGCGCGCACCCGCACCTGCCCGCGCTCGCCGGGCAGGTCGAGCATGCGGGCCAGCGAGCCGTCCGGGCCCGCTGCGTGCAAGTGGACGCGCCCAACCGGCTTCTCGGGTGTCGCTCCGCCGGGACCGGCGACGCCGGTCACTGCCACGGCCACGTCGGCGCCGAGCCGCATTCGCACGCCCTCCGCCATGGCCGCTGCGACCTCCGCAGAGACGGCGCCGTGCTGGGCGATCAGCTCCTCGGACACCCCCAGCTCCGAGCGCTTCACCTCGTCCGCATACGCGACGATGCCCCCGACGAAGCTCGCGCTCGAGCCGGGCACGTCTGTGAGACGCGCCGCGACCATGCCGCCCGTGCAGGACTCGGCGGTCGCGAGCCACAGGCCGTTCGCGCCCGCGAGCGAGAGCACGACCTCCTCGACCCGTCGCTCGTCGCGTGCGAAGAGCCAGCGCTCGAGGCGCTCCGCGAGCGCCGCCTCGAGGGCGTCCGCGCGCGCCTCCGCTCCCGGCTCGACGACGAGGTCGACGTGGATCTCGAAGTCGCGTGCGCAGATGGTCGCCTCGACCCCGTCCCCGTCGCCACCCGCCTCCTCGAACGCCCGCGCGACCGCCGACTCGCTGACGCCGAAGAGCCGCAGCACGCGCCGGCCCGGAGGCCTCGTCCGCTCCAGCAGCTCCCGCATCGGCTCGCTGGCCAGCGCATTCGGCCAGAGCCGCCGCAATTCGCCCGGCGGGCCGGGCAGGACAACGACGACGCAGCCCGTCGGAGCCCGGAGGACGAGCCCCGGAGCCGTCCCCGCCAGCCCGATCGAGACCGCCGGAGCGGGCCGCGTCGCCTGCTTCCTCACCCCGGGGGAGAAGTCGGCGTATGGCCTCCGCAGGCGCTCCGCGACCGCGCGTGAGATCGACTCGATCTCTCGCTCGAGGACCTCGTCCACGACGAGCTCGAGCCCCGCGGCGCGGGCGAGAAGCTCGACGGTGCGGTCGTCGTGAGTCGGGCCGAGGCCGCCGGAGACGAGGCAGGCCTCCGCCTCCAGTCCCTCCCGCAACGCCGCCTCGAGCTCGGCGGGCGCGTCTCCGACGATCGTGATGCGGGCGGGCTCGAGCCCGTGGCTCAACGCCTCGGCTGCGAGAAACGGGCCGTTCCGGTCGGCCCGCTCGCCGCGGACGAGCTCGCTGCCGGTGACGACTACGACCGCGCGCGGCCGCGACGTCACCCTCGGAGTTGCGTCGTCCGCTTCGGGGTGACCAGGACGCGGAGGTTGTGGACCCCCGGCAGCGCAACGGCGCGGCCGTCGAGGGTGACGCGGAGGCCGGTGGGCCTGCGGACGAACAGGTAGAAGCGGCGGCCGGCAAGCCGGTCGGTCTCCCGCGGCCCGACCGTGCCCTGGAGGTCGACCTTGCCGGAAGCCTTGTTGCGGCGCACCTCGACGTAGGTTCCCCGGCCGATGCCGCTCAGGACCAGCTGGCGTGTGGACGCCAACGGTTGGTGCTGCTTCTGCTTCGTCCCGATCCCGGGCACGTGCGTGGACGAGCCTGGGATGCGAAAGGCCACGAAGACGAGCGCCGCGACGAGCGCGATGCCCGCGAGCACGAAAAGGACGGCGCGCCGTTCGAGAGGGCGCACTCGCGTCGGGATCCGCCGCCGCTCGGGCCGCGAGGGCAGCTCGTCGCGCCAGCTCGTGATGAAGCGCGAGGCGTACTCGTCGACGTACACGTCACCGTCGAGGCCGAGATAGTCGGCGTACGTCCTCAGGAAGCCGCGAATGTACGCGTCGCCCGGAATCGAGGTGAAGCTCTCCTCCTCGAGTGCGCGGATGTACTTCGCGCGGATCTTCGTCGCGAGCTCGATCTCGGGATAGCCGAGGCCCTGCCGCTCGCGCGCTGCGCGCAGGCTGTTGCCGATCTCGAACACGAGCGGAGTCTAAGGCTCAGTGCTCGAGGCGCAAGAGGAGCTCGTAGAGGCCGACGGCGATCGACGCGGAGAGCGTGATGCAGATTCCCGCGACCGCGAGGATCCGGCCGAGGCGGATGCACGACGAGCCGCCGACGTCCTGGAGCGTCCTCGCGATGACGCCGTGCGCGCCGCGGGCGAAGAGAAGGGAAGCGGTCGCCGCGGCTGCAGCGACCGGGATCGCCCACACCGCGTCGAGCAGGGCGGCGCCGGGGATCTTCCGCGTCAGCTCGATCCCCACAGGGATCGTCGCCGCCGCCACGAGACCCAGCAGGAAGGCAAGCCAGGCGCGGACGTTCAGCCGCCGCGGCTGCACGAGTGTTTGAGTCCGGACGGCCATCTAGTGAGCCATTGTAGGCGGCCGCAGGACGGCGAACTGGTCCGTGATCTCGAGCCGGCTGGCGCGGAAGCGATAGATCGCCGCCGGCCTGCCGCCACCGGACCCGTAGTGCCGCCGCTCCCCCGTGTCCTCGAGCAGCTCACGGCGCAACAGGACGCGCTGGAGGTTCGTCGCGCTCACCGGATGCCCGAGCGCGGCGGCGTAGAGGTCGCGCAACTCGGCGAGCGTGAAGCTCGGCGGGGCGAGCGCAAAGCCGAGATTCGTGTACGAGAGCTTCCCCCGAAGACGCTCGCGCGCGCTCAGGAGGATCTCCTCGTGGTCGTACGCGAGCTCCGGAAGCTCGTCGAGCGGATGCCAGCGGGTGTCGGACGGAACCCTCGGGTCCACCCCGCTCGGGACGAGGCCGAGAAACGCGGTCGCGAGCTCGCGCCGGGTCGGATTGCGTGCGGGATCGCTGCGCGTCTCCAGCTGCTCGAGGTGCGCCACCTCGCGCACGTCGACCTTCTCCGCGAGATGCCGCCGCATGGACTCCTCGAGGGTCTCATCTGCAGCCAGCGCTCCTCCCGGCAGCGCCCAGCACGCCGCAAACGGCGGACGCGCCCGCTGCCAAAGCAGCGCCTGCAGCCGTCCTTCGCGCACCTGGAGGACGGCCGCGAGCACGGCATGCGCAGTTTTCGCCTGGGAGTCGTCAACCATGTAGACTCGGTACCGAGGTTATCGATTGTGAGGCAAAAACGCGAGAGATGCGACGTTCTCGTCGTCGGAGCCGGGGTCGCCGGCCTCTCCGCCGCTCTCGCAGCAGGCGATGCCGGCGCCTCGGTGCTCGTGCTCGCCAAGGACTCGCACCGCAACTCGAACAGCTACGCCGCTCAAGGGGGCGTCGCCGCGGCGGTCGGCCCCGACGACGATCCGGCGCTCCACGAGACCGACACGCTCGCGGCGGGCCGCGGCCTCTGCCGCCCGAGCGCCGTACGCCTGCTGACGGAGGAGGCTCCGGCGCGGATCGCAGAGCTCCGCGAGCTCGGCGTCCGCTTCGACGACGGGCTCGGCCGTGAAGGCGGCCACTCTCGCGCCCGCGTCGTGCATGCCGGCGGCGCAGACACCGGGCGCCACATCGCAGAAGTCCTGACCGAGCGTGCGCGCCGGCATGCCCGCATCCGGCTCGTCGAGGGCGAGCGGATCACGACGCTCGCCGACCTCCGCGGCTCCGCCGTCGTCGTCGCCAGCGGCGGCTACGCCGCGCTGTGGGCGCGGACGACAAACCCGCGCGGCGCGGTCGGCGACGGTCTCCTGCTCGCGCAGGCCGCGGGCGCCGCCCTTGCCGATCTCGAGCTCGTGCAGTTCCACCCGACGGCGCTGCGGGACGGGAACGGCCACGACGGCTTCCTCCTCTCCGAAGCGCTGCGTGGCGCAGGCGCGACGCTGCTCGACGACGGAGGCGAGCGATTCGTCGACGAGCTCGCGCCTCGCGACGTCGTCGCGCGGGCGGTCGCGGCGCGGGCCGGAGCACGCCTCGACCTGCGTCCCGTCGAGCGCGACCTCTATCCCACGCTGATGACCACGCTCGAGGATGCCGGCTACGAGCCTGCCGACGAGCCTGTTCCCGTCTCCCCCGCCGCTCACTACGCGATCGGCGGCATCGTGAGCGACCTCGACGGACGCACGTCGGTGCCCGGCCTGTACGCCGCCGGCGAGTGCGCCTGCACAGGCGTCCACGGCGCGAACCGGCTCGCCTCGAACTCGCTGCTCGAGTGCCTCGTCTTCGGCCGCCGCGCCGGCCTCGCCGCGCTCGAGGGGGCTCGGTTCGAGGCCGACGCGGCGCCCCTTCCCGCCGCGGAGGATGCGAGCGCGGCGCTCTGGTGCGATGCCGGCCTGATCCGCAGCGCACACGGTCTCAGCCGCCTGCTCGAGTCACGGCACCCGCTGGTGCGCGAGATCGCCGCCTGCGGGCTCGCGCGGGAGGAGAGCCGGGGCGTCCACTTCCGCGAGGACTTCCCGGTCGAGAGCGATGCCCTCGCCGGTCACCTCGTGATCCATCCCGGTCGCGAACCGCAGCTGGAGCGATGGAGCTGACACAGCAGGACATCGAGCGCGTGGTCACCGCGGCGCTGGCCGAGGACGTCGGCTCCGGCGACGCGACGACGCTCGCGCTCGTGCCCGAGGACGCCCGCTGTCGCGCGGAGCTCTTGCTCGAGGAGCCCGGCGTCGTCTGCGGCGTCCCGGTGGCGGCTGCCGTCTTCCGCGCGCTCGACCCGCGCGTCGAGGTCGAGGCGAAGCTCGAGGAGGGCACCGCCGTATCCGAGGTTCCGGCCGTCCTCGCCGTGGCCGAGGGGCCTGCGCGCGCCATCCTCAGCGGCGAGCGTGTCGCGCTCAACCTCGTGGCGCGCCTCTGCGGCATCGCCTCGCTCACGCGTCGCTTCGTCGAGCTCACCGAGGGCACCCGGACGTCGGTCCTCGACACGCGCAAGACGACGCCCGGCCTGCGGGCGCTCGAGAAGTACGCCGTCCGTTGCGGCGGCGGGCGCAACCACCGCGCAGGCCTCTACGACGGTGTGCTCGTGAAGGAGAATCACCTCCGGGTCGCCGGCGGCGTCACCGCAGCGCTCTCGGCTCTCGACGGCCGAGTCGACGGGCTGCCGGTCGAGGTCGAGGCCGAGACGCTCGCGCAGGTCCGCGAGGCGCTCGACGGCGGCGCGCCACGGATCCTGCTCGACAACATGAGCCCCGAGGAGGTGCGCGAGGCGGTCGCGCTCGCAGCCGGACGAGCCGAGCTCGAGGCCTCCGGCGGCGTCTCCCTCGGCACGGTCCGCTCCTACGCCGAAACCGGGGTCGACTTCGTCTCCGTCGGGGCCCTCACCCACTCCGCCCGCTCGCTTCACGTCTCCCTGGAGGTCCGATGACCGTTTCCGCAACGCCCACGATCGCGCTCCACGACGAGGTCCGCTCTCTCGCAGCCGAGAGGAACGCCGTGATCCTCGCCCACAACTACCAGCGCCCCGAGGTGCAGGACGTCGCGGACTACGTCGGGGACTCGCTCGGGCTCTCTCGCCAGGCGGCCGCGACCGAGGCGGAGACGATCGTCTTCTGCGGCGTCCACTTCATGGCCGAGACGGCGGCGATCCTCAGCCCGGAGAAGACGGTCCTCCTCCCCGACCTCGGCGCAGGCTGCTCGCTCGCGGCCTCCATCGACGCCGTGCAGCTGCGAGAGTGGAAGGCACAGCATCCCGGTGCGGTCGTCGTCTCCTACGTGAACACGACCGCCGAGGTGAAGGCGGAGAGCGACTACTGCTGCACGTCGGGCAACGCGCGCTCCGTGATCGAGGCGATCCCGCCGGAGCAGGAGATCCTCTTACTGCCGGACATGTACCTCGGCCTCTGGCTCGAGAAGGTGACCGGCCGCAAGCTGACGATCTGGCTCGGGGAGTGCCACGTCCACGCGGGCATCCGCCCCGCCGACATCGAACGCTGGCAGCGCGAGGCGCCCGACGCCGAGCTGCTCGTGCACCCCGAGTGCGGCTGCGCGAGCCAGGCCATGGCGTTCGGCAACGAACGCACCCAGATCCTCTCGACGGAGAAGATGGTGGACTTCGCCAAGCGCTCGCCGAAGCAGCGGTTCCTCGTCGCGACCGAGACCGGGATCCTCCACCGCCTCGAGCGCGAGGCACCCGGGAAGCGGTTCGAGGCCATTCGGGAAGACGCGGAGTGCCGCTACATGAAGCTGACGACGCTCGAGAAGGTGCGCGACTCGCTCCGCGACGGCAAGCACCGGATCACCGTCGAGCCGGAGCTCGCCGAGCGGGCGCGCCTCGCCATCGAGCGCATGGTCGCGATCACGTAGTTACTGCCTCACGTACGGCTTGCCGTCGGCGGCCGGCGCGACCGTGCGGCCGATCACCCCCGCCACCGCAACGAGCGTGAGCACGTAGGGAAGAACCTGGAACAGCGCCGACGCCTGCGACGAATAGACCTGCAACCTCAGCGCGAGGGCGCTCGAGAAGCCGAATAGCAGTGCCGCCGCGAAAGCGCCCGCCGGCCGCCAGTTGCCGAAGATCACGGCCGCGAGCGCGATGAAGCCCTTACCGTCCGTGATGTTGAAGATGAAGGTCCCGTTCGCCTGCGGGCCGATCGAGAGGTAGACCCCACCGAGTGCCGCAAGGATGCCCGAGAGGACGACGCAGACGTAGCGGATGGCGTAGACGTTGATGCCGACGGTGTCCGCCGCACGCGGATGCTCGCCGCAGGCACGAATCCGCAGTCCGATCGCCGTCTTGAAGAGAACAACGTAGGTCAGGATCACGAGCACGAAGCTCGCCCAGGTGAGGATGCTGAGGCCGCCGATCGCGGCGCCGAAGAAGTGGCTACCCGACAAGAAGTTGAAGGTCGGGAGCAACGAGACGCCGTTCTGGACGGGAGCGTTGTTGTACAGCTGGACGAAGAAGTATCCCGTGATACCGAGAGCGAGGAAGTTGACGCCCGTTCCGCCGACGATCTGGTCGGAGCGCAGGTTGATCGCGAAGAAGCCATACACGAGTGCAAGGAGGCCGCCCGCCGCCGCCGCCACCACAAGGCCAACCGCCCACGTGCCACCCTTGTCGGCGCCGTAGAGGCCCCAGAAGGCGCCCATCAGCATCATCCCTTCCAGGCCGATGTTCACGACGCCGCTGCGCTCGGAGAAGATGCCGCCCATCGCCGCGAAGGCGAGAGGCGTCGCGAGCCCGAGACTCTGCGCGATGAGGGTCGCGTCGAAGGCCGTGTTGAGATTGCCGACGGACGACCGCGTGGCCAGCATGCCTAGCCCGATTCCGAGCAGACCAGCCGCGACGGCGCCCCAGCCGAGCCGCCGGCGGCCACGGGACACGGTCCAGACGCCGAGGAAGACGGCGACGAGGCCGACGAAGATCGACCAGTAGATCGCCCTCGCTTCGATCGGCGGGATAGCGAGGAAGGCCGCGAATGCTCCGAGGAAGACTCCGGCGTACCCGGTCGCAGCCGGGTCGCGAAGGCGCGAGCTGACCGGGTTCTGAAGTCTTGCCGCCCAGGCACTCACGCCGGAGCCTCGGCTGCGCTCGACTTCTTGGATCCGCGACGCCGCAGCAGATTCCGTGGCGCGTTCCAGACGTAGAGGACGAGGACGTTCGCTCCGGCAAAGAGGACTACGAGGCCCATGATGATGTACGTGAGGTTGCCCGCGAGCTCGGGCTGGATGACGCTCCCCGAGTTGAGCCCGTGTGTGGTGCCGTAGAGGAGTGCGCCGAAGAGGAGTGCGCTCAAGAGCGTGCCCGGTGCGGTATTCCGCCCGAGGAGAGCGACTGCGATGCCGAGGAAGCCGACCTGGCTGAACGCGAAGTCGCCCTGGGCCCATTGGTAGAGGTAGCCGAGCATGTCCACCGCGCCGGCCAGCCCCGCGAACGCGCCGGAGATCGCCATCGCACGGATGATGTTCTTCTTCACGCTGATGCCGCCGTAGGCAGCCGCGTCCGGGTTGAAGCCGACTGCTCGAACCTCATAGCCGAGCGTCGTCCGGTTGAGCATGACCCAGAAGACGACTACCGCTCCGAGGGCGATGAAGATCCCGATGTCGAGCCCCTGGAAGCCCTGAGTGCCCCAGAAGACTGGCAGCTGGGCACTCGGCACGACCTTGTCGGAGACCGGCGTGAACGGGCTGGTCGAGTTCTGCAGCGGACCGCCGTCGCCGAAGAGCCAGTATCCGAGGTAGAAGGCGATCCAGTTGAGCATGATCGTCGAGATCACCTCGTGGGCGCCCACCGTCGCCTTTAGCAGGCCTGCGATGCCCGCCCAGCCGGCCCCCGCGAGCGTCGCCGCGCCGATCGCGAGCAGGATGTGGGGCGCCGGGCTCATGGCCGCGAACGAGACGCCGACCCAGTTGGCGACGATGATGCCGACGAAGTACTGGCCCTGGCCGCCGATATTGAACAACCCCGCGCGGAAGGCGAACGCCACGGCGAGCCCGGTGAGGATCAACGTCGTCGTCTGGAGCAGCGTCTGAGAGAGGTTGTACGAGGCCAGGTTCGTAATGTCCGTGGTCGGGTGGAAGATCCAGTTGAGGCCGGCGCCTTTGAAGATGTCGCGATAGGCGAGGAGCGCCTTGTGAACGCTGTGCTGCGTCGCCGCTACCACCACTCCGCCCATCAAGAATGCGATCGCGACGGTCGCGATCGGCACGGCGATCCCGCCGGCGCGTTGCTTCACGGCGAGACGTGCCGCAAGCGTGCCCGTCTCTGCAGCCTGCTCCGGGGCAGGCGGGGGCCCAGGATCGGTCATGCGACTTCCGTCTCTCGTCCGCCCAACATCTCCAGTCCGATCTCCTCCTCGGACGCCTCCCCGGTGTGCTCGCCGACGATCTGCCCCTCGTAGAGGACGAGGATTCGGTCCGAGAGGGAGAGGATCTCCTCCAGCTCGAGCGAGACGAGCAGGATCGCGCGGCCCTCGTCCCGCTCGGCGACGAGTCGGCGGTGGAGGTATTCGATCGCGCCGACGTCGAGCCCGCGAGTCGGCTGAGCCGCGATGAGGACCTTCGGATCGCGCGAGATCTCGCGGGCGGCGACGAGCTTCTGCTGGTTGCCGCCGGAGAGGCCGCGCGCAGGCGTATACGGACCTCCGCCGCGCACATCGAACTCGCGTATGAGCGTCCGTCCACGCTCGACCATCCGTCCCGGAAACAGCCATCCCAGCTTTGCGTCGGGTGCCTTCGCGTAGTCGTGAAGCGCGACGTTCTCCGCGATCGTGAAGTCGAGCACGAGCCCACGACGCTGCCGGTCCTCGGGAATGTGTCCGATCCCGGCGTCCAGCGCCGCGCGCGCGCTCGCATGCGAGAGCTCGTGGCCGTCGATCTTCACCGTCCCGCTCTCGATCCTCTGCAATCCCGTGAGCGCGTCGATCAGCTCGGTCTGGCCGTTTCCATCGACGCCTGCGATGCCGACGATCTCGCCTGCGCGAACGTCGAAGGAAACGCCGCGCACCTTCTCGAGGAAGCGGTCGTCGCGAACATGCAAGTCCTGCACCGAGAGGAGCACGTCGCCTGGCTGCGCCGGCTCTTTCTCTACACGCAGAAGCACCTCGCGGCCGACCATCGCGCGGGCGAGGGAAGCCTCGGTCGCTCCCTTGCGCGGCACGGTCTCGATCGTCTTGCCGCGACGCAGCACCGTGATCCGATCGGCGATCTCGAGTACCTCGTTCAGCTTGTGGCTGATGAAGATGATCGACAACCCCTCTCGCTGCAGCGTGCGCAGGATCTCGAAGAGGTCGGAGGCCTCCTGCGGCGTGAGAACTGCAGTCGGCTCGTCGAGGATCAGGATGTCCGCGTTCCGATACAGCGCCTTCATGATCTCGACGCGCTGCTGCTGGCCCACGCCGATGTCCTCCACGCGGGCGTCGGGATCGACGTCGAAGCGGAACGTCTTCGCCATGTCGGCGACCCTGCGGTCGGCCGTTGCCTCGTCGAGGAAGATGCCCTCCCGCACCGGCTCGGTGCCGAGCACGATGTTCTCGGCGACGGTCATCACCGGGATGAGCATGAAGTGCTGGTGCACCATGCCGATCCCGGCCTGGATCGCGTCGCGGGCCGAGGAGAACGCCACGGGCGTCCCGCCCAGCCTGATCTCGCCCTCGTCGGCTCGGTAGAGCCCGTAGAGGATGTTCATCAGCGTCGACTTGCCGGCGCCGTTCTCGCCCAAGAGCGCATGCACTTCGCCTCGGCGGACATCGAAGGAGACACCGTCGTTCGCGACGACGCCGGGAAACTCCTTACGAATGCCCCGCATCTCGAGGACGAGGTCGTCGGCCACGGGGAGTGTCTACCAGACGGAGAGGGCGGACTGGAAGCCCGCCCTCTCTCACGCTGGTTTCTACTTGACCGTCGTCGGGAGCTTGAGCTTCCCGGCGATGATCCGTGCCTTGTACTGCTTCATCAGCTTGATCCAGGCCGGCTTCACCTTCGGGCTCATCTTGCCGACGCCCACGCCGCCGTTCTTCAAGTTGTAGAGGAGGTCCTTGTTGCCCTTCCAGTGGCCGGTCGCAGCCGCCAGAACCGTCTTGTAGACGCCGACGTCGGTCCGCTTGAGGGCACTCGTCAGGATCTTCTTCGCGACGTGATACTCGTCTGCATCGACGCCGATGCCCCACTTGCCGAGCTTGGAGGCCTCCTTCAGGGCGCCGTCACCACACGGACCGGCGACCTGGAAGATCACCTGGGCACCCTGGCCGATCTCGTTCTGCGCGATCGCCGAGCACTTCGACACGTCGGCGAAGTCGTTCGAGTACTGCACGAGCGTCTTTGTGCCCTTGACGGCCTTCGCCGCGCAGTACCTGTAGCCCGCGATGTACGTATCGACCGGCGGGATCTTCACGCCTCCCGCGACGCCGATGACCTTGTGGCCCATGCTCTTGGCCATCTTCGCCGCGAGCACGCCGACGAGGCAGCCGCCCTCCTGCGTCGCGTACGTGATCCCGGCTTCGTTCTTGAGGCCGCCAATGTTCTTGACGGAGTCATCCGTGATCGCGAACTTGATGTTCGGATACTGCGTGGCGAATGACTTGACAGTGTCCTCGAGCAGGAAGCCCGCAGCCACGATGACCTTGTCGCCGTTGTGCACAGCGGTCGTGTAGTTCGGCTGATAGTCGGACGCCGAATGCGAGACGAGCGGATCGGCTTTTCCGTGGACCTTCTTCGCGGCCCGCTTCAAGCCCGCGAGCTGAAGCTTGTTGAACCCGCTGTCATTGAAGCCGACGACGTCGCTCACGAGCCCCATCCCGTAACCCGCCTTGTGCGTCTTCGGCGCGTTCGAGCCGCCAAGCGCCGTACCGACGGCGATCGCAGCGGCAAGCGCCGCGACGCCTGCGGCAATTAGCCAGCGTGAAATCCTCACGTGCCCTCCCATTTTTGGTAAATCGATCGGGCGTCTGACTGACCCGATCGAGCGATCCTAGCCCCATATTCGACGTATCGGAGGGGGATCGGTTAGTCCATTTGGGCGTATGAGTGGTACTGGCTCTCGTCCACGAGCACCCGCCGGGGCTTGGAGCCCTCGTAGCCGGAGACGATGCCGCGCCGCTCGAGCATGTCGATCAGCCTGCCGGCGCGCGTGTAGCCGACGCGCAACCGCCGCTGCAAGAGCGAGACGGAGGCAGTCTGCGTCTGGACGACGATCTCGATCGCCTTGTCGAGCAAGGGATCGTCGTCCGGATCGAACTCGCCGTCCTCGGAGGAGTCGCCCGGCTCGGCGAAGACCTCCGGCAGCTCGAGGTAGCTCTCGTCGAGCTCCTGCTCCCGCTGCCGCGTCTGCTCGACGACGAGCGCGATCTCCTCCTCCGAGGTGTACGCGCCCTGCACTCGCTGCAGCCGCGAGGTTCCGAGCGGCTTGAAGAGCATGTCGCCCTGGCCGAGGAGCGACTCGGCGCCGCCCGAATCGAGGATGACGCGGGAATCTGTCTGCGACGAGACGGCGAAGGCGATGCGCGAGGGGACGTTCGCCTTGATCATCCCGGTGATCACGTCGACCGACGGGCGCTGGGTGGCGAGGACGAGGTGGATCCCGACGGCACGCGACTTCTGGGCGAGCCGGATCACCGCGTCCTCCACTGCCTGCGGTGCCACCATCATCAGGTCTGCGAGCTCGTCGATCACGACGAGGACGTACGGGAGCGTCGGCTCACCGCGCTGGCGGAAGGCGCGATTCGCCTCGTTGATGCTGCGCGCACGAACCGACGAGAGGCGCTCGTAGCGACGCTCCATCTCGGCGAGGCAGTTCGCGAGGACGGCGCTGGCCTCCTTCGGGCTCGAGACGACGGGTGTGAGCAGGTGCGGCACCGACTCGAAGTGGCTGAGCTCGATCCGCTTCGGGTCGATGAGGATCAGGCGCACGTCGTCGGGCGTCGCGCGCAGCAGGACCGACGTGAGGAGCGTGTTGAGGCAGCCCGACTTGCCCGAGCCGGTCGTGCCGGCGATGAGCAGGTGCGGCATCCGGGCGAGGTCGGTCCAGACGGCGGCGCCGGAGATGTCCTTCCCCAGCCAGACCGCGACCGGGCTCGCCGTCGGCGGGAGCGGCTCGAAGATGTCGCCGAGGGTGACGAGGTTCGGGGAGAGATTGGGCAGCTCGACGCCGACGGCCTGCTTGCCCGGGATCGGCGCGAGGATCCGGATCTCCGTCGTCGCGAGCGCATAGGACAGGTCGTCCTTGAGCGCCGCCACCTTCGCCACCTTCGTGCCGGGCGCAAGCTGGAGCTCGTACCGGGTCACGCGCGGCCCCGAGATCTGGCCGATCACCGTCGCCTCGACGCCGAAGTGCGCGAGCGTTTGCACGAGCAGCTCGGCGACGCGCGCCGACGCCTCCCCCGACTCGCCGTCACGCTCGGGCGACGTGCGCAGGACGCCCGCGTCGGGCAGCCGGTACTCCGCATGCTCCGCCGTCACCTCGTCGAAGAGCGTCGGCGGATCCTCGAGCAAGGCGGGCGGCTCGGTCTGAAGCGGAGCAGGCTGCGCGCCCGCGTGCGGCGGCGCGACGCTGTCGCCGACCACGTCGGGGAACGCGGAGACGGCGTCCACCGGCGGCGTGAGCGAAGGAGCCGGACGTAGGGGCTCGGGCCAGGACCCGGGCTGCGGAGCTCGCTGCGGCCGCGCCCTGCGCGCCGCGTGATGCAGGCTCCGGCCCGAGCGGCGAAGGATCGCTCCGAGCGAGGCTCCCGAGAGCAGCAGCGAGCCGACGAGCATGAGGAGGACGCCGAGCAGCAGCGAGCCAGTGGCGCCGATTGCGATTCCGACAGCGCCGCCGCAGAGCTGGCCGAGATAGCCGCCCTGGTCCTTGCCGAGCGTGATCATGAGACCGCAGCCGAGCACCGCAGTCCCGGTGCGGAACGGCCTGACGTCCACGAGCTCGCTGCGCGTCACGACGAGAGCGCCGAGCGCCACGAGCGCCACGGGCAGGACGTACCGCGCGTCTCCCACGACCCGGCCGAGACCGTCCCCGAGCCAGCCGCCGACGTAGCCGCCGTTCCAGCCGAAGTAGAGGACAGCCGCGAGAAAGAGGCCGAGCGCGATGGAGCCGAGGCCCCAGAGCTCCGGATGCTGGCTGCGGGCGCGCGCGCTTCGCCTCGTCCGCGTCTTCTTCACGCGACTCGGCAGCTTCGGGCGCAGCTTCCTCTTCCGCTTGCGCGGCATGCGCTTGGTTTTCGCCTGCGGCCCTGCCTATCCTCCGTCGATGACGCCTCAGACGCGATATGCACGTAGCGGAGACGTCAGCATCGCCTACCAGGTGCTGGGCGGTGGGCCCTTCGACGTCGTCTTTGTACCACCGACCGTCTCGCACGTCGAGCTCGGCTGGGACGTGCCCGCGACGCGTGTGTTGCTCGAAGGCATCTCGTCCTTCGCCCGCCTCATCTTCTTCGACAAGCGCGGCACGGGCATGTCCGACCGCGTTGCCGGCGCTCCGACGCTGGAGACGCGCATGGATGACGTCCGGGCGGTCATGGACGCTGCCGGTGCCGACCGGGCTGCGGTGATTGGCTGGTCCGAGGGCGTTGCGATGAGCACCCTGTTCGCGGCGACCTACCCCGACCGGGCCTGGGCCCTCGTCCTCTACGGCGCCTCAGCACGGGAGCTTCGCGCGCCCGACTACCCGTGGGGACCGACGGAGGCGGAGGCGCTGCGCATGATCGAGGAGGAGCGGCGGGCGAGCGAGCTGCCCACATTCGCGGAGGCGATCGCCCGTTCGGGGATGCCGACGGCAAGCGACGAGGAGGTCTCGGCGCTCGCGCGCATGATCCGCCAGAGCGCGAGTCCAGGAGCGTTCGAGGCCCTGAGCCGCATGAACATGCAGATGGACATCCGCCACGTCCTGCCGGCGATCCGCATCCCGACGCTCGTGCTGCACAACACGGGAGACCGCTGGGTCGAGATCGAATGCGGCCGAGACTTCGCCGGCCGGATTCCAGGTGCCGACTTCGTCGAGCTTCCGATCGCCGGCCACATTACCCCGGCTCCGGAGATGCCGCAGGTGCTCGCTGCCATCGAACGATTCCTCCGTGCTGCATGGGAGAGCGACTCTCAACGGAAGCCCGATCGCCAGCTGGCCACGCTTCTGTTCACGGACATCGTCGACTCGACTGCGCACATGGCGAAGCTCGGCGACGCCGGGTGGCGGCAGCTGCTTGAGCAGCACCACGCGATCGTTCGTACCCAGCTCGCGCGGGCGCGCGGCCGCGAGGTGGACACGGCCGGCGACGGCTTCTTCGCCTCCTTCGACGGACCGGCGCGCGCGGTGCACTGCGCCAAGGCGATCGTGGACGGAGTGCGCGAGCTCGGCATCGACGTCCGCTCGGGGCTCCACACGGGCGAGTGCGAGCTCGTCGACGGCAAGGTCTCCGGGATCGCCGTGCACACCGGAGCGCGCGTCGCAGCGCACGCCGGAGCAGGCGAGGTGCTCGTCTCGAGCACGGTCAAGGACCTCGTCGCCGGCTCGGGGCTCGAGTTCGAGGACCGCGGCACCCACGAGCTCAAGGGAATCCCCGGCGAGTGGCGGCTCTACGCCGCGGTCTGAGGATGCAACCCGAGACGCGCTATGCGCGCAGCGGCGACGTCAACATCGCGTACCAGGCCGTCGGAGAGGGCCCGCGCGATCTCGTCTACGTGCCCGGCTGGGTCTCGAACATCGAGCTGATGTGGGAGGAGCCGGCGATGGCGCATTTCCTCGAGCGCCTGGCTTCCTTCTCGCGCCTCATCCTCTTCGACAAGCGCGGCACGGGGCTCTCCGACCGCGTGTCCAACGAAGAGCTTCCGACCCTTGAGCAGCGCATGGACGACGTCCGCGCCGTGCTCGAGGCGGTCGGGTCGGAGCGAGCCGCGCTTTTCGGGCACTCCGAGGGCGGGAACATGTGCGTCCTCTTCGCCGCGACTTATCCGGAGCGGACAGTGGCGCTGATCACGCTTGGCAGCTTCGCGAAGCGCCGTGACCCCGACGACGACTATCCCTGGGCGCCGACCGCCGAGAACCGCGAGCAGGAGGTGGGAGAAGTCGAGCGCAACTGGGGTCATTTCCGGCCGGAGGACGTCGAGTACTACGCGCCGAGCCGCATCGGCGACGAGCAGTTCGTGCGGAACCTCGAGCAGTACCTACGGCGCGGCGCGAGCCCGGGCGCGGCCGCAGCCCTGCTGCGCATGAACTCGTACATCGACGTACGGGAGGTCCTTCCGACGATCCGGGTCCCGACGCTCGTCCTCCACCGGACCGGCGACCACGACGTCAATGTCGAGGAAGGGCGGTACTTCGCGTCCAAGATCCCCGGTGCGAAGTTCGTCGAGCTCCCGGGGGCGGACCACTGGATCTCCGCGGGGAACGTCGACGAGATCGCCGACGAGGTCGAGGAGTTCCTGACAGGCACCCGGCCGGTGCCGGACCCCGACCGCGTGCTGGCCACCGTCGTCTTCACCGACATTGTCCGTTCAACCGAGCGGGCCGCGGAGCTCGGCGACCGCCGCTGGCGCGAGTTGCTGAGCACCCACGACGCGGCGGTGCGCCGCGAGCTCGAGCGCTTCCGCGGCCGCGAGGTGGACACGGCCGGCGACGGCTTCCTCGCGGTTTTCGACGGGCCGGCTCGCGCCGTTCGCTGCGCACTCTCGGCCGGCGATGCCGTCCGGCAGCTGGGTGTGGAGATCCGCGCCGGAATCCACACCGGCGAGTGCGAGCTCGACGGCCCGAAGATCCGGGGAATCGCCGTCCACACGGGCGCGCGGATCGCCTCGCTCGCAGGGCCGGGCGAGGTGCTCGTCTCGCAGACGGTGAAGGATCTCGTCGCCGGCTCTGGCCTCGCCTTCGACGATCGGGGTGTGCACGCGCTCAAGGGCGTGCCGGGCGAGTGGCGCGTCTACGCCGCCGTCTGAACCTCCGCTACGAGCATTCCGTAGTACGACGGCGCCGCGTAGGCGAGCACGTCGGCGCGCGCCGACTCGCCGACCGCACCCTGGAGGACGAGGAGCTGCCACAGCGAGTCCGCCTTCCCGGCCTCGACGAGCTCGGCGAGAGGCAGGAAGTCGAACGTGTCCGAGGCGAGGATCTCCTGCAGCTGGGCGTCGTAGGCGGCCGCCGCCGGGTCGAAGCCGTAGGGGCCGTCCGGGTCGTGCGCGTGGCCGTGGTCGGCGCTCGCGATCAACGCGACCCGCTTCCCTTGTAACAGTCTGTTACTTGCAAGGACCTGTCCGAGACGGATGTGCTCCTCGAGCGGCCGGTCGCGGGCCGGCGAGACCACGACGACACGCGGCGCGGACACGAAGTCGAGCGGGATCTCCGTTCCCCAGTCGAGCGGGAACTCCGCGCTCGCCGAGTCGTTGCCGCCGTACGAGACGCCGAGGATCGGTAGCGGCGCCTCGAGGAGCGAGGCGGCGAGCGCGGCGTCGGTCTCCCACTCCCCCACCTTGCCGGCGGTGACGACGGCGAAGTGGCCCTCGACGTGGACGGAGTGCGGGGACACGACCACGGCGACCTCGGGAGCCACCGCCGCGCAGCGGCGGCCGAGCTCTTCCATCGCCGTCCGCAGCTCCGGGGCGAGGTCGACATCGCCGTGCGGCGCGATGCACGCGAAGACGAGGCTCACGGCAACGAGGCTATCCGCGAGACGAGGAGCTCGAGGAACCGCTCGGCGTCGACGTCGAACCCGACCTCCGCGTTCGGCTCCCGACCGGTGACTCCGCGCAGGTCCACGACCGTTCGCCCGTCGCAGAGCTGCGAACGGGTCTCGACCGCGACGTTGGCGCGGCGCGTCGTCAGCAGCGTCGGGTCGATGACGTGCGCGACGGCCATCGCGTCGTGGATCGGCGAGCCGTCGAAGCCGTACGAGCGCTCGTGGAAGCGCTGGAAGAAGTCCGACAGCTCGGCAACGAAGCAGCCGGCGCGCCCGGCTTCCCGCAAGCGCTCGGCGTGGGCACGCGTGAACAGCGCCTTGTGCGTCACGTCCAGCCCGACCATGGTGAGCGGGATTCCGCTCGCGAACACGCCCGCGGCGGCCTCGGGATCGACGAAGGCGTTGAACTCGGCGGCCGGCGTGACGTTGCCTTCGGCGATCGCGCCACCCATCCAGACGATCCGCTCGAGCCGGTCGACCACGTCCGGATGCCGCTCGAGCATGAGGGCGAGGTTCGTGAGCGGCGCGGTCGGGACGAGGACGCTTCCAGCCCGCTTCTCGATCAGCTCGGCGAGGAAGTCGGCCGCGTCGGCGCCCACGGGTCGGGCCGAGGGCTCCGGGAGCTCGGGCCCGTCGAGGCCCGTCTCCCCGTGCACATGGGCGGCTGTGCGGAGGTCGCGCCGCAGAGGTGCCTCGGCACCGGCGGCGACCGGAATGTCGCTCCGGCCGGCGATCTCGAGCGTGACGAGCGCGTTGCGGGTCGTCTTGTCGAGCGTCTGGTTGCCGGCGACGGTCGTTACTCCGATCAGCTCGACCTCCGGCGAGGCCAGCGCGAGCAGGATCGCGATGGCGTCGTCGTGACCCGGGTCGCAGTCGATGACGATCGGGACGCTCATGCGAGGGCATCGACCTCTTCGGCCGTCGGGAGCGAGGTCTGCGCGCCGAAGCGCGAGGCGGCGAGCGCGCCGGCCGAGCAGGCGCGACGCAGCGACTCCTCGCGCGACCGGCCTTCGAGCAGCGAGACGACGAGGCAGGCGGTGAACGCGTCACCTGCCGCCGTTCCGTCGACAGCCTCGACCGGCGGCGGCTCCGCCCGTGCCACCTCCTGACCGTCCTCGAGAAGCACAGCCCCGTCGGCGCCGAGGGTGAGGCAGACGAGACCCCCACGCTCACCGAGCGCGTCCAGCTCGAGCCGGTTCACGACCGTGAGCTCAGCTTGGGGAGCGCCGTCCCGGGCCGGCGCCGCGTTGAGGAAGAAGCGTGGCGCGAGCTCGGCTGCCCGCGCCACCGTCTCGGCCGGGATCTCCTGCTGGCAGAGAACCGCTTCGGCGTCCCGCAGCGCGAGATCCTCCGAGCGCAACTCGGCGTTCGCGCCGGGCGCGACGACGATGGTCGTCTCCCCTCCCGCGTCCACCGTGACGAGCGCGATCCCCGTCGGCGCATCCTTGGCGAGCCACCGCTCCTCGACCTCGGCCTCGCGCAACCCTGCGAGGGCTTGCTCCGCGAGCTCGTCGCGTCCGACGCAGCCGACGAGCGCGACCTCGGCCCCGAGCCGCGCTGCGGCCACCGCCTGGTTCGCACCCTTGCCGCCGGGCACCCGGGAGAAGCGCGCGCCGCTCACGGTCTCGCCCGAGCGGGGCAGCCGCTCGGCACGCGCGACGAGGTCGAGGTTGATCGAGCCGACCACCGTGAGCTTCGGCGCAGCCACGCGCCGAGCCTATCCCGATGTGTATCCGCGTCGGCAACGGGAAGCACAGCCCGGAGGAAGGAGGGCCTTGGACGAGGAGCGTGAACGCCGGGTCGGTCTGAACGAGGCGATCTTCCGGCAGGTCAACGAGCAGATTCGCCATCTGGGCGACGAGCTGGGCATCGACAACGGGATGATCACCGTGATCTGCGAGTGCGGCGACGCCATGTGCACCGAACGGCTCGAGCTGCCGCTGGCGGACTACGAGCGCATCCGAGACGACAGCCTCCTCTATGCGGTTGCGAGCGGGCACGTGGTTCCGGACGTCGAGGAGGTCGTCGAGCGGCGGAACGGCTGGGAGGTCGTCCGCAAGCTCGGCGAGGCGAGCAAGATCGCGGAGGAGACGGACCCGCGTAAGTGACAGACTGCGCGGCGGTGACGGTCGCGCACTGGGACGAGGTGGAGGCCCACAGCCTTTCGAAGGGCGAGATGGACGCCTCGTGGCAGTGGCTCGGCGGCGCAGCCGGCACCCGCGCCGTCGGCGTCAACCGGATCCGGGTCCAGCCGGGAAAGCTGCCGACTCCCCCGCACTCGCACGGAGCCTCCGAGGAGCTCTACTTCATCCTCGCGGGCTCAGGTCTCGCCTGGCAGGACGGCGAGGTGCACGACGTGCGCCCGCTCGACTGCGTCATCCACCACCCGGACGAGATGGAGCACACGTTCGTCGCCGGGCCCGACGGGCTGGAGTACCTCGTCTTCGGCACCCGCCATCCCACAGAGCTCGGCTGGCTGCCGCGGTCCCGTGCGATTCGCCTCGGCTGGCCGTGGGTGCAGGGACGCGACGACGACCCGTGGGACATCGAGGCCGAAAGTGACCCGCTCGCGTACGGCGAGCCGGCGCCGCGGCCGGCGAACATCGTCAACGTCGACGAGGTCGAGCACGAGGAGTGGCGGGATCGTGTGGAGACCGCGCCTCTCGCAACGCGCGAGCGCTCGGCGCTGGCGGGGCTCCACTGGGAAAGGCTCGCGGCCGGCCACCGCGGCTCGGTCCCGCACTGTCACTCGGCGGAGGAGGAGGTCTTCGTCATTCTCGCCGGCACCGCGACACTCGAGCTCTGGCCACCTGAGGGTGGCGTCGAGGAGACGCTGCTGCACGCGGGCCACGTCGTCGCGCGTCCCGCCGGTACGCGCGTCTCGCACTCGTTCCGCGCGGGGCCCGACGGCGTGACGATGCTGATCTACGGCACGCGGGAGCCCAATGACATCTGCTGGTACCCCCGCTCGAACAAGATCTACTGGCGCGGAGTCGGCGTGATCGGCCGGATCGAACGGCTCGACTACTTCGACGGCGAGCCCGTAGAGGACGATTGACGCGACGCGGCGGACTTGGTGAGGCGCGGCGCCGAGCAAGCCGCATCCTTCCCGAGGTTGGCGCGACGCTGGCGTGGCAACCGGGGCGCGTAGCCCTGCTTCCCGCGCTGCCGTGACAGGAGGTCGAAGCCGCTCGTGGAGCGGCCTTCCGCCACTTCCACCACCAAATCGGGGTCAGACCCCGGGCCAGTGGCCCGAAGGGTCACTGAGGGCGCGGCGTGCCGCCAGCGCCCGCTCCACGCGGGGGCGGCGAGGCCCTACACCTCGACGATGACTGGAAGCACCATCGGGCGGCGGCGCGTCCGGTCGTAGACGATCCCGCCGAGCGCATCGTGCAGGTGCTCCTGGAGGAGCTTGATCTCCGTCACGTCGTCGGCCAGCAGCTCGCGCAGGACCCGGTTCGCCTCCTCCCGCAGCTCGTCGAGCAGCGGCTCGGCCGCCTCGCCGAACCCCCGCGCGATCAGCTCCGGCGCAGCCGTCAACCCGCCGCCGTCCTGCGCGGCGAGCGTCGCGACGACGATCAGGATGCCGTCCTCCGAGAGCTTCCGCCGGTCGCGCAGAGCCACGTCGTGCACGTCCCCGACGCCGAGGCCGTCGACGAAGGTCATGCCCGCCTCGACCTCGCCCACGATCGCCGGCACGCCGTCGCGCAGCTCGACCACGCTGCCGTTCTCCGCCATCACGATCCGGTCGTCGGGAACGCCGCCCTCGCGCGCAAGCTGTGCGTGGGCGGCGAGCATCCGGAACTCTCCGTGTACCGGCATCACGGCTTTCGGACGTACGAGGCCGATGATCGTCCGCAGCTCCTCTGCCTTCCCGTGGCCGGACACGTGCACGGGCGCGTTGTCCTCGTGCAGCACCTCCGCACCCATCTTCGCGAGCCGGTTGATCGCGTCGTGGACGCGCAGCTCGTTGCCCGGGATCGGCTTCGCGGAGATGATCACCGTGTCGCCTGCCTCCACGGAGACGGCAGGATGGTCGTTGTACGCGATGCGGGTCATCGCCGACATCGGCTCGCCCTGGCTGCCGGTGCAGAGGATCAGCTGCTCGCCGCGCGGCAGCTCGGCGAGCTCGTGGGGCCGGAGGATCGCGTCCTCCGGGACGTCCATGTAGCCGAGGCTGCGCGCGATGTTGGCGTTCTTGCGCATCGAGCGGCCGACGAAGGCGACCTTGCGGCCACAGTCGACACCGACGTCCGCCGCCTGCTGCATTCGATGCACGTTCGAGGCAAAGGAGGAGACGAGGATCCGGCCTTCCCGGCTCGGGAAGATCTGGCGGAACGCCTCCCCCACCACGCGCTCCGACTCCGTAACGCCGGCCCGCTCCGCGTTCGTGGAGTCCCCGAGCAGGAGGTCGACCCCGCGGCTGCCCACCTCGGCGAGTCGACCGACGTCGGTGCGCTGGCCGTCGACCGGCGTGTGGTCGAGCTTGTAGTCGCCGGTGTGGACGCAGCGGCCGCCCGGCGTCTCGAGCACGACCGCGGCAGCGTCGGGAATCGAATGCGCCATCCGAATGAACTCGAGCCGGAACGGGCCGAGCTCGACGGGCTCGTCGCCCGGCGCCAGCTCCCGCAGCTCAGCGGATCGAAGCAGACCGTGCTCGTCGAGCTTCGACTTGACGAGCGCGAGAGTCAGCCGCGTCGCGAGCACGAGCGGCACGCGCACCTCGCGCATGAGGTACGGCAGCGCGCCGACGTGATCCTCGTGGCCGTGCGTGAGCACGACGGCGCGCACCATCTCCTCGCGGTCACGGAGATAGGAGAAATCCGGCAGGACGAGGTCTACGCCGAGATGCTCGTCCCGCGGGAACGCGAGCCCCGCGTCCACGACGACGATCGCTCCGTCCGCCTCGTAGACGGTCATGTTCTTGCCGACTTCGCCGAGGCCCCCGAGCGGGACGATGCGACACGCGCCCATCGGCGCTGAGTCTATGGCGCTACGCGGAGGCGGCGGCGAGCAACCCGGAGCGCTCGAGGCAGGAGCGGATCTGCGCGAGCTCGTCCTCGTCCGGTTCGACCATCGGAAGCCGATGGCCGCCGGCCTCGTGTCCGGTGAGGTTGAGCGCGGCCTTGATCGGGATCGGGTTCGTCTGGATCCGCAGGAGGTCGTACGACGGCTGCAGCTCCTCGTCGATCGCGCGGGCGCCGTCGACGTCTCCGTCGCGATGGCGGCGGATCATCTCCGCGATCTGGGGACCCCAAAGGTGGGCGGTGACCGAGACGACGCCGACGCCGCCCAGCTCGAGGAAGCCGAACGTGTTCGGGTCGTCGCCGGAGTACAGATCGAGCCGCGTCTCCTCCGCGATGAATCGCGCTTGCTCTGAGTCGTCGAGCGCCTGCTTGACGGCGACGACGTTCTCGATCTCGGCGAGCCGCGCGATCGTGGCGGATTCGATGTTGACCACGACGCGACTCGGGATGTTGTAGGCGACGACCGGTAGCTCGGTCGCGGCGGCGATCTCCTCGAAGTGGCGGACGATCGCCCGCTGCGGCGGCTTGTTGTAGTACGGCGTCACGACGAGGATCCCGTCGACGCCGACCTCGGTCGCCGCCCGCGTGAGGTGCACGGAGTGCCCGGTGTCGTACGTGGCAGCGCCCGCGATCACGGTCGCGCGAACGCCGACCGTCTCGACGGCCGCACGGAAAAGGTCGACCTTCTCCTCGTCGCTCAACGTCGGAGACTCCCCGGTCGTGCCGCAGACGACGAGCCCGTCCGAGCCGTTCTCGACGAGGAACGCCGCCAGCTCGCGGAAGCGCTCGAGGTCGACGGACCCGTCCGCGCGGAACGGCGTCACCATCGCGGTGATAACGGAGCCGAGCATGTCGTGGAATTCTACGAGAGCTCGCCCTGCAACTCCTGCAAGGCGTAGAAGACACCCTCGGAGAAGGTCGGGTACGGCTGGATCGTGTCGAGGATCGTCTCGAGCGTCACTTCGGCCCGAATCGCGAGCGTGAACTGGCCGAGCCACTCCGCTGCCTGCGGCCCGACGCAGACCGCGCCGACGAGCACGCGCCCGTGCGGGTCGGCGAAGACACGGACGAAGCCCTCGCGCTTCGGCCGCTCGTAGGTCGAGAGGCGCGGCAGGGAGCTGAGCGGGACACGCGCGCTCACGAGGCCGTCGCCATCCGTGCGGCCGACGGTCGCGACCTCCGGGTCCGTGAAGATCCCGGCCGGGATCGCGCGGTAGTCGGCCTTCGCGCGGCGGTTGGCCATGTCGGCCGCGGCGACCCGCGCCTGGTACTTGCCGACGTGCGTGAACTGCGCGACACCGGTCACGTCGCCGATCGCCCACACGTTGCCTGCTGCGCGCAGCCGCTCGTCCACCTCGACGCCGCGTGCAGAGGTCTTGACGCCGATCTCCTGGAGGCCGAGCCGCTCGACGTTCGGCCGGCGGCCCGTCGCAACGAGCAGCCGTTCGGTCTCGAGCGTGGACCCGTCGGACAGGTGAAGCCGTATGCCCGGCTCCACGCGCTCGATCCCCGTGCCGAGGCGGACGTCGATCCCCTCCTCGCGGAACAGGTCGGCCATCAGCCGGCCGGCATCCGGATGGACGCGACCGAGCAGGTGCTCGCCACGCTCGACGACGGTGACCTGCGAGCCCATGCGCGAGAAGAACTGGGCGAGCTCGCTCCCGACCGGGCCACCACCCATGACCACGAGGCTCCGCGGGACCTTGTGCGTCCGCGTCGCCTCGCGGTTCGTCCAGTACTCGACGGAGTCGAGCCCCTCGATCGGCGGAATCGCCGGCCGAGAGCCCGTGGCGAGGACGAGCCGGTCATAGGGGAGCTCCTGGCCGTCCACCTCCACGACCCCGGGCTGCGCGACGCGCCCCTCGCCTCGCACGAGCCGGCACCGCCACTCCTCGAGGTAGTGGAGCTGGCCCGAGTCCTCCCAGTCGCTCGTGATCCAGTCGCGCCACGACCAGACGCCGTCCGGCTCCGGGCGCTCACCGTGCAGACCCGGCGCCCGCTCGAGCGAGGCGCCGAGCTCGGTCGTCCGCAGCATCGTCTTCGTCGGCATGCAGGCGAAGTACGAGCACTCGCCGCCGACGAGGCGGCTCTCGACGAGGGTGATCTGCGCCTCGCCGTCGAGCCGGCGGAGGGCGCCGACGAAGTGCTCGCCGGTCGACCCTCCGCCGAGGACGACTACCTTCACTACCCGGCGAGCCCGTTGGCCTTCAGGAAGCCGGCTGCGACCTGCTTCGGCGTCACCTTGTCCACGACATTCGCCTTGTTCATGGCCCGCATCGCGGCGAGCGTCAGCTTCGCCGAGACCGCGTTCAGCGTGTTCTCGAGCAGGGTGCCGTTCGCTCCCTTCAGCAGCTTCTGGGAGACGACCGGCGCCACGTTCTGGAACCCGAAGATGCCCTTCGTATCTGTGAGCTCGGTGTACTTCTTGCTGAGCTGCTGTGGATCGGTCGAGAAGCCGTCCCCTGCAGTCGCCGTTCCCCGGTCGAGCAGGGTGTAGACGCTGATCGAGCTGTCCGAGATGAATTTGATGTTCGAGAGCCCGTAGACCTGCTTGAAGCCGAGGATGCAGGTGAGCCGCTGGTCGCACTCGGGCAGTGCGGCGTACGAGAACGGATGGCCCTTCATGTCCTCGATCGTCTTCACGCCGAGCTTGTTCGCCGTCGACGTGAGCATCGTGAAGGTGTCGCTGTCGTAGAACGGCGTCGGCTTGAGGAGCTTCAGCCCCTGCTTCTGCTCGAACGACTGCGCAACCGCATAGGTTGCCGATGCCGACTTCGGCGACTTCTTCGCGAGGTCGATGGCGACGACGCCCGTGTACTCGGGATAAAGGTTCATCTTGCCCTTCTTGATCGCCACGTTGGCCAGCTCCGACGACCCGAAGCTCCCCTTGTAGACGACCTTGAAGCCCTTTGCCTGGAGTGCCTGGCCGTAGAGCTGGCCGAGGATGTACTCCTCACCGAAGTTCTTGGTGCCGAGGATGATCGTCGGCTTCGGGCCTGCCGACGACGTCGTCGGCTTGGTGCCGCCGTTGCCGCCGCCTCCGCCGCCGCAGGCGGTCAGTCCGATCAGAAGCGCGACCCCGAACGAGATGGCGAACGCCGCCTTGGCAGCGCGACGCGTGTGCTTCCGAAACATCCCATGCCTCCTCTCTAGGTTGCCGTAGCCGGGGACCCTATGCCCTCGGAGCCATCCTGCGCGAGGCCGCTTCCTGGGCAACAGCCAGCACGAATGCGGTCAGAAGCGCGATCGCGGAGACACACAGCGCCGCAGCGAGGACACCCGCCAGGCCGTAGGTCACCTGGCGGGCCATGATGTCACCGAGGCCTCCGCCGCCGATGATGCCCGCGATCGTCGCGGTCGCGATCACGAAGACAGCGGCGATGCGGATTCCCGCGAGCAGAAGCGGCAGGCCGAGTGGGAGCTCGACGCGGATGAGGATCTGCCGCTCGGTCAGCCCCATCCCCCGGGCCGCCTCGACCGCGTCTCGGTCGGCTCCGTCCACTGCGAAATACGAGTTCGTCAGGATCGGAGGGATCGCCAGCACGACGAGAGCCACCGTGATGTTCCAGAACCCGACGCCGAGGATCGCGATGAAGAGACCGATCAACACGATGCTCGGCAGTGCGCGGCCCACCGAGGACACGCTGAGGGCGAGGAACAACCCTCGATGCTTGTGGCCGAGCCAGAGCCCCACGGGCAACGCGAGGAGCAGGGCGATGCCGAGGGCCGCGAACGCCAGCTCGGCGAGCTCGCCCGACTTGGCGAGCAGCAGACCTGCATGGTCGGGAATGAAGCGGAACGCGTCGATGAGGAGCGACGCCAGCATCAGCGCAGCCGGCTCCACGGCGTGACGGCGCGTTGCAGAAGCGCAAGCAGTGCGTCGGCGACGAGGGCGAGAATGATCACGAGCGCACCGCTGGCCACGAGCTCGGTGCGAAATATGTCTGCCTGCCCGAGCGCGTCGAAGATCGGCCCGCCGAGGCCGTAGTGGATCAGGAACGCCGCCACCGTCGCGATCGAGATCGTCGACACGGTCGCGACTCTGACGCCGGCCAGGATCGCAGGGGCTGCGAGGGGCAGCTCGACGCGGAAAAAGGTCTGTGCGCGGGTCAACCCCATGCCCCGCGCCGACTCGAGCACGTCTGCCGGCACCCCGCGGAGCCCGGCGACGATGTTGCGGTAGAGGACGAACAGCGTGTACGCGACGAGCGGGATCTCGATCGTCGTGGTGGTGATTCCGGTGACCGGCAGCAGCAGCTCGAAGAGGGCGATGCTCGGGAGCGTGTAGAGGAAGTCGGTGAACGCCCCCAGGGGCGGGTCGAAGAACCGGAACCGGAACCCGAGGAGCGCGAGCCCGAAGGAGATCGCGAAGCCGATCCCGACGGCGAGTAGCGTCAGGTAGATGTGCTGGACGAGAGCGGGCTGCAAAACGTCGCCCCAGTGCTCGTGCACCCAGCTCGTGCAGAGCCAGCCGTTGTGCCGCAGACAGGCGGTTCCGTGACCGAAGTTCGGGATGACCGGCCCGCCGGCGAAGCGCTGGTCCGTCATCGCAAGAGGCTGTCGCGCGTGACCACGCCGAGGGGAGCGCCGTTCGCGTCGGTGACGAGGAGCGCGTCGCGGCGTTCGGCGATCAGGAGAGCGAGCGCGTCGCGCAGGCTCGTGTCTGCGGGCAGGCGCGGCAGCCCGTCCTCCGTAGCAGGCGAGAGCTCGAGCTCGCCGAGCGTGCGCAGCGCGAGGGCCTTGAGCGCCCGGTCGCGGCCGACGAAGTCCGCCACGAAGTCGTCGACCGGGTGCTCGAGGATCTGCTGGGGCGTGTCGTACTGGGCGAGCCGGCCGCCCTCGCGCAGGATCGCGATGCGGTCGCCCACCTTGATCGCCTCGTCGATGTCGTGCGTGACGAAGACGACGGTCTTGCGAATCTCCCGCTGTAGCCGGAGGAACTCGTCCTGCAGCCGCGCCCGCACGATGGGGTCGATCGCGCCGAAAGGCTCGTCCATCAGCATCAGCGGCGGGTTGGCGGCGAGCGCGCGCGCGAGGCCGACGCGCTGGCGCTCGCCGCCGGAGAGCTGCGCAGGAAAACGCTTGGCGTAGGACGGATCCAGCCCCACGAGATCGAGCAGCTCGGCCGAGCGCGCCCTGATCCACGACCGAGGCCGACCGAGCAGGCGCGGCACCGTCCCGATGTTCCCCTCCACCGTCATGTGCGGGAACAGCCCGACCTGCTGGATCACGTAGCCGATCGAGCGGCGGAGCTCGGTCACGTCATAGTCGCCGATCTGCGTGCCGTCGATGCGGATGTAACCGCTCGTGAGCGGGATCAGCCGGTTGACGAGCTTGAGCGCGGTCGTCTTGCCGCCGCCCGACGGCCCGACGAGGACGCAGATCTCCCCCGCGGGTACGGTGAGCGAGAGGTGGTCGACCGCCGCGCCCTCCCGGCCCGGGTAGACCTTTGTCGCTTCGTCGAAGACGAGCTCGGCCGCCTCGCTCCGCATTGTGGGATCTTCTACGAGATCAGGGTCTCCAGGCCGGTGGTCAGGCCTGGAGGCAGCTCGCCGAGCTTCTCGAGCGCGAGCAGGACGCCGTCGGCGAACGACTCGCGGCCCGTCGTGTCGTGGCGGATCGTGAGCAGCTGACCCTCGCTGCCGAAGATCACCTCCTGATGCGCCACGAGCCCGGGCAGGCGCACCGAGTGGATCGCCGGATCGCCGCCGATCAGGTCGGCGGTCGTCTTGGCGGTCCCGGACGGCGCGTCCTTTTTCGCCTCGTTATGGAGCTCGACGATCTCCGCGCGCGGAAAATGCGCAGCCGCCTCGCGCGCGAAGCGCATCATCAGCACGGCGCCGATCGAGAAGTTCGGAGCGACGAAGAGCCGCACTCCCCTCTCCGCCGCGAGCGCCCCGAGCTCCGCCGGCTCCCAGCCGGTCGTGCCGACCACGCAGGAGACGCCCTGCTCGAGCGCCGCGCGGATGTTCGCGGGAGCCGCCTCGGGAGTCGTGAAGTCGACGGCGGCGTCGCAGCCGGCCACGTCGGGCTCGTCGCCCAGCTCGATTCCGTGCACGTCGTGCCCGGCGGCCTCGAGCCGCCTCACGATCGCGCTCCCTGCCTTTCCTTCGGCTCCGAAGAAGGCGATCTTCACGCGGCCTGCTCCACGAGGCTCGCGCTTGCCCGTCCGACGGCGGCGCGGAAGCGCGCCTCGCGGGGCCCGACCCCTGCCGCAGCGAGCCGCTCGGGCGGCAGGAGGACCGCCGCCAGCTCGGCGAGCTCGTCGCCGTCGACCGCGTCGATCTCGGCCATCACCCGCTCGATCGTCAGGAGCTCGGTGTCGGTCACGAGCGACTTGCCGAGCCGGCTCATGCGGTTCGAGGTGGATTCGAGCGAGAGCACGATCCGGCCCTTGAGGCTCTCCTTCGCCCGCTCCAGCTCGCCGTTGCGTAGCCGGCCGGCCGCGATCTCGGCGATCTGCTCGACGCAGATCTCGACGCAGGCTGCAAGGTTCTCCTCGCGCGTACCGACGTAGACACCGAGGATGCCGGTGTCGGTGTACTGCGCGCCAAAGCTGTAGACGGAGTACGCCATGCCGCGCTTCTCTCGGATCTCCTGGAAGAGCCGGGACGAGGCCGAGCCGCCGAGGATCGCGTCGAGGAGCGAGGCGGCGAACCGGCGGCGGTCCGAGCGCGAGATACCGGTCGCGCCGAGGCAGAGGTGGTACTGCTCGGTCTCCTTCCGCTGGAAGCGGAGGCCCGGGCCCGGCAGCTGCGCGAGCGGGCGGCGGACACGGGTCCCCGCCCGCGCCGGTGCGCCCGCGCGGCGCTCGCTTCGTTGCAGGAGCGCCACGAGACGGTCGTGCTCGAGATTCCCGGCCGCGGCGACGACGACGTTTCCGGGCGCGTACGCCGTGCGGTGGTAGCCGGCGAGCGCACGGCGGCTGACCGAGGAGATGACCTCGGCGGTACCGATCACCGGCCGGCCGAGCGGGTGATCGCCGAAGACGGCTTCCGAGAAGAGGTCGTGCACGAGCTCCTGCGGCGTGTCCTCGTACATCGCGATCTCCTCGAGCACGACCTCTCGCTCCTGGTCGATCTCGGCGAAGGAGGGCGCGAAGACCATGTCGGTCATCACCTCGAGCGCCGCCTCGACGTGGTGATCGGGCACCCGCGCGTACACGACGGTGTTCTCCCGCGAGGTCGCCGCGTTGAGCTCGGCACCCATCGCGTCGAACGTCTCCGCGATCTCCTGCGCGTCGAAACGCCGCGAGCCCTTGAAGAGGAGATGCTCGAGGAAGTGCGAGACGCCCGCGCGGTCCGTGCGCTCGTCGCGCGAGCCGACGTCGATCCAGAAGCCGAGCGCGACGGAGCGCACGCTCGCGACGCGCTCCGAGATGACGCGCTCGCCACCGTCGAGCTCGCTCAGGACGACCTTCTGCACGGCTCGATCGTAGGCCAAAGGCGGCGTCCGAACAGGACACCTCCGGAACCAGGTTCCGGACGTGTCTACACGGGAGAGCTACGCGCCCGCGGCGAAGCTGAGGACGCTGCCGTTCCGCTTCGCCGTGTACAACGCCTCGTCGGCGAGGCGGAACAGCGTTTGTGCGTCGCTCGCGGCCCCCGGGCAGGCGGCGCAGCCGAAGCTCGCGCTGAGATCGGTCGCCCATGGCTCGCCGCCGGCGGCCAGCTTCTCCAGCTTCGTCTCGACCCGCGCGACGACCCGCCGCGCATCGTCCTCGGTCGCCTCCGCGACGAGCACCGCGAACTCGTCCCCGCCGATCCGGAAGGCGTCGTCCGGCTTCCGAAGCGAGTCGCCGAGGACAGTCGCGAACGCGACGAGCGCCTGATCTCCGGCAGTGTGACCGTAGCGGTCGTTGAGCTGCTTGAAGGCGTCGAGGTCGGAGATGACGAGGCCGAAGGAGCGGCTGTAGCGCCCGGCGCGCGCAACCTCGGCTTCGAGACGATTGACGAACGCGCGCCGGTTGAGAAGGCGCGTCAGAGGGTCGTGGTCCGCGAGGAAGCGAAGCTCCCCGACGTGCCGGCCCGAGACGAGCGCGGCGGCCGCGGCGTTGGCGAAGATCCGGAGCGCCTGCAGGCGGTCTGCCGACGGCACGAGCCGGTCGGCCGGATTGTCGACCCAGATGATCCCGAGCAGCGCGCCGCTGCCGTCGCGCAACGGCACGATCAGCCAGTGCCGGTTCCACGCCCACGGGCCGCGACCGTTGAGCTGCGACGGGTAGACCTCGACTTCGCTCGCGGTACGCACCCGCGCCTGCTCGTGGGTGAGGAGGTAGCAGCCCTCGCGCAGGAACATGTCGTCGAGGAGCGGCTCGAGCTGCGCCACGCTCACGAGCGCGCGCCCCTGCAGCTCGTCCAGCTGCCACCCGGCCGTCGCCTGCGGCACGACGCCACCCGTCTGCGGGTCGACGAGCGCCGCGCAGACGTTGCGGAAGTCGAGCGCGTCGCGGATGCCGGTGCAGACCCGGCGCAGGATCTCCGCGTTCGACGGCTCTCCGCTGATGCGCGACGACACCGCGAGAAGCTCTTCGAGGGCGCGCTGGTGCCGCGCCGATTCCGCCGCCTCCCGGGCCGCCTCGAGGGCGAGCGCCGCATGGTCGGCGAGTGAGACGAGGATCTCGAGCTCCTCGTCGCTGGGTCGGCGGCCGCTCACGGGCTCGTCGACGGAGATGATCCCGAGCAGGACGCCCCGCTGATCGCGCATCGGGACGAAGAGGGCGTCTTCGGGATCCCAGGCGTCGGGGTGACACGCGCGCCCGCCCTCGGGCACGTAGCTCGGCCCGAGCGAGTCCCAGTCGACCGACCCGCTCGGAACCACGTAGGCGCCGTGGCGCTCGAAACGGTCGGAGAGGAGCACCACCCAGTCGTCGCCGGGCCGGGCGTTGCCGAGCAGCACGGCCTTCGCGGCGTCGTTCCCGTAGACGGTCGTCACCTCGAAATCGTCCCAGGCGGGCCGATAGAGGTTGACGGCGACCGTCCGGTAGCCGAGCGACTCGCCGATGGTTCGGGCGACTGCGTCGAGCAGCGCAGGAAGATCCTCACGCGCCCGCAAAAGGCGGGTCACCTCGACGAGGCCCCGCAGCGGTGAGATGGTCGGATGGCTCACAGGTTGGCTTCGTTCGAAGTCATCGGCACGGCGCCGGCCAAAGATGAGCCGATCCGGGGCCGAATGGCGACCCGAACGGGTGAAATTGGAACGCCCGAGAGGGCGCGGGACGGGCGACGCGCGCCGCCCGTCCCGCGGCTCGTTACTCGCCGTCGTCGCGGCGCGGGCCGCGCCCGCCGCGGCCGCCACGGCCGCCACGGCGATCCCCGCCGCGCGGCCGCTCCTCCTCCGGAGGACGCGGCGGCGCGTCCTTCGCGCGCTCGATCAGCTCCTCCGGCTGGACGAGGCCGCCGTTCTCGTGCTTCGCGACGAGCTTGAGGCCGATCCGGCCGCGGGCCTTGTCGACCTCCTGCACGACGACGTCGACGACGTCGCCGCGGCTCATCACGTCCTCGATGTGCGCGACCCGGCCCGGGCCGACGTTCGAGACGTGCAGGAGCCCGTCGGTCCCCTTCTTCAGCTCGACGAAGGCGCCGAACTGCGTCGTCTTCACGACCTTGCCGGTGAACGTGTCTCCGACCTCCGGCTCCTTCGTCAGCGCCTCGATCGCGGCGACGGCCTCCTTCGCCTTCGTGCCCTCGGTCGCGTAGATGAGGATCGTGCCGTCCTCCTCGATGTCGATCTGGACCTCGTAGTCGGACTCGAGGCCGCGGATCGTCTCGCCGCCCTTGCCGATGACCATGCCGATCTTCTCCTGATCGATCTTGATCGTCGTGATCCGCGGCGCGGTCTCGGCGAGCTCCGAGCGAGACTCCGGGATCACCTCGAGCATCCTCTCGAGGATGAACTCGCGCGCCCGCTTCGCCTGCTCGAGCGCGTCCCGCATGATCTGCTGCGTGACGCCGGTGATCTTGATGTCCATCTGGAGCGCGGTGATCCCGTTGCGGGAGCCGGCGACCTTGAAGTCCATGTCGCCGAGGTGGTCTTCCGCGCCCTGGATGTCCGTCAGGATGACGTAGTCGTCGCCCTCCTTGACGAGGCCCATCGCGATGCCGGAGACCGGAGCCTTGATCGGCACACCCGCGTCCATCAACGACAGTGTCGAGCCGCAGACCGAGCCCATGCTCGACGAGCCGTTCGACTCGAGGGTCTCCGAGACGATGCGGATCGTGTAGGGGAACTCGTCCGGCGTGGGAATCACCGGCTCGAGCGCCCGCTGCGCGAGCGCCCCGTGGCCGATGTCACGCCGCTTCGGGCCGCGCATGAAGCCCGTCTCCCCGACTGAGTAGGGCGGGAAGTTGTAGTGGTGCATGAAGCGGCGCTCCTCCTCGAGGGAGAGGTCGTCGATGCGCTGACCCTCCTTCGCGGTGCCGAGCGTGAGCGAGGAGAGGATCTGCGTCTGGCCGCGCGTGAACAGGCCGGAGCCGTGCGCGCGCGGGTTGACGCCGACCTCGACCTCGATCGGCCGGATCTCCTCGGCGCCGCGACCGTCCGGCCGGCGCTTGTCGACGGCGATCTTCTGCCGCACGAGATCCTTGTAGATGGCCTCGCACGCCTTCTTGATGTACGAGCGCGTCTGCGAGTCCTTCGAGGCGGGCAGCGGCTCGCCGGTGTCGGGATCGACCGAGGCGCCCCCGACCGGGAATGGCAGCTCGACCTCCTCGATGATCCGATCGAAGAGCAGCTGCCGCTTCGCCGACTTGAGCGCCTTCGAGTCCTGCTCGGCGTCGGTGAGCGCCTTCAGCTCGTCGCCGAACTGCTCCCGCACCGGGCCTTCGACCGCCACCGACCGCTGCTTCTCGAGCAGCACGGTGAGGGCCGACTTGACCTGCATCTGCCGCTGGATGTCGTCGTCGGTCGCCTCCATCGTGATCGGCGGGGCGAGCTCGGCGAGGAGGTCTGCGACCACCGTGCCGGACTCCTTGATGCCGGCCTGCTGGATGCGCTCCCAGATGGCGTGCGCATGGTCGCGCTCGAGCTCCCCGAGGAGATCGAGGTCCAGCCACTTCGGCTTCCCGGCCTGGCGGCGCAGGTCTTCCTGCGCCTCGCACAGCTTCACGATCTCGCCGTGCGCGAGCTCGAGCGCCTCGAGGATCTTCTCCTCGGGGATCTCGTTCGCGCCCGCCTCGACCATCGTCAGCCCCTCCTTCGTGCCGACGACGATCAGGTCGAGCTCGCCGTTGTCCGCGCTCTCGCGGAGGGTCGGATTGACGGCGAACTGCCCGTCGATGAGGCCGACACGGACGGCGCCGACCGGCCCGAGGAAGGGCAGCGGCGAGAGCATCAGCGCCGCCGAGGCGCCGTTGATGCAGAGGATGTCGTGGGCCGTGACCAGGTCCGCGCTGAGGACGGTGCAGATCACCTGCACCTCGTTGCGGAAGCCCTTCGGCCAGAGCGGCCGGATCGGCCGGTCGATCATGCGCGCGGTGAGGATGGCGCGCTCGGTCGGGCGCCCCTCGCGCTTGAAGAAGCCGCCCGGGATCTTGCCGGCGGCGTACATCCGCTCCTCGACGTCGACGGTGAGCGGGAAGAAGTCTGCGCCCTCGCGCGCTTCCATGCGCCCCTGGGCCGTGGCGAGCACCATCGTGTCGCCTCCGCGAACGACGACGGCGCCGTCCGCCTGCTTCGCGAGATGGCCGGTTTCGAAGCTGATCTCCTGGTTCCCGATCTGGACGGAGACCTGCGCCCGGCGCTCGGTCGCGATACTCATCAATTGTCCTCCACTCTGCTTGTGGAGGGCGGGAGCTCGAGCCAGCCCGTCGGCTCCAAGGTCTTCCGGCCTGGCATCGGCGGCTCGGCCGCCGGCGCTTCCAGCCTTGAGCTCGGTGGGCTCGCTCGAACTTCCACCCTCCGTGTTCTTGGGAGCTAGCGGCGCAGGCCGAGCTCCTTGATGAGGGCGCGGTAGCCCTCGAGGTCGTGCTTCTGCAGGTAGTTCAGAAAGCGCCGGCGCCGCCCGACGAGCTTGAGCAGCCCGCGCCGCGAGTAATGGTCGTGCTTGTGGACGCGCAGATGCTCGGTGAGGTCGTTGATCCGCTGCGTCAGCATCGCGATCTGCACCTGTGACGAGCCCGTGTCGGCCTCGCCGCGGCCGTGTTTCGCGATGATCTCCTGCTTGGCTTCCTTGGTCAGGGCCACGCCCTCTCCTTCCTGTCGCCTCCCGAGGCTCCGCCCGCGGCGCCAAGGACGTTGCGCGAGCCGGGCCTGGGTCGCGGGGTAGGGTAGCGGAAAGCGGCATGGGAAGCGCGATTCCGCATGAGCAGCTCGGCGAGACGATGCGTAGCGCCCAGGCCCGGACGGACGTGTCTTTCGCTGCCGCAGGGCTGCATGTCGACGGCCGGACCGCGCTCGCGGGAGCACATGAACGCCCGTTCCGGATCGCGTCGATCACGAAGTCGTTCACGGCGACGGCGATCTCGCTCGCGGGGTTGCTCGACGACCGTCGCCGCGGGCTGCTCTCACACACGGCCGGCTACCGCCCGGAACGGGCCGAGCCGCTGCCGCCCGAGTGCGCCGGGCTCTGGTCGTATTCGAATGCGGGCTACCGGGAGGCCGCGACCGGCTTCGACGGCGACTACTCGGAGGCAATTCGCGACCTCCTGCTCGAGCCGCTGGGGTTGCGGCACACCGGCTTCGAGACGCCGGCCGACGCAGTGCTCGGAACGTTGCCGGGCGACGTCGTCGCGGACCCCTCGTATCCCGTGGAGCGCAGGCCCGGCGGCGGCCTGTGGTCGACAGTCGGGGACCTGGTCGAGTACGGGCTCGCGCATTGCCGGGACTGGGCGCATCTCCACGAGCCGGTCGGCGCAGCGCTCGGAGCGCGGTACGCGCTCGGCTGGTGGGTGCGCGACGGTGTGCTCGACCACGAGGGCTCGGTCGGCGGCTACCAGTCGCTGCTGCTGCTCGTCCCGGAGCGCAAGCTCGTGCTCGCGGTGCTCACGAACTCCTGGAGAGGGTCGACCTTGATCCACCACGTCGTCGAGGATCTGCACCTCGCGCCTCTGTTGACACCGTCGGCAGCCGCGGTCGAACCGGTCGACGGGAGCTATGCGCTCGACGATCTCGAGGCCGTCGTCGCCTGCGGCTCAGTCACCGAGCGAGGGACGGATCCGGTGACCGGAGCCCGGCTCGAGCGACGTTATCGCGTGCGCTCCGACGCGCCGCTCATGTCGTGGCGGAGTGACTTCCCGCGGGCCGACGTCGCGCGGATCGGCTGGGTCGCCCTCCCTCGCGCGGGCTCCTGAAGCGGGCTCGGCTCATCCTGGCCGGGTCGCAGCGCGCGTCCGCTCGACGTCGTCGCC
This sequence comes from uncultured Actinomycetes bacterium, assembly GCA_963748755.1. Lineage (GTDB taxonomy): Bacteria > Actinomycetota > Thermoleophilia > Gaiellales > Gaiellaceae > Palsa-739. Next base: position 139,036 of record CAVVKA010000008.1, read on the forward strand.
GATCGCGGCCACGAGCTCCTCGAGCGAGGCGAAGCGCCGTTGCTCGCGGAGCGGGCTCCAGATCTCGACCACGAGCCGCTGGCCGTACAGGTCACCGTCGAAGTCGAGCAGGTGCGCCTCGACCCGCCGCTCGACGCCGTCGAAGTGCGGGTTCGTGCCGATCGAAACGGCGGCACGTCGGTCGCGGGCAGAGCCGGCGTAGACGCCGTCCGGTGGGACCAGAAGGCCGTCGGGGACGTCGAGGTTCGCGGTCGGGAACCCCAGCTCGCGGCCGCGGCCGTCGCCACGGACCACGCTGCCCTCGACCTCGGGAGGCCGGCCCAGCAACGTCGCCGCTCGCTCCGGTTCACCGGCGTGCACGAGCTCGCGCACCCGGCTCGACGAGACGTTCTCGACGAGAGGAACCTGCCGGACGTCGAACCCGAGCCGCGCGAGCAGGTCGAGGTCGCCCTCACGGCCTCGTCCGAAGCGGAAGGTCTCTCCCGCGGCGATCGTCTCGGCTCCGATCCGCCGCAGCATCCGCTCGGCAAACTCCTCGGCAGAGAGCCCCGCGAGCCCCTCGTCGAAGCGAAGCACGAGCACGTCCTCGACCGCCGCTTCCGCCAGTAGCTCGAGCCGGCGCTCGAGCGTCGCGAGGAGCTCGACCCCTCCGCCGAGCACGGCCCGGGGGTGCGGATCGAAGGTCACGACGGCCGTCCGCAGGCCGGTCTTTCGGGCTGCCTCGATCACCCGCAGGTGGCCGCGGTGGACACCGTCGAAGGTGCCGACCGCAACCGAGCGCCGCGCAGCCGAGAGCTCGGCGGGCTCCCGGGCGACGTTCACGTACCCAGTGCCGCGCGCGCGGCCTCAACCTGCGCAAGCACGTCGGCGTCCGGCAGAAGGCGCTCCGGAGTGAACGCTTGCGGCGCAACGGCATCGTTCACCGAGAAGGGTCCCACCTCCGTCCGCCGCAAGCTCACGCAGTGCCCGCCGAGCGCGATCGCAAGCGACCGGACGTAGGTGCCGGAGCTGACGAGAAGGTCGAGCGTCACAGTCTCGCCCGTATACGCGATGACGTCGAGCGCATGCACTGTCGAGCGGCGCACCGGCATCTCCACCTCGACGCCACGCCGCGCGAGCTTGTACGCGCGCTCGCCGCCGATCTTCACCGCCGACGCGGCCGGGATCGGCAGCTCGATCTCACCGCGGAGGCGCTCGAGCTGGGCGCCCAGCTCGGCCTCGCCAGGCGGCGCATGGCTTTCCACGACCTTCCCCTCCGGATCCCCGGTCGAGGTGCGGCGGCTGAGATCGATGTCGGTGACGTACCGCTTGTCCAGACCGACGAGGCATGGTGCCAGCTTAGTTGTCCTGCCGGACAACACGAGCAGCAGCCCGGTCGCGAACGGGTCGAGCGTTCCGGCGTGCCCGGTCCGTGCGTGCGTGATCCTCCGGATCTGCGCGACGATCGCGAAGGAGGATGGCCCGCTCGGCTTGTCGACGAGCGCGACGCCCGCGGGATCAAGCGCGCGAGGTGGCACGCTGCGCGAGAAAGCCTTGACGGATCTGCTCGACGATCTCCTGCAGCGGCAGATCCGAGGAGAAGCCGGCGGCCTGGCGGTGTCCGCCGCCCCCGAACCGGCGCGCGATCGCCGAGACGTCGAGCTCGTCGATGCTCGAGCGAAGCGATCCCTTGTGCGTACGCGCCGTCTGGCTCAGCTGCTCGCGGATCAGCACGGCCAGCTCGGCCCCTTCGACGGCGCGCAGGTAGTCGATGATCCCCTCGGAGTACGGTTCGGAAGCACCGACCTCGGCGAAATCGCCGCGCAGAAGATACGAGACCACGATGCGCCCGCCCTCGAGCACCTCGGCCCGGTCCAGAGCGCGCGCAAGCAGCTTCAGCTTCGCGAACTCGACGGACTCGTAGACCTGCTGAAACACCGCGTGGATGTCGGCTCCTGCGTCGACGAGCTCGGCCGCAAGCCGCAGCGCCTTCGGCGTCGTGTTCGCGTACTGGAACCGACCGGTATCGGTGACGAGCGCGATATAGAGCGGCTCTGCGAGCTCCGGCGTGAGCTCGACTCCCAGCTCGGCGAACAAATCCCGCAGCACCTCGCCCGTGGAGGACGCGTCGGCGACGATGAGGTTGAGATCGCCGAAGCGCGTGTTGTCGTGGTGGTGGTCGACATCGAGGACGATCGGGGCGAGCGACAGGACGGCCTCGTCGCCGATCCGGTCCTCCTTGGCGCAGTCGACTGCAAGCAGGACGCGCTCGGCGGCATCGGCGGGCCTTTCCCGGACGAGCTCTTCGAGCGGCATGAAGGCGTACTCGCGCGGAAGCGGCATCTCCCCGGCGTGGTACATGACGGCGTCCTTGCCGAGCTGCCGGAGGGCCAGGGTGGCTGCGAGGAGCGATCCGAGTGCGTCTCCGTCCGGATTCTCGTGGGTGACGACGAGAAAGCGGTCGTGCTGCCGCAGCGCGTCTGCGATGGCCTTCAGGTCAGTCGTCTGAGTCATCGTCGTCCGGCGCGAGCTCGTCGATCAGGCGGGTCATGCGCACGCCGCGCTCGACCGTCGGATCGTACTCGAAGGTCAGCTGGGGAGTTCGTTTCAGCCTGAGCTCTCGGGCAAGCCGCGACTGAAGAACGCCGTGTGCCGCCTCCAGCCCGAGGAGGCTTGCACGCTGCTTGCGGCCCGAACCCAGCACGCTGACGTACACCGTGGCGTGCCGCAGGTCGGGAGCCGTGTCGACACCCGTCACCGTGGTGAGGCCGATTCGGGGATCCTTGAGCTCGGGAAGCGCCTCGGCCAAGACCTGTCTCACCGACTCGTTCACCCGGCGCATGCGCTCGCTCATGGCTTCCATTCAAGCGCCTCGCCACCCGAACCGCTGCTCATCGCAACTCGCCTCGACTTTCAGCCGCAACCCGGCCACGCCCCCGCCCAGGGTGGGGATGCCGTCCCTCCGCCCTCGGCTCCGACGCTACCGCGCCAGACGTGACGAATCCGTCTTGCTGGGTCGCAAGATGCCGGCAATCGCACGTGAGCCGGCATCTCGGCCCGCACGCGACCGACACTCAGCGGACCACCTCGAGCACGAGCGGCCGCGGTTCAGGTTCGGCGCCGATCTCGTAGGCGACGAGAAGCGCAGCCTCTGCTGCGTCGGCGGCCGCCTCGTCCGGAGCGTGGATGTCGGCCAGCGGCTCGCCGCGCTCCACGTGATCCGCGTGCTTGGCGTGGCAGACGACACCCACCGCATGGTCGACCGGGTCGTCCTTGCGCTCGCGTCCGGCGCCGAGCGCCATCGCCACGGCTGCGACCTGCCTCGCATGCACCCGGCGCACGAACCCAGTGGCCGGTGCGGGCAGCTCCCGGACGACGGCCGCGCGGGGCAGGAGCGCCGGATCGGGGTCGCCGCCTTGCGCCCGAATCCAGCGCTCGTACGCCGCGAGCGCCGAGCCGTCGCCGAGGGACGTGATCACCCGCTCCCGCGCCGAGCTCTCGTCGAGCCCCAGATCGGAGAGCGCGAGTAGCTGGCTCCCGGCGGCGACGACGAGCTCGCGGAAGTCCGGCGGGCCGTTGCCGGCGATCGTCTCGTAGGCCTCGCGAACCTCGAGCGCGTTGCCAACGGCGCTGCCGAGCGGCTGCTCCATGTCAGTGAGGAGACAGACGACCTCGAGACCCGCCTCCTGCCCCAAGCCGCGCATCGTCTCCGCGAGCCGCCGGGCATCGTCCAGAGTCCGCATGAACGCGCCCTCGCCGACCTTCACGTCAAGGACGAGCGCGCTCGCCCCTCCGGCGATCTTCTTCGACATGATGCTGGCGGCGATGAGAGAGACCTCGTCGATCGTCGCGGTCACATCTCGCAGCGCGTAGAGCTTGCGGTCCGCCGGCACGAGGTCGGCGCTCTGGCCCGCCACGGCGAGCCCGACCTCCCGCACCTGATCGATGAGCTCCTCGGTCGAGAGCTCGACTCGGAAGCCCGGGATGGACTCGAGCTTGTCGAGCGTGCCGCCCGTGTGTCCGAGCCCGCGCCCGCTCATCTTCCCGAACGGGGCGCCACACGCTGCGACGACGGGGCCGAGGGCTAGCGTCGTCTTGTCCCCCACCCCGCCCGTGGAGTGCTTGTCGACCACGCGCCGGCCCAGCCGCGCGGAGAGATCAACCGTCTCTCCGCTCGCGACCATTGCCTCGGTGAGCGCAAACGTCTCCGCGGACGACAGGCCGCGGAACCAGACCGCCATCAGCAACGCGGCGGCCTGGTAGTCGGGAACAGCGTCGTTCGCGTACGCGGCCACGAACTCCCGCAGCTCGGCCGCGGGAATCTCCTCACCATTCCGCTTGCGCTCGATCAGCTCCACGGCATGCATTGGGGCGCGAGCCTATTCCTCGGGATCGACGAGGAGCCGCTCGGCGAGCGTGACCTCCCATTCCTGACCGCGCAGCCACCGCTCCGCCTCGTCGAGCAGCCGCTCGACCTCTCGGTGCTCGCGGGCGACGCAGGCCGCCGTGATGCGTGCGCGCTGCCAGACGTCGTGATGGTCCACCTCGGCCACCGAAGCCCCGACGCGGTTCTGGAGCTGTGCCTTCGCGGAGCGGAGGTGGCGACGCTTCTCCTTCAACGAATGCGCCTCGGGGAAGTGGAGCTCACAGGTGAGGATTCCGACCCAGCCGCTCGCCACGGCGTGGATTCAAGCGGAGTGGACCGCGCGCTCGACGACCGAGGCGGCCGTGCGTACGGCGGCGATCTCTGCCTCGTTCGCCTCGCCCAGGAGCCGCTCGAGGAGGTCCAGCCTCCGTTCCCGGCCGCGCTCGAGGATCCGCCTCCCTTTCGCCGTGGCCTCGATTCGGATCGACCGCGCGTCGTTCACGTCCGGATACCGCCGCAGGAGCCCTTCCGTCTCCATTGCCGTCACGAGCTTGCTCATCGTCGCGTTGGTCACGCGTTCGGCGGCCGCCAGCTCCGTCAGCGACCGTGCCCCGCCGAACACGAGCACCGACAGCGCGGACGCGCGCGCTGCCGAGATACCCATGGCGCTCGCATCGACCTCGCGCGCGCGACGCAGAAGATGGATCGCCGCCGAGTGCATGCTGTCGGCGGCCTCACGCCTGCGACTTGACATAGTTGGTTAGGCTAACTAATAATTTCCCATCTGTCGAGGAGAAAGCATTGGCCACGATCTTCGAGCTCATAGAGAAAGGCGACGCCGAGGGGATTCGCGCGCTGCTCGGCATGGATCCGGCGGCGCGCGACGCCCGCAACGCCGAGGGTCTCTCGCCGCTGCTCACCGCTGCCTACAGGGGACGCGGGTCGGCGTTCACCGCGATTCTCGAGGCCGGCGAGCCGTCGGACCCGTGGGACCGCCTCGTCGCGGGATACGCCGACGGCCTCCCCGCGCCCGACGCCTGGAGCGCCGACGGCTTCACGGCACTCCACCTGGCGGCCTTCGTCGACAACGTCCCCGCCGCGGCTGCCCTGCTCGCGGCAGGCGCCGACCCGAACGTCCTTGCCACCGCGGCCTTCGCCCGAGTCACGCCGCTGGGGACGTGTGCTTTCTCCGACGCGCTCGGCGTCGCGCGGCTGCTGCTCGAGCACGGCGCTGATCCGCACATCGGAGAGGACGGCGAATACACCGTCGAGGCCGAGGCGATCGCTCGGGGCAACCAGGAGCTGGCACGGTTGATCGAGGCTACCGGCGCCGGAACGGGCCAGAGGGAGGCGACGGGATGAGCGCAGTCCAGGAGTTCGTCGGCAATGCGCACGGGGACCTCGAGGCGGTTCGCACGGCGCTGGAGGCCGACGTCACGCTCGCGAACGCCGCTTGGGACTGGGGTGATGGAGACTGGGAGACCGGGCTCGGGGCCGCCGCGCACATGGGTCGCCGCGACATCGCCGAGCTGCTGCTCGCCCACGGAGCAAGACTCGACGTCTTCGCGGCGGCGATGCTCGGCGAGGTCGAGATCGTCGGCGCCATCCTCACCACACATCCTGAAGCGCGCGACGCGAAGGGACCGCACGGGATCCCGCTGCGCGCGCACGCGGAGGCCGGCGGCGAGCAGGCCCGCCCGGTGCTCGAGCTGCTCTAGGACGCCGCGGAAGGAGCTTCGTCGAGCGACGTCCGCTCGATCTCACGCGTCTCGAAGACCTCGAGCACGTCCCCTTCCTTCACGTCGTTGAAGCCCTCGAGGAGGATGCCGCACTCGAAGCCCTCCGCGACCTCGCGGACGTCGTCCTTGAATCGCTTCAGCTGGGAGACCGTCGTGGTGTAGATCACGGCGCCGTCACGGATCACGCGCACGCTTGCGTTCCGGCGGACGACGCCGTCGGTGACCATGCAACCCGCGATCGTGCCGAGCCGCGAGACGCGGAAGAGCGCGCGCACCTCGGCCTCGCCGATCGTCTCCTCGGTCGAGATCGCGGCGAGCTTGCCGACGAGCGCCTGCTCGATGTCCTCGGTCAGCTTGTAGATGACGTCGTACGTCCGGATCTCGACGCCCTCGCGTGCGGCGAGCGCACGAGCCTCGGCGTTCGGGCGCACGTTGAAGCCGACGATGAGGGCGTCGGAGGCGGAGGCGAGCATGATGTCGTTCTGCGTGATCGCGCCGACGCCCTCGGCGATCACGTTCAGGCGCACCTCCGGGTGCTCGAACTTCGACAGCTCCGAGACGACGGCCTCGACCGAGCCGACGACGTCGCCGCGCACGACCAGGTTGAGATCGGAGACCTCGCCGGCCTGCAGCTGCTCGTACAGACCCTCGAGCGAGACGCCGCCACTGGGACGGACGGCCGCGAGCTGCTCGCGGCGCAGCCGCTCGCCACGCCGGTTCGCGACGTCACGTGCCTCCCGGTCGTTCGTGACGACGCGCGCCAGCTCTCCGGCCGCGGGAGGCTTGTCGAAGCCGAGGATCTCGACCGGCTCGCCGGGAACCGCGGTCTCGCGCCGCTCACCCTTGTAGTCGAAGAGCGCCTTGACGCGGCCGTGCGCGTCGCCCGCGACGACGGCGTCGCCGACCGTGAGCGTCCCGCGCTGCACGAGCATCGTCGCCACCGGCCCACGCCCGACGTCGAGCCGCGACTCGATGATCGGGCCCGAGGCCTCGGCATCGGGGTTCGCCTTCAGGCCTTCCAGCTCGAGATCGGCGACGAGCAGCACCTTCTCGAGCAGCTCGTCGAGGTTCTGCTGCGTCTTTGCGGAAACTTCTGCGAACTGCGTCGTTCCGCCCCAGTCCTCGGGCTGGAGGCCCTCCTGGGCGAGCTCGCCCTTGACACGATCGACGTTTGCATCGGCGAGGTCGACCTTGTTCACGGCGACGACGATCGGCACTTCGGCCGCGCGCGCATGCGCGATCGACTCCTTCGTCTGCGGCATGACGCCGTCGTCGGCGGCCACGACGAGCACGGCGATGTCCGTCACCTTCGCGCCGCGGGCACGCATGGCGGTGAAGGCCTCGTGACCCGGGGTATCGAGGAAGGTGATCTTGCGGCCGTCGACGTCGACCTGGTAGGCGCCGATGTGCTGCGTGATGCCACCTGCCTCGGTTGCCACGACGCGCGCGTTGCGGATCGCGTCGAGCAGCGTCGTCTTGCCGTGGTCGACATGTCCCATGATCGTCACGACCGGCGGCCGCGCCTGGAGCGTGGAGTCCGGATCGTCGAACGCCTCGGGCTCCTCCTCCTCGTCGGCCGCGTGCTTGATCGTGATCTCGCGGCCGACCTCCGTCGCAATCAGCTCGACCTCCTCGTCGCTCAGCGACTGCGTCGCCGTGCGCATCTGGCCCAGGCCCATGAGGATCTTGATGATGTTCGGCATCGGCACGCCGAGCGCCTGCGAGAGGTCGCGGACGCTGACACCGGACTCGACGGAGACAGGCCCCGTCGGCGGCGGTGCCGGCGGGCGCGGCTCGCGAGAGCGCTGACTGTCCTGGCGCGCCTGCCGCTGCTCGCGGGAAGGGCGAGCCCCGCCCTGGTCGATGACGACGCGGCGCCGGCGTCCACCACCGGCGCCGCCGCCGCCACGCGGGCGGAGCGGACGGTTCGGTCTGTTGCCTCCGTTAGCCATTGGTCACATCAGTGTAAAGGCGGCGTAGCTCTGGGCCGACGCGGACTTGCTGTCGCAGGGCGCGGGCGAACATCCCGCGCTCCGCAGCGCGGTCGAAGCACGCCGGGGTGCGACACGTGTACGCGCCGCGGCCCGGCTCGTTGCGGCCGGCCACGAGGACGCCGTTGCGAACCGTGAAGCGGAGCAGATTCCGCTGCGGCGCGCGACGGCCACAGCCTGAGCAGCGTCTGAGCGGCTGCGCCACGCCTAACCCTCCTCCGCCGAAGCCTCCTCGACCTCGATCGGAATGCCGTCCGTCTCGTCCGCGGCCGGCGCGCGCTCTGGCTGCGGCACGACCGTGTCGAGGTCGACCTCGCCTTCCGCCTCCGCGATTGCGACCGCGTCCGGCCCGTGCGTCGCGGCGACGTCGGCGGGCGCCTCGGAATCCACCTCCGGCACCTCGAGCTCCGGCAGCGAGGGGCCGACACTTTCCGCGTCGGGCTCCATCGTGTCGGCGCGTGCCTCGAGCTCAGGCTCGGATGAAGTGACGACCGGCTCCTCTTCGTCCGAGTCGTGGAGTGCGAGCTCCTGGTGCGCCGGCACGCCGCAGTACTTCGAGCCGGGGAGCGCGGCGTTGGGGCAGCGCTTCCCGTTCGACAGGATCGCACCACAGCGGCCCGAGAAGTCCTCGCCTGCCTCGCCGTTGCCGCCGCCGAAGGCCGCCTCAGCCTCGGCCTGCGCGAACTCGGTGTCGCTCTGGATGTCGATCTTCCAGCCCGTGAGACGTGCGGCGAGCCGGGCGTTCATGCCCTCCTTGCCGATCGCGAGCGCGAGCTGGTCGTCCGGGGTGACGACGGTGGCCTCCTTGGCCTCGTCGTCGAGGTAGACCTCGCGCACGCGCGCCGGCGAGAGCGCCTTCGCGACGAACCGCGCCGGCTCCGGGTTCCACGGGATGATGTCGATCTTCTCGCCGCGGAGCTCCGACACGACCATGCGCACCCGCGAGCCGCGCGGACCGACGCAGGCGCCGACCGGGTCGACGCCCTGGGCGTGCGACTCGACGGCGATCTTCGAGCGGTAACCGGGCTCCCGTGCGACGCCGCGAATCTCGACGAGGCCGTCTGCGATCTCCGGCACCTCGAGCTCGAACAGCGTCTTGATCAGCTCGGGATCGCGGCGGGAGAGGATGACCTGCGGGCCCTTCGTCCCCGAGCGCACCTCGGTGATGACGGCCTTGATCCGCGAGCCCTGCTCGTAGCGCTCGCCGTCGACTTGCTCGGAGCGCGGCAGCAGCGCCTCGACCTTGCCCAGGTCGACGAGGACGTTGTTGCGGTCGCCGGCCTGCTGGACGATTCCCGTCACGACCTCGGTGACGCGGTCGATGTACTCGTCGTACATCATCCGCCGCTCCTCCTCGCGGATCCGCTGCAGGATGACCTGCTTCGCAGTCTGCGCAGCGATGCGGCCGAAGCCCTCGGGCGTGACGTCCTCCCGCTTGACGTCCTCGTCCGGGATATCGGACCAGTCGATGTCGAGGTCGTCGTCCAAGATGAGCGTGTGCTGGCGCTCGCCCGTCTCCTCCTCGAGCTTCTCGAGCTCCTCGAGCTTGCGCTCGCGCGCCTCGTCGAGCAACCGCTCCTCGATGTCGGCGGGGAGCTCGACCGAGAAGACGCGGAAGTCGCCGGTGTCGTCGTCCATCTCGACCGTCGCGTGGCGCGACGCGCCCGGCGTCTTCTTGTAGGCCGCGAGGAGCGCGTCCTCGAGCGCGGACACGAGCGCGCCCTCCTCGATTCCCTTGTCGCGCTCGATCTCGCGGACGGCCTCGATGATCTCCTGGGTCATGTCACGCTCCCCCGTTCAAATCAGAAATTGGGATCAGGTTCGCCCGCACGATCTCGCTGTACGGGATTTCGGTCTCGGCGCCGTCCGAGGCGGCGACCTTCACGCCCTCGCTTCCGGCGGCGAGGACCTCGCCGCGCAGCTTTCGCCCGGCGGTGCGGAGCCGTACGCGCTGTCCCAGCGCGGCTTCGAAATGCTCTTGCCGGCGTAGCGGTCTGTCGAGCCCCGGCGAGGAAACCTCGACGCTGTACTCGCGCAGGTAGTCGCGCAGGAGGTCCGTGACGCGCCCGCACAGGGCGTGGTCGACACCTTCCGGATGGTCGACGTAGACGCGGAAGCGCGACGGCGTCAGGAGCTCGACCGCGAGGACGTCCACGCCCGGCAGGTCGTGCTCGACCCGGGGTGCGATCTCCTTCTGCAGCTGGCGCTCCTTCTCGAGTGTCGTCGGCATTTGCTCCGTCCCCGTCATAAAAAATGGGCCCGCAGGCCCATTTCTCCGAACCGGTGAAATGTGGTCTGGCGAGTGTAGCAGCGGGCCTTCGTCAGCCGTCCGTCGCGAGGTGGCCGTCGACGCGGACGAGACGGCCGGCCTGGACGAGCTCGTCGACGAGGTGGCCGTCCCAATGCCACCGCCACGAAAACCAGCCCGCCACCTCGCGCTCCGGCGCGACGACGGCGGCTCGGACGCCGGCGCAGAGCAGGTCGCCGAGCGCCTGCCGCGGGTTCGTCGCGCCGCTCCGGTCCGGGTGCGCCTGGTCCCAGCGGAGGAGCAGGCTCGTGTGCCGGTGGGGCTCCTCGTAGACGGTCGGGCGGGCGACGATCGCGCCGCAGCGTTCGAGCGGCGAGCGGAGGCTCTTGAGCTCCTTCGGCGTCAGGGCGAGCTCCGTCTGGAGGTCCGCGAGCTCGGACGGGCCGGCGTCGGCGAGGTGTCCGAGCAGCCGTGCCCAGCCGTCGTCCGCAGCCTTCATCCGCTCGAGCTCGGCCCGGCAAATCGGGTCGAGGAGCCCGGCGACCCGGTCCGTCACGAGAAGGCTTTTGCCGCCGTGCACGGCGAGGGTCAGGTGGCCTCGCGCACCGACCTGCCCGAACCAGGGGAACTTGGTCGCCGGCCATTGGCCGAATCCCGGACGGTCGCGGGCATACGGCTCCTCGTGACACGCCTCGAACAGGCTCGGCAACGCGCAGTCAGCGGTGCGGGTCAGGAGGCCGCGGTCGCAGAGGAACTCCTCCGCCTCGTCGAGCGTCTCGAGCGCGCGGCCCGGCGTGAGGCGGCACTCGTAGGCGCGCCGCTCCTCGAGCTCCGCGAGCGTCGTCACGTGTCGAGGACGATCGTCACCGGCCCGTCGTTCACGAGCTCGACCTCCATCTTCGCGCCGAAGACCCCGGTCTCGACCGGGATGCCCAGCGCGCGCACCTCCGCGCAGAAGCGCTCGTACAGAGGCTCCGCCTGGTCGCGTGGCGCGGCGTCGCCAAAGCTCGGCCGGTTCCCCTTCGCGGTGTCCGCGATGAGCGTGAACTGCGAGACGACGAGCACCGCGCCCGCCACGTCCTCGACCGAGCGGTCGAACCGCCCATCGCCGGCGGAGAAGATCCGCAGCCGAGCGACCTTCCCCGCGAGCCGCGCAGCCTCCGCCTCCCCATCCCTGCCCGCGACACCGAGCAGCACGCAGAGGCCGCGTCCGATCTCGCCACCCGGCGTGACGCTAGCGCGCGCCACGCGTTGCACCACCGCCCGCATGCCGCGAAGCTAGTCCAGCTCGCGGATGCGCGCACGGTACTGCGCCGATCCCGGCCGCAGCGAGCTCGCGAGCTTGTAGTGCCGGTTCGCCTCGACGTGCCGTCCCTGCTTCTCGAGACAGCGACCCAGGGCGTAATGCGCGTAGTCGTTGACCGGCGACAGCTCGATCACCTTGCGGAACTCCTCTTCGGCCTCGCTCCACCGCCGGATCCGGAAGTACGCGATCCCGAGCGCCTCGCGGATCGAGGCCTTGTCCGGCTCACGCCGCTTCGCCTTCTCGAGTGAGACGGTGGCCTGAGCGGCCATGCCCGCCCGCAGGTGCCGGCGGCCGCGCTGGAAGAGGCTGTACGTCGATTCGCTCATGCCTCAACCGCCGCGGGACGCGTCAGCGACCGGAACGAGACGAGGCCGCGAAGCCGCGCCCGCAGCGTGAGGCTCCGGCGCGCGGCGGCGAGGAGCGCTCGCAGCTCCCTCCTCGCTTCGAGGGCTGCGGCGCCCGCTCGCTCGGCCGGACCGAAGCGGGCAGCGGTCGCCACCGCCACGAAGGGCTCGGGCGTGACGCCGAACTCGTACCGGAAGAGCTCGCCGAGGTCGCCGAGTGTCGCACTGCGCGGCGCCTCGATCCGCTGGTCGATGAGGAAGGAGATGAGCTCCTGCCGGCAGCCGGCGGCCACCCCGCGCGGATCACGCCGCATTCTTCGGGTCAGGCGAAGGCCGAGCTTGGCGAGCGCGATCGCTCCTACCGCGGCGGCGAGGCCGGCAAGCAGAAGCAGGGCCGCCCGGCCGCGGCCCCCGCCGCCGAGATCTGCGACCGAGCTCCGATGGCGAAGGGACCCCTTGCGGGTTCGCAGTATCTGCACCGCGGCCGACTTGCCCCGGGCGGCACGCGTGGTTCTGCCGGACGCCGACCGGCTCGAGCCGCCGGGGCCGTTCCCCGCTGTCGGGGGCACCCCTGCCTGTGTGTGGCGTGGAGGTGCGCCGGGGCCGGCCGGTGTCGGGTCGAACGGAAGCCAGCCATAGCCTCTGAACCAGACCTCTACCCAGGCGTGGGCCTCGCGGTCCGAGACGTTCCACAGGTGCTGGTTCGGGTCGTAGGCGCCGCCGGCGAAGCCGACCGCGACCCGCGCGGGAATGCCGAGATAACGAAGCATCAGCGCCATCGCGCCCGCGAAGTACTGGCAGTACCCGGCGTGCGTCTCGGTGACGAAGCCGACGAGCGGCGGGGACTTCACTGTCGGGTGGTTCGAGTAGCGGAAGATGCCGGAGGAGACGAACCACCGCTCGAGCTTCTCGACCGCGTCGTACGGGGTCCGCGCTCTGCCGGCCACCTGCTGCGCGCGGTGCACGAGCGGCAGGTACGCGCGAAGCTCCGGCCGCGTGGCGACGAGCGACAGGGCATCGGAGGCCTGGTTCGGAGTCCCGAATGGCGGCAGGGTCAGGCCTGCTCCGACATCGAGCAGGCCTTCGCCCGTCAGCGCCGATGGGTACTCCGCAGGAGAGCGGCGCAGCGCGGCTGCGGTCGGCCGCGCGATGTAGCTCCAGACCCTGTACTTGAAGCCGCGCGGGAGATCCTGGTCGAGGGCGGCGAACCCCGGCTGAATCCGTACGAGCGGGGCCTGCGCTTCGAAGCGGATCGGGACACTTCCACCCACGAGATGCGAGTCGGCGAGATCCGTCGCCGTCACGTTCTCGCGAGTCTCGTTGCTCAGGCGCCGGGCGGCTGCCGGCTCGAGCGAGTCGCCCGGGCGAGGCGGCCCGACGGCCCACGCGTCTCCCTGGAAGTCGTCGAGCACCGTCGCGCGCAGGTAGGACGGCGGGCTCGCGGACTCGACCTCGAGAACGGTCCTCGCCGGGCCCGACCACTGGAGGCCGCCGTACTGCGCGTTCCAGACGAAGCCGACGTCACTGGGCCCCCCTGCGACGTGCGCCAGGTTCCAGGACTGCCAGTGGACGAGGCCGTGGCGAGCCGCCGTCGCGGAGCCGACCGCGACAGCCGCGACGGCGACCACCGCCGCCGCGGGCAGGGCGAGGACCGGGATGCGGCGAGAGCCGAGCCCGGCGAGCACGAGGAGCGCCGCGCCGAGGATGGCGGCGCCGATCGCGACTCCGTGCGACGGGCCGAGGAGCGTCGCCGGCCAGCCCGCCCCGACGAGCAGCGCGAGGGCGCTCCCCACGGGCCTCCGCGCGGCCACGAGCAGGGCCACGCCGAGCGCGAAGAGGAAGAGGCCCGTGAGCACGAGCTCGTGCATCGCGGCGTGCACGCGCGGGTCGAACGGCAGATGGGTGCCGTAGAAGTCGGCGAACCCGTTCCCGAACCGAGTCCCCAGCGTTGAGAACGAATCCGAGACGCCGAACCCGGAACCGGGGTCGTCGAGGCGCCACGGGACGAGGTCGACTCCCACGGCAACCCGAGCCGCGCAGACCGTCGCGGCCACTGCGACGACGAGGCGGAGCCAGCCGCGGCGAGCGAGCGCGGGCGCGAGAGCCAGGGCGACGAGCGCGAGCACGCGCCAGAGCGACGAGAGCGGCTGTTCGAGGCGAAGCCAGGCCACGGCGACGACGACGAGCGCCGGAGCGCTGACGGCGACCGTCCGCGCCGCCCTACGCACGCGCCTGCTCCGCCGGTCTCGCACCGTTGAGGACGGCCCCGAGATCGTCTCCCTGCCGCACGACGGCGACCGGCACGCCTGCCGCCTGCAGGCGCAGCAGCGCGGGCTCCGCACGGCGCGCTCCGCCGGCGAAGCCCTGCGGCTCGACGTGGACGAGCGCCGCCGAGCGCCGCGTGACGGCGCGCTCGACCAGGCGGTCGACGAGCGACCGTTCGACCCGGGAGGTGACCACGACGAGCTCGAGCGAGCGCCCCGCCGGACCGTCCGCCGACCGGAGCAACGCCGATGCCGGACTACGCGCGTCGGGCTCCGCCGCAGCGAGGAGCTCGAGCGCGCGCTGCCAGTCCGGTCCTTCCGACGAGACGGTCTGCGTTTCCCGGCCGGCGGAGTTGAGGACGAGCACGCAGCGTCGCCCGCGCCGGACCTGCGCGAGCAGGATCGAGCCGGCGACCCGGACGGCGACGTCGAAGGACGACTCCGGCGGCGAGCCGGCGACCGCCGAGGCGTCTCCGTCGAGCAGCACCGCGACCTCGTCGCGCGGCGAGTCCTCGAGCTCCTTCACGATGAGCGAGCCGCGACGGGCCGTCGACGGCCAGTGGACACGCCGGAGCGACTCTCCCTGCTGGTAGTCGCGGACGCTGTGAAGCTCGAAGCCGACGGGCCGCCGCAGCAGGAGCCGGCGGCCATGCTCGGGGCCTGCGCCGCCATCGAAGAACAGCTGCTCGAGCTCGACGAGGCGTGGGTAGACGACGAGCGCCTGCTGCTCGTCCACTGCCAGCCCCGCCCCGGCGAGCCCGAACGGGTCGGCGATCGCCAGGCGGACGGGAGCGAAGCGGTGGCGGCCTCGCGGCACGTCCATGAGACGGTAGGAGCCGGAGTGGCGACCACGGCCGCGGGACCGCAGCTCGAGCTCCTTCGCCCCGAGCCGCCCCACCTGCTCGTGCGCGACGACGTTCGGCAGCGGCGCGCCGGGCTCGCGCCGGAGGACGAGCTCGATCTCGACGTCGTCCCGCTCGATCAGGCTGTCGTGCCGCCAGCGGCGGCTCACATGCGGCTGGCGCAGCGTGATCCGGACCCACGCGACCGCGAGGGGCACGACGAGAACGAGCCCGGCCGCTACCGGATAGAGCGCGGGCGAGCCGAAGACGACGGCGACGATCCAGCAGAGGATGCCGAGTGCAAGTACCGCTCGACCCCGACGGGTCATCAGACCGGGACCGGCGTGTGCGCCAGTGCGTCGGCGACGAGCTCGACCGGCCCGAGACCCGCCGAGCGAGCCTCCGGCGCAAGGATCAGCCGATGGGCCAGCACCACGGCTGCCACGGCCTTCACGTCGTCCGGGGTGACGTAGTCCCGCCCGTCGGACAGAGCCCGGGCCTTCGCCACCCGCAGCAGGGCGATGCCGGCACGCGGGCTGGCGCCGAGGTAGAGGCGCGGGTCGCTGCGCGTCTGCCGCAGGAGCGCGACGACGTAGCGCCCGATGCTCTCCTCGACGTACACGGCGCGCGCCGCCGCGACGAGTCGGAGCACGTCGAGGGCGTCGGCGACCGCCGGCAGCGACTGGAGCGGTGGCTCATGCGTCTGCTCGTCGAGCATCCGAGCCTCCTCGGCGAGCGGCGGGTAGCCGAGGGAGAGCCGCATCGTGAAGCGGTCGAGCTGCGCCTCGGGCAGCGGATACGTCCCCTCGTACTCGATCGGGTTCTGGGTCGCCATGACCATGAACGGCGGCTCGAGCGGGTACGTGACCCCGTCCACGGACACCTGCCGTTCCTCCATGCACTCGAGCAGTGCCGCCTGCGTCTTGGGCGAAGCGCGGTTCACCTCGTCGACGAGGAGGAGGTTCGCGAACACGGGGCCGGGCCGGAACTCGAACTCGTTCTGACGCTGGTTGAAGACGTTGACGCCGGTCACGTCCGACGGCAAGAGGTCGGGCGTGAACTGGAGGCGGGCGAAGTGGCAGTCGAGCGAGCGGGCGAGCGCCTTCGCGAGCATCGTCTTGCCGACTCCGGGGAAGTCCTCGATGATCGCGTGCCCCTCCGCGACGAGGCAGAGGACGGCGAGGCGCAGGGTCTCGTCGGGCGCGTGGACGACCCGGCCGAGGTTCTCGACGATCGTCGAGATCAGCCCACTCGGGGCGAGGGGTTCGAGGGCACGCTCAGCCATTTGCGATCAGGGCCTCCACCTGGTCGAGGATCGCCGCGGCGATCTCCTCCTTCGGTGCCTTCGCAATCGGGCGCTCCCCGGATCGCGTGAGAAGCGTCACCTCGTTCTCGGACACGTCGAAACCGATATCCGTACGGGAGACGTCGTTGAGGACGAAGAGGTCGGCGCCCTTGCGGGCGAGCTTCTCCCGCGCGCGCTCCAGGCCGGCCTCGCCGGTCTCGGCCGCGAAGCCCACGAGAAGCTGGCCGTCGCGGCGGCGCTCGCCCAGCACCGACAGCACGTCCGCCGTCGGCTCGAGCTCGAGCGTCCACATCGCCGTGTCCTTCGGGCGCTTCGAGGCAAGCGACTCGGCCGGCCGGTAATCGGCGACGGCGGCGGCCATGACGACGATGTCGGCCTCCGCGGCTCGGGCGAGCGTCTCTCGTTCGAGATCGGCGGCGGTCGGCGTCTCGACGAGCTCGACCCCGGTCGGCGCCGGCACCGCGAGGTTCGCCGCGAGCAGCGTCACCTCGGCGCCGCGCCGGCGCGCCTCGGCCGCGAGCGCGACGCCCATTCGGCCAGACGAGCGGTTGCCGACGTAGCGGACCGCGTCGAGCGGCTCGCGCGTGCCGCCCGCCGAGACGAGGACATGCTTCCCGCGTAACGGGCCGGTCCCCGCCAGCAGCTCGCGGGCGGCCCGGAGGATCTCTTCCGGCTCGGCCATCCGGCCCACGCCGAGCTCGCCCTCCGCGGTCTCGCCCTCGTCCGGGCCGACGAGGGCGATGCCTCGCGCGCGCAGCGCCTCGGCGTTCACGCGGGTGGCTGGATGCGACCACATCCGCGGGTTCATCGCCGGCGCGACGAGCACCGGCCCTCGATGCGCGAGCGCGGCCTCGGTGAGCACGTTGTCGGCGAGCCCGTGCGCGAGCTTGGCGAGCGTGTTCGCCGTGCACGGCGCCACGACGAGCAGGTCGGCCCGCGTCAGATGGAGGTAGACGTCGTCGCCCGGAGGACGCCGCGCGAGCGCGCGGAACGTCTCCTCGGTGACGAATCGCTCGGCGCCCGGCGTGACCAGGGGCACGACATCGTGGCCGTCCTTGACGAGCAAGCGGCAGAGCTCGCACGCCTTGTAGGCGGCGATGCCGCCCGTGACGCCGAGGAGCACGCGGGACATGCCGAAATGATGCCTACCCGGGGCAGGCGCGGCTAACGCGCGTCAGGCGGTGTAGTCGTACTTGAGCATGCCCTGAGAAACCTCCTCCAGGGCCATGGTCAGATAGTTCTTCGACCGGCTCTCGACGAGCGGCGGCAAGTTGTCGCCGAATGTGCCCTCGCCGAGCTGGTGGTGGTAGTTGTTGATCTGCCGGGCACGCTTCGCAGCCACGATCACGAGCGCGTAGCGCGAGTCCACAGTCTCCAGCAGGTCGTCGACGCGGGGTTCGATCATTGCCGGGGCATGGTAGCTGCAGGGCTCAGCAAGGCGCGGACGAGGGTGGTCAGCTCGTCGACCGCCCGCTCGAGGTCGTCGTTCTCGATCACATGGTCGAACTCGCCGGCCTGCTCGAGCTGTTTGCGCGCAAGCTCGATCCGCTCGCCGATCTCCCCCGCGCTCTCCGTTGCGCGCTCCCGCAGGCGCCGCTCGAGCTCCTCGACCCGGGCGGAGATGAAGATCGTGACCGCGCCAGGCACTTCGTGCTTGACCCGGAGCGCTCCCTCGGTCTCGAGCTCGAGCAGCGGCACGTGGCCGTTGGCCGCGATCCGGTCGAGCTCGAGGCGGAGCGTCCCGTAGCGATGGCCGGAGACGAACTCGACGTGCTCGAGGAACTCGCCGCGCGCCACCCGCCGGAGGAAGTCGGCATCGGTGAGAAACCAGTACTCGCGGCCATCCTCTTCCCCCCGCCGCCGCTCGCGGGTCGTGGCCGAGACGGTCGGCTCTATCCCGGGCACGCGCTCGACGAGCTCGCGGATCAGGGTCCCCTTGCCGGCGCCCGACGGGCCCGTGACGACGAGCACCGTCGGCATCCGACCCTCGCCCACTACCGGCTGTTGAAGAGGCCGATCAGCTCGGCGCGCTGCCGGTCGGACAGTCCGCCGACGGTCTTCGACTGGCTGATCCGGCACGTGTTGAGGAAGCGCGCGGCCTTCACGCGGCCGAACTTCGGCACCGCCATCAGGATGTCGATCACCTTCGCCGTCGAGACGTACTCGGGCGGGTTACCGAGGATCTGCTCGATCCGGACCTTCCCCTCCTTGAGGTCCTTCTTGAGCTTCGCGCGCTTGACGCGGACGTCGTTGGCTCGCTTGAGGGCGTCCATCCGCTGGTCGAGGGAACGTAGCGGAGCGTGCGCCTGCGTCTTGGTCGGACTCACGGCCGGCCGATCTTACCAATGTGCCCCCGACCTTCAAGCTGGGACTTTTCGCTGGGTTTCCGGGCTTTTTGCCAAGCTCGTCGCGTCGTCCGGCTTGGCAACGCCCGCAGCCGCACAGGCGACCGCGAGCTCGGCACGAACCCGTGTCGGGGCGCCGGGATCGGCGAAGAGGACGGTTCCGAGCGCGATATCGCGAGCGCCGCAGGCCGCGAACTCGAGGGCATCCCGGCCGTTTTCGATCCCGCCCATGCCGACGATCGACAGGCTCGTCGCGTCGTGGCAAACGGTCACTGCGTGGAGAGCGATCGGCTTCAACGCCGGCCCCGAGAGCCCGCCGCTCCCGCGCGCGAGCACCGGACGCAGGTGCTTGTCGAGCGCGGTCGCGCGAAGCGTGTTGATGAGCGAGAGCCCGTCCGCGCCGGCGGCGGCGACCGCGCGAGCGACCTCGGCGACGTCGGGGTGGGCGGCGGAGAGCTTCGCGTAGAGCGGCAGCTCGGTCGCGCGGCGGCACGCAGCCACGATCTCCGCCGCCGAGTCGGCCGCCTCGTCGACGTTCGGGCACGAGAGGTTGAGCTCGATCGCCTCGATCTCGGCCAGGCGCGAGCAGGTCTCGGCGTAGTCGTCGGCGCAGAAGCCGCCGACGCTGACCCAGAGCGGAACCCCGAGCTCGCGCAGGCGGGGCAGGTGCTCGGCGAGGAAGCGGTCGCGGCCCGGGTTCGCGAGGCCGATCGCATTCAGCATCCCGTGCGAGGTCTCGGCGATCCGCGGCGGCGCGCTCCCCTCCCGTGGCAGAGGCGTGACCGTCTTGGTCACGAACGCGTCGAGCTGCTTGGCCACCTCCGGTGCCACGAGCGCGTCGAGGCAACCGCTGGCGTTGAGGATCCTCATGCGGCGACCTTCACGCGGGCGCGCACGCGGGCGGCGTCGAGGACCGGTCCCTCGAGGCAGAGCCGCTCGAGCTTCCCGTCGATCTCGACGACGCAGCCGTAGCAGGCGCCGTAGCCGCAGGCCATCGGCGCCTCCCAGGCGAGCTGCGCGGTCGGGCAGAGTGCGGCGACCGCATGGAGCATCGGCTCCGGCCCGCAGGCCATCACGTCCCAATCCCGACCAGCTGAGCCAGGTTCGAGCAGCTCGGTGACGAGGACGGGGTCGACGACGACCTCCGCACCGGGCATGAGCATGGCCGCCTCCGCATGCGCCGTGCTCCGGAAGCCGAGGACGACGGGAGGCGTGCCTCCGAGCTGCTCGGCGAGGTAGGGCAACGGCGCGATGCCGATTCCGCCGCCGACGAGGAGTGGCCGCTCGACGTCGAGGCGGTAGCCGTGACCGAGCGGCCCGAGCACGCCAATCTCGTCGCCGGCGCGGAGGCGGCAGAGCGCCTCCGTCCCCGGCCCGATCGGATCGACGAGGAACGCGAGCTCGCCGGGCGGCGCGAGGCAGAGCGAGAACGGCCGCGGCAGGAGCCGTCCCGGAGCCTCGAGCATGAAGAACTGCCCCGGCACGCCGGGCTCGAGGCCGCCGCGCTCGAGTCGCAGCAGCGTGTACGGCCCGATCCGCTCGGAGCCGGTGACGCTACGCGTGCTGCGCGAGCCCGAGCTCGACATCGATCCGTTCCTGGAGAGAGACCGCCTGTTCCGCGCGCGCGGTCGCGATTGCGTGCACGGCGGCGGCTGCGCCCGAAAGCGTCGTGATACACGGCACGCGCCGCGCGAGCGCCGCCTCGCGAATCGCGTAGCCGTCCGAGCGCGCGTTGCGACCCTCGGGCGTGTTGATGACGAGGTCGCAGCGGCCTCGGCGGATCAGGTCGACGACCGTCGGCTCGCCGTCGCGGGCTTCGCTCAGCTTCCGCACCGGCTCGACCGCGATCCCCGCCGCCGCGAGCGTGGCGGCGGTTCCCTCGGTCGCGTAGAGCTCGAAGCCGAGGCCGACGAGCGTGGCGGCGATCGGCACGGCCTGCTGATGGTCGGGCTCGCGGATCGAGATGAAGACCGACCCGGACCGCGGCAGCCTGCGACCCGCGGCGCGCTCGGCCTTGTCGAGCGCGGTGGAGAGGTCTGCGGCACTCGCCATCACCTCGCCCGTCGAGCGCATCTCGGGGCCGAGCACGGGGTCACTGCCGGGGAAGCGCGCGAAGGGCAGCACCGCCGCCTTCACGCTCCACTGGCGAGGGGCCCGTTCCGGGGGCAAGCCGAGCTCGGAGATCTTGGCTCCGAGCGCGAGCCGGCACGCCGCCTTGACCAGCTCGACACCGGTGGCCTTGCTCACGAAGGGCACGGTCCGCGAGGCGCGCGGGTTCGCCTCGATCACGTAGACCTCGCCGTCGCCCGTCAGGGCGAGCTGGACGTTGAGGAGCCCGACGGCGCCGAGTGCGCGCCCAAGGATCCGCACGACGCGCGCGATCTCCTGGGTCTGCGCGAACGAGAGGCTCGGCGCGGGCAGGACGCAGGCGGAGTCGCCCGAGTGGACGCCCGCCTCTTCGACGTGCTGCATGACGGCCGCGACGTACGTGTCGACGCCGTCGCACAGCGCGTCGACGTCGACCTCGACCGCGTGCTCGACGAAACGATCGACGAGGATCCGCTCGAACGGCGGCATCTCCCGCACCTCGTCGGCCGTGTAGCAGACGCGCATCGCGCGGCCGCCGAGGACGTAGGAGGGCCGGACGAGCACCGGGTAGCCGATCCCCTCCGCGATCTCGACCGCCTCCTCGGGCGACGCCGCGATGCCCCATTCCGGCGAGCGCAGCCCGTGCGCGCGCAGTAGGCCGGCGAACCGCTCGCGGTCCTCCGCGAGGTCGACGGCGTCGAACGGCGTGCCGAGGATCCGGTAGCCGGCGTCCTCGATCGTGCGCGCAAGCTTGAGCGGCGTCTGGCCGCCGAACTGGATCACGACGCCGTCCGGCTTCTCCCGCTCGCAGATCGCGAGCACCGACTCGGTGTCGAGCGGCTCGAAGTAGAGCCGGTCGGAGGTGTCGTAGTCGGTCGAGACGGTCTCCGGGTTGCAGTTGACCATCACCGCCTCGTAGCCGAGCTCGCGGTAGGTCGTGACGGCGTGGACGCAGCAGTAGTCGAACTCGATGCCCTGCCCGATCCGGTTCGGGCCGGAGCCGAGGATGACAACGCGTGGGCGGTCGCCGGTGGGCGCGGCCTCGTCCCTCTCACCCCAGGTGGAGTAGTAGTAGTTCGAGGCTGCCTCGACCTCGCCCGCGCACGAGTCGACCCGCCGGTACGCGGGGCGGACGCCGCAGTCGTGCCTCCTTTGCCGCACCGCGGTCTCGGTCGCGCCTGCCGCGGCCGCAATGTCCGCATCCGAGAGCCCGGCGCGCTTGAGGCGCAGCCAGTCGCCTGCGACGAGCGACTCGACGTCGCCGATGCCGCCGAGCGCGCCGCGGATCGTGTCGAGCTCCCGCTGGAAGAACGGGTGCACGTCTTCCGGCACCTCGTCGAGCGCGTGCCACGGCGTCGCGGCGCCCGCGTCGAGCTCGCGCGAGCGGTACGCCTTGAGGAAGGCCTCGGCGAACGTGCGCCCGATGCCCATCGTCTCGCCGACCGACTTCATCTGCGTGCCGAGCGTCCGGTCGGCGCCCGGGAACTTCTCGAAGGCGAAGCGCGGGAACTTGACCACGACGTAGTCGAGCGTCGGCTCGAAGCTCGCGGGCGTCGTCCCCGTCAGGTCGTTCGGGATCTCGTCGAGCGTGTAGCCGACGGCGAGGCGCGCTGCGACCTTCGCGATCGGGTAGCCGGTCGCCTTCGAGGCGAGCGCGGAGGAGCGGGAGACGCGCGGGTTCATCTCGATCACGCGCACCTCGCCGGTCTCGCGGCTACGGGCGAACTGGATGTTCGAGCCGCCGGTGTCGACACCGACCGAGCGGATCACGGCAGCGGCGGCGTCGCGCAGCTCCTGGTACGCCTCGTCCGGGAGCGTCATCTGCGGCGCGACGGTGACGGAGTCGCCGGTGTGGACGCCCATCGGGTCGAGGTTCTCGATCGAGCAGACGATGACGACGTTGTCGATCCGGTCGCGGACGACCTCGAGCTCGAACTCGTCCCAGCCGCGCACCGACTCCTCGACGAGAACCTGGCCGATCGGCGACTCCGAGAGGCCGCGCTCGACCTGGCGGTACAGCTCCTCGTCGGTGTAGGCGAAGCCGCCCCCGTGGCCGCCGAGCGTGAACGCGGGACGAACGACCGCGGGGACCAGGAGGCCTTCGAGCTCGTCGAGCTCGGTGACGATCGCCGAGGCCGGGACCTTGAGCCCGCACGACTCGACCGCCTCCTTGAACTTGAGCCGGTCCTCGGCACGCTCGATCGCCTCGAGGCGCGCGCCGATCAGCTCGATCCCGAGCTCGTCGAGGATGCCGGCGTTCGCGAGCTCGCGCGCGAGGTTGAGCGCCGTCTGGCCGCCCATCGTGGGCAGGAGCGCGTCGGGACGCTCGAGGCGCAGCACCTCGGCCACCGACTCGGCGTCGAGCGGCTCGAGGTACGTCCGGTCGGCGAAGCCGGGGTCGGTCATGATCGTCGCCGGGTTCGAGTTGACGACGATCGTGCGGAATCCGTCCTCGCGGAGCACCTTGAGCGCCTGGCAGCCGGCGTAGTCGAACTCGGCCGCCTGCCCGATCACGATCGGGCCGGAGCCGACGATGCAGATCGACTCGAGGTCGTTACGCCGTGGCATGTGACGCTCCGTTCGTCGCAGCTCGAGTCTCTGGCGCGCGAAAACCAAGCAGCGCAAGGACGCAGGGAGCATTCGTACGCGGTGCGTACGGATGCGACTGAGGACGCGGCGATGCGCAGGTTTGCAGCCACCAGAGGCCGGGCTGTGGCGGGCGGAGCGTCACGAAGCCACCTCGTTGACCCAGGCCTCGAGCAGCGGCCAGGCGTCGTGCGGGCCCGGGCCGGCCTCGGGATGGAACTGCAGCGAGCGGGCGCGCAGCTGCGGCAGGTCGAGCCCCTCGACCGTCCCGTCGTAGAGCGAGACGTGCGACACCTCGGCCGCCTCGCTCGGCCGCACCGCGAAGCCGTGGTTCTGGCTCGTCACGAGCACGCGGCCCGTGAGCCTCTCGTGTACCGGGTGGTTGGCGCCGCGGTGGCCGAAAGGAAGCTTGTACGTCTCGTGGCCGGTGGCGCGCGCGATCAGCTGGTGGCCGAGGCAGATGCCGAGCACGTGCGTGCGACCGAGGAGCTCGCGCACCGTCTCGGTCTGCGCTTCGAGCGGCTCGGGATCGCCGGGGCCGGGCGAGAGGAGGACCCCGTCGTAGCCGGCGAGCTCGTCCGCGGGGGTGTCATGCGGATGGACGGTCACCGCCGCGCCCGCCTTGGCGAGCCTGCGCAGGACCGAGCTCTTGACCCCGTAGTCCACGACGCCGATCCGGACGCGGCCGTCCTCCGCAAAGACGTGCGGCTCGTCCGTCGAGACGTCCTCGACGAGCGCCCGCCCCAGCATCGACGGCTGCTGCGCCGCGAGCTCGATCGCCTTCTCGACCGGGAGGTCCGATGCGACGGCGATGGCGGGCGCGGATCCGGCGTCTCGAAGATGGAGGACGAGGCTCCGCGTGTCGATCCCGGTGAGCGCGACGACGCCCCGCTCGCCCAGCCACTCCGTCCACTCCGGGCCGCGCGCCTCGCGCATCAGCACCGCGCGCGCGTGGACCCGGGCGGATTCGCTCCGCTCCTCGGCCACGCCGTAGTTGCCGATCATCGGCGCGGTGAAGCAGATGAGCTGGTCCTCGAAGCTCGGATCGGTGACCGCCTCCTGGTAACCCGACATGCCCGTCGTGAATACGGCCTCGCCGAGCGCGTGGCCGCCCGCGCCGACCGACTCTCCGTGCCACACGGTCCCGTCCGCGAGCGCGAGATAGCTCATTCGAATGCCACCCCTCCGCCGGCGAGCGTCATCCGCACCGCGCCCCTCAGCGTCGAGCCGAGGAGCCAGGAGTTGCCGGAGCGCGAGCGGAAGGGCTGCTCGCCGACCGTCCACTCCCGCTCGAGGTCGAGCAGGACGAGATTCGCGCGCTCGCCCACGGCAACGCGTGGGCGATCGAGGCCGAAGATGCGTGCCGGCCCGGCCGACATCCGCTCGAGGAGCGTCTCGAGTGGCAGCAAGCCCGGCTTCACGAGGTGCGTGTAGAGGACGGCGAACGCGGTCTCGAGGCCGGTGACGCCGAACGGCGCCGCCTCGAACGGCACCTCCTTCTCGTGCGCGGCGTGCGGTGCGTGGTCGGTGGCGACTGCCTCGATCGTCCCGTCGCGCACGGCCTCGAGCAGCGCGACCCGGTCCTGCTCGGCACGCAGCGGCGGGTTCATCTTCACGTTCGGGTCGAGCGAGCGCACCGCGTCGTCCGTGAGGACGAGGTGGTGCGGCGTCGCCTCCCCGCTCGCCGCGACGCCGCCGTCTCGCGCCCGGCGCAGCGCGTCGACGGATGCCGCCGCGGAGAGGTGGAGGACATGGACGCGGCCGCGTTCGTACTCGGCAAGCGCGAGATCGCGCTCGACGGCGACGGACTCGGCGACGGACGGATAACCCGCGAAGCCGAGCTCGGCCGCGACGCGTCCCTCGTGGACGTGGCCGCCGTGCGAGAGCGACGGTTCCTCGCAGTGGAGCGCGAGCGGCCGGTCGGTGATCGAGGCGTACTGGAGCGCCCGGCGCATCAGTCCGGCCGAGGCGACGGGCACGCCGTCGTCGGAGAAGGCGACCGCGCCCGTCTCGGCGAGCTCGCCCATCTCGGTCAGCTCCTCCCCGCGCTGCCCGCGGGTGATCGCTGCGAGGAACCCGACCGGCACCTCCGCCTCGCGGCGCGCCGCCTCGACGAGAGCGCCGAGCGTGGCGGCGGAGTCGACGACCGGATCGGTGTTGGGCATCGCGAGGATCGCGCAGTAGCCGCCGGCCGCCGCAGCCGCCGTGCCGCTCGCGACCGTCTCCTCGTCTTCTCGGCCCGGTGTGCGCAGGTGGACGTGCGTGTCGAAAAAGGCCGGCGCGAGGA
Organism: uncultured Actinomycetes bacterium; assembly: GCA_963748755.1. Classification (GTDB taxonomy): domain Bacteria; phylum Actinomycetota; class Thermoleophilia; order Gaiellales; family Gaiellaceae; genus Palsa-739. Next base: position 164,727 of record CAVVKA010000008.1, read on the forward strand.
CCAGCCCGTCCGCCTCCACGACACGGTGCTCGTTCGCGTCGACCCGCTCGGCCACCTCGACGATCGTCCCGCCGTCGATCCGCACCTCGAGCCTCGCGTCGATCCCCTCGGTGGGGTCGAGCACGCGGGCCCCGCGGATGACGAGATCGGCGGCCGGAAGCTCGCGCTGCCAGAGCATCACGCCACCTCCGCCGCGGCGAGCGCCTGCACGCCGACCGGGCCGCCGGTGAGCACGTCGTAGAGGACGGCCATCCGCACGACGAGCCCCGAGCGGACCTGGGCAATGATCAGCGACTCGGGCGAGTCGGCGACGCGCGGATCGATCTCGACGCCGCGGTTGATCGGCCCCGGGTGCATGACCTTCTGGCCCGGCCGCAGCCGATCCGGGGAGATCCCCCAGCGTGCCGTGTACTCGCGCAGGCTCGGGACGAAGTTCGCGCCCGGCTCCATTCGCTCCTTCTGCATCCGAAGGACGTAGACCACGTCGGCGTCGCGGATGGCCTCGATGTCCGTCGAGGTCTCCGCCGGCAGCTCGCGCGGCAGCAGCGCCGGCGGGCCGACGAGCGTGGCCCGGATCCCGACGAGCGCGAACGCCTGGAGCAGCGAGCGGGCGACGCGCGAGTGGAGGACGTCGCCGACGATCGCCACGTGGAGGCCTTCGAGGCGGCCGAGCTCCTCCCGCAGCGTGTAGAGGTCGAGCAGGGCCTGCGTCGGGTGCTGGTGCTTCCCGTCGCCGGCGTTGACGACGTGCGCGTCGGTGACCCCCGCAACGAGCTGCGGCGCCCCGATCTGCGGATGCCGGATCACGATCACGTCCGGGTCGTAGGCCCCGAGGGTGAGCGCGGTGTCCTTGAGCGACTCGCCCTTGTCCACCGAGGACCCGACCGACTTGACGTTGAGCGTGTCCGCCGAGAGCCGCTTCGCGGCGAGCTCGAAGGAGGACGAGGTGCGGGTCGAGGACTCGTAGAAGAGGTTGACGACGAGGTGCCCCTTGAGCGTCGGCAGCTTCTTGACGTGCCGCTCGAGCGAGGCCTCGAAGGTGCGCGCCGTGCCGAGCAACCGCTCGACGTCGTCGCGCGTCAGGTCGCCGACCGAGAGGAGATGCCGCTTCGGCGGGTCTCCCGGAGGCCGCAGGTCGTCGGTCACCAGGCGAATCATCGGCTCTCTTCCTCGGGGCTCCCGACGAGCAGGACGGCGTCGAGCTCGTCGACCTCGACGAGCTGCACCTGGATCCGCTCGCCGCGCGCGGTGGGCAGGTTCTTGCCGACGTAGTCCGGCCGGATCGGAAGCTCGCGGTGACCGCGATCGACGAGCACGGCGAGCTGGACGCGCGCAGGGCGGCCGTAGTCGAAGAGCGCCTCGATCGCCGCGCGGATCGTGCGGCCGGTATAGAGGACGTCGTCGACCAGCACGACCGTCCGCCCGTCGAGCGGGAAGTCGAGCTGGGTCGCGCGCACGAGCGGCTGCGCGGCCAGGGGCGCCTCGCCGCCGCGGACCGTGACGTCGTCGCGGTAGAAGGTGATGTCCACGGCCCCGAGCGCGGGCTCGACTCCGGCTCGTTCCTCGATCAGGCGCGCGAGCCGCCGCGCGAGCGGGACGCCGCGGGTCTGGATCCCGACGAGGGCGACATCCTCGAGCGCCGGGTTGCCCTCGATGATCTCGTGGGCGATTCTCGAAAGGGTTCTGCCGAGCCCGTCGGCGTCGAGGAGGATCTTCCCCTGTTCGGGGGCGTGCGTGCTCATCCGACTCCTTTCCGGCCTCGCTGGACCGGGTTAAAGGGGTTCGTGCTCTGTGGAGAGTAGCTGCCCCGCCGGATGGACGGCGGGGCAGCGCGAGGCCCTAAGCGGGAGCCTCGGCCATGACTCCCGTCGTGCTGCCGACGGTCACCTGAGGCGTGTTCGAGGCGAGCTCCGGCAGGCTCTCCCGGATCCAGTCCGCGGCTGCGCTCGTCGAGTCGACGGCGGCCTCCTCCGTCTCGAAGACGGTGATCGTGGCCATTACTCCGTTCCCGGCGTCCACGACCCAATACCCCTGGAACCCCGGCCGGCCCTTGAGCATCGGCCCGAACTCCTCGACCGCGCGACGGGCCACGTCTGCGGTGTCCTCGACGCCCTCGTATCTCCGAATCACCGTGTGCATCGATTCCTCCTCGGGAAGCGGGTACGAGGCGACTCTCCTCCTTCCCCCGGGACGCGTCAAGCGGAGCTCACATCGCGCGACAATGGAGCGATGCGGTCGATACGGCCGGCTACCGAGGCGGAGGTGCTGGAGGCGTTCTGGGCGGCCGAGCTCGCCGCCGCGTCTCGCTGGACGCCGACGGACGTCGAGAATCGCAAGCGCGCTTGGCGAGAGCGGCAGGGCCTGTTCGCGGGCCTCCCGGGCGACCTCGGCTGGGAGCGCGTCGCGCTCACGCGCGACGAGGTGCTCGCGATCCTGTACATCAACTGGGACTGGTGGCTGACCGTCTCGAACGGCACGCGACTCGCGACGGTGGCGGCGGAAGTCCAGGGGCGGGACGAAGGCGACCGGGCGATCGCCGCGAGCGCGGCGACCAATCCCGGGCTGATCGTGGTTACCGAGCCGGAGCGCTCGAAGCTCGTCCTGCTCGAAGGGCACGTGCGGCTGACCGCATACGCCGCCTTCTCCGAGCACCTTCCCGAAGAGCTCGACGCGTATCTCGGCGTCTCCCCGCACATCGGCGATTGGTGCCAGTGGTAGTCAGGAAAGCCGCCAGAAATCGCCGCTGAGCCCGAGCCCTTCGAGGATCGCCTGGTTCTGCTCGCGCGTATGGGGCACCCAGTCCGGAGCGATGCGGTCGTCCCACCACGCGTACGCGAGCTCCGAGAGCTTGGCCACGGAGATCGTCCCGCCTGGTTCCCGTCGGCCGAGCCAGCGGGCGATGTGCTCTTCCGACCGGAAGAGGTTCATCGTGCTTCAGGTGAAGACGATGTCGTCCCACCAGTGCGCTGCCGGGACGAGGCAGTGGAAGAGGAAAGAGTCGTCGTCCGGCCGCCCGTCACGCACCTGGACGGAAAGCGCTTCGCCGCAGTCCGGGCAGGACGTCTCGATCCGGCCGTCGGCGTGCAGCGCCGCGCAGATCCCGACCGCATCCCACGCGCAGTTGCCATACCACCACCGCCCGCCCGCCTGCACCCGGTAGGCGGTCGGCACGACCGAGAAGGGGTTGAGCATGCGCAGCTCGTCCGTTGCCGGATTCAGGACGAGTGCGTGCTCGGTGTGCAGCCTTCGCCAGCCGGCGATGACCTGCTCCGCGTCGCCCAGCTCCGCCGCGAGCGGCGCGCGACGGTGCTCGACGAAGAAGCCGTACGTCCGCCGCCGCAGGTCGAGGTCGGCCTGTTCCACGCCGGCGACGCTATACCGTCTGTCCGTTGAACGAGGAGCTGCTCGACCGGTACGCCGACCTGATCGTCGGCTTCGGCGCCAACGTGCAGCCGGACCAGATCGTGGCGATCGAAGCGCTGCCAGAGGCCGCGCCGCTCGTCCGGCGAATCGCACGCCGCGCGTACGAGCGCGGAGCTCGCTACGTCGACGTCGTCTACTTCGACCCGTTCGTGAAGCGGATCCGGGTCGAGACGGCCGCCGAGAGCTCGCTGTCCTGGGTACCTCCCTGGCTCGGCCGCCGCATGCTCGACCTCGGGGAGCTCAACGCAGCCCGAATCGTCCTCACGCCGATGGTCCCGCCGGGATTTCTGGCCGGAGTCGACCCGGTGCGAGCCAGCCGCGACCGGTTGCCGAGCCTGCCCGAAGTCTTCAAGGTCGTCGACGACCGCTCGGTCGCCTGGACCATCTCGCCGTTCCCGACGGAGGCGTGGGCCCGGGTCGTCTTTCCCGACCTCGACCCGACGGCTGCGGTCGCGGCGCTCTGGCGTGACGTCGAGCACGTCTGCCGGCTCGACGAGCCCGACCCGGAGGAGGCCTGGCGGCGGCGAATCGACGAGATCTGGCAGGCGGCGTCGCGCCTCGACGAGCTCGACTTGGACGCCCTACACTTCGTCGGGCCGGGAACCGACCTGACGGTCGGCCTCCTCCCCAGCTCGCGCTTCGCGAAGGAGGGCGGCGCGTCGACGACGCGCACCGGCATCCGACACGCGCCGAACCTGCCCACGGAAGAGCTCTTCACGACCCCTGACCCCGAGCGGACCGACGGGGTCGTGGCCTCGACGAAGCCGCTCGACGTCGGCGGTTCGCTCGTGACCGGCCTCCGAATCCGCTTCGACGGCGGCCGCGCGGTCGAGATCGAGGCGGACGCGAACGCCGAGGCCCTGCGCGAGCGCTGCGCCACGGACGAGGGGGCAGCGCGGCTCGGCGAGGTTGCGCTCGTCGACGGTGAGAGCCGCATCGGCCGCCTCGGCCGCACCTTCTTCAACACGCTCCTCGACGAGAACTCGGCGAGCCACCTCGCGCTCGGCGACGCCTACGCAAGCCCGATTGCGGACCCCGCGGACCTGCCGCGGATCAACGAGAGCGCGATTCACGTCGACTTCATGATCGGGGCGGACGAGGTCACCGTCAGCGGCGTGACCCGCGGCGGCGACGAGCTCCCCCTCCTCGTCGGCGGGGCGTGGCAAGTCTGAGCGCGGCGTAGACCTGCGACCACTGCCGCACGTCGAGGTCGCGCGCGGTGGCACGCGGGTCGAAGCCGAGCTCGTGGCCCACTCTGCGCACGAGGCCGCGAGGGAGGATCCCGTCGAGCGGGACGCGGACGGCGAAGGCTCGGCGCAGCATCGCTTCGTACGCGTCCGCATCTTCGGGTGGGACGAGCGGCTCCGCGCGCCGCGTCGCGCGGAGCACCGCGGCGTCGACACTCGGAGGCGGAGCGAAGCACGCCCGGGGCACGCGCCGGACGAGGCTGACCTCGTACCAGGCTCCCCAGGTGCAGCCGAGCAGCGTCGAGGGCCAGACGGCGGTCCTCTTCGCAGCGAGGCCCCACTCGACGATCGCGTCGAGCTGCGTGAGACGCACGCGCGGATCGCCGAGCAGACGGCGCAGGATCGTCGTGCCCGCGGCGAAGGGCAGGTTCGCGACCACGGCGAACGGCTCATCGGGCAACGGCAGCAGCGTCGCGTCGCCCGCGACCACCTCGACACCCGGATTGGCGCCGAAGCGCTCCTCGAGCTGTCGCAGTGCGGACGGGTCGAGCTCGACCGCGCGCGCGCGGGCGCCCGCCTCTACGAGCGCGCGAGTGAGCGCGCCGCTGCCGGCGCCGAGGTCGAGCACGAGCGTCCCGGGCCGGATCCCGGCGTCGCGGACGAGCTCGTCGGCGAAGGCGCGACTACGTAGGGAGTGGCGACCCGGCGGCCGCGCCTGCGATGAGGCGCGCCCTGCCACGGAAGAAGACCATCACGGTGGGCATCGACACCAGTCTACGGCTCGGAAATCAAGTCGTCGGGCTCGGTGAGGGCCTCGATCGCGTCCTGCGCCGTCTCGAGCTCGGCCTCGGGGACGAGGACGTTGACCGCGTCATCCTCCGGTGCCTGCTCGATCGACGAGTCGATGCCGGCGTTGCGCAGGATCTCCTGCATCTCCTCCGCCTCGGCGACGTCGCCCGCAATCGCAACCTGGACCATCCCGCTCATTGCGGCTCGATCATAGGCATTTCGGCGGGCTCGTTGTCAGCGGCGGGTCGTGGCGGCCGCGCGCCGCTCTTGACCAGCCGCGGCGCCCCGCGCTCGCGGAACGGAACCTCGATCAGGTCGAAGTCGCGCGGGACGACGGTGTCTGGGAAGACCGCGCGGGCCTCGTCCATGAGCTCCGGCCCGAAGTAGCGCGGCGAGACGTGGGTGAGCGCCAGCAGGCGCACCTGGGCGAGGCGGGCTACCTCGGCGGCCTCCGCAGCCGTCGAGTGCATCGTCTCTCGCGCGCGCTCGGCTTCCTCCCCGAGAAAGCTCGCCTCGTGCACGAGCAGGTCGGCGCCGTGCGCAGCCTGGACGACGAGCGGTGACGGCGCAGTGTCGCCCGTGAGCACGAGCTTCCGACCGGGCCGCGGCTCGCCGAGCACGTCGGCAGGCGTGACCGTGCGGCCGGAGGCGACCATCACCTCCTCCCCGCCCTGCAGCCGTCCGCGCGGCGGCCCGTCCGGGACGCCGAGCGCGTTTGCGGCCGCAACGTCGAACCGGCCGGGCCGATCCCGCTCGTCGATCGTGTAGCCAAGCGCCTCGGTGCCGTGCTCGACCGCGAATCCCTCGATCGTGTAGTCCCGGCGCTCGAGCCTCTCCCCCGCCTCGAGCTCGACGACGGTCAGCGGATACGGCAGCCGCCCGAGGAACGGATGCAGACGCTTGAACAGCTCCTGCAGACCGCGTGGGCCGTAGACCGTGAGGGGCGTCTCGTCGCGGCCGCGCAGCGCGAACGTCTTCAGCATCCCGGGCAGGCCGAGAAAGTGGTCGGCATGGAAGTGCGTGAGGAAGATCTCGTGCAGGTCGGGCAGGCCGATTGCCGAACGCTGCAGCTGTCGCTGCGTTCCTTCGCCGCAGTCGAAGAGGAGCCGCTCGCCGCCGTGCCTGACGAGCAGCGCAGCGGGCCCGCGCTGCGCGGTCGGCATCGAGGCGGCCGTGCCGAGGAAGACGACGTCGAGGTCCACCCGGCGATTCTAGGAATGCGGGGCTAATCCCACGGCCGCGGGCAGCCGATATCGCGTCGATGGAACAGCGCGAGCGGCTGCGGCGCGGGCGCGACCTCCAGCGGTCGCTCACGCTCCTTCGTGTCTTCCTTCTCGCCTCGGCGCTCATCTGCGCCGGCGCGGGAGTCGCGCTTGGCTCGATGCTGTCGCGCTCGCTGACGAAGGAGGCGCTCAACGCCGAGGAGACCTCCCTCGTGTACTACGTCGACGGCCTCGTGCAACCCGTGCTCGTCCGCGACAACCACGTTGTCGTTCCGTGGAGCCACGACGCGCAGCTCGGCTCGAACGTCCTCACGCAGCCCGACCTCGTCGTCGTGAAGGTATGGACGGCAGGCGGCGTTCTGGCCTGGACGAATCAGGTCTCGCGAACGAGTACAGGCCGACAAGTGAGGAATCGCGATCGGGGGAAGATCGATCATCGCTTCCCACTCGACGACGAGCTCGGTGAGGCAATCCACGAGAACCAACCGATCGCGAAGCTGGTCGGCACCGGTGCGACGGGCGAAGACGCATTCGAGCGCAACGACCTCGGCTTCAAGAATCTCTTCGAGGTCTACGCGCCGATCAAGAGCACGAAGGGCAGGCCACGCGCCATCGGCGCATACGAGATCTACGCCGACCCGCGGGCGCTCGACCGGCTGATCGGCTCACGCCGCACGATGCTTTGGTTTGCCGTCGGCGCCGTGTTCCTGGTGCTCTGGGCAGCGCTCGCGCTGCTCGTGCGTGGCGCGTCGCGCACCCTTCGCCGCCAGAACGTGAAGCTACGCGCCCGGACACTACGGCTCGCCGAGTCCAACCGGCTGCTCGAGGAGAGCGCGCTCGAGGCGGTCGAGAGCCTCAACGCGACGGTCGATGCGAAGGATCCCTACACCGCGGGCCACTCGCAGCGCGTACAGCGGATCGCCGTCGCTCTCGGCGAGGAGCTTGGGCTCTCGCGCGAGCAGCTCGACGTGCTGCGCTTCGCCGGGCTCTTCCACGACATCGGCAAGCTCGGAGTCCCCGACGCGATCCTCACGAAGCCGGCGCGGCTGACCGAGCTGGAGTTCGAGATCGTGAAGCGGCACCCAGAGGACGGCGCGCGGATCATCGGCCGGCTCCACCGTCTCCACACGACCGTGCCGGCGGTCCTTCACCACCACGAGCGGTGGGACGGGAACGGCTATCCCCACGGTCTCCGGGCCGACGAGATCCCCCTCGAAGCCGCGATCGTCGGCCTGGCGGATGCCGTCGACGCGATGACGACGGAGCGTCCCTACAGCACCGCCCGGTCGCTCGAGGACGCGACCGACGAGGTAGTCCAGAACCGCGGCACGCAGTTCGCGCCCGCAGTCGTCGACGCCTTCGTCTCACTCGTGGAGCGCTTGCCGGAGCTCTTCGGGACCGATCCGATGGCCGACGAACTCGTCCCCGCGTGACCCGATAGGCTCGCGGCATGGCCGACCCGACCGTGCTCGAGGTCTACCGGCGCGAGGTGACGCCGGAGCTCTACCGCGATGTCCGGGAGCTCTACAAGAAGCACTCGCTTGCCGAAGACGCGCGTGACCTCGAGGGCTTGATCTCGACGCTGACGCCGGATTGCGTCTACGAGCTCGTGCAGACGGGCCACCGCTGGGAAGGACACGACGGCGCGCGCCGCTTCTACACCGAGCTGCTGACCGCCTTCCCGGACATCCGCTTCGATCTGACCGACATCGTGATCGGGCCGCAGGGCGTCTGCGAGGAAGCGAACGTCTCGGCGACCCAGCACGCAGCCTGGCTCGGCGTACCGCCGGCAGAGGGCCGACTCGAGTGGAAGGTCGTGATCTGGTTCCCCTGGGATCCCGAGCAGCGGCTCTTCCGTGGCGAGAAGGTCTACTCCACCGGGATCGACCTGCCGACGGCCGGTTAGGGGACGACGAGCTTCTCGCCCGGGACGATTGTCGCCGAGGCGAGATGGTTCCGTTGCTCGATCTTCCAGACGCCCTCGCGCGGATCGCCCGCGAACGTGCGCTGCGCCACCGACCACAGCGTGTCGCCGGGCTTCACGACGTAGGTGCGCTTCGGCCCGGCGCCGTTCGAGCGGTGGGCCGCGAGCCCGACGGCCAGGGCGGCAGCGCACACCAGGATCAGTAGCTTCCCGAACATCTGTTCGCATGGTAGGCGAACGTCTGTTCGATGTCAAGGGGGAATTGCCCCTTCTCTGTCTGAGCCGACTCCCACCAGCGAGGTGGGATCGTCTGCGCGTCAGGGACAACGACCTTTTGCATCTCCGGTCTGTCGCCGCGGCGCAAGGCAACGTCCACGGTGTCCTCCTCGGTCATGAGCAACTCTGGCTGGGCGAACGCCGCGAGCGCATCATGGACCCCGAGAACCGCGAACTCCCGTCGATCCACAAGCATCCGAGCGACCTCCCGCATCGGTGGCCGCGGCAGCGCTTCCTCTGCTGGCATCCGCGCGTCCGCTGAGAGGAATGCCTGCACGACCTCAACGAGTACGCATGGCGGTACAGACGGCGCGGCCACCGCAACTCGATGTTCCGCGAGTTGCTCGAAGCGGCTGCTGCGCCGATAGACGCCTAGACTTTGTCCATGCTCGCCCGCACCCGCGTGAAGGCGCTTCCGATGGTCAGCCGCGCTGCGGATCTCGCACCAGCAGCGCAGGCGTGCTGCGGCGTATGCCGTACCTGTGTGACGACCAACGCCTTTGGCCTGCTCGCAGTGGTCGCCGCATACGCCGCGCGACTCTTTCGGCGCAAGCCTGTCTAGGGCTTCTTCGGCGACCCGACGATCTTGCGGAAGGCGTCCATGACTTCCTTCCGCTTCGGGACCGGGATCTCTAAGCCCTTCGGCGTGCGCTGCGTCTCTGCCGGCTGCTGCCGCTTGCCGCCCATCCGTGATGAGGTTAGCGAGTGCCATCGCTAGACGGTCCCCGCGCGAACGTTGAACGGGCCAAACGCCACGTCAGCGAGTTCGAGGCCATAGCCAGTTCTCTCGTGATTTCGAAGACGACCCACCCAGAGGCAATCAGCACCGAGGACGATCCGGAGACCGGCAACGTGATCTACAAGCTCGTCCATGTTCCGCCCGTACCGAATGCGGTCGCGCTTGTCGCCGGAGACGCGATCCACAGGCTGCGATCCGCGCTCGACCTGCTCATGACCCAGCTTGTTGAACGCGTCCACCAGGGGACGCGTCGGAGGCAAACGCCCTACTTCCCATTCGACAGGACACGGGAAGGATTTGAAGCCCGCCTCACGCCAGAGATACAACGCCTGGTGGGGGAAGACGCGCTCGACTGTCTCCGCGCGGCCGAGCCATACCGTGGAGGCAAAGGGGAGGTGGCCTGGTACTTGCACCACCTCGACGTCGAGGACAAGCACCGCGTCGTCTACGCCCTCGGACTCCACATGGGCAAGAACACCATCGCGCTCTCCGGATTCCCCGCCGATCTGCCCGGAGCCAACCCTGAACAGGTCGCGGAAGTCAACGAAATGCTCGCGGGGATGCTCGACTCGCTCTTCTGGAACTTGGCCGAGCCGATGTTTCCGCTCAAAGCAGGCGACGTACTGTTCGTCGGCCCGCCGCAACCGTTGAATGACCCGAAGTTCCCCCTGGAGATAGCGTTCGGCGAGCCGCAGATCGTCCATGCGCAGCGGGTTCTTCCAACGATCACCGAATACGTTGAGGCGACGGAGGCACTCGTTGACAGCTTCGCTCCGCTCCTGCCCTGACGTCACGCGGCATCACCGCCCCGCCGTTGCTTAGACAGAGAAGGGGCAATCCCCTCAAGGGGCGGTCAACCGGGCATCTGTCGCTCCTTGTTGGCAAGAGCGCGTCGCGGGCTGCCTACCTGCGGCGCGTTCGCTCTATCTGAGCCAAATATTCGGGATCGGGTCAGACGTCGCCGACAGCTACAGGCGACGCCTTCGGCCGCCGCGCGGGACGATGTACATGAACACGATCAGGGCGACGATCACTACCGCCGCAATGGCGACGATGGCAACTGTGGACGCGGCGAGTATCACTCGCGGCTTGTTTCCTCTCGTTCGCTCACAAAAACCACCTGAGACAGAAAAGAAATTCCCTCAAGGCAGCACGATTAGCTCGGGACTGATCGTCCCGCCCGCCACCTCGACCACGAGCATCGTGTGGGACGGCGCCTTCCGTCGCTCGGTCGGCGATCCCGGATTGAGGATCCACACCTCCCCCACCCGTGCGACCTGGGGCTGGTGCGTATGGCCGTAGACGACGGCGCCGCAACCGGGAAACCGCGTCGCCAGCCGCTCCTCCCGACCGGCTCGAGGGCCCGGGTCGTGCGTCATCCCGATCCGAGCCCCACCGACCTCGACCACGAGCTTCGCCGGCAGCCGTTCGCACAGCCCCTGCTCGTCCATGTTCCCGTGCACGGCGTGCACCGGGGGCCCGAGCGCGACCAGGTCTTCGAACACCGACTCCGCCACGACGTCGCCCGCGTGAAGGATCGCGCCGGCGGAGCGGAGACGGTCGACGCAGGCGTCCGGTAGGCGTCGCCCACCGCGCGGCATGTGGGTGTCGGCGATGACCGCGACGAGCATCGCTACGGCGCGGCCGCGAGCACGGAGTCGACGAGCTTCGCGGCGCCGAAGCGGACCGGGTCGTCGGCGGGCAGGCCGGTCTCGTCCTCGGCCGCCTCGATCGCCGCGCGCGCCTCGGCCTCCTCGAGCGCCCGCGTGTTGAGCGCGACCGCCGCGACCAGCGCCGGACGCGCCGGCAGCGCCAGCCGCTCGTGCAGCTCGACGAGGTCGCGCAGCGGTGGGATCGGATGCGGCCCTCCGCCGGCTCCCTCGATCTCGGTGCGACCCGCCTCGTGGCAGAGGACGAGCACGTGCGGCACGCTCCCGTGGTAGAGGCCGAGCGCGACGCCCGAGTAGACCGGGTGCAGGAGCGAGCCCTGGCCCTCCACCCAGAGCAGTTCGCCACCGCGCGCCGCCCCCTCGACGACGAGCCGCTCCGCGGCGCCTGCGACGAAGTCGGCTACGACGGCGTCGACGGCGATGCCCCAGCCGGCGATCACCATGCCCGTCTGTCCCGTCGGGACGAAGACCGAGCGGATCCCGCGCCGGCTCGCCTCGAGGTCGAGCTCACACGAGACGGTCATCTTCCCGATCGCGCAGTCGGAGCCGACGGTGAGGACGATCGTCGCGGCCACGCCGAGGTTCTCTCCCGTCGCGGTGGAGAGATCCGCCGGCGGCCGGCGCAAGTCGCGGAGCTCGACGCCTCGCTCGGTCGCGAGCCCGCGGAGCTCCGGGTCGTCGGCGAGGAAGACGTGGAGCCCGTTCTCGACGTCGAGGCCGTTCCGGACACACGCGCTGAGCAGCTCCATCCACGCCGGCGGGAAGTACCCGCCCTGCGTCACGACTCCCACGAGCGCCGTCGTCGGCCCGAGCGGGAGCGCCTCCTCGACGCTACCGACGATCGGCACGCCGTCTTCCGACTCGCCGGCACGCGCCGAGTCGAGGATGGCCACGACGTCGTCTCGGCGGTAGCGGAGCACGCCGCGCATCGTCTTCCCGTAGAGCGGGTCGCCCGAGGAGCCCTCAGCGAGCAGCAGATACCGCGTGGACACCGAGCCCCGGTTCCTCCGGTGGAAGCTGGACGCCGTCGACGAACGGGACGCCCGGCCATGGGTCATGGGCGAGCAGGAGGTTGCCGTCGAGATCGACATGGTCGAAGAGGGACGCGACCTGCGCACCGGCGGAGATGCCGAGCCCCGACTCGACCATGCAGCCGAGCATGCAGCCGAGCCCGAGCGCCCGGGCGGCATGCACCATCCGGCTCGCCTCTCGGATCCCGCCCGACTTCGCCAGCTTGACGTTGATCCCGTGGGCGATCTGCGCGCAGTGCGCAACGTCGACGAGCCGGTGGCAGTCCTCGTCGACGTAGATGGGGAGCGGCGAGCGCTCCTTCAGCTCGGGACCCGCAGCGTCGCCGGCGGGCAGCGGCTGCTCGCAGTACTCCAGGCCGAGCCCGGCGAGCTGCGGCAGCGACTCGAGCGCCTCGTCGAGGCTCCATGCCTCGTTGACGTCGACCTGCAACGGGAGGTCGCCGGCGACGCCACGGACGGCACGGACGCGCTCGACGTCGAGCCCGTCGCGGCCGCCGAGCTTGAGCTTGAGGCGCCGGAAGCGGTCGAGCGCTTTCTCGGCCCGGCGCGACATGTCGTCGGGGTCGCCGAGCCACACGGTCCAGCTCGTCGGCGGACCGGCGCGACGCAGGCCGAGCAGCCGCCAGACGGGCTGGCCGAGGAGCTTGCCCTGCAGGTCGTGGAGCGCAGCGTCGAGGGCCGCTCGCGCGGCGAGCTCGCGGACGGGGAGACGCTCCATGATCTCCTCGAGCGCAAAGGGATCGCCTCCCAAGAGCTCGGCGTGCTCCTCGACGTACGCCTGCGCCGACTCGGCGGACTCGCCGTAGCGGTCGACCGGCTGGGCTTCGCCGAAGCCCGACACGCCGGAGTGCCGCAGCTCGACGACGACGACCTCCTCGGTGTCGTGCGCGCTGCGCGAGATGACGAACGTCTCCGCGAGCTCGAGCGTGACGATCCGCGCAGAGACGTCCACGGCCGGAACGTACCAACGGCCGGCCGCCGGTAGACTGGCCTCCTCCCGGGCGCCCGTAGCTCAGGGGATAGAGCGCGCGCCTCCGGAGCGCGAGGTCGCAGGTTCGATTCCTGCCGGGCGCATGCGTTTCCGCTTCGCCCGCTTCGCTTGTCCATCGCGCGCTCCGCCGGAAACGGGTGGTATTAGCGGGCTGTTCGAGTTCCGGGCTACCCGCCGAAGTCGGCGCACCACATCATCACGGCGCTCGAGCCGAAAGCCGGGCCGGCGTAGAGATGGAGCCCGATCCGGGTGAAGGAGGAGCCGAGGATGTTGGCCCGGTGACCCGGCGAGGCCAGCCACAGCGCGAACATCTGCCGAACCGTCCCGACCGGCCCGATCAGGACGAGGTTCTCGCCCTCGTAGGAGAAGCCCGCCGGAAAGCCCTGGAACGCGCCCTCGCCGCACGGCATGTGCGTGAGAACGCCGCACTGGACGATCTTGGCGCTCTTCTGCGCCGAGAAGGCGGCGAGCGCGTCGCTGTACCTGAGCGGCTTCAGCCCGTCGTGGTCGCGCGCCCAGTTGTGGTAGCAGCGCATCGAGGCAAGCTGCGTGTTGGGCACCTTCGGGTGCGCGGCCTCGTATGCCTTCAGCCGCGCCCGCGCCCAGGCCGGAATCCTCCTGGGGGCACTCGCGGGCCGGTTTCCATGACCGGCGAGCCGCCACGCCTGCCAGGCCGCGTACCAGGAGGGCAGCGACTTGGGCCCGGGCCGGCCGTGGTGCGCCCGAGGCGTGAGGGGCGCCGAGGGAGAGGGATCGCCGCAGACGCTCGCCGGCGCGAGGAGGGGATCGCCGGCCTTCGCCGTCGCCGGCAGGCAGAGGACGACGGTCGCAACGACGAGAAGGAGAAGGAGGGCCGCGCGCTTCACGTGAGGTTGATCTGTCATGTGTGCCTTCTATCGGAGAAGGCGGCTGTCTGTTTGAGGCACCAGCATCAGATGAGGGGTGCAAGCTCGGCACCGAGGCCGAGCAGCAGCCCGTCGTCGGAGACCGCCGCGCTCGTCGTGAGGAAGAGGACGACGCCGTCTCGCGGGGCATGGATCTCCTCCAGCACGTCGCCGTAGAGATTCTTCACCCGGCCCAGTAGGTCACCCGCGGCGACCTCGGCGCCCACCCCGACCGCCGTCTCCCACCAGCCCGCGGCGCGGCAGCGCAACCAGTCGAACGCGCCCACGAACCGCATCTCCCGGCTCGGCGGCCGCACGGGGCCGGCCAGCATCTCGAGCGATCGCAGGGCGTTGCGGACGCCTTCCACGAGCATCGTCACCGCGTCGTCCTCGAGCTGACCCCGCCCGCCGGCCTCGGCGATGACCGACGGAATCCCGACGCTCGCCGCCGCGTCGGAGGTCATCCCGCCGAGACCACCCGACGGCTCCTGACGGACGACGTACGGCAGCCCGAAGGCGACGGCGAGGGCGTGCGCAGCCTCCTCCGCCGGCCCGCCACCGTAGATCGTGAACGGCTCGAGCGCCTCGACGAGGTCGCCGCCGTGGAGGTCGATCAGGCAGTCGGCCGGCGCGATCAGCTCGTCGAAGATGGAGCGCGCCAGAGCGTCGGTATACGTCCCCTCGTACGTCCCGGGGAAGCAGCGGTTCAGGTTCTTCCCGTCCTCGGGAACGACGAACGGCGAGCGCCGCCGAAACGACAGCATGCTCACCACGGGCAGAGCGGTGATCGACCCGGCCAGCTCGTCGGTATCGAGCTCGTTCATGAAGCGAACGACAGCCGCGATCGATGAGTACTCGCAGCCGTGAATCCCGCCGATCAGCGCGACGCGCGGGCCGTCGCGTGCACCGCGCGCCTCGAAGGCCGGGTGCTCGACGCCGCCGAGCCGCTCGTCGGGAAAGACGATCGTCCTCCGCTCGACCACGGTCGGCATTCTCCCTGGTCCGATGCCGTCGCTCCAGGCCTACCTCCGCAGCCTCGATCCGCGCCTGCCGCGCGACGTCTACGTGCTCGAAGTCGGGGCGCTCGTCAACGCGTTCGGCAACGGTGTGGTCCTCCCGTTCCTGCTCATCTACCTCCACAACGTCCGCGGGATCTCGTTCGGGCTCGCCGGCAGCGCGGCCGCGGTCCAGTCGGCCGCGGCGCTCGCGAAGCGGCTTCCTCGGCGGCACGCTCTCGGACCGGCTCGGCCCGAAGCGGGTGCTGCTCGGCGCGCTCGCGGTGATGACGGTCGCCTTCGCGCTGATGCCGGTGATCCGGACGGCCGGGAACGCGTTCGCGATCTACACGCTGTGGGGTATCGGCAGCGGCTCGTTCTGGCCGTCGCAGTCTGCGCTCCTCGCCGGTCTCACTCCGGCCGCCCGCCGCGCGCCGGCCTACGCGCTGCAGCGGCTCGCGATGAACGTCGGCGTCGCGCTCGGCGGCGTCCTCGCGGGACTGATCGCGTCCGTCGGGCATCCCGGGACGTTCACCGTCCTCTTCGCGATCGATTGCGTGACGTTCGTCGGCTACATGCTCGTGCTGGCGCGCGTCCGCGCTCCCGCATTGCACGAGGGACGGCTCGGCGGCACCTGGCGGGCGGTGCTGCGCGACCGTGTCTTCACGGTCTACACGCTGCTCAACGCCGCCTTCATGACCGCCGCGATCTCGCTCGTCGTCGAGCTGCTGCCGGCGTTCGGCAAGAACGTCGCCGGGATCAGCGAGCAGGAGGTCGGAATCGTCTTCGCACTGGACGCAGTCGGGGTCGCCCTCTTCCAGCTCCCGGTCGTGAAGCTCGCCGAAGGACGAAGCCGGATGCGCGGCCTCGCGCTCATGGGGACGCTGTGGGCGGCAACGCTCATGGCCGTCTGGGCCGCCGGGTCGTGGACGCGCGCCACCGAGGCGTTCGCGATCCTCGCCGCAGCGATGCTCGTCTTTGCGATCGGCGAGTGCCTGCACGGGGCTATCCACGCCCCGCTCAGCGTCGACCTCGCACCGCCGCAGCTCGTCGGCCGTTACACCGCCGCCGCGAGCATCTCGTGGCAGATCGGCTGGATCGTCGGCCCGGCTGCCGGGGGGTTTCTCCTCCAGCATCGCCCCCTGCTGCTCTGGCCGATCGCCGCGGGCGTCAACCTCGCCTGCGCGGCGGCCGCTCTGGCGCTCGAGCCGCGGCTGCCCGAGCGCGTGCGGAGGACACCGCACGAGGAAGCGCTTGTGTTACCCGTTGCAGCCAGCGGGTAGCATTCCCGAGCCATGCCAGCGACCGTCGACCCCCTCAGTACCGATGCCCAGCCTGCCGCGCATCCGCTCGCGCCGCGCCGTGTCGGGAACTCCGGTCGTCGAGCCGCGGCCGGGGCCGGCTGAGCTCCGCGCCGGCGGAGTCACCTGGGTCCACCTTCTCGCACCGACCGCCCGAGAGGCGCAGCTCCTTCAGAGCCGGTTCGGGTGGCATCCACTCGACGTCGAGGACGTCCTCTCCCGGCGCCAGCGCCCCAAGGTCGACATCTACGCCGGCGACGACGAGAGCCGGGACGGCTACCTCTTCACCGTTCTCCACTTCCCCGTCTACGACGCGACGGTAGGCCGCCTCAACGCCGGGGAGCTCGATGCCTTCGTCGGTCCGGACTACCTCGTCACGCTGCCCGCGGTCGAGCTGCGCCCGGTGAGCCTGCTCTTCCGCCGCGCCGAAGAGAGCGAGGAGTTCCGCGAGCAGCTCCTCTCACGCGGCTCGGGCCGCCTCTTCTACGAGGTGCTCGACGATCTCTACGACTACTGCTTCCCGATCCTCGACAAGATCGGCTTCAAGCTCGAGCAGATCGACGAGTCGCTGGGCGAGGACGAGGGCGCGCGGGAGCTCGTCACCGACATCCACAAGGTCAAGCAGGAGATCATCTCCTACCGCAAGATCATCAAGCCGCAGCGGCCGACGCTCCGGCAGCTCGAGCGGCAGATCGAGCGATTCCTGCCGGAGGCGCTCGAGCTCTACTTCGACGACCTCGTGGACGCGAGTGAGCGGATCTGGGACCTGCTCGACAACTACAAGGAAGTCGTGGAGGCGCTCGAGGACACGAACGAGTCGCTCATCTCGCACCAGCAGAACGACATCCTCTACGTGCTCACGATCTTCAGCGTCGTGATGCTGCCGCTGACCTTCCTCACCGGCTTCTTCGGAATGAACGTCCACTTCCCCGGCTTCAACACGTGGGGCGCGTTCTGGGGCAGCCTCGGACTGATGGCCGTCACCATCGCCGGCATGCTCGCCTTCTTCCGCTGGAAGCGTTGGCTCTGAGTTTTTACGCGGGCTCGTCGCCCGCCGGTTCCTCCACCCTCGCGCCGGTATCGGCGGAAGGCTCGGAGGGCATCGGCGGAGGTTCTGGAGCCGTCGCCGGTTCGGGAGCCTCGGCTGGCGAGGATCCCGAGCCGCCGCGAAGGCGCTGCAGCCATTTGCTGATCATGCGGCGATGCTACAAGGCGGCTCGGCCGTTGGCTAGTTAGCCTCCTCGGCGTGAGGCAGCTCTGGGCGCCGTGGCGGCTCGAGTACGTCCAGCACGCGGATGACGGGGACGAGTGCGTCTTCTGCCGCGCCGCCGCGCTGTCCGAGGACGAGCCGGAGCTCGTGCTCCATCGGGGCGAGCACGCCTTCGTCCTCCTCAACAAGTTTCCGTACGCGTCCGGACACCTCATGGTCGCGCCGTACAGGCACGGTTCGGCCTTCGACGACCTCGCGGAGGCGGAGGCTCTCGAGACACACCGGCTCGCGGTCGAAGCCATCGAGGCGCTGCGGGCCGTGTTCGCGCCGGAGGGCTTCAACGTTGGCTGGAACCTCGGCCGCGTCGCGGGCGCCGGCATCGTCGACCACGGTCACGTCCACGTCGTGCCACGCTGGAACGGCGACACGAACTTCATGCCGGTGCTGGCCGACATCAAGGTCATTCCCGAGCATCTCCTCGAGACGCGTCGCAAGCTGGCGGACGCCTGGCCCAAGGGATAGGCGACCCGGCCGAAACGGCTGGCGTCGGAGAACGCGTTTCGGGGTACAAATGGAGCCATGCTGATCGACGTGGTTGCGGGGCTCGTCCTACTCCTGATGGCAGCGGATGTGTTCCGCATGCTGTTCGTCGACACGGAGCCCCAGCGCGACCCGGTCCGCCGGAACGACTCCTAGCCGCTACATCTGCCTGCGCGCGCGAGTGGCGAGGTAGGTCACGAGCGCAACGACGGCGGCCGCCTCGGCCGCGAGGGCGATCACGATCTCCGCCCTGTAGCCGTAGTCCTGGAAGCCGAACAGCGGCTGGTGCTCGCTGATGAACAGGAAGACGAACGACGTCGCCGCCAGCCCGATCCCACCCAGGGCGAGCAGGAGCTGCACGAGCCGCAGCCTCGCCGCCGGGACGAGCAAGCCGAGCCCGATCAGCGTCGCCCCCGCGAAGTTGAGCGCGAAGAGCGGGCCGATGATCGGCACCACGCCGAAGTGGTCGGCGATGTACTCGTAGAGGTGGACGGCGCCGACGACCAGCACCGCGACGGCGCCGAGCGTCCGCAGGATCGCGGGCGCCCGTCCGGACGAAGGCCCGTGCGGGTCGGTCAGAACCGCCTCGTCGGGCATCGGTCTCGTGGTGTAGGCGCTGCTTTCGCGGACCTGGGTCATCAGTAACCACCTCCCTGGTCTCTCGAGCCCGACGAATCGGGCTCGACCGGCTGACCGTGTGCCCCGACGAGGTACCAGCCGTCCCCGAACTGATCGATGTCCTCACCCTTCGTCTTGCCGGACGTGCTCGCGTCGGCGGCGTAGTAGTAGAGCGGGTGACCGTGGTAGGTCACCTGCATGTCGCCGTCGGAGCGCTCGATCGTCCCGAGCGCGGCGTCCTGGACTCCGACGCCTGCCCGCGGAGCCGTCGACGTCTCGAGCGGCGGCCAGACCGCCGCACAGGCACCGCTGCAGTAGCTCTCGCCGCTCTCATCCTTCTCGAACAGGTAGACGCTGTGGCCCTCGCTGTCGACGAGGAACCGCCCGTCCGTCGGCCCGGCCAGCCTTACCGTCGCCGGACCGCCGTCGGCGCTCGGAATCGCCCCGCCGCAGCCTGCGGCGAACAACGCCAGCCCTATTGCCCCCACCACGACCGCGTGTAGAGGTCGCATTTGCGAACCCTCCTCTCGCGTAGTGGTCTCCCCTTCCTACGCTGCCCGGGCGGAACCGGTTCTCGCGGTTCCACCCGCGTGCGGACAGCTACCTGGACGCGGCCAGCGCGGTGCGCGGGTCGAGCCACCCCACCAGGAAGTCCGCGACGAGCATGAGGAGCACGACGATGGCGCTCGCGGCGACGACCACGGCGGTGAGCTCGTACGGGTCGGACGACTGTGTCAGCGCGCCGAGGAAGAACGAGGCGAGCCCGCCCATCTGGAAGACGTAGTCGACCGCGAGCGAAGCGCCGAGGATCGCCCCGATCTCGAGCGAGAGGACACTCACGAAGGGCGGCAGCGCGTTGCGGAGCGCGTGCCGGTAGGCGACGCGTGTCTCCGTGAGCCCCTTGCCTCGGGCGACGACCGCGTACGGCCGGTGCAGCTCCGTCAACACGGCCGTGCGCACGTAGCGGCTGTAGAGCCCGATCAGCCCGAGCGAGAGGGTCAGTGCCGGCACCGTCATGATGCGGATCCAGCTCACGAAGCCGGTGGCGTGACTGACCACCTGGCCAACCGAGACGTAGGTCTGCCCCCCACCGAAGATGAACCAGCCCGTCGGCCCGAGCCAACGTAGGGCCAGGGAGGCTACGAGGAAGCTCGGCAGCGACCACGAGGCGTACGCGAGCGCGCGCAGCACGAGGTCCGCCGGCCGACCGGCCCGGCGCGCGGAGGCGACGCCGACGGCAACCGCGAGCACCCCAGTCAGGACGAGCGCCAGGCCCAGCAGTTCTGCGGTCACCTTGGCCGAGCTCAGGAGCTGTGAGCCGATCGGGACCAGCGACGGCGTGGAGACGTCGATCCCCCTGAAGCCGTGGTGAACGAAGTCGGACAGCCAGAACCAGTACCGCTCGACCACAGGCTTGTTCAGGTGGAACTTGACGGTCGCCCGCGCGATCTCTGCGCGACACTGCGCAGTCCCACAGATTCGCAACTGCCACAGAGGGTCGAACGTGAGCGCGAAGGCGACGAAGCCGGCGAACGACACGGCCCAGACGATCGAGAGCCCGAGCGCAAGCCGGCGGAGCACGTAGCCGATCATCGGCCGCGCGCCGGGTCGAGCACGTCGGCAAGCGTGTCGGCGGTGACGTTCGCGCAGACGAGGAGGAGGCCGAGGGTTGCAATCGGGATCATCCAGAGCCACCACGGCGGCACGTATCCCTGCACGACCTGGTCGACCTTCGCGACGTTCGCGATCAGGCCGCCGAGCGTGGGCCGGTCGAACTGCCCGATTGCGAAGCCGAAGAAGTCGGCGGTGGAGACGATCAGTATCGCCTGCCCGAACACGCCGGTCGCAGCGACGATGACCGTGTCGGCAGCGTTCGGAAGCAGGTGGCGGAAGACGATCCGCGGCGCGGACGCCCCGGCCGCCCGCGCCGCCTCCACGAACTCCCGTACCCGTAGGGTCCTAAGGCTCGCGCGGACCGCCTGTGCGACGTACGTCCACAAGCAGGCACCGAGGGTGACCGGCAGGGCCCACTGCGGCACGGGGTTGTAATGGACCGCGACGACGAGGTAGATGACGAGCGCGGGGACGGTGACGACGACCCCGGTGAGCCAACCGATGGCGGCGTCGAGCGCACCGCCCAGGTACCCGGCGAGCGCGCCCAGGCCGATGCCGATCAGCGCCGCCGCGAGGGCCGCTTCGAGCGCGATGAGGACCGTTTCGCGGATCGCCCACAGCAGCCACGTGAGCATGTCGTGGCCGAGCGGATCCGTCCCGAGCAGGTGGCCTCCATGCAGCGAAGGCGTGAGCGGTTGATTGATGTATTTGAAGAAGATCCGGTACTCGCTGTACGGCGCGATCGTCGGCGCAAGGACGGCGACGAGCGCGAACGCGAGCACGACGAGCAGTGCGGCCATCCCGAGCGGTCGCCGGCGGAAGCGAGAAAGCGCGTGCAGCCACGGTCCACGCCGGCGGATGCGCACGCCCCTGTGCGCCGGTGCCTCCGCAATGAGATCTGCACCGCTCAACCCCGCTTGATCCTAGTCCCGCCGAGGCCGCAAGACGAACGATTGCGCGGCGCCCTCGGCGAGCTCGTTCAGCGGCGTTAGGTGCAGCCGTTGCCGAGGAAATACGTGATCCGCGTAGGGCTCCAGACGACATCGCCGACCGGTGACCTCTTGGCGTTGTCGCTGAGGATGGCGATCTGCGCGTGTACCGGGATGCCACCCTTCTCCTGCAGGCGGATCCGAACCAGGGCGCGAGGCGCAATCGAGCAGCGGGAAGTGAAATACCCCTGATAGCTCGACGTGACTGTCTGGCCGGCCCCTAGTCGCGAGCTATGCAACGGGACGTGCGCCGATGAGTGCTTGCAGAGCGCCGCGTTGACCCGCAGTCCCTTCGAGCCCGAGCCGAACGACAGCTGCGCCAGGGACGCTGTGCCCACTTTCCTATGGGCGATGAAGAGCGACCAGTACGCCACGTTGGCGGGAGGATCTTTCGCGCCGGCCTGCATGTCGACGTAAGGCCCGTGCGGGCCAGCGAGCTTCACCGAGCACGCAAACGACCGGTCGATGGTCGTCGCAGCCGAGCGCGCGTATGCAGCAGCCCCCGAGCCCATCACCACTGCGGCGAGGACGACGACGAGAGCCGACGCCCGGGCTGTCGCCGGCAGCCCTCCCCGACGCCTCATGTCACGCCCTCCCATACCGCTGCGAACCTTACTAACGCCGCCTATGAGGCCGTTTCCGAGAGCGGACGACGGGATTCGAACCCGCGACCCTTGGCTTGGGAAGCCAATGCTCTACCAACTGAGCTACGTCCGCCGGTTGCGGCGATTGTAGCCCGGCCATAATGGAAGCCCGGATTCAGCGAGACAGCGAGACAGGGAGATTTCCCATGCCGAACACCGAGCTGCACGAGACCGCGCGCGCGCTCGTCGCCGAGGGGAAGGGGATCCTCGCCGCCGACGAGAGCACGAGCACGATCAAGAAGCGCTTCGACACGATCGGCGTCGAGTCGACCGAGGAGAGCCGGCGCGCCTACCGCAACCTCCTCTTCACGACCCCGGGCGCCGAGGAGTTCATCAGCGGCGTCATCCTCTTCGACGAGACGATCCGCCAGCGCGCCGACGACGGGACGCCGTTCCCGGAGCTGCTCGCCTCGAAGGGCATCATCCCGGGCATCAAGGTCGACCAGGGCGCGAAGCCGCTTGCGCTCGCCGACGGCGAGACCGTGACGGAAGGGCTCGACGGCCTGCGACAGCGGCTCGAGGAGTACCGAGGGCTCGGCGCTCGCTTCGCGAAGTGGCGCGCGACGTACTCGATCTCGGACACCCTGCCCAGCGAGTACTGCATCTGGACCAACGCGCACGCTCTCGCCCGCTATGCGGCGCTCTGCCAGGAGGCCGGGATCGTCCCGATCGTCGAGCCCGAGGTGCTGCAGGACGGGACGCACTCGATCGAGCGGAGCGGCTTCGTCACCTCCCGCGTGCTCGCCGCCGTCTACACCGAGCTGTTCGACCAGCGCGTCGACGTCGAGGGAACGCTGCTCAAGCCGAACATGGTCCTCTCCGGCTACGACGCGCCGGAGCGGGCCGGAGTCGACGAGGTCGCCGAGGCGACGCTGCACACGCTGAGGAAGCACGTGCCGGCCGCGGTGCCGGGCGTCGTCTTCCTCTCCGGCGGCCAGTCGGACGAGGATGCGACCGCGCATCTCAACGCGATGAACGCGCGCGGCCCGCACCCGTGGCAGCTCTCCTTCTCGTATGGCCGCGCCCTGCAGGCTCCTGCGCTGAAGGCCTGGGGCGGGAAGCCGGAGAACGTCGAGGCGGGCCAGCGCGCGTACTACCACCGCGCGAAGATGAACGCGGCCGCGCGCACCGGCGCCTACGTGCCGGAGATGGAGCAGGAGGCCGTAGCCGCGTAGCGACGGCTATTCGACCGGCCAGGAGAGGCGCGCCAGGGCGTACTCCCCGGGCCAGTCGGCATACGCGTCGTCGGGGTTCGGGGTGTCCTTCGCCACCGAGGCGTCGTGCCTCGCCGCGACCTCGCTCGCGGGATAGTGGAGCGTCGCGTCCTTCGAGCGGCCGCCGATCATGAGGATCGCGCACGGCCCATCGCCGGCGCCGACGAAGATGTGGCGGGTCCCGGCCGGGCAGTGGAAGAAATCCCACTGCCGTAGCGGCCGCTCCTCCTCTTCGACGACGAGCGTGCACTCCCCGGAGAGCACGAGAAACGCCTCCCGGACGCTCTCGGAGTGGTAGAGCGCGCTCGGCTCGCCCGGCCAGACGACGTGGACGTTGACGCCGAAGTCGGTGAACGGCTCTCCCCTGGGCTCGAGCGGGAAGATGGCTCCGCCCTTCACCTCGTTCCGCGCTGCGAGCGCATCTGCGAGGTTCAGCACGAACCAGCCTTCTTCGGCCGGGTTGCGGCCGTACGGCGTCTCGTCGATCGTCGCTTCGTTCATCGGACCCCCTCTTTCGTCTCTACGTGTACTCGAATCCAGTCAGTGCCGACAGCTTGGCAAGAGACTGCTGCGCGACGACGCGGCGCACCGTTCCCGAGCGCGAGCGCATCACGATCGAGTCGGTGACCGCGCCCCCCGGCGTGTACCGGACGCCCTGGAGGAGCGGCCCCGACGTGACGCCCGTCGCGGCGACGAAGACGTCATCGCCCGAGACGAGGTCGTCGGTGCGAAGGACGCGCGCCGGGTCGAGCCCGGCCTCCAGCAACCTCGTCCGCTCGTCGTCGTTCCGCGGCCAGAGGCGTGCCTGGATGCCCCCGCCGACGCACTTCAGCGCGCCCGCGGAGATCACGCCCTCGGGCGTCCCGCCGATTCCGTAGAGCATGTCCACTCCCGTCCCCGGCTGGGCCGCCGCGATCGCCGGGGCCACGTCGCCGTCGCGGATCAGGCGCACGCGCGCGCCCGCGTCGCGGAGCTCGGCGATCAGATCGTCGTGACGGTCGCGCTCGAGCACGACGACGTCGACCTCGCGCGGGGTCTTGCCGAGCGCCTCCGCGACGGCGGCGACGTTCTCGGTCGGGCTCCGCTCGATGTCGATCGCCTCGATCGCCTCGGGCCCGACCGCGATCTTCTCCATGTAGAGGGCCGCTCCGGGGAAGAGCATCGTGCCGCGCTCGGCCACGGCGATGACCGCGATCGCGTTCGGCTGCCCGAGCGCGGTCAGGCGTGTGCCCTCGAGCGGGTCGACCGCCACGTCGACCTCAGGCCCCTCGCCGTTCCCCACCTCCTCGCCGTTGTAGAGCATCGGCGCCCTGTCCTTCTCCCCCTCGCCGATCACGACGATGCCGCGCATCGCGACGCTGTCGAGGACGTACCGCATCGCGTCGACCGCCGCCCGGTCGGCCTCCTCCTTGTCGCCTCGGCCGATCCACCGCGCCGCGGCCATCGCCGCCGCCTCTGTGACGCGGACGAGCTCCATCGCGATGTTGCGGTCAGGAGCCGTCCTGGCGCTCAGGGAACCGGCCTCCACAGGACGGCCAGACGGAGCGCACCGACGGCGAGCAGGAGGACCGCGAGGACGAGGCCGATCCAGGCGCCGTACTGAAAGAAGGAAAAGCTCGGAAAGGAAGCACCCCAGCGGAGGTTTGCCAGGCCCGCGACGGCGAGCAGCCCGGTCGCGGCCGTCAGGCAGGAGCCGAGCAGGCGGGAGCCGTGGGAGACCCAGGCCCGGCCGAGCCGGAGCGTCTCGACGAGGACGACGGCGAGCGACAACAGGCTCAGATATTGCGCGGCGAACCACCCGGATTCGGTGCTCCCGCCGCTCCCGATCCAAGGCAGGAGCAGGTCGACGAAGAGCGCAGCCGCCAGGACGAGAGCGAGCAGGCTCAACCCGCGCTCAGGATCGCCGCGCCCGGCCCGCTCAGCGACCCGGAGCCCCTGCGCCTCGACAGCTCGTCCGAGCCTCGCGGCCGGCCTCTCACGCGGGGGTTCCGGGGGTTCCGGGGTTTCCGGCGTCTCCGGGGGTTCCGGCGTCTCCACCGCAGGCGATCCTAGATGGTGTGCGGGCTCGTTGCCCGTTCGCGCTCCTACATCCGCTCGGGCGCGTCCACCCCGACGAGGTCGAGGGCGCGCGCGATGACCGTCCGCGTCGCGCGGCAAAGGCCGAGCCGGAACGCCTCCTGCTCGCTCTCGAGCACACGGTGCTCGTGGTAGAAGCGGTGGAAGTCGTCCGCGACGCGGATCGCGTAGGCGGGCACTCCCTGCGGACCGCGCTTCGCCAGCGCGTCGGCGGCGACCGCCGGCAACTCGGCGAGCCGCTTGACGAGCTCCCGCTCCTCGACCGCGAGCGGGCCGGCCG
This sequence comes from uncultured Actinomycetes bacterium, assembly GCA_963748755.1. Taxonomy (GTDB): domain Bacteria; phylum Actinomycetota; class Thermoleophilia; order Gaiellales; family Gaiellaceae; genus Palsa-739. The sequence goes on from CAVVKA010000008.1 coordinate 190,345, forward strand.
GCACGGCCGAGAGCGCCGCGTCACCGGCGTTGCGGAGGATCCCGGCGATCCGGGCGTGCGCGTACTGGACGTAGTAGACGGGGTTCTTCTGCGAGCGCTCCGCGGCGAGATCGATGTCGATCTCGATCGCCTGGTCGGGGCCGCGGTTGACGAGATACCAGCGCGCGGCGTCGACGCCGATCTCGTCCATGAACTCGTCGAGGAAGACGACGTCACCGCGGCGCTTCGACATCTTCGTCTGCGCGCCGCCCTTCGTGAGATGGACGAGCTGGTAGAGGACCACCTCGACGCGCTCCGGGTCGTAGCCGAGCATCCTGGCGACCGCGGCGTACCAGTTGCGCGTCCCGTGATGATCGGCGCCGAGGACGTAGATCGCCCGGTCGAAGCCGCGCTCGAGCTTGTCCACGAGGTAGGCGACGTCCGCCGCCCGGTAGGTGGGCGAGCGGTCGCCCGAGCGCAGGAGGACGCGATCCTCGTCGTCGCCGTACGCGGACGAGCGTGCCCAGAGGGCGCCGTCCTGCTCGTAGGTGTCGAGTCTCGGCAAGAGCTCGGGCAGCCGCTGCTCGAGCTCGCTCTGGCGGCGGAAGCTGTCGAACCGGATGCGGAAGCGCTCGAGCGTCGTCTCGATCGCCTTCAGCATCAGCGGCACCGGGTCGCCCCGGAGCGCAGCGAGGTCGTGGATGTAGGCGCCCTGATAGCCGTCCTCCGGCGGTTCCTCCCCGCGCCGGACGGCCTCGACCGATGCCCGGAACCGCTCCATCTGCGCACCGGAGTCGTTGTAGTAGTACTCGCGCTCGACCTCGTGGCCGGCGAGCTCGAACAGTCGCGCGACGGCATCGCCATAGGCGCCGTTGCGGCCGTGCGCAACGTGGAGCGGCCCGGTCGGATTCGCCGAGACCATCTCGACCTGCACCCGGTCGCGGTGCTCGGGGACGGTCGCGCCGTATGCCTCGCCGTCCGCGAGGATCTCACCGAGCGCCGACGCGAACCACTCGTCGCGGACGAAGAGGTTGACGAAGCCGGGCCCGGCAACCTCGGCCCGCTCGACCGACTCGAGCCCGGCGGCGGCCTCCGCGATCTCGGCGGCGATCTCCCGCGGCGGCTTCCGTCGCGTCCCCGCGAGTCGCAACGCGACGTTCGTCGCGTAGTCGCCGTGCTCCGGCTCACCAGGGCGCTCGAGCTCGATCTCGGCGCCCGCGGCGGCGGCGAGCGCGGCCGCGAGCGTCCTGGCGGGGTCAGCCGGCAACGGTCTCGCCGGGCGCGAAGAGATCTTCGAGCGCCCGGATCTCGTCCGGCGAGCCGACGCCGATCAGGACGTCGCCGACCTCGATCGGCGTGTCCGGCTCCGGTGTCGTGTCGAAGCTCCCGTCCGCCTTCCGCAACGCGATCACGATCGCCCCGGTCTCGTGTCGGATGCGGAGCTCGCGGATCGTCCGCCCGGCGGCCGCGCACGTCTCGCGCACCTCGATCTCGGCGAGCTCGAGGTCAGGGCCGGTCGCCGTGGTCACGGCATCGAGGAATGCGGTCACCTGCGGCTTGAGCACGAGGTTCGCCATCACCCGGCCCGCGGTCGTGTACGGGAGCACCACCCGGTCCGCCCCGGCGAGCGCGAGCTTCCGCTCCGCGTCCGCGCCGGAGGCGCGCGCGACGATCGTCAGGTCGGGGCGCGCCGAGCGCGCCGAGAGTACGACGTAGAGGTTGTCCACGTCGGAGTCGGAGGCGGCCACGAGCCCCCGCGCGCGCTCGAGGCCCGCCCGGTTCAGGTTCTCGTCGCTCGTCGCGTCGCCCTCGACGAAGAGCACGCCGTCGTCTCGTGCCGCCTCGACCGCATCCTCGTGGAAGTCGAGCACGACGAACGGGACGTCCGCGGCCCTGAACTCCTCGGCGACGCGCTGCCCCACGCGCCCATAGCCGCAGATGATGAAGTGGTCCTGCAGATGCTCGATCGTCCGCTCCCTCCGACGCTCCGCCAGCGCGCCCGTGAGGACGCCGCCGGCGATCGCCTCGACGATAACCGCACCGGCGTAGGCGATGATCGCCAGGCCGACGACGACGAGGATGAGCGAGACGATCCGCGCACCGTTGCTGCTGGGGACCGAGTCGAGCCCGGTCAGGGTCACCGTGACGACGGCGCGGTAGAACGACTGGAACCACGACTCGTGCAGGGTCTCGCGGAAGCCGATCGTCCCGCCGACGAGCGTCACCGAGAGGGCGGCGAGCAGCTGGCCGGTCTGACGGAGGCGAAGAGGGACGCCCATCGTCCTAGTATGTGGCCATGGACGAGGACGAGCTCGGCCTACCCGAGCCGGAACCGGGCGAGCGGCGGCTCAACATCCAGATGCCTGCCGAGCTGGTCGGAGGCACGTACGCGAACTTCGCGAACGTGAGCTTCTCGCCGTACGAGTTCACGCTGACCTTCGCGCGGATCGAGCACGAGGTCGAGGAGGGGGACGTGCCGGGGGCGGTCGTCGCGCGCGTGAATGCCTCGCCGCGGTTCATCCCGGAGCTGATCGATGCGTTGCAGGACACGTGGTCGAAGTACGTGACGCGCGAGGGCATCCGGAACCTGCCCGAGGCTCCGGGCCACTCGGACGAGCCAGAGCCCGAGAGCTGACGCTCTCCCTCGTCCCGTCCTACGCCGCTCTCTGCGCCGCACAGGCCGCGACGGTCGCGGCGCCCGCGCGCCAGGCGTGCGCCCGCGGACGAAGCTGGGTGTGGCTTGCCGTGCCGGCGGCGCTGCTCGGCGCCGGCGTCGCGATCATCGACCTCGTGCCGCATGGGCCGCGTGCGCTCGCGCTGCTCGCGACCTTCGGCACGCCGGTCCTCGCCGCCGCGGGCGGGATCTTACGCGGCAGCAGTCGCTGGTGGCTCTGGCCGCCCGTGGCCGCGGGGTTGTGGCTCGCCGCCTGGCTCGCGACCGGCCTCGTGCGGGACGGAGCCGGCCTCGCGCTGATCGCCGCGGCCTGCCTGGCCGCCGCCTCCGCCGCTGCGGCGGTCGCGCCGGCCTGGTCGATCCGCGCCGGCCTCGTCGGTCTCGCGGCCCTCGACGTCGTGCTCGTCTGGGCAACCCCGAGCGTGCAGACGGCGACAAACACGCTGGAGAACGTTCCACTCCCCCACGCCGCCGGCATGTCCCTGCCGGGCCTGCAGCAGGCGAGCTTCGGCTCTGCGGTCATGGGCTGGCTCGACCTGCTGGCCCCCGCGCTGCTCGGGGCCGTGGTCGCACGGCGGCGGAAGCTCGCCGCCGCGGCGATCACGGGCGTCGCCGCCGGGGCATGGGGACTGCTCCTCTTCGTCACGTCCGAGGTCGCGGCGACGGTGCCGGTTCTCGCAGGACTAGCGTTCGCATCCGCTCATGCGCGTCGCGGTCGTCTCGGACATCCACTCGAATCTGCACGCGCTGGAGAAGGTGCTCGCCGCGATCGAGGCGGAGGCGCCTGACGAGCTCTGGTGTCTCGGGGATCTCGTCGGCTACGGGCCGCGTCCGAACGAGTGCTGTGCCGCAATCGCCGAGCGAGCCGACGTCTGCCTCGCCGGCAACCACGACCTCGCGGTGCGGGGGACGATCGATCTGGAGGAGTTCGGCGGGGAGGCCGGGATCGCGGCAACGTGGACGCGTACCGTGCTCGAGGCCGAGGCGCAGCAGCTCCTGGACGGGCTCGAGCCGGCCGGAACCGCCCACGGTGTCGCCCTGTACCACGGTTCGGCGCGCGACCCGGTGTGGGAGTACGTCCTCAGCGACGAGAGCGCGCTCGCGACGCTGGAGCTCGCCGGCTCGCCGCTCGTCCTCGTCGGGCACAGCCACGTCGCGCTGCAGGTAGTGCAGTCGGGAGACGAGCTCTCCGGCGGCGTCGCTGCGGCCGGCACCGACGTCGAGCTCGGGGGCGTACGAGCGCTCCTCAACCCCGGGTCGGTCGGGCAGCCCCGGGACGGCGATCCGCGGGCCGCCTACCTCCTGCTCGACCTCGACGGGCAACGCGCGAGCTTCCGGCGGGTCGAGTACGACGTTGTACGGACGCAGCGCGAGATGCGAGACGCAGAACTGCCCGAGCTGCTCGCCGCGCGCCTGGAGCTCGGGATGTAGCGGCTACGCCGCCGGGAGCGCGGGCGGCGCGAGCACCGGTACGACCGCGGGCACGACCGCGACGACCTCGCGCTCCTCGAAGACCTCGATCCCCTCTCGCGCGAGTGCGAGTTGCACGTCTTCCCGGGCCTTCCAGATCCGCCACTTGACGGTCGCGAGCGTCACCTCGAGGGAGTCGGCGATCTCGCTGTAGGAGAGCCCCACCACGTCGCGCAGCAGGAGCGCCATCTTCAGGTCGACGTTGAGACGCTCGACCGCGCGCCAGACCGCGTCGATCGCCTCGAGCCGCTCGAACGGCGCGTCGACGACCTCGAGCGGCGGGATGTCGTCGAGATCCACGACCGCACGTGGGCGGCGCTCCGTCGCTCGCAGCTCGTCGAGGACGCGGTTCTTCGTCACCTGGAAGAGCCAGGTCGTGAACTTCGAGCGCAGCGAGAAACGCGACAGCCCCTGGAAGACACGCAGGAACACCTCCTGCGTCAGGTCCTCGGCGAGCGCACGATCGCCGACCATCCGCAGGACGTAGTTGTAGACCGGAATCTGATACGCGCGGACGATGATCGAGAAGGCCCGTTCATCGCCCCGCTGTGCCTTCCGCAGTACGCCGTGATCAGGCTGGGGCAGCGACAAGGTGCCGCAGTATAGACCGATATTTCACGGGAATTGTTCGAGATTTTGACCAGTCATCTCCGCGGGCGCCTCGTCCCCGAGGAGCGCGAGGATCGTTGGGGCAACGTCGGCGAGCTCGCCGTCCCGCAAACGCGCTTCTGGAGCCGTAATGAGCACCGGTACGGGGTTCGTCGTATGGGCCGTGTGCGGGCTCACGCCGTCCTCCTGCAGCAGCGTCTCGGCGTTGCCGTGGTCGGCGATCACGAGCGAGACGCCGCCCGCACGCTCGACTGCGGCGACGACGCGCCCGAGGCACTCGTCGGTGGTCTCCACCGCCTGCATGACGGCCGGGATCACGCCGGTGTGACCGACCATGTCCGGGTTGGCGAAGTTGACGACGACGAAGCCGTACCCATCCTCGTCGAGCGCTCGCACGACGCGGTCCGCGAGCTCCGGCGCCGACATCTGCGGCTTGTGGTCGTAGCTCGGCACGTCGCGCGGCGAGTCGACGAGGATCCGCTCCTCGCCGGGGAACGGCTCCTCGCGCCCGCCGTCGAGGAAGTAGGTGACGTGCGCGTACTTCTCGGTCTCCGCCGCGTGGAGCTGGCGGATCCCGTGGGCCGAGAGCACCTCCGCCAGCGTGTGCTCGACGGCGTGCTCCGGGAAGGCGACGGGGAAGTCGAAGTCGTCGCGGTAGCGCGTCATCGTCGTGAGATCGACGCCGAGCTCGCCGAGCTTCTCTGAGAGCTGCCGCGCCCGGTCCGGGCGGAAGTTGAAGAAGATCGCGGTGTCGCGCTCGGGGTCGAGCCGCGGCCGCCCGTCGACGACGACCGGCTCGATGAACTCGTCCGTGATCCCGCGGTCGTAGCTCGCCTGGACGGCGGCGACGGGGTCGTCCGCGTGCTCCCCTTCTCCGTCGACGATCGCGCGGAGCGCGCGCTCGGTGCGCTCCCAGCGCTGGTCGCGATCCATCGCGTAGTAGCGCCCCGCGACGGTGGCGATGCGGTCGAGAGGGAGCTCGGCGAGGTCGTGCACCGCCGAGTGCGGGGAGACGTCGCGTCCGTCCGTGAACGCGTGGATCCACGTCTTCTCCGGCGCGAAGGTGAGCAACGCCTGCAGATGCGCGATGTGCGAGTGAACGCCTCCGTGTGAGACGAGGCCCAGCAGATGGACGTTCTCGCCGCGCTCGAACGCGCCGCGCAGGACCTCGTTATCGAAGAGCTCCCCCGTCTCGATCGCCCTGTTAACCCGCACGAGGTCCTGGAGGAGGATGCGACCCGAGCCGATCGTCAGGTGTCCCACCTCGGAGTTCCCCATCTGGCCCGCGGGCAGGCCGACGGCTTCGCCCGAGGCGGCAAGCTGGGCGTGCGGGAAGTCGCGCCACAGCCGGTCGAAGACCGGCGTCTCGGCGAGCTCGATCGCGTTCCCCGGACCGGGCGGAGCGATTCCCCACCCGTCGAGGATGACGAGGGCTACGAGGGGATACGCGCGGCCGTCTCGCATATCGCCTTGAAGGAGTCGACCTCGAGCGACGCGCCGCCGACGAGGGCGCCGTCGACGTCCGGCTGGGCGAGTAACACGCCGGCGTTGTCCGGCTTCACCGAGCCGCCGTAGAGAACCGGCGCGTCGAGCAGCGACTTGATGAAGGCGTGCGCCTCCTGGGCGATCTCGGGCGTGGCGGTAAGCCCGGTGCCGATCGCCCAGACGGGCTCGTAGGCGAGCACGAGATCCGGATGCGGCTCGAGCACCGACAGCTGGCGGCGGAGGACGTCCTCCGTCTCGCCGGTCTCGCGCTCCGCTTGCGTCTCGCCGACGCACGCGATCACGCGCAGGCCTGCGTCGAGCGCCGCGCGAGCCCGCTTGGCCGTGGTCTCGTCGGTCTCGCCGAAGTACTGCCGCCGCTCGGAGTGGCCCACGAGGGAGCCGACGACACCGAGCTCGAGCAGCAGGGGCGCGGAGATCTCGCCCGTGTACGGGCCTTCGGGCTCCCAGTGGACGTTCTGCGCGTACGTCGTCAGGCCCGCGTCGACGCAGTCCCGCAGACGGGTGAACGGCGGGCAGACGACCGCGTCGAGCCCGGCGAGCGCGGCGGGATCCGGCCCGCGGAACATCTTCCAGTTGCCGGCGACGATCACGAGGGAATCGCCGCCACGCCGGGAAGCTCCTTGCCCTCGAGCAGCTCGAGGCTCGCCCCGCCGCCGGTCGAGACCCACGAGACGAGCTCCGCGAGACCGAGCTCGTTCAGCGCGCGCACGGAGTCGGCTCCGCCGACGACCGAGTAGGCATCCTGGTTCGCCGCCACGGCGTGGGCAACCGCCTTCGTCCCCTCTGCGAAAGCCGGCCACTCGAAGACACCCATCGGGCCGTTCCAGAAGATCGTCCGCGCCGCCTGGATCTCCTCGACGAACCGCGTCCTCGTCTCGGGACCGATGTCGAGCCCCAACCAGCCCTCGGGGAGCTCCTCGTAGGCGTAGAGGCGCGTCTTGGCATCCGCCGCGAACCCGTCGGCGCCGACGACGTCCACAGGCAGCTCGACCTCGAAGTCGAGCGGGTTCTCGGCGCGCAGCTCCTCGGCCATCTTGCCCCCGATCAGCACGGTGTCCGCCCGGCCGCCGAGGTGGCGGAGGACGCCGAGCTTGTCCTCGACCTTGGCACCGCCCGAGACGAGGACGAACGGACGATCGACGTCACCGAGCAGGCGCCCGAGATGCTCGAGCTCCGCCAGCAGCAGCAGGCCGGCGTAGGCGGGCAGCAGGTGCGCGACGGCCTCCGTCGAGGCGTGCGCGCGATGCGCCGAGCCGAACGCGTCGTTCACGTAGAGGTCGCACCCCTCGGCGAGCTCGCGGGCGAAGCGCTCGTCGTTGGCTGTCTCGCCCGGGTCGAAGCGCGTGTTCTCGAGCACCTGGACGCGCTCGTCCGGCAGGAGCTCTCGCAGCCGTGCAGCGACCGGGGCCATCCTGTACTTCTCGCGGTCCTCCTCGGTCTTCGGCCGGCCGAGATGCGAGCAGACGCGTGCTTCCGCGGCGCCGCGCTCGAGCAGCAGCTCGAGCGTCGGCAGCGAGGCCCGGATCCGGGTGTCGTCGGCGACCCGGCCACGCTCGAGCGGCACATTGAGGTCGGCGCGGACGAGCACCGTCTTTCCCGCGACGTCGGCGTCGCGAACGGATCTGGGCAGACGCATGCGAGCCGGTTCAGGCGGCCACGGCGGCCGGCATGGTCTGGCCGATCTTCGCGACGAGGTCGACAAGGCGGCAGCTGTAGCCCCACTCGTTGTCGTACCAGGAGAAGACCTTGACGAGTGGCCCGTTCGCCATCGTCAAGCCGCTGTCGAAGATCGAGGAGTACGACGAGTGGACGATGTCGGTCGAGACGATCGGCTCCTCGGTGTACTGGAGGATGCCCTCGAGATCGCCGGCGTCGGCTTGCGACCGGAAGAGCTCGTTGACCTGCTCGACGGTCGGCTCCGAGCCGACCTGGACCACGAGGTCGACGATCGAGCCGGTCGGGACCGGCGCGCGCATCGACATGCCGTCGACCTTTCCCTTCAGGTCGGGAAGCACGAGCCCGATCGCGCGGGCGGCGCCCGTCGAGGTCGGGATGAGATTGATGGCGGCTGCGCGGGCCCGGCGCAGGTCCTTGTGTGGGAGGTCGAGCACGTTCTGGTCGTTCGTGTACGCGTGGATGGTCGTCATGAAGCCGCGCTCGATCTCGTACGCCTCGTGCAGGATCTTTGCCACCGGCGCGACGCAGTTCGTCGTGCAGGACGCGTTGGAGACGATGTGGTGCTTCTCCGGGTCGTACTCGCGGTCGTTGACGCCGAGGACGATCGTGATGTCCGGATCCGTCGCCGGGGCGGAGATGACGACCTTCTTCGCGCCGGCCTGGAGGTGCTTCTCCGCGTCGGCGCGATTGGTGAACAGTCCGGTCGACTCGATGGCGACCTCGACGCCGAGATCCGCCCAGGGGAGATCGGCAGGGTCGCGTTCGGAGAGGAACTTGATCTCGTGGCCGTCGACGCGGATCGAGTCGTCCCCAGCCTCGACGGGCACTTCGAGATTGCCGAGCACCGAGTCGTGCTTGAGCAGGTGCGCCATCGTCTTCGTGTCGCCGATGTCGTTGGCGGCCACGATCTCGAAGTCGCCGCCCTGCTGGAGCTGGGCGCGCAGGAAGTTCCTGCCGATGCGGCCGAAGCCGTTGATCCCCACTCTCGTCTTGGCCATCTCCGAGCCCCTCTCGTCGTGGGTTGCCAATCGAGTCTAACGGCGCCGGTGCGGGCGAAATCCGTAGCTCCCCGCAGTGTCCCTTCGGCTTTCGCGCGGACCGGCGGGCGGACCGGGAAGCTCCGAGGACGACCCTCCCGGTCCCTCACCTGCGCGAGACCTGACGGCAGACGGGGTCTGAATCCGCCGCCGGACGAGCAGGAACCCGCCGGGATCGAGTATGACTCTTGCAATGTTGCCGCGCTAGGCGACTTACAACGGATAACGACGTAGTTTCAGGAGCGGGAAAGTTCCTGCAAACGCCGGAGACGGCGGTAGACCGCCGCCTTCGAGAGGCCGGGCTTGCAGCGGCGGCCAAGCTCCGCGATCGAGGCGGTCGGGTGGCGCAGGCGAAGCAGTGCGATCTCCCGGAGGTCGTCGGGGAGCGCGTCCACGTCGAGACGGTGGAGCGCCTCGAGCTGCGCGTGCGCCGCCCGGCCCGTGCGCACGAGGTTCGCGTGGTCGGCGTTCGCGAGGCGGTTCGCGTCGGCGCGCGTCGCCGCGAGCACGGCCTGCTCCTCGAGCGCGAGGACGAGGTCGACCGCTCCGGCGGCGACGAGCACGTCGGCGATCGGCTCCGTTCCCTTCGCGTAAGCGGTCGCGTGGGAGCCGCGTTCCTGGACGCGGAACTCGGCGCCGAGGCGCGCCCCGAGCGTGGCGAGGAAGCGTGCTCCGTCAGCTTCCGCGGTCCGGATCTCGAGGTGCGGGCTTCTCGGGCCGCTGAGTGTTCCCGAACCGAGCAGTGCGCCGCGGAGATAGGCGGCGCTGCAGCAGCGGCGTGCGACGACGCGGCTCGGCGGGCCCCCGAGCGGCCGGTGCGAGCGATCGAGCACGCCCGCCCGGTGCAGCGTCGCGTAGGCGTCCTCCGAGCCTTCCACGTGGAGTTGATAGCGAGTCGCCCTGTCGAATGCCCGCCGCGAGTAGGTGCGGATCTCCGACCGCACGCCGCAGCCGCGCAGCAGCGCGAAGGCGCGGCGGGCGACCGTCGAGCTGGAGACGTCGAGGTGGACGTCGACGCTGCCGCGGCCGCGGAGGTGTGCGCGCCCGGCGACGTGGAAGAGCCCGGACAGCTCGGCGAGCCGGTCGCATTCGTCCGCCGGGGCGATCGCCGCGAGCTCCTCCCGCAGGTCGTCAGAGAGCGTGGGCATCTCGATAACCCTCGAGCGCGAGCAGGCGGCGCTTGTATGCGGTGCCGTAGGAGCCGTACGGGCCGAGGCCGCCCGCCGAGACCACTCGGTGGCACGGCACGAAGATCGAGAGCCGGCTGCGCGCGCAGAAGCTCCCGACCGCGCGCGCGGCACCGGGCGCGCCGGCGAGTGCGGCGAGCTCGCCGTAGGTGACGACCTGGCCGCGTGGGACCGTCCGCAGCGCGGCCGCGCAGCTCGACAGAAAAGGCGTCTCGTACTCGAGGTCGAGCGGGACATCCTCGAGCGGCACACACTCGCCCGAGAAGTACGCCCGAAGCAACTGCACGACTTCCGCAACGAAGCCTCCACCTCGGCTTGACCCTCTCTCTGCTACGACGGCCCCTAGCCCCGGGTGGGTGGGGGGTTGGGATGGGTCCAAGGAGTTGCCCGCCGTGCCCGGCTCGGAGCGCTCCGCACGCGGCCACGGCAGCTCGTGCCAGACGACGCGCTCGTCCGAGGCGACGAGCTCGCCGACGCCCCAGCCCTCGACCTCGTACGCAACCTGCGCCACACCCACCACCCGTAATCCTAGAATCGCAAGGTGAGCGCCCACGGCATCTTCCGGGTCCCCGAGCCCCACAACGAGCCGGTGCTCGGCTACGAGCCCGGCAGCCCCGAGCGTGACGAGCTGCGGCGCCGCCTTGGCGAGCTGTCCTCCGAGCGCCTCGAGATCCCGCTCGTGATCGGCGGCGAGGAGGTCCAGACCAACGAGACCTTCGAAGCGGTCATGCCCCACAAGCGGAGCCACGTCCTCGCCGACGTCCACAAGGGCGGCACCGCAGAGGTCGACCGCGCGATCGCGGCCGCGGCCGACGCCTGGGAGGACTGGTCGCGGACGCCGTGGGAGGACCGTGCCGCCGTCCTCCTGCGCGCGGCCGAGCTCCTCGCCGGCCCGTGGCGGCAGACCCTCAACGCAGCCACGATGCTCGGCCAGTCGAAGACCGCGCACCAGGCCGAGATCGACTCCGCGTGCGAGCTCATCGACTTCCTGCGCTTCAACGTCGAGTACATGACGCGCATCTACGAGGAGCAGCCGATCTCCTCGCCCGGCGTCTGGAACCGGCTCGAGTACCGGCCGCTCGAGGGCTTCGTCTTCGCCGTCACGCCGTTCAACTTCACCGCGATCGCCGGCAACCTCCCCACCTCGGCCGCGCTGATGGGGAACACCGTCGTCTGGAAGCCCGCCTCCACGGCCGCCGTCAGCGCGCACTTCCTGATGCAGCTCTTCGAGGAGGCGGGCCTCCCGCCGGGCGTGATCAACCTCGTCTACGGCTCCGGCGCCGCCGTCGGCGACCCGGCGCTCGCGAGCGAGCACCTCGCCGGCATCCACTTCACGGGCTCGACCCCCGTCTTCCAGGGGATGTGGAAGACGGTCGGCGACAACATCGCCCGTTACCGGAACTACCCGCGGGTCGTCGGCGAGACCGGCGGCAAGGACTTCATCGTCGCCCACCCGAGCGCCGACGCCGAAGCCGTCGCGACGGCGATCCTCCGCGGCTCCTTCGAGTACCAGGGCCAGAAGTGTTCCGCGGCCTCCCGCGTCTACGCGCCGGCTAGCCTCTGGCCGCAGGTGCGCGAGCAGGTCGTCGAGGGGATCGGCGACATGAAGATGGGCGACGTCGCCGACTTCTCCAATTTTGTGGGCGCCGTGATCGACGCGAGCTCCTTCGCGACCCAGAAGGAGGCAATCGAGGAGGCGAAGGCCGCGAACGGAAAGGCAGAGATCGTCGCCGGCGGCGAATACGACGACAGCGAAGGCTGGTTCGTCCAGCCGACCGTGATCGAGACCTCCGACCCGAACTTCCGGACGATGAGAGAGGAGCTGTTCGGGCCTGTCGTCACTGCGTTCGTCTACGACGACTCCCGCTACGAGGACACGCTCGATCTCGTGGACCAGGGGACGAGCTACGGGCTCACCGGCGCGGTCTTCGCGCGCGACCTCCGCGCGGTGGAGACCGCTGAGGAGAAGCTCCGCTACGCGGCCGGCAACTTCTACGTCAACGACAAGCCGACCGGAGCCGTCGTGGGCCAGCAGCCGTTCGGCGGCGCGCGCGCCTCGGGGACGAACGACAAGGCCGGCTCGATGTGGAACCTGATCCGCTGGGTAAGTCCGCGCACGATCAAGGAGACGTTCGTGCCGCCCAAGGACTACCGCTACCCGTTCCTCGGGCCCGACGCCGAGTAGCTAGGCCCGCCCTGCCTTGTGCAGCTGCGCGTAGACGCTGCGCGCGACCTTCGAGGGCACGCCCGGCACGCCCTCGAGCTCCTCCGGCGTCGCGGCGAGCATGACCTCCACCGAGCCGAAGTGATTGAGGAGCGCCCGCCGCCGCGCCGGCCCCACGCCCTCGAGCTCGTCGAAGAGCGAGGCGAAACCGCGTGATTCGCGCCGCTGCCGGTGGAAGCCGACGGCGAAACGGTGCGCCTCGTCGCGGACCCGTTGCAGGAGCTGGAGGCCGGGATCGTGCCGCGAGAGGACGACGGGCTTCGCTCGTCCCGGCACGAAGACCTCCTCCTCCCGCTTCGCGAGCGCGATCACGGCGACGCGCGGCAGGTCGAACGTCTGCATCGCAGCGAGCGCGGCCGCGAGCTGCCCCTTGCCGCCGTCGACGACGACGAGGTTCGGCGTCGCCGCGAACGACTCGTCGTACTCCGCGGCCCCTGTGCCACCGAAGGTGGCGCGGTCTTCCGGCCGGGCGTCGTCGGCTTTGCCGCCGACGCTTCCAGCTCTCGCGCCGTTGGCGAGGCGGGAGAAGCGGCGGGAGATCATCTCCTCCATGGCGGCGAAGTCGTCCATCCCCTCCTGGCCGCGGATCGCGAACTTGCGGTAGTGCGCCTTCTTCGGCAGGCCGTCCTGGAAGACGACCATGGAGCCGACGTTGTCCTGCCCCATCGCGGTCGAGACGTCGAAGCACTCGATGCGGAGCGGCAACGACTCGAGGTTGAGCGTCTCGCGCAGCTGCTCGAGCGCCTCGACGCGGCGCAGCCGCCGCTGTTCGCCCTGCGCGAGGTCGCTCGTGAGCACGTGGAGCGCGTTCTCGTCGGCGAGCCGCTGCAGCCGGCGCTTCTCGCCCCGCTCGGCGGTGCGGATCTCGACACGGGCCCCGCGCCGCTCCGAGAGCAGCTCCGCCAGCGCCGACAGGTCGCCGGCCGCGCTCGGCACGACGATCTGGGGCGGCACGCTCGGCGCGTTCCCGTAGTACTCGAGCCCGAACGACTCGAGGATCGTAGTCACGTCCTGGCCGCCGACGTTCTCGAGATGGAACGAGTGGCGGTCGACCATCTTGCCGCCGCGCAGCGGGAAGATCTGGACGACGGCGCGATCGCCCTCGGCCGCGAAGCCGATCACGTCGACCGTCCCGACCGACTGGCGCTCGACCGCCTGCCGCTCGACGAGGTGCTGGACCGCGAAGAGCCGGTTGCGGTAGCGCGCCGCCTCCTCGAAGCGCTCCTCGGCCGCCGCCTCCTGCATCCGCCGCTCGAGCTCACGCTGGATCGGCTTCACGTCGCCTGAGAGGAACTCGATCACACCGTCGACGATGCCGCGGTAGTCCTCCACCGAGACGTAGCCCACGCAGGGCGCCAGGCAGCGGTCGATGTGGTAGTCGAGGCACGGGATGCCGCTGTGGCGGCCGGGCTTCGGCCCCTCGCAGGGCCGGTAACGGAAGACGCGGTTGAGGACGTCGAGCGTCTCGCGCACCTTCTTCGCGTTCGCGTACGGGCCGAAGTACCAGACGCCAGGCCGATGCCGCTCGCGCGTGAACATCACCCGCGGGTACTCGTCCTCGACCGTGACGGCGATGTACGGAAAAGACTTGTCGTCGCGCAGGCGGACGTTGAAGGGCGGCCGATACCGCTTGACGAGGTTCTGCTCGAGGTGGAGCGCCTCGACCTCGCTGCCGGTGACGATCACCTCGACGTCCGCGACGCGTGCCGGCAGGCTCCGGATCTGCGCGCGTCCGTCCGTGGTCTTCTGGAAGTACGAGCGGACTCGCGGGCGCAGCGACTTCGCCTTGCCGACGTAGAGCACGTCGCCGTCCGCGTCGCGGAACAGATAGACGCCCGGCTTCGCCGGCAGGGACTTCAGCTGGTTTTCGACTCGGGCGGCCACGACGGCCACCGTAGCCACCACGGCCGCCAAAGGCGGCCGGGGCTTCCGGCCGGGCGTCGTCGGCTTTGCCGACGGCGCTTCCAGCCTTCGGCCTAGACCGCTGCGGCCACCGGCTCGGACGCGGCCTCCACCACCAATCGGCCGTCCTGGTAGACACGCTCGATTCGCCCGGCGAGGTCGCGGAAGTCGAACGGGTCGCCCGCGACGACGACCAGATCGGCGCGCTTGCCGGGCTCGAGCGTGCCGAGGCTGCGACCGAGGCCCATCAGCTCGGCGGCGGTGCGCGTCGTCGCGACGAGGACGTCCTCCGGGCTCATGCCTCCATCGGCCATCAGCTGGAGCTCTTCGAGGTTCTCGCCGTGCGGGATCACGCCGGCGTCGGTGCCCATCGCCACCTTGACGCCGGCCGCGGCCGCGCGCCGGAAGGAGTCCCGGTGCGCCTCGACGACCTCCGCCGCCTTGGCGAGCACATTCGGCGGGATGGGCGCGCCGGCCTCGGCCGCGCGCCGCACGCCGTGCGGCGCGACGAGCGTCGGAACCAGATATGCGCCGTGCTCGAGCATGAGCTCGATCGCCTCGTCGTCGAGGTAGATGCCGTGCTCGATCGAGCGGACGCCGGCCCGGACGGCGTTCTTGATCCCCACCGTCGACTGGGCGTGCGACATCACCCACAGCCCGCCGGCGCGCGCCTCGCTGACCATGGTCTCGATCTCCTCGAGCGAGAAGCCGGGCTGGTCGGGCGAGTCGCGCGGTGAGAGGACGCCGCCCGACGTGGCGATCTTGATCACGTCGGCGCCGTTGCGGACGAGCTCGCGCACCTTGCGTCGCGCCTCGTCGACCCCGTCGACGATCGAGGACGGCATCCCCGGGTAGTCCGGGAAGAGCTCGGTCGTGCCACCGGACGGCATCCAGCCGTCACCGTGGCCGCCTGTCTGGCTGAGCATGGTCAGCGAGATCTGGAGGCGCGGGCCTCGCGCGATTCCCTCCTCGACGGCCTGCTTGACGCCGAGGTCGGCGCCGCCCGCGTCGCGCACGGTCGTGATGCCGACCCGAATCGTCGCCTCGAGGTTCCGGATGGCGTCGTAGAAGCGGTACGAGAACGGCGTCTGCAGATGCCTCCAGATGTCGACGTGACCGAACATCACGTGCACGTGGGTGTCGAACAGCCCTGGCAGGAGCGTCGAGCCGCCGACGTCGACCTGCTCGTCGCCGTCGAGCCCGACGCCGACCTCGGCGATCAGTCCGTCGACCACCGCGACGTCGGCTTCTGCGATCCCCGCGCCGGTTCCGTCGAACACGCGTCCGCCGGCGAATACCGTCCTCACCTCGGCTCCTTTCCTCCGCTCCTCCAGGAAGGACAGCCTATCGCCGTGGCTAGCATGCGACCCGTGGAGGGCCAGTACGTCGCGTACACCTTCTTCCGCGTCGATCCGGCCTGGCGGAGGCTGCCCGTCGAGGAGCGCCAGGCTCACAAGGACGCGTTCGCGGAGGTCGTCGAGGACTTCGCCGAGCGTTTCGAGCACCTGCGTGCCTACTCGACGGCGGGCGTGCGGCCGGACTGCGACTTTTTCCTCTGGAAGATCACGGATCGCTACGAATCGCTCGAGCAGCTGGGCGCTGCGCTGAACGGGACGGCGCTCGCGGGCTGGCTCGAGACGCCGTACTCGTACCTCGCGACGACGAAGGCGTCGCAGTACACGAGCGCCCGCAAGGCGAGGAAGATCGCTCCGCAAGGCCTCCCGTACCTCGTCGTCTACCCGTTCGTGAAGGTGCGCCCCTGGTATGCGCTGACGGAGGCCGAACGCCAGCGGGCGATGGACGAGCACATCCGGATCGGGCGCGAGGAGTTCCCGGGGATCAAGAACCACACGACGTACTCGTTCGGGATCGACGACCAGGAGTTCATGACCGCCTTCGAGTGCGAGGAGCCCGCGGACTTCATGCACCTCATGCTGCGCCTGCGGGACAGTGAGGCGTCCCGCTACACCGAGCGCGACACGCCGATCTTCGTCGGCCGCCACGTGCCGGTCCGCGAGGCGCTCGCCGCTCTCGACGGCGCTTCAGCCCGCGTCGAGATCTAGACGTACGTGTGCTGGTCGCGCCACGTGCGCCACATGGCGATGCCGCACAGCGCGAGCACGGCGACGAACGCGAGGATCTGATAGCCGACGGCCCCGCCGTACCAGTAGACGCCGACATCGGCGACAGCGACCACTGCCGCGCCGTAGAAGACCCACTGCGCGCGCCGCGACCACATCGAGATCCCCTCCCGCCGCTCGCGCCAGGTGAGGAAGATGAAGTACGCGATCGCGAGCACGAAGGCCACGCGGGCTAGGGTCTTCAGCGCCCATAGCGTCTGCTCGAGCTGGAAGACGACGATCAGGCCGGCGATCGCCGCGAGGATCAGCAGACCCCGGAGGGTCGGATTGATGCGCGAGAACCTGCTCATGTGGCAGTCATGTACGCCCGCACGGCGAGCGCTCCTGCCACCACGCTAGCTCCGGTGAACCACGCCAGCCGCCCGCGCCGCTCGACGGGCGCGTACATCCACGGTGCCAGCACCGCCAGCAGCGACAGTGTCCCGTACAGGTAGTGGAGCCGGTCGGCTGCCCGGTGATGGCTCGAGAGGAGCAGGAGCCCGAGCCCGACCTGCGCGACGAGAAGCGTCTGCGCGAGCGCGAGCAGGTGCGTGAGGAGCCCGCGCGGCTCCGCGCGGCGGTAGTACGTCCAGGCTCCCGCCGCCGCGGCCTCGAACGTCGCCGCGAGCACCGCGAAGGCGACGGCATGGTGGACGCCGACCATGGCCCGGCGGAGACTAGCTTCGACCTTGTCGTCGCCGTTCCTGGCCGGAGCGCTCGCGCTACGACCCCTGCCCGGGAGCGGCTCGGCAGGCAGCCACGATGCGGCAGCTCTGCAGCCTGGCGAGCCGCGAGTGCAGCCCGTCCACCTCGGACCGCGACAGCTTCGGGTAGGTGTTCGTCAGCTCGTACGGATCCGAGCGGAGGTCGTAGTACTCACGCTCGCCGTTCGCGTACTCCACGTACGTGGCGTGCGGCAGCCGGAGCGCCTCGTAGGTCAAGGGATTCCCGCTGCCCGACTCCGCCGCGTCCGGCCCGGCCGCAGCTCCGAAGTCCGGCCCGTGGTGCTCGACGAGCGCGGCGTCGCGCCACGAGGGCGCCGGGTCTCCATGCAGGAGCGGCAAGAGGCTCTTCCCATCGACGAACGGCGACGCGCCCGCCCCGCCGAGGCGGACGAACGTCGGATAGAGGTCGACGTTCTCGGTAACCCGCGCGACTTCCCGACCTGCGACGACTCCCGGGCCTGTGACGACGAGTGGTACGCGGATGTCCGTCTCGAACGCGGTCAGCTTGCCCGGCAGCAGCCGGTGGTCGCCCAGGTGGTAGCCGTTGTCGGAGCTGAAGAAGATGTAGGTGTTGCCGGCCACCCCGTCGCGCTGCAGCGTCGCCTCGAGCATCGCGAGCAGGTCGTCGACTGCTTCCACCGCCTGCGCGCGCTTGCGGAACACGCGGTCGATCTCGCTGACCTGGGTCGGATTCAGCGACGCGTGGCCGCGCAGCCAGGGCGGCTTGTCCGAGACGTCCGCCTCGTTGAAGGCCGGTGTGCGCGGTGCCTGCAGTCCCGGGAAATCCGCCGCATCTCGCGGCGCAGCCGTGTAGGGGGCGTGGGGCGCGAACGTGGAGATCTCGAGGAAGAACGGCTTGCCCGCCGCGGACGCGTGGTCGACGAACGCGCTGCCCTTGCGCGCGAGCACGTCGGTGAGATACGCGCCCGGACTCGAGCCGTAGTGGACGAGCCGGCCGTTCTCGTTGAGGTCGTAGTCGAACTCGGGATAGCCGTTGCCGGCCACGTCCCACCGGTTCCAGCCGGGAGGTACGTAACGCGGTTTGCCGTCGACGCGCCGCTGCGGCGTGTAGCCGTTCAGGTACTTGCCCATCAATGCCGTGAGGTAGCCCCGATCCTGCAGGCGCGTGGCGAACGTGGCGTTCTCCTCGCCGAGCGCGTGGAAAGTCGCGAAGCCGCCGTCCGCGCCGCCGTTCCTGAAGATGCCCGTGTTGTGCGGATAGCAGCCCGTGAGGATCGACGCGCGCGAGGGGCAGCAGAGCGAGTCGGTGACGACGTAGTTCGTGAACGTCGTGCCCTGCGCCTGTAGCGCCTGGACATGCGGCATGTACGGGACAAGGTTCCAGGCCAGGTCGTCTGTCAGGACGAAGACGATGTTCGGCCGATGGGCAGCCGGTCGGGCGTTCGCGCCGCCCGCGAGGGTGAGCCCGACCAGCAGCAGCACGGCCAGTGTCGTCCAATGAAGCGACTTCACGGTCAGGTCGACCCCCAAGACTCGATTGGCGTGAAGCGGCTACTCGCTCTCGGTCTGGCCGGGATCCGGGGCCGGCGTGGGCGGCGTTCCCTCGTCGGGAGGCGGATAAGGCTCCGGCACCTCCGCGGGCTCCGGTGGGTTGCCTTCGTCCGGCGGCGGATACGGCGGGCTGGGCTCATTCGGAGTGACCATCATCGTCTCCTGTACGGGAAGACGCGCGCGGCGAATCCTCTCGTCGGCGCCGGCGAGCCGCTCTGCGAGCTCGTCCTCGATGCGCTTGCCCTCCTGCTCGAGCTCGACGAGCCGCTCGCGAGCCTGGCGCTCGGCTGCCTTGTCCTTGCGCCAGACCGCCTCGCCGAGCGTCTGGAGCGCCGGGCCCCGCTCGACGGCGATCGCGTCCAGTCGCGATCGAGTGCGCCAGCGCGTGAGTGAGGCGTCGAGTCTCGTCCGCCAGACCTCCGCTGCGGTCGCAGCGTGCGCCCGGCCGTCGGCCGCCAGGCGCGACGATTGCCGCATCCAGACGTCGGCGCTGCGCCGAGTCGCCTCCCCGAGCGCGGCAAGCAGGATGATCGCCACGAGCAGAAGGACGATCCCCCAGGCCCAGCTCCCCGTCGCAAAGAGGCCGATCGCGCCTCCGAGAGCCGCGAAGCCGAGGCAGAGGAGAACGAAGCGTGCCGGCACGCCGAGCCAGCGGCGCTCGACACTTTCCCGCGCCACCGGGCCGGAAACGGTCTCGAGGGGCGGCATGTCGCCCGCGGGAGCCCCGCAGCTCCAGCAGAAACGCGCTTTCGGCGAGAGCTCCTCACCGCACTCACGGCACGCGTTGCTCGGGATTGGCGAGGCGCTCATGGCGGGACTGTTCCCCGCCTTCCAGGGCTCGTAACACCTCCGCAGCCCGCCGCCGGAGCGGCCCCACCTGTGCCCGGTAGTCGTCGTCCGAGACCTTGCCCGTCCGGTGGTCGAACTCGAGCTCCTTCAGCGCGGCGAGCGCGTGATCCCGCTCCTCGGCGAGGGCGAGCCGCGCCCGGGCCTCGGGTGCGAGCTCGTCGAGCCGGTCGCTCGCGGGAGCCGGGTCGCGAAGGAAGGGCCGCGCGACGAAGACGACGACGATGACCGCGAGCATCGCCGCGACCGCAAGAGCCCACTGCATTTCAGATTCCGGCCGGAGCCGCGCCCGCCGCGTAGCGCGCGGCGAGTCGCCGCTGCTCGACCGCGTCCGGCCACATCGCGATCAGCGCGCCCGCGACGAAGACGAAGCCCGCGACCCAGATCAGGTTGACCAGAGGCTTCACGAACACCTGCACGTCCATCTTGTTCGTGTGCGGCACGGGATGGGCCCTCGTGAACACATCGCCCAGTGAACGCGGATCGTGGTAGATCGAGGCGGCGTCGAGCTGCCCCTCGATGGGGTAGTTGTTGATCCCCGGATCGAGGCGGAATCGCTCCCCGTGGCCCGACACGGCGAGCAGCGCTCGGAAGCCTGTGTAGTTCGGGCCCTTCACACCCGTCAGGCCGGTGTACGTGAGCGTGTAGCCGGCGGCCTCAACGGACTGCCCGGGCCGCAGCACGCGCTCGCGCACGGTTTGGTACGCACTCGAGCCGGCGATGCCGATCGCGAGCAGGACGACGGCCGCGTGCACGACGTAGCCGCCGTAGCGACGCCGGTTGCGGGCGATCAGGCGGAGGATCCCGCCCGCTGCCGCGCGGCCGCGGACGAACTCGAGCAGAATCGAGGCGACCACGAAGGCTCCGAACGTGTACGCGAGCAGCCCCGGCCACGAGCTGCCGAGGCCAAGCGCGAGCAACGCCACTCCGGTGACGACGGCAACCGCGAAAGGCACGAGGAACGTCTTCCCGAGCGAGCGGAGCGACGCCTTCCGCCAGGCCACGAGCGGGCCGAGGCCCATCAGAAGCAGCAGCGGCAGCCCGAAGGAGTGGAGGAAGAAGTCGTAGTACGGCCCCGCGACCGAACGCTGCTCTCCCCGTATCGCCTGGGAGAGGATCGGATAGAGCACGCCCCAGAGGATCGTCAGGCAGAGGGCAACGAGCAGCAGGTTGTTGTAGAGGAACGAGGCCTCGCGCGAGACGAGCGACTCGAGCTTCGTCTTCGTCCGCAGCAGCGGCAGGCGCCAGCGGATCAGCGCGACCGAGAGGACCACCATCAGGCAGAGGAAGCCGAGGAACCAGCCGCCGATCGGGCTCTGTGAGAAAGAGTGGATCGAGCTGACCACGCCCGAGCGGGTGAGGAAGGTGCCGAAGAGCGAGAGGTTGAAGGCAAGCGCGACAAGCACCATGTTCCAGACCTTCAGCATCCCGCGCTTCTCCTGGATCATCACCGAGTGGAGGAACGCGGTCGCGGCGAGCCAGGGCATGAGCGCGGCGTTCTCGACCGGATCCCAGGCGTAGTAGCCGCCCCAGCCGATCTCGACGTAGGCCCAGTGGGCGCCGACCAGCTGCCCGACGCCGAGGAACGTCCACGCCGCGAGCGTCCAGCGGCGCGTCGCGACGATCCAGCGCTCGTCCGTCCGGCCCGAGAGGAGCGCCCCCATCGCGAAGGCGAAGGGGACGGTGAGCCCGACGTAGCCGAGGTAGAGCAGCGGCGGGTGGGCGAGCATGTACGGGTTCTGCAGGCTCGGCACCATCCCGCGGCCGTCCGCCGGCGCCGGCTGGAGGTTGAACGGGCTCGAGACGAAGCAGAGCATGAAGGCGAAGAAGACGGCGACGAGCCCGAAGACGGGTACCGTCCAGGCGACGAGCTCGCGCGAGCGGCGATTGAGCCAGACCGCGAGGCCCGCGTAGCCCGTGAGCACGAGCAGCCAGAGCAGGAGCGAGCCTTCCTGGCCGCCCCAGAAGGCGGAGAGCGCGTAGCCGAGCGGGAGCTTGTGGCTCGTGTGCTCGTAGACGTAGACAAACGTCAGGTCACGGCGGCCGAGCGCCACGAGCAGGACGACCGCGGCGAGCAGCGTCACCGGGAAGGCCGCGAGGAGCGCGTTCTGCGCCGACAGCGCGAGCCGCCGGCGCCGCTTCCACGCGGCGTACGAGCCCGCGACCAGTGCGTATGCGACGAGGCCGAAGGCGAGGAGGAGCGCGGCGCGCCCGAGCGCGGCCATCAGGTCTTGGAGCTGCTCTTGGGCGGCCCGTAGTGATCCGGGCACTTCGTCGACAGCGAGCCCTTGTCGGCGAGGAACCGTCCGTCGCTGAGCTTCCCGTTCACGACGACGACGCGCCCCACCTTGAACAGGTCGGGGACGCTGCCGTGGTAGACCACCGGCACGCGTCCGCCGCCCCCGTTCGGGTCGCGGAGGACGAAGCGCAGGCCGGCGGCGCTGTATGCGTCACCGCGCGTGGCGACGACGGAACCGACGAGCACCACGTCCTTGTCGGCGTACTGGTGAACCTTCGACGGGAGGATCTGCGGCACGCCTGCGCCGGCGAGGGCCGTGTAGACGACGAAGATGGCGAGCGCGGCCGCCACCGACAGGGCGATCACGAGCCGCGCAGGACTGGATCCCACGCGCGCATCGTAGCCCCCGCGCGCGCAGGCGAGCGGCGGTCCAGGCCCGACTAGCTCTTCGGCGTCTGGGCCGGCTTGCGCGCCGGGATGCGGTACCCGTGCTCGTGGCAGAGCGAGCCCGGCGCGTCCTCGGTGAGCGCGTCGCAATAGCCCTTCCCGTACGCGGCCCGGAGGAAGGCGGCGACGACGTCGAGATTCCAGTCCGTCACGTCGAGGGTCTCGCGCCAGAGGTCGGCGAGACGGAGGTCGATGTCGAGCTCGAGAAGGTCGATCCTGGAAGGGCGCTTGGCCATGCAGAAAAATTAAAAAAAGGGTCGGACGGCATAGGCTCCAGGGCGTGGGTGAGATTCGGTACGGCCCCGGCGGGCTGCCCGAAGCGCCGACCTTCGAGGCCGCGTTGGCGGCGCTCGCAGCGGAGGGCTACCGGGCCTGCGAGATCGGCTTCGTCAGCGGCTTCTGGCTCGACTACGACACGGCTCCGCTGTTCGGGGAGGCTGCAGCGGCCGCGGACGTCGTCCTCTCCGTGCACGCCCCGCTCGCCGCCTTCATGGGCCATGCGGACCGCGGCAAGAAGTTCAAGATGGCGCTCGGGATGCTCGACCACACCGCGGGCCTAGCCCGGGCGTGCGGGGCGCGGCTCGTCGTCTTCCATCCGGGCTTTCTGCTCGGGCGGGAGCGGGAGCTGGCTATCGCCGACGTCGTCGACCAGCTCGGCGACCTGCGGGAGCGGCTGGAGGCGAAAGGCCGACTCGTCCCCTTCGGCGTCGAGGTGATGGGACGCGTGCGGGACCTCGGGACGGTGGACGACGTGCTCGCGATTGCGGCGCAGGTGGACTTCGTCCGACCAGTGCTCGACTTCGCCCACATGCATGCGACGAGCGACGGTGCCTTCCTCGAGGCGGATGCCTTCGCCGACGCGCTCGCCGGCGCGGATGCCGTGCTCGAGCCGGACGCGCCGTTCCACATCCACTTCAGCGACATCCAGTACGCGAACCGCAACGAGACGAGGCATCTCCCCTACGGCGAGGGGACGCTCCGCGCCGAGCCGCTGCGCGACGCGCTCGCACGCTTCGAGCGGCCGGCGACCGTGATCAGCGAGTCGCCCGACCCTGCCTCGACTCAGGCGATCGGAGCGGTGCTCGGCATCAGCTCGGCGAGCCGCTCCTCATAGCGCAGAGCCTCGCCCTGTCGGTCGCGCGAGCGGTAGAACTCGATGACGTGGCCGAGCGCCCAGCGCTCGAGGGCGAGTTGGTCATGCCGCCGCATCTCGTCGAGGGCTTCCTGCATCAGCTCGCCCGCCTCTGCGTCTCGTCCTTGCGCAGCGCGGACGATCCCGAGGGAGAGCCTGGTCGTGGAGAGCGAGACGCGGTCGTCCGGGCCTACCGACTCACGTGCGTGCAGCGCGTACCGCTCGGCCTCCTCGAGCCGCCCCAGCTGGACGTACACCTCTGCGAGGGAGCGCTGCGCCTCGCAGAGCCTGGCCCGGTCGTTGAGACCCCTCATCGTCCGCACCGCCTCGAGCAGGAGCCTCTCTGCGCGGGCGAGGTCCCCCTGAGCGGCAGCGCGGCGGGCGATCTGCATCGTCAGGGTCGCCTCCGCAGGCTTGTTGCCCATCTCCCTGTACAGAGCGCGCGCAGCCGTGAAGGCAGCCTCCGCCTCGGCATCGTTGCCGCGCCAGTTCTCGAGCGTCCCCTGCACCCACGAAGCGAGCGCGCGGCCGACGACGCTCCCGCTCTCGTCGGCGAGCTCCGCGATGCGACCGACGAGCGGCTCGGCCTCGGCGAGCTCGAGCCGGTAGATGTAGCTCTCCGCCAGCGCCATGGTGATCTCGAGCTCCTGGTCCTTTCGCCCGGCTGCGCGCGCCGCGTCGAGCCCGAGCTTCGCCCAGTGCTCGAACGCCTCGCCGTCACTCAGCCAGGTGGCCACGGAGACTGCGACCTGGAAGGCCTCGAAACGCACCTCGGGCTCCTCGTCGGCCAGCACCTCCACGGCCCGCTCGACGAGCTCGCGCGCGGCGATCGCATCGGCCCGCTGGTTCAGGACGGCATCGGCGAGCGCCGTGAGGGCCCGCCCCTGCAGTCGCCGCTCGCCCGACGCCTCGGCCGCGGCCGCGACCTCCTCCATCTCGACGATGACGGCTGTCATGTCGCCGAGGCGCCACGCCGCCCGAGCCGCCGAGTAGCGCCGATCGAGGGTCGGCGCAAGCTCCACCGCACGGGACAGCAGGTTACGACCGCTTTGGAAGGACTCGCGCGAAAGCGCACGCCGCCCCGCGCGTGTGAGCTCCTCGGCGGCCTGCCCGGCGAGGTCCGGCGGGGCGGAGCCGTCCAGCTCCGCGAGGAGCCGGGTCGCCTGGTCGAGGTGGAAGGCGAGGATCTCGACGAGCTCCTCGCCGGCACGCTCGCGGAGCCACTCGGAGAACAACACGTGCAGGTCGGCGCGCGATCCTTTCGACAGTCCCGCATACGCCACCTCGCGAATGAGGACGTGCTTGAACTTGAATGCCTGCTCGCCGCTGATCGCAGCCCGCTCCTCGGGCAGGACGAGATCGCGGAACAGCAGGTCGTCGAGCACCGCGTCGACGTCCGGCACGTCCGGCGAGAGATGCGCAACGGCGCCGCGTAGGAAGACGCGGCCCATCACCGCCGCGCGCTGCACGACCCGACGCGACTCGGGCGGCAACCGGTCGATGCGCGCAGCGATCAGCGCCTGCAGCGTGTCGGGGATCCGCTCCTGCCGCCCTTCGGGCTGCTCGGCGAGGGCGCGGATCGTCTCCTCGACGAACAGGGGGTTTCCCTCCGCCTTGGCCAGAACGGCTTCGACGTCGATCGGCACATCGACCTCGGCTGCGAGCTCCCTGACGAGTTTCGCGCCCTCGTCGTCGGACAGCGCCTCGAGCTCGAGCATCACGCCGCGCACACGGCCGCCGCCCCAGGCCGGCCGGACGTCGAGCAGCTCCGGCCGCGCCAGGCAGAGGAGGAGCAAAGGCGCGGTCCGGACCCAGGCCGCCAGATGCTCGATCAGCTCGAGCAGGGGTTCCTCGCCCCAGTGGACGTCCTCGAACACGAGCACGAGCGGTTGAGCGCCCGCAAGCTGCTCGGCCCACGAGCGGACCGCCCAGGCGATCTCCTGCTGGCTCCGCTCGCCCTCGACGGCCTCGAGCACCCCGACCGCGAGCCCGAGGAGATCTGCGACCGCCTCGTCCTCGCAGGTATCGCGGAGCTTCTCGTAAGCACGCTCGAGCGGGTCGTCGTCGGAGATCCCCGCCGACGCCTTGACCATCTCGGCGATCGACCAGTACGTCACGCCTTCCCCGTAGGGCAGACAGCGCCCGCGGAGCACCGTCGCGCGTTCGAGCCCGTCGACGAACTCGCGACCGAGGCGGCTCTTGCCGACGCCGACCTCACCGTAGAGCGTGACGAGGGTCGCGCGGCCGTCCCGGACGGTTCGAGCGAACGTGTTCTCGAGCAGCTCGAGCTCCGACTCGCGGCCGACGAGCGGTGCCGACAGAGAGCGCATCGGACGCCCCGACTCCCGGGCGCCGAGCACCCGACTCGCGGCGATCGGCTCGCGCCAGCCGCGCAACTCGATCGGCTCGAGCGGCTCGAGCTCGACGAGGTCTCGTACGAGCCGCGCCGCCGTCGGGCCGATCACGATCTCGTTCGGCCCCGCCTGCTGCTCGAGACGTGCCGCCAGGTTGACCGCCTCGCCGGTCGCAAAGGTCGACTCCGTCTCGTCGGCCACGACCTCACCCGACTCGATCCCGATCCGGGCCTCGAGCCCGAGCTCGCGGACACGGTCGAGCGTCGCGAGCGCTGCCCGGACGGCGCGCTCGGCATCGTCCTCGTGCTGGAGCGGCACCCCGAACGCCGCCATCACTGCGTCGCCGGCGAACTTTTCCACCGTGCCGCCGTGCGTGACCACGCAGTGCGAGACCTGGTCGAAGTAGCGCCCGACACGGCGCCGCACGATCTCGGGATCGACGTCTGCGATCAGGTCGGTCGAGCCGACGAGATCGACGAAGAGCACGGTTGCCAGCTTCCGCTCGACCATGCGGCAATCGTAGTTCCCGAGCCCTGCTGGCTAGGATCGCGCGCGTGCGTAGGGCCGACGAAGCGCGAGACGGAGCGGAGGTGCCGGCTTAGCCGGCTGAGCGGAAGCGGTGCTGGATCCGAAGGTCTTCAAGGCGTACGACGTCCGCGGGATCTATCCCGACGAGCTCGACGAGGCGGGCGCGGAGGCGATCGGGCGCGCGTACGTCGAGCAGTTCGAGCCACGCCGGATAGCTGTCGGGCGTGACATGAGGCTCTCGTCTCCGACGATGCAGGAGGCGCTGATGCGCGGCGCGGCCGCAGCAGGCGCCGACGTCCTCGACCTCGGGCTCGTGGGCACCGAGATGGTCTACTTCGCGGTCGGCTCGCTCGGGCTCGAGGGCGGCGTGATGGTCACCGCCTCCCACAATCCGAAGGAGTACACCGGGATGAAGCTCGTCCGCCGCGGCGCCCTGCCGGTCGGCGGCGAGTCCGGCCTCCTCGACGTCCGCGATCGGGCCATGTCCGCAGCCGACACGTCCAGAACCAGGTTCCGGACGCGTCCGGAGGCGACAGTCGAGTCGTACGACATCTGGCCCGCCTACGTCGAGCGCGTGCTGTCCTTCGTGGAGGTCGACGCGATCGAGCCGCTTCGCGTCGTGATCGACGCGGCGAACGGGATGGCCGGCGCCATGCTGCCGCCGGTGCTCGAGCAGCTGCCTGTGCACGCTGTCCGCTGCAACTTCGAGCCGGACGGCTCGTTCCCGAACCACGAGCCGAACCCCCTCCTCCCCGAGAATCGCGAGTTCATCGTCCGCAAGACCCTCGAGGAGCGCTCCGACCTCGGGGTCGCATTCGACGGCGACGCGGATCGCTGCTTCTTCGTGGACGACAGCGGGGAGTTCGTCCCCGGCGATTTCGTCACCGCGCTCTTTGCCGAGACCGTGCTCGAGAAGGAGCCGGGCGCGAAGATCATCTACGACGTGCGCGCGAGCCGCGCGGTGCCCGACACGATCGAGCGCGCCGGTGGCATCCCGCTCGCGAATCGCGTCGGCCACGCGTTCATCAAGGCGCGGATGCGGCAGGAGGACGCGGCGTTCGCGGGCGAGGTCTCCGGCCACTACTACTTCCGCGACTTCAGCCAGGCCGACTCGGGCGTCGTGCCGTTCCTGCTCATGCTCGAGTTGATCTCGAAGCGGGGCAGGCGGTTGTCGGAGATCCTCGCGCCGCTCCGCGCCCGCTACTTCATCACGGGCGAGCTCAACACGCCGGTGCCGGACGTCGCGCTCAAGCTGCAGGAGCTGAAGGAGCGGTACGCCGACGGCCGTGTCTCCCACCTCGACGGGCTCTCCGTCGACTACGACGACTGGCACTTCAACGTCCGCCCCTCGAACACCGAGCCGCTCCTGCGCCTCAACCTCGAGGCAACCTCGGAGGAGCTCATGGAGCGTAAGCGCGACGAGGTACTGGCGCTGATCCGGTCGTGAAGCCGCCGTTCAAGTTCTCGGCGAGGACGAGGGTCGGGTTCTCGGACACCGACGCCCAGGGGATCGTCTACTACGGGCGCTACAACCCCTACTTCGACCTGGCACGCGTCGAGTACCTGCGCTCGCTGGGGCTCCTGCAGCGGAGGAACGAGGCCGGCGACTTCGTGATGCGCGCGAACGACGTCGAGTACTTCGCGCCGGCGGTCTTCGACGACGAGATCGAGGTCTTCGTGCGCGTCGCACGGCTCGGGCGTACGAGCGTCACCTTCGCCTTCGCGGCGTACCGTCTCCCCGACGACCTGCTGCTGGTCACCGCGCACCAGACCCTCGTCTACGTCGACCTCGCCCAGCGGCGGGCGTGCCCCGTGCCGGACGCCTTCCGCGGCCCCGTCCTCGCCTTCGAGGGGGACGATGTCGACGCCTGACGCCGACGAGCAGCTGCGGCAGGTCGTCTCGGAGCTCGCCGGACGGGACGACTGCGTCTGGGCCGGCATCTTCTTCGTCGAGGGCCACGAGCTCGTGCTCGGGCCCGAGGCGGGGACGCCCGACCTCGAGCGCCGCGTGGGCGTCCCGGTCACCTGGCGGGGCGAGCGAATCGCCGAGCTCGTCGCGGACGGGGCCGTCGAGCCGGCCGAGCTCGAGCGGGTCGCAGCCGAGATCGCCGACCTCTGTCTCGTCGGCTGGGACACCGGCGGCGAGCTGTGGCAAAGCTGACGATCCCCTCCCTCGTTCGAGGGAGACACCCCGCACCAGCAACGGCGCCTCCCCTAAAGGGGGTAACCACGTCCTGGTGAGCTGGATCCCTCGAACGAGGGGAGTTACGAGGGCGTTACGCGGCGGGCGTCGAAGACGCCGTCCACGTTGCGGAGCGAAGTGAGCAGGCCGCGGAGCGCCTTCACGTCGCCGACCTCGGCGACGTACCAGTTACGGGCCATCTGGTCGTCGACCGTGCCGCCGTAGGAGACGATGTTCGAGCCGTGCTCGGCGAATGTCCGGGCCACGTCCTCGAGTAGCCGCGGGCGGTCCCACGAGTCGACCGCGATCTGGACTCGGAAGCTCTGGCTGCCGCCTCCCTCCCACTCGACCGGCGTGAACCGTTCGGGGTTCCTGCGCAGCGCTCGCACGTTCGGGCAGTCGCCACGGTGGATCGTGATCCCCTTGCCGAGCGAGATGTAGCCGACGATGTCGTCGCCGGGAACGGGCGTGCAGCACTTGGCGAGCCGCACGAGGACGTCCTCGACACCGATCACGTTGATGCCGTAGCTGTCGCTGCCGGCGGCCTCCCGCGCGCGCGGCTTCTTGACGGGCACCTGCTCGTGGGCGACCTCGCCGACCTTGAGCTGCTGGAGCACCTTGTCGACGATCTTCGACGCGGTCAGCTTCCCGGAGCCCAGCGCGATGTAGAAGTCCTCGGCCTTCTTGTAGCCGGACTCGCGGATCACGCCGGCGAGAACGGCCGAGCCGGCGAGCTTCTTGTACGGAAGGTTCTGACCCTTGAGCGAGTTCTCGAGCGCGTCGCGGCCCTTCGCCTCGAGATCCTCCTTCTGCTCGCGCGAGAAGAACTGGCGGATCTTGTTGCGGGCACGCGACGAGGCGACGAGCGACAGCCAGTCGCGGGAAGGGCCGCGGGCGGCGGACTTGCCCGTGAGGATCTCGACCCGGTCGCCGCTGCGGAGGCGATAGTGGAGCGGCACGATCCGCCCGTTCACCTTCGCGCCGACCGTGCGGTGGCCGACGTCGGTATGCACCGCGTAGGCGAAGTCGATCGGCGTCGCGCCGGCGGGCAGCGTCTTCACCTCGCCCTTCGGCGTGAAGACGAACACCTCCTCGTCGAAGAGGTCGGTGCGGAAGCTCTTGACGAACTCGCGCGCGTCGCTCTCGTCGTCGTTGATGTCCATCAGCTGCCGCACCCAGGCGTGCCATTCCTCGTCGGCGTTCTTCGAGCGGCGGCCGTCGCGCTTGTAGACCCAGTGCGCGGCGACGCCGAGCTCCGCCGTCTGTTGCATCGCACGCGTGCGCACCTGGATCTCGAGCGGGCGGCCTTCCGGCCCAATGACGGTCGTATGCAGCGAGCGGTAGCCGTTGAACTTCGGCATGGCGACGTAGTCCTTGAAGCGGCCGGGCATCGGCTTCCAGAGGGAGTGGATGAGGCCGAGCGCGCCGTAGCAGTCGCGCGTGCCTTCCTCGCCGTCGCGCTCGACGATCACTCGCATCGCGGTGAGGTCGTAGATCTCGTTGAACTCGCGGCCCTTGCGGGCCATCTTGTCGTAGATGGAGTAGAAGTGCTTCGCGCGGCCGGAGATGTCGACCGGGATGTCGACCTTCTCGAGCTCGCGCAGCAGCACGTCCCCCGCCTCCGCGACGTGACCTTCCCGGTCGGCGCGCCGCTCGGCGACCATGGTCTTGATCTCCGTGTACTTGCGCGGGTGGAGGGTCTGGAAGGCGAGGTCCTCGAGCTCCCACTTGAGGGCGTGGATGCCGAGCCGGTGCGCGAGTGGCGCATAGACCTCGAGCGCCTCTCTCGACTTCTGGATCTGCTTCTGCTTGCCGAGGTATTCGATCGTGCGGAGGTTGTGGAGGCGGTCGGCGAGCTTGACGAGGATGACGCGGACGTCCTCGGCCATCGCGACGACCATCTTCCGGTAGTTCTCGGCCTCCGCCTGCTCCCGAGTCTGGAACTGGACGCGTGTCAGCTTCGTGACGCCGTCGACGAGCAAGGCGATCTCGTCGCCGAACTCCTCGCGCACGGTGTCGAGCTCGACGCTGGTGTCCTCGACGACGTCGTGGAGCAGCGCGGCGGCGATCGTCTGCTCGTCGAGCCGCAGGCCGGCGCAGATCGAGGCGACACCGACGGGATGCGTGATGAACGGCTCGCCGGAGCGCCGCTGCTGTCCCTCGTGCGCGGCTGCGGCGAACCGGAAGGCGCGCGTGACGAGGTCGACGTCGACATCCGCGCGTTGGGCAGCGAGCTCGGCGAGCAGCGCTTCGAGGAGCTCCTCGTGCCTCTCGCCTGTCTCCAGGGTCGTCACCATCTCAGTGTACTCCCGGGTTTCCGGGCGAATCTCTGCGGAAGGAACGGCCGTTAGATGATCGAAGTGACGCGTTCCATGCCTGGATTTCGCCATTTTTGGAGGCGCCGCGCCATGCTCCGCCTCGCGCGCGCGCTCGCCGTCTCGCTGCACGCTCGCTAGAGCCCGAAGGCGGGCGGATAGACGACGCGCCCCTGCGGGACGTCGGCCCCAGAGTCGAGCCATTGCGACCTGGAACGCCCGTGAGGGCCAGTCGGCCATGGGCAGCAGCCCGAGCGGTTCCGCGTGGACGAAGCCGAACCGCTCGTAGTACGCCGGACTGCCGAGGAGCGCCATGCACGGCGCTCCGAGGCGACGGGCTCCCTCGAGCGCAGCCTCGACGAGGGCGCTTCCGATTCCCTTGCCTTGACGTTCGGGCAGGACGCCGATAGGCCCGAGCAGGAGGATCGACTCGCCGCTCGGCGCCACGTGGCCGCGACTGACGATGACGTGGCCGACGACCTCGCCTGCCTCGTCGGCCACCAGCGAGAGCTCGGGAATGAACGCGTCGCTCCCGCGAAGGTCGTCGGCGACCGTCGCCTCGGCATCCCTGCCGAAGGCAGCGACCTCGACGTTGTGGATCGCCTCCTCGTCGCCGACTCGCTCGGGCCGGATCAAGCGGCGCGCGCGAGCAGCGGCTCCGCAGTGAGGAGTGCCCGGAAGCGAGCAGATTCGAGCAGGTCCCGGCGCCGGCCGTCGTCGAGGCCGAGCTCCGCGAAGATCCCGGCCGCTTCCGGGTCGCGATCGGCCGCGGGCTTGCGCCACTCGTCCGCAAGCCACTCGCGTAGCTCGCGGTAACGGGGAGTGGTCGGGAAGACACGGCGGACGACGAGCTGCGGGGCGACCGTCCCGTTCCAATGGTTCTCCTCGAGGCGGAAGGCGACGTCGTAGGGCGCGTCCGGCCGCAGCACTTCGAGCCGTGAGCCCTGGCCGAAGGCGATCGCGCTGCCGGCATCGCGGCCGTCCCGGCGGACGCGGAAGCGGAGATGCTTGCCGTCGCCGACGGTCGCGAGCTCGGCGAGCGCGCAACCGGGAGCCAGCAGAGTCGGCGCCGGGTTCCCGAGCCCGAACGGCGCTAGCCGGGCGAGCTCGGCGCAGAGGTCGAGGGAGAGGTCCGCTCCCCGCGCCACGACCGCGTCGATCGACGTCAGGGGGACGAGGTCCGTCTCTTCGAGCACCGTCGCGGCCTGCTCGGCGAAAGCAGCGGCGAACGCGTCGACGTTCTCCGCCGCGATGGAGAGGCCGGCCGCCGCGCGATGACCGCCCCAGCGCCCGAGCAGTCCGGCACAGGCGCCGAGCGCTGCGTGCAGGTCGAAGGCGGGAATCGAGCGGCCGGAGCCCTTCCAGTCGCCGTCGGTACCCGCGATGAGGACGACCGGACGGTGATACCGCTCGACGAGCCGTGAGGCGACGATGCCGATCACGCCCTCATGCCAGTCGGCCCCGGCAACGGAGTACGCGGGCCGGGCGCGCCACTCTGCCGGCCACGCCTCGACCTGGGCCACGGCCTCGCGGAGGATCCGGGCCTCGATCGCCTGGCGCTCGCGGTTCAGCTCCTCGAGCGAATCGGCGAGCCGGCGTGCCTCCGCGTCGTCGTCGGTGAGGAGCAGCTCGAGAGCCTGGCGTGGATGCCCGAGGCGTCCGGCTGCGTTCAACCGCGGTGCGAGCCGGAATCCCACGGCTCCGGCGTCGACAGTGGCCGGATCGACGCCGGCGCTCTGCATGAGCGCGCGGAGCCCGGGCTTCGAGGTACGCGCGAGGACGCGCAGCCCAGCGATGGCAAGTGACCGGTTCTCGTCGACGAGCGGGACGACGTCGGCGATCGTCGCGAGGGCGACGAGGTCGAGGTGGCGTCGCGGAACGTCGGACTCGA
The DNA here is from genome assembly GCA_963748755.1 of uncultured Actinomycetes bacterium. Classification (GTDB taxonomy): domain Bacteria; phylum Actinomycetota; class Thermoleophilia; order Gaiellales; family Gaiellaceae; genus Palsa-739. Next base: position 222,901 of record CAVVKA010000008.1, read on the forward strand.
CGCCGAACAGCGCCTGTCCGAGCTTGTAGACGACGCCGGTACCGCAAAGCTCGGGGAACGGATACCCGGACGGGCGGGTGGCGACGATGGGACAGTCCGGCAGCGTCTCGCCCGGCCGGTGGTGGTCGGTGACGACGACGTCGAGCCCGCGCTCCCTCGCCTCGGCCACCTCGGCAGCCGCCGTGATCCCACAGTCCACCGTGAGGACGAGCCCGCAGCCCTCGTCCGCGAGCCGGGCGAGCGTCTCGCTGCGGACGCCGTAGCCCTCGTCGAAACGACTCGGCAGATGCCAGGTGACGTCGGCGCCCAGCTCGCGGAGGAGAAGAACTGCGAGCGCGGTTGCGGCCATGCCGTCGACGTCGTAGTCGCCGTGGACGCAGATCCGGCGATGCTGCTCGACGGCGGCGCGGATCTGCACGCACGCGGCCTCCATGTCGCCGAGGAGGAAGGGATCGTGCGGGGGCTGCTCGCCTTCGAGGAAGCGCCGCGCAACGGCCGGGTCGGAGTAGCCGCGCCGCACGAGCACCGCCGCGGTCAGCTCGGAGATGCCGAGCTCGCGGACGAGCTCCGCCTGGGCGGCAGGAGAGCAATCGACAAGTGTCCAGGTGCCTTCGTGCATGTGCAGCCAAGCTACGGGGACGGGCGGACGGAATCGGTCCGGCGCCCTGGCCGCAAGGGACAGTCCGTCCCGGATTGCCAGGCTCTTGTGACGTAGCCGCGACTCTCCCGTCACCGGTGAAGCGGCACCCTTCGCCGGTCCCCGGGTGGGTGGGGGTTTGGGATGGAGTAGAAGAGGCCATGGCCGCGCCCGCTCCGGAGGAGCTCCGCCGCGAGTTCCTCCTCGATACCGAGATCGCCTTCCTCAACCACGGCTCGTTCGGCGCCTGCCCGCGGGCGGTCTTCGAGCGCTACCGGGCCTGGCAGCGCGAGCTCGAGCGCGAGCCGGTCGACTTCCTCGACCGCCGCCTCCCCGCCCTCCTCGAAGTCGCGCGGACGGCTCTCGCCGACTACGTCGGTTGCTTCGCGCAGGATCTCGCCTTCGTCCAGAACGCCACCACCGGTGTCAACCTCGCCGCGCGCTCGCTCGACCTAGGCGCCGGCGACGAGGTGCTCGCGACCGACCTCGAATATGGTGCCTGCGATCTCGCCTGGGACTGGGTCTGCCGCCGCGCCGGGGCGTGCTACGTCCGGGCGCCGATCGCTCTCCCGCTCCGCGACCCGAACGAGCTCGTGGACGCGCTCTTCGCCCATGCGAGCGACAGGACGCGCGCCGTCTACGTCAGCCACGTGACGTCCACGACCGGGCTCGTCGTGCCGGTCGAGGAGATCGTCCGCCGCGCCCGCACGCTCGGCCTCGTCACGATCGTCGACGGCGCACACGCGCCTGCTCAGGTGCCCGTCGATCTGGCCCGCCTGGGCGCGGACTTCTATGCGGGGAATGCGCACAAATGGCTCTGCGCGCCGAAGGGCGCGGGCTTTCTCCACGTGCAACCCGCGCACCAGGACCGCGTCGACGCGCCCATCGTGAGCTGGGGGTACAGCGCGGGAAGCACCTTCTCCCAGCGGATCGAGATGCAGGGGACGCGGGATCCAGCGGCCTGGCTCGCGCTCCCCGACGCGCTCGAGTTCCAGGCCGAACGCGAGTGGGACGACGTCCGGGCCCGCTGCCGCGTGCTGGCACGCGACGCCCGGCGAGAGCTCTGCGAGCTGCTGGGAACGGAGCCCCTCGCACCGGATTCGATGATCGCGCAGATGACGACCGTCCGGCTGCCACGCCCGTCACCCGACCTCTCCGAGCGACTGTTCAATCGCCACCGGGTCGAGATCCCGGTCGTCGGCCCGGCGAACGATCTCCTCCGGCTGTCCGTCGCGGCTTACACGACGCGCGACGACACGGACCGGCTGCTAGCCGCCCTCGCTCGGGAGCTTGACCCCGAGCACCGTCAGCAGAACGAGTAGCCCGAGCCCGAGCAGCCAGTAGGCGAGCACGCGCCGCGGATGACGCGACTCCCGCAGCGAGTTGAGCGCGACCTTTCCCCACAGCAGCATGAGACCGACGAGGGCGGCACCCCCCACGACGATCACGGGCGCCAGATAGACCGCCTTCTCGAACGGCCACGCGAGCACCCAGGCCGTCAGCGCGACGAGCGCGACGACCGCCGCGAGCGCTGCTGGATAGCGGAGTACCCGCATCCCGTGAGGGTACGCTGCGGCCGTGGAAGCGGCCGGGAACTACCACTCGGGCGACGACTACGTCGTCGAGTTCCTCGGCTACCGCTTCTCCTTCAGCAGCCCGGATTTCGAGGAGCGGGTGACGGCAGCGGCGGTCCGGCTCGGGCTTGTCGCCGGCCCGGAGCTGGACGAGGAGGAGACCGCCGACCTCGTCGAGCTCGTCGAGCGCGACGCGATCCACATGCCCCGTAGCGCGCTCGGTGAATACCTCGTCCGCCACTGGGACGCGCTCGCGCTCGTTCGCGGCGAGTCCCTCGTCTACTGGCTCAAGAAGCTCGTCTTCCGCGGCGCGTGGCTCGACCATCGCGTGAAGGAAGGCCTGCTCGAGGTGGACTGGGACGACGAGCGCCAGGACTTCACGTTCGCCGACACGAACGGCGGCCGCGCTCTGCTCGAGCTGCTACCCACTCCGAGCTGGCACGAGCTCCAGTACCGGAGATGAGCGTCCCTCGCCGGTACGCGGTGGTCCTGCCGGCCTACCTGGCAGGCCTGCTCGCGCTCGACACCCAGGTTTCGCTCGCCGGGCAGCTCGCGCTCGGCGCGCTGACGTTCGTCGTGCTCGCAGCGGCGCTAGCGCCGTTGCCGCCGCTCGTACGTGCCCAGGCGCTCGGCGTCGTCCTCTTCGCGACGATCGGCGAGGTGACGGGCTCGCTCGGTTGGGGCGTCTACCACTACCGACTGCACAATCTGCCGCTTTTCATCCCGCCGGCCCACGGGCTCGTGTACCTCAGCGGCATCGCGCTGAGCCGCAGCCTCCGCGCCCGCGCGGTCGTGTGGGCCGCAGCGGTCGGCGCCGCAGCCTGGGGGATCGCGGGACTGACGGTGCTGCCGCGGCTCGACGTTGCCGGCGCCTTCGGGGTCCCGCTCTTGCTCGTCTTCCTCTGGCGGTCGCGGGCGCGGGCGACGTATGCCGGCGTCTTCCTGGTCGTCGGCGCGCTCGAGCTGTACGGGACGTCGATCGGGACCTGGCGCTGGGCGCAGCAGCTGCCCGGCCTCGGGATTGCCGACGGCAACCCGCCGAGTGGAGTGGCGAGCGGCTACGTCTGGTTCGACGTCATGGCGCTCCTCGTCGCGCCGTGGCTCGTCTACCTCGCCGGCGGGACGCTGAAGCCGAAGCTTTCGGCTTTCTCCGGGGCGGTGCGAAGCTCGATCCGCCGCACGGAGCCGATCGGGACGATGAGTGCGTCCGGCGCGTCGTCGCGCGTGTCGGTCACGTAGAGCGTCACCATCCCGAATCCCGGCTCGGGCTCGATCCGCTCGAGGGTGAACCTCGACCTGTCGGCGAGCTCGACCTCGACGACCGGCTTCTCGACGCCGGTGGACTCCGCAAACGAGGCGATCGTCTTGTGCAACCGCTCGACGAACGCCTCGTGCGGCATCTCCGCGACAGGCGTCCAGAGGTCGGCCATCAGAAGAGGCGCTCCTCGACCTCGGGCTCTGAGGCCGCGCCGAGGTGCGCGCGGCCGAGCGCGGTGATCGTCCGGCCGCGCGGCGTCCGCTGGATGAAGCCCAGCTGCAGGAGATACGGCTCGTACACGTACTCGATCGTCTCGGGCTCCTCGCCGAGCGCCGCCGCGAGCGTGTTGAGCCCGACCGGGCCCCCGTCGTACTTCTCTGCCATCGCCCGCAGGAGCTCCCGGTCGAGCCGTTCGAGCCCGGCCTCGTCGACCTCGAGCAGCTCGAGCGCCTCGCGCGCGATGGCGGTCGTGATGGCGCCCTGGTGCCGCACCTCGGCGACGTCTCTGACGCGGCGGAGGATCCGGTTGCCGACTCGGGGGGTGCCGCGCGCGCGGCCCGCGATCTCGTCGGCGGCTTCCTCGGCGATCTCGACGCCGAGGATCCCGGCCGAGCGGCGGACGATCGCGGCGAGCTCGCCGTCCTCGTAGTAGTCGAGCCGGAACGTCATCCCGAAGCGGTCACGAAGCGGCGAGGTGAGGAGCCCGGTGCGCGTCGTCGCACCGACGAGCGTGAACGGCGGCAGGTCGAGCGTGAGCGTGCGCGCAGCAGTCCCCTGGCCCATGACGATGTCGAGCCGGAAGTCCTCGAGTGCCGGATAGAGGATCTCCTCGGCGGCGCGGCTCAGGCGGTGGATCTCGTCGACGAAGACGACGTCGCGCGCCTCGACCGCCGTGAGGATCGCGGCGACGTCCTTGCGCTCCAGCGCCGGGCCTGCCACGGAGCGGATGCCGACGCCGAGCTCCTCGCGGATGATGTGGGCGAGGCTCGTCTTGCCGAGCCCCGGCGGGCCGACGAGCAGGACATGGTCGAGCGCCTCGCCACGTCCCTTCGCCGCCTCGAGCGCAATCGCGAGCTGCTCCTTGATCCGGGCCTGACCGACGAACTCGTCGAGCCGGCGCGGGCGGAGGCTCTGTTCGACCTCCTCCTCCTCTTCGCGCAGGTCGGGGGTCAGGAACTGCGTCGCGTTCACGCGGCCTTCTTCAACGCGAGGCGGACCCGTTCCTCCGGCGAGAGCTCGGGGTCGACGTCGGAGAGGGCCCGTTCGGCGTCGAGCAGCGACCAGCCGAGCTCGACGAGCGCGTCGCGCGCCACGAGATAGGGAGTGTCCGAGCCGGCCTCCTGAGCAATCGCGTCTTCAACGCCGAGCTTCTCCTTGAGCTCCAGGACGATCCGGTCGGCCGTCTTCTTGCCGATGCCGGGGATCGCCTGGAAACGGGCGGAGTCCTCGCGGAGGATCGCGCGGCGCAACTCGGCGACGGGCGAGCCGGAGACGATCGCGAGCGCGACCTTCGGCCCGACGCCGCTCACGGCGAGGAGCTGGACGAACAGCTCGCGCTCGCTCCGGTCGGCGAAGCCGTAGAGCTGCATCGCGTCCTCCCGCACATGGAGGTACGTCTCGACCGTGATCTCGTCCGCGGAGTCGCCCTTGCGTACGGCCGTCGGCGTCGCGTGGACGAGATAGCCGACGCCCGCGACGTCGAGGATCAGCCCTTCCGGCGTGTTCGCGGCGGGCTTCCCACGGAGGCGCGCGATCATCGGGCCAGCGTACGCAGCGGAACGGACGTTCCCTCAGCCGGCGGCCGCGCGCAGGAGCGGCGGCGCGAGCGCGTGGCAGATTGCGACCGCGAGCGCATCGGCGGCGTGGTGCGGCGTCGGCAGTTCCGGCAGCGCGAGGATCATCTTCACCATCCGCTGCATCTGGGCCTTCTCCGCCCGGCCGTAGCCGCAGATCGCCTGCTTCACGCTGGCGGGCGCGTATTCACGGCAGGTGAGCCCCGCGTTGACGGCCGCGACGAGCACGGCGCCGCGGGCCTGCCCGACGGAGAGTGCGATGCGGGCGTCGGCGCCGACGTACGACTCCTCGAGCGCCACCGCATCCGGGGCGTGCTCGGCAATGAGCTCCGCGACCGCGTCGTGGATCGTCTTCAAACGGAGGACGGTGTCCTGCCCGGCGGGGGTCGACCAGCAGCCGTGCACCACCTCCCTGAGGCGGCCTCCGCTTTCTTGGACGACTCCGTACCCGCAAGCAGCAGTCCCCGGATCGATGCCTACGACCTTCACGTCGAGACGTTAGGCGCCGAGCCGGACGACTCCTGCCGCCGAGCCGACGACGGCCGCCTCCTTCGCCTGAACGGCCACGTCCCGGGGTCTGACCCCGGGCCGGGCCGGAGACTCGGCTGGCGCGGACAGGTGTTGACCGCGATTACGGCTTCGTTATGCGGTTCGCCGGGCCGGCGAGCGGCATGTCACGAGGCGGCGAAACCCTAGCCGGCGACGGCTTCGAGCACCCGCTCGGGGATGTCGAAGTTCGCGTAGACCTCCTGCACGTCGTCGTTCTCCTCGAGCTGGTCGATGAGGCGCAGGATCTTTTTCGCCTCGTTCTCGTCCTCGACGTCGACGGTCGTCTTCGGCAGCATCGTCAGCTCCGCCGACTCGATCTCGAAGCCCGCGCGTTCGACCGCCTCGCGCACCGAGGCGAGCTCCGTGGCTGCGGAGAGCACCTGGAAGCTCGAGCCGTCGAGGGAGACGTCGTCGGCACCGCCCTCGGCGGCCGCGAGCATGAGCTCGTCCTCGTCGGTTCCCTCCGCGAGCACGAGCACGAGGCCGCGCCGCTCGAACAGCCACGCAACCGCTCCCGAGGTGCCGAGGTTGCCGTCGTTCTTGTCGAAGGTGTGCCGGACCTCGCCCGCGGTGCGGTTGCGGTTGTCGGTGAGCGCCTCGACGATCACCGCGACGCCGGCGGGGCCGTAGCCCTCGTAGACGACCGTCTCGTAGGCCGCGGAGTCCGAGTCGGTGCCGGAACCCTTCGCGATCGCGCGGTCGATGTTGTCCTTCGGCATCGAGGCGGCCCTGGCCTTCTCGACCGCGTTCTGAAGCGCCAGGTTGCCGGCGGGATCGGGCCCGCCGTCCTTGGCCGCAACGATGATCGCGCGCGTCAGCTTCGAGAAGAGCTTGCCGCGCTTCGCGTCGACAGCGCCCTTCTTGTGCTTGATCGACGACCACTTGCTATGCCCAGACACGTGACTCCTCCCTCACCAGATTCAGGAACCGCTCGTGGACGCGCGTATCGTCGGTGAGCTCCGGGTGGAAGGCCGCGACGAGGAACCGTCCCTCACGGGCCAGCACCGGGTGGCCGTCGACCTCCGCGAGCACCTCGACGTCCGCCCCTGCGTCCTCGAGCCAGGGAGCGCGGATGAAGACGGCACGCAGCGGCTCGTCGCCGTCTCCGATGTCCAGGTCTGCCTCGAAGCTCCGTACCTGGCGGCCGAACGCATTGCGGCGCGTCGCGTAGTCCCCGAGGCCGAGGTGGTCGCGGTCGAGGACGATCATCCCCGCGCACGTCCCGAAGATCGGGCCGCCAAACCCGCGCACGGCCTCGTCGAGCCCGTAGAGGCGCATCAGGCGCCCGATCGCGGTCGACTCACCGCCCGGGATGATGAGGCCGTCGAGCCCTTCCAGCTGCTCGGGGAGCCGGACTTCCACCGACTCGGCGCCGAGCCGCCGCAGCACGGCCGCGTGCTCCCGGAAGTTCCCCTGCACGGCGAGGACGCCGATCCTGAGCGGCTTCTCCATATGCCTTCGATGGTAACGAGCGTTACTCGGGCGGCGGTACCAAGGTCGCGACCATTCGGCGGCGACCGAGCAGGCCGAGCAGCACGAGGAAGAAGCCGAGCAGCCCGAAGGCGAGCGCCGGCGACCAGGGGCTGATCGAGGGGCCGAACGAGGTGCAGACCGTCCCCGTCGCCGACCTCGTGCAGCTCCCGCCGCCGCTGCTGCCGAGGCCGAAGGGGCCCTCCGCGATCGCCGTCGCCGAGCCGAGGACGTAATGACTCGTCGCGGCGAAGAAGCCGATTGCGCCGAGCACTGCCCAGCTCGACCGCTTCGTCGCGTAGGCGATCACGACGAACACGAGCGCGACGATCGAGACGACGGCAAAGTCGCCGTCGCTCGTGTGGCACCAGTAGAGGATCGCTCCGCCGATCAGCAGGCCGCCGACGAGGTGGAGCCAGAACGAGGACGGCGTCCGGTGAATCGTCCCCCACGCGAGATATGCGATGCCGACGAGAAGCGACACGGCGGCGGTGAAGCTCCCGCCGGCGGTGATCGAGTCGATGACGAAGAGCCAGCCGACGACCGCCGAGATCAGGCGGATGAACGGAAAGCCGAATCTCCTCCGGTCGTCCCAGGCGGCCGCGAGGATCAGCAGCCAGAGCGCCTCCCGCGACCACGACCAGTGCTTGAACGGGCCGTGGAGCCCGTGCCAGCCCCACCACTCGAAGAGGAAGACGAGGAACGCGGCCCACGCGAGCACGGAGGCGAAGGCGAAGATGCCCGCCGCGATCTGGCGGCCGCGGGCCCGCAGCGCATGCGCGATGACGTAGAGGATCACGAGAATGAGCAGTGCCCACCCTGCCGTCGCGCCACTTCCGTAGCTCGCGGCGAGATATCCGAGCGCGGCGAGGCCGCCGACGAGAACGGTCAGCCCGCCGGTGTAGACGAGAAAGGTCGCCGAGGTCCAGATCGGTTTCGGCTCGCGCTCGTGCACGAGGGAATCGTCCTCCCCCGGTCGGACGGAGCCGCTACCAGCCGCGCGTCTCGAGCAGCTCGCTCGGGTCGAGCGTCTGCGTCGAGATGCCGACCATGGGCTCGCCGAGACCGGCCGAGACCCGGGCGAGAATCTCCGCGTCGCGGAAGTGCGTCGTCGCCTCGACGATCGCCTTTGCGCGCCGCTCCGGATCGCCCGACTTGAAGATCCCCGAGCCGACGAAGACGCCGTCCGCGCCGAGCTGCATGCAGAGCGACGCGTCGGCGGGCGTCGCGATCCCGCCGGCGGTGAACGTCACGACCGGCAGCTTCCCGTTCTCGGCGACCCACTTGACGAGCTCGTACGGCGCGCGCAGCTCCTTCGCCTCGGCGTACAGCTCCTCCTCGCGCAGCGCACCGAGGCGGCGGATGTGCCCGAAGACCGCTCGCATGTGCGTGACGGCGTTGACGATGTCGCCGGTGCCCGCCTCGCCCTTGGTGCGGATCATCGCGGCGCCCTCCGCGATGCGGCGCAGCGCCTCGCCGAGGTTCGTGCAGCCGCAGACGAAGGGGACGGTGAACCGCCACTTGTCGACGTGGTGCTCGAGGTCGGCGGGCGTCAGCACCTCGGACTCGTCGATGTAGTCGATCTCGAGCGCCTCCAGGATCTGCGCCTCGGCGAAGTGGCCGATACGGCACTTCGCCATGACCGGGATCGACACCGCCTCCTGGATCTCGCGGATCTTCTCCGGGTCCGACATGCGCGCCACCCCGCCGTCGCGGCGGATGTCGGCCGGGACGCGCTCCAGCGCCATCACCGCGCACGCGCCGGCTTCCTCGGCGATCTTCGCCTGCTCGGCGTCGACGACGTCCATGATCACGCCGCCCTTGAGCATCTCGGCGAGACCGCTCTTGACCCGCATCGTCCCGTACTCGGCCATCGCGATGAGTGTAGCCGGGCGCCGACCTGATACAAGAACGCCTCGTGGAGCCGTGGTCGCGGACACCGGTGGGGCGCTTCGACGAGCTCGAGATCGAGAGCGACGTCCTCCGGGACAACCCGCTCGGCGACCCACACCGCCGCCCGCTCTGGGTCTACCTCCCGCCGGCCTACGACGCGGAGCCCGACCGGCGCTTTCCCTCGATCTACCTGATCCAGGGCATGACGGGGCAGCTCGACATGTGGCGGAATCGCACCGCCTTCCGCCCCAGCACGCCCGAGCGGATCGACCGGCTGTTCGCGGAGGAGGGCTGCCCGCCGGCGCTGGTGATCGCGGTCGACGCCTGGACCTCGTACGGCGGCTCGCAGTTCATCGACTCGCCGGGAACGGGCCGGTACGGCGAGTACCTCTGCGACGAGGTCGTCTCGTTCGTCGATTCCCGTTACCGCACGCTCACCGAGCCCGCCCACCGCGGTCTCACCGGCAAGTCGAGCGGCGGCTACGGCGCGATGGTCGTGCCGATGCTGCGGCCCGACGTCTTCGGCGGGCTGGCGACCCATTCCGGCGACGCGCTGTTCGAGCTCTGCTACCTGCCCGATTTCCGCGACACGGTGCGGACGCTGCGGGACGAGTACGACGGCTCGTACGAGCGCTACTGGGAGGACTTCCGCTCGCGGCCCGCGTTCACGAAGCAGTGGGACCACTACCTCCTCAACACGTACGCCATGGCAGCCTGCTACTCGGCGAACGAGGACGGCTCGATCGACCTCCCGTTCGACACCGCCACGGGGATGCTGCGGGACGACGTCTGGCAGCGCTGGCTCGCCTGGGACCCGGTGCGCATGGCGCGCCGCCACGCCGACGCGCTGCGGAGCCAGCGCGCGATCTACATCGACGCTGGCAAGCGCGACGAGTACTACCTCGATCTCGGCGCCGAGGCGTTCCGGCGCGAGCTCGAGGAGCTCGGGATCACCGATGTCTTCTTCGAGCTCTTCGACGCCGGCCACGGCGGGATCGAGTACCGCTACCCGCTCGCGCTCCGCTACCTCGCCGAACGCCTCCAGTAACTGCCGGCGGCGAGGCGACGGCTCAGGAGAGCACGCGCTCGAGCGCCGCGCGATCCTGCGGCTCGCCGTGCGCGGGCAGCACAAGCTCGACCGGCAGCTCGAGCAGCGGACGGAGCCGGTGGACGACGTCGTCGCGCGTGACGTGCTTGCGGCCGCCGAGCTGGATGTCCAGGCCGTCCCCGAAGTCCGAGAGCGAGTCGCCGGTGACGATCGCCTTGATCGAAGGCAGCCAGAGGACGAGGTCGTTGTCCTCACGCCCGGCGTACGCAGTGATGCCGAAGGGCCACTCCCCCGGCCCGTGGAACTCCCCTTCACCCTCTCCCGTGCGCAGCCAGGCGAGATCCTCGCTCTCCATGCCTCGCACGCGGTCGGGGTCGACGCCGAACTTCTCCACCCAGTCCTGCCACGTGTCCGCGGGCGGCGTATGCACCGGAAGGCCGAGCCGGCGGGCGTCTCGCTCGTGGTACGGAGCGGTCAGGAGGACGGCGGTCGCGCGCTCGCGCAAGTCCTCGGGAACGGAGAGCGGGTCGAACAACAGGAGCTCGTCGCCGACCTCGATCGCGTACGACGAGACGAGCTCGGGCCACCACTGCTCCTGATCCCAGTCGGGATGGGGCGATTGCCACTGCCAGACTCCGGGGCGAAGCTCGTGCATGGTGCGATGCTAGAGACTCTGCCGGGGTGAGACCGGTCGAGCTCGTCTTCGCCGTCGGCTGGGCGGCCTTCTGGCTGTACTGGCTTCTCGCAGCCTTCTCCATGAAGAGAGGCCGCGTTCCGTGGTCGCGCGAGCTGCGGATCCGGCTGGTGATCGTCGCCGTCGCGATCCTCCTCGTCCGCCTGGGCGCGTTTCGAGGGCACGGCGTCGACACCGATCCGTTGCGGGCCGGCTTCGGGCTGGCGCTCTTTGCTCTTGGGTTGGGGTTCGCGATCTGGGCACGCGTCCACATCGGGCGCAACTGGGGCACCCCGATGACGCAGAAGGACGAGCCGGAGCTCGTCACGAGCGGCCCGTATCGCCTGGTGCGCCACCCGATCTACTCGGGCATCCTCACGGCCGGCATCGGAACCGCGGTCGCGCTGAGCTGGCTCTGGCTGGCCGCCGTGGCTCTGGCCGGGATCTACTTCGTCTACAGCGCGACGGTCGAGGAGCGCTATCTGACGGAACAGTTCCCCGACGCCTACCCGCGATACAGGCACTCCACGAAGATGCTCGTGCCGTTCCTGCTCTGAGGGTGTGACAGTCGGCGACCCGGCGCCGTATAAGGGCCAGGATGAAGCGTTTGCGCCTCCCGGCGAGCGCGCTCGTCCTCGTCGTCACCGCCTGCGGCGCCGGCGCGAAGCCGGCGCCGCGGGTGACGGAGCCCGCCGGGCGTCACCCCATCGGGTGACTTTTGCCCCCAGCCTGCGGAAGGTTTCGGCAGAAAGTGCTCCCGCACCCTCGCGAATCGGCCCTTCAACGCGGTCTCGGCTGCTGCCGAGAGACAATGCGGAAGTTGCCGTCAGCAGAAAGGGGTTCGACATGCGGCGCGCACGTCGCGTACTTGTCATCGACGACGACCGGCTGCTGTGTGAGCTGATCCGGACGACGTTCGAGCTCGAGGGGTTCGACGTGGACGTGGCGTACGACGTGATCGAGGCCGAGCGCGTGCTCGTCGACTCGCGTCCCGACGCGATCCTGCTCGACATCGGGCTCCCCGGTATCGACGGCGTCTTCTACCTCGAGAGGCTGCGCGAGACGCCCCACACCAGCAGGATCCCGGTCGTCGCGATCAGCGGTTCCGAGGAGGCCGGCCGCGCCGCGCGGGCGGCGGGCGCGGAGGCGTTCCTGCGCAAGCCGTTCAGCCCGCTCGAGCTGCTCGCGCTCGTCGCGCCGCTGATCCGGCAGGTCGGGCTGGAGCTGATCGACTCTCACCCGGACGTCGTCGACGTCGCCGACCTCAACCGGTTGATCGAGATCGGCCGCCGCCAGCACCAGCTCCTGAACGAGGCGTACGCGCAGACGGTCGCCGTGCTCGCGTCGGCGCTCGAGTCCCGCGACTTCGGCACGAGCCGCCATTCGCGCCGGGTCACCTCCTACGCGACGAGGCTGACGCTCGAGGTCGCGCCGGGCCTGCTCGACGACCCCAGCCTCGAATGGGGCTTCCTCCTGCACGACGTCGGGAAGATCGGAATCCCCGACGGAATACTCCTCAAGCCCGGGCGCCTGACCGCATCCGAACGCCGGCGGATGCAGGAGCACGCGGAGCTCGGAGAGCGGCTGCTAGCGCACGTCCCGCTCCTCAACCAGGAAGGAGCGCGCGTCATCCGCTCGCACCACGAGCGGTGGGACGGGACCGGATACCCAGACAGGCTCTCCGAGGAGAGCATCCCGCTCGCCGCGCGGATCTTCGCCCTCGTCGACTCGCTCGACGCGATGACCGACCAGCGCCCCTACCGGGTACCGATCAGCTGGGAAGCCGCCGCGGAGGAGATCCACCGTTGCCGCGGCTCACAATTCGACCCCGACGTCGTCGACGGCTTCGAGGCGTGCGAGCCGGACCTCTACCGGCTCCATGCGGAAGAAGTCGCCGCGTAGAAAGGCGAGAGAGGGCGGCCGTCGGGGCCGCCCTCTCTCCTTCGACCTAGCGGCCGAGGCTGCGCTCGGGAAGTAGCTGCAGGCCGGTGCTGCCAGCGTGCCCCAGCGCGGTGCTGCCGCTGACGCAGCTCGGATCGACACCCTGCAGGAAGCCTCCCGGCGTCGCCGCCGGATCGATGTCGAGGGCTGTCCGGACCGAGGTCGCACCGGCCGTGGTGCCAAACAAGTAGCCGATGGTGGTACCGGTGCCCGTTGCGCCGAACTGGTTCACCGGCAGGACGCCGGAGTTGGTGCTCACGAGACAGGTCGCGATGAACCCGGCGGCGGCCGTCGCCTCGGCCTTCACCGTCTTGAGGCTCTTGGTCAGAGTTGCGACCTGCTTCTTGAGCAGGGTGAACTGCTTCGCCGTCGGCGCCTTCGCCTGTTGACTCGCCGGTGAGGCGGCCACGTACATGACCGCGGCGACCACCGCGACCCCAACGAGCATCAGGAAACGCTTCATTCATCCCTCCTGGTTGCCCCCCGCTCACGTGCGGAGGAATGCCCTGACTCAACAACGCCATCGCGGTCCTGTCAAATCCGGGCCGCCGACCGGCCCGTCTCCTAGCCTCGTCGGCGATGGTGCGGGAGGAACTGCGTCGGCTCGTCACCTGGAGCGAGCGTCATCGCCGGCTCCTGGCGCGCGTGCTGATCGCCGTCGGCCTGTCGGTCGTCGTGGATCTCGTGTGCGCGACGCTCATGTGGTCGTTCGAGAGCGGGCTGAAGGGAAGCGAGATCCGCGGCTTCGGCGATGCCGTCTTCTTCGCCACGGTGCAGATCCTCACCGTGTCGTCGTCGCTCAAGAATCCCGTTACGAGCGCAGGACAGATCGTCGACGTCGCCCTCGAGCTCTGGGCGATCTTCGTCGTCACCGCCCTGGCGGGCTCCTTCGCCTCCTTCTTCCTGGCCGGGGACCGGGCCTAACCGCTAGCGCGGCTAGCGCGTCTTCTTCTTCACCGCGCTCCGGGCCTTCCCCGTCGCCTGCTGGGCCTTGCCTTTGAGCGCCTTGCCCACGCCCTTGGCTTCGGTCTTGCCGCTGCCCGTCGAGTAGCCGGCGTCGGCCTTCGCCTTGCCCGCCACCTCGTTCGCCTTTCCCTTCAACCGCTGGGTGCGATCTCCCATCGCCGATACCTCCTGTGAGCTTTCAGGAGAGGAACGGCCCCGGCTCGCAGCCGGATGCGGCCTCTGTCGCTACGCGGTCCTGAGGCCGACCGGGCAGGCGACGCCGGTGCCGCCGAGCCCGCAGTAGCCGTTCGGGTTCTTCGCGAGATATTGCTGGTGGTACGACTCGGCGTAGTAGAACGGCCCCGCTGCGGCGAGCTCGGTCGTGATCTCGCCGTAGCCGGCGCGGGAGAGCTCGGCCTGGTACATGTCCCGCGAGGACTCGGCCGCCGCCCGCTGCGCGTCGGTGGCCCAGTAGACGGCCGAGCGGTACTGCGTGCCGACGTCGTTCCCCTGCCGCAGCCCCTGCGTCGGATCGTGGCCCTCCCAGAACAGGCGCAGAACGCCCTCGAGTGGAAGGACGGCGGGATCGAAGACGACGAGCACCGCCTCGGTGTGGCCGGTGCGCCCGCTGCAGACCTCCTCGTACGTCGGGTTCGGCGTGTAGCCGCCCGCGTACCCGACTGCAGTCGTGTAGACGCCCTCGGCCTGCCAGAACACGCGCTCGGCGCCCCAGAAGCAGCCCATCCCGACGACCAGCTGCTCCATGCCCTCCGGGAACGGCGGCTGGAGCGGCGTCCCGAGCACCTCGTGGCGCTCAGGCACCTCCATGGCGGTCTCGCGACCGGGCAGCGCCTCCTCGGGCGCCACCTGCTCGACGTTCTGCTTGAAGAGGAACACGCGCCTCAAGCTTACGCACGGCACTAGCCCTCACCGAGCTCCTCGGCGACGGAGCCGCCGATCTCCCGCTCGGCGCGTTCCTGCAGCTCGGCCTCCTTGCGCCTCGTCCAGATCACGAAGCCGATCAGGATCACGATCCCGGCGACGCCGAGCGTGACGTCGATCGTCGTGCTCAGCTTTCTCAGCGCGTCGCCGAACACGTAATAGACGGCGCCGTAGAGCGTCGCCCAGACGATCCCGCCTGCCGCGTTGAAGACGAGGAAGCGAGACCACTCCATGTGGTTTGCGCCGGCGAGGAACGCCGCCCAGGTGCGGAGGATCGAGACGAAACGCCCCCAGAAGACGACCTTGCCGCCATGGCGGCGAAAGAGCCAGATGCCGATCTTGAGCCGCCCCTCGTGCAGGCGGATCTTGTGGCCGTAGCGGAGCAGCAGCTTGGCGCCGCCGTAGCGACCGATCGAGAAGCCGATGTTGTCGCCGATCACCGCCCCCGCGATCGCGACCGCGATCACCCACCAGATCTCGAGCTTGTGCGTCGAGCCGGCGTAGAGCGCCGCCCCGACCAGTGCGGTCTCGCCGGGCACCGGCACGCCGATGCTCTCGATCATCACGAGCAGGAAGACGACGAGATACCCGTACGAGGAGAGCCACCCGTCGATCGTGTGCGTGGAGACGATGAATCCCGCGGTCACGGGTACATCCTCACCTGCGGCTCACCGGCTCCGACTACCTTGGACGCGTGATCGAGGCGCGGGACGTCACGAAGGACTATGGGCAGAAGCGAGCCGTCGACGGGCTCAGCTTCACGGTGCGGCCCGGCATCGTGACCGGCTTCCTCGGGCCGAACGGCTCCGGCAAGTCCACGACTATGCGGCTGATCCTCGGCCTCGACGCGCCCACGCGGGGCGACGTCACCGTCAACGGTCGCCACTACCGCGACCACGCCGCACCGCTGCACGAGGTCGGCGCGCTGCTCGAGGCACGCTCCGTCCACACCGGCCGGTCGGCATACAACCACCTGCTCGCGCTCGCGCAGACGCACGGGATCCCGAAGCGGCGCGTGAGCGAGCTCATCGACCTCGTGGGCCTGCACGAGGTGGCGCGCAAGCGCAGCGGCCAGTTCTCGCTCGGCATGGGCCAGCGGCTCGGCATCGCGCAAGCGCTTCTCGGCGACCCGAAGACGGTCATGCTCGACGAGCCCGGCAACGGCCTCGACCCGGAGGGCATCCACTGGGTGCGCAATCTCCTCAAGGGGCTCGCGGCCGAGGGCCGCACGGTCTTCGTCTCTTCCCACCTCATGAGCGAGATGGCGCTCACCGCCGACCACCTGATCGTGATCGGCCGTGGCAAGCTCATCGCCGACACGAGCGTCGACGACTTCGTGTCGCGCGCCTCGCAGAAAGTCGTGGTCGTTCGCTCGCCCGAGCTCGAGCGGCTGCGGACCGAGCTCGCAGGCCCCGGCGTCACGTTCGCCGACGCCGGGCGCGGCGCGCTCGAGGTGCACGGGCTGACCGCCGAGCAGGTCGGCGACACGGCCGCCGGCACCGGGATTGCGCTCCACGAGCTGACGCCGCAGCAGGCGTCACTCGAGGAAGCGTTCATGAACCTCACCCGTGACGAGCTCGAGTTCGCGGCCGAGATGGAGGCGACGGTCGCGTGAGCACCGTGACTCCGACAGTGCAGTTGCCGCGGCTCGAGAACAGCGGGCGGCTCGCGTTCCGTCGCGTCCTCCTCTCGGAGTGGACGAAGCTGCGCTCGGTCCGTTCGACGAAGTGGTCGCTCGCTGTCGGATTCCTTCTCACGATCGCCTTCCCCCTCCTCTTCGCGCTCGTCACCCGCTCGCACTGGCACTCGATGTCGCCGCCCGATCGCAGGGACCGCCACCCACTCGACATCGCGCTCGCGGGCGTGAACGTCGCGCAGCTCGCGATCGCCGTCCTGGGCGTTCTCCTGATCAGCGCGGAGTACTCGACGGGCTCGATCCGCTCCACGTTCACCGCGGTGCCGCGGCGGCTGCCGGTGCTCTGGGCCAAGGTCCTCGACTACGCGGTCGTTTCCGCCGTCCTCACGTTGCCTGCCGTGCTCATCAGCTTCTTCGCGAGCCAGGCGATCCTCAACGGCATTCCGCAGCTGCAGATCTCATTCACGGGGGCGGGGGTCGCCCGCTCCGTGATCGGCGGCGCGGTGTACGTGGTGCTCGTCGGGGTCTTCGCGCTCGGAATCGGCGCGATCGTGCGCAATACGGCAGGGGGCATCGCCGCGTTCGCCGGCATCTTCTTCGTGCTACCGCCCCTCATGTTCGTACTGCCGACGAGCTGGAACAACGCCATCAGCCAGTACCTGCCGAGCAGCGCCGGACGACAGCTCTTCGCGCTCCACCATGCGGCGCACACGCTGAGACCCGCCACAGGCGCCCTGCTCTTCGTCGCCTACTGCGCGGCCGCGCTGGCCCTTGCCGCGGTCCTGCTCGTCCGCCGCGACGTCTGACACCGCGCCGTTGGGCACGCCTGCGACCATGGGAGCGTGAGCACCGGGGAATCGCGCACCCAACGCGTCCTCACCGATGCCGCTGCCTTGGGCTCCGCGGCCGCGAGCGCCTTCACGCGCCGCCTGACGGTCGCGCTCGGAGGCGAGGAACGGACGCGCGTCATCCTCATCCTCGCCGCGATTCTCGGTCTGAGCGGTGCCGACGCCGCGACGGTCGGAGCCTCGGCCAGCGAGCTCCGCTCGGGCCTCCACATCACGAACACGGACATCGGCCTGCTGGTCGCGGTCAGCTCGCTCGTCGGCGCGTTTGCGTCGCTGCCGTTCGGGGTGCTCGCCGACCGCGTCACGCGTACGCGCGTGCTCGGGGGGACGATCGTCCTCTGGGGCGCCGCGATGCTCTGGAGTGCCACAGCCTCGAACTTCACGGAGCTGCTGTGGACGCGGTTGTTTCTCGGCGCCGTCACGGCCTCGGCCGGCCCGATGGTCGCCTCGCTCGTCGGCGACTGGTTCGGGAGCTGGGAGCGCGGCCGCATCTACGGCGCGATCCTCGCCGGCGAGTACGTCGGTGCCGGAGTCGGCTTCGCGGTCACCGGCAACATCGCAGCCCTGTCCTGGCGCGCGGCGTTCGTCATCCTCGCGCTGCCGGCCTTTGCGCTCGCCGCGGTCGTCTGGCGGCTGCGCGAGCCGGAGCGCGGCGGCAAGGGAGTGCTCGCCTCCGACAAGGGGCCTCCGCCACCCGAGGCCGCGGCCGACGAGGGCGAGCACCCGCAGGCGACCGACGCGCAGCGGCTGGCCCGTGAGCGCGGCCTCGCACCCGATCCCGAGCTCGTCGTCGGACCGGCCGAGGCGCGGCGCATGAATCTCGTGCGCGCGACGCGCTACGTGCTGCGCGTGCGCACGAACGTCGTCCTGATCGCGGCGAGCGCGTGCGGCTACTACTTCCTCGCCGGCCTGCAGACCTTCGGCCTGGAGTTCTCGAAGGAGCAGTACGGGATCGACCAGGCTCTCGCGAGCTCCCTTCTGCTCGGGATCGGCGCCGGAGCCCTGGCCGGCGTCCTGGCCGGCGGCGCGCTCGGCGATCTGCTGCTCAAGCGGGGGCTGCTGAACGCACGCGTGTGGACGCCGGCCGTCGCGGCGGCGCTCACCGCGGTCCTGTTCGTGCCGGCGATCTTCACGCGGGAGGCGGTGACCGCGGTTCCCTACCTCGTCGCGGCGGCGTTCTTCCTCGGCGCCCAGAACCCGCCTCTCGACGCGGCGCGGCTCGACATCATGCCGCCGCTCCTCTGGGGGCGGGCGGAGGCGGTGCGGACGCTGCTGCGCTCACTCGCGATGGCGCTCGCTCCGCTCCTCTTCGGCGCCGTTTCGGACCACGTCTTCGGCGGCGGCCGCTCGGGCCTGCAGTGGACGTTCGTCGTGATGCTCGTTCCGCTCGGCGCGAGCTCGTGGCTTCTGTTCAAGGGACTGCGGACGTACCCCGCCGACGTCGCCACGGCCGCCGCGAGCGCGAACGACGCCCCCGGCTACCCTCAGCCGGTGGATCACTGGGGCCTTTGATGAGCACCGGCAACACGTTCCTGGTCCTGTCCGCCTTCCTGGCCAGCGGCGTCGAGTTCGTGGAGGCGCTCACGATCGTCCTCGCCGCGGGGCTCGCACGCGGCTGGCGCTCCTCCCTCGCCGGGCTCGGGGCCGCCACCCTGGTGCTCGCCGTCGTCGTCGCTGCGCTCGGGCCCGCACTCACGGTGATCCCCCTCCGCGGGCTGCGGCTCGCCGTCGGCGCGCTCCTCCTCGTCTTCGGCCTGCAGTGGCTGCGCAAGGCGATCCTGCGCGCGAGTGGCTACAAGGCGCTCCACGACGAGGATGCGATCTTCGCGCGAGAGCTGGCCGAAGCGCGCGGCGCTCCGCACCTCGAGCGCGGCGGAGTGGACTGGTACGGCTTCACGCTCGCGTTCAAGGGCGTGCTGCTCGAGGGGCTCGAAGTCGTGTTCATCGTCCTCACCTTCGGCAGCGCGCAGGGATCGATCCCGCTCGCCGCGGCCGGCGCCGCAGGCGCGCTCGTCCTCGTCGCGGGAATCGGCGTCGCCGTGCGCGCACCGCTCGCCCGGGTGCCCGAGAACACGATGAAGTTCGCGGTCGGACTGATGCTGACGACGTTCGGGATCTTCTGGTCGGCCGAGGGCGCCGGTGCGCACTGGCCCGGCTCCGACGCCTCGCTGCTCGGCGTGCTCGGCTTCGTCGCCCTCGCGTCGTTCCTGCTCGTGCAGCTGCTGCGGCGCGAGCGCCGGACGCAGCTCCGGACCGCCGAGGTGCAGGCATGACCCTCCTCACCCGCTTCGGCCGCTTCTGGTGGGACTTCGTGATCGGCGACGACTGGCTGGTCGCGGTGCTCGTGGCGGTCGCCATCGGCGCGACCGCCGCCCTCGCAACGACGAGCGTCGCGGCGTGGTGGCTGCTGCCGGTCGCCGTCCTGCTCGTCCTGTGGCTGTCGCTGCGGCGGGCGATACGCTCGGCCTGACTGAGCGGGCCCGTAGCTCAGCTGGTCAGAGCAGCGGACTCATAATCCGTTGGTCCCTGGTTCGAATCCAGGCGGGCCCACTTCCAGATCACGCAAGGCAGAAGCCGTGCAGGCGCTTGAGCGTCGGCGTCACTCCTTGTGCGCGAGCGACGGCGGCGGCAGCGTTCCCTGCGCCCACGCTCGCCCGGCTCAGTGCTTCCAGCCAGCTCGACGGATGCGCTGTGCCAGCGCCGAACACCCTCTTCTGCGGGGTGTCCTTCATGTTCTCCCCGTTGGTGCCCACCGCGTCCCGGACGGCTGCGGCAGGCTGAATCGGTTTGCCGTTGCGCTGTACGCCCGTCTGGAACGTCGCGCAGACGGTGACGGCGTCGTCGACGGCGACGATCGGCCCGAAACCGGGCTCTCCGCCCCGCTTGAGGCCGGCGGTGAGAACGCCATAGCTGAGAGGGCCCATGCTTGCCGTGAACGTGCCGTGTCTCACGGTCGCCCTCTCCGGGTGCGCCACCACCAGGGCCTCGCGGATCGCGCGCTCGCGGCGAGATCGGAAAGCCTGTGCGGCACTCAACTTGATGATCGCCCCGTCCGGCAGGTTCGTGGTGCCGTGGACCGAGAACCTTGCCGAACCGGCTGCAGATGCGGTGATCGCGAGCCTGTAGCGGACCGAGTTGGCAGCGGTCGTGCTCGATCTCGCGGCGGTCGTCGTGCTCCGAGTGGCTTTTCCCCCGCTGCCGCCACAGCCCGCGGCGCCGATGGCGCACAGGAGCAGCAACGGAGCCAGGAAAGCGATTCTGGTGCCGCGGTTCAGAAGATCAGAATCGAGGCCGTCGCAGTGTGCGTCAGCGAGCCGCTCGTAGCGGTGACCGTGAACCTGGTCGACGTGAAGCCCGTCGCGCCGGACGCCGTGACGGTCAGCGTCGAGGACGTGGTGGCCGGGTTCGGCGAGAACGAGCCGGTGAC
Organism: uncultured Actinomycetes bacterium; assembly: GCA_963748755.1. Classification (GTDB taxonomy): domain Bacteria; phylum Actinomycetota; class Thermoleophilia; order Gaiellales; family Gaiellaceae; genus Palsa-739. The sequence goes on from CAVVKA010000008.1 coordinate 243,535, forward strand.
GTGTGCCGGCAAGCCGCTGACACTCAGGCCGACCGGTCCCGAGAATCCGTTGCTGGGCGTGATCGTCACCGTGTAGGTCGTGCTCCCCGACCCGCCGAGGAAGCGCGACGAGGGCGAGATGCTGATCGAGAAGTCACCGACGAGAGGCGCGTGCGGGGTCGCCGAGGCCTCGGCCGACTTCGCGCCTTCACCTGCGCTGTTGACGGCGCTCACCTTGTAGTAGTAGGTGGTGCCGTTGAGGGCGGTCGTGTCGGAGTAGCTCGTCCCCGTCACTCCCGTGGCGATCGGTGTCGGCGACTCACCGCCGGGAGTGGTGCCGCGGTAGATGTCGTATCCCAGGACGAGCGAGCCTCCGTTGTTGAGCGGGTCTGTCCAGGAAAGCGACACCGAGCCGTTCTGGCCCGCAGCCTGCAGACCGGTCGGCTCCCCGGGGACGCCGGGCGCGGGAGTCGCGAACGCTTCGGTCGACCTGTCGCCCTCACCCACGCCGTTGACCGCGGCGACCTTGTAGTAGTACGTCGTGCCGTTGGCGAGCCCGGTGTCGTTGAACGTCGTGCCCGTGACGCCGCTATGCACCAGGACCTCGCCGTTCGAGGTCGTCCCGCGATAGACGTTGTAGCTCGCGATGCTGGATCCGCCGTTGTTGAAGGGAGCAGTCCACTGGAGCGAGACCGACTGGTTGCTCGCGGTCGCCTGCAAGTTGGCGGGCGCCCCGGGCGCCGTGGGAGGCGCACCACTGAAGGCGCCGATGCCGTACGGCGTGCCCATGCCCGTCGGGCCGTCGTAGCCGGTGCCTGCGATGCAGAGATAGCTGCCCGCGCAAGTGCCGTTGCTCCCGGAGGTCACGTCGTGCAGCTCGGTCGAGGAGGCCGCATAGGGCGCCGAGCCGTAGGTGAGGCTCGCGGGGGCTCCCCCGAGGGCGTAGACCGCGGCAATGAGGGGTGAGGCGAGGCTCGTGCCCCCGACCTTGAACCAGCCGCTCTGGAACTGGTACGGGACGCTGTCGTACACCGCCGCGCCCGTCGCGGGATCGGCGTCGGCGGCGATGTCGCCCACGGTTCGGTGCGTGCAGGCGTCGTGCTGCCAGGCAGGCTTCGGCTCGTACTGCGAGCAGCCCGAGCCGGTGCCGCTCCAGACCGTCTCTCCCCCGTAGCTGCCGTCGCTGTTCACGGTCAACGTCGTCCCGCCGACGGCCGTGACGTACTGCGAAGCAGCCGGGAAGAGGACGCCGTAGCCGTTGTCGCCCGCCGAAACGGTGATGGGGACCCCGGGATGGTTGAAGTAGCGCAACTCGTCGGCGGTCTCGGTCGGGTACTCGCCGCCGGCCCACGAGTTCGAGATCACCGTCGCGCCGAGCGCGACGGCCTCGTTCTCCGCCGCTCCGAGATTCGCCGTCGAGTTCGAGCTCGCCTCGACGAGGAGGATGTTGCAGTTCTGGCAGATCGCGTGGGCGACTTCGACGTCGAGCGCGATCTCGAGCGCCCAGTTGGCGTTCGAGCGCGGGTACGTCGTCCCCCCGGTCTGGTTCACCTTCCGGAAGCTGGGCGGCGCGGGGAGCCCGTAAAAGCTGTCGTACTTCGCCAGATCGCTCGCGATGTTGGGATCGTCGAACGCGTCGACGATGCCGATCGTCTGCACGTTCGGGGCCGTTGTCGGCAGGCTGTAGGCGGAGTGGAACTGGGCGGGGCCCAGCGAGGTCGGAGCCGGGGTCGACCCTGCCTGCGGCTTGCCGGCCGAGTTCGTCACCACGTCGGCCGCGCATCCCGCCACGCGCGGGATCGGCAGCGCGCAGACATTCGTGATCCAGGGGCCGCGACCGCTGTCCCGCCAGTGCTGGTGGACGTCGGCGGCGGCCCTCGTCCCCGCCGCGGGCACGAGGGCACACGCGGCGAGCGCCGCCACTACGACGAGAAGCCTCAACACCCCCTTCTTCACAGCCCGCGGGACGCTACTCCTCGGCTTCCTTTCGGTCAAGCACGCCCGGATCCGACGTCGCAGGCGTCTTGCAAGATCCGTTGAGGGTCACGTGGTTCACCCGCCGCGTCGGGTAACGATTCCCGCAGAATGGCCGCCACGATGAAGGTGTTCCAGCACGAGACGCGCCTCCGCACCGCCGGCGGTCTCACCCTCACCGACATCACCGAGGACGTTCGGGGCGCCGTGCGAGAGAGTGGAGTGGCCGACGGGATCGCCTGCATCTACTCCCCGCACACGACGTGCTGCGTGCGCGTGAACGAGATGGAGACCGGGTTCCTCGAAGACTTCTGCGACCTGCTCCGCCGGCTCGTGCCGAGCGAGAGCTACTACGCGCACGACGACTGGGACCGGCGCACTGAGAACATCTGTCCCGAGGACATGGACCAGGGCAACGGCCACTCGCATTGCATGGCCATGCTGCTCGGCACCGCCGGCGAGTCGGTTCCGGTGCGCGACGGCGAGCTCCAGCTGGGGACGTGGCAGCGCGTGCTCTTCATCGAGCTCGACCGCGAGCGCGACCGGCGCTGGCTCGTCCAGGTCGTCGGCGCCTAGGCTCCCTAGCTGCCGAGCCCCTAGCTGCCGAGCCCGGCGGCCTCGATCCGGCTCGCTGCCACCTGTGCGACGCTCGTGACGTCGGCGGCGTCGAGCTTGCCCTGACTGCCGACGAAGATGAACTCGGCGAGGTGGCCGCTGGCGAGGAACACCTGGCCCGTGCTGATCGATGACCCATCCGTGACGCTTCCCTGCGCCCCGTCGCCGAGGCCGCTGAGGTCGACCGCCGTCGTCCCGTGCTGCGCCAGCGCGGCGGCGTTCTCGAAGTCGGCGAAGAAGCTCGCCTCGTTCGCCGAGGGGTACCACTCGATCTCCTGGTCGAGCGCGTCGAACTGCCCCGCCGGCAGCATGAACACGCTGTAGTCCGAGACCGCCGCGGGATCGACCACGTATTCCTTGTTCACCGTCGCCTTCCCGACGAGGTCCGACTTCTGGAGCGCCAGCTTCGTGAGATCCGGCCCGCCGCGGGGCGGTCCCGCCTTCTGCTTCGGCAGGCGCACGGCCTTCGCGTGCAGCCTGCCCTTGCGCGCAAGCCGGAACCGGGCGTCGAGCTTCTGCGCGAGCTTCGGCGCGAGCGCCTGCGCTGCGGAAGCGGCGCCGGCCGTGACGATGACGTCCAGGACATAGCGGCCGTCGGCGACCTGCTCGTCAACCCCCGACACCGGCGCGATGTTCGAGGCGCTGTAGCTCGTCAGGTACGCGAAGTGGCTCGTTCCGCCGGCCGGGGCAGGAACCTGCAGGGGGACGCTGGTGACCGAGAAGCCGGGGCTGTCGAGCGCACGGAGCTTCGAGTCCTCCGTCTTCCAGAAGGCAAGCGCCCGTCTGGCTTCCGCCGCAGTCCTGTACTCCTCGATCCCGGTGCGCACGTCGGTGACGCCCGCGGCCCCGGTGAACGCGTTGCCGTACTCGAGCGCGTATCCGGTCAGCCGGCCGAGCTTCTTGAAGGTGGCCTTGGTCGCATCGGAGGTGTGTGACGCGGCCTCGGCGTTCGACACGGCTCCCGAGTCGTGCGCGACCGCGAACCCGTGAGCCGCCGGGCCGAGCGCGGGCTTCGGCAGCGGAACGAGCGCGAGCGTCAAGCGGTGGGTGCGGGGGCCGGCGGACGCGGCCGGCACGAGGACCGCCGCGACGAGGGCCGCCCCCAGGAAGCCGCTTCGCAGCCGGATCAACGGTTCAGCCCTGGAAGCCCGCGTCGAGCCGCTTCGCTGTGAGGCGGGCAAGGCTCTGCACGCTCGCGCTCGTCGGTGCCGAGGGACTGACGGCGGCGAGAAAGTCGAGATAGGCACCGTGGGAGAGAACGACAACGGCCTCGTATGCCTTTCGGCTGCCGACGGCAACCTGGAGGATCTCGCCTCGGGCGTTGTCTCCCACGCTCCCGAGGTCGACCGGCGTCGCCTTGGCGGCTTTCCCGAAGCCCGCCGCGACCCCGCCCAACGCGATCGCCCCGAAGTACTGGACCTCGAGCTTGTTCGCCCCGACGACGATCTGCTGCGAGAGGACGCTGTACTGGCCCGCCGGCGCCATCGTCAGCTCGTAGGCCGAAAGCGCGTTGGGATCGAAGGCGTCCTTCGGCTTCGAGTAGCCCTTGTGCGCGACGGTGGCGGGACTCCCGAGGTCGGCCTTCCTGAGCACGAGCGTGGCGGGCTTCGGCCCGTGAGCCGGCGGGCCTGGCTTCAACGGCCGCGGCAGCTTGACCGGCTGCGCCCGGAGGCGGCCCGCGAGCGCGAGCTGCAGCCGCTGGTGCAGCTTGCGCGCGACCGTCGGCACGAGGCGAGCGGCGGCGGAGTTGGTGCCCGCCGAGATGGAGATGTCGAGGAGATACTCGCCGTCCTGGAGCTCGGCGTCGACGCCGTGTATCGGCTCGAGACCCTTGATCTCGGCCGTTGCCGAGTACGCCCAGTGAGGTCCGGGAATCCCGGCGAGCCGGAGCTTGTGCACCGAGAAGTCGAGCCCGAGCTTCGCGAGAGACGAATTGTTCAGCTCGTCTCGTCGCCAGAAAGCGAGCCCTTTGTGCGCAGCCGCTGCGCTCCGGTACCGATCGACCGCGGTCTGGATCTCGAAGACACCCGACGCGCTGCCGAATGGATTCCCGTAGTCCAGCAGGTAGCCGGTGCTTCGCCCGAGCCGCTTCAGTTGCTTGGCCGTCACGTTTCCGGACGCATCGCTCGCGGCCTCGGTATTCGAGACGACGCCGGAATCGCGGGCCAACGGCAGCGGACGGCCGGCTGCGCCGAGAGCCGACTTCGGGAGGGGCACGACCGCAAGGTCGACCTGCGACGCACCTCGGGCGGACGAGGCGGCCGGCACGAGGACCGCGGCGCCGAGCGCCGCGAGCATGAGCAGCCTGCGTCCCACGGCCACGATCTAGTGGCCGTTGCTGGAGAAGTGCATGTAGTCCTTGGTCGAGCCGAACCAGGAGCCGCCCCAGCCCCAGCCGATCGAGGCGAAGGCTGCGCGCGCTGCCGGCGTCACCATTCCCGGACGGTGCCACGATCGCTTGCGGTACGAGACCGCGGTCTTGTCGCGGGTCATGCCGCACCCGACGTACGGATTCTCGCGCGGATCGAGGTCGACGGCCTCACCGTAGGCGTGCATCGACCAATGATGCGTGGTGGACGAGCTGCTGCACGGCGACGCGGCCGCATTGCGACACTCGAAGGAGGCGGTTACGTCCCCGCTCTTCCACGCATGCGGGCCGTACGCCGACGAGAAGGCACCGTCCCGGATCGGGAAGCGCATCCGGTAGAGCTTCGCGAAGACCGTGGCGAGCGGCTGAGCCACGGCCGCGTTGACGACGATCTGGCCGACGTGCGTCTTCCGGTCGAAGCCGTAGTAGCGGTAGCCGAGAACGCGCAGCTGCGACAGCCACACCGGGCAGCCGCGGTGCCACTCGCCTGCCGCCTTGACGGCCTGCCGCTGGGCGGGCGTGAGCCGGGCGACGCCGATGCGGCTGGTTGCGGCGTGACTCGTCGCGGCGGTCACAGAGAGCACGGCGGCGAGGACGACGGTGGCGACGCTCTTCATCGGCCGCCATGGTGCCAGCGATTTCCGCGAGCCGCCCCGCTGGAGTAGCCTCTTCGGCAAGAGGGCTATCACGGGGTCGCGGTCAACGATCCAACGGAGGTCAGAATGAAGTTGAAGTCACGCTGGGGGGCGGGCCTGCTCGTCGCATTCCTCATGCTCGCAGTCGTAAGCTCGGCGGCCGCGAAGATCGCGACGAGATCGGCCGGGGTCAAGGCCTGCGCCCTGCTCCCGGATACGACGTCGTCGACGCGCTACACGCTCTACGACGCGCCGTACCTCACGAAGGCGTTCAAAGCGGCGCACGTCTCGGCACAGGTGGTTAACGCGCAGGGCAGCGCCTCGCGGCAGAGGTCGCAGGCCGAGGGCTGCCTCGCCAAGGGCGCGAAGGTGCTCCTGCTCGACCAGCTCACACCGGCCTCGGGCATCGCGATCACGAACCTCGCAATCTCGCACCATGCCAAGGTGATCGACTACGACCGCCTAGTCGTGGGCAGCAAGGCCGCGTACTACGTCTCCTTCCAGAACCCGGCGGTCGGCGTCCTACAGGCAAAGGGGATGATCGCCGGCCTGAAGGCAAACGGGAAGTACTCCAAGCACCCGGTCGTCGCCGAGCTCAACGGCGCCAAGACCGACAACAACGCGAAGCAGTTCAAGCAGGGGTACGACTCGGTGCTCAAGCCGCTGTACAAGAAGGGCACCTTCAAGCTGGCATCTGCCGGCGACCAGTGGACGAACTGGAGCGCGGACACGGCGCGCAAGGAGTTCGACCAGATGCTGATCCGGAACGCCAACCACATCGACGGCGTTCTCGCCGCGAATGACGGCATTGCGGGCGCGGTCGTCGCCTCCCTCAAGGCGCACGGGCTCAAGTCGATTCCGCTGACCGGCCAGGATGCAACGCCGACGGGCGTCCAGTACATCCTCGCGGGCTGGCAGAGCGGCACGGTCTACAAGTCGAACCGGCTCGAGGCCAACACCGCGGCTGCGGCCGCGGTCGCGATCGTCAAGGGTCAGAAGGTGAAGGGAGTCAACGGCAAGGTCAGCGGGACCAAGTCGATCCTGCTGAAGCCGATCTGGATCACGAAGAAGAACTACACGAAGCTGTTCACGGATGGGGCTCTCAAGAAGAGCCAGGTCTGCACGGGCGCATACGCGAAGTACTGCAAGTAGGCGCACGTGGAGGGACGGGGTCGCACCGCCGGCCCCGTCCCTCTAGGCTCGCGACCCATGGCGACGACCACACCGACACTCGAGCTCCGCGGGATCTCGAAGGCCTTCGGATCGGTGCAGGCGCTCGACAACGTGGACTTCGAGGTGCGTGCCGGCGAGGTCATGGCGCTCGTCGGCGACAACGGCGCCGGCAAGTCGACGCTGATCAAGTGCGTCGCCGGCATCTACCCGCTCGACGCCGGCGAGATCCGCTTCGACGGCAAGCGCGTGACCATCCACGGGCCGAAGGACGCCGCCCGGCTCGGGATCGAGGTCGTCTACCAGGACCTCGCCCTCTGCGACAACCTCGACGTCGTCCAGAACATGTTCCTCGGCCGGGAGGTGCGGAGCCCCCTCTTCCGGCTCAAGGAGACGCCGATGGAGGAGCGTGCGGCCGAGACTCTTCGCAGCCTGTCGGTGACGACGATCAGGTCGATCCGGCAGCCGGTGGCGTCGCTCTCGGGCGGCCAGCGCCAGTCGGTGGCGGTCGCGCGGGCAGTGCTCTGGAACTCGCGCGTGGTCATCCTCGACGAGCCCACCGCCGCCCTCGGCGTGGCTCAGACCCGGCAGGTGCTCGACCTCGTCAAGCGCCTGGCCGAGCAGGGCCTCGCGGTTGTCCTCATCTCCCACAATCTGATCGACGTGTTCGAAGTCGCTCAGCGGATCACGGTGCTGCGGCTCGGCCGTAACGTGGGCGTGTACGAGCGGGAGCACACCACGCAGCAGGAGATCGTGAGTGCGATCACGTTCGGAATCTCCGAACGCGAGCCCGCAGCATGAGCACCTCCGCCGAGACGGCCGTCGAGCTGCGCCAGCCGGACACGCCCGACTCGCTGGCAGCCGTCGTGCGCCAGCGCCTCGAGGCGCTGAGAGCGGGGGACGTGGGCTCGCTGCCGGTGCTCCTGTTCATGGTCGCGATCGTCGTCTTCTTCACGCTGAAGGTCAGCGTCTTCTTCACAGCGGTCAACTTCGACAACCTGCTGCCGCAGATGGCGCAGGTGACGGTGATGGCGATCGGCGTCGTCTTCGTCCTGCTGATCGGGGAGATCGATCTCTCGATCGGCTACCTCAGCGGTCTCTGCAGCATCGTCCTCGCCGAGCTCCAGCTGCCAGGCTCGGGACACGACTATCCGTGGTGGGTCGCGATCCTCGGCGCGCTCGCCGTGGGCGCCGCGATCGGGGCGGTGCAAGGCTCGTTCGTCGCCTTTCTCGGCGTTCCGTCGTTCGTGGTCACGCTGGCGGGACTGCTCGCCTGGAACGGTGTGATCATCCAGCTGCTCGGCGGCGCGGAAGGGGCGGGCGTGATCACGATCTACGACCGCCAGATCAACGACATCTCGAACTATTTCTTCCCGGACTGGTTCGGATGGGCGCTGGCCGGTGCCGTCACGGCCGGTTATGTCGGCATCGTCGCCGGTCGCATCGTGTCGCGACGTCGGGCCGGCCTCCGGGTCGGGAACCCGGTGGTCCTGCTGTTGCCGGTGCTCGTCTGGTCAAGCGCCGCGTGGCTGGCTGTCGCAGTCGCCAACCGCGACCGCGGCGTCCCGTTCGCCGGCGTGCTCATGGTCACCCTGCTCGTCTTCTGGACGTACGTCGCCCAGCGGACGACGTTCGGCCGGCACGTCTACGCGGTCGGCGGCAGCGCCGAGGCCGCGCGGCGCGCCGGGATCAACGTCGCATTCATCCGGGTCGCCGTGTTCTCGATCTCCGGCTTGATGGCCGCAGTGGGCGGCATCGTCGCCGCGTCCTTCCTGCAGTCGGTCGACCTCACCGCCGGCTCGGGCACCATCCTGCTCGACGCCATCGCGGCCGCTGTGATCGGCGGCACGTCGCTCTTCGGCGGGCGCGGCTTCGTCAAGGCGGCGCTGCTCGGGGCGTTGATCACCCAGACGATCCAGAACGGGATCGACCTGGTTGGCTACAGCGACGCCGTGAAGGACATCGTCACGGCGGTCATCCTCCTCGCGGCCGTGACGCTCGACACCGTCTCGCGGCGGCGGCTCGCTCGCTCGGGGCGCTGATCCTCCGAGCGGGAGGGCCGCACCCGCAGGTGCGACCCTCCCGCTCCCCTCGGAGGTCTAGAAGCCGCCTGTGCCGTTCGGCGTGCCGAGGCCCGTTGGGCCGTCGTAGCCGGGCTCGGCGGTGCAGAGGTAGCCGCACACGGTGTCCGGGGTGAAGTTCGAGCCTTCCGTGATGTCGTGGAAGCTCGACTGGTGGCTGTACGGATACGAGCCGTACACCAGGGACTTCGCGTTGCCGGCGAGCGCGTAGACGCTCGCGATGAGCGGCGAGCTGATGCTCGTGCCGGCGACGACGCCCCAGCCGCCGATCTCCGGCGAGGAGTCGTAGATCGCGACGTTGTCCGCCACCGCCGAGACGTCCGCAACCGTGCGGCCCGAGCAGCCGGCATCGTGCTGCCACGCCGGCTTGGGCTCCCAGAGCGAGCAGCCGCTGCCGGTTCCCTGGGCCTCGTTCGGCAGCACGCCCGGGAAGATGCTTCCCCAGACGCTCTCGTCGAACCCGCGCGGGGTCGTGGGATCCGCGGTCAGCTCGGTGCCGCCGACGGCCGTCACGTACGGGGACGCGGCGGGCCAGATCGTCCCGTAGTCCTCGTCGCCCGCGGAAGCCGTGATCGCGACGCCGGGATGGTTGTAGTAGTGATCCCAGAACGTCTGGTTCGGCTCGGGCCCGACCGTGCCGTAGCTGTTCGAGACCTCGGTCGCGCCGAGGTTGGCCGCCGTGTCGACCGATGCGCCGAGGTCCGAGTGCTGCACCGGGTTGGACATCACGGTCGCCTCGTCGGCCGAGTTCGCCTCGACGAGCAGAATGTGGCAGTTCGGGCAGATCGCCGACACCATCTCGGTATCGAGCGCGATCTCCGGTTCCCAGTCCGGGTTCTCGAGTGGGTAGCTCCCCTGCTCGCCGTCCTGGTTCACCTTCCTGAAGCAGCCGTTCGCGGTCGTGCACGCCGGGATGCCGTAGTACGCGCGGTACGTGTTCAGGTCCGACTCGATCGTCGGGTCGTCGTACGCATCGACGAGCGCAACGGTCTGGCCCTTGCCGTTTCTGACGGCGGCCGAGGCGAGGTTGTACGCCTTGCGCAGGTCGGAGGGACCGAGACCGTCATGCGAGGCCGTGGCGTTGGGGACGACCGGGAGGTCGACCCGCAGGGCCGACAGGCAGCGGAGCGGCCCGGCGGTGCAGAACGGCCTGAGGATCGCGCCGGTTCCCGTCGCCGCCCCGGAACCCGGGACGGCGACGGTGGCGATCACGGCAAGTGCCGCGAGCGTGAGGAGCTTCTTCATGGGGTGCACACTCCCAGGACGTCGTCGTAGGTCGGTCCGGCCGAGTCGACCGGCTCGAGCGGCCCCTGGTTCGCGCCCTCGCGCACGTAGGTCGCTCCGCTGGGCCGCAGGAGAGTGGAGCCGGCGGTCACGCCCGGGAAGTCCGAGAGCGGCGCGTCGACCTCCGCGGTGCCGTTCGGGCCCGGAGTGATCGTGCCGGTGACCAGGTGCTCCTGCAGGTACTTGTTCTCGAGGGAGACCTTGACGAGCTCGCCATCCCAGGCGAGAACGGTCCCCGACTGCTCGACGGCGAGCTGGGTGAAGTACTGGTTCCCCTGGAAGGTGAAGACCATCTGGTAGTCGTTCTCGCCGCCACCCGTCGGGATCGGGGCCGAGAGGTTGTTCACGTTGATGATGGTCTTCAGCGTCTGGCCGTCCGCCGAGAGGAAGACGCGGCCGCCGAGGATGTCGAGCTGTGGCAACGAGCCGGGAGCCGCCCCGACACCGAAGGAGTAGCTGTCATCTCCTGCCGGGTCGGTGAACAGGCTGCCGCAGGTCGTCGACGGGCTCGTGACGACCGCCGCAGGCTTCGTGTTGTGCGACGGTGTGAGGCGGCCCGTGAGGTCCTGCATGATCTGCGAGATCTCGGGTGTCCCCCAACCGGTCGTATTGTCGTAGCCCGGCTTCGCCGGATACGGCAGGTTGTCGCCGACCGTGACGTCGAAGAAGTCGCGTCCGCCGGACGACTGCGCGAGCTTGTAGATCTTGTAGTTCGCGAAGCCGAGCCCCTTGCCCGAGGCTGCCGCCTGGATGCGAGCCCAGACGCCGAGCCAGAGCGGCGAGGAGAGGCTCGTCCCGGCGCCTTGTTGGTCGGCGCCGCCGTCGTCGTTGATCAGAAGGCCGTTGCCGGTCCCGACGTCGCCCGAGAGCGAAGCGACGTCCGGTGTCGAGCGGCAGATCGGTCCCGCCGCCCCGGCGACAGGCACGTACGGATTGCCGTTCGGGTCGAACGTGCAGTTCGTGGAGGCGACGCCCTGCTGGTAGCTGCCCGCGGGCTCGCTCGTCGAGTTGCCGCCGCCCGTGTACTCCCAGGCGCTCTCGGTGAAGCGATGCTCCGGCGTGTTGCCGTCACCGGTCAGGTCGGTGCCGCCGACCGCGACGGCCCAGGGGCTCGCCGACGGCCAGTTCAGGCCGGGATAGAGCTGCGTCGCAACCCCGTTGCCCGCGCCGATCACCGGCAGCCCGATGATCGGGCAGGAGGCCCCGGTGTCGCCCGTGGACGCGAAGAGCGTGCGGCCTTCCGCGGCTGCCTGCTCGAGGACCTTGTCCCCGGGCACTTCCATGCCGTCGGCGAGGATCGCGTTCGCGTTGCCGACGTTCTCGCACTCGCCGAAGGAGGCGCTGCCCTGGAGCGGGCCGTGCTTGTCGTTCGCCCAGCCGACGAACGAGGCGAGGGCGTCGGTGTCGCTGTTGTGGTGCGCGAAGTAGAGGGTTTCGGAGGAGACGTTCGGCGCCATCCCGGTCGAAGCCTGGGTGTCGAGCTCCCACTCCGTCGTCGCGCCGTCACCGCTCGTGTCGGGCGTCGAGGTGTCGCCGTACTTCTTGACCGTGATCGGCACGCCCGGCAGGCCCCACTCGGCCTCGAACGAGCGCAGGTCCGGAATCACCGGGTCCGTGACGCCCCAGCCGAAGATCGCCATGGCCTGGCCATTGCCCAGGTTGGTCGAGGGCGCGTCGTAGATCGACCACAGGTCTCTGATGCTGAGCAGCCCCGTCTTCGGGACGTTCCCGCTCGTCGGGACGGCTGTCGTCGTCGTCGCGCCTGTCGCCTGCGCGCGCGGGATCGAGAGCCTGTTCCAGTTGTTCAGCCCGAGCACGTCGGAGACCCCGAGCGAAGCGGGCACCTTCGGCGCCAGCGTGTTCGCGTAGAAGCTCCGGCCGTTCGCGGTGTACGTGTTGAGCGGGGTGCCGAACGCCGTCTCGACCTGAGCGGCGCTGCCGGTGGCGAGCACGTAGTTCGTCGCCCCGTCGATCGGCGTCACGGTCAGGCCTGCTCCCTGCAGCCAGGACTCGGCCGCCTGGAAGGTCGCCGCCGGCACGCCGAACTGCGAGTTGAACGTGTCGGGATCGAGGTAGTTGCCGTAGTTCGGGCTCGACGGGTCGTAGAGCTGCTTGACGTAGGCGTCCTCCGCAGCCTGATTCGGGCTCGCCAGGAATACGCCGACCGTCACCGTCTGCGATGCGGGCACCGATCCGGTGAGCGTCGCGAGGCTCAGGTTGTGGACGACGTCGTTCGAGAGCGTGGTGGTGGCACCGCTCCCTGCGTGGGCCGGGCTGCCTGCGCCGAGAAGCACGGCGCAGCCCACCGCTACGAGCGCGAGTAGCGCTCGGCGGGGGCGCTTGCCCCGATGGCCTGCTGGCATCGGATCCTCCTCCGAGGGGTAAGGGATGGGAAATGCAGCGCCCGGTTTTACACGGATCCGCAGATTTTCAAACCTCGATTTCCGACTGACTAATCAGTCAACAATTCACTCGTAAATTGACTGACCATTCAATCGGGAGTCGCGGAGCCTAGGCGGCCGCGCCGGCCACCGTCCTCTCGACCACGGCCGTGTTGCGCGTCAGCTTGGCCTTGCGGACGAGCCGGCCGGCGGCCTCGAGGGCATCCTCGGCAGGGAGCGTCTCGTCGAGCAGCACGGCTCCGACCGAGGCGGTGATCGTGCGCGGACGCCCGTCGATCGCGAACGGCCGCGTCGCGAGGAGCAGGCGGAGACGCTCGGCGAAGTCGGCGAGCTCGGCCCGCTCGACATGCGGGGCGAGCACGACGAACTCCTCCCCGCCCCAGCGGAAGACGAGATCGCTTGCACGCAGCTCGCTCCGTAACCGGTGGTGGACGTCGACGAGCAGCCGGTCGCCCGCCGCGTAGCCGTAGGTGTCGTTCACGGTCTTGAAGCGGTCGAGGTCGAGGAAGCACAGGGCAGCCGTCCGTCCTCCACGCCTGATTCGTGCCTGCTCGGAGGTGAGCGCCTCGGCGAGCGCGTAGCGATTCGGCGCGTCCGTCAGCGCGTCGACTCGCGCGCGAGAGCGTTCCGCCGCCAGCGCCCGCTCGAGTCGGTGCCGGAACCGGTTCGCGACCGCGGCGACGAGCAACAGCCCGGCGGCGAGCGTGAGCGCGAGCCCCGGCGTCGTCTGGAAGAGGTAGAGGAACACGACCAGTAGCGGCGCCGGCAGGAGCCAGCTGACGACGATCGCGCGCCAGACGACGCGGCTCGACCGGCGCTGCATCAGCCTCAGGGCGTTCACGGCGAATCCCGCCAGCAGCCCGAGAGCCGCGAGCCCGACCGCCCCGGAAACGCCGCGGTGCGCGAGCCGCTCGCCGACGAGCCCGACCACGGACCCCTGCAGGATGCCAACGCCCGCATGGACGAAGCGTCTTCGCCGGACGCCGCCCGGCGTGCACGCTTCGAGCGAGGCGCCCGCACAGGCACCGAGCAATGGCCCGCCGACGAGAGCCGCGGCGACCAGGAACGGACCGGCGAGCGAGACGCGCGTCCGCCGGGCGACGACGACACTCAGTCGCTCGGCGAGCGCGGTCAGCGCGACGAGGACGATCGCGGCCGGGATTCCCGTGTCGAGCAGCGCCATGCACTCAATTGCACCACCGGCATCGGCTCTCCTCTCACCCCAACGAGGGACGCTTCCCGGAGGCGAGCGTGACGGGTGGTTCGGAGATCGAGCCGTTCGGCGCGGCGGCCCGCGGCAGCGAGATCCAGACGTCCGCTCCTCCTGAGGGAGGGTCGGCGAGGCCGGAGTCACCGCCGTGGGCGTTGGCGACGAGCTCGACGATGGAAAGGCCGAGCCCGGACCCGCCGCCGCTGCGCGCCTCGTCGGCCCGACTGAAGCGGTCGAAGGCGCGGCTCCGGAACTCGGGCGGAAAACCCGAGCCGGCGTCGCTGACATGAAGCTCGACGAGCTCGCCCCGGCCTTCGGCCCTGAGCTCGACGGCGCCTTCGCCATGCGTGAGGGCGTTGTCGACGAGGTTCACGAGGGCCTGGCCCACGCGAAGCGGATCGGCTTCGACCTGGAGGTCGGTGTCCACGACTCGCAGCTCCCGTCCAAGGGAGCCCGCCCGGCTCGCGAACCGCGTCGCGGCGTCGGCGAGCAGATCGCCGGCAGCGACGACCTCCGGCCGCACCGGCAGCGGCCCCTGGTCCGCGCGGGCGATGAGGAGCAGGGCATCGGCGAGCCGGGACAGGCGCTGCGTCTCGTCGGCGGCCGAGCGCAGCGCGCTCTCGAGCTCCTCGCGCGAGCGGGGGCGTCGCAGCGCGAGGTCGAGCTCCGTACGGAGCAGGGCAAGCGGAGTCCGGAGCTCGTGACTCGCGTCGGCGACGAAGCGGCGTTCGTGCTCGACGGCCGCCTGCAGGCGAGCGAGCATCTCGTTCAGCGTCTGGGCGAGTCGCGACACCTCGTCTCCGGCCGGCGGCACGGGCAGCTTGCTCGGCTCGCCCGGCGTTACGGCCTCGGCCCGGCGTCGCAGGAGCTCGACCGGACGCAGGGCGCCTGCCGCGAGCCCGTAGCCGCCGAGCGAGGCGGCGAGCAACGCGAGAGGCAGGAAGATCAGGAGCTCGTGTCGCAGGTGGTCGAGCGACTCGTTTCTGGGCTCGAGCGATCGGGCGAGCACGGCGACGCCGTTCCGGGAGGGCGCGGATCGTACGAGGACGCGCCACTCGCCCCTTCGGTGCGGGAGCGGCCCGTCGAGCCAGACGGGCCGGCCCGCAAGCGCCCTGGCGACGACCCGGCGGCCAACGAGCGGCGGCAGCTGCCGCGGTTGCGAGCGGCGCAGCTGCCCCAGCGGCCCCAGCATCTGCGCCAGAGTGGGGCCGCTCTCGGTGTCGGCGTCGACGCTTCCCGTGCGGATCTCCTCGCGAGCTTGCCCGGCAAGCGCCTGGTCGACGGTTCCGAGCAGCTCGTTGGAGACGCGCTGGTACACGAAGAGCCCGACCGCCGCGAGCACGACGGCCATCGCGCCGACGAAGCTCAAGGTCAGGCGGACGCGGATCGGGATCCTGCTCATGGCCCGGCAGACAGCCGGTAGCCAACGCCGCGGATGGTGTCGATCGAGTGGCGCCCGAACGGACGGTCGATCTTCTCCCGCAGGTAGCGGACGTAGACGTCGATCACGTTCGACCTGCTCTCAAAAGCGCTGTCCCAGGCGCCGTCGAGCAGCTGCGTCCTACTGAGCGTCACGCCCGGCCGTCGCATGAACAGCTCGAGCAGCGCGAACTCCTTCGCCGACAGGTCGAGCTCCCGCTCGCCGCGCCACGCCCGGTGCGCAGCCGGATCGAGCCGGAGATCGCCGACCTCGAGCACGGGCGGCCGCTCCACCGGAGCGCGTCGCGTGAGAGCGCGGATCCGCGCGAGGAGCTCCTCGAACGCGAAGGGCTTGGTGAGGTAGTCGTCGGCGCCGGCATCGAGGCCGTTGACCCGGTCGTCGACGGCGTCACGTGCCGTCAGCATCAGCACCGGGGCCCAGACTCCGTTGCCGCGCAGCCGGCGGCAGATCTCGAAGCCGTCTGCCCCGGGGAGCATCACGTCGAGGACGATCGCGTCGTACGGGACGGCCTTCGCCATCCAGAGCGCCTCCTCGCCGCGGTCGGCGAGATCCGCCGCGTAGCCCTCCTCGTCGAGACCACGGCGGACGAGCTCGCCCAGCTTCTTCTCGTCCTCGACTACCAGGACCCGCATCGCATGGTCATTGTCGCTCCGCTCGTGAGAGCCGGATGAATCACCCCGTCGTCGGATGCGTCGGTGTGCTTCCGTCCGGGGCGAGCAGGTCGAAGCCGTCCGGAGTGTTGAGACGCCCGGGCGCGGTGCCCGCCTGCCCGGTCACCCCGTACTGCCAGACGAGCGCGTGGGTCGACGGGTCGATCGCGACCATCCGGTCGTTGTAGTCATCGTTGACCATGAAGACGCCTGAGGGAAGGCGCTCGACGAGGGAAGGATGGTCGAGCGCACCCGGGCCGCCGGTGGGCTGGTAGCGGTACTCGATCCGGCCGCGCCGGTTGAACTCGACGATCGCGCCCGGACGCTCGTAGTCGGCGACGAGGTAGCGGTCGGCGGCGAGCTGCTGAGGGTCCGAGGGATAGCCGACGGCGAGGTGGACGGCCCAGACGCGTCGTCCTCCAGGTGTGAGCTCGTCGATCCAGCTCCCGTTGATCTCCGAGACGAGCAGGTTCCCGTTCTGCAATGGCGTATCGCCGTTCGGCGATCCCAGCGCAGCCGGAGGGTCGTGCAGGCAGCGTCCGGGAGTGCCGATCTGATGGAGGACGCGCTTCGTGCGCGGGTCGAGGACGAGAACGCGGCAGTTACCGGCGTCGGCGACGCTCATCTCTCCGTTGTGGAGCAGGTACGTGTCGTCCGGAGTGTTCAGATAGCCCCGCGCCGAGCCCGCAGTCCGGGGGTGTCCGTATTGGAACAGGATGCGGCCGGACGGGTATGCGATCTCGACGATCGTGTCGTTGTCCTCCTGGTTGGAGATGATCGCCCGGCCGTGGTGGATGAAGAAGGCGTCGTCGGGGAAGTAGAAGCCGCCGCGCGGCGCCGGCCGCCCCGGAGACGGGTATCGCCAGACGATCTTGTCGCTGTCGTCGAGGAGGAGCAGCCGATCGTTGCCCCGGTCGGCGACCAGCAGCTGGTTCCCGAAGAACGGTGAGCCGGCACCCGCTTCCCCGGCGCGCCCGAAGCCCGGGTTCGGGACGACCATCTGGACGTCGGCGATCGACCGGCCGCCAGATGTCTCGCCCCCGACGATCCAGAGCCGCCCGTCGGCGACGGCTGCACCGGCGTTTGCGGCTGGTACCCGCAGCGACCCCGCGCGGAGGAACGACGACCCGCGCGGCTCGAAGGCATAGACGGCCCTGGTCGGCCCCGCCGCCGTGCGGCCGCCGACGAGGTAGATCGTGCCGCCGAGGACGCCTGCGGCTGCGGCGGAGAGCGGCACAGGAAGGCGGCCGACGACGCGCGCGGTGCGCCTTTCGGGGTCGAGGAGCTGCACCGCGCCGCTGGGACGCCCGTTCGCCTCGAGGCCACCGAAGACATAGATTCGCGAGCCGAGCGCGGCGAGCGCCGGGTAGCGGATGGGCACCGGAAGTGCGACGACGTTGCGGTAGGAGCGGCCGTCGGTCGTCGCCACGACCTCGCGATCCAACACCGATCCGTCGTAGCCGCCGACCACGTACACCGTGTGGCCGATCGTCACCGCGGCCGCGTCGGCACGCGCCCCGGCAAGCGCGCCCCCCGCGGCCGCCTTGCCGCCTGTCTCGATCTGGGTCGAGCGGGCGGGTGCCGCCGCCCCACCGCCGATCACGAGCAGGCGGCGTCCGAGCGCCGCACCCGCCGCGTCGTGAGTCGCCTGGACCAGAGTCCCGCGCGGCGAGAGCGCGCCGTTTCGCGTATCGAGGAGCTCGACGGCACTCGTCGACGAGCCACCCGACTCGAGGCCGCCGAGGACGACGAGGCCACGCTTGCCGACCCGAGGTACCACCACCTCGCGACTGAGCGGCGCGGAGAGCTGCCAGGGAAGCAGGCCGGCCTCCGCCGCGGGAGGCTTGACCGGCGGCCTCGGCTTCGCTTTTCGTGTGGACTGAGAAGGCTTCGGGCCGTGCCCCCGACCGAGAGCGAGTGCAAGCGCTCCACCCGCGATCGCGAGCACGACGAGCAGAATCCCGCGGCCGCGCACAGGGGGAGTCCAGCAGAGATCGGTGAGAACGACCTGAACAAGGCCGGTCGAGCTTCCATATCACTCCCCAGCGATCTCACACCGGTCTCTCATTGCCGGCGGGCACGCTGCGCCTGCAAATGGCCACGAATTCCCGCATCGAGCTCGCGCGAGAGCATGCGCGTCGCGCGAAGACGGCTATCGGAGTGCTGACTGCGCTCGTCTTCGGCGTTGCCTTCGTCGGAGCGAAGGTCCACGCGCCGGGCCACGCCAAGGGCAAGGGGAAGCCTCTGGGCGCCCCCTCCTCTTTCGAGCGCGCCGTGAAGCACAGCGTCGTGCAGGGCGGGCAGATCGCGCCGGCGGTGCAACCGCCGCCGGTCGCCAGCTCGACGTCGTGAGCGCCGGCGTACATCGGTTCCGCGCCATGGGCTGCGAGGTCGCGGCCGTCGGCGGCGACCCGGCGGCGGTGGCCGGCGTGCTCGAGCGCTGGGAGGCGGCCTTCAGCCTGTTCCGCCCGGAGGCGGAGCTGTCGCGCCTGAACGCCTCTTCGGCACGCGTGCTCCGCGTCTCGCGGCTCTTCGCGAGCACGCTGGCGATCGCGCTCGACGTCGCCGCCGAGACGGACGGCCTCGTCGACCCGACGCTCTGCAGCCGGTGGCCCGAGATCGCGCTTTCCGGACAGCTGCTCTCCCGGCCGCCCGGTCTGGCCCTCGACCTGAACGGTGTCGTCAAAGCACTGGCTGTCGACGATGCGGTGGCGGCGCTCGAAGGCCCCGGCTTCGTCTCGGTCGGAGGCGATCTCGCCGTCCGCGGCCCGGTGGACGTCGCGCTCCCGGCCGGCGGCGCGATCCGCGTCGTCGCCGGCGGCCTCGCGACGAGCGGCACGGCCTCGCGCGGCGCGCACCTCGTGAACCCGGCGACGGGCGCTCCCAGCGTGTCGCGCTGGGAGCAGGTGACGGCGTCCGGGGTGACCTGCCTCGCGGCGGACGTTGCCGCGAAGGCCGGCTTTCTCCTCGGAGACGGCGGGCCCGAGTGGCTGGACGCCCGCGGCATCCCGGGCCGCTTCGTGGCTGCCGACGCCGAGATCGTCGAGAACGGCGCCTGGGCGGCCGCGAACGGGGCGGTGCACGCGTGCACGTGAGCTCGAGCCCTGCGATCTGGTACGCCGCACGCGCAGCCGGTGTGGCCGCCTACGTCGTCCTCAGCATCGTCGTCTCGCTCGGTCTGACGCTCGGGGGCAAGGCGCAGACCCGACGCTGGCCCCGTTTTTCGGTCGAGGAGATCCACCGCTTCGGCGGGCTCCTCGTGGGCTCCCTCATCGGCGTCCACGTTCTGGCGATCGCAGCCGACTCGTTCCTCCCCTTCTCGCTCACCCAGCTGCTCGTCCCCTTCACGTCGACCTATCGCCCGCTCTGGACAGGCCTCGGCATCGCGGCGGCCGAGCTACTCGTCGCGCTCGCCATCACGAACCACTACCGGCGCCGGCTGCCGTATCGCTTCTGGCGGCGTGCGCACTACCTCAACTTCGCCGTCTGGGCCTTCGCCTCGTTGCACGGGCTGATGGGGGGAACCGACCGGGGGGCCGTCTGGCTCGCGATTCTCTACGGAGTCTCGGTGGCGACCGTTCTCATGCTGCTTCTGTGGCGCTTCGGCAGGCGCGTGGTCCGCTTCCCGCGCATCGCGACGGCTGGAGCCGTGACCCTCATCGCGCTCCCGCTGCTCATCATCGGGCCGTTGCGCCATTCCCCGCCGGCCTGGAACGCGGCGAACATCGACGAGAGTCTCACCGGCAGCGTGATCCGCAACGGAACTCAGCTGCAGCAGATCGTCTCCTTCGTCGGGCAGGCGCGCCGCCCCCAGAAGCTCCTCGTGCGCGCCGACCTCCTGGTCACGCCGGGGAGGCTCGAGAACACCTCACTCCAGCTCGAGTACCTGCCGAGCGGCGACGTCTGCCGTGGGCAGGTCACGAACGTGGGCGGGGAGAACTTCAGCGGAACGTGCCGGCTCCCGAACGGGGAGCAGCGGACGATCGAAGCGAGCTGGACGCCGAACGAGGCCGGGACCGGCGTCGTCGGCGACATTCAGCTGAGCGACTGACCAAGCCGCTGCCAAGCAGGGACGTGCGGCTCAGAAGTGATTCGTGTACGAGAGCAACCGCCATCCCTCCGGAGCGGCCAGCAACTGGTAGCTCGTCCAGGTGTCTCGGACCAACTTCCCGTTCGCGTCGAGAGCGTTCCAGTGCACGCTGGCGAAGACAGAGTCCTCGCCGAGCTGACGACTGTCGGTCTCGAGCCGCTTCCATGTCTTGACGTCCGCCGCGCGCCGATACGCGTCGATGGCCGCGGCGAAGTGATCCCAGACGGCGCTGCTCTCGGCCATGTGGATCGCCTCTCCTCTTCGGACCGCGAGGAACGGCACGTGGCAGAGGTTGACCACAGCTCTCACATCCCCCTCTTCGTAATACCGGATGTATTCATCGAAGAAGGCCTCGACCGTGGCAGACACGAGACGGACTGTGGCATCCGTGGCGGCGGCCGTCAATTTCGAGAGAACCGTACTTCGCCCTGAGGCTATGGCCCGCCTTCCTCGCGGAGCACGGCTTGCAACTGCGTACGGAGGACCTCTTCGGCGTCGCGCACGATCTCGCGCACCACGTCTGCGGCGGGTACGACCGCGTCGATCAACCCGGCCGACTGCCCGATCCAGAGCAGCGCGTACTCCGGGTCGTTCGCCTCCTCGGCTTGCTCGAGCCTGTCCCAGATCTCGCCGCGCCGCCTGCGTAGCTCCGGTTCGCGGCCGAGCCACTCTTCGACGAAGCGTGTGCGCTGCACGCGGTCCCAGGCGCCCGGCCAGTCGCGTCCGCTCAGGCTGTCGGCAAGGGTCGTGAGGACGGTGTCGCCGCCGTCGCTGCCGACGATCGCCTCCTTGTAGAACGCGGGCAACGGCGCCTCGTCCGTGGCGAGAAAGCGCGTGCCGAGGAGGACCCCGGCGCCGCCCAGCGCAAGCGCGGCGGCGAGCCCCGCCCCGTTTGCGAAGCCGCCAGCGGCGAGAACCGGGATCGGCGCCACCGCCTTCGACACCTGCGGGACGATGACCGTCGACGCCATGAGACCGACATGGCCGCCTCCCTCGGTCCCCTGCGCGACGATCACGTCCGCGCCGGCTTCGGCGGCCCGGGTCGCGTCGGCCACCGTCTGAACCATGTGCATGACCCGAGCGCCGCGGTCGTGCGCTCTCGCGAAGATCGTCGCCAGATCCTGATCGTCGCGTGCCCACGCGGTCGAGAACACCGCCGGACCGAGGGCGAGGACCTCGTCGACACGCTCCTCGGTCGCGTGCAGCAAGAGGTTGATGCCGAGCGGCTTCGACGTGATCTCCCGAGCCCGCCGAACGATCGCCGCAACCTCCTCGGGCGGAAGAAACGACGCTCCGACGACGCCGAGCCCGCCGGCCTCCGACACGCGTCCGACGAGATCGCCGCCGGTGAACCCCCCGCCCATACCTGCGCACACGACGGGGTGGTCGATTCCGATGAGCTCGGTGAACGGGGTCCGGATCACGTACCAGGTGGGCAGTGGATTGAGGACGATTCTTGCACGCCTCCTGCCGCGTTCCCGTTGCGCATGACTCCGAGGTCGTTCTAGAGCCAGCCGGAATAGAGGACGCCATCAGCAAAGATCGTCCGGTGCATCTCCCGATGCCCATTCCCGCAGCGATCGGCGCGGCAACCGGCGCCCGGCTCATCTCCTGGCAACACGTCGTCGCCGGTCACACGCATGCACAGAAGTGGCTCGTCGAGCTGCACGATGGCCGCAAGGCGTTCGTCAAGGCAGGCACCGAGACAAGCGCACGCGCGCAGATCGAACGCGAAGGGATTCTTCTCGAGTCGGTCGATGCCGCCTACATGCCGGACGTCTACGGGACAGCGACAGTTGACGGATGGTCGGTGCTCGTCCTGGAGGATCTAAGCGGGGCTGTCTGGCCACCGCCATTTCCCGACCGCGGCGGAGCATTGCTCGACACGGTGATGCAGGTGGCCGCAACGCCGGCTCCGCACGGGCTTCGGCGCAGGCCCCAGGACCGGCCGCTCGGGACGTACTGGCAACGCATTGCCGCGGACCCGGACCCCCTTCTAGGTCTCGGGCTGTTCACTGCCCGATGGCTAGGCAGCGCGCTCCCGGTTCTCGACGCCGCAGAGTCCGCGGCGCAACTCGCGGGGGACGACTTCATCCACGATGACGTCTGGGCGGAGAACGTCTGTTACGCGGACCGTGGTGTGCTTCTCATCGACTGGGCGTCTGCCTCGGTCGGCGACCGCCGGATCGATCTTGCGAATGCACTTCTCTCGATCCGCGCGAGCGGCACCAGACCACCGTCCATCGGCTTCCCCGAAGAGGCCGGATACGCAGCTCTCCTCGCCGGGGCCTACGCGTATCAAGCGGCCCAGCCGACGGACGATTCGATCCCGCGCGCGTCGGTGCTCCGCGCGCACTGGCTTCAGAGCCTTGAATTCGCTCTCGACTGGGCGAGCGAACTACTCGGACTCGAGCCGCGGGTACGACCGTGACGATCCCGGATCCAATGGAGGCGGCGGGAATCGAACCCGCGTCCGCAGCCGCACCGGCTGAGCGTCTACAAGCATAGGCTGCCCTTTAGATTCGCCCGCCGGCCGGAGTGCAGCCGCCCTACCGCCGGGCTAGCCGATCCTTTGGTGTCGCGCTCCGGGCGATCAGCTCTCCCTCGGCGCCGAGCCCGTTAGTTGGCGCCGCCTCCGAGCCACGGGCCCAACCCGGGGCGGCGTCGCCGACTAGGTCTCCCTAGGCAGCGAGTGCGAGATCATGCTTATTCGCACTTGCGTTTTGCCGGTGGATTTACGAGGCCAACCGGCGACCTCGGCTTGCAGCTCATCCGGATGGATCGACCACGTCGAAGCCAGGTCGCCCCCGTATGTTGTGGACGAATTGTAGCCGCGCCGACGCTCGACCGGGGCCGGCGAAACCCGGGATACTGCCGGAGTGCGGCAGCACTTCGTCTCCCACTGGCGTGTCTGGCTGCTGGTCGCAGTGGTCGTCGTCGTCGCCAACGAGCTGATCGACCGAAACTTCTTCGACCACAAAGAGCACATCGACGGCGATTTCGTCCTCACCCTCGCGGCTCTGGTCATCGTGTTCTTCGGCTCTTACCTGGTGGCCCGCCTGAGGTCGCGGGGCGCGCAGGTCGACTAGCGCCGCAGGCTCTTCAGCTCGCGCTCGATCTGGCGCCGCGCGTCGCGGTCCGCGATGTCGCGGCGCTTGTCGCGCAGCTCCTTGCCGCGCGCGAGCGCGAGCTCGACCTTGATGCGGCCGTCTCGGAAGTAGATCCGGGTCGGCACGAGCGTGAAGCCCTTCTCCGCGACGGACGAGGCCAGCCGCTCGATCTCCTTCCGGTGCAGTAGGAGCTTGCGCGGCCGGTCCGGCTCGTGGTTGGCGCGGTTCCCCTCCGTGTACTCCGGCACGTGGAGGCCGACGAGCCACGCCTCGCCGTCGCGCACCTCCGCGTACGCCTGTTGCAGCGTCGCCTGTCCGCCGCGCAGCGACTTCACCTCCGTGCCGGTGAGCACGACGCCGGCCTCCACGCGATCCGAGAGGTGGTAGTCGTGCCGCGCGCGGCGGTTGTCGACGATCAGCTTCTCCCCGGACGGCCTGGCCATGGCCGGGCAAGTGTAGGGACGGCCCCCGGCGGTAACGCGTTGCGGAAACGAGGACCTTGGAGGTCACGATGAAGATGCGGTTTGTTCCGACGAGCGTCCACGGCGCGATCGATCACGTGGTCGGCCCGGCTCTCGTCCTCGCCCCAACGCTCTTGCGCCTCGGCCGCACCAGCCCCGAAGGCCTCACCGCGCGAGCCGTCGGCGGCGTCGAGGCGTTCTACTCGAATCTCACCGACTACGAGCTGAGCGTGAAGAACGTCGTGCCGATGAGGGTGCACCTGGCTCTCGACGCGGTCGGCGGCGCAACGCTCGCGCTCGTCCCTCAGCTCACCGGCGCACGCCGGCGGGGCAAGAAGCACTGGCTCCCGCACCTCGCCATCGGCGCCTTCGAGGTCGGGATGGCGGCCTTCACGAAGACGGAGCCGCCGCGGCCCGCCGAGCGCCGCGCGAAAGGGGTCAAGAAGCTCGCGAAGACCGCGCTGAAGGTGAAGGTCGTGAAGGAGGTCGCGAAGGCACTCGCCTAGCCTTGGGGAATGAAGCGAATCGTCCGCGCGGTACGGCTCGTAATCGGTCACGGCGGGATCCCGCGGCCGATCCGCTGGCTGGCGGCGGTCGGTCTGCTGCCGCTGCCGGGCCCGTTCGACGAGGCAGTGCTTCTGCTCGTCGCGCTGGTCCTCCTCGTCTTCTATCGGGACGAGCTACGACGGGCGTGGACGGCGGCGAAGGAGCCCTAGCGGCGTCCGGCGCGGTACCCCCGCGACATGAAGCAGCGGTCGCAGAGCGTCGCCCACGGCGCCGTCCGCGCGCCGCAGACGCGGCAGCGGCCGATCGTGGGATCCTCGATCTCGGCACGCAGCTCACGCACGACCCGGGCCGCCGCGGCTTCCTCGAGCGCGGCGGCCCGCTCGATGGTCACGCCGGCGACGCCCGGGTACTGCAGCGCGAACCAGCGGAGGATCGACGCTTCCCGGGCCGCCTGCTCCGCCTGCTCGAGCCCGGCCGCGTCGAGGCGGCGCGGGTCGAGGATCCAGCCGACCATCGTCTGCTGCGGCTTGTCGCCCGCGAGCGCCGCGGCAAGCGTGCCCAGCAGCTGCGCGTTGTCCTCGTCGACGGGCGCCTGCACGAGCTTCCACACGTCGGCGAGCTCGAGCGTGCGGTGTGCGTGGTGGAGCGCGTCGCGCACCGCGTCGAGCCGGGCGAGCAGCGGCTGGATCGACTCGACCTCGAGCCAGCCGTCGACACTCCAATAGCGGAGCGCCGCGTGCCGCCAGGCGTGGAGCGCCGGCTCGAGCTCGTCGACGCGTTTCACATTGAGGTCGGAGAGCTGTGGACGCAGGCGCCCCGAGTCGACGACGCGGTAGCCGAGGTGACCGTCCTCGATCGGGACGTGCGGGGCGAGAGCGCCTCGCACGAGGTCGGGATCGGGATCCGCCCACGGGACGCCGGTGAGGACGCCGACGTGACCCCGCTCGTGGAAGCCGTAGCGGCCGGCGCGGCCGGCGATCTGCGCGATCTCCCACGGCTCGAGGTCGCGGCGCTCCTTGCCGTCGAACTTCGTCGTCTCGGCGAAGAGCAGCGTCTCGCACGGGAGGTTGACGCCGTGGCCGAGGACGTCGGTCGCCGCGCACACCTCCGCGCGGCCGTCGACGAAGCGATCGATCTCCTCCCGCCGCGACGCGAGCGGCATCGCGCCGTAGAGGCAGGCCACGCGGCCCGGATGGAGCTGGTTCAGCTCGCCGGCGAGCCCGATCACCGCACGCCGGCTGAACGCCACCACGACCGTGCCGGGGCCGAGGCCCGTAATGGCGCGGCGCCCCGCCCAGTCGAGGGGCGCCTTCCGCTCGAAGAAGCGGACCTCGACCTGCGGAAACGCGTGCCGGACGAGTGGAAGTGCCTCCACGGCACCGAGCAGCAGGATGTGCCGGTACTCGCCGCCGAGCAGGAGCCGCGTCCACGCCGATCCGCGCTCCTCGTCCTCGGCCCACTGCACCTCGTCGAGCACGAGCGTCTCGCCGCTCGCGGGCGCCATCTCGGCGGTGCAGCACACGATCGGAGCCCCGGGATTGACGCGCTCCTCGCCGGTGACGAGGCCGACGCGCTCCTCCCCGAGCTCGGCCTCGAGGCGCCGGTGCGCCTCCTGCGCGAGCATCCGCAGCGGCGCCGCGTAGACGCCGCGGCCCTTCTCCACCAGGAAGCGAAGCGCGTCGTGCGTCTTGCCGGAGTTGGTAGGCCCGAGGTGCGCGATCACCGTCTCCGGCTCGACCTGCCGCTCCGGCAGGCGCACGGTCAGCTCGGAAATGGGCCGCCGCGGCGGTGCCTGGCGCCGCCGATGCCGCTCGCTGCGGCTCGGTCGTCTCTGCCGCTGGTGTCTGCCTCGTGCCACGAGGCGACGGTAGCTAGACCTGGAGGAAGCGGCGGAGGGTGAGGCCCGAGCCCATCGCCCCGAGGAGCAAGCCGGCGCCGAGCAGCGCAATCGCGTTCAACGTGAACGACAGTGCGTGCACGTCAGAGCCGGAGCCGCCGCCGATGTGGGGCAGGATCGAGGGCAGCGCGACGGCCTTCCCCAGCACGAGCAGGATCACGGCGAACACCGAGCCCAGCAGTCCGCACAGAAGCCCCTCGAGCATGAACGGCCCGCGGATGAACCAGTTCGTGGCGCCGACGAGCTTCATCACCTCGATCTCGCGTCGTCGCGCGAAGATCGAGAGCCGGATCGTGTTCGCGATCAGCAATGTCGAGGCGGTCACGAGCAGGACGACGGCGATGAGGAAGACGAGCGAGATCACCTTGGCGATCGTGAGCACGCGCTTGGCCGTCTCGCTCCCCCACTTCACATTGTCGACCCCGGCCCAGCCCGCCTCCTGCACGGACTTCCCGATCAACGGCGTGTAGGAGGCCTTAACCGGAACGACGACGTACGAGTCGGGCAGCGGGTTGCTCGGCAAGGGAATCGTCACGAGGCTCTTGAAATCGTGCTTCATCTGCTTGAGCGCCTGCTCCTTCGAGATGAAGTTCACCTGCTTCACGCGTGGGTCATTGCGGAGCCTCGTGTGGGCGGCGTGCTCCTGCTGCGGCGTCGCGTCGCTTGCGAAGTAGACGTGGACCTGGAGCTCCTTCTGGACGTGGTTGCTCCACGAGAGCACCCACGTGCCGAGGGCGATGAACAGGCCCAGCAGGCACATCCCGATCAGCACCGTCATCGTCGCCGCGAACGTCGTCGAGAGGTTCATCCGGATCGAGGACCAGGCCTCCGAGAAGAGCAGGCGGACGCGACTCATTCCGAGGTGTAGCCCCCACGCCGCTCGTCGCGGGCGAGCTTGCCGCCCTCGAGCGCGATCACGCGCTTGCGCATCTTGTCGACCATCTCGCGGTCGTGGGTGACCATGAGGATCGTGGTGCCGGCGCGGTTGATGCGGTAGAGGAGCTGCATGATCCCGACGCTCGTGTCGGGGTCGAGGTTCCCGGTCGGCTCGTCGCAGACGAGGAGCGGCGGATGGTTGACGACGGCGCGCGCGATCGAGACGCGCTGCTGCTCGCCGCCGGACAGCTCGTCGGGAAGCGAGTTCATCTTGTTGGCGAGCCCCACGAGCGTCATCACCTCGGGCACCTTGCGCCGGATCGAGGCGCGGCTTTCGCCCTGCACCTTGAGCGCGTAGGCGACGTTCTCGGCCGCCGTGCGGCTCGGCAGGAGCTTGAAGTCCTGGAAGACGCAGCCGATGTTGCGGCGCAGGCGCGGCACCTTCGAGTGCCCCAGCCGGCCGAGGTCGCGGCCGCCGAGGATGATCCGCCCGTCGGTGGGCTCGAGCTCCTTCAGGAGGAGCCGCACGAGAGTCGTCTTGCCCGAGCCCGAGGCACCCACGACGAAGACGAACTCGCCTTTGTCGATCGCGAAGTTGACGGAATCGAGAGCCGTGACGTCCGGCTCGTAGACCTTCGTCACGCTCTCGAACAGGATCATCGTGCCCGCGGCCGGCTTGGCCTGATCGCCGGGCACGGGCTGGCCGTTCGGCGAAGGCTGTTCCTCCAAAGGCTCGGAGATGGCGGGGGCTGGCTCTATCTGTAGGTCGGTCACGTCTACCGGGTTCGAGTTGGGGCGGGCGGAATGCCCGGCGCCGGTCGAGTCGTGCGAAGCGGCCTCCACTCTAGCGCAGCTTTCGGCGAACTACGACGTATGTCCTGCAGTTTGCAGCAGATACGCGCGGATGAAACCGTCCAGGTCACCGTCGAGAACGCTCTGGGCGTTGCCGACCTCGTAGCCGGTACGTGCATCCTTGACCTGCTGGTAGGGGTGGAGGACGTAGCTGCGGATCGCGTTGCCGCCGAACCCCATCGACACGCCGCCCCGCTCGCGCGCCAGCTCGGCCTCCCGCTCCTCCTCCGCCTTCTCGGCGAGCCGTGAACGCAGGATCTTGAGCGCGGTGTCCTTGTTCGCCGACTGGCTGCGCTCGTTCTGGACGGCGACGACGATGCCACTCGGCATATGCGTGATCCGGACGGCCGAGTCGGTCTTGTTCACGTGCTGGCCGCCCGCGCCCGAGGAGCGGTAGGTGTCGATGCGGATGTCGTCGTCGGCGATCTCGATGGCGCCGGACTCCTCGAGCAATGGCGCGACGATCACCTGCGCGAAGCTCGTGTGGCGGCGATGCGCCTGATCGAAGGGGCTGAGGCGGACGAGCCGATGCTTACCGCGCTCGGCCTTCAGGATCCCGTACGCGTTCTCGCCCCGCACCGTGAACGTCGCCGACTTCAGCCCGTACTCCTCGCCCGGGCTCGATTCGATCACCTCGGTCTTGAGGCCGCGCTGCTCGGCCCAGCGGAGGTACATGCGCAGGAGGATCTCGGCCCAGTCCTGTGCGTCCGTGCCGCCCGCGTCGGACTGGATCGTGACGACGGCGTCGCCTGCGTCGTACTCGCCGGAGAAGAGCGCGTCCTCCTGCAGGCGCGCGAGCTCGCCGCGGACCTCGCGCAGCACCGGCTCGAGCTCCTGGTCTCCGAACGTGCCGGCGCCCTCGCGCAGGAACTCGACGTTCGAGACGAGCTCGTCGTAGCGCCGGAGCTTCTCCTGCGTCCGCTGATGCTCCGCGGAGAGGCGAGCGGCACGCTGCTGGTCGGACCAGAAGTCGGGTTGCGCGAGCTCCTGCTCGAGCTCGTCGAGACGGGCCTTCAGCGCGGCGGGGTCAAAGGTAACCACGGACCCAGTCGAGCTGGGCCCCGATCTCCCCGAGCTGCTGGTCGAGCGGGATCTGGCTCTCGTCGGCCACCGCTAGGCGCCGTGGCACTTCTTGAACTTCTTGCCGGAGCCGCACCAGCAGGGATCGTTGCGGCCGAGCTTCTCGTGCTCGCTCGCCTGCACGGTCTGGACGCCCGCCGCCGAGGGAACTCCGGTCGCGACCGCCTCTCCCCCGCCCGCGGCCGCGATCGCCGCGGCGCCGGCGGAGCTCTCGTGCTCGTAGTGGATGTTCCCGTTCGTGGTCTGCGTCTGGGCGAGTTGCTGCTGCGCCTCCTCGGGTGCGAGCTCGGCGTGGAAGAGGTGGAGCACGACCTCGCTGCGGATGTTTCGGCCGAGCTCGGTGAACATCCGCTCGCCCTCCCCCGTGTACTCGACGAGCGGGTCCTTCTGCGCCATCTGACGCAGGTGGACGCCCTCGCGGAGCACTTCCATGTTCTCTAGGTGCTCGCGCCAGCGCATGTCGACGACCTGCAGGACGATGAAGCGCTCGAGCTCGCGCATCAGCTCGCCGCCGAACTCCTCCTCCTTCGCCTCGTACTCGTCGCGCGCGTCGGTCTGGAACTCCTCCGTCAGCGCCTCGCGGGAGATCTCGCCGAGGTCCTCACGCAGCTCCTTGGCCGTGATCTCGGTCTGGTAGAGCTGCGACATCGCCTGGGTGAGCGCCTCGAGGTCCCAGCCCTCCGGGTAGTCCTCCTCGGTGAACAGGTTGACCGTGTCCTCGACGACCTCCTCGATCCAGAGCTTGATCTGCTCGGAGAGGTCCTCGCCGTCGAGCACCTGCCGCCGCTGCTCGTAGATCCGCTGGCGGTGCCGGTTGAGGACGTCGTCGTACTTGAGCGTGTTCTTGCGGATGACGAAGTTCTGCTCCTCGACCTTCTTCTGGGCGCCCTCGATCTGCCGGGAGAGGATCTTCGCCTCCATGGGCTGGTCCTCCGGGATCTTGAAGCGCTCCATGACGCCCTTGATCCGGTCGCCCGCGAAGAGGCGGATGACGTCGTCCTCGCCGGAGAGGTAGAAGCGCGTCTCGCCGGGGTCGCCCTGGCGGCCGGAGCGGCCGCGGAGCTGGTTGTCGATCCGGCGTGCCTCGTGCCGCTCGGTGCCGAGGACGTAGAGGCCGCCGGCCTCGACCACGCCCGGGCCGAGCTTGATGTCGACGCCACGGCCGGCCATGTTCGTCGCGATCGTGACGGCGCTGCGCTGACCCGCGTCCTTGATGATCTCGGCCTCGCGCGCGTGCTCCTTCGCGTTCAGGACGTTGTGCTTGATCCCCTTGCGGGTCAGGAGCTGCGAGAGGTACTCGGACGTCTCGACCGCGATCGTGCCGACGAGGACGGGTTGGCCCAGCTGCACCCGCTCCTCGATGTCCCGCGCGACGGCGGCGAACTTCCCCTCCTTCGTCTTGAAGACGAGGTCGTTCTCGTCGGCGCGGGCGACCGGGACGTTGGTGGGGATCTCGACCACGTCGAGGCCGTAGATCTCGACGAACTCCTTCTCCTCGGTCTTCGCGGTGCCGGTCATCCCGGCGAGCTTCTCGTAGAGCCGGAAGTAGTTCTGGAGCGTGATCGTGGCGAGCGTCTGGTGCTCCTCCTGGATCTTGACGCCCTCCTTCGCCTCGACCGCCTGGTGCAGGCCCTCGCTCCAGCGGCGCCCCTCCATGATCCGGCCGGTGAACTCGTCGACGATCTTCACCTCACCGTCCTGGATCACGTAGTCGACATCGAGGTGGTAGAGGGACTCGGCCTTCAACGCCTGGTAGAGGTGGTTGACGAGCTGCGTGTTCTCGGGCGCGTAGAGGTTGTCGATCCGGAGCGCGCGCTCGACCTTCGCCACGCCCTGTGAGGTCACGCCGACCGTCTTGAACTTCTCGTCGAACTCGAAATCGGCTCCCGCGGTCTCGGCCGCTCCCTTCGGGTCGCCCGGCGAGGAGCGGAACGGGGTCAGCTGCTTCGCGACGCGCGCGAAGTCGTAGTAGAGCTGAGCGGCGGTCTCGGGCTCGCCGGAGATGATGAGCGGCGTCCGCGCCTCGTCGATCAGGATCGAGTCGACCTCGTCCACGATCCCGTAGGGATGCCCGCGCTGGACGAGACCGTCGAGGGAGACCGCCATGTTGTCGCGCAGATAGTCGAAGCCGAACTCGGAGTTCGTCCCGTACGTGACATCGGCTGCGTAGGCAGCCTTGCGCTCGTCGAACGGCATCATCGTCTCGATGTAGGCAACGTTCATCCCGAGCGACTCGAAGACGGGTCGGTTCCACTCCGCGTCGCGCTGGGCCAGGTAGTCGTTGACGGTGACGAGGTGGGCGCCGCGGCCTGCGAGACCGTTGAGGTAGAGGGCGAGGCTCGCGACGAACGTCTTTCCCTCGCCGGTCTTCATCTCGGCGATGTCGCCCTCGTGGAGGACGATCCCACCCATCAGCTGCACGTCGAACATCCGCTGGTCCGACGCGCGCTTACGGGCCTCGCGAACGGCGGCGAACGCCTCGAAGACGAGCTCGTCGAGACTCTCGCCGTTCTCGAGCCGCTGCCGGAACTCCACCGTCTTGCCCTGGAGGTCGGCGGCTGACAGCTGCTCGAAGTCGGGCTCGAGCGACGTGATGTACGCCGCCTGGTCCTGCAGTCGCTTGACGCGGCGGCCCTCGCCGACGCGGAGAACCTTTTCGAGGTTGCCGATCTCCACGGGTCAAGGGTAGCGAGCTACAAGGCTGTGGCTCTGACCTCCCAGAGGTCGCCGTCGATGCGCCACGCCTCCACGTAGAAGTTGTCGCCCACGGTCTCGCCGACCTGCTCGAGCTCGGGCGGGACCGTGGCGTCGCTCGCCTCGCCGTCGACGCGGAGCTCCTCGTCGGCGCCGTTCCGCGACAGCTCGAGCTTCTCGCCGTCCGGGAACGGGATCCGCGCCACCTCGATCTGCTTCGCGCCCACCGCCCAGAGGTCTCCTCCCTGGCGGGCGGCGACCGCCCGGTAGGGCGGTTCGAGCCGCCGCTCGACAGCGTCGGCCAGCGGTGCAAGGTCGGCATCGCCCGTCTCCTCGCCGACGATGACGTCGCCGTTCGGGAGCGTCGTGAACTCGACGCCGTCGCCGACGAGGCCCGGCGCGGTCACGGCGGCGGTCGTGTCCCACTCCTTCGGGGTGGGACTCGAGCCGTCAGGGACGCCGAGCGCGCGGAGCACCGAGCTCCCGGGCTCGTCCCGCGCCCGCTGTGAATCGCCGAGGGCATCAGCAGGATCGATGCCCGCTTCCCGCAGGAGCTTCTCGTTGAGCGTCTCGCTCCGCCGGCCGAAGAGCCCCACTAGCTCTCGGTTGTCTCCGCCTCGACCGGATCCGGGGCGGGCTCCTCGAAATGCTTGCGTCCGTCGACGCGCTTGTCGTGGATGTCCCTGACCTGGCGGGCGAGCTTGTCGGCGAGCTCGTCGATCGCCGCCTTCATGTCCCGGGCGGCCTCGCGCGCACGCAATGTGCGGCCTTTGAGATGGACGGTCGCCTCCGCCACCTGGCTCTCGGCAATGCGGGGGTTGTGCTCGACCGTCAGCTCGATCTCGACGCGTGTCAGCTCGTGCACGCGGCGGTCGAGCTTGCGGAGCTTCCGCTCGACATAACGGCGCGTGGAATCGTTCACCTCGAGGTTCTTGCCCTTGACGTGAAGCTGCATCGGCGCCTCCCCTGTCGCTCTAGTCCGCTGGACGTAACCCTACTCGGGGCGCGCCAGACCGGGGCTCAACCGCGGCGGAGCGCGCGCGCGAAGGCGATCGTCTCGACGCGGCGGGTGCCCCCGGCGCGGAGGGCGCTCGCGGCGGCGGCCGCAGTCGCGCCGGTCGTGTAGACGTCGTCGATCACGGCGACTCTCCGCGGAGCGATTCCCGTGGGGCGGAAGGCGCCGCGCACCGACCGCCGCTCGGCGGCCGAGCTGCCGCGCTGGCGGCCGCCGCGGGTGCGCTCGAGCAGCGGCAGGCACGGAACCTCCCAGAGCGCGGCGAGCTCGACCGCGAGTCGCCCGGCCGGGTTGTGTCCCCGTTCGAGGCGCCGGCCGCGGTCGGCGGGAACGAACGTGAGCGCGTCGACGTCGGGTGGCGGCAGCCGCTCGGCGACGAGTTGCGCGGCCTCGGCGGCGAGCCGCCGCAGCCCGCGCTCCTTCCAAGCGTGGACGAATCGGCGAGCCGCCGCGTCATAGCCGACCGCTGCGCGTGCGCTCACGAAGCCGAGTCGCCGTCCCGCGCATTCGCGGCAGCGTTCGACCGGCCACGCCGTCGGCGCGCCGCAGCGCGCGCAGAGCGGAGGGGCGATCCGCGGCAATGCCTCCCGGCAGACGGCGCAGAGCTGCTTCCCGCCGCGGCCGCACACGACGCAGCGCTGCGGCAGGAGCAGGTCGAGCATCGTCCGACGCTAGGCCGGAAATCCTGGCGCGAGGGTGCCAACTCAGTCGAGGCTGTAGGACTCGCGCTCGGGCAGCCCGGCCAGCCGCCGCAGCCGATTGTCCGCCGGGAGGAGCTGGGCCCGATCCCCGATGTCGTACCAGGTGCCCTCGAAGCGATAGCCGTAGACCGGCTCACGCTCGGCCAGCCAGCCCAGGAAGCTGCCGGCGTTGTCGGGGCTCCTCCCCTCTTCGAGGTAGGTCGCGACGAGCCGGACGTGCTCGCGCGGTAACAGGTAGACGAGCGTCGCGGCGAGCGTCGACGGGGGGTCGCTCGGCTTCTCGACGAAGTGGACGATTCGGTCGTCGGTATCGGTATCCGCGATCCCGTAGTGCTTCGCGAGCTCGAGGTCGCGGACGTCGTGGAGAGGCACGGCGCTCGCGGGCTGGGGCTTGGAGCGCCACCATTCGACGAAAGTGGGTAGCGAGAAGTCGAAGAGGTTGTCCCCCGCCAGGACAACGAGCTCGTCGTCCTCGAGCCCCGCCTTCTCGATCGCCAGCCGCAGATCCCCCACCGCGCCGAGCCGGTCCTCGTTCGACGCGGTCCCGTCGTCATGGACCGCGACGTCGTTCGCAGCAGCCCAGCGCTCGAAGACGTCCGCAAAACGGCTGTTGGTGACGAGATGGGTCTCGTCCACGTCCCCGACCTCCCGGACACGATCGAGCACCCAGTCGAGCATGGGCCGCCCGCCGAGTGGAAGCAGATGCTTCGGCATGTCGTCCGTCAGCGGCCTGAGGCGGGTCGCGTAGCCCGCCGCGAGAATCACGCACTTCACGCCAGCGACTCCTCGTAGGGCGCGCGGTGGACGCCGTCCTCGGTCACGATCGCTGCGATCAGGCCCGCCGGCGTGACGTCGAACGCGGGATTGCGGGCCGGGAAGCGGCTCGTCAGCTCCGCCGGGTCGCGCTCCTCGATCGGGATTCCCGAGCCGTCGGGCGCCTCGCGGTCGAGCGTCGAGCTCGGCGCGACGACGTAGAACGGGATCCGGTGGTGGGCGGCGAGCACGGCGAGCGAGTATGTCCCGATCTTGTTCGCGGTATCACCGTTCGCGGCGATCCGGTCGGCGCCGGTGACGACGAGGTCGACGTCGCCGAGTGCCATGAACGAGGCGGCGGCGGAGTCGGCGATCACGGCGTGCGGAATGCCGGCCCGCTCGAGCTCCCACGCGGTGAGGCGGGAGCCCTGGAGGAGCGGCCTGGTCTCGTCGACGAGGACGCGCTCGAGCAGGCCGCGTTCCGCCGCGGCGCGGAGCGCACCGACCGCGGAGCCGTAGCCGCCGGTCGCCAGGCCGCCGGCGTTGCAATGCGTGAGCGCGCGGGCGCCCGGCCGGAACAGCTCGGCGGCGTGCTCGGCCATCCTGCGGCAGCGGTCGACCTCCTCCGCGTGGAGCGCGCGCGCCCGTTCCGGAGTCGGCTCGCCGCGCATCTCGGCGAGCGCCCATAGGAGGTTGACCGCCGTCGGGCGGGAGGCGGCGAGGACGCGCTCCGCCTCGGCGAGGTCGTCTCCGCGAAGCGCGGCGAGCGCGAGCCCGTACGCGCCCGCGATGCCGATCGCCGGGGCGCCGCGCACGACCATCGTGCGGATCGCGTCGGCGACGTCCGTCGCCGTCGCGCAGCGAACCTCGACGACCTCCTCCGGCAGCCGGCGCTGGTCGAGGAGGACGACCGCGGGGCCATCCTCCTCGAACCGGAGGATCTGCTCGGGTTCGAGCTCGCGCAACACGTTCGAAAGCGTCACGTCCGGTAGCAGCTACCAGACGTGGCCGTTGGAGTCGGTACGCGGGGCAACCGATCGGCTTCGTGTGCGCAGTAGCCCTCTGTTCGAGACGGGTCTGAGAGAGACACGGCCGGTAGCAGCTACCGGCCGTGTCCTCGTTGGAGCTGTCCCCAACGGGTCAGGTGCCCTCGTCCCAGGAGGCGAGGTAGCGCGCCTGCTCCTCGGTGAGCCGGTCGATCTCGACGCCCATGGTCTCGAGCTTGAGGCGGGCGATCTCGCGATCGATCTCGGGCGGCACCGGATAGACCTTCCGGTCGAGCTCGCTCGCATGCTGCGCGGCATACTCGAGCGCGAGTGCCTGGTTCGCGAAGGACATGTCCATCACGAGAGCCGGGTGACCCTCGGCCGCGGAGAGGTTGACCAGCCGTCCGTCGGCGACGAGGTAGAGCCGCCGTCCGTCGGCGAGCGTGAACTCCTCGACGAACTCGCGCGCGCGCCTCGTCTCGACCGCCATCTCCCGCAACGCGGGGATCTCGATCTCGACGTTGAAGTGGCCCGTGTTGGCGAGGATCGCGCCGTCCTTCATCCGCTCCATATGGGCGCGCGCGATCACGTGCTTGTCGCCGGTCGCGGTGCAGAAGATGTCGCCGACCTCCGCCGCCCGCTCGAGCGGCAGCACCTCGAAGCCGTCCATCGACGCCTCGAGCGCCTTCAGCGGGTCGACCTCGGTGACGATCACCTGCGCCCCCATCCCGCGGGCCCGCGACGCGACGCCGCGACCGACCCAGCCGTAGCCGCAGACCACGAAATGCTTGCCGGCGAGGAGGACGTTCGTCGCCCGGATGATCCCGTCGATCGTCGACTGGCCCGTCCCGTAGCGATTGTCGAACATGTGCTTCGTCTGCGCCTCGTTGACGGCGATGATCGGGAAGCCGAGCTTCCCTTCCGCCTCGAGAGCCTTGAGCCGGATCACCCCGGTCGTCGTTTCCTCGGTGCCGGCGATGATCTCGCCGAGCTGCTCGCGCCGCGCCGAGTGGAGCACGCCGATCACGTCGGCGCCGTCGTCCATCGTGAAGTGCGGCTTGTGGTCGACGGCCGCCTCGATGTGGGCGTAGTACGTGTCGTTGTCCTCGCCCTTGATCGCGAAGACGGACACGTCGTACTCGGCCACGAGCGCCGCGGCCGCGTCGTCCTGCGTCGAGAGCGGGTTCGAGGCGCAGAGGACGACGTCCGCGCCGCCTGCCTGCAGCGTCCGCATGAGGTTCGCCGTCTCGGTCGTCACGTGGAGGCACGCGGAGATGCGATGGCCTGTGAGCGGCTGCTCGCGCTCGAATCGCTCGCGGATCGCGGCAAGCACCGGCATCTGCCGGTCGGCCCACTCGATCCGCCGCTTGCCCTCTTCCGCGAGGGCGAGGTCTTTGACGTCGTAGCGCTGCGTCGCTGCCATCTGTTCCTTTCGTTATGCGGCGAGAAGTCGTTCGTGCTTGCGTTGTTCCCACTCCACCCAGGACGCGTCGTCGACGTCGGCGAGCCAGCCGTCGATCGCGGTCCTGAGCTCGGGCTCCCGGCGAAGCCTTGCGGCGAACGCGATGTCGCCGATCCCGAGGCCGAAGCGACGCCGCAGCTCGGCGAGCGAGCGGAGCTGATTCAGCTCGCGCAGACCGTAGAGCCGGTAGCCGGCGGGCGTGCGGGACGGGACGACGAGCCCGGCCTGCTCCAGGTAACGGAGCATGCGGGCCGACCAGCCGGTGCGGGCGGCCGCGTGGCCGACGTGGAGCGAATCCATCCGCGCGACGTTAACACATCTGTGTCAATCCTCGCCGCGGAGCCGCGCGACGAGCCGGTCGAGCGCGGCCTCGTCGGCGCCTGCCGCGAGGAGGCGGTTCCGGATGCCCTCCTGCCTCTCGATCTCCTCGAGCACCTCGGCCAGCGTGCGGCCGGCGGGTTGGGAGATGCGGCGGCGCCGCTCGCGCTCGTGCTCGTCGGGAGCCCGCGCGAGCCATTCGTCGTTGAACGGCGCCCAACTCTCGTCGCTCAGCGCGTGGTCGGCCGCGATTACGTCGGGCTCGACGCCCGCAAGCCAGAGCGCCATGCCGCAGGCGATGCCTGTGCGGTCGCGGCCCCCGGCGCAGTGGATGGCGACGGGCGGCTCGGCGTCGCCGAGCAGCGTCAGCGCCTGTGCCAGCTCGGCGCGATACCGGTCGGCGAGCGCGAGGTAGGCCTCCTTCATCGACGGCCAGTCCCAGGCGGCGGAGAGGGGGCGAGGATCCATCCCCCGGCGGACGACGGGAACAGGCAGCGGATCGATCCCGTCGTCCTCGTGCTCGCGGTCCGGCCGCAGGTCGACGACGAGCGAGACCCCGTAGTCGACGAGTGCGGCGCGGCCGATGTCGCTCAGGCCGGGCAGCCAGTCGGCCCGCACGACGACGCGGTACGCGGTCTCGCGGCCGCCGGCGAGCGGCAGCCCGCCGAGGTCGCGGACGTTGACGCAGCCGTCCCAGCGCAGGACGCGCTCAGGCTTCGGCGGTGCCTTCGCGTCCATAGCGATCCTCGAGCCGGACGACGTCGTCGAGATGCGGTGTCGAAACCTCGAGGATCGTTGTGTCCTCGAGCGCGGTGATCCGGTGCACGGTCCCGGGCGAGAAGTGGAAGCACGCGCCGGCGGTGACGACCTCCTCGTCCAGCGCCTCCTGCCCGGCGTCGCCGAGCTCGAGCCGCGCGCGACCGCCCTCGACGTACCAACTCTCGTCCTTCTCCCGGTGGAACTGGAGCGAGAGCGACTCGCCCTCGCGCACGAACAGGATCTTCCCGACGTACGGGTCCGTGTGAGCCCAGATCAGCTCCCAGCCCCACGGCTTCTCGACCCGGCGCGCCTCGAAGGCGAACCGGTCGAGGGAGCCGTAGTTCGGCGAGTCGACGCTCATATCAGCTGTCTCTGGGGCCGCCACTCGGGCTGCGCCTCGATGAACTCGGCTGCGCGGCGGAGATCCTTGGGCGTGTTCACGGTGAGCCAGACCCCCTCGTGGCGGTGCGCATGCAGCCTCCGCTCGCCTGCGAGCTGCGGAAAGGTCGAGTGCTCGTGGTCGCCTTTCTCCGGGAGGAGCGCGAGCGCCTCCTCGCCCAGCACGTAGACGCCGGAGTTGACCCAGTGCTCGAGTAGCGGGGCCTCGCGAAAGCCGGTGATCGTACCGTCCTCCTCCTCGATCTCGACCACGCCGAACGCAGAACGCACCCGGGCGACGACGATCGTCCCCGCCGCCCCGCTCGCATCGTGCTCGGCGAGGAGCGCGCGGAAGTCGACGTCGAGGAGCTCGTCGCCGTTGAGGGCGAGGACCGATCCCTCCTCCTGCCGCCGCGTGGCCGCGAGCCGAAGACCGCCGCCACGGCCGAGCGGCTCCTCCTCCCCGACCGCCTCGACCTCGGCCCCGAGCCCCGAGAGCGCGTGTAGGAACGCTTCCTCGTCTCCTGCCCGGCACGCGACGATCACGCGCGTCACGCCGGAATCGACGAGCCGCGCTACCGAGTACGCCGCAAGCGGAAGACCTCCCACCGGCACGAGCGGCTTCGGCAGCCCCTGCGCCGCCTCGCCCAGTCTCTCCGCTTTGCCGCCGGCAAGGAGGAGTGCCTCCATCAGACGTTCGTCTCGCGGTCGCGCGCGGGCCGAGGGTTGCCGTTCACTCCCCCGGGCGTCGCGTGAGTCGGGCGGCCGATCGCCTCGTACTCGAAGCCCGCGGCTGCGACAGCTGCCGGATCGAGGAGGTTCCGGCCGTCGACGATGAGCGGCCGCGCCATCGCGTCGCGAACCTCGCTCGTGGGCAGCTCGCGCAGCTCCGGCCACTCCGTCACGATCACCGCGGCGTCGGCGCCTCGCACTGCTTCCAGGACGGAGTCGCAGATCTCCACGCCCTGCAGGTCGGTCGGCCGGGCGACCGGGTCCCACGCCCGCACCTCGGCGCCCTCGGCAAGCAGCCGGTAGGCGATGATCCGGCTCGGCGCCTCGCGCATGTCGTCGGTGTTCGGCTTGAACGCGAGCCCGAGCAGCGCGACGGTGCGCCCGCCCAGGCCGCCGAGCCGCTGCTGGAGCTTCTGCACGACGCGCCGCTTCTGGAGCTCGTTCACCTCCCACACCGCCTGCAGGAGCAGGAACGGATAGCCGGAATTGCCGGCGAGCTGCTTCAGGGCGGTCACGTCCTTCGGGAAGCAGCTGCCGCCGAAGCCGATGCCGGCGCGGAAGAAGTGCGGCCCGAGTCGGTGGTCGAGACCGACCCCGCGCGCGACCTCGACGACGTCGGCGCCGACGAGCTCGCAGACGTTCGCGATCTCGTTGATGAAGCTGATGCGCGTGGAGAGGAAGGCGTTGGACGCGAGCTTGACGAGCTCGGCCGACGCGACGTCCATGCGGAGGAACTCCGTCTCGATTCCGCCGTGGAGCTCGACGACGCGCTCCGCGTCGGCCGGGTCGAACGCGCCGACGACGACGCGGTCGGGATGCATGAAGTCCGCGACCGCCGTTCCCTCGGCCGTGAACTCGGGATTCGAGACGTAGCCGACGTTCTCCAGCCCGCGCCCGTCGAGCCGCGCCCGCACGCGCTCACCCGTGCCGACCGGGACGGTGCTCTTCATCACGAGGAGCGGGCGGCCCGGGACGTTCTCCGGAATCTCGTCCACAACCGTCCAGACCGCGCCGAGGTCGGCGTCGCCCGAGTAGGTGGGGGGCGTCCCGACGGCGACGTAGAGGAAGTCGGCGCCGGCGACCGCCTCTCGCACGTCGAGCGTGAACGAGATCCGGTCGCGACAGCGCTCGAGAACTTCGTCGAGACCCGGTTCGTAGATCGGTACCTCGCCGGCTTGCAGGTTCTCGATGCGCTCGGGCAGGACGTCGCGTACGACCACCTCGTGGCCGAGATCCGCAAAGCACGCGCCGGTGACGAGCCCGACGTAGCCGGCCCCGAAGATCGCGATCCGAGCCACGGCCCTTAGGGTAATCCGCTTCTCAGCGGCGCAGCGGTCTGAGGCTCTCGGCGACGGCGATCATCGTCGAGTTCGAGAGCTGGTTGAGGATCGTGTTCACGACCCAGTAGGTCGCGCGGGGCGTGCGGAGGGCGACCATCTGGATCGCCCCGCCGGTCGAGTAGATCAGGAACTTCTGGCCATGGTGGACGATCGTGCCGGTCGGGTGCTGGAGGATCGGGGCGGTGTTCCACGTGCTCTCCTCGATCTGCCAGTACTCGGACGTGTCCCCGACCTGGAAGCTGAGCGCGACCTCGTGCTGGTTCTTCAGCGGCTTGAAACCCCGGACGCCCTCCTGGCCCGAGAGCACCGAGTAGCGCGCGACCTTGTGCGGGACCATCAGCGGGAAGTGCACCTGGTCGTAGACGCCCCGCAGCGCCGGCGCCGTCATGGCCGCGCCCTCGCTCACCTGCGGCGGCTGCTTCGGCTGCACCTTCACGCGATGCGGGACGACGAGCTTGCCGCCGAAGCTGGTGCCGACCGTGACGACCGTCAACGGATTGCCGGCACGCTTCGCGAACTCCGCGATGACGGTCGTCATCTGCTTGACGCGGCTGTGCGGGCCGAAGAGCGGGCGCAGCTGCTGCGCAGCCTGCTTCGCGTCGGGCTGGACCGGGTCGTAGTAGACAGTCGTGTCGCGCTGCACCTTGGGCGCGTTCGCCTGGGTGCCCGCGGGCAGAGATCGCCCCGTGAAGCCGTGCGTCGTCAACAGATACGTCGTGTTCGAAGCCTCGCCGGGAACGGTGCCGGCGTTGAGCACGAGCACCGAGATCTTCGACTTCGGCAGCCTGTGCACTTTCTTCTTCCTCGGCGTCTTGCGGTGGCCCCCGAACTGGCTGGAGACCGCCTGCGCATCGCGGACGTCGGGGTGGCGGAAGCTCTGCACGGCGGCCGCAACCGAGCCCGGCGAGGCCTGGAGCACGTCGGCCCCGCCGATGACGACGTTCTGGAAGTCGTTGACCGGGATCTGGTTGCGGAAGAGGTGGCCGGCCGGCAGGTCGTATGCAAGGCCGAGATACGACTCGAGCTCCTTGAGCGTGACGGAGCCGCCGCCTCCGCGGGCGACCTCCACGTTCTTCTTCAGGTCGCCGATCAGCTTCGGCGCGTCGAAGATCGAAAGGCTGGTCTTGAGCCGGCTCTTCAACGCGTCGAGGAAGAGCTGCTGCCTGCCGGTGCGGTAGACGTCGCTGTCCGTGTGCCGGTAGCGGACGTACGACAGCGCCTGACCGCCGTCGAGCTTCTGGTAGCCGGGGTGAAGGTTGATCGCCGACGTGCCGGTGTGCAGCGGGATGTAGTAACGGCGGTCGACGTTCATGTACACGCCGTGCAGGTGGTTGACGATCTGCTTGAAGGCATGGAAGTCGAGCGTGATCAGATAGTTGATGTTGAGGCCGGTCAGGTGCTCCATCGTCGCGAGCGTCGCGGCCGGGCCGTTGTTGCCGCAGAGCGACCAGGCCGAATTGATGCGGCTCGTGGTCGTGGGCGCGCCGCCGTGGCAGTAGATCGGCACCCAGAGATCGCGAGGGAACGAGAGCAGCGAGAGCGTGTGGTTCGTGGGGTCGGCCCGGAGGAGCATCAGCGTGTCGGAGTTGGAGCCGGCGTACGAGTTGGTCCCGGTGCCGGCGCGGTGGTCGTAGCCGGCGACGAGCGCGATTGCAGGCTTCGACGGCACCGGCACGCTGAGCTTCTGCACCGCGTGCTTTCCCGCCTTGGTGTGCACCGCCACGGAGGCGAGGCTTTCGTGCCCGTAGAGATAGATGCCGCCCGCGGCGCCGGAGGCGACGACGGCCACCGCGAGCACCAGCCAGCCGAAGCCGCGGAGGACGAGCCCGATCAGCGACCGCCGCGGCCGCTCGGGCTGGCGGTAGCGGACGATCGGGCCGAAGAGCGGCGGCACGACGGAATGGCCGTTGCCATTCAGCCCGGCGGCCTGTCCGATTCCGCGCTTCAGCGTCGTCCGCATGCCAGATCGGCGCCCCCAACCGGCGCCGGCACCGAGGATAGCTCAGCCGCCGGAAGAGGCTGAGACGACCTTCACGTCGGTCTCATCTGGCGTCGGCTCGTAGCCGAGGTTCGGGCGTAGCGCACGTTCCGCTTCGGCTGGTGAGATGCCCTGCCTGGCCGCGTAGTCCTCGACCTGGTCTCGGCCGATCCGCCCCACGGAGAAGTAGCGCGACTCGGGATGCGCGAGGTAGATGCCGCTCACGCTCGCAGCGGGCGTCATCGCGTACGTCTCCGTGAGCGCGAGCCCGGCCTCCTCGGCACCGAGCAGCGCGAAGAGCTTCGACTTCTCGCTGTGGTCCGGGCAAGCGGGATACCCGAACGCGGGCCGGATGCCGCGGAAGCCCTCGGCAATCAGTTGTTCGGTTGGGAGCTTCGAGCCTGTCTCGTACCAGGCGCGGCGGGCGACCTCGTGCAGGTACTCGGCGAACGCCTCGGCGAGACGGTCGGCCAGCGCCTTGACCATGATCGCGTGGTAGTCGTCGTGCTCCGCGACGAAACCGGCGGCGAGCTCCTCGGCGCCCAGGCCGGCGGTGACCGCGAACGCCCCGAGGTGGTCTTCCCCCGGCGCGCCCCCAGGCGCGACGAAATCGGCCAGTGACCGGTTCGGGCGAGAGTCGCCGTAGTCGGTCTGCTGGCGCAGGAAGCAAAAGCGTGTCTGAGCTTCGTTGTTTTCAAGTTCGACAACAATATCGTCGCCGTCGGACGACGCGGGCCAGAAGCCGAAGACCCCGCGCGCGGTGAGGAGCCGCTGCTCCACGATCCGGTCGAGGAGGCGCTGCGCGTCGTCGAACAGCTCGCGCGCCGCCGGCTGCTCGAGGATGGCGGGGTACTTCCCCTTCAGCTCCCACGCGTGGAAGAAGAACTGCCAGTCGACGTACTCCAGCAGCGTTGCGAGGTCGGGCTCGACGAGCCGGCGGCCCGTGAACTCGGGCACCGGGAGGTCGTCGAAGGCGACGTGCTGTCGGTTCTCACGCGCCCGCCCCAGCGACAGCAGCGGCTTCCGCTCCTTCTCGGCGTGGAGGTCGCGCAGCCGATCCTGGTCGGCACGGTTCTCGACGTCGAGCCGCACCCGCCGGTCCGGGTCGAGCAGGTCGGAGACGACGCCCACGACGCGCGAGGCGTCGAGGACGTGCACCACCGGCTGCGAATACGCCGGAGCGATCCGCACCGCGGTGTGCTGCCGGGAGGTCGTGGCGCCCCCGATCAGGAGCGGCAGACCCATCTTCCGCCGTTCCATCTCCCGCGCGACGTCGACCATCTGGTCGAGCGAGGGCGTGATCAGCCCGGACAGCCCGACGACGTCCGCCTCTTCCTCGAGCGCGGTGTCGAGGATCCGCTCGGCCGGGACCATCACGCCGAGATCGATCACGTCGTAGTCGTTGCAGCCGAGAACGACGCCAACGATGTTCTTGCCGATGTCGTGGACGTCGCCCTTCACCGTGGCGAGG
The DNA here is from genome assembly GCA_963748755.1 of uncultured Actinomycetes bacterium. Lineage (GTDB taxonomy): Bacteria > Actinomycetota > Thermoleophilia > Gaiellales > Gaiellaceae > Palsa-739. Next base: position 286,804 of record CAVVKA010000008.1, read on the forward strand.
ACTGCCTTGCCGCGTGCGCGCGGAGCGCCGCCGCCGGCGGCCTGCTCGGCCTCCATGTACGGCTCGAGATAGGCAACCGCTCGCTTCATGGCGCGCGCGCTCTTCACGACCTGAGGCAGGAACATCTTCCCCGCTCCGAAGAGATCGCCGACCACCTGCATGCCGGACATCAGCGGGCCCTCGATCACGTCGAGCGGCCGGTCGGCGCGCTGCCGCGCCTCCTCGGTGTCCTCCTCGATGAAGTCGACGATGCCGTGGACGAGCGCGTGCTCGAGCCGCTTCTCGACGGGCGCCTCGCGCCACGAGAGGTCGACCTCCCGCCGGGTCGCCTCGCCGCGCACGCGGCCCGCGTACTCGACGAGCCGCTCCGTCGCGTCGGGGCGCCGGTCGAAGATGACGTCCTCGACGAGCTCATGGAGCTCCGGCTCGATGTCCTCGTAGACGACGAGCTGGCCGGCGTTGACGATGCCCATGTCGAGGCCGGCGCGGATCGCGTGATAGAGGAAGGCCGAGTGCATCGCCTCCCGCACCGCGTCGTTGCCGCGGAAGGCGAAGCTGAGGTTGGAGATGCCGCCGCTCGTCTTCGCGCCCGGGCACCGCTCCTTGAGCAGCGGCAGCGCCTCGAGGAACGCCTTCGCGAAGCCGCGATGCTCCTCGATACCGGTGGCGACAGCGAGGATGTTCGGGTCGAAGATCAGGTCCTCGGGCGGGAAGCCGACCTCCTCGACGAGCAGCCGGTAGGCGCGCTCGCAGATCGCGACCTTGCGCTCGGCCGTCTCGGCCTGACCTTCCTCGTCGAACGCCATCACGACCACGCCCGCCCCGTAGCGGCGCACCGTCCGCGCCTGCTCGAGGAACGGATCCTCGCCCTCCTTGAGCGAGAGCGAGTTGACGACGCCCTTCCCCTGGACGCACTTGAGCCCCGCCTCGAGCACCGACCAGCGCGAGCTGTCGATCACGATCGGGATCCGCGCCACCTCGGGCTCGGTGGCCACGAGGTTGAGGAACGTCGTCATCGCCCGCTCGCCGTCGAGCAGGTCGGCGTCCATGTTCACGTCGAGGAGATTGGCCCCGCCCCGCACCTGCTCGTTGGCGACGTCGAGCGCCGCCTGGAAGTCGCCCCGCTCCACGAGCCGGCGGAAGCGGGCCGAGCCGGTGATGTTCGTCCGCTCGCCGATCATCGTGAAGTTGGAGTCGGGCCTCAGCTCGAGAGGCTCGAGCCCGCTGAAGCGGGTCGCACGGCGCAGCTCGGGAATCTCGCGAGGTGTCACACCCTCGACCGCGGCCACGATCTGCCGGACGTGTTCCGGCGTCGTGCCGCAGCAGCCGCCCACGATGTTCACCAGCCCGTCGCGGGCGAACTCGCCGAGGAAGCGGCTGGTGTCCTCGGGCTGTTCGTCATGTTCGCCGAGCGCGTTCGGCAGGCCGGCGTTGGGATAGCAGGCCACCCAGGTCGGCGCGATCTCGGCGAGATCCTCGACGAAGGGACGCATCTCGGACGCGCCCAGGGAGCAATTGACGCCGACGACGAGCGGCCGGGCGTGCTCGACCGAGATCCAGAACGCCTCGACGGTCTGACCCGAGAGGTTGCGGCCGCTCTTGTCCACCGCGGTGAAAGAGAGCCAAAGCGGCAGCTCCGGCGCCGCGTCCTGCGCGGCCACGATCGCGGCCTTCGCGTTCAGCGTGTCGAAGACGGTTTCGATCAGGAGCAGGTCGACGCCACCCTCCCGCAGCGCGCGGATCTGCTCGGCGTACGCCTCCGCCACCTCGTCGAACGTCGCCGAGCGAAAGGCCGCATCGTCCACTCGCGGCGAGAGCGAGAGCGACACGTTGAGGGGCCCGACGGACCCGGCGACGAAGCCGTCGAACTCGTCTGCGGCCTCCCGCGCGAGCCTCGCTCCCTCGAGCGACATCTCGGCGGCGAAGTCCTGGAGCGCGTAATCGGCCTGGCCGATCCGCGTCGCCGTGAAGGTGTTCGTCGTGGCGATGTCGGCACCGGCCTCGAAGTACGAGCGGTGGATCTCCCGCACGATCTCCGGCCGAGTCAGGTTGAGGATGTCCGGGTCGCCGGCGACGTCGAGTGGGTGGTCGCGGAAGCGGTCGCCCCGGTACGCCTCCTCGCCGCGCACGCGCTTCTGGATCAGCACGCCCCACGAGCCGTCGAGAACGGCGATGCGCTCTCTGAGGATGGATTCGAGCCGTTCCCGAGGGTCCTGCACCTGGTCTCCTCCCTGGGTCTTCTTACAGCAGGCCCGGGAGCGGTGCTCTCGGGCGCTTTAGGCGTTTGTTGACCCGGTCGCCAAGCTGCCGGTCAAAGCTCTCCGGGTACTTGAAACGCTAGCAGTCCCTCCGCGAGCCAACCGCTGCGTGAGGCCCGGAGCGGTCGTTAGGGTGCCGCTTCGTGAGCGAGGCACACGACGGCGCGACGCTACGCGCGGCGCTCCTCGAGATCGCGAGCGATTTCTCCTTCACCTGGATCGCCGAGGCGCGGCTCCTCTTCGAGACGCTCGAGCCGCGACGCTTCTCCGAGCTGCACCACAACCCGACAGCGCTCCTTTCCGAGTTGACGGACGACGACCTCGCGCGCGCCGTCACGCCCGACTACCTCGAGCGGCTGGCCCGGGTCCAGCGACGCCTGGCGCGCGACCGCGGCGAGGAGACCTGGTGGCGGAGCCGGGGCGGTCCGGCCGACCTGCTCGTCGCCTACTTCTCCGCGGAGTTCGGGCTCGACGAGAGCCTTCCCATCTACTCCGGCGGGCTCGGCGTTCTCGCCGGCGACTATCTCAAGGCCGCCTCGGAGCTCGGGATTCCCCTCGTCGGCATCGGTCTCTTCTATCGCCGCGGCTACTTCCGGCAGCGGCTCGACGAGAACGACCGGCAGATCGAGCACTACCCGCTGACCGATACCAGCCGGCTGCCGCTCGAGCTCGTGCCCATGGCTCCCGTCGTCGAGCTCGCCGACGACGACGGCAACCTCATGCCGGTGCGGCTCGGCGTCTGGCGCGTGCGCGTGGGGCGCGTGTCCCTCTATCTGCTCGACACCCAGGTCGAGGGCAACCCCGACTGGGCTGTCACCGACACGCTCTACGGCGGCGACCGAGCGAACCGGCTGCGGCAGGAGGTAATCCTCGGCATCGGCGGCGTCCGCGTGCTGCGGCGGCTCGGGCTCGAGCCCACGGTCTTCCACCTGAACGAGGGGCACTCCGCCTTTCTCCAGCTCGAGCGGATGCGCGAGCTCGTCGAGGAGCAGGGCCTTTCGGCGGACGAGGCGATCGAGCGGCTGCGGGCCTCGACGGTCTTCACGACGCACACGCCGGTGCCGGCCGGGAACGAGGTGTTCGATCCCGAGCTCGTGCGGCGAACCCTCGGCGGGCTCGTCGCGCGCTGCGGCCTGGCGTGGGAGGACTTCCTGACGCTCGGCAAGGCCGAGCCGGACGAGAAGGGATTCGGCCTCACGCCGTTTGCGCTTCGCACCTCCGAGTACGCGAACGCCGTCTCGGAGCTCCACGGCGCGGTGTCGCGCGAGATGTGGCACGGTCTCTGGCCCGAGCGGCGTGTCGACCAGGTTCCGATCACCTCGGTCACGAACGGCGTTCACCAGCGGACGTGGGTCTCCGACGAGCTCGAGAGGTTGCTCGGCGACACGGATCCGCAGTTCGAGCGCGCACGCGAGCTGTCGGCGGCCGACCTCTGGAACGCGCACCGCAGCGCGAAGGATCGGCTGCTCGAGTTCGTCGTCACGACGCGCGGGGTGCGCGAGCTCGATCCGGATGTCCTCACGATCGGATTCGCGCGACGCTTCGCCACCTACAAGCGCGCGAGCCTCCTCTTCAGCCGCCCCGAGCGACTGGCGCGACTCCTCGCCGATCCCGAGCGGCCGATCCAGGTGCTCGTGGCCGGGAAGGCGCACCCCGCGGACGAGGAGGGGAAAGACGTGATCCAGCTCGTAGTCGACTTCGCGCGGGAGCCGACGGCGGCGGGGCGCGTCGTCTTCCTCGAGGACTACGAGATGACGCTCGCGCGGCGGCTCGTGCAGGGCGTCGACGTGTGGCTCAACACGCCGCGGCGGCCGCTCGAGGCGTCGGGCACCTCGGGGATGAAGGCGGCGCTGAACGGCGTCCTCAACTGCTCGATCCTCGACGGCTGGTGGGCGGAGGCGTATTCCCCGGCGCTCGGGTTCGCGGTCGGTGGCCTGGCGGTCGAGGCAAACGACGAAGCGCAGGACGAAGCCGACGCGGAGGCGCTCTACGCCGTGCTCGAGGAGCAGGTGCTCCCGGCGTACTACGAGCGGGACGAGGCTGGGCTGCCACAGCGTTGGATCGGGCTCATGCGGGAGTCGATCGCCGAGCTCGGGCCCCGGTTCGGCACGGCTCGGATGGCGGCCGAGTATCTCGAGCGGCTCTACCTGCCCGCGCACGAGGCAGCGCGCCCCACGAGCCGCGTCGCCTAGCCGCAGGTGGAGGCGCGCCGCCTTGGCGCGCCTCCACCCTCCCCCTCAGGCGACCGCAGCCGCAGACCGCATGCGCCCGGGCGAGCGCACGAGCACGAAGAGGCTCGTCCCGAGCGTCCAGATCGGCAGGCCGAAGATTAGGCCGAGCCACCCGATCGGGCCGACGAGGAGCACAATTGCGACGAGCCCGCTGAACGCCGCCCACCAGCGGGGCAGCACGCGCGTCCGCCAGGCGACGACCGCGACCACGGCGAGCGGTAGCACCGCGGCGAGCTCGGCAGTGATGAAGAAGATGTCCACGGCATGGTGGAACGTCGCCGCGGTGGCCGGGCCGATGTCCTTCTTGTCGAGCCCGCCCGCAACGTCGACCGCGGCAATGAGCATTCCCGCCAGGGCGGTGATCGCGCCTCCGGCGAGCGCGAGGGCCGGCGCAGCAAGCCGCTGACCGATCCCGGCCACGAAGGTCACGAACCCGATGCAGCCGATCATGAAGAGCCAGCCGCCCAGCACGATCGTGTCGGTGTGCGCCTTGTACCAGGCGAGGATCTCGCCGCCCGTCGCGTGCTCGCCCGGCTGGTGGCTCGTGAGAAGGGCGAAGCCGGCGATCCAGAGGGCGATCGTGAGCGGGCCGATCAGGGCCCAGCTGCGGCTTTCAGACGTGTTCATGTAGCGATGCTCCTTTCGAAGGCGAGGGTCGGTGTGACGGAGATGCGCGTGCGGATCGAGCGGACGAGCGAGATCGACGCCCCGAGCCCCGCGAGCAGCAGGAGGCCGAGGACGAGCCCGGCGACGAGCAGGCCGCGACGCATCAGGCTGCCGTGGCGGCGGGCACGCCGACCGCGGGGATCGAGGGGACGTAGACGGGGTCGTAGCCCAGTGCGCGGCCGAGCGGGCTGCCGAGCGCGAGACCGATCCGCTGCACGATGGCCGGCGGGAACGGCAGCCGCACGGTGTCGAAGTGGGCCTGCGCGATCACCGCGAGGTGCAGCGGGTTCGGCATCCCCTTCCGGTTCGTCCGGCCATCGGCGGCGAGGGCGAACATCGTCTCGATGAGCGACTCGAACTGCAGCGCCGGCCGGACCTCGCAGACGAAGTGTGCGACCTCGTCGCCGGCGTTCCAGAACTTGTGCGGGGTGCCGGCGGGAACCGTGAGGCGCTTGCCGGGGCCGGCGACGAGCTTCTCGCGACCGACCCGGAAGCCGACGGTGCCGCGGAGCACCTCGAAGCGCTCCTCCTGGCTCGGGTGCACGTGCGCCGCAGCCACGAAGCCGTTCGGCTGGACGTAGGTCTCGATCACGACGGCCGCGCCGTTCGTCTCGCGGCTCGTCTGCCGGAAGACGATGCGCTCGCCGGTGACCGGGTTCTCGATGGAGTCTCCTGCGCGGATCATGCTTGCCTCCTTCTCGATGGGCCGCTGGCGCGGCTGTCGTTGGCAGCGTCGGAGGTGCCGCTTAAGATCCGCTTGGGCAGGACTTAAGGGGTAAGGGGCTATCACCGTGAAATTCCGCATCCTGGGGCCGATCGAGGCCGTGCTCGACGACGGGCCGGCAGACCTCGGCGCGCCGAAGCAGCGGGGATTGCTCGCGTTGCTTCTGGCCAACCGCAGACGCGTCATGACGGCCGACCAGCTCATCGACGGGCTGTGGGGAGAGGCGCCGCCGGCGTCGGCCCTCCAGTCGCTGCAGGTCTACGTGCACGGGCTGCGCCGCGCGCTCGGCGCTGAGCGGATCGAGACGGCCGGCCGCGGTTATCGCGCCGTCGTCGGCGAGGACGAGCTCGACCTCGACCGCTTCGAGCGCACGCTCGAGCGCGGCCGGGCAGCTCTCCAGGCCGGCCGGGCGGACGACGCGGCTGACGACCTGCGGGAGGCGCTTGCGGTCTGGCGCGGGCCGGCGCTCGCAGGCCTGCCGGAGGAGATCCGCCGCGCCGCGGAGGCCGAGCGGCTCGAGGAGCTGCGATTGGTGGCGCTCGAGCTCCGCTACGAGGCGGAGCTCGCGTGCAGCCGGCACGACGCTGTGGTCGCGGAGCTCGAGACGCTCACGGCCGAGCATCCGTACCGCGAGCGTTTCCTCCAGCAGAGGATGCTCGCGCTCTATCGCTGCGGCCGCCAGGCGGAGGCGCTCGAGGTCTACCGCGACGCCCGCGAGGTCCTTGCGGAGGACCTGGGCCTCGATCCGAGCCCTGCGCTGCAGGAGCTCGAGCGCGCCATCCTGCGGCAGGAGCCGAGCCTCGCCGCTCCCGAGCCGCCGACGCGGTCGACGCGCCCGCTACCCGTGCCGCCGACGCCGCTCGTCGGCCGCCGGTTGGAGCTGGCAGCGGTCAGCGCGCTCTTCCGTGACGAGGGCGCGCGGCTCGTCACGCTCACCGGCCCGGGCGGGACGGGCAAGACCCGACTCGCGGTCGAGATCGCGCACGCGCTCGAGCCCGAGCTCCGAGACGGCGCCCTGTTCGTCAGCCTCGCGCAGATCTCGAGCGCGGACCTGCTGGTCCCCACAATCGCCGAGACACTCGACGTGCGTGAGGGCGGACGCCAGCTCGCCGAGAGCGTCACCGAGCACCTACGCGAGCGACGGATTCTGCTCGTCCTGGACAACTTCGAGCAGCTCCTCCCCGCCGCGCCGTTCGTCGGCGAGCTCCTCACTGCGGCGCCGCGCCTGTGGATCCTGGCCACCAGCCGGGCGCCTCTACGGCTCGCGGCCGAGCGCGAATACCCGGTGCCGCCGTTCGACATCCCCGCTGCCGACCTTCCGTTCGAGGCGCTCGTCGAGACCGACGTGCTGCGGCTCTTCGCGGCGCGGGCACGTGCGGTCGATCCCGGTTTCGAGCTCGACGGGACGAGCGCAGCGGAAGTCGCGCGCGTTTGCACGCGGCTCGACGGGCTGCCGCTCGCAATCGAGCTCGCGGCGGCACGGTCGAAGCTGCTCGCTCCCGCCGAGATCCTCCAACGGCTCGAACGCGAGCCGAACCTGCTCCCACCCGGTCCGCGCGACGCGCCCGCACGCCAGCGCACGCTCGCCGCCACGATCCACTGGAGCTACGACCTGCTCGGCGCTGACGAGCGTCAAGCGTTCGCGCGCCTGGGCGTCTTCGTCGGCGGGTGCACGCTGGAGGCCGCCGAGACCGTGTGCGACGTGACGCTCGAGACCCTCGGCATGCTGGTCGACAACAACCTGCTGCGGCGACGCGACGGCCGCTTCACGATGCTCGAGACGGTTCGCCACTTCGCGATCGAGCGCCTGGAAGAGGCGGGCTCGGCGGAGCTGCGACGGCGGCACGCAGAGTGGCTGACCGAGCTCGCCGAGACGATGGCGGAACGCACCACGGTGGCGGGCGAAGATGCCACGGTCTGGCTCGACCGGATCCAGCCGGAGCACGACAACATCCGCGCCGCGCTCGCCTGGTCGCTCGCGGAGGCGCCGGAGCTCGCGTTGCGGCTGGCAAGCTCCCTGCGGCTGTTCTGGGAAGTGCGCGGCTACTTCAGCGAAGGCTTCGGCTGGCTCGAGGAAGCGCTTCCGCACGCGGCCGAGGTGGCGCCGAGAGTGCGGATCAGAGCGCTCTCTACCAGCGGCTCGATCGCGTTCCGCGTCGGCAAGCACGATCTCGCAGGAGAGCGGTTCAGCGCCGCGCTCGAGGTGGCTCGCGAGCTGGGGGACGAGCTCTGGATCGCCCGCTCGCTCAGCGACGTCGGCACGGTCGCGGCGGTGATGGAGGACTGGGACGCCGCAAGCGAGCTGCTGGAGGAGAGCGCGAATCTCTTCCGCAAGCTCGACGTGCCGGCCCGACTCGCGACCGTGCTCGGCAACCTCGGGCACATCGCCAGTCAGCGCGGCGACCACGCGCGCGCGATCGAGGTGACGGAGGAGGCGCTGGCGCTCGAGTCCAGTCACAAGGCGAACGCGGCGGTCACGCTCTTCAACCTCGGGAGCCACAACCTCGCCGCAGGCAACCGAGAGCAGGCGCGCCAGTGGCTCGAGCGCGCGATCGCTCACAGTCTCGAGCTCGGCTTCAAGGAGGTGATGGCGTATGCGCTCGCGGCGTATGCGCGCCTGTGCCTCCTCGAAGACGACGCCGCCCGCGCGGCGCATCTCGCGGGCATCGCGGACCGGCTGCTGGCCGACGCCGGCCTCCAGCTTCAGCCCGCGGAGCACGCGCTGTTCGAGGAGGCGAAGGCGACGGCGGAGCAGGAGCTCGGCGACGCGTACATCGCCGCGCACGACGCGGCGATGAGCGCACCCCTCGACGAATCGCTGCGAACGGGCGACGTGCTCGTGCAGGCTTGACGTCGTGAGCGAGGAAGACGCAGCGGCGTTCGAGCAGCTCGTGCGCGACGCGCTCGACGAGCTGCCGGACGACATCCGAGGCTTGATGACGAACGTCGCCGTGACGGTCGAAGACGAACCGCCGCCGGGGCGGAACCTGCTCGGCCTCTACGAGGGGATCCCGTGGGGCAAACGCGGCCCGTACTACTCCGGCGCCCTGCCGGACAAGGTCACGATCTACCGTCTCCCACTCGAGCGGATCGCGGGCGGCGACCCCGCACGGTTACGGGCTGCGGTACGGCGCACGGTCTTCCACGAGATCGCGCACCACTTCGGCATCAGCGACGCACGACTCGTCGAGATCGACCGCTACTGAGCCGGGAGAAGAGCTTCGCTCTTCCCCCGGGATAAAGGAACTCCGCAAGCCAGCAACTGCACGGAGCAGGCCGGAAACCCCGCTTTCCGGCCTGCGGAGTTCCTTCTCCCAGCGAGGAAACGCGCAGCGTTTCCGAGCTAGCTCGCGCCGCCGACGGTGAGCTGGTTCTCGGCGTGGCGGATGCGCTGCTCGAGCTGCCAACGATCGGCGGTGGAGTCCCCCGCCTCGACCCGCGCAAGCTCGTCCTGCGCCTCTTCGAGCTGCCTGCGCGCCCGCGCCGCGTCGATGTCGCCGGCCGCTACCGCATCGTCGACGAGCGCGATCGCCCGGTTCTCGAGCACCTGGAAGAAGCCCGGGCCGGTCGCGAACTCACGCACCTCGCCGTCACCGACGTGAACGCGAGTGGAGCCGGCCCGCAGCATCGCGACGAGCGGAGCGTGCCGGGCGAGTACCCCGATCTCGCCGGCAGCTCCCGGCACGATGAGCATCTCGGCCTCCCCTTCGAACGCCGGTCCCTCCGGCGTCACGACCGAGACCGGGAAGAGTGGATGGTCGGGCACGCGTCCGCCTACGCGGGAGCGCCGGCGGTCTCGGCCTCGGCGGCCTCGGCCTGCTCGTCCGCCTCGCGTCGCGCGGCGTCGTCCGGCTCCTCGCCGCCGAGCTCTCTGCCGCGCTCGACCGCCTGCTCGATCGCCCCGACCATGTAGAACGCCTGCTCGGGGAGCTCGTCGTGCTTGCCGTCGAGGATCTCGGTGAAGCCGCGGATCGTGTCCTCGAGCTTCACGTACTCGCCGGGCGTCCCCGTGAACTGCTCCGCGACGAAGTTCGGCTGAGAGAGGTAGCGCTCGATCTTGCGGGCGCGGGACACGACGAGCTTGTCCTCGTCGGAGAGCTCGTCGATGCCGAGGATGGCGATGATGTCCTGCAGGTCGGTGTAGCGCTGTAGCACCTCCTGCACGCGGGTGGCAGTCGCGTAGTGCTCCTCGGAGACGATTCCCGGCTGCAGGGCGCGCGAGGTGGAGCGCAGCGGATGCACCGCCGGATAGATCCCCTTCTCCACGATGCTGCGGTCGAGGACGGTCGTCGAGTCGAGGTGCGCGAACGTGTTCGCCGGTGCCGGGTCGGTGAGGTCGTCGGCCGGCACGTAGATCGCCTGCACCGACGTGACCGAGCCGGTGCGCGTCGAGGTGATGCGCTCCTGCAGCTGCCCCATCTCGGTCGCGAGCGTCGGCTGGTAGCCGACGGCACTCGGCATGCGGCCGAGCAGGGCCGACACCTCCGAGCCCGCCTGCACGAAGCGGAAGATGTTGTCGATGAACAGGAGGACGTCCTGGCCCTGGTCGCGGAAGTACTCCGCCATCGTCAGGCCGGACAGGCCGACGCGCAGACGCGCCCCCGGCGGCTCGTTCATCTGGCCGTAGACCATCGCGACCTTGTCGATGACGCCGGACTCCTGCATCTCGATCATCAGGTCGTTGCCCTCGCGTGTGCGCTCGCCGACGCCCGAGAAGACCGAGACGCCGCCGTGCTGCAGCGCGACATTGTGAATGAGCTCCTGGATCAGCACCGTCTTGCCGGTGCCCGCGCCGCCGAAGAGGCCGATCTTGCCGCCGCGCACGAACGGCGCGATGAGGTCGACGACCTTGAGGCCGGTCTCGAAGATCTCGATCGCCGGCGAGAGGTCGCCGAACGCGGGTGGATCGCGGTGGATCGGCCACCGCTCGCCCTTCGCCGCCTCCTTGCCGTCGACGGGGTCGCCGATCACGTTCCAGATCCGGCCGAGCGTCTGGTCACCGACGGGCACGGAGATCGGCTGCTCGGTGTCGACGACCTCCACCCCGCGGGCGAGCCCGTCGGTCGAGTCCATGGCGACGGCTCGGACGCGATCGTCGCCGAGGTGCTGCTGCACCTCGGCGATCAGCTCGCGCGAGCCCCCACCCTCCTCGGGGACCTCGATGCTGACCGCGTGATAGATCGCGGGCAGCCGGTCCGAGAAGACCGCATCGAGCACGACACCCTTGATCTCGACGATCTTGCCCGTGTTCTTGCCGTTGCTCTTGTCGGCCACTGAGTCTCCCCTGATGCTCGAGGTCGGCGCCGCCGAGGAGCGGCTCCAGCAAGGCGCACTGCCACGCGCACTCTAGCCGAGCCGGTTTCGCGCTCCTCGGTCGAACCGACCGCGCGTGCGAAGCTTCCGCGATGGCCGAGACGGACGTCTCCGCGGCTCCATTCAGCGGCCGGACAGCGTGGACGCGGAACCTGCAGACGCCGCTGCGCGCCTTCCTCCAGACGGAGACGGGAAGCGCCGCCGTGCTCCTCGCGGGCGTCGTCGCCGCGCTCGTCTGGGCCAACGCAGACCCGGCGTCCTACGAGCGCGTCTGGACGACGACGCTCTCGATCCGGATCGGCGGGGCCGGCATCTCGCAGGACCTCCGCGGCTGGATCGACACCGGCCTCATGGCCCTCTTCTTCTTCGTGATCGGGCTCGAGGCGCGGCGAGAGTTCGACCTCGGCGAGCTGCGCGACCGTCGCAGGGTCGCGCTTCCTCTTGTCGCCGGCCTCGGCGGGATGCTCGTGCCGGTCGCGATCTACCTCGCGATCAACGCGGGCCATGACTCGATCCACGGCTGGGGAACGGCGATGTCGACCGACACGGCGTTCGCGCTCGGCCTGCTCGCGCTCGTCGGCAGGGGCGTCCCGGACCGCCTGCGCGCGTACCTGCTGACGGTCGCCGTCGTCGACGACATCGTCGCGCTGCTCGTGATCGCGATCGTGTACAGCGGGTCGATCTCGGTCGTCGCACTCCTGATCGGGATCGGCCTGTTCGCCTGCATCCTCGCGATTCGCGCCGCCGGCATCCACTTCGGCCCGGTCTACTTCCTGTTCGGGACCGGAGTCTGGGTCGCACTGTTCAAGGCCGGCGTCGACCCGGTGGTCGCGGGCCTGCTGGGCGGCGTGATCGCCCTGGCCTACCCGGCGCAGCGGAGCGACCTCGAGCGTGCGAGCGACCTCTTCCGGCTCTTCCGCGAGCAGCCGACCGCCGGCCTCGCTCGCACGGCGCGCGGGGCGCTGCGATCGGCGGTCTCACCGAACGAGCGGCTGCAGACGCTCTGGCACCCCTGGACGAGCTACGCGATCGTGCCCCTCTTCGCGCTCGCGAACGCAGGCGTCCATCTGAGCCCCGGCTTCCTCGCGACGGCGTACTCCTCGCCGGTGACACTCGGAATCCTGACCGGCTACGTGGTCGGGAAGCCGGTCGGGATCGTCGGCGCGAGCTGGGTCGCGACGCGCCTCAGCCATGGCCGCCTGCGCCCGCCGGTGGGCTGGGCCTCCGTCGCCGGCGCGGGCACGCTCGCCGGCATCGGCTTCACCGTCTCTCTCCTCATCGCCTCGCTCGCGTTCCACGGCGTGGAGCTCGACGAGGCCAAGGTCGGCGTTCTCAGCGCGGGGCTGGTGGCCGCGACACTCACCTGGATCCTCTTCGTCGGCATCCAGCGGCTGCCGCGGCGACTGCGCATACGCATGCTGGTCGGCACATCGGAGCAGATCGTCGACCTCGCCGAGCCGGTCGATCCCGAGCGCGACCACATCCGCGGCCCCGTCGACGCACCCGTGACCGTGCTCGAGTACGGCGACTTCGAGTGTCCATACTGCGGCCTTGCGGAGCCGGCCCTGCGCGAGCTCCTGCGCGAGCACGGCGACGTCGCCTACGTCTGGCGGCACCTCCCGCTCAACGACGTCCACCCGAACGCGCAGCAAGCTGCCGAGGCCGCGGAGGCGGCGGCGGAGCAGGACGCGTTCTGGGAGATGCACGACCTCCTGCTCGAGCACCAGGATGCGCTCGGGTTTCGAGATCTGCTCGGCTACGCGAGCCGGCTCGGGCTCGATGTCGAGCGCTTCGAAGATGACCTGCGGAGGCGGTCGGGCGCGGGTCGCATCGCGCAGGACGTCGACTCGGCCGATCTTTCGGGGGTCTCGGGCACGCCGAGCTTCTTCATCAACGGGCTCCGCCACTACGGCGCCTACGACATCGCGACGCTCTCGGCTGCCGTGAAGGCGGCGCGGGCGCGTGAGCTCGTCCAACCCACCGCGTGACCGGAGCCGATGAGTTTTGCGTGGTCCGCCGGTCTCTATCCCGTCCGGACAAAGGAGTGATGGGATGACGCGGTATCTGATCTCGTTCGATGACGGCGCGATGACCTTCCCCGAGGAGGACCTGCCCGACGTGGCCGAGGCTGCCCACGCGGTGGTCCAGGAGGCAATTGATGCCGGCGTGTGGGTGTTCGGCGGCGGACTGCACTCCCAGGAGGAGGTGAGCGTGGTGGCCACCGACGGGACGGTTACCGACGGCCCGGAGAGCAAGGCATACATCGGCGGGTTCTCGATCGTCGACGTGCCCTCGCGCGAGGACGCGTTGGGATGGGCTGCCAAGATCGCCGTCGCGTGCCGCTGCGCTCAAGAGGTCCGCGAGTTCGTGCCCGACCCGTCCGTCTGACCGAGGACTTTCCTCGGGCAACCGTAGGCAGGCTGAGCCCGGTTCCGGAATGAAGCTGAGCAGCGAACTGCTCAAATGAGACGATGCGCAAGCAGTACCACTTCTGGCCAGGGGAGACTGGTCTCGACGCGTGGGATGTCGATCGCCTGGTCGAGCTGAGCCGCGACTTCCCGGTGAAGCAGGTGCCTATCGACTCCATCTGGGAACTGGACACTCCTTACTGGTCTCAGCTCACCGTGCGTGACGTAATCCAGCACGTAGGTCTTGTCCAAGCCGTCGATCTGGCCTACCCGATCATCCTTGGAGTCGATGGTCGAGTCATGGATGGGATGCACCGCGTCGTGCGGGCCGTCCTGGCAGGGCGCACGGCTATCCCCGCCGTCCAGTTCGATGTACATCCGGAGCCTGACTTCCGGAATTGCGAGCCTGACGAACTCCCGTATCCCGATGACGAGTAACCGCTGCCAGTCCGTTCCTGGCGGACCTGGCACGAGCACCCGATCAGGCCTCAGACCACTGGGCTGGGCCAGTGTTCCGGAATGACCCTTGAGGCTCCCGCGCGTTCGCGGTCAGTTGAGCGGCAGGTATGCGTCGTGTGCCCCGTAGTAGGAGACCGCCATGAGCTTGTCGTCGAGGGTGGTTCCGCTGATCCGCTCCACTCGCTCCAGAACTAGGACGAGAGTTCAGCCCGGCGCGACCACCAAGCCTCGGCGGCGGTCATTGCGCTCTCGGCCCCGTGGATGCCGTCGCCCACGAGCCCTGCGGTGGCAGCCCAGTGCAGGGGTACAAGGGCTAGAGCCCCGGGGAGCCATCGGTACTCGTCGTGAGTCAACGGTTCCGGAGCCGTGCTCTCGTAGGCGTCGAGGAGTCGTCGCGGCTCGAGCAATTCAACCGGCTTGCCCACGCCATCGGGGCCGCTCTGTGCGACGTGGTTCAGGCTGCCCGCGATGTCGTACAGCCGCTCCCTGACCCTCGCAAAGTCCAGGTCGAACGTTGCCCATGAGCCGTCTGACAGTTCTCCCGCGTTGCCCAATTTGTAGTCCCCATGAATCGGAGCGCATGGCAGTTCGAGGCCCTCCCGGAGCTCGGAGAGCTCGCAAGTCAGTTGGCGCATCCGATGCACGACCGGCTCGCTGCGGGGTCCGAGCCTGCGGCGTGTGAAGCCGACCGAGTAACGCAGTTGGCCGAAGGTTCGGTGGTCGTCGAGGGGTTCTGGCGGACTGGGCTCCCAGACTGCTCTGAACGCAGTGTGAAGGCGTCCGAGCTCCTCGAATAGGCGGACGTAGGAGTCCTCGTCCGCTCGTGGCTCGACGTGATCGATGAACTCCTCAATCTCAGCCCAACGATCAGCGACCCGCAGGAGGTCGCAGCCGGAAATCCGAATCGGCCGAGCGACGCGGACTTGCGTCCGCCGGAGCCGTTCCCGCAGGCGCCGCAGTCCCGCGACCCGGCCGCGCCGGACCCAGGGCCTGTGAACCCGGAGGACAACCGGCGGCTCAGCGTCTATCCGCAGGTTGAGGTTGAACGCACCACCGAGGTCTACCCATCCGGCCCCTCGTGCGACGCGGTCGATCAGGGCCGAGACGGCCGGATCATCTGGGCTGGCTCTAGGTCCGAACCAGCCCGGCAAGGGAGGGGGAGAGGTCGAAGCTTCGACTCCGGTCATCGCAATGGCCCACCAGCGCACCCGACGAAGGGTCCGCCGGCGACCCCATCCTCCTCGACGCGGGTCGATCGTGCCACGCATGTGCCGTTTCATGGACGCTCGCGAACGCGCCCACCGCGCGTTCTAGCTCGACGATCAGCCGCACATATCTGCCGTTTTTGATTCTCCAAATGCTGGAGTGGGCCAGCGTCCTCTCACCAGAGCGTAGAGCTAGCCGCTCAGGGCGTCTGCTCCGGCGACGACCTCGAGGATCTCCTGTGTGATCTCCGCCTGCCGGGCGCGGTTCAGCGAGAGAGTGAGGCTGTCGATCAGGTCGCCGGCGTTCTTCGAGGCGTTGCGCATCGCCGTCATCTGCGAGGCGAGGAAGGCTGCCGCCGACTCGAGCAGCGCGCGGTAGATCTCCGTCTCGAGGTAGACGGGCAAGAGCCGCCGGAGGATCTCCTCCGGCTCCGGCTCGTAGATGAAGTCGGCACTCACGCCGCCCGCGCGCTCCTCGCCGGCCGGTTCCTCGCCGGCGAGCATCTCCTCGCGGATCGGCAGCAGGTCGGTCGCCGTCACGCGCTGCACGAGCGCCGACTCGTAGCGGTTGTAGACGAGGACGACGCGGTCGACCTCCTCCGCCTCGTACAGCTCGGCGAGCTTGTGGCCGACCGCTTGCGCGTCGTGATAGCCGGGCTTGTCGGCGAACCCGGCCCACTGGGCGGTGAGCTCGTACCGGCGAAAGCGCAGGGTCGAGGCCCCCTTGCGCCCGACGGCCAGCCAGAGGACCTCCTGCCCCTCCGCGCGCGCGTGCCGCTCGAGCTCGAAGGCGCGCCGGAGCACCTGCCCGTTGAAAGGCCCTGCAAGCCCGCGGTCGCCCGTGACCACGACGAAGGCCACCCGCCGCACCTCGTCGCGCTGCTGCAGGAGCGCGAGGTTCCGGAAGGAAGAGGCGGCGCGCGCCGTGCCGATCATCAGCTCCTGCATCCGGTCCGCGTACGGCCGCATCTCCTCGATGCGGCTCTGGGCACGCCGCAGCCGCGCGCCGGCGACGAGCTCGAGCGCCTTCGTGATCTTGCGCGTGTTGCGGACGGAGCTGATCCGCCGCCGGAGATCCTGGAGGGACGCCATCGGCTACGTGAGGGCGCTCTCTTGCTCGACGTTGAAGGCGTTCTTGAACTTCTCGATCTCGCCGTTCAGCTTCTCCGCGAGCTCGTCCGGGAGGTCGCCCGTCTCGCGGATCTCCCGGTAGATCGACTCCTCGGCGCGGAGGTGCTCGCGCAGCTCGTCCTGGAACCGCGAGACCTGCGGCGTGGGGATGTCGTCGAGATAGCCGTGGATGCCGGCGTAGATCGCGGCCGCCTGCTCCTCCATCGGCCACGGCTGGTACTGCGGCTGGTTCAGCGTCGCCACCATCTTCGCGCCGCGGGTCAGCGCCTGCTGTGTCGTGCGGTCGAGCTCGGAGCCGAACTGCGCGAACGCCTCGAGCTCGCGGTACTGCGCGAGGTCGAGCCGCAGGCGCCCGGCGACCTTCCGCATCGCCTTCGTCTGCGCCGACGCTCCGACGCGAGAGACCGAGATGCCGACGTTCACCGCCGGGCGGACCCCGGAGTAGAAGAGCTCCGACTGGAGGTAGATCTGGCCGTCGGTGATCGAGATCACGTTCGTCGGGATGTACGCGGAGACGTCGCCCGCCTGTGTCTCGATGATCGGGAGCGCCGTGAGCGAGCCGCCGCCGTTCTCGTCGCTGAGCTTGCAAGCCCGCTCGAGCAGCCGCGAGTGGAGGTAGAAGACGTCGCCCGGGAACGCCTCACGGCCGGGCGGCCGCCGCAGCAGCAGCGAGAGCTGACGATACGCGTCGGCGTGCTTCGAGAGGTCGTCGTACATGACGAGCGCGTGCTGGCCCTTGTAGAGGAAGTACTCGCCCATCGCGCAGCCGGCGAACGGTGCCATCCACTTGATCGGCGCGGCCTCGCTCGCGGCGGCGGTGACGATGGTCGTGTACTCCATCGCGCCCGCCTCCCGCAGCCGCTCGTAGATCCCGGCGACGGTCGACTCCTTCTGGCCGATCGCGACATAGATGCAATGCACGTCGGTGTCGCGTTGGTTGAGGATCGAGTCGACGAGGATCGCGGTCTTGCCGGTCGAGCGGTCGCCGATGATCAGCTCGCGCTGGCCGCGGCCGACGTTCGTCATCGAGTCGATCGCCTTGATGCCGGTCTGCATCGGCTCCTTGACAGGCTGACGCTCGACCACGCCCGGCGCCTTGAACTCGAGCGGCCGCGTCTCCTCCGCCTCGATCGCGCCGCGTCCGTCGAGCGGGTTGCCGAGCGGATCGACGACTCTGCCCAGCAGGGCCTCGCCGACGGGGACGCTCGCGACACGTCCCGTGCGACGCACGGGCTCGCCCTCGCTCACGTGCGCCCACTCGCCGAACAACGCGACGCCGACGTCGTCCTCTTCGAGGTTGAAGGCGAGACCGGTGACGTTGTGCTCGAACTCCAGCATCTCGAGCGAGCCCGCATTCTCGAGCCCATAGACGCGGGCGATGCCGTCGCCGATCTGGAGCACGGTGCCGACCTCCGCGAGGTCCGTCTCGACGTCGTACTGCTCGATCCGCTGTCTCAGGATCGACGTGATCTCTTCCGGTCTCAACTTCACAGGTGCGTCAGCTCCTCACGAGTTCGTGTCTCAGTCGTTCCAGTCTCCCGCGCACGCTCGCGTCGACGCGGAGCGAGCCCGCCTGCAGGACGATGCCGCCGACGAGGTCGGGATCGACCTTCGTGGTCGCCTCGACCTTGCGGCCTGCCGCGTCCTCGATTTGCTTCAGAATCGCCTTCGCTTCGGCGTCGCTCAGCTCGCGTGCCGTCGTCAACTCGACCGTCAAGCGCCGCTCCTCGCGGGCCATCAGCCGCTCGAACTCCTTCGCGATCTCTTCGAGCTCGCCGGCACGCCCCTTCTCCGCGACGACCTGCAGGAAGTGCGTGAAGAGCGGCTCCTCGTCGCCTGCGAGATCGGCGAGGATCGCTGCCTTTGCGCTCGGCTCGAGCTGGGGGTTGCGGAGGACGGCGCGGAGCTCCGGCGACTCGCCGACCGCCGTGGCGAAGT
The DNA here is from genome assembly GCA_963748755.1 of uncultured Actinomycetes bacterium. GTDB lineage: Bacteria > Actinomycetota > Thermoleophilia > Gaiellales > Gaiellaceae > Palsa-739. The sequence continues at coordinate 305,137 of CAVVKA010000008.1, forward strand.
CGGACAGGGCCTCGTGCACCTGCGCGAGCCGGCCCGCGTCCTTCGCAGCCCCGAAGAGCGCCTCCGCGTAGATGCGGTGGGCAACGGCTATGCCGACTCCTCGAGCCGCGAAAAGTCGAGTCCGGCGATGGCCTCGGAGATGAGCTCCCGGTCGCGCTCCGGGTCGAGCGTGCGGCCGACGACCCGCGCTGCCGCCTCGAGCGTGAGCTCGGCGACCTCGGCGCGGATCTGCTGGAGGGCGCGCGCGGTCTCGGCCGCGATCTCCTTCCGCGTCTCCTCGAGCCGGCGCTGCCGCTCGGCCTCCGTCTCCTCGCGCATGCGCTGCTCCATCGATTCGCGCGTCTTCCGCGCCTCGGCGAGGATCGCCTCGGCCTGGCCTCGCGCCTCGGCGATCAGCTTGCGGTGCTCCTCGAGCAGCCGCTGCGCCTCGTCGCGCGCCGCGTCGGCCGCCTCGATCGACCGCCGTATCGCCTCGCGCCGCTCGTCGATCAGCCTCTGGATCGTGCCGAAGGCGTACTTGCGCAGGACGAGAAACACGACCAGGAAGAAGACGATCGTCCAGATCATCAGCCCCGGGATGATCCGGGTGAGCGGGCTGGAGGCAGCGACGAGCATCTACTTGACGAGGACGAAGCCGAGGAAGCCGCCGACGAGCCCGTAGAAGACGACCGCCTCGGTGAGGGCGAAGCCGAGCCACATGATCCCCTGCAGCTCGCCGCGCAGCTCAGGCTGGCGGGCGACCGACTGGATCATCGAAGCGAAGACGGTGCCGATGCCGATGCCGGCGCCGAGCGAGCCGAGGCCCATTCCGAGACCGAAGCCCAGCGCCTGCGCGGCCTTGATGGTGGGTGAGGTTGCAGCGAGCAGGTGGAGCACGGTTTCCTCCTTTTATCGAGCTACCGACGAAATGAAGCACGGGCCGCCCAGCCGCGCTGAGCAATGCGCTGCGGCGTCCTCAGTCGCGCGAATAGCGATGCTATTCACGCTCCCTGCGTCCTTGCATCGCACGCGCTCATCGCACCCGGTCGACGCGTGGTTCATCCCGTCAGCAGCTCCTTAGTGGGCAGGCTCGATCGCCGTGCCGATGTAGATGGCGGTCAGGGCGGCGAAGATGAACGCCTGGATGGTGACGACGATCACGACCTCGAAGAGGTAGAAGGCGATCCCGATCGGCAGCGAGACGACCGCGACGATCCAGAAGGTGATCCCGCTCAGGATGAAGAGCAGCCCGATCGAGACGAGGATCAGCATGTGCCCGGCGAGCATGTTCGCGTAGAGCCGGACGCTGAGGCTGATCACCCGAAAGACGTGCGAGATCGTCTCGAGCACGGCCATGACCGGCACCATCCCCTTCGGCACGCCGGCCGGCACGAAGCTCTTGAAGTAGGCGAGGCCGTTGTAGCGAACTCCCTCGACGTGCGTGAAGACCACGCTCAGCAACGCGAGCACGAGCGTGACCGAGAGCTGCGAGGTCACCGCGTAGATCCCCCAGGTCGGCACTCCGTGCCACGTCTCGCCCGTGAGCGGCAGCGGGATGAAGCCGACCATGTTCATCGTAAAAATGAACAGGAACAGGGTGGCGACGTAGGGGAACCAGCGGCCGATCGCCTTCGACGGCAGCCCCTGTTCCGCGATCTGGGTCTGGGCGAGCTCGTAGATCGCCTCCCCCACCGTCTGCCGCTTGCTGGGCAGAAGCGCGAGCCGGCTGCGCATCGTGAACAGCCCGAGCGCGATCGTGAGCAGCGCCGAGATCGCGAGGTAGACGACGGCCTTGTTGATGGACAGGTCGAGCGGGCCGAGGTGGATCGAGACCCACTGCTTGAGCTCGAACTCCCTCGCGGGGTTGAACGTGCCGGCTGCGAGCAGGGCGCTCATCCGACCCTCTCCCCGCCGAAGTACTCGACGAGCGAGACGCCGAGGGAGAGTGTGAACGCGAGCACGTAGACGGCGACGGCGGCGATGCCGGCGTCGCGGTTCGCGACGGTGACGAACAGGAGGACGACCATCACGCCGATGCCGCGGAACGAGTGCGCGAGGGCGGCGAGGCCGGAGAAGCCGAGGTGGTCGGCCCCGATCGGCAGCCGCGCGAGCCAGAGCCCGAGCGCCTCGCCGGCTGCCCAGAGCACCGCGGCGAGCGCCCAGCCTCCGAGCGGAAAGCCGGCGACGAGGAAGACGGGCAGCGCCAGCGCGACGACTCCAGTTCCCGCGAGCGCGGGCGCTCGGCGTCCGGGAACCGGGCGCGGCGTGGACAGGAGCCCGTTCATCACGTGAAGTAGCCCTTGAACCTGCGATAGACCGCATAAACGCCGGCGGGAAGCCCCACGACGACGCCGGCGAGGGCGCCGTAGGCCGCGTTACCGGCGGCCCAGCCGACGAGCGCGCCCGCGCCGCCGCAAAGACCGAGCGTGCCCGCAAGCACTGCTCCCGCCTCCGCGGGCTGGAAGGACGGGCGTGGGTTCCCCTGCATTCGGGGCGAGAATAGCAGTGTCAGGGTGCCCGCGAGGGGGTACTTTGTGACACCGCAATCCCGCATGAATAGTCAACCCCGCCTCCTGTTCGTTCACGGCTCCGTCGTCAACGCGGAGCTGACCTGGAGCGCCCAGAAACCGCTCGGAGAGAGGCTCGAGATCGTGGCGCCGAACCGGCGCGGCTTCCCGCCGGGACCCGACGTCGAACGGGTCGACTTCGAGGACGAGGCCGTCTGGTTGGAGCCGTTCCTGGAGCCGGGCATGCATCTGGTCGGGCACTCGTACGGCGGCGTGATCGCGCTCCTGGCCGCGGGGAGGCGACCCGACCTCCTGCGCTCGCTGACGGTGGTGGAGCCGCCGGCGTTCGCCGTCGCGCGGGGGAATCCCGCGGTCGACGAGCTCACGGGGCGGATCGAGGAGCACTGGGCCTCCGCATCGCGCGACCCGGGCGAATTCCTCCGCGGCTTCCTCGAGCTCGTAGGCTCGTCGACCCCTCCGGGCAACTTCACACCGGAGCTCCTGCAGGGAGCGCGGACACTGATGGTCGAGCGATCACCGGCCGAGGCGGTGATCCCCTGCGACGAGCTCGCACGCGCGCCGTTCCCGAAGCTCGTCGTCTCCGGCGGTCACAGCGACGCGTTCGAGGCGGTCTGCGACGTGCTCGCGGAGCGGCTCGGGGCCGAGCGGGCGGTCCTGCCGGGCGGGGGCCACTCGGTGCAGCGACTGGGCGAGCCGTTCAACGAGCTGCTGGCTGCGTTCGTCGAGCGCGCCGAACACTGCTGAAGGCCATTACGTCGGTTCGAGGCTCTCGCCGAGGTGCTCGCCGCCGAGGACGCCCGGCACGAGCAGGAAGGAGAGCACGAGCAGTGCACCCCCAAGTCCCGTCGCTGCCAGGAGCGCCCGCACTCCGAACGCATCGGCGAGAGGGCCGACGACCGCGAGCGCGATCGGCATCAAGCTCGTCGAGACGAGCCAGTCGATGCTGTTGACGCGGCCGAGGAGGTCGCCCTGGACCCGCTCATGGATCAGGGTCATCCAGATGACCAGGCCGACGGTCGAGAGCGCTCCCATCAGGAAGCTGGCGACCATCGCCGTGGCCGCGCTCGTCGCAAAACCGAAGAGACCGACAGCGGCGACCTTCCCCGCAAGGACCAGGAAGAGCACGAGCACCGGACGCCGGGGGCTCCCGCGTGACCCGGTCGCGAGCGCCGCGACCACGGCGCCGACACCGCCCGCCGCGTAGATAACCCCCAGCGTCTCGGCGCTCCCGCCGAGGTCGTTGCGCACGAGGACGGGAACGAGCGCCTGGACACAACCCCAGGTCGCGAGCGTGCCGATCGCATCGGCTCCCATCCCGGCCCAGAGCCACGGCACGCGCCGAACCGCAACCAGCCCCTCGCCCACCTCGCGCAGAATTGCCCTGACCGTCGCCTCCGCGGCCCCGACGGCCCTGGGCGGCACGCGCATCCGGAAGAGGATCGCGGCCGAGACGGCGAACGTGCCGGCATCGAGCGCCAGCGCAGAGCCGACGCCCAGCCAGCCGACGAGGAGGCCGCCGAGCGCCGGCCCGGCCAGCCGAAGCGCGAGCGGCCGGTTGAGCTGGTTGAGCGAGTTCGCCTGTGCGAGGACTTCGCGGTCGACGAGCTCGGGGACGATCGCCCCATAGGCGGGCCCGAACACCGCTTCGCTCGCGCCGTAGCCCGCCACCAGGATGAGCAGCTTCCAGAGCGTGAGGACGCCTCCGAGCGACAGGACGGCGATCGAGCCGACGAAGATTCCCGAGACGACGTTCGCGCCGAGCAGGACGCGGCGTCGCGGCAGCCGGTCGGAGAGCACGCCGCCGAAGAGCAACATCGCGATGTGCGGCAGCGTGAAGGCGAGCCAGACGACTGCGAGCGCCGTCGCGCCGTTCGACAGCGCAAGCGTCTGCCAGCCGATCGCGACGTACCAGACCCCGTCTCCGAGCAGGGAGATGGTGTTGGCCGACCACAGGAGCCGGAAGTTGCGGCTGGCGAAGGGCGAAAGGAAACGCCTCATGCCCGTGTCGCGCGACTCATTCGCCACGCACCCGCTGGAGCCGCCGGGTGGACGGCCGCGTCCACCGACGGCTCCGTCGCAGGATCCTTGTGCCGCAATCCGCCGGGGGTTAGCTCCCCCAGGCTGCGAGGCGAACGTCCATTTGCGCGAACCTCCTCTCCACTCCCATTCGGGGTACCCCTTTCGGGGTACAGGGAAGGCTGGCACACTCGTTGACTCTCGTCAACCGTCCCGACGGCGCGAGTCATCCTCGACCTTCGGTCGGGTGCGAGGCTCAGGCGATCTTTCGCAGCGGATCGTCGCGCTTGCGGCGCCGCTGGATCCGGTTGCCGAGCTTCACGATCTCGAGCACGTAGACGACGTAAACCGAGAAGAGGACTGCCACGAGGCCGATCGAAGCGGCGAGCACCGTCCACCAGGGATGCCAGACGCCGTGGGCGCGGAAGGGGACGAAGCGGGTCGCGAACGCGGCGGCCGCGAGCGAGATGCACCAGCCCCAGATCGTCACGGCCGCCCGCCGGTGCGAGAACCCGCGGCGCAGGAAGCGATGGTGCAGATGCGCCTGGTCGGCCTCGAAAATCCGCTCGCCATGCTTGAGCCGCCGGACGACGACGAAGGTCGTGTCGACGATCGGGACGGCGAGGACGAGCAGCGGGAAGAAGAGCGCGACGGTCGCAGCCGTCTTCAGGAGGCCCTGCACGGAGACGGCTGCGAGCACGTAACCGAGCAACAGGGCGCCGGAGTCGCCCATGAAGATCCGCGCGGGATAGAAGTTGTGACGCAGGAAGCCGATGCAGGCGCCGAACACGATGGCCGACAGCACCGCGGCGTCCACCTTTCCGAGCGAGAGCGCGATCACGCTGAACGTCAGGCCGGCGATCGCGGCGACTCCCGCGGCAAGCCCGTCGAGCCCGTCGAGGAAGTTGACCATGTTCATGATCGCGACGACCCAGACGATCGTGAGCGGGATCCCGACGCCCGACGGCAAGGTGTGGACGCCGAGGATCGGGAACGTGAAGCGGTCGACCCAGACGCCGAACCCGGTCAGCACGCCCGCGGCCGCCACTTGGCCTCCGAGCTTCCCGTACCAGGGAAGACCGCGGAAGTCGTCCACGATGCCGACCGTGACGGCGACCGCAGCGCCGAGCAGGAGCCCGCGGTTCTGATGACTCGCATGGAGGAAGGCGAGGGCCGGGACGAGCAGGCCCAGGAAGAGTGCGAGGCCACCCAGCCGCGGCACCGGCAGCTGGTTCACACGTCTGCCGCCGGGAGCGTCGACCACGCCGAGCCGCCGCGCCATGCCGCCGACCGCGGGCGTCAGCAGCACGACGACGCCGAAGGCGACGAGCGCTCCCCAGAGGACGCCGAGGTGATCTCCGAGCTCGTCGAGGACGCTGAGGTGCGGGCTGTTCGCCGCGAGCACGCAGTCAGGGTACTTCGCCGCGAGGACGCGCTCGCCTGCGCGTCACGGGTCCCAGCGCACGATGATCTCTCCCCCGATTCCCGGCAGCGGTAAGCCGTGCGCTTCCACCTCGACCGCAGCCCGTTCCGCTCGCGTCAGGCGCCGCCATGGCTGGATCGACAGGTCTGCCTGGGCTCGCCGCCACGTCCCCGCGATCTGTCCACCGACGAGGAGGGCGCCCGGCCAGACCCGTGACGTCCACAGCTCGGCGCGGCGCGCCGCGTCGGGGACGAGGAGCTCCCGTCCGGCTCCCCAGTGCAGGAAGTACGCGTCGCCGCTCGGCAGGAGGCGCGCCGCGGCGCGCGGCCCCGGCGACTCGCGGAAGGCGCCCTCGTCGCGCTCGAGGATCCAGGCGTCGCCGATCGGAGTCCGCACCGGCAGGAGCGAACCGCTCAACGCGGCGAACGTCGCCCGCGCCGCGGCATCCCCCACGCCGGCCCAGCGGGCGAAGGCTTCGGGAGTGGCCGGACCGAAGATGTGCAGGTAGCGACGGGCCAGCTCGCGGGCGGCCTCGAGCGGGGTAATCTCCGGCGGCGGCACCGTCCAGATCGTCGGCGCACGCGCACCGTCCCAGCGCATCAGCACCGTTCCGGTCGTCGTCGCGTACTTGATCGCATTGCCGACGCCGAGTGCCCGTTGCACGTCGTTGTCCTTCAGCCGCCGTCCCGCCAGGTGGTCGTGCAGGCGCGCGGCCATGTCCTCGGCTCGCCGGCGGCGACTCGCCGCGTCGGGGAGCCTCCCCAGCGTGAAGATCGCACGGTCGCGCGACGGCACGACGTACGTGCTGTAGCGCGGTCCCCAGACCTGGACGAGCGACGGATCCTCCCAGGCCGACGAGCGTGTTCCTTCCACACGCGCGTGGATCGAGAGGAGCGCCGCTCGCGGCACGCTGTCCGTCAGCCCTGCCCAGGCCGCCCGCCGCAGCGAGCGTGCCCCGCGCGGGAGACGCTCCTCGAGCGCACCCACGCGCCGCCGGAACGCGAGGATCTGGGCGCGTTGGAGCTCGAGCGGCGGCCGCGGCATCGGGCGCAAGACTAGGGTCCCCCAGGTGAGGATCACCGCCGAGGCGGCGCGGCGCTTTCTGGTCGCGCGGCATTTCCTCGCGCCCGCGCGCGCCTTGCCGGGAGGCCCCCAAGCGGTGCTCGAGGTGATCCGCAGGCTCGGCTCGATCCAGTTCGACCCGATCGCGGTCGCCGGGCGCAACCACGACCTCATGCTGCACGCGCGCGTCGCCGGCTACGAGCCGGCCTGGTGCGAGGAGCTCTACGAGCGCCGCGAGATCTTCGAGGCCACCAACAAGGCGCTGTCGTTCGTCCCGACGAGCGAGTTCCCGTGGTTCCGCCACGTCATGGGCCGCAAGGGGCCGCAGTTCCATCATCAGGCCCTCGCCGACAACGCTGCGGTCGCCGAGCAGGTGCTCGAGCGGATCCGCGCGGAAGGGCCGGTGTCGTCGCAGGACTTCGAGCAGCGGCCCGGAGCGACGAAGAACTGGTTCGGGCTGCCGGAGAACGCCGTCCGCTCCGTGCTGGAGGCGTACACCGTGACCGGCGTGATCGGGCTCGCGCGGCGCGAGGGCAACCTTCGCTACTACGACCTTCTCGAACGGCTGCTCCCGACTGACGTCCTCGAGCACGAGGTGCCGGAGCGCGAGCAGGAGCGGCACAAGCTCCTGTCGCGGTATCGCGCCCACGGCCTCCTCGGCGCAGGCGGCGCGGGCGGCACGTTCGCCCGCATCGCGAACCCGGACGTCCGTAGGGCGCTGCACTCCGAGCTCGTCGAGGACGGCGCGCTCGTCGCCGTCGAGGTCGAGGGCATGCGCGGCAAGCGTTTCGTGCTCCCCGAGGAGCTCGGGCTGCTAGAGGCGCCGCCAGAGCCGGAGCCGACCGTGGCCTTCATCGCACCCTTCGACTCGCTGCTGTGGGACACGGCTCTTCTCGCGCACGTGTTCGGCTTCGAATACGTCTGGGAGGGCTTCTTCAAGCCGGAGAAGCGGCGCTGGGGCTATTACGTGCTCCCGATCCTCTTCGGCGACCGCCTGGTCGGCAGGATCGAGCCGCGCATCGACCGCGAGCGAGCGCGGGTGGAGGTGCTCGGTCTCTGGTGGGAGGACGCCTTCGCACCGAGCCGCCGCGGAGGGTTCGTGGACGCGATGCGCGACGCACTCGGCGCCTATCTGCGCTTCGCGGGCGCCGATCGGCTCGAGTGGGCTCCGCGGCTCACGGCCGCCGCCCGACTCTTCGGCGCCGGGCAGTTTCTGAAGCGTCGGTAGCGGCGACAGATCCCTCGGTGTGCCCCATACTCTGGAACCTGTGAGCACTGGGGCTGCCCCCGGCAGGGACATCGTCCTCGAGGTAGAGAACCTCCGGACCGAGTTCCGGCTGCGCTCGGGCAAGGTCGGCGCCGTCGACGGAGTCTCGTTCACGGTACAGGCCGGAGAATGCGTGGGCCTGGTGGGCGAGTCCGGGTGCGGGAAGTCGACGACCGGGCTCTCGATCATGAAGCTGCTCCCGAACGTCGGCCACGTGGTCGGCGGCTCGATCAAGCTGCTCGGCCGCGACCTCGGCCCGCTCAAGGAGCGGGAGATGCAGCACGTGCGCGGCAACGACGCGGCGATGATCTTCCAGGACCCGCTGACGTCGCTGAACCCGACTTGGACGATCGGGCGGCAGATCGCGGAGGCGTACCGGCTGCACAACGACGTCAGCCAAAAAGACGGGCTCGTACGCGCCCGCGAGGTGCTCGAGCTCGTTCGGCTGCCACGGCCGGCCGAGCGCCTGAACGCGTATCCGCACCAGCTCTCCGGCGGGCTGCGCCAGCGCGTGATGATCGCGATGGCCCTCGTCAACTCGCCGCGCCTCTTGATCGCCGACGAGCCGACGACGGCGCTCGACGTGACGATCCAGGCTCAGATCCTCGATCTGATCGACAACCTCCGCCGCGACTTCGACATGGCAGTGATCCTCATCACGCACGATCTCGGGGTGATCGCCGCCCGCGCGAACCGCGTGATGGTGATGTACGCGGGGAAGATCGCCGAAGGCGCCGGAACCGACGACCTGTTCGGCTCGATGCGGCACCCCTACACGGAGGCGCTGTTCCGGTCGATTCCGCGCTTCGACCAGGACCGATCGCAGGCGCTGTTCTCGATCCCGGGCGTTCCGCCCGATCTGATGACGCCGCCGCCCGGCTGTCGCTTCGCTCCCCGCTGCCGCAACGCGCAGCCGCGCTGCACCCAAGAGGAGCCCCTGCTCGCGCCGGAGACCGGCCACTCACGGCCGGGCGCGGGGACCGAGCACACCGAGACACCGACGCTTCCCCACGCGATCCGCGCCGGAGAGCACGTCTTCGCGTGCTTCTACCCGGTCGATGTCTCCTCCTCCGATCGCCCGACACTGCAGGAGGTGGAGCAGGCGGCGAGCCCGCTCGCGCTCGGGCTCGTCGACGCGAGCGCGGATCTGGACACCGCGCAGCCCGTCTCGCTCGTCGAGCGCGAGCCTGCGCAGGTCGACACGGTGAGCAAGGGAGAGGTGCTGCTCTCGCTCGCCGAGGTCTACAAGGAGTTCCCGGTCACGGCAGGCGCCGTCCTGCAGCGCAGCATCGGGACGGTCAAGGCGGTGTCGGGCGTCTCCTTCGAGGTCCGGCGGGGGGAGACGTTCGGGCTCGTCGGAGAATCGGGCTGCGGCAAGACGACGATCGGCTGGCTCGTAACCGCTCTCCATCGGCCGACGTCGGGCGAGATCCGCTTCGGCGAGCAGGACATCGCGCAGCTCCGCGGGCGCTCGCTCCGCCACGCACGGCGCGATCTCCAGCTCATGTTCCAGGACCCGTATGCGTCACTCGACCCGCGGATGCGCGTCGGGCCGACGATCCGCGAGCCGCTCAACATCCAGAACGTCGGCTCGCGAGCCGACCGGCAGAAGCGCGTCGCCGAGCTGCTCGCGGAGGTCGGGCTGTCGCCGAAGGCTGCCGGCCTCTACCCGCACGAGTTCTCGGGAGGGCAGCGGCAGCGCATCGGGCTCGCCCGCGCGCTCGCGCTCAATCCGAAGCTGATCGTCGCCGACGAGCCCGTCTCGGCACTCGACGTCTCGATCCAGGCGCAGATCCTCAACCTGATGCGCAGCCTGCAGACCGCACACGAGCTCACCTACATCGTCATCTCGCACGACCTCGCTGTCGTGCGCTACCTCGCGGACACGATCGGCGTGATGTATCTCGGCAAGCTCGTCGAGATCGGCCCGGCGAACGAGGTGTACGAGCGGCCGGCGCACCCGTACACGCGCGGGCTCATCGACGCCGTGCCGATCCCCGATCCCGTGCTCGAGCGGCAGCGCGACACCGTGCCCGTTCGGGGCGAGCTGCCCTCGGCGATGAATCCACCGTCGGGCTGCCGCTTCCGCACGCGCTGTCCCCTGGCCCAGGACGTATGCGCAGAGATCGAACCTCCCCTGCGCTCCTTCGGAGGCGGCCACCGCGCCGCCTGCCACTTCCCACTCGAGACTCCCGAGGAGTCGACGGAGGAGGCCGTCGCCTCCGCCTAGGAAGCCCTCCTCCTAGCGACGCTGCAGACGCACTTCGAAGGCGTCGCGCAGGGCGTCGCCCACGAAGTTGAAGGCGACGACGACGAGCACGATCGCGACTCCGGCCGGGTAGATCTCCCACCAGTAGCCGTCGAACGCGTAGTTGACGCCGTTCGAGAGCATCGTCCCCCAGTCCGTCTGCGGCGAGGGGACGCCCAGGCCGATGAAGCCGAGCGCAGCGAGGAGGAGGATCGCGTCGGCGACCTGGAAGGTCGCGTTGACGATGATCGTCCCGATCGTGTTCGGGATGATGTGACGCAGCACGATCCGGGAGCCCCCGCCCCCCATTACGCGCACCGCCTGTACGAACTCCCGCACGCGCAGCGACAGCGTCTCGCCGCGCACAAGTCGAGCGGGCACGAGCCAGGCCGTGAATCCGATCACGAGGATGAGGATCTCCACCGACGGATGGAAGATGACCGCGAGCACGATCAGGAGGTAGAGCAGCGGCACCGAGAGGAGGACGTCGACGACGCGCATCAGGAAGGCGTCGACGAAGCTTCCGAAGAAGCCGGACACGGCGCCGACGAGGACACCGACGACGGTGGCGATGCCGGCGGCGGCGAAGCCGACCTCGAGCGAGATCTGGCCCCCGTACATGATCCGGCCGAGGATGTCGAAGCCGCTGGAGTCCGTCCCGAGCGGGTGCGCGCCGTTCGGGGGCGCGTTCTGGACCGAGTTGAGGAGCGCGTCCTGGGTGTCGGTCTGATTCGTGTGGTAGATCAGCGGGCCGACCCAGCAGAAGAGGATCGCGAGCACGACGATCGCCACCCCGACGACGGCCAGGCGGTTCTCGGCGAATACGCGGAGGAGCTGGGCCGTGAGCCCACCGCCGAAAGCCCGCGCCTCGCCTCCCTCCGGAACCGCCCCCGATCCTTCGGGAGGGACGGGCTCGACCCTCGAGGCCGGAGTCACCGACACTGGGTCACCTCGCTACGCATATCGGACCCGTGGATCGACCACGGCGTAGAGGAGGTCCGCGATCAACGACCCGGCGACGGTCGCGACCGCAGCCACGAACGTCGTCCCGAGCAGCAGGGGTACGTCGTTCTGCGTCGCGGCGTTCGTGGTCAGCAGCCCCATGCCCGGGAAGTTGAACACGGTCTCGGTGATGATCGCGCCTCCGACGATCGCGGGCAGCGTCAGGCCGAGGAGCGTGATGATCGGGATCAGTGCGTTCCTCAGCGCATGGAGGAACAGGACGCGGGAGGGGCCGGCGCCCTTGGCGCGCGCGGTGCGTATGTAGTCCTCCGTCAGGGTCTCCATCATCGACGACCGCATGTAGCGGCTGAACGAGGCGATCGTGATCGCGGCGAGCGTGAAGATCGGCAGCACGAGGCCCCGGGGGTCGGAGAGGATCCCGATCACCGTCGACGCCTGCGGCGCCTCGAACGAGAACCAGTGCAGGTCGATCGCGAAGTAGAGGATCAGCAGCTGTCCGAGCAGGAACGCCGGCATCGAGTAGCCGATGAACGCCCCGCCCGTCAGGAGGTAGTCGATCGGCTTGTTGCGCCGGATCACCTGCAGCACGCCGAGCGGCACCGCGAGGATCAGCGCTAGCAGCGTCGAGAGCCCGACGAGCACGAGCGTCTTGTCGAGCCTGTTCCCGATCAGCGAGCTGACGTTCTGGTTGTTCTTGTACGAGTAGCCGAGGTCGAAGCGGCTGATGATCCCCCAGGTGTACTTCCCGAACTGTCGCCAGATCGGCAGGTCGTATCCGTTGTCGTGGTTGAACTGCGCGATCGCGGACGGGGTCGCTCGCTGCCCGAGGGCTGCGCGGGCGGCCCCGCCCGGGATGATGTGGCCGAGCAGGAAGGTGAGCAGGATGACGCCCAGGACAACGACGATCGCCTGCGCGACCCGGCGGATCAAATAGCCGGTCACTGCTCCCGTCCCACTCTTGTTCCTAGCTTCGCGTCTACTTCGTGAAGTACCAGTCCTCCGGATTGATCGTCAGCAGCGGATTGACCGGCGTGGCCCCCTGGAGCTTCGTGCTGATCTCGCCGACGGTCACCGGGTTCGGCTGCCAGATCACCGGGAGCTGCTGGGCGACATAGTTCTCGTAGTTGGCGAGGTCCGCATTCCCCAGCGTCGTCGACTTGATCAGGCTGTCGGCCTTCTTGTCGGAATACGTGCCGGCGTTCGACCCGGCGCCCGTCTGGAACAGGTCCTCACCGCTCGGGTAGTAGTCCGGCGCGAAGATCCAGCCGCCGCCCCAGTTCTCCATCTCCCAGGTGCACGACTTGCCGGAGCATGGCACCGCGACGCCGATGACGGTGTCGAAGGTTGCCGAGCTCAGGTTGACGTGGATGCCGGCCTGGCCCCACGACGACTTCTGCGCCTGCATCAGCTGGTCGATGGCGACGGTTCCGCCCGCATACTGGAGGTTGATGCTGAGCGGCGTCCCGGCCGCCACGCCGCACTTGGCGGCATTCGAGCAGGTCGAGGTTCCATTGGCCTTGACGGTCCAACCGTGCGACTTGAGAAGCGAGGCCGCTTTCGCCTTGTCGTAGGCGTAGAGATTGTTCGTCTCGGCGCTCGTCGCGAAGCTGTTACTCGGGCAGACGGGCACCGGGCCGTAGGTCGGCACGCCGTAGCCCTTGTCGATCTGCTTGATGTACAGCGGCTGGTTGACGAGCAGCTGGAAGGCCTGGCGGAAGTAGAGCTGCCGGAACAGCTTGCCGGCCTGACCGTTGTTCGCGGTCGAGTTGAAGTTCATCGGGAAGTAGTTGATCGACCAGGGGAAGATCGGGACGATGTCGTACCCCGACAGGCGCGGGTTGTTCGCGCCCGGCTTGATGTCGCAGGGGCCGCCGCTGCCGGGCGTGGCATTGGCGGTGATGTCCTGCGTGGGCAGATAGCCGAAATCGACCTTGTGCGCGGCGAGCGCGTTGAACTCGGCCGAGTCGGAGGTGTACGGCAGCTCGACGAACTTCGAGATGCGCGGCTTCGTCGGGCCTGAGTACTTCGGGTTCGGGACCATGGTCACGTTGCCGCTCGTGTCCATCTTCTGCAGCTTCCACGGCCCGTCGACGACGCTCCAGATCGGGCTTCCCACATAGCTCGAGATCTTCTTCGACTGGCTGTCCAGGTACTTGTAGACGGCCACGCACGACTTCGCCGCCGCCGAGACCGGCGTGAGCGTCGTGCCCTTCGAGGTCGTCGTGGACTTGACCGTGACCGACTCGAACGACGCCTTGCCACAGGCCTGGCTCCCTGCCTTCTGACCGCTGGCGCTGACATCCCACGCCATCGGCATCGGCGTGATCTGCGAGAGCTCGTTGTACGTGTACCACCTGGGGTTGTTCTTGGCGGTCAGCGTGATCTTGAGCGTGTTGCCGCTGATCGCGATCGACTTGATGTCGTCGGGGATCGTCCCCGGGACGTAGCCGGCCCAGATGGTCTTCTCGACCTTCATCATGTTGAGCCAGAACACGACGTCCTGTGGCGTCACCTTCTCGCCGTTCGACCACTGGTACGGCTTCAGGGTGACGCTCACCACCGTGTTCCCCTTCGAGTACACCGGGTTGTTGGCAAGCGAGAGCGACGGGTTGAGGTTCGGGGTTGCGCCCTGTCCGAACCAGTACAGCGGGCGGTACAAGAGCTCCTGGAACTGCGTCAGGTTCGCGACACTGAAGTACGCAAATGCGGCGAACGGGAAGATGTAGTTCGGCGTCGCCTGAGGCAATTCGGCCCAGTAGGCGGTGCCGCCCTTCTGGGCGTTGGCGGCTGAAGTCGTGCCCGGGCTCCCGGAGTTGGAGCTGCCGCCGCAGGCCGCGAGGGTCACCACGACGATCGCCAAGACGGCGAGGACGCCTAGCCCTCGGATGCTCCGCTTACCCGATCCCACCGACTGCATCTGAATCCTCCTCTATCTCGGTACCGAGCGCTGACGCCGTCTCCCCTGTCCACAGGCGTACGCCACTCTATTCCCCGCGCTGTGATCTCTAGTCGCTTCTTTTACCTGGAGAAAACAGGGGCTCCGACGGCAGGCGAACCGCGGCCCGGTGCCTGAGCGCCGGCGTCGTCCGCGACTCTAACCAAATCGCCTCTGTGGACGAGTCACTCGAGCGGCGTAGACTCGGGCGGCCGTGACTCCGCAGAAGGAGCGGGTCGAGATCTTTCGCCGTTTGCACGAGGCCGGCTGCTTCGTGATGCCCAACCCCTGGGACATCGGGAGCGCGGTCGCGCTCGAGGGGATCGGGTTCAAGGCGCTGGCGACGACGAGTGCCGGCCACGCCTGGACGCTCGCCCGTCCCGACAACGGCGTTCGGCGCGACGAGGCGCTCGAGCATCTTCGCCAGATCGCCGGCAGCGTGGACGTGCCGGTGAACGCGGACTTCGAGAACGGCTTCGCGAACGAGCCGCACGCCGTCGCGGTCAACGTGCGGCTTGCCGCCGCGACCGGTGTCGCCGGGCTGTCGATCGAGGATTCGACGGGCGATCCCGGCGAGCCGCTCTATCCCTTCGACCTCGCGGTCGAGCGCATCCAGGCGGCGCGGCGGGCCATCGACGAGAGCGGCACGGGCATCCTCCTCACCGGCCGCTCCGAGGGCTTCGTCGTCGGGCGGCCCGACCTGGACGAGACGATCCGCAGGCTGCAAGCGTACGCCGAAGCCGGCGCCGACTGTCTCTACGCGCCGCGAATCGAGACGGCCGAGCAGGTGTCGGCGATCGTCGCCGCCGTCGCGCCGAACCCGGTGAACCTGCTCGCGAACGCGCCGTTCATCACGGTCGCGGAAGCAGCCGACCTCGGGATACGCCGGATCAGCGTGGGCGGCACGCTCGCGCGAGCCGCGTGGGCAGGCTTCCTCGCCGCCGCCGGGGAGATTGCAGCGGAGGGCACGTTTTCGCGGTTCGTCGAGCTGCCGAACGTCGACGCGATCTTCGGCGACCGGTAGCGTCGAGCAGCGGATCCTCCGCTACTTCGTCCCGTAGAGACGATCGCCCGCGTCCCCGAGACCCGGGACGATGAAGCCGCGCTCGTTCAGTCCACGGTCGACCGCCGCGCACACGATGTGCACGTCCGGATGTCGCCGGTGGACCTCCTCGACCCCGGGCGGCGCCGCCACGATGCACACGAGGGTCACCGACTGCGCGCCGGCTTCCTTCACCGCCGCGATCGCCGCACAGCTCGAGTGGCCGGTCGCGAGCATGGGGTCGAGGACGATGGCGTCCCGCTCGGATAGGTCGTCCGGCAGCTTGAGGTAGTACTGGACGGGCTCGAGCGTCTCCTCGTCGCGATACATCCCGACGAAGCCGACCCGCGCACTCGAGACGAGCGACAGGACGCCGTCGAGCATGCCGACCCCCGCCCGCAGCACCGGGCAGACGGCGACCTTCTTGCCGGAGATGCGCTGCACCGTCATCCGCTCGAGCGGCGTCTCGACCTCTGCCTCCTCGGTCGGCATGTCCTTGGTCGCCTCGTAGGTGAGGAGCAGCGTGATCTCGTTCGCGAGCTTGCGAAAGTGGACGGTCGGGGTCTCCTTGTCACGGAGATAGCCGAGCTTGTGCCGGATCAGCGGATGCTGGACGACAGTGAGGCGCGGTTCCGTCAAGCGACGTACGTCGTGTAGCCGCGGAAGCCCTCGTAGAGCGGCCGCTTTGCGCACAGCGCCGCGACCCGGCCTCGCAGCCCGTCGAGGTCCGGCGACTCGCTCAGCGCCTCCCAGATGATCCGGCCCACCTCGCGGAAGTCGTCCTGGTCGAAGCCGCGCATCGTCATCGCGGGCGAGCCGAGCCGGATTCCCGACGTGACGAACGGCGACCGCTCGTCGAACGGGATCGTGTTGCGGTTGACGGTGACGTCGATCTCGTGCAGCCGCTCCTCGGCCGCCTTGCCGGTCCAGTCCGAATCGCTCAGGTCGACGAGCAGGAGGTGGGTGTCGGTGCCGCCCGTGACGAGCGAGAGCCCGCCCTCGAGCAGCGTCTCGCCGAGCGCGTCGGCATTGCTGCGGATCTGCGCCTGGTACTCCCGGAAGGCGTCGGTCATCGCGATCCGGAAGCACGTCGCCTTGGCCGCGATCGTGTGCTCGAGCGGGCCGCCCTGCATCCCCGGCATCACGGCCGAGTCGAGCGCCTTCGCATGCTCCTCGCGGCAGAGGATGAATCCTGCCCGCGGGCCTGCGAGCGTCTTGTGCGTCGTCGAGGTGACGAAGTCGCAGTCCTCGACCGGGTTCGGATGGAGGCCCGCGGCGACGAGCCCGGCGAAGTGAGCCATGTCGCAGACGAGGATCGCGCCGACCTCGTCCGCGATCGCCCGGAATCGGTGGGTTTCGACCGTGCGGGGATACGCCGAGCCGCCGCAGACGATCACCTTCGGCCGCGCCTCCTTCGCCTTCGCGAGCACGTCCTCGTAGTCCACGGTCATCGTCTCGCGCGAGACCTCGTAGTGCGCGACGGTGTAGAGGCGGCCGGAGAAGTTGACCTTGTGGCCGTGCGTCAGGTGGCCGCCCTGGTTGAGCGCGAGCGCCATCAGCGTGTCGCCAGGCTCCATCACCGCCGCGTAGACGGCCATGTTCGTCTGTGCGCCCGCGTGCGGCTGGACGTTCGCATGCTCCGCGCCGAACAGCTCCTTCGCGCGATCGATCGCGAGCTGCTCGATCTCGTCGATCACCTCGCACCCGCCGTAGTAGCGGCGGCCGGGATAGCCCTCCGCGTACTTGTTCGTCGCCACCGAGCCGACCGCCTCGAGCACGGCGGGCCACGTGAAGTTCTCGGACGCGATCAGCTCGATCTGGCCTCGCTGGCGCTCCAGCTCGTCGCCGAGGAGCCGCGCGATCTCTGGGTCGAGCTGATCGAGACCCGCGTGCTTCAGCTCCTGGAACGTCGCCTGGGTCGTGGCCACAGGTGGATGCTACTCGGGCAGCCTGCCGGCGCCCCGGCGAAGAACGCGCGCCTCTCCACCGGTGAGGTCGATCACGGTGGACGGGACGCCCGGGAGCTCGCCCGCGTCGACCACCGCACCGCACGCTCCCCGTATTTCTTGCGGGATCTCGTCGACGCGGCTCGGGTCGGGCCCGCCGGACAGGTTCGCGCTCGTCGCCACTACGACACCGACCGTGGACACGATCTCTGCCGCCTTCGCCGGCAGGTTCGGGACGCGGACGCCGAGGCTGCCGAAGACGAGCGTGTACGGCCCCGGCAGATACGTCTCCAGCGTGGACCGGTCGAGACCCGGGACCGCCGCGACGAGCGCATCGACGTCGGCTGCGAGCAACGCGACCGGCTTCGAGCGGTCGCGGCCCTTGAGCTCGTAGAGCACGTCCTCGTGCTCGGGCAGGGCGCAGAGCCCGTAGACGGTGTCGGTCGGCAGGATCACGGCGCGCCCGGCGCGGAGGGCGGTGACGGCGTCGTTCACTTCGCCCCGGCCACGACGCGCTCGGTTCCCGCGAGGTCTTCCGTCACGTGGACGTCGTGCCAGCCAGTCGCCTCGAGCATCTCTGCGACCTCTCGCGCCTGGCCGTCGCCGACCTCGAGAACGACGAAGCGCGCCTTCGTGGCGCGCGCCAGCCGCTCGTGCTCGCCGCGTCCCACGAGAGCCACCGACGGCTCCCAGCGCAGCTCCGGCTGGACGTCCTCGAGGCTCTGCACGTACGGCGGATTCGCGACGACGGCGTCCCACCCCTCGGCGGCCGCCTCCGCCCCCTCGCCCTGGCGCAGCTCGATCTCGAGCCCGAGCCGCGCGGCATTCTCACAGGCAAGCTCGAGCGCGTCGGCCGAGACGTCGACCCCGGTCACCTCCGCATCCGGCCGCTCGTCCTTGAGCGCGAGCGCGATCGCGCCCGAGCCGACGCCGACGTCGAGGAGCCGCGGCCGCTCGATCGCCTCCACGAGCGCGAGGGCCCGCTCGACGAGCGTCTCGGTCTCGGGCCGCGGCACGAGCGCGCGCGCGTCCGTCTTCAGCGTCAGCCGCCGGAAGCCCCACTCACCGAGCACGTACGCCAGCGGCTCCCGCGCCTCACGCCGTGCGAGCAGCGGCTGAAGGGCATTGCTGGAAGCGTCGCCGGCAGAGCCGGCCGGGACCTGGTCGTCGAGGCGAGCGGCGAGCCCCGAGCGCGTCGTGCCGAGGGCGTGCGCGACGAGCCACTCGGCGTCGACGCCCGGCGTCTCGACGCCGGCGGCGGCGAGCCTCCGCTCGGCCTCCGCCAACGCCTGCCGCGCGGTCACTCGCCCAACGCGCGCCGCCGGTCGTCGGTCGCGAGCGCCTCGGTGAAGTCGTCGAGCTCGCCCTGCAGGATCCGGTCGAGCTGGTGAACCGTCAGCTTCACCCGGTGGTCGGTGAGCCGGTTCTCGGGAAAGTTGTAGGTGCGGATCTTCTCGGCGCGCTCGCCCGAGCCGATCTGGGAGCGGCGGGTCGCGTCGAGCTCGGCCCGCTGCCGCTCGAGCTCGCGGTCGTAGAGGCGCGCGCGCAGGACGCGCATGGCCTTCTCCCGGTTCTGCAGCTGCGATTTCTCGTCCTGCATCGAGACGACGACGCCCGTCGGGAGATGCGTGATGCGGACGGCCGAGTCGGTGGTGTTGACCGACTGGCCGCCCGGACCGGTGGAGCGGTAGACGTCGATCTTGAGCTCGTTCGGGTCGACCTCGACCTCGACCTCCTCGGCCTCGGGCATCACGGCGACGGTCGCTGTCGACGTGTGGATGCGGCCTGCGCTCTCGGTCTCGGGCACTCGCTGGACGCGGTGGGTTCCTCCCTCCCACTTGAAGACGGAGTAGGCGCCGTCGCCCTTGACCGCGAAGGTGACCTCCTTGAAGCCGCCGCCGTCCGAAGGGCTCGCCGCGAGCTGCTCGACCTTGAAGCCGCGCCGCTCGGCGTAACGCGTGAGCATGCGGTAGACGTCGCCGGCCCAGAGCGCGGCCTCGTCGCCGCCGACGCCCTGCCGCACCTCGACGATGACGTCCTTGCGGTCGGCCGGGTCCGTGGGGACGAGCGCGAGGCGCAGCTCCTCCTGCAGCTTGTCCGTACGCTCCTCGAGCTCGGGGACGAGCTCCCGCAGGTCGGCGTCCGCGCGCGCAGCGGCGAGGTCGTCCCGGGCGGATTCCCACTGCTGCGCGAGCTTGTGCGGCTGCTCCAGCTCCTTCAGGCGTCTGCCGACGTCCGCCGCCTCGCGATGGTCGTTGTAGACGGCCGGGTCGGACATCCGCGCCTGTAGCTCTCCGTACGAGCGCTCGAGCTCCGCGACGAGGTTTTCGAAGTCCGTTGTCACGGCAGGTCAGCGTACTGCTTGCCCAGCCCACTTCAGTTCGGATAGCTTCTCGCTTTAGTTTGTAAAGCCACTACCCGGGAGGTCGCAGGATGTCTGTCGTCGACGAGGTCACTCGAGCCAACGAGCGCTACGCATCGGGATTCGGCAAAGGGAGCCTGCCGATGCCACCCGGCCGCAAGCTCGCCGTCGTGACCTGCATGGACGCCCGCCTCGACCCGGCGCGCTTCCTCGGCCTCGATGAAGGCGACGCCCACGTGATCCGGAACGCAGGCGGGCTCGTCAACGACGAGACGATCCGCTCGCTCGTCATCTCCCATCACCTGCTCGGGACGGAGGACGCGCTCGTGATCGGCCACACCGACTGCGGGATGCTCACCTTCACGAACGAGGACATCCACGAGAAGCTCGGGCCGGGCTCGGAGAGCATCGACTTCGAGCCGTTTCCGGACGTGGCGGAGCGCGTCCGGCAGAGCGTCGAGACGATCCGCAGCCATCCGCTCCTCCAGGGCTCGGTCGACGCGAGCGGCTTCGTCTACGACGTCCGGAGCGGGCGGATCGAGCCGGTCTAGCTCCCGAGGCGGGCTTCGAGCGAGATCTCCGGGACTCCGGCGAGCGCCTGGGAGACCGGGCAGTTCTCCTTGGCGGTCTCGGCGGCTTCCTGAAACGCGGCGTCATCGATGCCGGCGACGCGGCCTTCGACCGCGAGCGCAATGCGGGTGATGCCCTCGCCCGGCTGGAAGGTGACCGTCGCAGAGGTATGGAGCTCGTCCGCCGGAGTACCGGCTCTCGCGAGCCCCGCAGACAGTGCCATCGAGAAGCAGGCCGCGTGCGCTGCGGCGATCAGCTCCTCGGGGCTCGTGAGGCCGCCGTGGTCGTCCTCGGAGCGCGCCTTCCAGGTCACGCCGAGACCGCCGAACGCGCCACTCGTCGTCGAGCCGATCGTGCCGGAGCCCTCGAGCAGGCTGCCGCGCCAGGTCACCTCAGCGCGGCGCTCGGTCGCCACTACGCCATCACCTCGACGAGAGACGGCTCGCCCGGCGCCTTCTCGAGGGCGAGGACCTCGCGCAGGGCGCGGATCGAGACCTCGAGCTGGTCGAGCGTGGGCTCCCGGGTCGTCAGCCGTTGTAGCCACAGCCCCGGGGCGAGCAAGGTCATCACGACGCGGTTGCCCTGGTGCTTGCCGGCGAAGCGGATCAGCTCGTACGCCAGGCCGGCGATCAGCGGCAGGAGGAGGATCCGGGTGGCGATCAGCCAGTACCAGACGGGCCGCCCGAAGAATGCGAACACGAACACCGCGAGCACCATCACCCAGAGCAGGAACGCCGTGCCGCAGCGCGGATGGATGAGCGAGTAACGCTGCACGACCTCCGGCTCGAGCGGCTCGCCGGCCTCGTAGGCGTTGATCGCCTTGTGCTCGGCGGCGTGGTACTGGAAGACGCGACGCAGGTCGGGCAGCAGCGAGATGAGCGCGAGATAGGCCACGAACATCGAGACGCGGATCAGGCCCTCGACGATCACGAACCAGCCCCCGCTCGAGATGGGGAGAGCGTCGGTGATCAGCGCCGGGCCGACCTTGAACACCATCACGGCGAAGCCGATCGCGACCGCGAAGGCGAAGATGAGGGCGCCGCGGGAGAGCTCGGTCTCGACCTCGCCCTCCTCTCCCTCCTGCCGCGCGGCGTAGTTCGCCGAGACCGCGAGCGCACGGAAGCCGATGGCGAGCGATTCGCCGAGGGCCATCACGCCGCGCACGATCGGCAGCCGGAAGACGAGGTGGCGCGCCATCGCGGAGTCGATCTGCCTCGAGACCTGCGCGATCTCACCGGACGGCGTGCGGACGGCGACGGCCCAGTTCCCGGGCCCACGCATCATCACGCCCTCGAGGACCGCCTGTCCGCCGACGTTCGCCATGGAGTCTCCTGCGCTAGCCGCGGCGTGGCTGGCCGGCGCGCTCCAGGCGGCGCTGGAAGCGCTCGACGCGACCGCCCGTGTCGACGAGCTTCTGCTTGCCGGTGTAGAACGGATGGCACTGCGAGCAGATCTCGACATGCAGCTCCGGCTTCGTCGAGCGGGTCTGGAACGTGTTTCCGCAGGAGCACGTCACGGTGGAGAGGACGTACTCGGGATGGATGCCGGCTTTCATTGCTCTCTCAAGATAGCAGCGGCCTGTTGGGGCTCCACGTTGCCGCCCGAGACGACCACGGCCACTCCAGGCCCCGCGTCGACCTTGCCCGCGAGAACGGCGCCGGCCGCCGCGGCGCCCGCGGGCTCGCAAGCGAGCTTCGCGCGCCCGTAGAGGAATCGCATCCCGGCCGCGATCTCGTCCTCGGTCACGAGGGCGGTCTCGACCTTGCCGCGGCAGATCTCGAGCGGGAGCTCGCCGGCGAACGGCGGCGCAAGCCCGTCGGCGATGGTGTCGGTGTCGACGCGGACGCTGTGACCGGCCGCGAGGCCGGCGGGAAAGGCCTGCGCGCGCTCGGGCGCGACGCCGATCACGCGCGCACGTCCGTCGAGCGCCGTGACGATTCCCGCGATCAGCCCGCCCCCACCGGTTCCGACGACGACCGTGTCGAGCTCGGGCACGTCCTCGAGCAACTCGAGCGCGAGCGTCCCGTGGCCGGCGACGACGAGCGGATCCGAGTGCGGGTGGACGAAGACGCGTCCCTGCTCCTCGACGATTGCGAGCACGCGGTCGTAGGCGGCGGCCGGATCCGGCGCCGAGAGATCGACGGTCGCGCCATGTCCGCGCGTGGCGTCCACCTTGAGCGGGCTCACGCCCTCCCACATCTGGACGAGGCAGTCGACGCCCTCCTCCGCGGCCGCCCAGGCGACGGCCTGCGCGTGGTTCCCTGCCGACCACGTGACGACGCCGCGCCGCCGCTCCTCGGGCGTGAGCGCGACGATCCGGTTGAGCGAACCCCGCGCCTTGAAGGAGCCCGTCTTCTGGAACAGCTCGGCCTTGAGCGAGACGCCGAGGGCGCTCGAGCCGAAGGTCGGCGTGCGGTGGATCCGTCCCGCAAGTACGGCACGCGCCTGCTCGACGTCGGCACGCGTCACTCTTTCGTGACGGTACCGCTTACCGTGCCTGGAGTGTGTCTTCACGCAGGGAGCGTCTCGCGTGCCGCGACCTTCGGGACGCGAAGGCGCACGGTGAAGACGGTGAGCGTGCCCGGGCTACTCTCGACCTCGACGTCCCCGCCCATCGCGAGCGTCAACTCCTTCACGATCGCGAGCCCGAGGCCTGTGCCGACCTGCCGCTCCAGCCCGTAGCGCTCATGCAGGTAGAAGCGCTCGAAGGCACGCTCGGTGTCGGCCTCGGCGAGGCCCGGCCCGGTGTCCTCGACGCGAAGGACCCCCGGAGCCGCGACCACGCGGACCTGGCCGCCCGCCGGCGTGAGACGCAGCGCGTTCTCGACGAGGTTCGAGACGACCTGGAGGACACGGTCGGCGTCGGCGATCGCCGGTGCAGGAGAGTCGGGGACCGCACGCAGCTCGACGCCGAAGCTCTCCGCCTGCTGCTCGTAGCGCCGGACGGCGTCCTCGACCACCTCGGCGAGGTCGATCTCGCTGTTGTGCACGCTGAAATCGGTCCTGTTCATGCGCGCGAGATCGAGCAGGTCGCCGACGAGCCGCTCGAGCCGCCGCGCCTCGGAGGCGACGATCGCCGCAGCGTCTCGAGGGTCGACCGCACCGTCCTCGACGGCTTCGGCGTAGCCGCGGATCGCGGTGAGCGGCGTCTTCAGCTCGTGGCTGACCGAGAGGAGAAAGTTGCGCTCGGCCTGTTGCGCTCTCCGGAGCTGCGCGGCGAGGTCGTTGAACGCGCCCGCCAGCGTCGCGATCTCCGCGGCGCCCTCGACCGGCACCGGCTCCGGGTGCGTGCCGCGTGCGAGCGTGCGTGCCGCGGCTGCGATCCGGTCGACCGGTTTCGCGATCCGCCGGGCGAGGAGGAACGCGGCGAGCGCCGCGAGGAGCCCTCCGGCTGCAGCCGCGATGAGCAACCCCCAGACATACCCCGACAAAAACGATCGCTGCCGACGGAGGAGGATGATCGTTCCCGGGTTGGCCTTCCGCGCGGCGAAGTAGTACGAGTCGCTGCCGAAGTCCATCGTCCCCTGAACCGGATGATTCGCAGCGACCCGCTCCTGCGCCCACGGCGGTAGATCGCCTCGCTTGAAGAGATAGATCTCGTGTTGAGGCGACCGGTTGAGAATCTCCTGGATCTTCGGCTTCAGCGCCTTTGCCGACAAAATGCCTTGGCTCGCATGGATCAGGTCCACCTGGTGCGCCAGGTCGCGCAGCGCCGACTTCTTGACCTCGCGCTGGGTGAGAACGAGCCCGACCCCGATCGTCAGCGCGACGCAGATGAGGACGACGAGCCCGATCGCCTGGAACAGTCGCGAGCGGAGGCTCGTCCCGAGCATCTCAGGCAGGGATCAGCTTGTAGCCGGCGCCGCGCACCGTCCGGATCCCCTCCGGGTCGCCGAGCTTGCGCCGCAGCTGCGCGACGTGCACGTCGACGGTGCGGGTGCCGCCGGGGTAGGTCATGCCCCACACGAGGTCGAGCAGACGCTCGCGCGACAGCACGATCCCGGGATGCTCGAGGAAGCAGGCGAGGAGGTCGAACTCCTTGCTCGTGAGCTCGACCAGCGCGCCGGCGACGGTGACCTCGTGGGAATCCCGTCGCAGGACGACCTCGCGCGCGGCCAGCACCTCGTCCTCGCTCCGGCGCTCCGAACGGCGAAGGATCGCCTTGATCCGGGCGGACAGCTCGCGGGGCGAGAAGGGCTTCGAGACGTAGTCGTCCGCGCCAAGCTCGAGCCCGGCGACGCGGTCCGGCTCCTCGTCGCGGGCGGTGAGCATCACGATCGGCACCTTCGACCCGGCCCGGATGCGGCGGCAGACCTCGAAGCCGTCCATGCCGGGGAGGCCGATGTCGAGCACGACGAGACGCACCGGCTGGCCCCGCAGCTCCGCGATCGCCTCCTCTCCGGTCCGGCGCCAGAGAACGCGCCAGCCGTCCTGCTGCTCGAGATACTGCTTGACGAGGCGCCCGATCGAGTCGTCGTCCTCCACCAGGAGGAGAGCGCCTCCCGTTGCCTTTGCGCTCACGGCCTCAGGATAGGCGGGGCAGCGGCGCGCAGGATCGACTGACCCCCGCCTCTACCGCCGCCGCGGGATTCTCTCGACGTCGACGGACTTCGCGGCGCCGGTCGCCGGCCAGGTCACGAGCACGTGCCAGCGCGGAGCGAGCACGTCCGGCGTGAGGAGGCGTCCGAAGCGGATGACCACGGTCGAGCTCGAGAGCGGGATCTGCTGGATACGGCCGTCGGACTCGCGCAGCGTGACCTGTGTGCCGTCGACGGAGGTGATCACGCCGCGGTCGAGGTTCCACTCGACTCCGTTCTTCTCGACCACGACGGCGCGAACCATCTTCGGCCCGAAGAGCTGATTGACGATCGCCTTCCGGAGCGCGAGACCGGGTGCCGCGAACCAGAGCGCGAGGTTGAGCGCCACGAGGACGCCTGCGAGGAGGACGAAGCGCCTGCCGAACATGGAACGCATTGTCGTCGGTCTGCGCGGACTCGAGGTAAATCCCCGGTAAATCAGGTCAGGGTGTACTCGGGCCCGGAGCCGCCCTCCGGTGGCGTGAGCCGGCCGCCCTTGGCCGTGATCGCGCCGCACTGGACGCAGTTCGAGGGCGCGAGCTCGACCAGGACGGTGCCGTCCGACTCCTCCGGCCCGACCTCGTACACCTGGGCGGGACACATGTGCTCCCAGAGCTGCGCGACCTCCCGCGGCACGCGCCGCTCGATCCGGATGTGATTCGGCTGGTCGTCGCGCGTCTTGTTGCCCGACGCGAACACCGACGAGAGCTTGTCGAAGGTGAGCTTGCCGTCGGGCGCCGGGTAGCTCGCGTCGCGATCCGTGACGAGGAGCGGCTGGTCGGCGTCCGGCTCGGCCCGCAGCTTCCCGAGCTCGACGCGCCCCTTGGAGAGCGTCATCGCACTCGCGAGCGCGCCGCCGACGAAGAAGCCGCGGCCGAAGACCTGGCGCATGTTCCGCACCTCGTACAGGTCCTGCCAGATGAAGCTGTCGCGCACCGCCTCGTCGTAGGACGAGAGCGCGCTCGCCGGCGTCTCGCCGCGCTGCAGCGCGCGAAACGCGGCCTCGGCCGCGAGCCGCCCCGACTCGATCGCGTAGTGGATGCCTTTGAGACGCGGCACGTTGACCATGCCGACGCCGTCCCCGCACAGGAGCAGGCCCGGCGCGTGGAGCCGCTGCGGAAGCGAGTGGAAGCCGCCGCTCGGGATCGTCTTCGCGCCCCACTCCAGGCGCGCGCCGCCGGCGAGGATGCGCCGGATCTTCGGGTGCGTCTTCAGCTCCTGCAGCAGGTCGTGCACGGAGAGCGACGCATCGCGGTAGTCGAGCCCGACGACGAGGCCGATCGTGACCATGTCGTCGCCCATCGGGTAGATGAAGGAGCCGCCGAACTCCCGGAAGCGCTTGCCGGTGCGCAGTGGCCAGCCCATTGTGTGGATGACACGGTCGAGCGGCCGATCGACCTTCCAGACCTCCTTGACGGCGAGCTCCCAGACCTGCGGGTCGTCGCTATGGAGTCCGAAGCGATCGAGCGCAACCCCGGTGAGGTGGCCCTGGGTTCCCTCTGCGAGCACCGTGACCTTGGCGACGAGGTCGGAGCCGGCCTCGAAGTTGCCGAGCTCGCCTCCCTCCCGGCCGCGGCCCTTGTCGCCGGTGCGGACGCCCATGACGCGCCCGTGCGAGACGAGGAGCTTCTGCGCCGCGGTCTCGGGGAGGATGGTCGCACCGCCCTCCTCCGCCCGCTCGGCGAGGAAGCGGCCGAGCTGCGAGAGCGAGAAGATCCAGTTGCCGTGGTTCTGCATCGGCGGCGGCGGGGGGATCGGCAGCGCGGCTCGCCGCGTGAGGACGTAGACCGACTCGCCGGGGACCGGGCCGTACGACGGGAGCTCGTCCATCCGCAGGCGGTCGCCGAAGAGACGGCGCAGCGCTCTGGGGTCTACGACTGCGCCCGAAAGGAGATGCGAGCCGGGCTGCTTGCCTTTCTCGAGCACCGCGACCGGGACCTCGCCGAGCCTCTCCGCCATCTCGGGGTGCTCCTCGAGCAGCTGCCCGAGACGTATGGCACAGGCGAGGCCGGCCGGGCCGGCGCCGACGACGAGGATGCCGACCTCGATCCGCTCGTCGGCCGGGTCCGTCGGCTCCGCGACGTAGTCGCTCGCCGAGAACGGCGGCGGGAAGTTGGAAGGCCTGCTCATCCCTTGCGGTCGCGCAAGAGCTCGGTCAGCCTGGGCACGACCTGGTGCACGTCGCCGACGACGCCGAGGTCGCTGAACTCGAAGATCGGCGCGTTCGCGTCCTTGTTGATCGCGACGATCGTGCCGGAGCTCTGCATGCCCACCTTGTGCTGGATCGCGCCCGAGATACCGAGGGCGACATAGAGCTTCGGCGAGACAGTCTTGCCCGTCTGCCCGATCTGGGCGGAATAGGGATACCAGCCCGCGTCGACGACTGCCCGCGTCGCGCCGACTGCTCCGCCGAGCGCCTTCGCGAGCTCCTCCGCGAGGGTGAAGTTGTCGGGCGAGCCGAGCCCACGCCCGCCCGCGACGATCACGTCGGCGTCCTCGATCGACGGGCCGCTCGACTCCTCCGCGTCCTGGCCGACGAGCTTCACGGCGGTGGAGTGCTCGGCGTACGAGGGCGAGACCTCGGCGATCTCGGGCTCGCCGCCGCCCGTCGCCGTCGCGTCGAACGAGCTGGCGCGAAAGAGCGCGAGCCGCGGCGTGCTCTTCCACCCCACGTCGGCATAGACCGAGTCCTGCAGCGCCGGCCGCTTGCCGACGAGCTCGCCGCCCCGAAGCTCGACGTCGACGAGGTCCCAGTTGAGGCCGGCGTCGAGACGCGCGGCGAGCCCGGCTGCGACGTCCGCGGCGAGGACGGAGTTGGCGAAGAGGACGGTGTCGTAGCCACCTTCCCCGATGACCTGCGCGAGGACGTCGACGCGGGGCTGTGGCAGCGGCTCAGCGACCTCGCCGTCCTCGCAGATCCAGACCTTCGCGGCGCCGAACTTGCCCGCCTCGGCCGCGAGCCCCCGCGCGCCCTCGCCGGCGATCACGCCCGCGACGTCCTCGCCGAGCGAAGCAGCCTTCGACAAGACGCCCAGCGAGCCCTTCTGCAGCTCGCGGCCATGGTGCTCCAGGAAAACGAGCACGCTCACCGCGGCCTCCGACCGGTAACAGGTACCGATACGCCTTTGTAACGCCTTGCTTCGGGAAGGCCCATCGGCCGCATAAAGCCTTGGGTCAGAGCCGTAACGCTTCCGTGACGGTAACTGTTACCGGTCTTCATACGAGCCTCTTCTCCGCAAGAAAGTCGACGATCGCCTGGGCCGCGTTGCCGTCGTCCTCGATCTTGCGCGCGTCGCCGCGCGCGGGCGGATCGCCGAGCGCGAGCACCGTCGTGCGGGCGCCCGCGTCGCCCGCCGCGCCCGGATCCACGCCCAGATCGGCGAGCGAGAGGACGTCCTGCGGCTTCTTCTTCGCGCCCATGATCCCCTTGAGCGACGGATAGCGCGGCTCGTTGATCGCATCGCTCACGGCGACGACTGCGGGCAGCGGCGCCTCGAGCGTGTCGTAGCCGAACTCCGTCTGCCGCTTGACGCGGACGAAGCCGCCGTCGACCGAGAGCTCCATCGCCTGGGAGACGACCGGCCGGCCCAGCCGTTCCGCGACGGCGGCCCAGAGAACGGCGCCGTCGGCGTCGGAGGCCTGCTGGCCGAACAGGACGAGGTCCGCGTCCTCCTTCCCGAGTGCCGCAGCGAGCAGCCGGCTCGTCGCGACGAGGTCGGAGCCGGCGGCCGCGTCGTCGGAGACGAGCACGGCGCGGTCGGCGCCCATCGCCAGAGCCTTGCGGAGCGAATCGAGTGCCTTCTGCGGCCCGACCGAGACGGCGACGACCTCGGTGTCCGAGTCGCCCTTGAGACGCAGCGCCTCTTCGACGGCGTTCGCGTCGAAGTGGTTGAGCGCGCCCTCGCCCGACCGGTCGAGACGCAATGTCGCTGGATCGAGGCGGCTAGGCCCCTCGGGCACGTGCTTGACGCAGACGGCGATCTTCATCCCGGCGGGATGCTAGTCCGGGCGCCGCGCGCGTTGGCTCACATGCGCTGCTGGAGTGCGAGCACGTCGGCGACGAAGGTCTTCGTCACCTTGTAGAGGCCGTGCTTACGTACTGCTCGCTCGCCCTGGTACCAGCCGGCGAGGGCGAGGCGCTTGTCGCCGTGGAAGTCGTGCAGCAGGTGCGAGAGGTAGGCGACTCCGGCGCGGACGTTGCCGTTCGCGTCGTGGCGCACTCGATGGCGGATCAGGACGTGTTCGGCGAAGCGGAACGTCGTCGGGAGGAGCTGCATGATGCCGCGCGCCCCGACCGACGAGACGAGTGCATTGTTGTACCCGGACTCCATCCACGCGAGTGCGCGGACGAGATGGACGCTGACCCCGTAGTGCGCGGCCCAGCGGTCGAGGAGCGCTCGAACCGACGCAACGCTCTCGGTGCGGTAGGCGACCCGCGTCGCTCCGACGTGCCGCACACGCGGGACGCGGAGGCGGGTCCCGATCAGCAGGAAATGGCTCGGGTCGAGGTGATTGAGCCGCGCGATCCTCGCCACCGTGGTGTGGTAGTGGCGCGCGATCCCCGTGAGCGTCTCGCCGGGGTGGACGACGTGAACGGCGGCCAGTGTGCGGCGCGGGTGGTGACGGCGGTGGGACTTGTGGTGAGCGACGACCACGCTTCGGTGGGCGAGGGGCACCGGGTCCCGCTTGACGAGCGCCGTGAACGTGTGCGGCCCGACCACACCGTCACCTCGCAGGTGAAGGCGGTGTTGCATGACGCGCACGCCGTGCAGCGTCGGGCCGTCGAAGTACGAGTTCACCGGAACGCTGATCCCCTGTCGGACGAGCAGGAACTGGAGCACCGCGACGTCCCATCCGAACGCCCCCCGACGGAGCGTCCGCGCGCCGAAGAGCGGCTTGCCGAGCGGGCCGAGGGCCTTGCGCGTGCGCTCGTTCGCGAGCCCGGTGACCGGCAGGTCGTGGATCCGCTGGAAGGCGCGGACTGCCGACACCGTGTTCGGTCCGGAGATCGCGTCGATCGGGCCGTGGTACAGCCCTTGGGCGCGCAGCGCCGCCTGTAGTCCCGCAGTCTGCGGGTTCGGGCTGCCCGAGGCGGCCGCGGCGGGCGCGGCGGCAATGGCGGCCGTCACCGCCCCTACGAGAAGGATGCGCAAGCGCATGGGTCCCCGACTACGCGGCGTCCGCCGCGAATCCTCCTGGTGGCGTGCGCTCTACCTGCCGACGAAGCGGGGCGCGCGCTTTTCGGCGAAGGCGGCGAGGCCTTCCTTCGCGTCCTCACTCGCGAACAGGTCGCCGAACTCCTCTGCCTCTCGCTCGAGCGCGCCCGGCGAGAGGTTGAGGAGACGCTTCGCGACGCGGAGCGCGCCCGGGCTCTTCGCCGCGAGCTTCCCGGCGACCTCGAGGGCGTGCTCGAGGACAGGATCGGCGATCGCGTTGACGAGGCCGATCCGGAGCGCCTCTTCCGCCTCGATCTGGCGGCCGGTGAGGATCAGCTCCTTCGCGACGCCGAGGCCGCAAACTCGGGCGAGCCGCTGGGTTCCGCCCCAGCCCGGGACGATGCCGAGGTCGATCTCGGGCTGGCCGAGCCGTGCGTTCGTCGAGGCGTAGCGCAGGTCGCAGCCCAGTGCGAGCTCGCAGCCGCCGCCGAGCGCGAAGCCGTTGATCGCCGCGATCGTCGGCTTCGGCATCTCCTCGAGCAGCCGCGCCGCCTCGTGACCGAGCGCACCCCACGCCCTCGCCTCGCCGGGGCCGAGGCTTCCCATGTACTTGATGTCGGCGCCGGCTACGAAGGCACGTTCGCCCGCGCCGGTCAGGACGACGGCGCGGGCAGAGTCGTCCTCGGCCAGCTCGCGCAGGCGGTCGCGGAGCTCGGTGAGCGTCTCGACGTTGAGCGCGTTGAGCGCCTCCTGCCGGTCGATCGTGACGACTGCGACCGCTTCCTCGCGGTCGACGAGAACAGTCACGCCGCGACGGCGCCTTTCAGGAAGTCGACGATCTCGCTCGTCGGCGCGCCGGGACCGAAGACGCCTGCGACGCCGAGCTTGCGGAGCTCGTCGGCGTCGTCGTCGGGGATCGTCCCTCCGACCACCACGACGACGTCCTCGACGCCGTTCTCGCGCAGGAGCTCAAGGATGCGGGGCACGAGGGTCATGTGCGCGCCGGAGAGGATCGAGATGCCGACGGCGTCGGCGTCCTCCTGGATCGCTGTCTCGACGATCTGCTCGGGCGTCTGGTGGAGGCCGGTGTAGATGACCTCCATGCCGGCGTCGCGCAGCGCGCGGGCGATGATCTTCGCGCCGCGGTCGTGCCCGTCGAGGCCCGGCTTCGCGACGACGACGCGGATCTTCCCAGCCATCGGCCCGAGCGTAACGGAACGCCCGAGTAGCCATGTCTAGGTGTCAGACACCTAGACATGGCCGGGAGTGACAGGTGGGGCGCCGGTAGCAGGAGCTTTCGAGTCCGGACACGTCCGCGCCGGCCATTGGCCGGTGTCAGACACCCGGAGATGTCTGTTTCGTCCAGGTCTTCAGAAGACCGGGGTCTCGCGCCAGGTGCCCCACACGTCGCGCAGCGCGTCGCACATCTCGCCCATCGTCACGTAGGCGCGCGAGGCGTCCATGATCGGCTCCATCAGATTGCGGTCGTCGTGCGCCGCGTCCTCCTTCAGCCGCGCGAGCGCCGCCTCCGCCGCGCTTGCGTCGCGCCGCTCGCGCACGGCCTGCACGCGCTCGATCTGCTGCCGCTCGAGGGCGGGGTCGATGCGGAGGATCTCGATCGGCTGCTCGTCGTGCTGCTCGTAGCGGTTGACGCCGACGACCACGCGCTCGCCGCGCTCGACCTCGGACTGGTAACGGAAGCTCGCCTCCGCGATCTCCCGTTGCTGGAAGTTCTGCTCGATCGCCGGGATCACGCCGCCGAGCTCCTCGATGCGCTCGAAGTAGTCGCAAGCCTGCCGCTCGAGCTCGTTCGTGAGCTGCTCGAGGTAGTACGAGCCGCCGAGCGGATCGATCGTGTTCACGACGCCCGTCTCGTGCGCGATCACCTGCTGGGTGCGCAGCGCGAGCCGCACCGCGTGCTCGGTCGGCAGCGCAAGCGCCTCGTCGAAGGAGTTCGTGTGGAGAGACTGCGTCCCCCCGAGCACCGCGGCAAGCGCCTCGATCGCCGTCCGGATCAGGTTCACCTCGGGCTGCTGCGCGGTCAACGACACGCCTGCGGTCTGCGTGTGGAAGCGCATCAGCCACGAGCGCGGATCCCGCGCGCCATACTTCTCGCGCATCTGCCGCGCCCAGATGCGGCGCGCCGCCCGGTACTTCGCGATCTCCTCGAAGAAGTCGAGGTGCGCATTGAAGAAGAAGGAGAGCCGCGGCGCGAAGGAGTCGACGTCGAGCCCGCGCTCCAGGCACGCCTCGACGTACGCGAACCCGTCGGCGAGCGTGAAGGCGAGCTCCTGAGCCGCGTTCGACCCCGCCTCGCGGATGTGGTAGCCCGAGATCGAGACCGGGTGCATGAGCGGCAGCCGCTCGGAGCACCACTCGATCATGTCCACGACGAGGCGCATCGACGGCGCGGGCGGGAAGATCCACTCCTTCTGCGCGATGTACTCCTTGAGGATGTCCGTCTGGACGGTGCCACGCAGCTGCTCCAGCGCAACGCCCTGCTCCTCGCCGACGCAGGCGTAGAACGCAAGGAGCATCGCGGCCGGGCCGTTGATCGTCATCGAGGTCGAGACCTCGCCGAGCGGGATCCCGTCGAAGAGCGTCTCCATGTCGGCGAGCGAGTCGATCGCGACGCCCTCGCGCCCGACCTCGCCGAGCGAGCGCGCGTGGTCCGAGTCGTAGCCCATCAGCGTGGGCATGTCGAAGGCCGTCGACAGCCCGGTCTGCCCGTGCTCGAGGAGGTAGCGGAAGCGGACGTTCGTCTCCGCCGCCGTGCCGAAGCCCGCGAACTGGCGCATCGTCCAGAGCCGTCCGCGATACATCGACGGGTAGACGCCGCGCGTGAAGGGATAGGCGCCCGGCCAGCCGAGGTCGCGCTCATAGTCGACCTCGACGTTCTCGGGCGAGTAAAGGGGCTCGTTCTCGACGCCGGAGATGGTCGAGAACAGCTCCCCCTCGCGCTCCGGTGTCGCCTCGTAGCGCTCGCGCCAGCCGGCTCCGCCGGTGTCAGGCTTCCGCGTCGTCGCCATCGCCCGAAGTGTAGGAGCCGGGCTTCCACAGTGGCTCCTCGCCCCCGTTGGCGGCGCGCGCGAGCACGAACAGGAGGTCGGAGAGGCGATTGAGATAGACCGCGGCGAGCGGGTTGGTATCGGGGACGGCCAGGACCGCCCGCTCGGCGCGGCGGCAGACCGCCCGTGCGAGGAAGAGCCGCGCGGCACGCTCGTTCCCGCCCGGCAGGACGAAGCTCTTCAGCTCCGGCAGCGCACCGTTCGCCTCGTCGATCTCCTCCTCGAGCCGGCCGACCGCCGGCTGGGTGACGCGCAGGCGGTCCTCGTTGCCCGCATAGGGCACGGACAGGTCGGCGCCGAGGTCGAAGAGCTCGTTCTGGATGCGCTCGAGGCCGCCCGCCCACCCGACGAGCGAGTTGAGCTCGTCGACGTCGCCCATCGCGCCCACGCGCGGATCGAGCTTCGACACGCGGGAACCGTCGCCGAGGCTCGTCTCGCCCTTGTCCCCCCCACGCGTGTAGATGCGCGTCAGACGGACGGGCTCGTTTGGATTGCGCGGCACGGGCGTAGGGTACGACGCGGTGGTTCCGGAGACGCGTTACGCGAAGAGCGGCGATCTGAACATCGCGTACCAGGTCAGCGGCGACGGCCCGTTCGACCTCGTCTTCATCCCCGGGTATGTCACGCATCTCGAGCTTCACTGGGACATCCCGAGCTTCGTCCCCGTGCTCGACAGACTCGGCTCGTTTGCGCGCCTGATCCGGTTCGACAAGCGGGGCACGGGCATGTCGGACCGGGTCAGTGGCGCGCCGACGCTCGAGGCGCGGATGGACGACGTCCGGGCCGTGATGGACGCGGTCGGCTCCCGACGGGCCGCGTTCTACGGACTGTCGGAAGGAGCCGCGATGGCCCTCCTGTTCGCCGCGACGTATCCCGATCGAACGGCGGCACTCGTCGTCCGCAGCGCCTTCCCCCGCCGGATGTGGGCGCCGGACTATCCGTGGGGCCGAACCGAAGAGGAGTACGAGCGGGAGGTCGCCGCCGCACTCGAGATCTTCGGGCCGCGCGAGCGGGCGCTCGCGGTCGTGCGGATGCTGGGCCAGTTCGACGACGCGGAGGCGGAATCGTTCCTCCAACTACTCCGCTACGGCTCGAGTCCCGGCTCGCTCGAAGCCCTGCACCGCATGAACAAGGAAATCGACGTCCGACACGTGCTGCCGGCCGTGCGCGTCCCCACGCTCATCCTCCACGGCTCGGAGGACACGATCGTCCCACTCGAGGTCGCGCAGTACGTTGCCGAGAAGATCCCGACGGCTCGGGTCGTCGAGGTTCCCGGTGCGGGACACCTGGCCTTCGGCAAGCCGGCGCTCGATGCCGCCGCCGAGCAGGAACGGTTCCTGACCGAGGCCTGGGAGGGTGGGGCCTGGCAGGAAGACGAGCCGGAGCGGGTGCTCGCCACAGTCCTCTTCACCGACATCGTTGGCTCGACCGCGAAAGCGACAGAGCTTGGAGACCGCGCGTGGCGCGAGCTCCTCGAGCAGCACCATCGGTTGATCCGCCGGGAGCTCATCCGGTTTCGCGGCGCGGAGCTCGACGTCGCCGGCGACGGCTTCTTCGCGCGCTTCGACGGCCCTGCGCGGGCGGTGCGCTGCGCCTGCGCGATCACCGAGAGCCTGCGCGGGCTCGGGCTCGAGTTGCGCGCGGGGCTCCATACCGGAGAATGCGAGCTCTTGGACGGCAAGGTCGGCGGAATCGCGGTGCACATCGGCGCGCGGGTTGCAAAGGAGGCAGAGCCCGGCGAGGTGCTCGTCTCGAGCACGGTCAAGGACCTCGTCGCCGGGTCAGGCCTCCGCTTCCGCGACCGCGGAACCGCAGCCCTGAAAGGCGTGCCCGGGGATTGGCGCCTGTACGCCGTCGAACGCGACGACGAGTGATCCGGCGAGCGACCGCAGAGGACGTCGAAGAGGTCGTCGCTATCTTCGAGCCGTCGTTCGCGCTGCTCGACTTCCTGCCGCAGCTCCACACCCACGAGGAGCACCTCGGCTTCTTCGAGCGGTGCCTACGCGACGGCGAGGCGTACATCCTCGGTCGCGGCTTCGCGATCCTCGACGGCGACTGGCTGACGCACCTCTACGTGCACCCGGACGAGCTCGGGACGGGAGTCGGACACCGGCTGTTCGAGCACGTCACAACGCTGCGGCCGGACGGCTTCCAGTTCTGGGTCTTCCAGCAGAACGAGCGCGCGCGGCGCTTCTACGAGGCGCACGGCGCGGTCGCGGTCGAGCTCACCGAGGGCGAGGGGAACGAGGAGAAGACGCCCGACGCCAGGTACGTGTGGAAGCCGCCCGGATAGCCGAAGGCCTCTGGCGCTGGACCGCCGAGCACCCGAACTGGGAGAGCTGGCCCGGCCGCGAGCACGAGGCGCGCGAGGTCGGCTGCGTCTACTACGAGGCGGACGAGGCGACCGTGCTCTTCGACCCGCTCGTTCCGGCCGGCGAGGAGGCCGAGCTCTTCCGGCATCTGGACGCCGACGTCGAGCGGCGCGGGTTACCGGTCGTCATCCTGCTCACGGCCGCCTGGCATCGCCGCAGCGCGGACGAGCTCGCCGCGCGGTACGCCGCGCGCATCGGCGGCATGCCCCCCGCAGGCGTCGAGGAGCTCGCGATCGAGGGCACGGACGAGCGGCAGGTCGCCTACTTCGTCCGCCCGCACGCCACCCTCGTGGTGGCCGAGATCTTCGCGGTCGACATCCACGGCGAGCTGCGCGTGTGCGAGAGCCCTGCCCTCGCCCGCCCGGAGGAGCTCGAGACGTCTCTCGCCCGCATCATGGAGCTACCGGTCGAGCGGCTCCTCGTCTCGCACGGAGAGCCCGTCCTCGAAGGCGCGAAGACGCGAATGGCAGAGGCTCTAGCCCGCCGCCAGCGCCCGGTCCTGTAGCCCGAGGATCGAGCGTGCGATGACGAGCCGCTGGATCTCGCTCGTTCCCTCATAGATCTCGGTGATCTTCGCGTCGCGGTAGTAGCGCTCGACGGGGAACTCCTTCGTGTAGCCGTAGCCGCCGAGGATCTGGATCGCCTCGCCGGTCTGGCGGCGTGCCATCTCCGAGGCGAAGAGCTTCGCCTTGGCGCCCGCCTCGGTATGCGGTAGGTCCTTCTCCTTCAGCCAGGCGGCGCGATGGACGAGAAGCCGTGCGGCATCGATCTCCATCGACATGTCCGCGAGCTTGTTCTGGATCGCCTGGAACTCGGCGATCGGGCGCCCGAAGGCATGCCGCTCCTTCGCGTACTCGCGCGCGACGTCGTACGCCGCCTGCGCGATCCCGACCGCCTGCGCGGCGATCCCGATCCGGCCCCCGTCGAGCGTCGCCATCGCGACGTGGAAGCCCTTGCCCTCCTCGTGCAGCAGCCGGTCGGCATCGACGCGCGCATCCACCGCGATCGAGTTGGTGGTCGAGGAGTTGAGGCCGAGCTTCTCCTCGCGACCGGTTACGCGGACGTGATCGGCGTCGAGCACGAAGGCCGAGACGCCGCGGGCGCCGGGCGTGTCGGGATCGGTCCGGGCAAAGAGGAGGAACGTGCCGGCGTTCTCGGCCGTCGAGATGAACTGCTTCGCCCCGGAGATCCGCCAGCCGTCGTCCTCGCGCGTCGCCGACGTGCGCAGGGCACCGGCGTCGGATCCCGCCTCCGCCTCGGTCAGCGCGAAGGCGCCGATCAGCTCGCCGCGGGCGAGCGGCGGCACGAAGCGGGCCCGCTGCTCGTCGGTGCCGAAGCGGAGCAACGGCAAGCTCGCGGCGCTCGTGTGGACGGCGACCGTGACGCCGACGCCCGCGTCGCCACGCGACAGCTCCTCGAGCACGAGCATGTAGGAGAGGAAGTCGGCCCCGGCGCCTCCGTACTCCTCGGGGATGCAGACGCCCATCAGGCCGAGCTCGGCGAGCTTGCCGAAGACGTCGCGGGGGAAGCGGTGCTCGCGGTCCCACTCCGCCGCGTTCGGCTCGATCTCGGCGCGGACGAAGTCGCGCGTGAGCGCCTGGATCTCCTTCTGCTCGGCGGAGAGCTCGAAGTCCATCAGCCGTAAGCGTAGAAACCGTGGCCCGACTTGCGGCCGAGCCGCCCGGCCTGGACGTGCTCGCGCAGCAGCGGGCACGGCGCGTACTTCGGGTCGCCGAGCCCCTCCTGCAGCACCTCCATGATCGCGACGCACGTATCGAGCCCGATCAGGTCGGCGAGCGCGAGCGGCCCCAGCGGGTGGGCGAAGCCGAGCTTCGCGATCGTGTCGATCGCCTCCGCCTCGGCGACGCCGTCGTGCAGCGCCCAGACGGCCTCGTTGATGAACGGCATCAGGATCCGGTTCGAGACGAAGCCCGGAAAGTCGTTCGCGACGGCCGGGGTCTTCCCCAGCTCCTCCGCCAAGGCGACGATCGCGGTGGCCGTCTCGTCGGAGGTCTCACGGCCCCGCACGACCTCGACGAGCTTCAGCACCGGCACGGGGTTGAAGAAGTGCATCCCGATCACGCGGTCCGGCCGGTCGGTGGCCGACGCGAGCGACGTGATCGGGATCGAGGACGTGTTCGAGGCGAGGATCGCGCCGGCCGGAAGGGTCTGGTCTGCGGCGCGGAAGACCTCGGCCTTCGTGTCGAGGTCCTCGACGACCGCCTCGATCATCAGCCCAGCCGGGACGATCTCCTCGACCGGCGTGACCCGCCCCAGGACCTGGTCCGGGTCCGCGCCTCCCTTCTCCGCGAGCTTCTGCAGGCTCTTCCGCATCGTCGAGAGGCCACGCTCGATCGCGCCCGGGTACGGGTCGTGCAGGGAAACGTGGCGGCCGGACGCGGCGACGACCTGCGCGATCCCGCCGCCCATCTGGCCGGCCCCGACGACGAGGACGTGCTCGAAGTCCATCGACCGCTGAGGCTATATCGTCGCGCCGTGCCGGCAGTCGACGTCAACGGCGCGCGCCTCTGGTACGACGAGGCGGGCGACGGCCCCGCTGTCCTGCTGCTCCACGGCGGGCTCGGCGACTCGAGGCTCTGGGAGCCGGTCGTGCCCTTCCTCGCCGAGCGCTTCCGCACGATCCGCACCGACCTGCGCTTCTTCGGACGCTCGACCGGGCCGGCTGCTCCCTGGTCGTGGCAGGACGACGCCGTCGGCCTGCTCGATGCTCTTGGGATCGAACGGGCGGCTGTCGTCGGTCTTTCCATGGGCGGCAAGATCGCCCTCGACCTCGCGCTCGCGCATCCCGACCGGCTCTGGGCGGTCGCCGGCGTCGCGCCGGCCCTCGGTGGACACGACGGCGCCGCGTACTCGGCGGAGCAGGAGGCGCGCTACGAGTCGGCCGAGGCCGCGGGCGATCTCGAGGCGGCGATGGCGATCGACTTCGAGGTCTGGGCGCCGCTCGGCGCCGACGAGGAGATCCGGCGGCTGTGGCGCGCGACGCCCGACGCGAGCCCGCCGCCGGACGGCGCCGAGTTGCGCGGACCGGCCGGCGCCCCGGCGAAGGAGCGGCTTGGCGAGCTCGCCGTGCCGACCCTCGTCGTGACGGCGAAGCACGACCCGACGGGCTTCCGCGAGATCGGCCCGCTCGTCGCGAGCGCGGCCCCGGACGCGCGCCACGTCGAGCTCGACTCCGACCACTACGTGACGCTACGCGAGCCCGACCTCCTGTCGAGCGTGCTGCTCGAGTTCCTGAGCGCGGCGACGCCGCAGGATTAGAGCCCCGGCGGCGAGGAGCGCGACGCGCCCTCCGACATCGATTTTCTTCCTCCTCGAGGTGACACCGCTGATACGCGGCGGCGCCCGCACGAGGTCCGGCCGATGTCCGCAGCGGCCATTAGCCCGGGGTCTGACCCCGGTTCGGCGGCTTGGAGGGAGGAATCCGGCTTGCTGAGCGGCTTTGCGGGTCCGCACCCGGGCCGGGTTCGAGGCGTTTAGGCCTCGATGAGCAGCGCGTCGCCCTGGCCGCCGCCGGAGCAGATCGCGGCCAGGCCGAGGCCTCCGCCGTTGCGCCGCAGCTCGTGCACCATCGTGCCGAGGATCCGGCCGCCGCTCGCGCCGATCGGATGGCCGAGCGCGACCGCGCCCCCGTTGACGTTCGCACGGTCAGGGTCGGCGCCGAGCATCTTCACCGAGTTGAGCGCGACCGAGGAGAACGCCTCGTTCACCTCGACGCGCTCGACCTCGCCGATCGAGCGCCCCGCCTTCTCGAGCGCCTGCCTGCCGGCATTCGCCGGGGTACGCGCGAGCCACGCGAACTCGTCCGCGACATAGCCCTGCGACACGATCGTTGCGAGCGGCTCGAGCCCGCGCCGCTTCGCGAACTCCTCCGAGCACACGACGACGCACGAGGCGCCGTCGTTGACACCGGGCGCGTTGCCGGCTGTGATCGTTCCCTCCGGATCCATGACCGGCTTCAGCGAGGCGAGCTTCTCGAGCGACGTGTCGCGGCGCACCGACTCGTCGGCCGTCACCCCGCCCACCGGGACGATCTCGTCTTCGAAGCGGCCGGCATCCTGCGCGGCCGCGGCGCGCTCGTGGGAGCGCAGCGCCCACCCGTCCTGCTCCTCGCGCGAGATGCCGAGCTCGCGCGCGACCTTCGCGGCCTGCTGCACCATGTGCTGCTCGTCGAAGGATGAGCGCAGCCCGTCCCAGATCATCAGGTCGAGCAGCGTCCCGTCGCCCATCCGATAGCCCTGCCGCGCCTTCGGGAGCGCATAGGGCGCGTTCGTCATCGACTCCATGCCGCCGGTGACGACGAGCTCGACGTCGCCGGCACGGATCATCGAATCGGCGATCTCGACCGCGCGGATCGAGGAGGCACAGACCTTGTTCACGGTGTCGGAGGGAACGTCGATCGGGATGCCGGCGCCGACGGCCGCCTGCCGCGCCGGAGCCTGTCCGGCGCCCGCCTGGAGTACCTGGCCCATGATCACGTACTCGACCTCATGCCCCTCGACGCCCGCGCGCTCGAGGCCGGCACGGATCGCGATCGCGCCCAGCTCCGTCGCCGGATAGGCGGCGAGCCCGCCGTTGAGCCTTCCGAACGGCGTCCGGACGGCAGAGACGATGACGCTCCTGCTCACGATCCCAAGTTAGCCCGCGAAGCTCAGTCCAGGCTCGAGCTTGAGGGCGAACGCGACGACGAGCTGCACGGCCTGCTCGATGTCCTGGAGATCGGCCAACTCGACCGGCGAGTGCATGTAGCGGAGCGGCACCGATACGAGCCCCGTCGCGATCCCGCGGCGACTGAGATACACGGCGTCCGCGTCAGTGCTCGTCGTACCGCGCGAGACCTCGACCGCAAACGGGATCTTCTCCGCCTCGGCGGTCTCGTGGAGGAGCTCGAAGACCGCCGGATGAATCGAGGGCCCGCGAGCCACCGTCGGCCCTCCGCCTAGCACGACCTTTCCCTCGTCCTCCGGCTCCCCGCCTCGGACATCGTTCGCATGCGTGACGTCGACGGCGATCGCGACCTCCGGCTCGGTGGCGAAGGCCGCGGTCCGGGACCCCGCGAAGTCGCCGACCTCCTCCTGCACGGCGGCGACCGCGATGAAGTCGCCGGGCCCCCCGCCCCGCTCCGCGAGCCGTCTCGCCGCCTCGAGCGCGACGTAGCAACCGATCCGGTTGTCGAACGCCCGCGAGGCGACACGGCTCCCGGCCAGGGCGACAGGCGCACCGTGCCAGACCGCAGCGTCCCCGGGACGCACGAGCGAGCGGAGCTCGTCGCCGTCCTTCGCGCCGACGTCGAGGAAGAGATCCTCGTACTCGACCGGCTTGCGTTCCTCGCCGCGGCCGCGGCGCAGCTTCTGCACGCGTGCCACGACGACACCCGGAAGCGGGCCGTTCCGCGTCAGCACGTCGACCCGCTGGCCGACCATCACGGCCGGGTTGAAGCCGCCGACCGGGCGCACGGCGGCGATGCCGTCGTCGCCGAGGTGCGTGACGACGACGCCGATCTCGTCGACGTGCCCCACGACCGCGAGGGACGGGCCTCCCGCGGTGCCCGGCACGCGCACCCACGAGCTGCCGAGGACGTCGGTCGAGACCTCGCCGATGGGTGCGGCGGCCTCCCGCCAGACGGCAGCAGCGGCACCCTCCTGGCCGGAGGGACCGGGAGTGGTCAGGAGGCGCTCGAGCAGCTCGGGCAGCGGCATGGCGGCGGGACATTACCTGCGCCGTTCGCAGCGGCTCCGCGCTAGCGTCCCGGCGTGAAGCTGCGGACGCTGCCCGACAGCTACGCCGTCGTCCGGCTCCAGCCCGGCTCCGAGCTGCCGGAGTGGGTCGACATCGGGCCGTTCCGCTCGGTGACGCGCACCGAGCACGAGGTCTCCGTCGTCTGCCGCGACCACGACGTGCCGGAGGGCGAGAGCGTCGACCGCGGCTGGACGGTGCTCGAGGTGATGGGGCCGCTCGACTTCTCCCTCAGCGGAGTCGTCGCGTCGCTCGTCACGCCGCTCGCGGAGGCACAGCTGCCGATCTTCGTCATCTCGACGTTCGAGTCGGACTACGTCCTCGTCCGCTCCGCTGATCTCGCCCGCGCCGCCGATGCTCTCGAGGACGCCGGCCACCACTTCGCCGCTTGACGCTCACACGACCCCTGCCTACTCTGCGGCCATGACTTCCGTCCTCGACCGGTGGGCCTGGTGCGCCGAGCGTGGCGGGAGCCTGCGCGCACGCTGAGTGCGCCGGAACAGCCCGTCCCGCTCGACCCGGCTCCGAGAGGAGCCTTTTTCATGTCCGAAACCGAGATCCCAACCGACCTTCTCACGCCGCTCGGCGCCTACCTGAGCCTGCGCGAGGGCGCCGGCGGGGCGTTCCTGCTCGAGTCGGTCGAGCGCGGCCGGCTCGGCCGTTACAGCTTCGTCGGCGCCGGGTCGCGGCTCGTCTCGTTCCAGGAGGCGGAGGCGATCGGCGAGCCGGTCGTCGGCTACCTGGGCTACGACGCCGTTGCGACGTTCGAGCCGACCGTGGCGCTACCGGAGGAGGGTCCCGGTGTGCCGGAGAGCCTCTTCCTCGTCCCCGACGTCTTGCTCCGCTTCGACCATGCCCGCGGCGTCGCCGAGCTACTGCGCGGCGACGTGGCCCGATTGACGGCCTCGTCTCCCCCTCTGCCTCACGGCACGACACCGCGCGGCCCGCTCGAGCGCGCGCCGTCGCGCGAAGAGCACCTCCGTCGCGTCGAGCGCGCGCAGGAGCACATCCGCGAGGGCGACGTGTTCCAGGTGGTGATCGCACAGCGCGCGACCCGCCCGACCTCGGCGTCGGCCGTGGAGCTCTACCGGGCGCTGCGGCGCGTCAACCCGTCGCCGTATCTGTTCCTGCTCGAGCTCGGGGACGTCGCGCTGGTCGGCAGCTCGCCGGAGACCGTCGTCAAGTGCTCCGGCCGCCTTGCCGAGCTCAACCCGATCGCCGGGACGATCGCGCCCGGCGAGGGCGACGCCGCGGCACTGCTCTCCTCGGAGAAGGACCGGGCGGAGCACACGATGCTCGTCGACCTCGGGCGCAACGACCTCTCCCGCGTGTGTGTGCCGGGGTCTGTGCGGGTCGAGCGCTTCATGGAGCCCGAGCGCTACTCGCACGTGACGCACCTCGTCTCGGAGGTCGTCGGGGAGCTGCGCGACGGGATCACGCCGTTCGAGCTGCTGCGCGCGTGCTTTCCGGCCGGCACGGTCTCAGGCGCCCCGAAGGTGCGCGCGATGCAGATCATCTCGGAGCTCGAGCAGTACCGGCGCGGGATCTACGCCGGCGCGGTCGGCTACTTCATCCCAGCAGCCGCGGAGCTCGACACCTGCATCGCGATCCGCACGCTCTGGCTGCGGGACGGGGTCGCACACCTCCAGGCCGGTGGCGGCATCGTCGCGGACTCGGACCCGGCGGCCGAGCACGAGGAATGCCTCGCGAAGCTGCGTGCGCTCGAGGCGGCGATCGAGCTGGCAGAGTCGGAGCAGGACGGAGCGTCGTGATTCTCCTGATCGACAACTACGACTCGTTCTCCTACAACCTGGCGCACCTCTTCGGGGCGCTCGGAGCGGAGGTCGTCGTGCGGCGGAACGACGAGCTCGACGCGGACGCGGCGGAGCGGCTCGCTCCCTCCCACCTCGTGGTCTCGCCCGGCCCTGGTCGGCCGGCGGCCGCAGGCGCCACGCCCGCGATCGTCGAGAGGCTCCTGTCGACGACGCCGACGCTCGGGGTCTGCCTCGGCCACCAGGCGCTCGTCGAGTCCTGCGGCGGCGAGGTCGGCTACGCCCGCGAGCTCGTGCACGGGAAGGCGAGCCCGGTGCGGCACGACGGGAGCGGGCTCTTCGAAGGCCTGCCGGATCCGTTCGAGGCCGGCCGTTACCACTCGCTCGCCGCGACGCGACTGCCCGACGTGCTCGAGCCGACGGCATTCGCCGACGACGGCGAGGTGATGGCGGTGCGCCACCGCGAGCTGCCGGCCGTCGGCGTCCAGTTCCACCCGGAGTCCGTGCTGACCCCGGACGGGCCCGCGCTCGCGCGCAACTTCCTCGAGGGCAGGCTGTGATTCAGCAAGTCCTCGCGCGGCTGCTCGACGGGCATGATCTGAGCCGCGAGGAGGCGCGCGGGACGATGGCCGTGATCATGGCCGGGGAAGCGACCGATGCGCAGATCGCGGGCTTCCTCGTCGCGCTGCGGGCGAAGGGCGAGACGGCGGACGAGATCGCCGGCTGCGCCGAAGCGATGCGCGAGCACGTCCTCCGCGTCAGCCCGAAGCGCACGGATCTCGTCGACGTGGTCGGCACCGGCGGCGACGGCGCGAACACGTTCAACCTCTCGACGGCAGCAGCCCTCGTCACGGCCGCGGCGGGAGCCGCCGTCGCCAAGCACGGCAACCGGGCCGCCTCGTCGCAGACGGGAGCCGCCGACGTGCTGGAGGCGCTTGGCTTCGAGCTCGAGCTGCCGCCGGAGCGGATCGAGCGCTCGATCGACGAGCTCGGCTTCGGCTTCCTCTTCGCGCAG
The DNA here is from genome assembly GCA_963748755.1 of uncultured Actinomycetes bacterium. Classification (GTDB taxonomy): domain Bacteria; phylum Actinomycetota; class Thermoleophilia; order Gaiellales; family Gaiellaceae; genus Palsa-739. The sequence continues at coordinate 349,192 of CAVVKA010000008.1, forward strand.
GCGCACCACCCGGCGATGCGGCACGCGGCGCCCGTCCGTCGCGAGCTCGCGACGCGTACCGTCTTCAACGTGCTCGGCCCCTTGACGAACCCGGCGGGCGCGCGCGCCTTGATGCTCGGTGCCTATTCGCCGGAGCTCGCGCGGACGCTCGCCGACACGCTCGTCCAGCTCGAGACGACGCGGGCATATGTCGTGCACGGCGCCGGCGGCATCGACGAGCTCTCGCCCTGCGGCCCGAACCTCGTCTGCGAGGTGGACGGTGGAAAGGTCCGCGAGTACGAGCTCGACCCGCTCGAGCTCGGGATCGAGCGCTGCGACCCGGAGGAGCTGCGCGGCGGAGACCCGCTGACGAACGCGGCCGCCCTGCGCGGCGTGCTCGGCGGCGCGGACGGCGGTCACCGGTCGGCGGTGCTCCTCAACGCGGCCGGCGGGATCGCCGCAGCCGGGCACGCCACGGACCTGCGCGAAGGGGATCGCGCAGGCGCGGGAGGCGATCGACTCCGGCGCCGCGGCGGCACGGCTCGACGAGCTCGTGGAGTTCTCCCACTCATGAAGCTCGCAGAGGCCCTCTCCCGCCCCGGCTTCGGCGCCATCGCCGAGTTCAAGCGCCGCTCGCCTTCGGCCGGCGACATCAGCCCCCGCGCCCGGGTCGAGGACGTCGTGCCCGCCTACGAGACCGGAGGAGCGCGAGCCGTCTCGGTTCTCGTCGACGCCGCGTTCGCGGGCTCGCTCGACGATCTGCGCGCGGCCCGGGCGGCGACCGGTTTGCCGCTGCTCGCGAAAGGCTTCTTCTCGACGGAGGAGCACCTGCGCGACGTACGGGACGCGGGCGCCGACGCGGCACTCCTGATCCTCCGCGACCTCGACGATGCGACGGCCGCGCACCTCATGGAGGCCGCGCGGGAGCTGGGCCTCGACACGCTCGTGGAGGCCCACGACGAGGATGAGCTACGACGCGCGACCGGCCTCGGTGCCGGCGTGATCGGCGTCAACGCGCGCGACCTCGGCACGTTCCGGATCGACCGCGCCGCGCAGCTGGCTCTCGTGGCGAAGGCGCCACGCGACCGCGTCGTCGTCGCCGAGAGCGCGATCCACACGCGCGCGCAGGCGGCCGCAGCCGAGCTCGCCGGCGCGCGCGCCGTGCTCGTCGGCACGTCGCTCATGCAGGCCGGCGAGCCGGAGGCAAAGCTCCATGACCTGCTCTCCCGGCCGCTCGTCAAGGTCTGCGGGCTGACGCGGCAGGAGGACGTCGACAGCGCCGTCGAGGCGGGAGCCGACCTGTGCGGCTTCATCTTCGCCGACGGCTCGCCGCGCAAGGCCGCCGAGGTCCTTCCGGTGCCGGACACGGTGCTGAGCGTCTCCGTCTTCGTCGGCGAGCCGGAAGAGCGAGGGGCTGACCTCGTCCAGCTCTACGAGCGACAGGAGGGCGCGGTGCGGGGACGTGACGCCGTCCTGCTCAGGGACGGCGAGCCGGTCGCGCGCGTCGCCGACCTGCCCTGGGAAGGAGAGGATCCCGACCACTGGCGGAACGCCCGCGGCGACGAGCGAGTCGTCCTCGCCGGCCGGCTCGGTCCACACAACGTGCGCGCGGCGATCCGTGTCGTGCGGCCCTGGGCGGTGGACGCTGCGTCGCAGCTCGAGTCCGCACCCGGGATCAAGGACCACGAGAAGGTGCGGGCGTTCGTGCAGGCGGCGCGATTGTGAGCGACTTCGGGGACTACGGCGGGCGCTACGTCCCGGAGACGCTGATCCCGGCGCTCGACGAGCTCGAGCGCGGCTGGCGGGAGGCACTCGCAGACGACTCGTTCCGCATGCAGCTGCACGACCTCCTCGCGACGTATGCGGGGCGGCCGACACCGCTCACGCTCGCCGAGCGCTTCGCTCCGGGAAAGCGCCTCTACCTCAAGCGGGAGGACCTCCTCCACACCGGCGCGCACAAGCTCAACAACGCGCTCGGCCAGGCGGTGCTCGCCCAGCGGCTCGGCAAGCAGCGGATCGTCGCCGAGACGGGAGCCGGGCAGCACGGCGTCGCCACCGCAACGGTCTGCGCGCGCTTCGGCTTCGACTGCGTCGTCTACATGGGCGAGGAGGACATGCGCCGCCAGCGTCCCAACGTCGAGCGGATGCGGCTGCTCGGCGCCGAGGTGCGCCCGGTGGGCTTCGGCACGAAGACGCTGAAGGAGGCGACGAGCGAGGCGATCCGCGACTGGATCACGAACGTCGAGACGACGCACTACCTGATCGGCTCGTGCGTGGGGCCTGCGCCGTATCCCGAGCTCGTGGCCGAGCTGCAATCGGTGATCGGCCGCGAGGCACGTGAGCAGATGCTCGCCGCAGAGCAGCGGCTCCCCGAGGCGGTCGTCGCGTGCGTCGGCGGCGGCTCGAACGCGATCGGGATCTTCCACGGCTTCGTCGAGGACGAGGACGTGAGGCTCGTCGGAGTCGAGGCGGCCGGCGCGGCGTCGCTCGGGAGTGGCCGACCGGCCGTCCTCCACGGCGCGCGCTCGTCGGTGCTCGCCGACGAGGACGGCCAGATCGCGGACGCGCACTCGATCTCGGCCGGCCTCGACTATCCCGGCGTCGGCCCGGAGCACGCCTTCCTCCGCGACACCGGCCGGGCCGAGTATCGCGTCGCGACGGACGAGGAAGCGCTCGCCGCATTCCAGGATCTCGCCCGGACCGAAGGCATCCTCCCCGCGCTCGAGCCTGCGCACGCGCTCGCCCGCGCGCGCGACCTCGACGCCGAGCTGATCCTCGTCGGTCTCAGCGGCCGCGGCGACAAGGATCTTGCGGAGGTGCTGGAGCGGTTGTGAGCACGTGGGATGCCGCGCGGACGGCGGAGTTCTTCGACGAGTACGGCGAGCGCGAGTGGACGCGGTTCGAGGACGGGCGGACGCCCGGCCCGAGCCTGACGACCCACATCCGCATGCTCGAGGGCTACGTCCGGCCCGGCGACCGGGTGCTCGACGCGGGTGCCGGCCCGGGCCGGTTCACGCTCGAGTTGCTGCGGCTCGGCGCGCACGTGACCGCGCTCGACATCTCGCCGGGACAGCTCGAGCTGCTGCGTGCGCGCGTGCCCGACGTGGAGGCTGTGGTCGGCGACATCACCGACCTCTCGCGCTTTCCGGACGACGCGTTCGACGTGACGGTCTGCTTCGGCGGGCCGTTGAGCTACGTCGTGGACCGGGCCGACCAGGCCGCCGCCGAGCTCGCCCGCGTGACGCGGTCGGGCGGCCACCTCCTCGTCAGCGTGATGGGGCTCGCCGGCGCCGTGATCCATTACGCCCCGATCCTCGTCGAGCTAGCCCGGCGCGACGGTCCCGCGAGGTCGCTCGAGGTCGCGCGTACCGGTGTCCTCCCCGAAGCCGACGGCTACGGCCACCTCGCGATGCGCATGTATCTCTGGGAGGAGCTCGAGGAGCTGCTCGCTCCGCATGGCGAGGTCGTCGAGGGCGCCGCCGCGGGCGTCCTTCCGCATGTCGAGGTGGAGGAGCCCGAGATCCGCGCGCTGCTCGAGGAACTCGAGGAAAAGCTCGCGTACGACCCCGGCTCGCGCAGCTGCGGCGAGCACCTCCTCGGCGTCCTGCGGGTCAGTTGAGCAAGAAGCTCGTCATCTATCTCATGGCCGAGCCGGAGACGCCCGAGCTCGCGTGCGCGGCGGTCGAGGGCGGCGCCGACGTCGTGGAGCTCGGCTTCCCGTTCTCCGACCCGCTCGCCGAGGGCCCGGTGATCCGCCGCGCGTCGGAGCGCGCGCTCGCGCGCGGGATGCGCACCCGCGCGTGCCTCGACGTGCTCGCGCGGACGCGCGAGCTACTGCCCGAGACGCCGCTCGTCCCGATGACCTATGCCGCGCTCCTCGAGGCCTACGGGTACGAGCGCTTCGCGGCGGACGCACAGGAGCGCGGCGCGTCGAGCTTCATCGTCGTCGACCTCCCGGTCGAGGAACGGCCGGCGCTGCGGCGGATCCAGCTGGTTGCCCCTACGTCGACCGAGGAGCGAATCCGCGCCGCTGCCGAGGCGACCGACGGCTGGCTCTATCTCGTCTCCGTCACCGGGACGACCGGCGCCCGCACGGAGCTCTCGCCCTCGCTGCGGCCACTCGTGCAGCGGGTGCGGGCCGTCACCGACGTAACCGTCCATGCCGGCTTCGGGATCTCCACGCCCGAGCTCGCGCGAGCGGCGGGCGAGCTCACCGACGGCGTCGTCGTCGGATCGCGCGCGGTCCAGATCGCCGAGGACGGTCCTGACGCGCTGCGGGGCTTCGTGGCCTCGCTGCGCGCGGCGCTCGACTCTTAGTGATCTCTCACCGCCGTCTCAGGTCCGTCTCACGTCCGGCGGCAAGCATTCACCCCAGCACGACCCCTTCCTCCGTTCGTGCCGGCTCCAGCCCGGCGCCGGCAGGTTCCCCCTCAGGTGCCGGCGTCGGGCCCGGCGCGTCAGTGGCAGCGACGCGCACCGGCAGGTGGAGGCGGAACACCGTTCCGCGCGGCAGCGACTCGACGGAGTAGCGGCCGCCGTGAGCGCGGGCGACAGCGGCAACGATCGCGAGGCCCAGTCCTGCGCCGCCGCGCTCGCGACTACGTGCGCCGTCGGCGCGCGCCCAGCGGTCGAAGATGCGGTGTAGCGCCTCCGGCGGCACGCCCTTGCCCGAGTCGGAGACCTCGATCACGACTCCGCCCGCCCCGTCCGCGTGGGCCGCGAGCTCGACGGCGTCCCCGGGGTCGGTGTACTTCACCGCATTCTCGAGCAGGGCGTCGAGGGCGTTCCGCAAAGCCTCAGGATCGGCGCGCAGCCGCCCCGCGAGATCGACGTCGAGCCGCCACGCGCGTTGGGCGACCTCCGACCAGCGGATGAAGAGGTCGGAGAGAAAGGCCTCGAGCTCGAGCTCCTGGAAGGCGAACCCCTGCTGCTCGGACTTCGCGAGCAGGAGCAGCCGTTCGACGATCCGCTCCATTCGGCCGAGCTCGTCGAGCGCCACCTCGAGCTCGGGCGAATCCGGCTGCTCGCGGCGCAGAAGCTCCAGATGCCCGCGGGCGATCGTGACCGGCGTTCGCAGCTCGTGCGAGGCGTCATGGAGGAAACGCTCCTGACGCTCGAGAAGCGAGGCGCGCATCTCGGCCACGCCCTGCACTTCTGCGAGCGCCGCCTGCCGCCGCTGCGCGTGCCAGACCATCGCGAGGAACATCGCCGACATGAGGGGAACCTCGAACAGCTCGCCCCACAACTGGATCCCGTTGAAAGCATCGGTGGAGATGCTCGTCCCGGTCGCGAGGATCACGACCGAGAGGACGGCCCATGTCGTCCGCGTCGACCAGGTACGGACGCCGTAGACGAGCGTGAGGCTGATCCAGACGAAGTGGAAGGGGATGGTCTCCCAGCTCGGCCACAGGACCATCGCCGCCCAGTTCGCGATCGCGAAGACGGCCCAAGCCGCCTCGAGTGGGTTACGCCGTAGCCAGCCGATAGCCCGCATTCCGGACCGTCTCGATCGCAGCGTCCGGCCCGAGCTTCTGCCGTAGCCTGCGCACGCAGACGTCGACGACATTCGAGCCCGGGTCGAAGTCGTAGCCCCACACCTCCGCGAGGAGGCGCTCTCTGCTCACCACCTCTCCCACGTGCAGGAGCAGGTGGTGGAGGAGCCGGAATTCCCGGTCCGACAGATCCGCAGTCCGCTCGCCGACGCCTGCCTGCCGGCGCGCGACGTCGAGGACGACCCTGCCGCCGCGCAGGACGTGCGCGTCGCCGAAGGTTGCCGCCCCGCGGAGCCGGACACGGATCCGCGCGAGCAGCTCGTCGAGCGAGAACGGCTTCGCGACGTAGTCGGTGGCGCCGAGCTCGAAGCCACGCAGCTTCGTCTGCACATCGCCACGTGCGGAGAGGATCACAACCGGCAGCTCGGGCTTCGCGCGATGCAGCTCTTGTAAGACCTGGAGACCGTTGAGCCCCGGCAAGAGCAAGTCGAGCACGACGAGATCCCACCGCGCTCGCGTGGCAAGGTCGAGCCCCTCGCGCCCGTCGCCGGCTGCGGCGACCGTGTATCCCTCGGCCTCGAGGCCGCGGGCAAGGAAGGCCTGGATTCGGGCTTCGTCCTCGATGACCAGGATGCGCATCGCCTGGTCGGGGAATCTACACCGGACCACGATGACAGGCAGATGACGGCGGGATGACACCTTCGTCATGAGTCCGGCGCGGCTGCGGCGCCCTTGATAGGAACGCGCTCGATGCGAGTCGGGATGAAGCTCGTGCTCGTCGCCGTAGGGCTGGCGGCCGCCGGCGTGGTGATCGGCTTCTACGTCTCGAACCTGACGACGCTCGCGGGCTCTCCGTCGTACTCCCTTCCCGTCCAGAAGCTCAACGGCCATCCGGTCGTCAATCTTCAGATCCAGACCGTCGCGGCTGTCGGCCCGAAGCTCAGCCCGAACCCCGATTGGGTCTCGTACCTGATCAGGGACAACGGGCAGTGGAAGCGGAAGACGGTCTGGGACCTGCCTGCAAACGCGACGATCCACGTCACGATCTACAACTTCGACGGCGCAAGCGGCCTGCGCAATCCTTTCTATGGCCGGCCCCAGGGCATGGTCGGCAACAGCATCTCGGTCGACGGCAAGGCGGTGGACAGCGTCGACCCGAACGAGGCCTCGCACACGTTCGCCGTACCTGCGCTCGGGCTCATCCTCGCGATCCCCGGCGTCGGCGACGACGCGAAGAACCAGTGCGGCTATGCCCCGTGCCCGATGGCGAACGCGCACCGGACGATCAAGTTCACATTCCACACGACGGTGCCCGGCCACTTCCGCTGGCAGTGCTTCGTCCCCTGCGCTGCCGGCTGGATCGACGGCTTCGGCGGACCGATGCAGACGATCGGCTACATGGACGGCTTCCTCAACGTGAAGGCGTAGGTCAGTGGCAGCCGATCCCGCCGCCGCGCGTCAGCAACCCACCGACTCGACGAACCACGGCCGGCGGGTCGTGGTGGCGTGGCTCGTGCTCAGCGCGATCGCGACGCCGCTCGTCGCCATCTTCGTCGGACATCTCATCCCTCCGGGCGACGGCAGCGCCCAGGGCACGGAGCAGGTCTTCGACAACACCTGGATGCTGTCGGTGGTCACTCCCGTCATCTGCCTGCTCGTCGTGTTCTTCGTCTACGGCCTGCGCTCGTTCCACGCGGCACCCGGCGCGATCGTCGACGGGCCACCGCTGCGGAACGACTCCCGCATCCAGGTCCTCTGGATCGTGGGGACGAGCGTGATCGTGCTCTTCCTCGCTGGGTTCGGCACCTACGAGCTGCTTCAGAACGGCGCCGGCGGCGGACAGGGCCCGGACCCGATCGCGATCCCCGCGGGCCCCAAGCTCCAGGTGCAGGTGATCGGCCAGCAATGGCAGTTCACGTACCGCTACCCGTCGCTCGGAGGCCTCGAGTCGAACCAGCTCGTGCTGCCCGCGGACGCGCAGATCGAGCTGCACGTGACGTCGCTCGACGTCGTCCACTCCTTCTGGGCGTACGAGCTCGGCATCAAAGCCGATGCAAATCCCGGCGTCGACAACATCACATACGTGAAGACGAAAGGGCCGAGGACGTTCCACGTCCGTTGCGCCGAGCTGTGTGGGCTGTGGCACGGCTACATGTACAACAACGGCCGGGTCGTCGACTCCTCGCAGTTCCACTCCTGGGCGGCGCAGCAGGAGAAGCTCTACACCGCGATCAAGCCGTTCATGAACAAGTCGCCTGACGAGGGCGGGGCGCCGTATGCGCACTCCTACCTTCCCGAGCCTCAGAGGAGAGCTGGATGACCGCAGTCGCCGCCCCACCGCCGCGCCCGCTGTGGCGCCGCCTGCTCGGCTTCAACCTCCTCACCGGGGTCGTGCTCGGCATCGGCGGCTGGTACGTCGGCTGGTTCGGCGCCCACGCCATCGCGGGAGACAGCATCGGCTACTTCGCCGACACCGACTACAACGAGCTGTCCGTATACCTCGCCTACCTCGGCGGCGTCGTCGGCTTCCTCGTCGGCCTCGGCTTCCTCAACTACCCCTTCGCGCGGCTGCGCGGCTACCCGCCGTCGCTGCGGGAGAAGGAAACCGGAGGCTGGACGCGCTACTTCAGCCTCTGCACCGACCACAAGGTCGTGGGGATGCAGTACCTCTGGGGCATCGGGCTGTTCTTCTTCATCGGCGGCCTGAACGCCATGCTGATCCGCACCGAGCTGCTGCGCCCGAGCCACCAGGTCTTCCCCGCAGGGACGTACCTGACCCTCGTCGGCATGCACGGCACGATGATGATGGGGATGATGTCGAGCGGGATCCTCGGCCCGTTCGCCAACTACCTGATCCCGATCATGATCGGCGCGCGGCGGATGGCGTTCCCGCGCATCGAGGCGCTCACGTTCTGGCTGCTGATGGCGGCCGGCGCGATCCTGACGACGACGATCTTCTTCGGCGGCTTCCCGACGGGCTGGACGGGCTACGCGCCGCTCTCGAACGAGGGCAATCCGGGGATGGACAACTACATCCTCTTCTTCGCGCTCGTGGGCATCTCGATGACCCTGCTCGGCCTGAACATGATCGCGACGATCCTGACGATGCGCGCGCCCGGGCTCACCTGGACCCGGCTGCCGATCTTCGTCTGGGGCGTCCTCTCCACCGCCGTGCTGATGGTGCTCGCGGCGCCGGTGCTCGTCGCGACGCTCGCCATGGAGGCACTCGACCGCACTGCGCAGACCACTTTCTTCGTCACCGCCGCCGGCGGCAGCAACTATCTGTACGAGAACCTCTTCTGGGTCTTCGGCCACCCGGAGGTGTACATCCTCGCCTTGCCCGGCTTCGCGATCGTGCTCGAGATACTGCCGGTGTTCGCGCGCAAGCCGCTCTGGGGCTACCGGCTCGCGGTCGCCGGGCTGCTCGGCGTGTCGCTCCTCTCGTGGTTCGTCTGGCAGCACCACCTGTTCGTGAGCGGCATCAACGGCGACCTGCGCCCGTTCTACATGCTCTCGACCGAGCTCATCTCGATCCCGACCGGCCTCACCTTCCTCTGCGGGATGATGACGCTCTGGCGCGGGCAGCATCCGCTTCAGCGTGCCGATGCTCTTCTGCCTCGCCTGGTTCTTCAATTTCCTGATCGGAGGGCTCTCGGGAGTCTTCCTCTCCGACGTGCCGAGCGACGTGACGACCCACGGCAGCTTCTTCTCGATGGCCCACTTCCATTACACGATCATGGGGGGCCTCGTGTTCACGTTCTTCGCGGCGATCTACTACTGGGTGCCGAAGATGACCGGGTGGGAGCTGAACGAGCGGCTCGGGAAGATCCACTTCTGGACGATGTTCATCTTCTTCAACTCGACGTTCGCCCCGCTCTTCGCCGCCGGGTTCCTCGGCCAGCCGCGCCGCGTCGTGACGTACTCCACCGGCCTCCAGTTCCTCAACGACTGGGTCTCGGTCTCGGCCTTCCTGCTCGGGATCTCCATGCTGATCTTCCTCTTCAACTTCGTGTGGTCTCTCGCGTTCGTGAAGAGGCCGGCGGTGGCGAACCCCTGGGCGTCGCGCTCGATCGAGTTCCAGCTGCCCTCGCCGGTGCCCGTACACAACTTCGACCGCATCCCCGTCTTCTCGGGCGATCCGTACGGCTACGGCGAGGGACCCATGCCGGTCGCGGTTCCTGCTGGTGCGCCCGCGGGCAGGGATTGAGCGATGGCCGAGCCGCTCGCATACGAAGAGACGAGCTACGCGGTCGTCGAGGAGGAGCCGCCCGAGCTACTCGGCCGCAACCTCGTATCCGCGAGCTACCTGCTCGCGGGAGCCACTGCCTTCTTCTTCGTCGCCTTCGTCTTCGCCTACTTCTACCTCCGCTCGCTGAACAGCGCCGGCATGTGGAAACCGAAGGGCATCGACGCCTCGATCGGCTGGGGCACGGCCGTCGTCGCGTGCTACGCCCTGAGCGCCGTGCTCGTGCGGCTCGGGCTCACCGACCACCGCGCGCTGCGGCGGTCGCAGTGGCGCCTGAAGGGCGGCATCGCGCTCGTCGCCGGCCTGGTAGGGCTGGTGCTCCAGGTGATCGCCTGGACGCACGAGAGCTTCGGCCCGGCCGACGGAGGCTTCGCGAGCGTCTACTTCGGCTGGACGGCGTTCCTCTTCCTCTTCGTCTTCGTGACGCTGCTCTGGCTCGAGATGACCCTCGCGATGTCCGTGCGCTACCGCAAGGTCGAGACCGGCGCGCCGGCGCCCGGCGAGGCGTCCGGCGACCCGCACCGGCTGGCGCATGACATCCGCGACCCGCTCTCGCTCGTCCGCGCCGAGCTCATCGGGCTCAGCTTCTACTGGACGTTCCTCGCCGCGATCGCAGTCGTCAGCTGGATCGTCCTCTACCTGATCTAGTGGCCCGTCCAGCGCTAGTCGGGGCGTCCCTGGCGGCTGCAAAGCTTCGCGCTGCGGCGTCCTCAGTCGCGCCCGCAGCAACAACTACGAGCGCTCCTTGCGTCCTTGTATCGCTCGCTTTTCGGGCGCCAGGAATGCGAGACCAGCACCGGACGGGCCAGTGATGGATCCGCTGCCTCTCGCCGTGTGCGGGGCGGCCGCCGCGCTGTACGCCCTGGGCCGGCGAGGCAGGGTGCGCCTCTGGCGCGAGTTGAGCTTCTACAGCGGCGTCGCGCTCACGTTCGTCGTGCTCGAGCCGCCGTTCGACGATTGGGCGGACAGCTGGCTCTCGGCGCACATGGCGCAGCACGTCGTCCTCATGACCGTCGTGCCGCCGCTCGTCGTGCTCGGCCGGCCGTGGCCGCGCATGTGGCTGCCGTTCCCGCTCTCGGCGCGCCGCGCGGCCGGGGGCGCGCTGTCGCGCTCGCCGTCGTTCCGTCGCAGCGCCGGCTTCCTCAAGCGCCCGCCGGTCGCGCTCGCCGTGCAGTCGGCAACCGTGGGCATCTGGCACGTGCCGCAGCTATACGACGCGGCCGCGCGCAACGAGTGGATCCACGTGTGCGAGCACGTGTGCTTCGTCGTGCCGGCGCTCGTGTTCTGGGGCGCTCTGCTCGACGCGCCCCCGGTCCGCGCGCGCATCGACCACCTCCATCGCGCGATCTGGTTCGCGGCGGCGATGGTCCCGGGCTGGATCCTCGCCATCGTGCTCGCATTCGCTCCGACATCCGTCTACTCGGCGTATCCGTCGCTGACCGACCAGCAGCTCGCGGCCGGCGTGATGTGGGTGCCGGGATCGCTCACGTACTTCGTCGCGGCGTTCGCCGCCTTCTACCGCTGGCTCGAGCCCGGCGCCGCCGAGGCGCCGACCGCCGAGCCCCGACCCGAGGAGCTCTCATGGACGTGACCGCTTCCTTCCTCTCCGGCGCGATCCTGAGCTGGGCGCTGCCCCTCGCCCTGCTCATCTCGATCCTGGTCTGGTGGATGGTGGTCCTGCGTCGCCGCGGCGGCGAGGACGCCTAGCTAAGGAGCCCGGAGGTCCACCACGGCGGGTTTGCCGTGGCGCGTGACCTTCAGCACGTCCCACATCCGGGCTGCCTCGTGCCCTTGCACGAGGCACGCGAAGCGGTAGACGCCCCTCTTGCTCGCCCGGAACGCGAACCGCTCGGTGTGCCCCGCCTCGATCCCGAGCTGCGGGTCCGGCGTCGCGGCACCGCGAAACGCCGGCTTCGTCGAGCCCGCACCCCGGACGACCGCGCAGGAGTTCCGAAGCGGGCCGCGGTTCGTGCACACGACCCGCACGGTCCAGCCGCGCGGCACCGTCCACATCAGGAACCGCGAGTAGCCGTCGAAGTTGTAGCCGCCGTTCTCGCCGTCGTACGAGGCGATCAGCGTGATGGTGACCCGATGCCGGTGGGCGTCGACCGCGAGGAACCTGTGCGGCGGCGGCGGCGCCTGGGCCGCGAGGGAGAGCGCAACGGCGGCTGCGGCGATCATCCGATCCAGGATCGCAGAGCGAAGAGAAGCTTGCCAGCCTTCTTAGCGAACCCTCACGGCTCTCTCACGCTCGTCCTAGAGAAAACGGGCACTCTGGGGCCGACACGATGCAAGGAGACCCCGACACATGAACCTTCGCCCTGCCAATCCGCGCCTGCGGCGCGCCCTCTCCCTCGCGGTCGCGGTCGCGATCGGCGCCGGAGCAGGCGCGGGCGCGTACGCCCTCACCAACCACGGCTCCGAGGCGCCGAGCGCGACCAACGTGGTCGTGCCGGCCCAGCCAGCCTCGTCCACGTCAACGGTCGACTCGCTCGCGCAGCTCTACAAGCAGGACGCGCCGGGCGTCGTGGACATCACCGTCGAGTCGACCGTGACCGGCGGCTCCTCGGGCGGCTTCCCCTTCGGCACCCCGGGCGGGTCGCAGAAGCAGAAGGCCGAGGGGACCGGCTTCGAGATCGACACGAACGGCAACATCCTCACCGCCGAGCACGTCGTCGACGGGGCGACCTCGATCAAGGTTCAGTTCGAGGACGGCTCGACGGCCACGGCGACGCTGGTCGGGAGCGACAAGACGACCGACACGGCCGTGATCCAGGTCTCCGTCCCGGCATCCCAGCTGCATCCGCTCGCGCTCGGCAGCTCGTCGTCGGTGCAGCCGGGCGAGAACGTCGTGGCGATCGGCAGCCCGTTCGGGCTCGCCGAGACGATGACGGCAGGCATCGTCAGCGCGACTGGCCGCCAGATCACTGCCCCGAACGGCTTCACGATCAGCGGCGCGATCCAGACCGATGCCGCGATCAACCACGGCAACTCCGGCGGGCCGCTGATCGCCGCCGACACGAACAGGGTGATCGGGATCAACGACCAGATCGAGAGCGACACCAACGACAACGCGGGCGTCGGCTTCGCCGTGCCGATCGACGCGTCGAAGGCGGTCGCGAGGACGCTCATCGCAGGCGGCACCGTCAAGCATGCATTCGTCGGCGTCCTGATCAAGAGCGTCACGAGCGGCGCCCGGATCACCAAGGTCGTCTCCGGCTCGCCGGCCGCCAAGGCCGGTCTGAAGGTCGGCGACGTGATCACCGCCTTCGGTGGCAAGAAGATCACGTCCGCCGGCGTGCTCACCACGGAGGTGTCGGCCGCGAAGCCTGGCCAGAGCGTGACCGTCACGGTCCGCCGGGACGGATCGACGAAGCACCTCTCCGTCACGCTCGGCGTCCAGCCCGCCCAGGCCGATACCGGGTAGCCCCCACAGGCGGGCGGCCCAGCAGGTGCCGCCCGCCCCCCGACCCCTGCCGGCGGCCGTAGGATCGCCCCATGGAAGGGGTCGGAGGCGCAGCGCCGGTGCAGAGCTCTTCGGTCCTGCGCTGGACGCTCGTCGCCAGCATCCTCGGCTCGTCGATGGCGTTCATCGACGGCTCGGTCGTCACCGTGGCGCTACCGGCGATCCAGCACGACCTGGGCGGAGGCCTCGCCGCGCAGCAATGGGTCGTCGACGCCTATCTGCTCACGCTCGGCTCGCTCATCCTCGTCGGTGGCTCGCTCGGCGACATCTTCGGCGAGCTGCGCGTATTCGGGCTGGGAGTCGCGAGCTTCGCCCTCGCCTCGGTGCTCTGCGCGGTGGCGCCGGACTCGACGTCGCTCATCGTCTTCCGCGGCATCCAGGGCGTGGCAGGCGCGCTCCTCACGCCGGCCTCTCTCGCAATGCTGACGGCAACGTTCTCCGGAGCCGAGCGCGGCGCGGCGATCGGGCAGTGGACGGCGTGGAGCGGCATCTCCTTCGTCGTCGGACCGACGATCGGCGGGTGGCTCGTCGACGTCTCGACCTGGCGGGTGATCTTCCTCATCAACATCCCGATCGCCCTCGTCACGCTCCTGCTCGTGCAGCGGCTCGGCGGGATCCGGCAATCGCGGCGGGAGGACCTGCGCGTCGATCTGCCGGGGGCCGTTCTCTGCACCGCGGGGCTCGGGCTCCTCGTCGCGGGCTTCATCGAGCAGCCGCACCTCGGCTGGAGCGATCCCCTCGTGGTCGGCGGGCTGATCGGGGGCCCCGCGCTCCTCGCCGCGTTCGTGACCTACGAGCTGCGCACGCCGATGCCGATGTTGCCCATCCGGCTTTTCCGCCTCCGCAACTTCTCGGTGACGAACCTCGAGACGCTTTCGGTCTACGGCGCGCTGACCGGTCTGAGCACGTTCCTCACGCTGTTCCTGATCGAGTTCAGCGGCTACTCCGCGTTGCGGGCCGGCGCCGCGCTCCTACCGATCACGATCGTCATGTTCTTCCTCTCGCCTCGCACGGGCAGGCTCTCGATGCGCTACGGGCCACACCTGTTCATGTCGATCGGCCCCGTGCTCGCCGGTATCGCCGTGCTCGACTACGCTCGCCTGCCGCGGCACCCGAACTACTGGCTCGACCTGCTGCCCGCGCTGCTCGTCTTCTCGGTCGGGCTGTCGCTGACCGTTGCGCCGCTCACGACGACCGTGCTCGCCGACGCGACGGCTGGCGACGCCGGGGTCGCCTCAGGAGTGAACAACGCGGTCGCCAGGATCGCCGGCCTCCTCGCCGTCGCGGTGCTCGGGATCGCGGCGGCCGGCGGCCGCGACCACCTCACCGAGCACGGCTTCCACCTGACGATGGTCGTCGTCGCGGTGCTCCTCATGTGTGGCGGCGTGATCGGCGCGGTTGGCATCCGCAATCCTCATGCATAGGAGATACCTATGTATGCTGCGGCCATGCCGAAGCGGGCTTACACGGCGACCGAGGCCGCCCGAGAGCTGGGGATCAGCGTCGATACGCTGCGCCGCTGGGATCGTGAGGGACGGATCCGCACGAAGCGCGACAGCGCGAACCGGCGGCTCGTAGCCCCGGAGGAGATCGAGCGGCTGCGCGGCGGCAGCGGCGCGCAGCACATGACGGCGCGCAACCGGCTGCGCGGCACCGTCAGCGAGGTGCGCATAGAGGGGCTGCTCGCACAGGTCGAGCTGACCGTGACCGAGCCGGCTCGCGTCGTGGCCATCGTGACGCGCGACGCGGTCGAGGAGCTCGGGCTGAAGCCTGGGATGGCTGCGACCGCCGTCGTCAAGTCGACGTCCGTGATGGTGGAGGCATGAGGGTGCCCCCGCTCGCGGCGGCGCTGGCTGCGGCGCTCGTCGTCGCCTCCTCGGTCCTCGCCGCCACCGCCTTCGGCGGCGGCTCGCACAAGAGCCCGCCCCGGCTGACGGTGTTCGCCGCCGCCTCGCTCACGGACGTCTTCCCGAGGATCGACCACCACGCGCGCTACTCGTTCGGCGGTTCCAACATGCTCGCGGCGCAGATCGAGCAGGGCCTGCCCGCAGACGTGTTCGCCTCGGCCAACACCGGGCTGCCGTGGCAGCTCCATCGGAAAGGGCTCGTCACGAGGCCGGTCACCTTCACCTCGAACAAGCTCGTCGTCGTCGTCGCGCACGGGAACCCGCTTCATCTTCACCGCGTCCGCGACCTCGAGCGTCAGGGCCTGAAGGTCGTGATGGCTGCTGCCGGCGTGCCGGTCGGCGACTACACCCGGAAGGTGCTCGGGCGGCTCGGGCTCTCCGACCTCGTCGGCAAGGCGGTGAGCCAGGAGACGGACGTACGGGAGGTGCTCTCGAAGGTCGCGCTCGGCGAGGCGGACGCCGGCTTCGTCTATGCGACCGACGCCAAGACGGTTCAAGGGCAGGTCTCGCTGCTGGGCATCCCGAAGTCGGCCCAGCCTCAGGTCCTCTATGCGGCCGCCGCGGTGCGCTCGAGCAAGCACCTGCAGGCGGCGAAGGCATGGGTCGAACGGCTCCTGACCAAGAGGGCGCAGTCGAAGCTGCGCGCGGCCGGGTTCCTGCGGATCCCGTACTGATCCGCCGCGCGCTAGCCGGCGTCGGAGTGTTCGCGGCGGCGGCGGCCGCGTTCGCCTTCCTGCTCTTTCCGATCGTGGCGATCTTCTCGCGGGTCACGCCGGGTCGGCTCGTCGCGCAGCTGTCGCGTCCGGTCGTGACCGACGCACTCGTCGTGAGCCTGAAGACGAGCGCGATCGCGCAGGCACTCGTGCTCCTCCTCGGCACCCCGGCGGCATACCTCCTCGCAACGCGCCGCTTTCGCGGCCGTTCGGTGGCGGTCGTGCTCGTCGAGCTGCCGCTGGTCCTGCCGCCCGCCGTCGCGGGCATCGGGCTGATCGCCGCGTTCGGCCGCTTCGGGCTGCTCGGTGGCACGCTGGATGCCCTCGGCATCCGCCTCGGGCTGACGCAGGGGGCGGTCGTCATCGCCGTCGCGTACGTCTCGAGCCCGCTCTACGTCCGCCAGGCGATCGCCGCGTTCGAGGCGGTCGACCCGAACCTCGTCGCCGCCTCGCGCACGCTCGGGGCGGGGCGGGTTCGGACGTTCTTCCGTGTCGCCCTCCCACTCGCCCGGCGCGGGCTCGCCGCAGGTGAGGCGCTCTCGTTCGCGCGCGGTCTTGGCGAGTTCGGAGCGACGATCATGTTCGCGGGCAGCCTCCAGGGCGTCACCCAGACCCTGCCGCTCGCGATCTACCAGCAGTTCGACATGCAGCCGGACGGCTTCACCACGGCGCTCGCGATGAGCGCGCTCCTGGTCATCGTCAGCGGCGCCCTCCTCGTCGCGTTGCGCGTCACCCTCCAATGGCAACCCTCCACGCCTACTTCACGCTTCCTCTTCGCGCCTTCGCGCTAGAGCTCGCGCTCGACGTGTCGCGCACCGTCGCGCTCGTCGGCCCCTCCGGCGCGGGCAAGACGTCCGCCCTGCGCGTGATCGCCGGCCTCGTCGAGCCGGAGCACGGCCGCGTGACGCTCGACGGCGAGCCATGGCTCGACAGTGAGCGCCGCATCTCGCTCCCGCCCGAGCGGCGGCGCGTCGGCCTCGTCTTCCAGGACTACGCCCTCTTCCCACACCTCAGCGTGCGCGGGAACGTCGCCTTCGGCGCCGGCGGCCGCCCGGTCGACGCGCTGCTCGAGCGGTTCCGAATCGGGCATCTCGCCTCCGCGCGTCCGCCGGAGCTGTCCGGAGGTGAGCGGCAGCGCGTCGCGCTCGCGCGGGCGCTCGCCCGCGACCCGGCGGTGCTCCTCCTCGACGAGCCGCTCGCGGCACTCGACGCGCACACGAAGGCCGAGGTACGGCACGAGCTCGCGGAGCTGCTGCGCGGGCTCGGGCTGCCGACGCTGCTGGTGACGCACGACTACGAGGACGCGGCGGCCCTCGCCGACGAGGTGGGCGTTCTCGTCGAAGGCCGGCTGCGGCAGCTCGGGCCTCCGGCCGAGCTGGTCGCGCGGCCGAGAGACGCGTTCGTCGCCTCCTTCACGGGAGCGAACCTCCTGCGGGGACGCGCGCGCCGCAGCGCGGGTGCCCTCACTGCAATCCGGCTCGAAAGCGGTGAGGACATCTACTCCGCCGACGAGGCCGAGGGAGAGGTCGGCGTGGTCGTCTATCCCTGGGAGGTGTCGGTGGCGCGAACTCACGCGCCCGATGCCGACTCCGCGCTGAACATCGTCCGCGGCCAGGTCGGCTCGCTCGTCGAGGTGGCGAACCGGGTGCGCGTGCGCGTCGGTCCCGTGACGGCCGAGGTCACCGCCGCGTCCGCCGCCCGGCTCGAGCTCGCGGACGGAGGCGTCGCCTACGCGACGTTCAAGGCCACGGGGACGCGGCTCGTGCCGCTCTAGCCGGCCCGAGTCGCGCGGTAGGCCTCGACGACGAAGGGCAGCCGCAGGCGGTCGCCGTCGTGCAGCGACGGATCTGCGTCGAGGAGGTCCTCCACCTCGGCGAACACGCGACGGCGCACGTCCTCGGCCAGCGCAGCGAGGCCCGAGTACGACAGAAGATGGTCCTGGAGTGCTGCGCGCGGCAACTCGTGGACGTGTTCGACCAGGATGTGCTCGACGTCGCGGAACAGGCCTCGCTCCGTTATCGCCGTCGGCCAGTCCCGCCGCTGCCATCCCATCGTTCGTTGCGACGGCGCGGTCGCGTAGATCGCGTCCGACATCGCCGCGATTGCGGGGTGACGGGCGTCGCGGTGGTTCCAGCCGAAGCCGAAACGCCCGCCCGGCTTCAGGACACGGTCGATCTCCCGTAGCGCCCGGTCGAGGTCGAACCAGTGGAGCGAAGAGCCCGCGACAACGCCGTCCGCGACCCCATCGCCGGCCGGGATCGCCTCGGCCGTGCCCTCCACGCCCTCGAGCCCGTGCTCGCGCAGCACCGCGAGCATCCGCAGATCCGGCTCGACTGCGACGACCCGCACGCCGAGCGCGGCTACGGCCCGCGTCAGCTTTCCGGTGCCGGCACCGAGCTCGACGACGAGCTCCGCGCTGTCAGGCACGAGCCAGCGCGCAGCCTCCTCCGGCCACGCCGGACGTGCGCGCTCGTACGCGTCAGCGTGTGCGCCGAACGTCAGCCGCCGGGGGATCGTGCCCATCCCCCGAACCTACTCAGTGCGGTCGCCGCCAGGTGCTCAGCGCGCCAGCCCGCGGCGGCGGCGGCGCAGGCGGGCCAGTTTCGCCTCGAGCTCCGTGGCGAACTCCTCGAGGGTCGCCTGGCGCCCGCGCACGAGCGCGACCTGGCGCTCGACGTGTGGGATCGCCTCCTCGACGATCCGGAGCCGCTCCTCGTCGCTCGGGTCCTTCTCCCAGCGGCCGCGCAGGGCGGCGCGTGCCTCCTCGGCCTCGGCGAGCTCGACGAGCTCCTCGAGCGTCAGCCCGAGCAGGTCGCGGAGCCGGATCAGCTCCTGCAGCCGGGCGACGTCGGTCTCGGCGTACGCCCGGTGCGACCCCTTCTCCCTCTCCGAGCCCGAGCCCAGCAGCCCGAGCTCTTCGTAGTAGCGGATCGTCCGCGGCGTCACGCCCACCAGCTCCGCCACCTCGCCGATTCGCAGGGCTGTCCCCGTCGCGCTCATGCCGCCTCCTCCACGTCGAACGGGTCGATCGCCACCGCGTCGACGTGGACGTACTTGCCGCCGCGGAGGAGCGAGGCGAACGACGCGACGACGCAGGCGACGATCGCGAAGACGAAGGCGTAGACGAGCGCGGTGTGGAACGGCCCCGAGATGAGGTGCGGGAAGAAGCCGCGCCCGGTGAGCGTCTGCGCATTCGCGGGCGAGAGATGGTGGAGCACGTGCGGCCCGAGGAGCGTCTTCACCGGGTTGTAGCCGAGGAAGGCCGCGAACAGCGTGGCGACGGGCGGCAGGTGCGAGATGCGCGTCGCGTCGGCCGGGGAGACGCCGTGCGCGACGAGACCTGAATGCGTCGCATGCGGCAGGCCGCTGGCGAGCCCGACGATCATCAGCGTGAAGAAGACGCCGATCGAGAGCACGCTCGAAGAGACGTTGAACGTCGCGAGCATCCCGGCCCCGGCACCGCGCTGCGCAGGCGGCAGGCTGTTCATCACGCCCGCCGTGTTCGGCGACTGGAAGAGGCCCATCCCGATCCCGTTCAGGAGCAGCACCAGCGCGAACCAGACGTAGCCGAAGTCGACGGGCAGCACGATCAGGAGCGCAAAGCTCGCTGCCGCGACAAGCACGCCGCCCGTCGCGAAGGGCCGGGCGCCGAAGCGGTCGGAGAGCCAGCCCGACGCCGGGCCTGCGACTAGGAGGCCGACGAGCAGGGGCAGCATGTAGATCCCCGCCCAGAGCGGCGTCCGGGCGAAGTCGTAACCGTGCTCGGGCAGCCAGATGCCCTGCAGCCAGATGATGAGGATGAACTGGAGGCCGCCGCGCGCCATCGCCGCGAGCAGCGCGGCGAGGTTACCGGCCGCGAAGGCGCGGATCCGGAACAGCTCGAGATGGAACATCGGCTCCTCGACGTGCACCTCGATCAGACAGAAGAGCCCGAGCAGCGCGAGACCGCCGAGAAGGCACGAGAGCACGAGCGGCGCCGTCCACCCCATCGTGTGGCCGCCGTAGGGCTGGATCCCGTAGGTGATGCCGACCATCAGGAGCACGAGCCCGGCCGCGAACGTCAGGTTGCCCCACCAGTCGATCTTCCCGGCCTTGCGCACGCCGAGCTCGCGCAGCGAGTGGTACGACCAGATCGTCGCGACGAGCCCGATCGGCACCGAGACGACGAAGACGAGGCGCCATTCGAACGGAGCCAGCACGCCGCCGAGCACCAGCCCCAGGAAGGACCCGGCGACCATCGAGACGCTGTTGATCCCGAGCGCGAGCCCACGCTCGTTGTGTGGGAAGGCGTCGGTGAGGATCGCGCTCGAGTTCGCAAAGACGAGCGCGCCGCCGACTCCCTGGCCGACTCGCATCAGGATCAGCCACAGGGCGCCGGCGCCGCCGTGCAGCCACGTGACCGAGAGCAGGATCGAGAAGACGGTGAAGACCGCGAAGCCGAGGTTGAACATCCGCACGCGGCCGTACATGTCGCCGAGACGTCCGAGGCTGACGAGCAGCACGGCGAGCACGACGAGAAAGCCGAGCAGCAGCCAGAGCAGATAGCTCGTGTTGCCCGGCTGGAGCGGATCGATCCCGATGCCGCGAAAGATGTCCGGCAGCGCGATCAGCAGAATCGAGCTGTTGACCATCGCAAGCAGCGTCCCGAGCGTCGTGTTCGAGAGCGCTACCCACTTGTAGTCGAGCTTCCGCAGACCCGTCCGCACCGCGCGCCGCCCCTTTCACAGTCCCGGCAACTCCCCGTGACCACCAAGTCACGGTAACTGTTACCAAGTTGACGTTTACGTAAAGATTAGCGGATCTGGACGAGCTTCGCGGGCGCGTGCTCGACCTGGAGCGTCGTGTGCTCGAGGCCGAAGCGGTCGTGCAGGAGCGCTTCGAGCTCGCGCCGGATTCCGTGACAGTCCGCCCCGGGCTCGACGAGCACGTGCGCCGACAGTGTCGGGAACTCGGTCGTCACCTCCCAGACGTGGAGGTCGTGCACCTCCACGACGCCCGGATGCGCGGCCATGGCCGTCCCGATCGCGTCCACGGGTAGGCCCGACGGCGCGATGTCGAGCAGGACGCGGCCCGAGTCGCGGAGCAGCCGCCACGACGCGCGCAGCATGAGCGCCGCGACGATGAGAGCCGCGACCGCGTCGGCGCGCGCCCAGCCGGTGGCGAGGATCACTCCGCCCGCGACAGCTGTGGCGACAAAGGCGAAGAGGTCGTTGACGACGTGCTGGAAGCTCCCCTCGACATTGAGCGACTGCCGGTTCGCCCCCGAGAGCTGCCACGTGGCGACGAGGTTGACGCCGATGCCGACGAGGGCCACGACGAGGATCGCGGCGCCGCTCGGATGCGGCGGCGAGACGAGACGGCGGACGGCGCCGTAGACGATCAGGCCGGCGAGCACGAGCAATGCCGCGCCGTTCGCCTGGGCGGACAGGATCTCCGAACGGCGCAGCCCGAACGTCCGGTTCCCCCCTGCCGGCCGTGCTGCGAGCCGCAGCACGACGAGGGACATGGCCAGCGCGCCTGCGTCGGTGAGCATGTGCGCCGCGTCGGAGAGCAGTGCGAGCGAATGCGCGACGACGCCGACCACGACCTCGCCCGCCATGAAGGCGACGATGAGAGCGAGCGCGAGCCCGAGCCGACGGGCGTCCTCGTGGCGTCCATGCGCGTGGTCGTGCACCGGCTCATCATGCACGCTTGCGGGGTAACTCCCGCCTAATCTATAATTTAGGCATGGCTCAACTTCGGACGCCGGAAACGCGTGAGCTGACGGCCGCCGTGCAGGACTACGCGAAGGCGATCTACACGCTCGAGTCCCGCGACGGCGCGGCCTCGACGACCGACCTCGCTGCGCTGCTCGAGGTCCGCCCCGCTTCCGTCTCGGGGATGCTGCGCAAGCTCTCCACGCTCGGCCTCGTCGAGCACGAGCGCTATCGCGGCGTCCGTCTGACGGAGCGTGGCCGGCGAGTCGCGCTCGAGGTGATCCGCCACCATCGGCTCGTCGAGCTGTTCCTCGTCGAGAGCCTCGGCATGACGTGGGACGAGGTGCACGCAGAGGCCGAGGTGCTCGAGCACGCGCTTTCGGAGGATCTCGAGGAGCTGATTGCCGCGAAGCTCGGCAACCCGACGGTCGACCCGCACGGCGACCCGATCCCGAGCCGCGAGCTGAAGCTCGCCGAGACGTCGGCGCCGGCGCTCGTAGAGCTCGCGCCGGGCGACAAGGCGACCTTCGTCCGAATCTCGGACGCAGAGCCCGAGATGCTCCGCTTCCTCGGCGAGCGCGGCATCGTCCCCGGCGCCCGGCTCGAGATCGTCGAGCGGCAGCCGTTCGACGGGCCGCTCTTCGTCAAGGTCGGCAAGGACGTGCACGTCCTCGGCGCGACTCTCTCCCGCGCGATGCACGTGCGCAGGGAGAGGCGATGACGGACGAGACCTACCCGGGCTTCCGGCCCGGCAGCACGCCGCTCCATGCGGTCGTGGCCCGTGGTCGCGTGCGGGCGATGCTCGCGATGCTCGGCCCCGCCTTCGTCGCCGCCGTCGCCTACGTCGATCCGGGCAACTTCGCGACCAACATCCAGGGCGGCGCCCGCTTCGGCTATCTCCTGCTGTGGGTCGTGCTCGCCGCGAACCTCATGGCGATGCTCATCCAGTACCTGTCCGCGAAGCTCGGAGTGGTCACCAACCGGAACCTGCCGGAGCTCTGCCGCGAGCACTACCCGCGGCCGGTCGCGTGGGGGCTCTGGATCCAGGCCGAGGCGATGGCGATGGCGACCGACATCGCGGAGTTCATCGGCGCGGCGCTCGGGCTGAACCTCCTCTTCGGCGTGCCGCTCCTGCCGGCCGGGTTCCTCACGGGCGCGATCGCGTTCGCCCTGCTCGAGCTGCAGCGGCACGGCTTCCGCCGCTTCGAGCTCGCGATCACGGCCTTGCTCGGGCTGATCATGCTCGGCTTCCTCTACGAGACCCTGAAGATCGGGCCGTCGGCGAGCGGCGTCGCCCACGGGCTGGTCCCGCACCTGGACGGCTCGAGCTCCGTGTATCTCGCCGTGGGGATCATCGGCGCGACCGTCATGCCCCACGTGATCTACCTCCACTCGGCGCTGACGAAGGGGAGGACGCCGGTGCGAAACGAGGCGGAGCGGCGGCGCGTGCTGCGGTTCGAGCGGACGGATGTGATCGTGGCGCTCGGCCTCGCCGGCCTCGTGAACATGGCCATGCTCGCCGTTGCGGCCAAGCTCTTCCACGACACGCCCGGCTACTCGCACGTCAACACGATCCAGGAGGCGCACGCCGGCTTCTCGCACCTCGTCGGCGGCACGGCGGCGCTCGCGTTCGCGGTCGCCCTGCTCGCCTCCGGGGCCTCGTCCTCGAGCGTCGGCACGTACGCCGGCCAGGTCGTGATGGCCGGCTTCGTCAATCTGCGGATTTCCCTCTTCGCCCGCCGGGCCCTGACGATGGTGCCGGCGCTCGTCGTCCTCGGCATCGGCGTCAGCCCGACGAGCGCGCTCGTCCTCAGCCAGGTCGTGCTCTCGTTCGGGATCCCGTTCGCCCTCGTTCCGCTGCTGCTGCTGACGAGCCGGCGGGACGTGATGGGCGCCCATGTCAACCGCCTGCCGACCACCGCCGTCGCCGTCGCCATCGCCGCGCTGATCAGCGCGCTCAACGTCTTCCTGCTCGCGCAGGCCTCCGGGCTCGCCTAGCCAGAGTGCCGCGACCCGGCGATCACGCCGGTGTCGAAGCCCATCCAGTGCATGCGGCCGAGCAGCCTCGCGTGCTCGATCTTGAGGCAGCGATCCATCACGACCGGCAGGCCCCCCTCCTGGGCGATCCGTGCTCCCTCCAAGCTGATGACACCGAACTGCAGCCACAGCGCGCCCGCGCCGACCTCGACCGCCTCGCGCGCGATCTCGGGAACCGCGGCGGGATCGCGGAAGACGTCCACGACGTCGACGTGCTCGGGCACGTCGCGCAGGCTCGGGTAGACCTGCTCGCCGAGCACGCGCTCCTCGTTCGGGTTAACGGGGATGACGCGATAGCCGTGCCGCTGGAGGTAGTAGCCGACGAAGTTGCTCGCGCGAAGCTCGCTCGCCGAGAGCCCGACGATCGCCACCGTGCGCGCGCCCCGCACGATCTCCTGGATCGTCCGCCTGTCCTGGAGCTCGTTCACGCCGTGACGGCCGAGCCGCGCGCAGCCTGCAGCCCGCGCTCGAGATCCCAGACGAGGTCGTCGACGTCCTCGAGCCCGACCGACAGCCGCACCGTCCCGGGCGCGACTCCGGATGCGGCGAGCTCCTCGTCCGAGAGCTGGCGATGCGTCGTCGACGCCGGGTGGATGACGAGGCTCTTCGTGTCGCCGACGTTGGCCAGGTGGCTCCAGAGCGCCAGCGCCTCGATGAAGCGGCGTCCGCCCTCACGGCCGCTCTCGAGGTCGAAGGAGAAGACGGATCCCGCGCCACGCGGCAGGTAGCGCTCGACGAGCGGACGGTACGGGCTGTCGGGAAGCGCGGGATGACGCACCGCGCCGACCCCCGGCTGGTCGCGCAGCCACTCGGCCACAGCGAGCGCGTTCGCGACATGCCGATCCATCCGCACCGCGAGCGACTCCGTCCCGAGCAGGAGCAGAAACGCGTTGAACGGCGCGAGCACGGCGCCGAAGTCGCGCAGCGTCTCCGAGCGCAGCTTCATCAGGAGGCCGTAGACGCCGAACGTCTCATGGAACTTGAGGCCGTGATACGCGGCCGATGGCTCGGCGATGGAGGGGTAGCGCCCGTTCGACCAGTCGAAGGCCCCGGAGTCGACGACGGCGCCGGCGATCGTCGTCCCGTTGCCGGCGATGAACTTGGTCGCGGAGTGGACGATCAGGTCGGCCCCGAACTCGAGCGGCCGGCACAGGTACGGCGTAGCGAACGTGTTGTCCACGACGAGCGGCGCACCGACCTCGTGGGCGACGGCCGCGGCGAGCTCGATGTCGAGCACATTGCCACCGGGATTCGCGATCGTCTCGGCGAACAGCGCCTTCGTGTCCGCCGTGACGGTCCGGCGCCAGCCGTCGGGGTCGTCCATGTCGACCCAGTCGACGGTGATCTGGAGCTTGCGCGCGAGGTGGTTGAGCTGCGCGGTCGAGCCGCCGTAGAGCGCCTTCGCGACCGCGATCCGGTCGCCCGGCTCGAGCAGCGCGAAGAAGAGCGCGGCCTGAGCGGCGAGGCCGCTCGCGAACGCGACGGCGCCCGCGCCGCCCTCGAGGTTGGCGAGGCGCTCCTCGAACGCGGCCACGGTCGGGTTCATGATCCGGCTGTAGACGTTGCCGTACTCCTGCAGGTTGAAGTACGCCGACGCCGACTCGGTGTCCTCGAACACGAAGCCCGCGGTCTGGTAGATCGGCGTCGCGCTCGCGCCGGTGTACGGGTCCGGCCGCTGGCCGGCGTGCACGGCGCGCGTGTTGAACCCGAACTCGCGCGGCGCCTCCTCCATCGAGCCAGCGTACAGACGAGAAAGGCCCGCCTGAGCGGGCCTTTCGAGTAGCGGGGGCAGGATTTGAACCTGCGACCTCCGGGTTATGAGCCCGGCGAGCTACCTGACTGCTCCACCCCGCGTCGCGGCCCCGATTGTAGCACCCTCGTTACGCTGGTCTCTATGTGGGATTGGGCGATCTGGGCCGCGCTCGGCAGTGGGGCACTAGCGGGAATCGCGGCTTTGACGCTTCTCGCGCTCCGCATGCGAGAGGCCTGGCGCGGGCTCGCTGAAACGCACCGGGCCGTCGTCCGCGGCATCGACGCGCTCGTCACGGCGGGCGAGGCGGCCGCGGACAAGGTCGCTGCCGCCGGCGACACGGCCGAGCTGCAGGAGAGCCTCGCGCGCCTGCGGCTCTCGCTCGCGCGCCTCGCCGTCCTGCGCGCGGCGATCGACGAAGCGCGGGCCACCTTCGGGGGCGTCACGGCGGTCGTCCCGCAAAAGTGATCGTCGCCGCGATCGACCTCGGAACGAACACGACGCGCCTGCTCGTGGGCGACGTCGAGGACGGCCGCGTCGAGGAGCTACACCGCGAGACGCGGATCACACGCCTCGGGGAAGGAGTGGACTCGCGGCATCGCCTCCTCCCCGTCCCGATCGCCCGCGTTCGCAATGCCCTCTCCGACTACCGCCGCACCGCCGAGTCGCTCGGCGCCGAGCGGACGCTGCTCGTCGCGACGAGCGCCGTTCGAGACGCCGAGAACGGCGAGGCGTTCCTCGGCGAGATCGAGTGGAGCTACGGGTTCGTGACGCGGCTGCTCACCGGCGACGAGGAGGCGGAGCTGACGCGACGCGGCGTCGGCGAGCTCGGCGCGGCGACGCTGCTCGTCGACATCGGCGGCGGCTCCACCGAGCTCGTCCTCGACGACTTCCACACGAGCTTGCCGATCGGCTCGGTGCGCTTCACCGAGCGCTACGGCGAGAACGTCGATGCAAGCGTCGAGGCCGCTCGCGCGCTCCTGCCGGAGCTCGCGCCGGAGGGCTCGGTCGGCGTGGCGGCGACGATCACCACCCTTGCTGCACTCGACCTCGGGCTCGACGAGTACGACCGGGCGCGGGTGCACGGCCACGTGCTCACGCGTGAGCGTGCACGCGCCCAGCTCGAGCGGCTGGCCGCGCTGCCGCTCGAGGAACGTCGGCAGGTGCCCGCGCTCGACCCCGAGCGTGCGCCGGTCATCGTCGCCGGCGGTGCGATCCTCGTCGCCATCCTCGACACCTATGGGCTCGATGCGATCCGCGTCAGCGAGTGGGACCTGCTCGACGGCGCGGCGCTCGCCGCGGCCGAGCTGCCGGAGCCGGAAGAAGGCGCAGCTCCTCCCGGCGCCTACACCTGCTGCTAGAGCACGAGGGAGCCCGGATCGGGCTCGGCCTCGGGCGGCTCATCCTCGGCGAGCCGCCGCTGTACGACCGCCCGCGACAGGACGCCGACGAGGCGACCGTCGTCCTCGACGACGGGCACCCGCTCGAGATCCTGCTCCTCGAGGAAGTGGAAGGCGGCGTCGAGCTCGAACCCGCCGGCGAGGGTGAAGTTCGGCGGCTCGGCGATCTCGCGCAGCGTGACCGCGCCCGGCTCGCGGCCTGCCGCCACCACCTCGCGTACGAGCGTCTTCCGCGTCACGACGCCGAGGAGCCTCCCGTCGTCGTCCGTGACGAAGATCGCGCGAACCTCGCCGTTGTCGGCAAAGCAGCGTCCGGCCTCCTGCGCGCTCGCGCCGGCCGCGAGCGTCGTCGGCTCGGGCACCATCGCGTCGCGCACGGTCTCGGGGCTCATCGTGTGCATTCTCACGGATAGATGCCGCGCGCCTCCAACGCGCCCGCCACC
This sequence comes from uncultured Actinomycetes bacterium, assembly GCA_963748755.1. Taxonomy (GTDB): domain Bacteria; phylum Actinomycetota; class Thermoleophilia; order Gaiellales; family Gaiellaceae; genus Palsa-739. The sequence continues at coordinate 376,321 of CAVVKA010000008.1, forward strand.
TCACGGATCGCGGCGACCATCGCCGCCTGGCGCAGCGTGATCCCCTTCTCGCCCGAGATCGAGTAGACGCGGTCGAAGGCGGTGCACATCATGTCGGACAGCTTGAGCCGAATCTCGTCGCGGTCCCAGAACAGCCGGCCGAGATCCTGCACCCACTCGAAGTACGAGACCGTGACTCCGCCGGCGTTCGCGAGGATGTCGGGCACGACCGTGATGCCCCGCTCGCCGAGGATCTCGTCGGCTTCGATCGTCGTCGGCCCGTTCGCGCCCTCGATGACGAGCGCGGCGTGCACGCGATCGGCGTTTGCGCCCGTGAGCTGATCCTCGCGAGCGGCCAGGACGAGGATGTCGCAGGGGAGCTCGAGAAGCTGCTCGTTCGTGATCCGCTCGCAGCGGTCGTAGCCGGCGAGGGAGCCGTGCTCCGCGACGTAGGCGTGCAGGGCCGGGACATCGAGGCCACGCTCGTCGTGCACGCCGCCCGACACGTCGGAGACGGCGACGACGAGGGCTCCGCGCTCGTGGAGCTCCGAGGCCGCAACGCCGCCGACGTTCCCGAATCCCTGGACGACGCACGAGTGCCCGGTGAGCTCGTAGCCGAGGCGCCTGGCGGCCTGCTCGGCGACCATGACCACGCCGGCGCCGGTCGCCTCGCGCCGGAAGACGGAGCCGCCGATCGAGATCGGCTTGCCGGTGACGACCTCCGGCACGGCGTAGCCGGTCTGCATCGAGTACGTGTCCATCATCCAGGCCATCGTCTGCTCGTTCGTCGCCATGTCCGGCGCCGGGATGTCGGTCTGGGGGCCGATCTCGCGGATGAGCTCGGAGGTGAAGCGGCGGGTCAGCTTCTCGAGCTCGCGCAACGAGAGCGCGTGGGCGTCGCAGCGGATGCCGCCCTTCGCGCCGCCGTACGGCAGGCGTAGCAGCGCGCACTTCCACGTCATCCAGGTCGCGAGGGCGGCACACTCGCCCAGAGAGACCTCCGGGTCGTAGCGCATCCCGCCCTTCGTCGGCCCGAGCACGGTCGAGTGCTGGACGCGGTAGCCGGGAAAGATGTCCACCGAGCCGTCGTCGCGGCGGAGCGGCACGCTGACGATGACCGCGCGCTCGGGGAAGCTGAGACGCTCGGCGACCATCTCCGACACGTTCGCGTAGGGAAGCGCCTGCTCGTACTGGCCGCGCGCCATCCGGAACAGCGGCGTGTCCCACTCGAGGACGGGTTCCGCCTGCGACGCATCCAGCTCGGACACGTGGCTGAGTGTACGGTCGGGCGTCAATCGGCGGCTTGGCTGGGCGGCTCGGCTGGGCTGCTCGGCTGGGCAGCTCGCGTGGGGCCACCCCGCGCCTCCACCCACCTTCGAGCCTATTGCGAAAGGGTTCGCGTGTCCGCGACGGGATCGTCGCGAGAGGCTGACGGCTCCGGCCCGTCCTCGGCCGCGGGCTGAAGCATGCTCCGGCCCTCCATCTCGGCCGGCACCGGCTCGCCGAGGAGCTCGAGCAGCGTCGGCGCCACGTCGTGCAGGGCACGCTGGGGCCCCGGCCCCGCGGGGATGCCGTCGGACACGAGCACGTACAGGCCCTCGTGCGCGTGGTTCGCGTCATCGGGGCCCGTGTCGTTCTCGAACACGTGCACCGCCCCTGTGCCGACCGGCCCGACGCTGCGCCAGTAGAGGTCGCCGAAGTAGACGAGGAGATCCGGGGCGACCCCCCGCGCCTCGGCATACAGCTCCTCCGGCCGGTGCGCGATCGTCCCGATCGGCCGGCCCTGGTCGTCGCCGAGCGCCTCGAGCCGCTCCTTCAGCTCGCTCCGCACGCGCTCGTAGTCGTCCGGGGAGACGACCCCCTCCGGTTCGCGCCCGTCGACATTGAGGAACAGGCGGCAGTAGTAGCCACCCTCGCCCCACGCGACGGTGCGCGACCAGTCGATGAGGTCGGGTGTGAGGCGCGTCGGCTCGCTCGGCTCTTCATGCAGCACGAGATAGCCCTCGCGCCGCAGCCACTCATTGATGCAGATACCTCCGTCCATCCGCTTCGCGCCGTGATCCGAGACGACCAGCACCGCCGTCTCGTCGTCCGCGAACCGGAGCAGCCGCGCGATCTTCGAGTCGAGCCGCTTGTAGTAGTCGAGCATCGCGTGCTCGTAGGGATTGCCCGGCTCGAACAGCCGGTGCTCGGAGTCGGTGAAGCGCCAGAAGCCGTGGTGGATGCGATCGGTGCCCATCTCGACCATGAAGAACAGGTCCCAGGGCCGCGTCTCCAGCAGGTGCTCGGCGAGCCGGAACCGCTTCTCGGTCATCTCCTCGATCTGGTCGAGCAGGCGATCCTTTTCCTCGGAGCGAAAGTTCTCGACGTCGACGAGATAGTGGCCGACGACCTGCTCGATCTCGTGCTTCAGCTCGGGTGGGTACGTGTAGCGACTCGTCCGCGTGTCGGGGGTCAGGAAGCACGAGACCATCTCGCCCTTGACCCGGCTCGGGGGGTACGTCTGCGGCACGCTGAGCACGATCACGTCGCGCTCCCTCGCCGACAGGATGTCCCAAACGCGCGGCACCCGTACCGCGCGCGAGTCGGCGAACTCGAGCTGGTCGTACGAGTGGTCGCGCCGGTTGCGGAAGCCGTAGAAGCCGAGCGAGCCCGGGCTCCGCGAGGACGTCATGACCGACCAGGCCGGCACCGTGATCGGCGGGTCGCAGGAGCGCAGCACGCCGAACGAGCCCCGCTCGGTGAGCGAGCGGATGGTGGGCAGCTCCGGCAGCCAGCGGTCGAAGACGAACTGCGGCGCCGCGCAGTCGAGCCCGATCACGAGGACACGCTTGGCCATGCGCCTAAGTTAGTCGCGGGGGAGCCCGAAGCGTTCCGCTGCGATACCCGCGAGCTCTCCGGCGGCGAGGCAGATCCCGCCTCGCTCGCGCACGGCCTCGATCAGCTCGAAGTAGAGCCGGTCCCAGCCTCGGGCGCTCGGTGCGTCGAATCGCTCCGGATGCCAGAGGATCGAAAAGGCGCCACCGTGCTCGGCCGCCCAGTCGAGGAGCGCGAGCACACGTGGCTTCGCGGCCGCCGCCGAGAGCCCCGCGTACCGCTCCTCGGCGAGCGTCGCGTCCATCACCGCCAGCGGCACCTCCACGAGGTCGGCGGGCCGGTCGCGCGCGAAGTCCCAGGGACGGAACGGGTGCGCAATGCCGGCTCGGAAGCCGAGCGCGTCCGGGAAGCCGAGCGACGTGTCGTAGCGGAAGCCGATGCCGGCGAGCGGCGCGAGGTTGCGGTGCGGATCGACGCGGAGGTAGTGGTAGCGCTGCCCGATCAACGGGCCGTCGAGCTGCGCCAACGCCGCGCGCTCGTGCGCCAACCGGTCGAGATCCTCGGCGGCGAGATAGCTCCCGTGGAGCCCTACCTCCGCTCCCGCCCCGAGCAGCGTCTCGACGAGGCGCGGCCTAAGCCGGTCGTACTCCTGCGGCGCGGCGCCGTCGGCCCGGTGGGCGTGGCCGGCCATGAGGAAGAACGTCGAGCGGGTGTAGTGCGCACGCTCCTCGGCGGCGATCTCGGCGAAGCGCCAGTTGGGATCCGTGCCGCGCAGCTTGTGGAGGGGGACGCGCGCGAGGCTCCGCGCCTCGTGCAGGGCCGGGCCCGTCCTCCCGGCAAGAGCATGCGCCTTGAGCCGGGCGGCGGCGCCGACCATGCCGATCCGCGTCCAGCGCCACGGGACGTCGACGTCGTGGGTGAGCGCGACGGCGAACCGTGCTCCCCGGTAGGGCGGTGGCTCGACACCAAGCTCGCGGCGCAGCCGCTCGAGGGGAGGGTCGAGCGGGTCGAGACACGAGGAGGCGGCCAGGAAGCGGCCGTGCCGGTCCCGCTCGGCCCCTCGCTCCTCGACTCGCGCGAGGTGGAAGAAACCGGCCGCGAGCTCGTCTCCCGAGGGCAACTCGCCGCGCTCGACTGCTTCCCACGCCTGGGGCCGGTACGGCACGTCCTGACCGAGGCGTAGGCCGGGGGCTCCCAGCATGTCGAGCACCCAGCGCGCCCGCTGCTCGACAGAAGCGGGGATCGCCACGGGGCGAGTCTAGTGCCGAGCGCGGATTGCCCTCCAGGCAGCGGGCTACCATCGCCGTCGTGAGCGCGCGCACGCCGATCAGGCCCAAAGGCAGTGAGGAAGCCGTAGACGGCAGGCCGCGATCCCTCGCCTCCCGGCTCTTCGAGCTCAGCCGGCACTCCGTGATCTACGGGATCGGCGGGCTCGTGTCCCGGTTCCTCGCGGTCTTCATGCTGCCGCTGTACACGAGTTACGTCAGTCCGGCGGACTACGGGCGCATCGAGCTGCTGATGACGCTCATGGCCGTGGCCGTCGTCGTGCTTCGCGGGGGCGCCAACTTCGGATTCGTCCGTTTCTACTTCCTGGACAAGGATCCCGAATACCGGCGCAGGCTAATCCGCACCGTCTTCTGGGCGCAGATGACGTATTCGACGACCGCGCTGGCCCTCTGCGTCATCTTCGCTCCGGAGCTCGCGGGCTGGCTGGGCATCGCCTCGGACCGCGGCGGCGCCCATCTACACGGGAGCGGAGCGAGCCTCGTGATCGCGACTGCCGTCCTCCTCTGGGCCAGCGTCAACTACGCGCAGATGACGAACCTGTTCCGGGTGGAGCAGCGCTCGGTCGCCTTCACGATCGCGACGGTCGCGAACATCGCGGTGACCGTCCCTCTCACGGTGATCCTCGTCGTCGTCTTCAAGGAAGGCCCGCTCGGGATCATCGTCGGCAACTTCAGCGGAACGCTCGTGATCTATCTGATCCTCCTCGCGTACCGGCGCGAGCAACTCGGCCTGCAATTCGACCGGCAGCTCCTGCGCGCGATCAACGGCTTCGGCGTGCCGCTCATGGCCGCCGGGCTCGCGATGTGGGTGACGAACTTCGGCGACCGCCTGATGCTCAGCAAGCTCCTGCACGGCACCTACGCGCTCGAGCAGGTCGGTCAGTACTCGCTCGCGAACAAGGTCGGCTCGGCGTTGGTGCTCGTCTTCACCGCCTTCCAGGTCGCGTGGCCGGCCTTCGCCTACTCGATCGAGGACGAGAACGAGGCGAAGCGGGCCTATGCCTATGTGCTGACCTACCTCATGTACATCGCCGCCTGGGCAGCGGTGGGGCTCAGCCTGTTCGCACCCTGGATCGTCCACCTGCTCGGGCGCAAGCCCGGCTACTGGCCCGCGCAGGCCGCGGTACCCGCGCTCGTGTACTCGAGCGTCTTCTACGCCGGCTTCATCGTCGTCACCATCGCCATCGGCCGTCTGCGCCGGACGAAGTTCAACTGGATCGTCGCCAGTGCCGCAGCCCTCGTCAACTTCGGGCTCAACATCTGGCTGATCCCGGCGTACGGGATGCTCGGCGCCTCGTACGCCACCCTCGTCGCCTACGTCCTCCTGATGCTCGGTCGGACCTGGCACGCGCAGCGCATCTACCCGGTGGCGTACCAGTGGCGGCGCGTCGCGATGATCCTCCTCGCCGCCGGCGCGCTGACCGGAGTCGGCGAGGCGTTCCGCCACTCGCTGCCGCTGGCGTTCGGCCTCACGCTCGCGTATCCGCTCCTGCTCCTGCCGCTCGGCTTCTACCTGCCGGCCGAGCGCAAGCGCCTGAGGCGATTGCTTCCCGCCCATAACTAGACTCGCGCGGATGTCTGGGAGGGGCACGGCCGTGGTCGTCGAGGTCGCATGGGTGAACGGCCTCGCGGCGATCCGCTCGCTCGGACGCCACGGGCTTCGCGTCGTCGCGCTCGACCACCGGCCACATGCGCTCGGCTTCCGCTCCCGCTACGCGCAGCCCCGTCTCGCCCCCGACCCGCTCGACGACGAAGCCGGCTTCATCGAGGCGCTCCAAGCGATCGGTGAGGAGACCGAGGACGTCCTCCCCGTCTTCCCCACGCATGACGAGCACCTGAACGCGATCGCCCGCCACGCCGGCGTCCTCGGCGAGCGCTACCGCTTTCCCTTCCCGGGATGGGACGTGCTGGAGCCGATCCAGAGCAAGCGCCATCAGCTCGAGACGGCCGAGGCGATCGGCTTCCCGGTGCCGCGCACGCTCCACCCGCGCTCGGCGGAGGAAGCGCGCGCCGCAGGCGAGGAGGTCGGCTTCCCGCTCGTGGTCAAGCCGTCGGCGAACATCGGCTTCCGGCGCGACCACAAGGCCCAGCTCTTCCGCTGCGAGACCGAAGCCGAGCTCGAGCGCGCGTACGGGCTCGCCTCGCCGTACGAGCCCATGGTGCAGGAGCTGATCCCCGGCACGCCGGAGGACATGTACACGCTCGGCAGCTACCTCGACCGCGACGGCCGGGCACTCGGCCTCTTCTCGGGGCGCAAGCTGAGCCAGACGCGCGGCTTCATGGGCAGCGCCCGCGTCGGCGAGGCGCTCTGGGTGGAGGAGGTCGTCGAGCAGGGGCTCGCGCTGCTGCGCGCGCTCGGCTTCCACGGCATCTCACAAGTCGAGGTGATGCGCGACCCGCGCGACGGTCGCTACAAGCTGCTCGAGGTGAACCCCCGCCTCTGGCAGTGGCACAGCCTCGCCGCCGCCTGCGGGGTCGATCTCCCGTGGATCGCCTACCGCGACCTGGTCGGCGATCCCCTGCCCCCCGCGCGGATGCACGGCGACGGCAAGCGCTGGGCGATCACGCTCATGGCCGGGTCGGGACACGTGCTCGAGCGGCCGCCCTATGTCGACGCCGTCTTCGCCCGGGACGATCCGAAGCCCGCCCTCGTGCAGATCGGCCGCCATGCGCTGCGCGGCGTGCGGACGCTGACGGGAGCGGGACAGCGTGGCTGAGCCGCTTCGCATCCTCGGCGTCGGCGACGCGAAGTCCCGCCACTTCGCCCGCTGGGCGACCCGGCTGGCCGAGCGCGGACACGAGGTGCACGTCGCCTCCGGCCGCGTCAACCCGCGCGAGGGCGAGCTCGACGGCCTCGTGGTCCACCAGTTCCAGGATCTCGAGCCGCTGCTGCGTGTGCCCATGCTCCGACGCTTCCGGTTTGCTCCCGCCCTCGCCCGGCTCGCGCGGCGCATCCGCCCCGACGTCGTCCACTCCCACTACCTCCTCCCGTACGGCTACTGGACGGCCCGCGCCGGCCTCGAGCCGCTCGTCGTCAGCCCGTGGGGAAAGGACGCGATCGTGGACGCCTGGGAGTCACGCGAGATGGAGAAGATGGCGCGGGTCGCGATCGCGCCGGAGCGAGCTCTCGCGTACGTCGTCAACTCCCAGGCGCTCGAGGACGCGGCGGTCCGCCTCGGCGCCGACCGCGCGAAGTTCCACCGCATCTTCTGGCACGCGCGCATCGACTCCTACTCGCCCGAGCACGCCGACCGCGGCCGCTGGCGCGCCCTCGGCTGGCCCGAAGACGCGGTCGTCTGTCTCTCGCTGCGCAACTTCCGTCCCTACTCCAACCTCGACGTCGTCCTGCGCGCCTTTGCCCAGGCCAGAGAGCAGGTGCCGGCGCTGCGCCTCTTCTCGAGCGCCGGCGGCGGCTGGACCCGCTCCGAGTTCGACCGGCTCGCCTCGGAGCTGGGGCTCGAGCCGTACATGGCCGTGCAGGACGTGCCCGCCGCCGAGCTCCCGTCCGTGACTGCGTCTGCCGACTTCGCCGTGACGCTCGCAGACGTCGACTCCTCCCCCGCCTCGCTGCTCGAGACGATGGCGAGTGGCGTCCCACTCGTCGTCGGCCGCGCGCCGTCGATGGAGGAGTGGATCCAGCAGGGCGAAGGCGGCGAGGTCGTGGAGCGGCGCGAGGTGGACGCGGCCGCGGACGCGATGGTGCGCCTTGCGCGCGACCCGGAGCTCCGCCGGCGCTACGGCGAGCGGAACCTGCGCGAGGTGCACGCGCGCTTCGGCGAGCCGGCGGCGCAGCTCGAGCAGGTCTATCTGGAGGTGCTCGGGCGGTGAGGCGCGTCCTAGCCCTCGCCTTCGACGGCGCCGACTACGACCTGGTGCGGCGCCTCATGGCCGAGGGGAAGCTGCCGACGATCTCGCGCCTCGCGCGAGAGGGTTCGTTCGGGCCGCTCCGCTCGACGATCCCGGCCTTCACTCCGACCGCCTGGTCCAGCTTCATCACGGGGCTGAACCCGGGCGGCCACGGCATCTTCAACTTCTCCACCAACCCGAACCGCGGCACCCAGAAGCTCGAGAGCGCGGCGAGCCGCGCCGGGACACCCATCTGGCGCCTGCTCGGCTCGGCCGGCGTCCGCTCGGCGTACGTCGGGATCCCGTTCACGTACCCGGCGGAGCCGCTCGACGGCATCGTCGTGACGGGCTACGGCGGCCCCGAGCGGCCGCAGATCCTGCCGGCGAGCGCCGAGGAGCGGATCCTGGCCGCGTATCCCGACCTCGTCACGGCGCATCACCCCATGGCGGAGCGCTGGTGGGAGGACTTCCCCGCCTACACCGGACGGCTGCTCGAGCACGCGGAGCAGATGGCCGGCGTTTGCAAGCTCGTCTTCGAGCTGGAGCCCGACCTCGGTCTCCTCTGCGTCGACTTCATGAGCACCGACCACGTCGGCCATCTCGGCTACGCCCGCTTCGATCCGGAGCACCCGGCACACGGCTCGACCGGCGCCGGTGACGAGCTGCTGCAGGTCTACGAGCGCGTCGACGAGCTGTGCGGCGAGCTGATCGACGCCGCCGAGGCGCAGTACGGCGAGGAACCGACCGTCCTCCTCTTCTCCGACCACGGGATGAAGCCGATCTACTGGATGTTCCACCTCGACCGGTGGCTCGAGGAGCGCGGCCACCTCCGCTTCCGCAAGCGGTCGCTGCAGCCCTGGCGGCACGGCCGGCTCGACTATCTGGCGCGCGTCGACCAGAAGCTCGTGCGGACGCTGCCGTGGTACGGCCGCGCGCTCGACCTCCTGCCGTTCCTGCCGCGGCCGGCGGCCGACCGGCTCTTCGCCGACATCGACTTCGGCACGACGCGCGCGTACGGCTTCGCCTCGCAGGGGCAGCTCTACCTCGGCGAGCTCACGGGCGCGCGGAACGATCCCGGCTACGTCGACGCACTCGCGGCCGAGCTCGCCGAGATTCCGCATCCCGAGTCCGGCGAGCCCGCGTTCCAGGTGCTGCGCAAGGAGGAGCTCTTCACCGGACCGTTTCTCGACAAGGCACCGGAGCTCATGCTCATCCCCTACGACGAGCGGATCAACGTGGACCCGTCCCGCCGCCGCTGGGCGCAGCCCTTCGAGCGTCACGAGCGGCTCGATCCCGAGGTCTCGTACGGCTACTCGGGTCACCACGGGGTGACGGGCATCCTCGCGGCGACCGGGCCGGGAATCCAGCCGGCGGACGTCCCGGAGGGCGCGGAGATCGTGCAGCTGCCGGCGACCATCCTGACGCTGCTCGGGCTCTCGGCGAAGGGTCTCGACGGTGAGCCGCTGGCGGCGATCCTCGAGGGGGAAGCGGGCGTGGCGGCAGAGGCGGTCGCGACGGAGCCGAGGCGAGAGGCGAGCGACGAGCCGGTCTACTCCGAGGAGGAGGAGCGGCAGATGGTGGAGCGCCTCCGCGACCTGGGCTATGAGTAGCCTGCGACCGTGAAACCGCTCGCCTACGTCATCTTCCAGCTTCTCGTGCTGGCCTGGGCCCTCGTCGCCCATATCCGGCGCGATCCGTCCGCCGTGTACCGGCTCCTCTGGCTCGGCGCCTACGGCGGGGTGATCGGGCTCGACGTCTGGTACCTCTCGAGCTACGCGTATCCGGGACCGGGCGGCTTCAGCTTCTGACGGCGAGCACGACCGCGGTGTCGCCGGGCCAGTCCCAGAAGATCCCGCCCGGCGACCGGGCGGCCAGCAACTCCCGCACCTCGGTGGCGAAGTCCTCGAGGCGGTCGCCGAACAGGTGGGGCGCCGACGAGGACATCGAGAGGTAGCCCGACAGCACGCTCTCGCTGTCCCGGAGCAGGTCGGGGATGCCGGGGACGAATAGCGCCCGCGGGACGCCGAACCGTGTGCGAACCAGGACGTCCTCGAAGCGGTGGGCTCGCACCGGCGGGACGCCCTGACCTGCGCGCCGCGTCGGGCCGAGATACTTCTCGACCAGCGCCCGGATCTCCGCATGCGGGATCGGCGGCGGCCCCGGGCTCGGCGGCGTCGGCCGATCTTCCACCGTGTGGACGATCAGGGCCAGGGCACCGCCCGGCTCCAGCATGTCGTACAGCGCCTCGGCCACCCGGGCCTCGTCCGTCCAGTGGAATGACTGGCCGAAGGTGACCAGCCGGTAGGGCCCCGGTGCCGCCTGCGGAAGGTCCTCTGCCACGGCCTGCACCCAGCGGATGTTCCCGATCCCCCGCTCGTCGGCGGCCCGGCGACCCTCGGCGAGCATGGCCGCGTCAGGGTCGAGGCCGACCGCCTCCTCGAACAGGTGGGCGAGCCGCACGGTGAGGATTCCCGGTCCGCAGCCGCCGTCGAGCAGCCTCCCGCCTCCGTCGAGCCCCAGCTCCTCGGTCAGTACCGCCTCGAGCCGCGGCGAGTACGGCGGCCTGCCGTACCGATAGTGGGCGGCGGCGCCCTCGAACAGTGTGGGGTCGTACGCCGTCAACCGCCCGACGCCGCGCGGTCGCCCCGGATCCCGTCCCGAGCCAGGCGAAGGCCGACCACGCCGACGAACACGGCAAAGACGAGTCGCAACGTCGACGCCGGCAGCGCGAGGGCGAGCAGCGCCCCGAGGATGCTGCCGACCACACCGACCACGCCGAGGCGCAGCGCGAGCCCGAGGTCACCCACGCCGCGGCGGCGGAGGGCAAGGCTCCCCACGATCGCCGTCGGGAGAATCACGAGCAGCGACGTCGCCTCGGCGGCGTGCTGCGAGAACCCCACCGCCAGCGTGAGGAAGGGGACGATGAGCGTCCCTCCGCCGACCCCGAGCAGCCCCGAGGCGACACCGACGACGACTCCGAACGCCACGAGCGCGACGTACAGCGTCGGGCCGGTCATGTCCGCTCCCGGCGCCGGCAAAGCCGGCACCTCCGCTCTGCGGTGAGCTCCGTCGAGCCTACGCTCATCCGCGGGCTCCGAGCACTGCTGCGATCCCCACGAGGAACGTGCCGAAGACGATCTTGAGGAGGCGCTCGTCGATCCGCGCCAGCCACCCGGCGCCGATCCGCGCGCCGACGACCGACCCTGCGGCGAGCGCGATCGCCGTCCCGTACCGCACCTCTCCGGCGACGCCGAAAGTCGCGATTCCGGCGATGCTGATCGGGATGATCGCGCCGAGCGAGAGTGCGTGCGCCTCCCGTTGCGGATACCTCGCCCAGAGCACGAGCAGCGGCACCATGACGATGCCTCCCCCCACCCCGAGCAGCCCGGACAGCAGGCCGCCGCCGGCCCCGATCGCGACCAGCTTCGGATCGAGCCTGAACGAGCCAGGGCGTGAGCGCATGGCGCGGCACACTATCGTTGGAGGATGAGCTTCTCGACGCGTCCCGAGCTGCGCGGGACCTTCGGAATGGTGGCCTCGACACACTGGCTCGGGACGGCGGCGGGGATGGCCGTCCTCGAGCAGGGTGGGAACGCGTTCGACGCCGCCGTGGCGACCGGGCTCACGCTGCAGGTGGTCGAGCCGCACCTGAACGGGCCCGGCGGCGACCTCCCGGCGCTCCTGTGGCCGGCCGGCCGCGAGCGGCCGCTCGTCCTCTGCGCGCAGGGGCCGGCTCCGCGGGCCGCGACGATCGCGCGTTACCGCGACGACCTCGGCCTCGAGCTGATCCCCGGGACGGGGCCGCTCGCCGCAGTCGTGCCCGGCGCCTTCGGCGGCTGGATCGCGCTGCTGCGCGACCACGGGACGCTGTCCCTCCGCGATGTGCTCCGCTTCGCAATCGGCTACGCGGAGGACGGCTACCCGGCGCTCGCGTCGATCGGCGACGCGATCCGCAAGGTCGAGCAGCTCTTCACCGACGACTGGACGACGTCCGTGGACGTCTACCTGCCGGTCCCCGAGCCCGGGACCCTGCACCGCAACCGCGCGCTCGCCGAGACGTACCGCCGCGTCCTCGCGGAGGCCGAAGCCGCCTCGACCGACCGGGACGGTCAGCTCGAGGCGGCGCACGACTGCTGGTACCGCGGCTTCGTTGCGGAGGAGATCGTCGCCTTCCAGGAGCGCGAGTGGCTCGACAGCTCGGGCGAGCGCCATGCCGGCCTGCTCGCCGAGGAGGACCTGCGCGACTGGGCGCCGACGTGGGAGGAGCCGGTCTCGGTCACCTACCACGGCTACGAAGTCTTCAAGGCCGGCCCATGGAGCCAGGCGCCGGTCTTCCTCCAGCAGCTCCGCCTGCTCGAAGGCTTCGATCTGAGCGGCATGGAGCAGGCGAGCGCGGAGTGGGTGCACACCATCACCGAGTGCGCGAAGCTCGCCTTTGTCGACAGGGAAGCCTGGTACGGCGACCCGGAGTTCGTCGAGGTACCGCTCGCCGAGCTTCTCTCACGCGAGTACGCGGAGGAGCGGCGCGAGATCTTGGGCGCGGAGGCGGCGGCGGAGCTCCGCCCGGGGTCTCCCGGCGGCCGCGAGCCCCGTCTGCCGGAGCCGTTGGAGGGAGCTCCGGTCGCGCCCGGCGTAGGCGAGCCGACGCGGCTGGACGCGCCGGCGGCGAAGCCGCCGACACCCGGCCGGAAGACCGGGAACGCCTTCGGCGTCCCCCGGGGAGACACGGTGCACCTCGACGTCGTCGACCGCGACGGCAACATGGTCTCTGCGACGCCGAGCGGGGGCTGGCTCTGGGGCGCGCCGGTCATCCCGTCGCTCGGCTTCTGCCTCGGTACGCGCGCGCAGATGTTCTGGCTCGAGGACGGGTTGCCGAACTCGCTCGAGCCCGGCAAGCGCCCCCGCACGACGCTCTCGCCGACGCTCGCCGGGCGCGGTGGGGAGCCGTGCCTCGCCCTCGGCACGCCGGGCGGCGACCAGCAGGACCAGTGGACGCTGCACGCCTTTCTCGGCCACGTCCACCACGGCCTCGATCTCCAGGCCGCGATCGACGCGCCGAACCATCACACCGAAGCGTTCCCGTCGAGCTTCTACCCCCGCGAGACGCGCCCGCGGCACGTCGCCGTCGAGGACCGCGCCGGCCAGGAGGCGATCGAGGGCCTGCGCCGGCGCGGACACGAGGTCGAGGTGACCGGCCCCTGGACGCTCGGCCGCGTCACGGCAGTCGCGCGCGAGCCCGGTGGGATCCTCAAGGCGGGAGCGAACGCGCGCGGCAAGCAGGGCTACGCCGCCGGCCGCTGACGCCGGGGCAGTCAGGAATCCCCGCCTCAATGCGTCCCGGCGTGCGAGAATCGGCTCGACGTCCCGGATCCTCAGATCCTGAAGGAGGGCTTATGAGCACGGTCCCGCGCGAGGCGCATCTACCGGCGCTCGACCAGCATCACCGGGGTGAGGCAGGCCGCGAGCTGCAGGCGACGCTCGTCGAGCTCGTCGACCTCTCCCTGATCGGCAAGCAGCTGCACTGGAACATCTACGGACGGCCGTTCAAGCCTTTGCACGAGCACCTGGACGAGCTCGTCGACTCCTGGCGCGAGCTCTCCGACACCGTCGCGGAGCGCGCCGTCGCGCTCGGCGTAGCCCCGGACGGCCGGGCAGGCACGGTCGCTGCCGGCTCCGAGATCGATGCCGTCGACGCGGGCTCGATCGACACCGACACGGCGACGCGCGAGCTCGTCACGCGCCTCGCGGACGTCACCGAGCGGATCCGGAGCCGGATGGACCGCCTGGGCGAGATCGATCTCGCCTCGCAGGACGTCCTCGTCGAGGTGATCCGCGAGCTCGAGAAGCAGCAGTGGATGCTGCGGGTGTCGCTTCCGGCTTGAGCGACGACGAGGCCAACAAGGCAGTGCCTCCGCGGCAGATGCCGCACGACAAGGGCCGCTGGCGGGTGGCGCCGGCGCCCGACGGCCGCGGCTTGCCCGACGAGCACAAGCCTCGCCCGCCCCACCGCTGGCGCGGGTTCTGGATCTTCCTCGCGGTCCTGCTCGCGATCAACTTCCTCTCGGTGCTGATGTCGCAGTCGTCGGGGCAGCCGCGGGTGAAGGTCCCGTTCAGCCCGTACTTCCTCCGCCAGGTCCAGGCGGGCAAGGTCGCCTCGATCTCGTCCAAGAGCGACACGATCGAGGGGACGTTCAAGCGCAAGGTTGCCTACCCGCCAGGCAGTGCCAAGGCGACGCGTACGACGCTGTTCTCGACCGAGGTGCCCACCTTCTGGGACAACACTGCGCTGACGGCGTTGCTCCGGAGCAAGGGCGTCCAGGTGAACGCGCAGAGCCCGAGCGGCGGGACGTCGGTTCTGACGGAGATCCTGCTCGGCTTCGGCCCGACGCTCCTCTTCATCGGCCTGTTCTACTTCCTGGCCCGCCGGGCGCAGGCGGGCGGCGGCGGTCTCGGCGGTCTCGGCAACTTCGGACGCTCGCGCGCCCGGCGTGTGGATCCGACCACCATCCAGGTCACGTTCGACGACGTGGCCGGAATCGACGAGGCGAAGGCCGAGCTGGCGGAGATCGTGGACTTCCTCAAGAACCCGGACCGATACACGCGCCTGGGTGCCCGGATACCGCACGGCGTCCTGCTCTACGGGGCGCCCGGCACCGGCAAGACCCTGATCGCCAGGGCCGTCGCCGGCGAGGCGCAGGCGGCGTTCTTCTCGATCGCGGCCTCGGAGTTCATCGAGGCGATCGTCGGCGTCGGCGCGTCCCGCGTACGCGACCTGTTCGCCAAGGCCAAGGAGTCGGCGCCCTCCATCATCTTCATCGACGAGCTCGACGCCGTCGGTCGCTCACGCCAGGGGTCGGCCGGCATCACGGGGGCCAACGACGAGCGTGAGCAGACGCTCGATCAGATCCTGACCGAGATGGACGGCTTCGAGTCGACGCAGGCCGTGGTCGTGATCGGCGCCACCAACCGCCCGGAGATCCTCGACCCCGCGCTGCTGCGTCCGGGACGCTTCGATCGCCGGGTCGGCGTGCAGCCACCCGACAAGCTGGGCCGCCGCAAGATCCTCGAGGTGCACACGCGCTCGCTCCCGCTCGCCGACGACGTCGATCTCGAGGCGCTTGCGGCCACCACGCCGGGCATGGTGGGCGCCGATCTGGCGAACCTCGCCAACGAAGCGGCGCTGCTCGCCGCCCGGCGAAGCCACGAAAAGGTCCAGATGGCCGATTTCACGGATTCGCTGGAGAAGATCCTGCTCGGGACGCCTCGCGGGATCCTGCTCGGCCCGGAGGACCGCGAGCGGACGGCGTACCACGAGTCGGGCCACGCGCTCGTAGGCATGCTCACGCCGGAAGCCGACCCGGTTCGCAAGGTCTCGATCATCCCCCGGGGCCAGGCGCTCGGAGTCACGCTCTCCACCCCCGACTCCGACCGGGTCAGCTACTCCCGCGACGAGCTCGAGGCGCAGATCAGGGTCTCGCTCGGAGGCCGGGCGGCCGAAGAGGTCGTGTACGGGAAGATCACGACCGGCGCCGAGTCCGATCTCGAGCGCTTGACCGAGATCGCCCGCCAGATGGTCGGCCGTTGGGGCATGAGCGACCTCCTCGGGCCGAGAACCCTCATCTCACGCGACGGACAGGGCCCGTTGCTCACCGGCGCCGGCGAGGCCTCGCAGCAGACGCAGTGGCTGATCGACGAGGAGGTTAAGCGGATCGTCGACGAGGCGCATGGCGAGGTCACCCAGCTCCTCACCGAGCACCGCGAGCAGCTCGACGGCCTCACGCATGCGCTCCTCGACTCCGAGACCCTCGACGCGCCCGAGGCCTACGCTGCCGCGGGCGTTCCCATGCGCAGTGCGGAGCTCGAAGCCACGGTCAGCTAGACGGGCGTCTCGGCAGGCGGCCCGAGCTAGCCGCCCTCCCGGGCTCGCTCCTCGTCGACCGTGAGCTCGGCGGTGGGGACCGCCTCCAGCCGCGCGTCCGGGATCGGTTCTCCGCTCTCGGTCGACAGGCCGTAGGTGCCGGCCGCGAGTCGCGCCTCGGCACGCTCGACGGCGGCGAGCTGCGCCGTGAGGTCGTCGCGTAGGCCCTCGTTCAGCTCGTCCTGGTAGAGATCGGCGGCGAGATTCCCGGGATCCTGGTCGTCGGCTTCCTCTCCGTCGTCCTCGTGCGAGGCCTGGACGAGCGCGTTCTCGATCCTCGTCCGCTCGGCCCGGAGCAGCTCGCGTGCGCGTTCGGGATCCATGGCGTAAGCCTACGCCGCCGTCGCCGAGCTGCAGTCCGACCTACTGCTCGTAGTGCTCGACGACATTTGCCGAGCGAGCTTCCGCTGAGTCGGGATCGCGCCCGAACTCCTCGAGCGCACGCCGCTGCCGGAGCAGATCCCAGCACTGGTCGAGCGCCACCTTCACCTCCGCCAGCCGGCGCCGCTCGGCCTCGCCCGCCTCGCCCCTCGACTCGGCCTCCCAGAGACGGTGTTCTTCCTGCACGAGCTCGTCGATCGAGCCCGAGATCTCGGCGTCGGTCGCCATCGAAGCGCTCCTCTCCTGTCGACACTGCCGGGGGCGGGACTCGACCCGCGCGGCTCGAGCCCCGATTCTAGGTCTTCCGTCTCGAGCGACAGTCTGGCCCGGCCGACTTCGTCCGAGCTGTAGGGGATCCTGCTCCCGATGGAGCGTCTCGTCCGCTTCCCCGTGAAGACGATCCTCACCGTCCTCGGACTGATCGTCGCGGTCTGGGCGCTCCTCCACGTGATCGTGATCGCGCGGTCGGTGATCGTCTACATCCTGATCGCGATCTTCCTCACGCTCGCGATCAACCCCCTCGTCGCGTGGCTCATGCAGCGCGGCGTGCGCTCACGGGGCCTCGCCTCGGGGATCGCATGCCTGCTCGTCCTCGCCGGGATCGCGGGTATCGGCTTCGCCTTCATCCCGACGCTCATCGACAACGTCAACAACTTCGTCGACGCGGTTCCGGGCTACGTCCACGACCTGACGAAGGGCAAGGGACGGCTCGGCTTCCTCGAGACGAGGTACCACGTGGTGCAGAGGCTCGAGACATACGTGAAGCACGGCGGTGCGAAGAAGCTCCTCGGCCTGTCCGGTGCCGCGATCTCGGTGACGAAGGGCATCCTCAATCTCATCGTCGGCACCGTGACCGTCGCGTTTCTCACCTTCTTCATGCTGCTCGAGGGCCCGGACTGGATGGAACGTCTCTACGGGCTCCTGCCGCCGAGCTCACAGCCACGCTGGCGTGCGGTCGGCCACGACATCTACCGTCAGGTCGGCGGCTACGTCACGGGCAACCTCCTGATCAGCCTCATCGCCGGCTCGCTCGCAACGTTCGTGCTGCTTTTGCTCGGCGTCCCCTATGCGGTCGCGCTCGGGCTCCTCGTGGGACTGCTCGACCTCATACCGCTGGTGGGCGCGACCATCGCCCTGATCGTCGTCGCTGCCGTGGCGTTCCTGCACACCATCCTCGCGGGAGTCGTCGTCATCGTCTTCTTCGTCGTCTACCAGCAGGTCGAGAACCACATCCTCCAGCCCCTCGTCTACAACCGGACCGTCGCCCTCTCGCCGCTTGCGATCCTCGTCTCGGTGCTCGTCGGCGCCGAGGTTGCAGGGATCCTCGGTGCGCTCGCGGCGATTCCTGTCGCCGGCGCGATCCAGGTCCTGATCGTCGACTTTCTGCGGGCACGGCGCGAGCGGACGATCGAGACCACCGCCACGTCCTGACGGGATGCCGGGGGCGGGACTCGAACCCGCACGGCCCGAGGGCCACCCGATTTTAAGTCGGGCGCGTCTGACCAGTTCCGCCACCCCGGCGGGGTGAGGGTACCGCCGTCGCCGCGACCGACCTGTGCGGGCGCGGCTCGCCCCGGTCCACCCTACGGCGCGCGAACCGGAGGTTCGCCCTCCGCGAGCGGAAAGCACAGCGCAGGGCACGCGCGCAGCGCGCCTGCACAAGCGAAGCGGGCGAGCGAAAATCGCGGGCGCGTCTGACCAGTTCCGCCACCCCGGCGGGGTGAGGGTACCGCCGACTGCGGCGGCCTATACCCTGCCGCCGGATGACGCAGGACACTGTGATTGCCCTCTCCGTCCTGGGCGTCGTCGGCCAGGTCCTGATCGTTTTGGGGCTCCTCGCCGGGCTGCTCGCGCTCGCAGGAGTCCGGGCGCCACTCGAGGCGATCCGCCGGGCACTCTGGGGCTACGAGCTCTGGGCAGCCTTCGTCGTCGCGTCCATCGCAACGGGCGGCAGCCTCTTCTATTCGCAGATCGCGGGCTTCACTCCCTGCGAGTTCTGCTGGTTCCAGCGGGTCCTGATGTATCCGCTCTCGATCCTCACGCTGCTGATCGCAGCGCGTGGCGACAACCGGGCGGCGCGGTACCTGATCCCACTCCCGGTCGTCGGCGCCGGCACCTCGATCTACCACATGCTCATCGAGCGCGACGTGATCAAGGAGCCGAAAGCGTGCAGCGTCTTCATACCCGGCGGGTGCGGCACGAACTGGATCGCGAAGCACTCGTTCGGCTACCTCACGATCCCGACGCTTGCGCTCACCGCCTTCCTCCTTCTCATCGGATTCTTGGTCCTCGCATCCACCGGGGAAGCCGATGTACCGGCTACCCTTCCCGCGCATGCCGAGCGGTAAGAGGGCAAGACAGCAGAGGCAAGCGGCAGCGACGGCAGTGCGGACGCCGCCGCCCGTGCGCTCGAAGGGCGTCGGCCGCGCGCGCGGGCGCCAGGCGTCGCCGCGCGCGCTCGCGATCGCGGGCGGCGTCGTCGTGATCGCGGCGATCGCCATCGTGCTCGGCGTCGTCCTCAGCGGCGGCGGGGGCGGCTGTCAGGTCGTCAAGCCGAGCGACATCAACGGCCTACCTCCGATCGGCAGCCAGAACTGGCCCGGCGCGCTCCAGGGCGCAGGTGAAGCGAACGACCTCTTCAAGGGGATCCCGCAGCATGGGCAAGTCCTCGGCAATCCGAAGGCGCACGTGAAGATGCAGATCTTCATCGACGTCCAGTGCCCCATCTGCAAGCAGTACGAGATCACGGACCTGGGGACGGTTGTCAACAAGTACGTCCGGCCGGGCAAGGTGCAGATGGAGCTCAAGCCATGGGCCTTCATCGGCGCGCAGTCGGCGAGCGGCCGGCTCGGCGTGATCGCGGCCGCGGAGCAGGGCAAGGGCTACGAGTACGCGAAGGTCCTCTACGACAACCAGCCGGACAACTCGGAGAACAGCGGCTGGCTGACCGGCTCGGTGATGGCGCGCATCGCGGCGAGCGTGACCGGCCTCAACCTCGCCAAGTGGCAGACGGACGTCAACAGCGCTGCTGCGCAGTCGACCGCGAGCGCCGTGGACAAGCTCGCCGCGCAGGAACAGGTGGGAGGAACGCCGACCATCCTCGTCGGGCCTCCGGGCGGCCCCTTGCACAACGTCGAGACGGCGCAGGAGCTGGCCGAAGAACCGTGCTCCGAGCCTGCAGGACACCGAGCAGGCGCTCGACAACGCGCTCGCAGGGACCTAGCGCCGCTTCCGCCAAAAGTGCGCAAAGAGCGCGCTTTTTTTGCTTGACCACATTCGGGGCGCCCGAGTAGGCTCTGCGAGCCGGTTCCGATGGACTTACGGGTTCGTCGGGGCCGGCGTTTTGGCGCTCCGTCCGACCGGGTCTGTACATTCCCGCGCCCCATGCTCGGACTGGTCGCCATTCTTCTCGTCCTGCTTGCCGCGATCGCCGCAGGCGCGGTCTTCCTGCCCCGCCTGCTCCGGGGCGAGCTCGGAGCGCTGCAGGAGCGGACTGCGAGCGAGCTGTCGGCGCGGAATGCCGAGTTCGAGCTCCGCCTCCAGGGGCTCGAGCAGACCCTGAACACGCGACTCGCCGCATCGACCCAGACGACGACGCAGATCCACGACCGGCTCGGCCAGATGACGCAGGCGACCGCGGAGATGATCGCGCGCGCGAAGGAGCTCGGACGGCTCGAGCAGGCATTGCGGCCGCCCAAGGCCCGGGGCGGCTTCGGCGAGCTCCTGCTCGAGAACCTCCTGCGCGACCGCCTCCCGCCGGACGCCTATGAGGTACAGCACACCTTCGAGACCGGTGAGCGGGTCGACGCCGTGATCCGCGCCGGAGGACGCCTGCTGCCGGTCGACGCCAAGTTCCCGCTCGACAACTTCGAGCGCATGACCGCCGCCGAGGGCGACGAGCAGCAGCTCCACGAGAGGGCCTTCGCCCGGGACGTCAAGGGACACATCGACGCGATCGCGTCGAAGTACATCCGCCCCGATCTCGGGACCTTCGACCTTGCCTTCATGTACCTGCCGGCGGAGGCGATCCACTACGAGCTCGTGAGCGGCAAGACCGGCGCCCTCCTCGCCTACGCGCACGAGCGGCGCGTGTTCCCCGTCTCGGCGACGACACTCAGCGCGTATCTGCAGATGATCGTGCTCGGGCTGAAGGGGATGCAGATCGAGCAGCGCGCAGAGGAAGTCATGCGCTACTGCGCGGCGCTCCAGCAGGAGTTCGGCAAGTTCAAGGACGACTTCGACCTCGTCGGCACGCACCTCTCGCGCGCCCACGGCAAGTACGCCGACGCCGGGAAGCGGCTCGACCGCTTCGAGACGAAGCTCGACCAGGCCGCAGACGAGCAGGCAGAGCTGACCGCCGAAGCGCCGCGCGCGCTCGACGCCGCCTGAGGCGCCGCCTAGAACCTGAGCAGGGCTGCGAGGCCGCCGACCGGCTCGAGGTCGCGATGCTCCTCGCCGATCACCTCGACCGTTCCGCCATGCGTCAGCGTCTGATGGACGGCGAGATCGAGGCCCGTGTCGGCCATCTGCAGGCTCGTCCCGTCGAGCGGACAGCTCCCGTCCAGCGCTTGCGCACGGCCACAGGCAGGACAAACGTAGGCGGGCCGATCGGCGCCCTCCTGCACGAGCAGGAGCTCGACACGGCCGTCGGACGCAGCCTGCAGCGTCTCCTCCCAGCCCGCGGCGGCGCGGCCGTTCCGTGCAGCCTCCTCGCGCCAGCGCGCGAGCAGCTCCTCCTCCCTGCCCGCCCGCCACTCGTCGAGCAGCGGCCGCGCAGCTTCGAGCAGCCGCGGCGCGTCGACGTGCGCCTCCGCCGCGACCCAGCCGATGAGAGCGGCCCGCGACTCGGGCGAGAGCATTCCCTCGAAGCTCGACCGCGTCTCCTCCGGCCCGGCGAGCACGACGTGCACGTCGCGGAGCTGGCGGACACAGCGGTCGAGCGCGTCGGCCACGTCCCGCAGGTGCCGGTCGACGATGGTCTCGATGTGCCGCTCGTAGCGCGCCTGCGACCAACCGCCCTGGTCGTGGCGTCCGGGGACGTCCGTGGACTCGTCCGCGAGCGGGATCAGCTCGCCGGCGCGGAGCCGATAGACGTCCCCGCGCTCCCGTCCGACGTAGCCGACGAGCGCGCCGTCGCCCATCCCGACGAGCCGAACGAGGGGCGCGAGGTAGAGCTGCTCTGCGATGCGGGCCTCGTCCTCGACCGTCCATGGCAGCGGGAGCGCGAGGAAGAAGTCGTCGAGCTCGGCCGAGAACACCGCCACGCCGCGAACCCCGTCGCGGTCGAACTCGTTGTCGAACCAGCTCTCGATGCGATCGAGGTCGTCTGCGAGTGCCTTTCGCTCGTCGTGCGAGAGCGTCGCCCGCTGCTCGTCCAGCTGCCGTTCGGCGCGCGCGAGCAGGGATCGCGTGTGGGAGGCGAGATCCCCCGGAGTCGGCACAATGCTCGGATCGAGCCCGAGATAGAGGCTCACGGCGCGGCCGTGCTTCGTGCGGAAGGCTGCAAGCTCGCGGAGCTGCTCCCACGTGATCGTTGCGGCCACGTCGCCCGTCTCCCCTCAGAGCCGGATTCTACGCCTGGCAGGGCGATCGACCGGGAACGTCAGTCCGGCCTGAATCGTTTAATACATCAGACAGTTTTTCCAGAAAGGAATCGATGAGCGACGTACGTGATGTGATCGTGATCGGCGGAGGGCCCGCCGGATACACCGCGGCCCTCTACGCTGCGCGCGCGAACCTCCGGCCGCTCGTGATCGAGGGTTTCAGCTGGGGCGGCCAGCTCATGGTCACGAGCGACGTGGAGAACTACCCCGGCTACCCCGACGGGATCATGGGCCCCGAGATGATGGCGGAGTTCCGGCGCCAGGCGGAGCGCTTCGGCACCGAGTTCGTCACCGACGACGTGACCCGCGTCGACTTCTCGGAGCGGCCTTTCCGCGTCTGGGTCGACGACGAGGAGTACCGCGCCCGCTCTGTCATCGTCGCCACGGGCGCGACCGCCCGTTGGCTCGGGCTCGACTCGGAAGAGCGACTGAAGGGGCGCGGCGTCTCGGCGTGCGCGACCTGCGACGGCGCCTTCTTCCGCGACAAGCACATCTTCGTGGTCGGCGGCGGCGACTCGGCGTTCGAGGAGGCGCTCTTCCTCACGCGCTTCGGCTACAAGGTCACGCTCGTGCATCGCCGCGACGAGTTCCGCGCCTCGCAGATCATGATCGACCGGGCTCGCGACAACGAGAAGATCGAGCTCAAGACTCCCTTCGTCGTCGAGGAGGTGCTCGGCGAGGGCTCGATCAATGGGCTCAGGCTGCGCAACACCGAGACCGATGCGACGGAAGAGGTCGAGGCCGGGGCGCTCTTCGTCGCGATCGGCCACGACCCGAACACGAAGCTGTTCCTCGAGCAGCTCGACCACGACGCGAACGGCTACCTCGTCACGAAGGCCGGAACGACCGAGACGAACGTGCCCGGCGTCTTCGCTGCGGGCGACGTCCAGGACCACGTCTATCGCCAGGCGGTGACCGCGGCGGGCACCGGCTGTATGGCCGCTCTCGACGCCGAGCGGTTCCTCGCCGCCGAGGAGGGCCACACCGGCACCGCCCTCACGGCGCCGAGGCCCGAGGCCGAGCCAACGCAGGTCTAACCGCGTCGGCGGCGAATCCGCGCCGCGATGGCCGCAACCTGGATCGACCTCCTCGACCCGACCCTCGACGAGCTCCGGGACAAGGCCCCGCGCGAGCTCGAGGAGAGCGCGATGGAGCGGCTGCTCGCGCCGCCGCAGCACGAGGACGAGCCGAGGCCGACGCTGGTCGGGCACGGCGACTACGTCTTCGGCGTCTTTCTGATCGCGGTCGACGTGCCCGCCGAGGACAGCGTCTACTACCAGGAGATCGACGTCGTCCTCACGCACGAGACGCTCCTCACCGTGCGCAAGACGCCGCCGGGAGGCAGGCCCGCGTGTGACGTGGCCGTCGTCCGACAAGGCGTGAAGAAGGACGACTCGGCCGGGATGATGACCTACCGCCTGGTCGACGAGATCGCCGAGCGCTACCTCACCCTCGTCGACGACCTCGAGGACGAGATCGACGAGCTCGAGGACCGCGTCGAGACACAGCGGGCAGACCGGACTCGGGCCCGCATCTCCACACTCCGCCACGATCTGCTTCACATCCGCCGCACGCTGACGCCGATGCGCGACGCGGTGCGGCGCGTGATCGACAACTCGGTCGAGGTCGAGGAGGGCAACGAGGTGTTCCCCCACGACGTCGAGGTCGCGTTCAACGCGGCGTACGACAAGTTCCTGCGCGCGTCGGACGGGCTCGACCTCGCGCGGGACCTGCTCGCCGGCGTCCGCGACTACAGCCAGGCGAAGATCGCGAACGACCAGAACCAGGTGATGAAGGTGCTCACCGTCGTCGCCTCGCTCGTGCTCTTCCCCACGTTCGTCGTCGGCGTCTACGGCCAGAACTTCGACCACATGCCCGAGCTCCACTGGTACCTCGGCTATGCGTTCTCGTGGCTCGTGATCATCGTCAGCACGGTGTTCCAGCTCTGGTACTACCGCCGCAAACGCTGGTTCTGACCCGGCTACCCTGAGCCCGTGCCGCACTTCATCTGCCCGAACTGCAAGGAGCGGTCGATCGACATCGACCGCCAGGAGGGGATGTTCGACCAGGCCGTCGCCTGCCACCACTGCGGCTTCGGCTTCCTGTTCGAGCTGATGGACGACTACTACCCGGCGCCGACGACCGGCCTCGTCACCTGCGACCAGGACGGTCGCATCCTCGCGATCGGGCGGGGCGTCTTCGAGCTGAGCGGCTGGAGCGAGCAGGAGGTGCTCGGTGCCGACGTCGTCTCCGCGTTCGGTCTCGCAGGGTTCGAGGACGAGAAGAACCCGGTCAAGCTCTCGCTCGAGTGGGGCGTGCGCCGCCTGAACGAGCAGCTGCAGCTGAAGACGCGGGGCGGGCAGATCAAGCGCGTGATCGGCGACTTCTTCCCGGCGCTCGACGACGACGGGGGCCTCCTCGTCGCACTGACGCCGGCGCACGGCTAGTTTGTCGGCCGGCGCCCGGAGGCGCCTGGGCGATGGGGCTCGCCACGAACCGCCGCCGAGGCTGATGGCTCCTACACGGAAAAGGAGCCAACCATGCGGGCAACCCTCGTCATCGGCGTGGCCGGCGCGCTCGGAGCCGTCTCACGTCATCAGCTCGAGAGCTTCGTGAACCGCCATTGGGGCGACGCGTTCCCATGGGGAACGTTCGTCGTGAACGTCTCGGGCTCGTTCGCGCTCGGTGCGCTCGTCGGCGTCTTCGCGCACCGGCTCGGAATGCCGCTCTGGTTGCAGGCAGCCGCGACCGTCGGCTTCCTCGGCGCATTCACCACGTTCTCGTCACTGTCGCTGCAGGTCTACCGCTCGACGGCGACCGGCCACCTCGTGGTCGGCCTGGCGAACGCCGTCGGCAGCCTGACGGTGGGCACGCTGGCGCTCTACGCGGGCATCGTGCTGGCGCGGACGCTCTAGGCACAATGAAGCGGTGGAGTCGCTCCGCGGACACCTCCTCGTCGCCTCGCCGTCGCTGCTCGACCCGAACTTCCGGCGCACCGTCGTCCTCGTGACGGAGCACACCGAAGACGGCGCGGCCGGCCTCGTTCTCAATCGACCCTCGCCGGTGGATGTGGCCGGCGCGGTGCCGCAGCTCGAGCCGGTCGTCGACGACGGCGACTCCGTCTGGGTCGGCGGCCCTGTGCAGCCGGAGGCCGTGCTCGTCCTCGGCGAGTTCCTCGACCCCGACGATGCCGCGGTGCCGCTCTTCGGAGCGCTCGGCTTCCCCTCGCTGGACGATCCGGAGGAGATCATCCCCGCGACGACACGGCGGCGGGTCTTCGCGGGTTACGCGGGCTGGGGCGTCGGCCAGCTCGAGGCCGAGGTCGCGGACGAGGACTGGATCCTCGAAGAGGCCCTCCCCGACGACGCCTTCACCGAGGAGCCCGAGGAGCTGTGGCGCGACGTCCTGCGGCGCAAGGGCGGGATCTACGAGCTCGTCTCGCGCATGCCCGAAGACCCGCGCGTCAACTGATCCGCGCGAACGCGAACGCGTAGGTGAGACGCGGCAGCGGGAACCGCTCGCCGTAGCGGGCGGCGATGTCGCGCACCTCGGCGAGCTGCCGCTCCCGTTCGTCGGGCTCCAGCACCAGGAACATGCTCGACGTGGCGAGGTAGGCGACGAGCGAGCCCGGGCTCGACTCGTGCACGCGCTCGACGACGATCCTTCCGAGCTCCCGGAACCACGGCTCGGCCGGCAGCTCGTCGTCCCGATAGGGCTCGTGGCCCGCGTAGCCGACGAGCGGACCGAGCTCGTGCTGCAGGGGATCGCGCTCGTCCCACCAGTTCCAGAGCAGCGCAAGCCCTCCGCCCGGCCGGATCACGCGGTGGAGCTCGGGCACCGCGCGGTCGCGATCGAACCAGTGGTACGCCTGTCCGGCGAACGCGGCGTCGACGCTCGCGCCGGGGAGCGGAATCGACTCCGCAGGCCCTTCGAGCGACTCCGCCTCGGGCACCGCGGCGCGTAGCTCCCGGAGCATCGGGGCTCCCGGCTCGAGCGCCACCACGTCGAAGCCCAGCGCCACGAGGCCGCGGGTCAGCTTCCCCGTGCCGGCACCGACGTCGAGGATGCGCGCACCCTCTGCGAGCCCGATCAGATCGGCCGCCCACCGCAGTGCCTCCTCGGGATACTCCGGCCGGTACCGCTCGTACTCGGAGGCGACGGACTCGAAGCTGCGCGAGCGTGCGGCGCGGTCAGACACGCGATGAGGGGCAGAGGTCGTTGACGACGCAATCCTCGCAGCGGGGCCGACGCGCGTCGCACACCCGGCGGCCGTGCCAGATGAGGAGATGCGGAAAGCGGCCCCAGTCGGCACGCGGCACGAGGCGGATCAGGTCGCGCTCGATCTTGACCGGATCCTCTTGCCGCGTCAGCCCCAGGCGCTGGGAGAGGCGGCGGACGTGCGTGTCGACGACGATCCCCTGTGGCTCGCCGAGCTCGGACGCGACGACGTTGGCCGTCTTGCGCGCGACGCCCGGGAGCCGGATCAGCTCGTCGATTCGCCGAGGCACCTCGCCGCCGAACTCCTCGAGGAGCATCCGCATCGTCCCGCGCAGCGCCTTCGCCTTCTGACGGTAGAAGCCCGTCGCGAAGATGTCCCGCTCGAGCTCCTCTTGCGGCACGGCGAGGTAGTCCTCGGGGCGGTGGTACTTCTCGAACAGCCTCTGTGTGACCCGGTTGACGTTCACGTCCGTCGTCTGAGCCGAGAGCATCACCGAGACGAGGAGCTCGAGCGGGCTCCGGAACCGCAAGGCGATCGCGGCGTCTGCGTGCTCGGCCGCGAGCCGCTCGATGATCGGCCGGATCCGCTCCTTCTTCGGCCCGACCCGCCGCCGCGCTTCCTGGACGTAGCTACGAGGCAACTGCTTCGGGCAGCCGCGGGCGCAGACGTGGCCCCGCACAGACGAGGTCGAGCGCCGGACAGCCCGCACAGGCGAAGTCGCTCGGCGTGGGCGGGAACTCGCCGGCCTGGATGCGCGAGATCGCCGCCGAGAGCTCGGCCTCGAGCTCGGGAACGTCGGCACGCGTGAAGACGGCGTCGACCGGGGCTTCCGGCCGTTCGAGGAAGTGGTAGACGACCTCGACCTCCTCGGCGCCGGCGCGGAAGCATGCGAGCGCGTACACGAGCCGCTGCAGGTGGTAGTCCTGCTCGACGATCTCCTCCGGCGACGCCTCGCCGAGGGCGTTCGTCTTGTAGTCGACGACAAGCGCTCGGCCCCCAGGCCGAAGGCCGTCGGTCTCTGGCCGCGCGATGTCGGCTTCGCCGACGTCGCTTGCAGCCTTCGGCAGGTGGAAGGCATCCAGGAACCCGTGCACGAGCACGCCGTCGTGCTCGAAGGTGAAGTGGCGCTCCTTCTCGACGCCGTCGAGGGACGCCACGCGGCGGGCAAGCTCGGACTCGCAATACGCGGCCACGAATCCGCGGATCAGCTCGTCCTCGAGGTCGGGCACGACCGGCGCCGCGAGGTCGATCTCCTCGAGGAGCGAGTGCACCGCGGTGCCGATCTCGATGCCGGACATCTCGCCGGTGCCGCCGTCCTCGAACTCGACGGGCCGCTCGCTCATGCCGAGCCCGTAGCGCGCGAAGTACTTGTACGCGCACTGCTCGAACAGGGAGAGCGCCGTGAACGACAGCCTGCGCACGCGGTGGAGCGGCGGCTCCGGCAGCGCGACGAGCGGCGGAAGCTCGGGAGCGGCCCGTGGGGCGGCGATCTCCTCGAGCGCCGCGAAGAGCTCCAGCTGTCCCTCCTCCACCTGCTCGGGCTCCACTACCGGCGGCTCCTCCGGGCGAGCGCGATCGAGGCGAACGAGGAGCCGTGCATCGC
The DNA here is from genome assembly GCA_963748755.1 of uncultured Actinomycetes bacterium. Lineage (GTDB taxonomy): Bacteria > Actinomycetota > Thermoleophilia > Gaiellales > Gaiellaceae > Palsa-739. The sequence continues at coordinate 403,973 of CAVVKA010000008.1, forward strand.
CGCGCACGAGCTCGACGGGCGCGTCGTCCGCCCGCGCCAGCTCCTCATCCGCCTCGAGCCGCTGTAGCACCCACGCGATCGGCGTCGGGGTCTCGCGCTCCGAGCCGAGGTCGATCGAACCGGAGACGATCAGCCGCTCCTTCGCTCGCGTCATCGCGACGTAGTAGAGGCGGAGGCGCTCTGCCCGCTCCGCCTCTTGCCTCGCCTCCTTCACGGCCTCGTAGTCGAAAGCTCCACGGCTCTTCGCCGTCACAGGGTCGGCGACCCGGAAGCCGAAACGTCCGTCGGGCAGAGCGAGGATCTCGTCCGGCGACGGCGGCACGCGGTCGCGGCCGGCATCGGCGACGATCACGACCTTGAACTCGAGCCCCTTCGCGGCGTGGATCGTCAACAGGCGCACCGCGTCGGCGCCCTCCTCCTCGGCGACGGCCTCGAGCTCGCGAGCGCCGACCGCCTCCTGCTCGGCGACGAAGCGGACGAAGCCCTCGACGTCGGGCCCTCGGAGCTCCTCGTACGAGCGGGCGAGCCGCGCGAGCTTGCGCAGGTTGGCGTAGCGCCGGCGCCCGTCCCACCGCGCCAGCACGGCGAGGTCGTAGTCGTGCTCCGCGACGATTTGCTCGCAGAGACGCTCGAGAGAGAGCCGCGGCATCGCCTCCACCAGGCGGTCGTAGCGCTGGCGGAAGGCGCGCATCAGGCGCTCGTCGCGCTCGGCGAGGCCCGGCGGCAAGGAGTGCTCGAGCCCGGAGAAGAGCGGCCGCCTCGACGCGACCCGCCGCAGGAGCGCAAGCGCGTCGTTCGAGACGCCGACGAACGGCGACGCGAGCACGGAGAGGAGCGCGACGTCGTCGTAGCGATTCTGGAGCAGCCGCAGGTACGCGAGCAGGTCGACCACCTGCTGCTGGCCGAAATAGCCCTTGCCCGTGGCGCGGTAGGTGGGCAGGCTCGCCCGCCGCAGCTCGTCCTCGTACCACTCCGCATCCGTGCCGGCCGCGAACAGGAGGACGATCTCCCCCGGGGTCGCCGCCCCGCTGTCGACGAGCTCCCGCACCCGCCGCGCGACGGCCCGTGCCTCCCCGCGCCGCCAGTGGACCCCACTGTCCTTGTAGCTCTCCTTGTCGGTGACGAGCAGCTCGACGGGATGGCCGAAGACCGGGTCCGGGAACTCCGCCGCAGCTGCGAGCTCCTGGAACTCGCCGCCGAAATGCGCGCCGAACAGCTCGTTGACGGCCGCGAGCACCTCTGGACGGGAGCGGTAGTTGAGCGTTAGCGAGAGAGGCCGCTCGACAGCTTCGCGACGCTCGCGGAAGACCTGCACGTCGGCGTGACGGAAGCCGTAGATCGACTGGAACTCGTCGCCGACGAAGAAGAGCTCCGTGTCCGAGGTACGAAGGAGGTCGACGATCTCCGTCTGCAGGCGGTTGGTGTCCTGGAACTCGTCCACGAGGATCGAGCGGAAGCGCGCCTGCTCGCGCTCGCGGAGGGACGGCTGCGACCGGAGCAGGTCGCGTGCCTCGAGCTGGAGGTCCTCGAAGTCGAGCGCCGACTCGCGCGCCTTCGCCTGGGCGTACCGCTCGGCGAACAGCGTCAGGAGCTCCTGCAGGAGCGCGCGGTCGCGCGCGGCGGCCTCGTCGAGCGCGGCCTGCTCGACCGCCCCGAGCATCTCGCAGTACGCCGCGGCCCGATCGCCCCGCGCCTTGAAGCCGGCGAGGCTCATCAGCCGGTCCGGCCGCAGGTCGCGCGCCAGGAGCTCGAGCAACTCGGCCGCCGTCCGCTGCTGGGCCTCCGTCGCCTCCGGATCGCCTGCGAGCGAGCTCGCAGCGGCGCGGAGCTCGGCCACGCGCTCAGCGAGCTCCGGCCGCTCCGCTACCGCCAGGTCGAGCTCGCGCCCCGCGGCGCGCAGGGTCTCGTAGACGCTCGTCAGCATCCGCCGCAGGCGGTCGCTCCCGTACGTCGCCAGCAGCGCCAGACGCTGCGGTTCGTCGCCTGCGCAAAACTCGGCGAGCGCGTCGCGGAACGCCTCCGAGCGGAGCACGGCCGACTGGGCCTCGTCGAGCTCGCGGAAGCGCGGATCGAGCCCGGCCGCGAGCGGATGGGCCCGGAGGAGGCGCGCACAGAAGCCGTGGATCGTCGAGATCCAGGCGCCGTCGAGCTCCCGCGCCAGGTCGTGGCGACCACGCTCGGCGAGGGCCGCCCGGATCCGGGTGCGGAGCTCGCCGGCCGCGCGGCGCGTATACGTGATCACGAGGATGGAGTCGACGTCCAGCCCACGCTCCGTGACCGCGCGGACCACGCGCTCGACGAGCACCGCCGTCTTGCCGGTGCCGGCCCCTGCGGAGACGAAGACCTCTCCCCCGGCCTCGACCGCGGTCACTTGCTGCTCGTTCAGCGCGTAGCCGGTCACGGCCGCTCGATCCGACAAATGGGCCAGAGGTCGCACCACGCAGGGCACTCGCCGCCGAGCGGGTCGTGCCGGACGTCGCCCTCCCGCATCCTCTCCGCGAGCGTGGTCGCCGTCCCGCGCGCCGTCTCGACGACGCCCCAGAACGCCTCCTCGTCGAGGTAGTCGTGCGAGACGTAGCCGGGCAGCGTCTCCGTCTCGGAGCCTCGGACGAGGCCGCGCGGCTTGCGCGCACCCGCGAGCGGCCGGTACAGGCCGCCGAGCGGCTCGAGCCCGACGAGGTCGCGCAGGACGAGCATGTAGAGCGGGATCTGGAGCCGCAGCTCGCTCTCGATCTGCCTCGCCGAGTAGGCGCTCTTGCCGGACTTGTAGTCCTGGACGACCCCGCGTGCGCCGAACGGGTCGACGTCGATCCGGTCGATCTTCCCGGAGAGGGTCAGGCCGTTGCCGAGCTCGAGCCCCCGCTGCAGCTCCGGCGCCGCGCGCTCGCTGCCGAACGAGACCTCGAAGCGGCGCGGCACGAGCGGCGACGACGACTCGCACTCCTCCTCGACGAACGCCGCGAGATCGCGCCACAGCGTCTGCTCGAGCTCCCGCTCCTGCATCTCGGTCAGGTCCATTCGGACCCGGCCGACGGCCTCGTCGAGGCACTCTCGCATCAGCCTCGTCGCGGCCTCCACGTGCTGCGGCTCGAGCTTGTCGACCCCGAGCTCGGCCGGGACGCGCGTGAAGAAGCGAAAGAGGGCGTTGTGCGCGACGCTGCCGCGCTGCTTCGCGTCGGGCTCGGCGTCGATCGTCTTCGGGTCGAGGAACCGCTCGACGAACCAGGCCGACGAGCAGTCGGCGAAGCGCTCGAGTTCCGTCACGCCGAAGGACGTGCGGGAGCCGAGCTGCTCGAGCACGAGCGGATGCGTGATCCGCGTCGGCCGCTGGAAGGCGCCGAGCGCGCGCTCGAGCCTTCGACCCCAGCCGTTCGCGCGCGCGAGCGCAGCGGCAGTCTCCGCGTCGTGAGCCGCGAGCTCCGCGAGCGCGCGCAGCCGCTCTCGTTCGGTCGGCGCATGCTCGAGGGGCCACGTCAGCGCCGAGAGCGGGCGCCGGTCGGTCCAACGCCGCACGTCGTCGCGGTCGAAGAGCGCCTCCACGTCGTGCCAGAACGGGCTCGCCTCGCGCGGGCTGCCGTCGTCGTCGGCCGCCTCGCGCACGAGATAGAGCCGCTGCGAGGCGCGCGTGCAGGCCGTATAGAAGAGATAGCGGTCACTCTCGACCGGGTCCGGCCGCTCCAGCCGCGCGCCTCTCTCATCGAGCGCGCGCCGCGCGTCGTCGTCGAGGAACGGGGAGCCGCCGCCGCGGCGGGGCAGGCTTCCTTCCTCGAGCCCGAGGACGAAGACGGCGTCGAAGCGGCGGGTGCGGGCGCGCAGCAGGTCGACGACCGCCACACGACCGGCGGCGTCGCCGGCGCGGCGAGGAAGCGCGGCACGCTCGACCGCGCCCAAGACGTCTTCGCGGGCGAGGTCCCCACTGAGCTCGCGCCAGCCCTCGAGGTCGGCGAGCAGCCGCCTCAGCGCCTCGTAGGCCCGCAGGTCGAGCCGGCTCGCGGCGTCGGCCGGCGGCCGCTCGAGGCCGTACGCGTTCCGGAGCATCCGCTCCGCCAGCTCGCGCACCGCCTCGACCAGGTCGGTCGCCTCGCGCAACTCTTCCAGCGCGGGCAGCGGGCCGTCCCGCAGCCGTTCGGCCTCCTCGACGACCCGCTCCGGCGCCTGGACGGCGCGGCCGCGGAGCCGGCCCTCGACGAAGTCGACCGAGCGCCGCTCGAGCCCCGAGAACGGCGAGCGCAGAAAGCGAAAGAGATCGCTCCGGGTCCCTCCGCCCCACGCGAAGCGCAGCAACGCCGCCAGCGCGTGCACGAGCGGGGTCTGCGTGAGCCGTAGCTCACCGTCCACCGCGTACGGGATGCCGAAGGAGCCGAGAACGGTTTCGAGCGCGCCGCGAATCCGGTCGTACCCGGGCACGATCAGGCCGATCCCTTCGAGCTCCATGCCGCCGCGGGCCAGTGTGAGAACCTCCTCGGCAACGAGCTCGAGCGTGCCGCGACTTCCAGCACCCTCGAAGAAGCGGACGACGCCGTCGAGGGACGGCGCTTCTCCCGGCTCGTCGGAGAAGAGCGCCCGTTCGAGATGGGCAAGGCCCGGAGGCGCGACCGCGGCGTAGCGCGCCGGGAGCTCCTCGACAGCGGCAGCGAGGCCGGAGAGATCCTCGGCCGTCCTCCTCAGGGCGGCGAAGGCCGGCCGCCCGGGCTCGTACGGAAGCGAGACGGTCACCTCGGTTCGCGCAGCCAGCGCCTCGAGCAGCGCCCACTCCGCGCCGGTGAGGTCTTCGAAGCCGTAGGCGAAGACCGGCTCGCCACGCCAGGCATCGAGATCGGTGCGGAGGCGCCCGACGGCGTGGCCGCGCAGCAGGCCGCGGTCCCAGCGCCCGATCCGGTCGAGCTCGCTGCGGTAGGCCGCGTACAGCGCGCCGAGCCCGCCTTCCACGGCCTCCGGAGAGAGCAGTCCTTCGTCGAGCTCGCCGAGCGTCCGCTCGAGCGAGTCGACGAAACCCGCATGCGCGGCCGACCGGGAGTAGCCGTTGAGCTCCGCACCGCCGACGACCTTGCGGACGAGGAGCGTCTGCGCGACGGTTCCGAGTCGGCGACGGGCACCCTCGGAGTCGCGCACGATTCGCTCGAACAGGTCGTCGAAGGTGCAGATCGAGCCTCCGAGCAGCGCCGGACGGCGAGCCAGCAGCTCGAGCTCGACGCGCTCGACGTCCGCCCGGTTCGGCACGATGAGCACCGGCTCGACTCCGTCGAGGGAGTCGAGCGCATCGAGATAACGGCCGAGCAGGAGCTCGACCTTGCCTGCGTTGGCAGGGCCAGCGATCAGGCGGAGCGGCACCCGCCTACGCTAGCGCGCGCGCGGGACGGTCTCCAGGCGGGACTCAGCCCGTCGTTGCGGACTTCGGCCGGCGGCCGCGGCGGGCGACGGCCCGTCCCGGAGTCCGCCCGGCGCACGTGTCGCAGAGGTCTGCCTGCTTCGCACCACGGCGCGCGTCGGTGTACGTGACCCGCATCACCGCGCCCTTACTCTCCTCGACCTCGTTCCCGCAACTGTCGCACACCAGCACCGTTTTCCGAGCCACCGTTCTCCTCCTTCTTAGGATCCTCGTTGCGCCGAATTCCGGGGAAACCCTACAGAAACTCGTCGCGCACTAAGCAGCTTCCCGAGCCCGTCGAATTCGCCATGAACGCAGCAAGCTCAGCATCGCCTCTTCTTCCGGCGAAAGAGCCGTCTCCCGCGCCTTGACCACGCGCAAATGGCGCGGCCGAAAATCGTCTATCGTTCGCCCGTCGAGGTACTGCTCGACAACAGCAGGCGAGACGTATGACTCGCGTGTGACTGCAGGCGTATTTCCCAGCCGCTCCGCGACGCGCCGCATGACCGCGGTGATCGACCGCTTCTGCTCGCGTTCCGACTCCGGAAATCCTTCCTTGGCAGCCCGTTCGGCAAGATAGATCGCCGCCAGGAGCGTGCCGCCCCAGGTGCGGAAGTCCTTGGCGCTGAATTCGTCTCCGAGGTAGATCTTCACGTAGTCGTTCAGCCGCTTGTTCGTCAGGTTGTAGATGCCGCCTTCCCACTCGTACTTGAAGACGCGTGATCCCGTGATCCCGAGCAGGTGCCGCATGGCTGTGGCGAGCTCGGGATCGACGACCTCGGTGCGGACGCGGATCCCGTGCTTCGCGGGAAACGAGAGGCAGACGCGCCGACCTCGTACCGTGACGTGCCGCCGCAGGAGGGTCGTCACACCGTAGGTACCGTCGCGAACGTATCGCTCGGACCCGACCCGAAACCAGCCCAGCTCGATCAACCGCAAGGCGATCGCCGACACCCGCTCGCGATCGAACTCTTCCTGCTCGAAGTGCAGGGCCATCGCCTCGCGTAGGGCCGGGAGCGCGTCCCCGAAGCGGATCAGCTTGTCGTACTTGGCCCGCTCCTGCTGGGCGCGATAGTCCGCGCTGTAGAGGTACTGCTTCCGGCCGGCGGCATCGAAGCCGGTCGCCTGGAGCTTCGCCGTCGCACGCGGCGAGATCGAGACGTCCTTCCACGCGGGCGGGATGGCGAGGGCCTCGATCCGAGCGAGCTTCGACTCGTCCGTGATCCGCTTGCCGCTGCTGTCGTAGTAGCGGAACGCGCCCTTCCGACCCTTCCGGCTCCACCCCATGTCGTCGGGTTGTGGTCCGAGGACCGCAGCCGCAAACGCCGATACCATCGGCCGCCTATGCGCGACGAGCGGACGATCGTCGTCCTCGAGGGCGACGAGACCGGACAGGAGCTCCTGGAGGAGAGCCTGCGGGTGCTGGAGCCCGACGTGATCGGGGTGGAGCTCGAGTTCCCCCGCTTCGATCTCTCCCTCGAGCGGCGCCGCGAGACCGACAACGGTGTCGTGCACGAGGCGGCGGAAGCGATCCGGGAGCACGGGCTCGGGCTGAAGGCGGCGACGATCACGCCTGAGGGCCGGGGCGACGTCGGCTCTCCGAACCGCATCCTGCGCGAAGAGATCGGCGGCAAGGTGATCGTCCGCACCGGACGGCGGATCCCGGGCGTCGCGCCGCTCGGCGGCGTCCATGCGCCGATCTCGATCGTCCGCATGGCCGTCGGTGACGCCTACGGCGCGAAGGAGTGGCGCGAGGGCGAAGGAGACGACGAGGTCGCGTTCCGCACCGAGCGCATCGAGCGCCGCATCTGCCACGCGGTGGCCGAGTTCGCCTTCCGGCAGGCGCAGCGGACCGGAGCGAAGGTGTTCGGCGGCCCGAAGTACACGGTCAGCCCGACGTACGAAGGGATGCTGAAGGAGGAGATGGACGCGGCCGCGGCGCGCCATCCGGACGTTCCGTACGAGCCGCAGCTGATCGACGCGACGTTCGCGCTCCTCCTCTCCTCCGCCGGCGATCCGCTCGTGATTCCGGCCCTCAACCGCGACGGCGACATCCTCTCCGACCTCGTCTTGCCGCTCTTCGGCTCGATCGCCGGCTCGGAGTCGCTGCTCGTCGCCTTCGAGTCCGACTTCGAGCCGGCGGCGATCATGGCGGAAGCCGCGCACGGGACCGCACCGTCGCTGCAGGGGAAGAACGTCGCCAACCCGATGGCGATGATCCTGGCGGGGGCGGCTCTCCTCTCCCACGCCGGCGAGGAGGCGCAGCGCGCGGGGCGGGCGATCCGCGAGGCGTGTCTCGAGGCGGTTGCGCACGGGTCGCGTACCGCCGACCTCGGGGGCCAACTCGGCACGACGGAGTTCACGGACGACGTGATCGGGCGCGTGCGCGCCAAGCTCGAGGTCTGGGCTGCGATCTAGGACGCGGCGGCGGCGCGGTGCCAGGTGTCCCAGCCTTCGGCCCAGGCCTCGACGAAGAGCTCGGCCGCGACCGGGTCGAACTGCGTGCCGGCACACGCGTCCACTTCGGCGAGCGCGTGCTCGTGCGTGAGCGCACTGCGGTAGGGGCGCGGCGAGATCATCGCGTCGAAGGCGTCCGCGATCGCGAGGAGCCGGGCCTCGATCGGGATTCTGCGCCCGCTCAAGCGCGCGGGATAGCCGTTGCCGTCCCAGCGCTCGTGGTGGAAGAGGACGTACGGGAGCGCGTCCTGGAATCGCCGTAGCGGCAGCACCAGCCGTGCGCCGGCGGCCGGGTGGCCTCGGATCTCCGCGACCTCCTCGAGCGTCAGCGGGCCTGACTTGCCGAGCAGTTGCGGGCGCACGCTGACCTTGCCGACGTCGTGCAGCGGCGCAGCCCAGCGAAGTGACCGAATCCGGTCACGATCCCAGCCGAGCGCGAGCGCCACGGGCTCGGCGAGGGCGGCGACGCGTGCGCCGTGGCCGAGCGTCTGGTCGCGCTGCTCGAGCGCGCGTGCGATCGAGGCGAGCATGCCCGGGACGGATTCCTCACCCGCACGCCGACTCCTACCTGACGCTTGCAAAACGTCGTGCGCGTAGCGCCGCGGGCGCGACGCTATCTCCTCCAGATGCCTCCGATCGGGGTTCCAGCCCTCGAGACGCCGAGGCGCGGCAGGTGCCAGGCGTCCTCGATCGTCCGCAGGAGGCCGTAGTGGTTGGTGGCCCTCTTGAACCTCGCGCCCCGTCGCACGGTCGGCCCGAGCGCAAGCGCCTCGATCCGGCCGCCGCCGCCCGTGTCGCTCGTCCCCTCGTCGAAGACGACGAAGACGACGCCGCCGCGCAACTCGGGCGAGCGAAGCAGCGGGACGACGTGCGCCTTCAGCCAGGCGTCGCCGGTGGCTACGGAGCAGTCGTGCATGTCGTCGCAGAGGTTCGGGATCAGGAGCGAGAAGTCAGGCAGCCGACGACGGGCGAGATCGCGCCGGAGCCGGGTGAAGGGAACGACGCGATCGCGGCGGGCGCGCGAGTCGGCGACGTCCCGGAAATAGAGGAACGGATCGTGCTTCTTCGCGTAGCGCCCGTACGAGGCGCCCATGAAGCCCGGATACGGAAGGTCCTCGGCGTACGTCTTCCAGGTCTTCCCTGCGGACGCGAGCGTGTCGGCGAGGCTACGGGCGCGGACGATGCAGTCGGTGCAGTCGCTCGAGATCCCATGGGTCGAGCCGGATACGAGCGCGAGGTAGTTCGGCAGGCTCGGATGAGCGACGGCGTCGTAGCTCGTCAGCGTCGCGTAGCGGCCGGCGAGCGCGTTGAACGTCTTCGCGTCAGGATTGCCGGCGATCGAGCTGGCTTCATGGTTCTCGAAGACGACGAGGACGACGTGCGTGAAGTCCGGCACCCGCACCGACGGCGGTGCCACGCTCGGGAGGGTGGCGCGCGCCGACCCGCCGCAACCGGCAACGACCAAGACGACCCCGACGAGCAGTCGGGCTAGAGCCGATTCTCGAGCCACTTCTTGCCTGCGTGGGTGAAGAAGAAGCCGATCACGACAGCTGCTGCGATCCCGCCCGCTGCGTAGAGCCCGTAGCGCTGGATCGCGTCGGCGGCAGCGTGTCCCACGAAGTACGCGACAAGCCCGACGGCCGTCGCCCAGCAAATCCCCCCGGTCGCGTTCCAGAAGAGGAACCTCCACCAGCGCATCCGCCCGATCCCGGCAGCCCACGCGGCCGTGTAGCGGAGAACGGTGACGAAGCGGCCGAAGAAGACCACCTTGCCGCCGTGCCTCGCCATCAGCCGCTCGGCCGCAGGGAGGAACCGGTCGGCGTAGCGGCGGAGCGGCGCCCACCGCTCGAACAGCTCGCGGCCGCCGAGCCGGCCGATCAGCCAGTAGCCGAGGTTGTCGCCCACGATCGCGCCGGCCGCAGCGAGCACGATCACCCAGACGATCGAGTAATGCCCCTGCGACGCGAGGATCCCGAAGGCGATCAGGGCGGTCTCGCCCGGCAGCGGAATCCCGAAGGACTCGATCATGATCACCACGAAGAGCAGCGGCAGCCCATGGCTCGTGAAGAAGTCCGTCAAGGTGCGTAGGCTACGTCTGGTGCCCCTTCGGCGAATGTCCTCCGCGTCCCCGGCGGCTGCAAAACGGCGCGAGGCGGCGTCCTCGGTCGCCCCGATAGCTTCGGCTATCGAGGCTCCCTGCGTCCTTGCCTCGCTTGCTTTTCGCGCGCCGGGAACACGGCAACATCCACCGAAGAGACACCGCGGATGAGGGTCGGTATCCCGCGCGAGACGACGCAAGGCGAGCGCCGTGTCGCGCTCGTGCCCGAGACCGTCGGGAAGCTCGCCGCCTCGGGCTTCCAGCTCGTCGTCGAACAGGGCGCGGGGGACGCCGCCTCGTTCCCGGACAGCGCATACGGCGAGGCCGGTGCGACGGTCGGCGACCCCTGGGACGCGGACGGAGTCGTCAAGGTGCGAAAGGTGTCGTCGGCCGAGCGCGAGCGGCTCCACTCGGGCCAGCTGCTGATCGGGTTCCTCGAGCCGCTCTCGGACCAGACGGGCATCGAGGCCCTCGCGGAGCGCGGGGTGACGGCGTTCGCGCTCGAGTCGGTGCCGCGCATCACCCGCGCCCAGCCGATGGACGCGCTCTCCTCCCAGGCCACCGTCAGCGGCTACAAGGGGGCGCTCCTCGCCGCCGAGCACCTCCCCCGCTTCTTCCCGATGCTCATGACGGCCGCTGGCACCGTCCCGCCCGCGAAGGTGCTCGTGATCGGCGCCGGCGTGGCGGGGCTCCAAGCGATCGCCACGGCACGCAGGCTCGGGGCCGTGACGACCGGCTTCGACGTCCGTCCCGTCGTGCGCGAGCAGATCGAGAGCCTCGGTGCGAACTGGCTCGACCTCGGCGTGACGGGCGCCGAGGCGGAAGGCGGATACGCGCGCGAGCTGACGCCGGAGGAGATGGCCGCGCAGCAGCAGGCGCTCGAGGGTCGGATCGTGGACTTCGACGCGATCATCACGACCGCAGCCGTCCCGGGCCGGCCGGCGCCGAAGATCATCCCGGCCTCGGCGGTCGAGTCGATGCGACCGGGCTCGGTGATCGTCGACCTCGCGGCCGAGACGGGCGGCAACTGCGAGCTGACCGAGCCGGGCGAGATCGTCGAGCGCGCCGGGGTCACGCTCGTCGGGCTGACGAACGTCCCGAGCACGATGCCGTACCACGCCTCGATGCTCTACTCGCGCAACGTGCAGGCGCTCCTCCTCCACCTCGCACCCGAGGGCGAGCTGACGCTCGACTGGTCGGACGAGATCACGAGCGGAGCCTCCGTCGCCGGGAAGCAGGTGATTGCATGAGCCACGACACGATCCTCGTCTTCGAGGTGACGATCCTCGTGCTCGCGATCTTCCTCGGGATCGAGGTGATCTCGAAAGTGCCGACGCTGCTGCACACGCCGCTGATGTCGGGGACGAACGCGATCCACGGTGTCGTGATCGTCGGCGCGATGATCGTGCTCGCCCAGCCCGACAAGGGCGCGTTCACCTGGATCGTCGGCTTCGCCGCCGTCGTCCTCGCCGCCGCGAACGTCGTCGGCGGCTTCGTCGTCACCGACCGGATGCTCGAGATGTTCAAGAGTCGTGAGCGCCCGCGGAAGGGGGCCGACGGCTGAGCTACAACCTCTCGAACCTTCTTTATCTGATCACGATCGTCGCGTTCCTCCTGGCGCTGCGCTTCCTCTCGAGCCCGGCGCACGCCCGGCGCGGCAACCAGATCGGCGCGGCGGGGATGGTGCTGGCGATCGTCGTCACCTGGGTCAAGGTCGGATCGACGAGCTGGTGGGCGATCGCGCTCGCGATGCTGATCGGCGGGGGCTTCGGGGCCGCCGCCGCGCGCAGGGTGCGAATGACCGCGATGCCGCAGATGGTGGCGCTCTTCAACGGCGTCGGCGGGGGTGCGGCCGCGCTGATCGCGCTCGCCGAGCTGCACCGCGTTCTGCCTCCGGCGGGAGCGCCGACGGTCGACATCTCGCTCGGGATCGTGCTCTCGGGGCTGATCGGCTCGATCTCGTTCGCCGGCTCGATGATCGCGTTCGCGAAGCTGCAAGAGCTGATCGGCGGTCGGCCGATCACCTACGTCGGCCAGCAGTTCGTCAACGGTGCGCTGTTCGTGGGCGCACTGGGCTGCGGGATCGCGCTGGTCGCCGGCGTCCAGGACGAGTGGCTGCTGTGGATCACGCTCGGTGCGTCGCTCCTCTTCGGCGTCCTGTTCGTCCTCCCCATCGGCGGCGCCGACATGCCGGTCGTCATCTCGCTGCTCAACGCGTTCACCGGGCTCGCCGTCGCACTCGGCGGCTTCGAGCTCGAGAACAACGTCCTGATCGTGAGCGGCATGCTCGTCGGCGCGAGCGGCACCTTGCTCACGCTGATGATGAGCCGCGCGATGAACCGCTCGGTCGCGAACGTCCTCTTCGGCGCCTTCGGAAAGGTCACGGTGTCGGCGGCCGCTGCGGCTGTCGGCAACGGCGGCCAGGCGGTCCGCAGCGCGACCGCCGAGGACGTCGCCGTGATGCTCGCCTACGCGCACAAGGTCGTCTTCGTGCCGGGCTACGGCCTCGCCGTCGCGCAGGCGCAGCACGACGTGCGCCAGCTCGCCGACCTGCTCGAGGATAAGGGCGTCGAGGTCTCGTACGCCATCCATCCTGTCGCGGGCCGCATGCCGGGCCACATGAACGTCCTGCTCGCAGAGGCGAACGTGCCCTACCCGCAGCTGAAGGAGATGGACGAGGCGAATCCCGAGTTCTCACGCACCGACGTCGCGCTCGTCGTCGGCGCCAACGACGTGGTCAACCCCGACGCGCGCACGAACGAGGGCTCGCCGATCTACGGCATGCCGATCCTCAACGTCGATGACGCACAGACCGTCGTCGTCCTCAAGCGGTCGATGAACCCCGGCTTCGCCGGAATCGAGAACCCGCTCTTCTACAACCCGAAGACGGTGATGCTGTTCGGGGACGCGAAGGACTCGATCGACAAGCTCATCGCCGACGTCAAGAACCTCTGATGGCGATCGTCGCGGCACACATGCTCCTGTACACACCCGAGGCCGAGGCGGTGCGCGCTGTGTTGCGCGATGTCTTCGAGTGGAAGTACGTGGAGGATCATCCGGGCTGGCTGATCTTCGCATTGCCGCCGTCCGAGCTCGGCGTCCACCCGTCCGAGGGCTCGACCCAGCATCAGATCTGCCTCATGTGCGACGACCTCCGGCGGACGATGGACGAGCTGGGCGCGAAGGGAATCGAGTTCCGCGGCGAGCCGGAAGAGGAGAGCTTCGGCATCACGACGACGATGGTGCTGCCCGGCGGGGTCGAGATCCTCCTCTACGAGTCGCGCCACCAGACGCCGCTCGATCTCTAGAAGAAGCGCGCGGGGTCGAGCAGCTCGAGCTGCGGCGAGTCGCTCCCGAGGAGCGCGTCCGCGATGAGCGCTCCGCAGGCGAAGCCGAGGACGTTGCCGTGGCCGGAATAGCCGCCGGCGACCCAGAGCCGCCCGTCCCGGCCGGGCACTTCCCCGGCGAGCGGCAGCATGTCCTGCGTCAGCCCGAAGATGCCGGCCCAGCGATGCGTCACCGCCACCTCCTCACCGGCGAGCTCGTGGAGGAACGACTCGAGTGACGCCTGGATCGCGGGCGTCGTCTCCTCGACGTCCGTGAGCTCGTCGAGGATCGACGTGTCGCGAAAGCCGCCGAGCAGGATTCTGCCGTCGAGCAGCTGCTGCCAGTAGTCGAAGCCCTGGCGCGCGTAGTGCGGCCGGTCGTAGAGGACGCGGTCGAGCGGCTCGCTCGCGACCACCTGGCCGCGAGTGGGCCAGACCACGTCCGCGAGCTCCGGGACGAGGCCGTGCCCATAGCCGTCGGTCGCGACGAGGACGCGATGAGCGTCGAGCGCCTCTACGTCCTCGACGCGGTCGTGCTCACGGAACTCGGCTCCCGCTGCGGTCGCGAGCGCAGCCAACCGGCGCACGAAGCGGGCCGGCTGAATCGAGCCGTCCCCGGGATGGGAGATGGCGCCGTGGAAGCGACCTGCTGCCCCGCCGGGGACGTCGTCGAGCCACTCCGCCTCGAAGCCGTCCTCGCGCAGCGCTTCGTACTCGAGCCGGATGCCTTCGCGCTCCTCCTCGTCGGCCGCCAGGCGATAGCTGCCGGTGCGCAACAGGGCGTCGCCGGCGAGCTCCGCCATGCGGTCGAGCGCATCCAGGGTCCAGCGCCAGAAGGCCGCCGCCCGCTCCGCGCCGTAGGTCTCGCGGGCGACGTCGTAGCGCGCAGCGCCGCCGCCGAGCGCAAAGCCGCCGTTGCGGCCGCTCGCGCCCTCGGCGATACCGCGCGCGTCGTGCACGCGGACGCGCAGGCCTGCCTCGGCGAGCCGGAGCGCAGCCGAGCAGCCGGTCACGCCGGCGCCGACGATCGCGACGTCGGCCCGGCCGTCGAGCTTCGCCGCGGTGCGGACGTTCGGGTCGTGCTCCTCGAGCCAATACGGGATGCCCATGCGCCGTGGCAGGTTAGTTTCCACGAGGCCCGGGTAGGTCGTTCACGATCATGAACGTGAACGCACGTCTTCGGGTAGCCGGAGGAATGGCGATTCCGCTGTTCGCAGCGGCATTCGCCTGGGCTCCCGCAGCACACGCAGCCGGTCCCGGCGCCTCGGTTGCGGCTATCCCCTCGCCCACCGCGGCTGTGCCGCAGGTCAGCCCGGACCGGGTGGTCGCCGTGGTCTCGACGGCCGGCGCTCGGGTGACGCCGGACGCGAACGTCGCAGCCGGCGCTGTGCAGCACGTCGCGAAGGCGGTGAGCGCGACCTCGGAGGCGACGCAGCCCGTCGCGCGCGTCGTCTCGCCGACCGCGGTTCCCGCTCCGGCCCGGCCCGAGACGGCTGCCCATGCCGCTTCCGCGGCTTCGACGCGGCGCGCCGCCAACACGCGGCCCGGCGCCCATGCCGGCCCGAGGGACTCGGCCCGTCCGCCTGCACGCGCGGATCTGCCCGCGGCTTCCCCTTCGGACCGGGTCTCTGCCGCCGGCACGGGCTCCACACCCACGCCGACGCTGTCATCGCCGAGTCCGTCGCCGCTGTCGGGAACGCTCACCGGCGGCAGCGCCGGCGGTGCCGCAGCAGGCTCTGCTCCACTCCTTGCGCTCGCTGCCGCCCTCCTGGCCCTGGCCGGCCCGGGCCGGGGTCGACGGACGTTCCCGTCGATCATGGAGGGTCACGGGTGCGCTTTGACACTCGATCTCGAGCGGCCTGACTAACCGCCGTCAGGCGGAACTGATGGCCACCCGCCGAGTGCAAGTGGCGGGAATCCCTACTCGAGAAAGCGAGAAGACCATGAGATGCAAGGCTCTAGGCCTCGTCGCCGGTGTCTGCGCTGCGGCGGCGATCCTCGGGACGGCAGCCCCCGCGCTCGCCGACCCCGGGAACACGGCCACGGACTCGACCGGGGCGGTCCAGGTGGGCTCGGTAGGTGCGAGCCCGAACGCGACCGTCACGTCCCCGAGCGGCAGCGCGAGCACTTCGGCACCGACCGGTCAGCCCGCGTCAGGCGGAGGTAGCAACTCGGCCTCCGACTCGACCGGCGCCGCGCAGCTGTCTCCCACGACGGTCGACCCGAGCGTGGGCGCCAGCTCGGGCCAGACATCGGCCTCGGCCGGCTCTCCGGCCTCGGTCACGTCGGGCGACAACAACGCCTCCGGCTCGACGGGCACCGCACAGGTCGGTGGAGGCAACAGCGCCTCCAGCTCGACCGGCGCCGTCCAGGCAAGCCAGACGGAGACGTCACCGTCGACATCGGCAACCGCGGCCGGGCGCACCGCCCAGCTCGCCACGAGCGGCGGAATCGGTGGTAGCGGAAACTCCGCGGACGGCTCCACCGGCGCTGCACAGCTGGGCGGAGGCAACAACGCGTCCAGCTCGACGGGCGCCGTCCAGTCGAGCTCGCCGCAGACCGGTGCCAGCGCTCAGGCGGCGGGTGTCGGCGTCTCGTCGTCCCCCTCGACGGGAGGATCGGGCAATGACGCCTCCGGCTCGACCGGCACGGCTCAGCTCGGCGGCGGAAACGCCGCATCGGGATCGTCGGGCACGGTCCAGGCGGGGAACAGCCGCTCGCTGTCTTCCGTGCAGGCGACGGGCGTGTCTGCCGCAGGAACGGCTGCTCGGTCCCCCGCGTCCGTCGCCAAGCGGGCGACGGGGAGCCGGCCGAAGGGCACGGCAGCTGCAAGGCAGACCCTGACTCCGCCGGGAGGCGTCCGCGCCCTGGCGGCGGGCCTGTCGGGGCAGCTCCCGTTCACGGGCCTGGCGCTCGGCAGGTGGCTCGTGTTCGGCCTGGCCGCCCTCCTGCTCGGCGTGGCGTTGAGACGGAGGAGCAGTGCGACGGCTCGTTGACCCGTCGCGTGGGTCACGGTGGGGCGGCCGTAACGGCCGCCCCACCCGGGCCACGCGGGCGCTCTCCGTCGCGCTGATCGTGGGCGGACTGCTCATGCTCGCCTGGGTGCTCGTGACCTGGCGCTGGCAGGATCCGCTGACCGCGATCGAGGGCCGGCTCCAGCAGCACGCCCTCGCGGCGCAGCTCCGGACACGGCACGCGCCCGCGCGTGACAGATCGATCCGGCTCGAAGCCCGCGCGTACCGGCTCGCGTCCCACGACGGCGAGGCGATGGGTCGGATCTCGATCCCCCGCCTCGGCCTCGATGCGGTGCTCGTCGACGGAACGAGCGAGGCCGATCTCGCCAAAGGCCCGGGAATCTTCGCAGGCGACTACCTCCCCGGCGAGGGTCGGCTCGTTTACGTCGCGGGCCACCGGACCACGTACAGCGCGCCCTTCTCGCAGATCAACCGCCTCCGGCGCGGCGACACGATCGCGCTGCGGATGCCGTACGGAACGTTCCGGTACGTCGTCAGCGGCCACCGGATCGTGGCCGCCACCGACCTGGCCGTCCTCCGCTCGAGCAGCCGGGAGCAACTCATCCTCCAGAGCTGTCACCCTCGCTTCTCGGCCACGCACCGTTATCTCGTCTACGCAAAGCCGAGCGAGCGGTAGACCCCATCGGCAGTGGTGACGAGCCCGGCCAGCTCGAGCTCGACGAGCGCGCGGGCGACCTCGCTGGCGCCGAGCCCGGTCTTCCGCACGAGCTCGTCGGCGCTCGCGGGCAGGAGCTCGAGGAGCGGGGAGCGCTCGTTCTCCGTGGGCTTCGGCTCGATGCCGAAGGAGGCGAGGAGGTCGGCGCCGCCCGTCAGCGGCGCGGCACCCAGCTTGAGCAACGCGTTCGTGCCCGCCGACAGCGAGCTCGTGATCTCGCCCGGCACCGCGAAGACCTCACGCCCCTCCTCCAGCGCGAGATCCGCCGTGATGAGGGCGCCGCTGCGCTCGCGCGCTTCGACGACGACGGTCGCCGCGCAGAGCCCGGCCACGATGCGGTTGCGTGCCGGGAAGCGCCAGGGAGCCGGCTCGACTCCGGGGGCGTACTCCGAGACGATCAGGCCGGCATCCGCGACACGGCGCGCGAGCTCCGCATGCGCGGCGGGATAGTCGCGGTCGATGCCGCAGCCGAGGACGGCTACCGTCGCGCCGTTCGCCTCGAGCGCCCCCCGATGCGCCTCCGCGTCGATCCCGCGGGCAAGGCCGCTGACGACGACCAGCTGCGCAGCGGCGAGCTCGCGCCCCAAGCCGCGGGCGACGGAGGAGCCGTAGCCGGAGCAGGCGCGTGCTCCCACGATCGCGACGGCCGGCTGGGCCAGCACCTCGGGCTTCGCCACTCCGCGGAGGAAGAGGCCGGCCGGCGGGTCGTGGATCGCGCGGAGGAGCGGCGGGAAGTCCGGCGACGATCGCGGCAAGAAGCGATGCCCGCCCGCAGCGAGCCGCTCGAGATACGCGTGCTCGTCGAAGCGCCGCTCGAAGGCGCGCCAGCGTTCTCCCCGCGGCGGGCGGATCAGATGCGTTCCCGTCTCGGAGGCAAAGACCGCGAGCGCGAGCTCAGACATTCGAGAGCTCGTCGGGCGAGCGATAGGACAGAGCCTCCGCCACGTGCTCGGCCCGCACCGACTCGGAGCCCGCGAGCGCGGCGATCGTCCGCGCCACGCGGCCGACACGGGCATAGCCGCGCCCGGAGAGGTGGAGGCGGTCGGCGGCGCGGCGCAGCAGGCTGTCGGCCTCCCGATCGCGCGCCGGCGGCTCGCTCGTCAGTCGCTCGCGTGCCGTGGCGACGCGGCCGGCCACACCGGCGGAGCTCTCACTCGGCGCGGCAGCGAGCTCCTCTCCGCGGACCCGCGGCATCGCCAGGACGAGGTCGAAGCGGTCGAGCAGGGCGCGGGAGAGCTTGTCCCGGTAGCGCGCGAGCCGTTGCGCCGAGCAGCTGCATTGCGCGGCGGGATCGCCGCGCCCGCCGCACGGGCACAGATTCATGGTGGCGACGAGCATGAAACGCGCCGGGAAGACGACCCGGCCGGCGGCGCGCGAGACCGAGACGAAGCCGTCCTCGAGCGGCTGGCGCAGCGCCTCGAGAACCGGCCGCTGGAACTCGGCGAGCTCGTCGAGTAGCAGGACACCGCGATGCGCGAGGCTCGCCTCACCCGGCCGCAGGTGGGGCCCGCCGCCCACGATCGCCGCGGTCGAAGCGCTGTGATGCGGTGCGCGGAAAGGGGCCCGCGAGACGAGGGGGTGGTCGCCGTCCACGAGGCCGGCGACCGAGTGGATCCGCGTCACCTCGAGGGCGGCGTCGGAGTCGAGCGGCGGCAGGATCCCCGGCAGGCGGCGTGCGAGCATCGTCTTCCCCGTCCCCGGCGGTCCGCCGAGGAGGACGTTGTGCCCGCCCGCGGCCGCCAGCTCGAGCGCGCGCCGGGCGCGTTCCTGCCCGCGGACGTCGGCCAGATCGGGGGCGACCTCCGTGCCATGGCCGTTCGGGGCGAGCGGCACCTCCGGCTCGAGCTCGTGCTCGCCTCGCAGGTAGGCCACCGCCTCGGCGAGATGGCGGATCGGGATCGCATCGACTCCCGCGAGCGCCGCCTCGCGCGCCGCGCCCGCCGGACAGAGGAGACGTTCGGCCCCGAGCCGGCGCGCGCCCTCGGCGACGGCAAGGACGCCGCCGACCCGGCGCAGCCGTCCGTCGAGCGCGAGCTCGCCGACCGCGGTGGTGCGCTCGAGCGCACCCCGCGGGAGTTGCCCGGACGCGGCGAGGAGCGCGAGCGCGATGGGCAGGTCGAAGCCGGAGCCCTCCTTGCGCAGCTCGGCCGGCGCGAGATTGACCGTGATCCGTCCCGGCGGAAAGGTCAGCTCTGCCGCGGCGATCCCGGAGCGAACCCGCTCACGGGCTTCCTGGCAGGCGCGGTCGGCAAGGCCGACGATCGCGAAGCCCGGGAGACCGTCGCGAACGTGGGCCTCGACGTCTACCCGGCGCGGCTCGAGGCCGACGAGAGCATGCGTGACCGCGCGTGCAAGCACACAACGAGGCTAGGAGCCGAGCCGTCACACCGAATTGCCGAGTTCGTCGAAGAAGCGTGACGCCGTACCTGACGGCGCTACGGGTTCGCGCGCGACCGACGCCACGGCCAGCCGAGCAGGAAGAGGCCGGCGACCACGCACACCGCCCCCGTCACCGCCCAGAACGTGCTCCCGGTCATCGACGACCCCTGAACGAGGCTCGTCCCCTGGCCGATCCAGACGGCGCCGGCCAGGCACAGCACGGCTCCCACGACACGCCTGACGATCATCACCAGCGACACTACGCGGGGCCGTGGCAGGCGGATTGGCGCTCAGACCCGGCGCGCGACGAGGACGTCCTCGAAGTACTCCCCCGCCCGGCGCCCCGTGCGGCGGTTGACGTGCCTGCGTAGCCGCGCCTCGAGCTGGAGGCCGGCACGCTCGAGGATCGCCGGATAGAGGTCGCGCCGGTCGTTGACGACCACGAGCACCGGCGCGTCCGGCCGGAGCGCCGCCGCCGCCCGCGCGAGCACCGCCGCAACGCCTGTGCGGTAGGCCTCGAGCGAGGCGAGC
Source organism: uncultured Actinomycetes bacterium (assembly GCA_963748755.1). Taxonomy (GTDB): domain Bacteria; phylum Actinomycetota; class Thermoleophilia; order Gaiellales; family Gaiellaceae; genus Palsa-739. The sequence continues at coordinate 423,822 of CAVVKA010000008.1, forward strand.
GACGTCCCTGAAGCCGCCGCGCCGATCTCCCGTTCCCTCCGGTCGTCGAGCTCGAGCAGCTCGTACGCGTAGCGGTGCTGCTCGTGGTAGTCGATCAGCCCCGGGTACGGCGGCGAGGTGAGGATCCCGTCGTACGGGGCCGCTAGCTCGACCTCGCGGGCGTCGCCGTGCAGAACCGTCGCCTCGCGCTCCGTGTCGCGAACGTGCGCGAACTCCTCGATCCGCGCCAGCGTGTCCAGCGTGTACCGGCGGAGGAAGCCGCCCGCCGACTCGACCGGCCTGCACTCGCGGCGATGCTTGTGGCACCAGTACTCGACCCGCTGTGGCTCCTTCGGCGCCTCCAGGTCGAAGTGCGCCGCCCGCCGCGCCGACCGCGCGGCCCGCGAGAGGATCACGCGCAGAGCCTCGCCGTGCCGGTACTCAGGGATCAGGTCGCGAAACGAGAGCAGCTCGGCGACCGCCTGCGGCGCGTACCACTCGCGCAGGTACCCGCTCGCGCCGCGCCGGCGCCGCGACAGCGAGTCGACACACTCTGCGACGTCCCTCAGCTCGTTCCCGAGCTCAGCGAGGTCGTACGAAGCCGTCTTGACTCGCATGAGGAGGCAGTTGAACTCGGCGATGTCGACTCCGGTCGCGTCGAGCCCGGACTCGAGCGCCTGGACGAGCGTCGTCCCCGAGCCGGCGAAGGGATCGAGGACATGGTCGCCCGGCGCGAGGTAGCGCTCGAGAAGCACCTCGACGAGCTGAGGGATGAACTTGCCGTGGTATGGGTGCAGCCGGTGGACGTGCTTCGTCCGCTCGCGCTCGCGCAGCTCGGCCTCGGACCACGACAGGTCGAGGTCCAGCGTCGCGTACAGCTCGTCCTGGCTGACGGCCACGCGACCGGATTCGACGGCGGCTTCAGAACGCCTGCGGAAGGCGCTGCACGCGGCCCTCGCGCACTGCGATCACGTCGAAGCCCACGGCGAGCCGCGCGAGCTCGGGGCGAGCCCCGAGCCAGGCCTCTGCGGCCCGACGCAGTCGCCGTCGCTTCTCCGCCGTGATCATCTCGAGCGGGTCGCCGAACCTCGAGCTTCTCTTCTCCTTGACCTCGACGAACCGCAGCGTGCGACCGCGCCGGACAATCAGGTCGAGCTCGTTGCCTCCCACCCAGACGTTCTCGCCGAGGATGCGCCAGCCGCGCAACCGGTACCACCAAACGGCACGTCGCTCGGCGGCGAAGCCGGAGCCGGCCCTAGGCAACTGCCCCTGCGTCGGCCTCGTAGCAAAGTGCCTGGAAGCTCAGCCGGTGCACCGCGGACGGGCCGCGGGCACGGACGACCGCGGAGTGGCCGGGCGTGATGTAGCCGACGTGCTGCACGAAGCCGTACGCGGGATACAGCGCATCGAGGCGGCGCATCAGGCGGTCGCGCGTCACCTTGGCGACGATCGACGCCGCGGCGATGGCCGCGCTCTTCTCGTCGCCGTCGACCACCGCAGTGTGCTCCGGCGCCGTCGGACCGAGCCGGAAGCCGTCCACGAGGCAGGCCTCGGCCGGCGGCGTCAGCGCGGTGAGCATCGCGCGCAGGCCGGCGAGGTTCGAGCGGTGCAGGCCGTTCCGATCGATCTCGCCGGGCGGAATCACGCGCACGGCTACGCGCTCGGCGCAGCCGACGACGGCGCGGAAGAGATCCTCCCGCCGCTCGGGCGAGCACTGCTTCGAGTCGTTGAGGAAGCCGAGTGGACGGACTCGGTGGTCGCGGAGGGAGCCGTAGTCGAGCAGGACCCCGGCTACGACGAGCGGTCCGGCGAGGGAGCCCCGTCCCGCCTCGTCGGCACCGGCGACGAAGCGCGCGCCGAGGCGTCGATCGAAGCGCAGCAGCTTCTGGCCGGTCCGTTTCACCTCGCGGCGAGGATATCGGCGTCTGCGGGCGACGCCGACCGGCGCGCCGCAAATTCCGGAGAGTCGTTACCGCTGGGCTGCAAACGTCGGCGGCAAAGCCGCCGACGTGCGGCCGGGCTCGTCCAAAACCTCTAAACCGCGTGCGATCCTTCGCCTACAGTGGCCTCGTCGGCCGCCTCGGGCTCGGATCCCTCGTCCGCGGGTGCGTCCTCGGCGGGCTCGTCCGCAGGCTCTTCCGCCACCGTGGGCTCCTCCTCGGCGACCGGTTCCGCCTCGGCGACCGATTCCTCGGCAACTGCCTCCGCCTCGGGCTCCTCCGCCGCTTCGACGTCCTCGGGCTCCGCCGCGGTCGGCGCCTCCTCGGTCGCCGCCAGCGTCGCTTCGACGGCCGCCGGCAGCTCCGATCCGGCTCCGTACCGGCGCTCGCGAATGCGCGCCTTCTTGCCGACGCGGCCGCGGAGGTAGTAGAGCTTCGCGCGGTTGACGTCGCCAATCGAGACGACCTCGATCTTCTCGATCTTCGGCGAGTGGAGCGGGAAGGTCCGCTCGACGCCGAAGCCGAACGACTGCTTGCGCACGGTGAAGGTCTCGCGCGCGCCGGCTCCCTGCCGCTTGAGCACAATGCCCTCGAAGACCTGCACGCGGCGGCGCGTGCCCTCGATGACCTGGAAGTGCACGCGCACGGTGTCGCCCGCCTTGAAGCGCGGCACGTTGCGCAGCTGGGCGCGCTCGAGGTCCTGGATGACGTTGCTCATGAAAAGAGAGCCTGACGGCCGACGGCGAAGGGTACCGGAACAGGGCTCGACCCGAACCGGCTAGTGGAAGCCGATCCGGTCGGGAGGCCAGTAGACGAAGAAGACGATCCCGATGAGCTTGGCGCGTGGCACCGAGCCCCACGTGCGGGAGTCGCACGACTGCGAGCGGTTGTCGCCCATCATGAAGTACTCGCCCGACGGGACATGCTTCGTTATGCCGAAGTGCTGGGTATCGGCCAGCCGGTCCTTCGCCGAGATGTACGGCTCTTTCAGCTTCACGAAGTGGATCGATCCGGGCGCCCGGATCCAGATGAACCCCTGGTCGTCCTCGTGGACCGTCTCGCCGGGAAGGCCGATCACACGCTTCACGAACGTGCCGCCTTCGCCGCACTCGGTAGCGGCCGCTCGCGGCGTGTTGAAGACGACGATGTTGCCTCGTGACGGAGGGCCGAAATGGAGACAGATACGGCACGCGAGCACGCGGTCGCTCGAGTCTCCGAGACAGCCGGGGCTCGCCGGGCCCTTTGCACAGTTCAGCGTCGGCTCCATCGACGACGACGGGATGCGATACGGGTTGACGACCCACTCCTTCAGCGCGAGCACGATGAGGATCGCGCCGGCGATGGTGAGGACCCAGTCCAGCGTGACCCGGAAACCGCGCGGGAGGCCGGGAAAGAGACGGGCGAGCGGATCGCGGCTCCGGCGAGGGGCATACCGCTCGTCCCTCGTCGCGGAGCCGTGGGCCCCGGGGTCGCGGTAGCCCGAGCGCTGCCATTCCGGCGTCTCGCCGGGCTCCGGCCGTTCCCGCGTCGGGCCGGGGGTCGGCCAGCCGCCGGCAGCGTCCTCGCCCGGCTCGGGCTCGTCATCGGCCCAGCCGCTCCGAGCCTCCCGGCCGGTGCCCGGGTCGTCCTCCGGCCAGCCACCCGGCTGCTGCTCCCGACCGAGGTCGGCCTCGTCCTTCTCGTCGTCGTCGCCAAGCCCGGGCCGGTAGCGGCCGAAATCGTCGCTCATCGCACCTGCTCCCGCCGCCACGCCTCGACGCGCGCGTGGTCACCCGACCGCAGCACCTCCGGGACGGGCCAGCCGCGGAACTCGGCCGGGCGCGTGTAATGCGGATACTCGAGCCCCCCGCCGAGCTCCGGAGAGAAGCTCTCCAGATCCCCCGATCCCTCCGCAAGCGCGCCGGGCAGCCGCCTCGCGACCGCGTCGAGGACGATCATCGCCGGCAGGTCGCCGTTCGAGAGGACGTACGGCCCGACCGAGAGCGCGTCCGTCGCGAGGTGCTCGACGATTCGCTCGTCGAAGCCCTCGAAGCGCGAAGAGAGGAGCGTGAGGGCCGGGAGCGCCGCGAGCTCCTCCACGACGGCCTGCGTCAGCTGCCTCCCCTTGGGCGTGAGCGCGACCACCGGCTCGGGCGGCTCCCCGCCGTAGGCGGCCTCGAGCGCTGCTGCGACCACGTCCACACGCAGGACCATCCCCGCTCCGCCGCCGTACGGCTCATCGTCGACCTGTCCCGCGCGCAGGGGCGTCGAGTCGCGGTAGTTGAAGAGCCGCAGCTCCAGCTCCCCGCCGAGGACGCTCGCAACGGGCCGCTGCTCGGTCAGCCAGGCATAGGCGTGAGGGACGAGGGTGAAGACGTCGATGCGCACTGGCGACTATTCCGGGTCTGCGAACCCCGCGGCGACGACGATCCGTCCGCCGGCCAGATCCACTTGCCGGACGCACGCCTCGACGAGGGGGAGTGACGCACCGGAGTCCAGCTCGAGCACGTCGTTGCCAGGGTACTCGAGTACCTCGCGCACCCGCCCGAGCAGCCGTCCGCCTTCCTCCTCCACGCTCAGGCCTACGAGCTGGAAGACGTAGAACTCGTCGTCGACGCCGAGGCTCGGCAGCGTGGCACGCGCGACGGCGAGCTCGGCGCCGCGCTCGACGGCGCGGTCGAGGCGGATCACCGGCCGGCCGCCGGACCCGTGGCGCGAGGTGACGACCGTAGCCGGCTCGCCGTCTGCGTAGAGCGTCGCGCCCTTGGCGAAGACCTCCGAACGCTCGCTCGGGACCTCGACGAAGAAGCCGCCGTCGAGCCCGTGCGGCTTCCCGACCCGCCCGACCCGCACGAGGTCATTCACGAGGCCTCCGGCTCGTCGCCGGCGAACGCAGGCCCGCGCAGCCGGCGGCCGGTGGCCTCAGAGCCCACGCTCGGTGAACTCTGCGACCGCTTCCTCGCGAGAGGCCTGCAGCTCGGCGCCCTCGTACGGCGTGCGCCGGTGTACGAGGTCGAGCAGCCAGTACGCGCCCGGCTCCTCCTCGTACGGCATCCCGACGCTGCCGGCGTTGACCACGCGAACCCCTGCGACCGCGCGCTCGTACTGCGTGTGCGTGTGGCCGCAGACGACGGTCCTCACGTCGAGCCCGTCGAAGAGAAAGGCGATCCGATCCTCGGGCGTTCGCTCGGTGAAGATGTCGACGTCGTTGCGCGGGGAGGCGTGGCAGTAGAGGACGTCGCCGACGCGTTGCGTCTCGGGCAGCTCGTGCAGGAACGCAATCTGCTCGTCCGTCAGGGCGGCGCGTGTCGCGTCGAGCGCGCCCGGCGGCGCGAGCCCCTCCTCGCCCGGATACAGCTCCCGGTCGGCGTTACCGCGCAGCCAGAGGGCACGGTCGCCGAGCGCCCGCAGCCGCTCGAGCGTCTCGGCCGGCTGCGGCCCGCCGGCGACGACGTCGCCGCCGATCACGATCGTCGCGTCGTCCGGCACCTCCGCGAGCACCGCCTCGAGCGCGGCCAGGTTGCCGTGGATGTCGTACAGCGCCGCGACGGGCACTTATCCGCTCCGGCGCCGCACATGTCGGCGCCTCCGCTCCTCGCTGAGCTCCGTCGAGCCTACGCTCATATCAGTCGACGATCTCGAGCTGGAGGCGGCGGCCCGCCTCGACGCCGCCGGCGCGGACGATCGTGCGCAGCGCACGGGCGAGCCGCCCCTGGCGGCCGATCACCTTGCCGACGTCGTCCGCAGCCACGTGGAGCTGGAGGACGAGCGTGCCGTCCTCCTCCTCGAACTCCTCGACGCGCACGGCGTCGGGCTCGTCTACGAGCCTGCGCGCGAGCTCGGCGACCAGGTCGCCCACCGCTAGCTGATGCCTGCGGCCTTGAGGAGCTTCGCCACCGACTCGGTCGGCAGCGCGCCCTTGTCGAGCCAGCCGCGCACCTTCTCCTCGTCGAGGTCGATGAGCGACGGGTCCGACTGCGGGTTGTAGCGGCCGACGATCTCGATGAACTTGCCGTCGCGCGGCGAGCGCGAATCGGCGGCTACGACGCGGTAGATCGGGTTCTTCTTGGAGCCGACCCGCGTCAGCCTGAGCTTCACTGCCATGTGCCTACCTCTTCGCTTTCCTCTTGCGTTTGGACTTCGACTTGCGCGTCGCGCTCGGGCGCGGCGGCCCTTGTGTCGGGAATGCGCCGCCCGCCGCGGCGGCCCCAGGCAGGCCAACGCCCGGGATCTGCGGCATCTTGCCCGATCCCACCATCTTCATCATCTTGGCCATCTGCTTGCGCGCCTCGATCAGCTGGTCGACCTGCTCCACGGTCGTGCCCGAGCCGGAGGCGATGCGCTGGCGGCGCGAGGCGTCGATGACGTGCGGGACGCGCCGCTCGTGCGGCGTCATCGAGAGGATGACCGCCTCGACCCGCTTCAGCTGGCGCTCGTCGACCTGGTCGAGGCCCTCCAGCTGGTTGCCGAGGCCGGGGATCATCTTGAGCACGCCCTGTAGCGGCCCCATTCGGCGCAGCATCTTGTAGCTCGAGAGGAAGTCGTCGAAGCTGAACTCGCCCTTGAGCATGCGGCGCTCCAGCGCTGCCTTCTCCTCCTCCTCGATCGAGGCCTCGGCGCGCTCGATCAGGGTCAGGACGTCGCCCATGCCGAGGATCCGCGACGCCATCCGGTCAGGGTGGAACCAGTCGAGCGCGTCGAGCTTCTCGCCGAGTGACGCCAGCTTGATCGGGCGACCGGTGACCGCCCGCACGGAGAGCGCGGCCCCGCCGCGCGCGTCGCCGTCGAGCTTCGTGAGCACGACGCCGTCGAAGTCGATCCGCTCCTGGAACGCCTGCGCGACGTTGACGGCCTCCTGGCCGGTCATCGCGTCGAGCACCAGGAGGACGTTCGTCGGCTTCGCCTCGCGCCGCACCGCGGCGAGCTCCTCCATCAGCTCCTCGTCGACGTGCAGGCGGCCGGCGGTGTCGAGAATCACGACGTCGCGTCCGTCGGCCTTCGCCCGCTCGATCCCGTCGTGGACGGCCCTGACAGGCTCCGAGCGCTCGTCGGCGTAGACGGGCACTCCCACCTGCTCGCCGAGCTGGACGAGCTGGTCGATCGCCGCCGGGCGCTGCAGGTCGGCGGCCACGAGCGCCGGCTTCCTGCCCTCCTTGGAGAGCAGGAGCGCGAGCTTGGCGGCCGCGGTCGTCTTGCCCGAGCCCTGGAGCCCCGCGAGGAGGATCGTGGTGGGGGGCCGCGGTGAGAAGGCGAGGCGAGAATCAGACGACCCGAGGAGCTCGGTCAGCTCCTCATGGACGATCTTCACGACCTGCTGCCCCGGCGTGAGGCTCTTCCTCACCTCCTCGCCGAGCGCGCGCTCACGCACGTGCGCCACGAACTCCTTGACGACGCCGAAGTTGGCGTCCGCCTCGAGCAAGGCAAGCCGCACCTCGCGCATGGCGCGGGAGATCGCCTCCTCATCGAGGATTCCGCGCCCACGGAGGTCGCCGAGGGCGCTCTGGAGCTTGTCGCTGAGCGCGTCGAACATCGCGGAGCGCAGGGTAGCCGGGCTGGAATCCGCGTAGTCCGGGAGTCACACTGCGGACATGGTTTCCGCACCCACGGCGCGGAAGACTGTCAGCGTCCTCTTCTGCGACCTGGCCAACTCGACCGCGCTCGGCGAGCGGCTCGATCCAGAGCCTCTGCGCGAGCTGATGGGCGGGTGGTACGAGGAGATGAGGGTCGCCGTCGAGCGCCACGGCGGGACGGTCGAGAAGTTCATCGGCGACGCCGTGATGGCGGTCTTCGGGCTTCCTCGCGCCCACGAGGACGACGCCCTGCGGGCGGTTCGGACGGCACTCGACATGCAGGGTGCGGTCGAGCGGCTGAACGCCGCCCTCGCCGGACGTGACGTGCCGGAGCTACGGATCCGGATCGGGATCAACACCGGCGAGGTCGTGACGGGAGATGAGGAAACGACGCTCGCCACAGGCGACGCCGTCAACACTGCGAAGCGGCTCGAGCAGGCCGCCGGCGGCGGCGAGACCCTGATCGGCGCGGTGACCGAACGGCTCGTACGGCATGCCGTCGCGCTCGAGCCCGTTGCCGCGGTCGACGCAAAGGGAAAGAGCGCGCGCGTCGACGCGTGGCGTGTGCTCGGCGCGATCGCCGGCGCCGACTCGTTCGCCCGCCGCTCGGACATCCCGCTCGTCGGCAGGACGAGCGAGCTTGCGCTCCTCCGCGACCAGGTGACCGCTAGCACGGCCGACCGTGCGTGCCGGCTCGTGACGGTGATCGGCTCGGCCGGCGTCGGCAAGTCGCGCCTCGTGTCGGAGCTCGTCGCCGAGATCGCGGGGTACGCGACCGTCGTCGCAGGTCGCTGCCTCCCCTACGGCGACGGGATCACGTTCTGGCCCCTGACGGAGCTCCTCCGGCGCCTTGGAGGCGAGGAGGCCGTCGCAGAGGCGATGGCGCACCAGGCCGACGCAGCGCTCGTCATCGAGCGTCTTCGGGTGCTCGACGGCAGTGGGGCCGCGCCGCCGGAGGAGCTCTTCTGGGCCGTGCGGCGCCTGTTTGAGTCCCTCGCCGCTTCGCGGCCGCTCGTGGTCCTCCTCGAGGACGTCCACTGGGCCGAGCCGACGCTGCTCGACCTCGTCGAGCACGTCAGCCGCTGGAGCCGCGATAGCCCGATTCTCCTCCTCTGCGTCGCTCGCCCCGAGCTGCTCGAGGAGCGGCCCCGCTGGGAGGGCCCGCTCGTGCGACTCGAGCCGCTCTCGAGCAGGGAGGCGACGCAGCTCCTCGACGCCCTCGACATCGCCGGCATCCTCTCGTCGGAGCTCCGAGCGCGCATCACGGAGGTGGCGCAGGGGAATCCGCTCTACACCGAGCAGCTGTTCGCGATGCTCGCCGAGGACGCTCGCGCCGGGGCCGAGCTCGTGGCGCTGCCGCCGACGATCCAGGCTCTCCTCGCCGCGCGGCTCGACCGTCTCGATCCGTTCGAGCGTCACGTGCTCGAGCGAGCCGCCGTCGTCGGCAAGGAGTTCTGGCCCGGGGCGGTGAGCGCGCTCGGCAGCAGCGACGAGGCGCTCGGCCCGATGCTGCTCGGGCTCGTGCGGCGGGAGTTCGTGGAGCCTGCGGTGTCGAGCATTCCCGGACAGGACGGCTTTCGCTTCCGGCACGCGCTGATCCGGGACGCGGCCTACGCCGGCATCCCGAAGAGGGCGCGCGCCGACCTGCACGAGCGCTTCTCCGGCTGGCTCGAGGCGCACGGCAGACGGGACGAGCTCCGCGGCTATCACCTCGAGCAGGCGTACCGCTACCGAGAGGAGCTCGGAGCGCTCGACGAGCACACACGCGAGTTGGGCGAGAAGGCGGGCGAGCTCCTCACGGCCGCCGGCAGACACGCGCTGGCGGGCGACGACCTCCCGGCTGCGATCAACCTGCTCGAGCGCGGGGCCGCCCTGCTCTCGCGAACGAGCGTCTCGCGAGGCTACGCCCTCCTCGACCTCGCGATCGCCCTCATGCGGTCGGGCGGCTTCGCGGCGGCCGAGGGCGCGCTCGAGGAGGCCCTCACTCTGGCCCGTGCCGACGGTGACCGGCGGCTCGAGCTACGCGCGCTGATCGAGCGGGAGTTCTTCCGGATCTTCACGAACGCGGGGACGTCGGCAGAGGAGATCACGCGAGTCGCCGAGACAGCGATTCCCGCCCTCGAGGAGCTCGGTGACGATGCCGGGCTGGCGAAGGCATGGCACTTGCTGAGCGAGGCCGAGGTGGAAGCGTGCCGCTGGGGTGAGCGAGCCGGCGCGCTCGAACACGCGCTCGAACACGCAAGACGCGCAGGTGACGCCCGCGAAGCGGCCCGTGCCGCTGCCTCGCTCATGCAGGCGATCCAGTTCGGGCCGACCCCGGTGGACGCCGCCATCGTCAGAGCGCAGTCGTTCCTGCGCGATAGCGACGGCGATCGGTTGCTCGCCGCCGGGATTCGCAGCTCGCTGGCGGTCCTGCTCGCCATGCGCGGTGAGATCGGCGAGGCGCGCGCCCAGTGGGCGCAGGCGCAGACGCTCTGGGACGAGCTCGGAACGGCGGGCCACCGCGCGATCAGAGCCATAGACGCCTCCATGATCGAGCTGCTGGCCGGAGACACCACAGCCGCGGAGCGCGAGCTCCGTACCGGTTACCGCATGCTCGAGGCGATCGGCGATGTCCACCTCAGCCCCACCGTCGCCGCGTACCTCGCAGCCGTGCTCGCGCAGGAAGGCCGCTTCGTCGAGGCCGAAGAGCTCGCAAGCTCAGCGGAGTCCCACGCCTGGGAAGACGACATCGTCACGCAGGTCATGTGGCGCGTCGCACGCGCCCAGGTCCAGGCAGCTGCCGGTGAGACGGCGGAGGCGGAGCGGCTCGCCCGGGAGGCGGTCGAGCTGGCGACGCCGACCGATTTCCTCGACCTGCAGGCGACGGCGTTGCTCGCGCTCGCGCGCGTCCTCCGCGACGCGGAGTCACCGGAGGCCGCGAGCGTTGCCGCCCAGGCGCAGGCGGTCTACGAGCGGAAGGGGAACATCGTGGGCTCCGGCTGGATTGCACAGCTCGTGGAAACCGCGCCGACGCGGGAGTAGTCTCTCCCCGCGAAAGGAGGTACGCATGGACGAGGAGACAAGAGGTCTCTGGAAGCCCGGGAGAGGTTCCAGCATCGAGGAAGCGGCAGAGCGGGCATGGGAAGGCGCCAAGAAGTTCGAAGCCGAGGCAGGCACCTACAAGCTCGACATCTTCATCGAGGTCGAGAACCCGATCCGGGCGTACGTCGTCACGATCGAGCCGGTCGGCGGCGGCCACTAGCCCGCGACGAGCGCACGGGCGTAGTCGGAAGGGTCGAAGGGCTGGAGGTCCTCGAGCGCCTCGCCGACGCCGACGAGCTTGACGGGCAGGCCGAGCTCGTACGCGATCGGGATCGCCACGCCGCCTTTCGCGGACCCATCGAGCTTCGTGAGGACGACCCCGGTGACGCCGACCGCGTCGCCGAATAGCCGTGCCTGCTGCACGCCGTTCTGCCCCGTCGTGGCGTCCACCACGAGCAGCGTCTCGTGCGGTGCTCCCTCGAGCCGGCCCGAGAGGACGCGCCGCACCTTGGCAAGCTCCTCCATCAGGTTCGTCTGGGTGTGGAGGCGCCCAGCCGTGTCGACGACGACGACGTCGCGGCCGCGCGCGACTGCGGCTTCGACCGCGTCGTACGCCACTGCCGCCGGGTCTGCGCCGCGCTCGGAGCCGACGAAGTCCGCCCCGGCCCTCTGCGCCCAGATCTCGAGCTGCTCCTCGGCCGCCGCGCGGTACGTGTCGGCCGCCGCGACGACGACCGACCGCCCGTGCTCGGCGAGCCGGGCCGAGAGCTTGCCGACCGTCGTCGTCTTCCCCGTCCCGTTGACGCCGACGACCAGGATCACCGCAGGCTTGTGCGCCACCTCGAGGAGCGGCGGCTCCCCGAAGAGCTCGGTCACCTCGGCCGCGAGCGCCGCATTGAGATCTGAGAGCTCGCCGCGCGCCTCGAGCCGCCGCACGAGCTCGGCGGTGGCCCGGACACCGACGTCGCCGGCAATGAGCGCCTCCTCCAGCCGCTCCCAGTCCGCGTCGTTCCCGGGATCGAAGGACGCCGCCGCGGCGAGCTCGCCGGTGAGCGCCCGGCGCGACTTCGAGAGCGAGTCGCGGAGCCGCGAGAAGAAGCGGCCGCCCAGCTCTTCCCCGGGCTCCGACCCTGCGTCGGGCTCGCCCAGCAGCTCCGCCCAGCTCCGCGCCATCGCGTCAGCGTAGTGGCGGCCGAGCTCGCGTCACGCGGCTAGTTGCCACTCCTCGCCGCGGATGAGCGGTACCTCGGTGCCGTCCGCCAGCACCGCGTCCACCTGGAGCTCCGGTCCGCCGATCATGAAGTCGACGTGGACCTTCGAGACGTTCATCCGCTCGTCCGGCTCCCCTTCGAACGCGTTCGGGATCCCGAAGCCGTAGGCGATGTGGCACGTTGCGTTCTCGTCGAACAGCGTGTTGTAGAAGAGCGTTCCCGTCTGTCCGACGCGCGATTCCTTCGTCACCAGTGCCAGCTCGCCGAGACGGTCAGCGTTCTCGATGTTCGCGAGATGGCCCCGAACGACGTCCGCACCGGCCTCGGCCTCCGCCTGGACGATCCGCCCGTTCTCGAACGTGAGCTCGAGCCCGCGGATGAGCTGCCCGCCCAAGCTGAGCGGCATGGTCGACCGCAACGTTCCCTCAGCGCGGCTGGGGTCGGGAGTCGTGAAGATCTCCTCGGTCGGCATGTTGGCGACGTACTCGATCCCGGATGCCGTGCGGAAGCGCGCGCTGCCCCAGCGTGCGGTCGGGAGGAGCCCCACCGTGAGGTCGGTGCCCGGGCCGCGATAGCGGAGAGCGTCCGGCCCGAGCTCCATGAGCGCCGCGGCTCGCGCTTCGAGCCGGTCGAGGTGCTCGCGCCAGGCGGCCACGGGGTCCGGCTCGTCGAGCCGGAAGCAGAGGGCGACCAGCTCCCACAGGCGCTCGACGTCGGGCTCGCCGAGCACCTGGCGCGCCCAGCCCTCCGTCGGCGCTCCGACACCGCACCAGTTGATCAGGTCGTTCCGATGCTGCTCCCGGTAGATCTCGACCACCTCATGTGCGATCGCACGACCGACGCGTTCACCGTCGAGGTCCGCAAGCAGCTCCGGCTCGGGATTGCCCGACGTCCCGATCTGGGCGTTGCCCGCGGTCGACGTCGCCACCGCCTTCAGCCACTCGGGCGAGTACGTGAGCGCGTCGTCCGGCCCGAGCTCGATCATCGCGCGCCGGACGTGCTGATCCTCGTAACGAGTGGTGACGTAGGACGCACCCGCGCGGTACGACTGCCGCACCAGCGAGCGAATGAGCTCGGCGTGCTCCACGAGCCCGTGGACGAAGACCTCCTGCCCCGGCTGCACGTTCGCGCCTACGCGAACGGCAAGCTCCGCGTAGCGCTCGAAGCGTTCGTCCATCGCGGGCGATCCTACGTGGTCCGCTGCATTTGGGCGGCGCGACCCTAGGAGGCTTGGCGAAAGTCAGGCTGCGCCGGCGAGCTTTGCTTCCTCCCGGGGGAGGCGGCGGGAGACGACCTGCGACACGCCCTCGCCGCCCATGGTCACGCCGTAGAGCACGTCGGCGGCCTCCATCGTGCGCTTCTGGTGGGTGATGACCACGAACTGCGCCCGGTCCGAGTAGCGGCGGAGCAGCTCGACGAAGCGGCCGATGTTCGTGTCGTCGAGCGCGGCCTCGACCTCGTCGAGAAGGTAGAACGGGCACGGCCGCGCGAGGAAGAGCGCGAAGAGGAAGGCGATCGCGCCGAGGGCCTTCTCGCCGCCGGAGAGGAGCGAGAGCCGCTGTACGCGCTTGCCGGCGGGACGCAGCTCGACCTCGACGCCCGGCTCCTCTTCGTCCTCTTCGGGCTCCGTGAGGCGGAGCCGGCCTTCGCCGCCGGGGAACACGGTGGCCGTGACGTCCGTGAAGTGGCGGCTGACGGCGTCGAACGTCTCGGTGAAGCGGCGCTCCACCGTCTCCGTCAGCTCGTTGCGAAGCTTCTCCAGCTCGGCGAGGCTCGCCTCGAGGTCGGTCCGCTGCGTGACGAGCTCCTCCAGCCGCTCCTTCTCGGCCTCGTACTCCTCGTGCGCGAGCGGGTTGACCTGACCGAGCGTCTCGCGGCGGCGCTCGAGCCGCTCGGCGGCCGCGACGAGCTGGTCCCGGTCATCGCCGTCCGCCGGTGCGTCTGCATCTGCCTGCTCCAGGCGACGGCGTGCCTCGTCCGCCTCCGCCCCGACTCGGGCGGCTTCGACCTCCACGGCGGACACGGCCTCGGAGGCCGCTGCGAGCTCCTGCCGCAGCTCGACCTCGGCCGCCCCGAGCCGGCGCAGCTCGGAGCCGAGCTCCCCGCTGCGGGTCGCGCCCGCATCGACCTCCGTGCGGAGCGGGGCCTCGAGCTGCACCACCGAGACCTCGAGCGCGCGAACGAGCCTCTCTGCGATTGCGGCGCTCCGACTGGCAGAGGGATCCTGCTCGAGCGAGTAAGCGGCCTCCGGTACGGGAGCGTCCAGTCGCGCACGCACCGCGTCGAGCTCCGCAGCGAGGGCACGCCGCCGCGCCTGCAGCTCGAGCAGGAGCGCCTCGGCGGTCTCGCCTGCGAACCACAGCTCGCCACGCTCGGGGTCGTAGCCGAACCCCTCCGGCGTCACCGCGGGGACCGCGGATGCGAGCAACTCCTCCTTCGGGACAACGGGCATCCGGGCGACCAGCTCGGCCGGGTCGCGGCGGACGAGGACGACCAGGCTGCCGAGACCTGCATCACGCGCTTTCTCGAGCAGCGCGAGCGCTCCCGCCGCGTCGTCTCGGAGGACGGCGGACGCCGAGCGACCGAGCGCGGCGGCGACCGCACGCTCGCGGCCGGGCTCGACCTCGAGCAGCGAGAAGGCAATGCGCTCGCCGTCCTCGGCCAAAGCGCGTGCTGCCGGCGGCAACCCCTCCCGCTCGGCGAGCGCCCGGTCGAGCGCCAGCAAGCGGCCCTCCAGCAGACGGATCTCGTCGGCGAGCGCGGCTCGCTCGGCCCGGACGGACTCAGCGAGCACGCGGCGCGGGTGGGCGAGCGCGTCCCGCAGCAGCTGCGCGCGCGCCTCCGCGGACTCGCGCCGGAGCTCGACCCGCTCGGCCGCGCTGCGGAGCCGATAGAGCGCCTGCAGCGCCTGCTCACGAGCGCCCGCTGCGTCGGCGAGCTCCTCCTCGGCCCTTCCTCGCTCGGCGAGCAGCGCCTCGAGGCGCTTCTCCGCATCGCTGCGCCCGCTTCCGGCCGCGCTCCGCCGCGTATCGAGCTCCGCGAGCCGCTCCTCGAGCCCCGCGAGGTCGAGTTGCGCCACGCGAGCCCGCAGGCGCGCGATCTCCACCCCGAGCTTCTGCGCGCGCTCGGCCGCCGTAGCCTGCAGCGCGAGCGGCCGGAGCCGTTTCCGAACTTCCGCTTCGACGTCGCGGGCGCGCTCGACCTCGACGGCGACGCGCGCGAGCTTGAGCTCGGCCCGATGGCGGCGAGCCTTGAAGCGCCCGAGCCCCGCCGCCTCCTCGATCAGCGCGCGCCGCTCGGCCGGCCGCGAGGCGAGGATCGCCTCGACCTTGCCCTGGCTGATGATCGAGTGCATCCCCTGTCCGAGCCCGAGGTCGGCGAGCAGCTCGACGAGGTCGAGCCGCCGCACCGCGGAGCGGTTGACGAGGTACTGCCCCTCGCCGCCGCGATGCAGCCGTCGTGCGACGGAGAGCTCCGCGTAGTCGACCGGGAGCGCCCCGTCGGCGTTGTCGAACAGGAGCTCGACCTCGCAGAAGTCGGCGGAACCGCGGGAGCCTCCGCCTGCGAAGAGGACGTCGTCCGGCTTCTCGGCGCGGAGCTCGGTCGGGCTGAGGGAGCCGGCGGCCCAGCGGATCGCGTCGGAGACGTTCGACTTGCCCGAGCCATTCGGGCCGACGATGACGCCGACGCCCGGCTCGAGCCGGATCTCGACCGGGTCCGGGAAGGACTTGAAGCCACGCAGCTTGACGGCGCGCAGATGCACCGCCGAGACCCTAAACAGCCGGTAGGACGCTACTGCCGGTCGTGCGCGTCGTCGTCGTCGCGCGCGAGCGGAGCATCCTCGTCGACCTGCTCGTCGTCGCCGAAGATCTCGAGGATGCCGCGTGGCTCCGGATCGAGCTCTTCCGCGGTGAGCCGCCGTAGACGCAGCTCCGAGTTGGTCGGACGCCTCTCCCCCATGAGGCCGGACAGGATGCCAGAAATCGCCGCTCGACCGGGGAAAACGCAGGGCAGCTAGCGCCGAATGCCCGTGACGAGCAGGTATTCCCGCTCATCCACGAACCGGCCGTCCGCCTGCGTTCGCCGCTCCATCAGCCCGAGCATCGTCCGCTCGAACTCCGCCCGGCGTTCGGGATCGAGGTTGTCGAGCAGCATCTTCGTCGGCCCGAAGCGGGTCGAGAACCGCTCCCACGCGACCTCCGTCGACTCCTCCTCGTGGCGGGAGATCCGCCGCTCGATCGACAGGTCGAAGGCGTCGCCGAATCTCTCACGGACGTGATCCTCCCTGCCCCACATCAGCGGCGTACCCGCACCCGGCGGAGGCGGCGGCTGGAAGGGCCCCAGGGTCTGGAACATCTCTCCCACGGTGCCTTCCGGCGTCCATGCGGAGAACGCGACCCGGCCGCCGGCTCTCGTGACGCGCGCGAGCTCGCCGGCGGCGGCGTCGTGGTCGGGGGCGAAGATCATCCCGACCGACGAGGCGACCTTGTCGAAGCTCGCGTCCTCTGCATCGAGGTTCTCGGCATCGCCGAGCCGGTACTCGATCTCGTAGCCGCCTGTCTCGGCGCGCGCCTTGGCGACCTCGACGAGCCTCGGCGAGAGGTCGATGCCCGTGACCCGCGCACCGGTTCCGGCGGCGAGCTCTGCGAGGTTCCCGGCACCGCAGCCGACGTCGAGCAGACGCTCACCGGGCTGTGGGTCAAGCGCCTCGACGAGCGCGACGTGCATGTCGCGGAGCGTGTCGGCGACGTCCTCGAACTTCCCCGCCGACCAGACGGCCGCCTGGCGCTGCTTGAGCTCTGTGAAGTCCGGCACCGGCCGGAAGCTACTCCTCGGCGGAGTCGATGTCGAGCTTGGCGAGCGCCTCGCGGGCCGCCTCCTGCTCTGCAGCCTTCTTCGTCCCTCCCCCGCCGCGACCGAGCTCCTCGCCGTCGATGACCGCGGCGCACGTGAAGCGACGCTCGTGCGGCGGCCCCTCGACCGAGATCTCCACGTAGGTCACCTGGCGGCCCGTGCGGGCGAGTAGCTCCTGCAGGTCCGTCTTTTGATCGACGCGCGTCGTGAGCGCGTGCTCGATCGCCTCGGAGAAAGCAGCGACGACGGCATCCTCGATGGCGGCGAAGCCGTGCTGGAGGAAGAGCGCACCCAACGCGGCCTCGATGACCGCGGCGAGGACGTTGCTGTTCCGTGAGAGCCGCTCGAGCTCGTCCTCCGTCTGCGTGGAGCCCGCCTGGTCGACCAGGCGCTTCCCGAGGCCGAGCTCGCGAGCCACCCCGGCGCACGTCGCGCGCGAGACGACGTGCGATCGCACCTTGGCGAGCTTCCCTTCGGAGAAGTCCGGATGGCGCGTGTAGAGCGCATGCGCCACCGCGAGCTCGAGGACGCTGTCACCGAGAAACTCGAGCCGCTCGTACGAGGCGCTTCGCTCGCTCGCCCACGACGTGTGGGTGAAGACGGGATCGGCCAGCTCCGCCGGGAGCTCGTCGATCAGCTGCGCAAGGTCGGAGTCCGCGGCTACTGGTGCGAAGTGACGTAGTCGACGGCCTGGCCGACGGTCTGGATCTTCTGTGCGTCCTCGTCCGAGATCTTGATCCCGAACTGGTCCTCGAGCTCCATGATCAGCTCGACGAGATCGAGGGAGTCGGCGTCGAGGTCCTCCTGGAAGGATGCCTCCTCCGTGATGTCCGCCTCTTCGACGCCGAGCTGCTCGGTGAGGACCTCCTTGACCCGCTCGTAGACTTCCTCGCGCGACGCTGCCATGTCACCTCGTTGTGTTGTCGGGGCTTGAAAGCGCGCCGATCATACAACCTGGGCCTTTTCCCGCAGGCGCGCAGCGAGGCGGGCGACCACGTCGTGCTCGACCCCGCGGGCGGCGAGCCGGATCGCGTTGGCGATCGCGGTCGGTGACGAGTTGCCGTGCGCGATCACGACGAGCCCGCGCAGGCCGAGCAGGTAAGCGCCGCCGTACGTGTCGGGATCGAGGCGCGCGCGCAGCCGCCGGGCGGCGGGCCGGATGAGGAAGCCACCGAGCGTGCCGGCCGTGCTCGCGGTGATCTCCTCGCGCAGCGAGTCGAGAAGCGTGCGGATCGTCCCCTCGACCGCCTTGAGCGCGACGTTGCCGGTGAAGCCGTCGGTCACGAGCACATCGGCGGCACCCTCGAGGATGTCGCGGCCCTCGGCGTTGCCGCGGAAGTCGAGGTCGGAGCCGGTGAGCAACGCGTGCGCCTCGAGCGTGAGCTGGTTCCCCTTCTCCGGCTCCTCCCCGATCGAGAGGAGGCGGACGCTGGGGCGAGCGACGCCGAGGATCTCCTCGGCGAAGACCGCGCCCATCGTCGCGAACTGGAGCAGGTGCTCGGCACGGCAGTCGGCGTTCGCGCCCGCGTCGAGCAGGACCGACGGGCCCTGGCGGGCCGGGATCGGCACGGCAATCGCGGGACGGCGCACGCCGGGGACGCGGCGGAGGTGGACGAGACCCGCGGCAAGGATCGCTCCGGTGTTGCCGGGCGACACGACCGCGTCGGCCTCGCCGTCGGCGACGGCCTTGACCGCGCGGACGAGCGAGCTGTCGGCCTTCGTGCGGAAGGCATCCGCCGGCTTCTCGTCCATGCCGATCACCTGCGTGGTGGGAACGAGCGCGAGGCCGCGGGTGTCGAGCTCCGCCGCGCCGAAGACGACCGGCTCGATTCCGCCGGACGCGGCTTGCTGCGCGCCCGCGATCACGGCGCGGGCGCCGCGGTCGCTGCCCATCGCATCGACAGCCACGCGGATCATGTCCGGGAGACTACGGAGCGTTGACGCGGAGCGGCTCGACCTCGCGGCCCTTGTAGGTGCCGCAGGTCGGGCACACGCGGTGCGGGCGCTTCGGCTGGCCGCACGTCGGGCAGACGTTGACCTTCGGGGCGCTGATCGCGTGCGTCGCTCGCCGCTTGTCGCGGCGGGACTTGGAGGTTTTCCGCTTCGGGACGGCCATGGGCGCGGGCCACTATAGCCTGCGGCCCGTGGATACGAACGGGATCCTCGGGCATTTCGACGAGCAGATGCGGCGCCGGGCCGCGCCGGACTGCCTCTTCGTGGGCAAGGCCTGGAGCGCCGTGCTCTGGCGGCCCGACGACGGCGACGTCGAACCGTTGCTCGCGCGGATGCGCGAGCTGCCGGGGCACGTCGAGTGGAAGTACTACTCCCACGACGGGCCCGAGCTGCGCGAGCGGCTGCTCGCGGCCGGGCTCGAGCCGGAGGACGAGGAGACGGTCGTCGTCGCCGAAGCCGCGGCGATTCCGCATCCGCCTGCGGACGTCGAGCTTCGCGCCGCCACCGACGAGTTCGACGAGCTCGCAGCGAGGGTCTTCGGCAAGCGCTACGACCTGCCCGAGAAGGCAGTCGCGGTCGTCGCCATGGTCGATGGACAGCCGGTCTCGGGCGGGCGCGTCGACTTCGAGGACGACGTCGAGTTCGCCGGCCTCTTCGGCGGCATCACGCTGCCCGAGTACCGCCGGCGTGGGCTGTACCGCGCGACGGTCGCCAAGCGCGCGGAGCTCGCACGCGAACGGGGCTACCGCTGGCTCTACTCGGATGCGCTGCCGACGAGCCGGCCGATCCTCGAGCGCCTCGGCTTCGTCCCCCTCACGACGACGACGCCCTTCACGTTTCCCGCTGCAGCTCGCTGAGCTTCGCCCAGCGCGGGTCGACCCTCTCCTCGACGTGCTCGTGCGGCTCGACGTTGAGATCCTTGCCGCAGGCCGGACAGAGGCCGGCGCACTCGGAGCGGCAGAGGATCTGGTCGGGCAGCGCGAGCGCGATCGCGTCGCGCGCCCAGGCGGAGAGATCGAGCCGGTCGTCCTCGAGGTACTCGGTCTGCTCGTCGTCGCTCTCGGGCTTCGTCGCCTGGTACTCGCGCAGGCGGAGCTGCACCGCCAGCTCGGCGTCCTGCAGGCAGCGGAAACACGGACCGCCGAGCGAGACGTCGAGCGCCAGCTCGAGGACCGTGCCGCTGGAGGCGCGCGTGACCTCGAGCTCGGCGGGGGCAGGATTCGGCCGCGGCTCGTACTGCTGCCCCGCGAGCAGAAGCGGCTCGAGCTCGATCTCGACGCGCTCGCGGGCCTGGTCGCCGGAGCGGATTCGAAGGGTGCGGAGGTCGAACGTGGTCATCCCGCCCACGGTAGCGCGACGGGTGTCGCCGCTAGGAGCGGGAACGATCGAGGATCGACTTCGCGACCGACTGGAGCGTCGGCTCGTCGTAGTTCCCCTGCACGGTGATCTCCGTGCCCGCCGTCTCGAACTCGATCCAGCTCTGCTCCTGCTGCACGAACAGTGCCGGCACGCCGTTCAAGCTCACGAGCTGCGCGCTCGGGTCCTGCTGCACGACCTTCTCGAACGACGACTGGGGATCGGATTCGCCCGGCCGGACGTACGTCACCATCAGTCCCTGAGCGGGGAAGTTGACGCTGACCTGGCACGAGGTTTCCATCGCGTCGCCCTTCGGTGGACACGCGGTCTCGACGGTGTGGTCCGCGTCCGACGGATTCACAAGGGCCGTGTTCGGCAAGACGACCGCGGCGCCGAGCGTGCTCGAGGCGGCGGCAAGTGGAAGGTGCCCCACCGGAACCCCGGTTCCGGGCCTGGAAGCCCGGCTGCGCGGGCCTGAGGAATGGCCGCTGAACGCGAAGACGCCAGTCAAGCTCGCGGCGAGCGCCGCCACCATGACTGCGACTGCCAGCCCGAGCCGGCTAGGACGCCTGCGCCGGACGAGGATCGAGCCCGGCAGCGCAGACTCGGCAAGGTCTTCCACACGAACGGGATTCGCGTCGCTCAGCATCGTCATCACCTCGCGCTCGTTCATTCAGCTTCTCCAACCACCGAATGTCCGGCTGCCGGCTCTTCTTTCGCCAGCTGCTCCGCGAGGCGCTTGCGGGCGCGGTGAAGGCGGATCGTCGCGGCGTTCTCCGAGCAGCCGAGCGCGACCGCGAGCTCGGCGCTCGTCAGTCCCTCCCAGGCCGCGAGGCGAAGGATCTCCTGCTCCTCCGGTCGGAGCTCGCGGAGGGCCGCGACGACTTCCGCCAGCTCACCACGCCCGGGCGCCTCGGCGCGCGAAAGCTCGCGCAGCCTCGAACGCAGGGCACTGAGCCGCCGTAGCGACCGGCGCTGGTTCGCAAGTACTCGCGCGGCGATCGCGTAGAGCCAGGCGAGCCGTAGCTGCTCCTCCGGCGCGTCGGCGAACCGCCGCCAGGCAACGGCGAACGTTCCGGCGACGACGTCCTCCGCGTCTGCCCGCTGGTCGGTGCGCCGAAGCGCATACGCGAGGACGTGCCGGTGGTGCCTGGCGAAGAGGCAGCGGAACGCGGCCTCGAGGTCCGCGTCGGGACGACCCACGCCTCTCACTCTGAACCTATGTCCGGCTCAGGTGGAAGCTTTCGCGACTCGCCGAGCGATCAGCGCGGTGGGATCTGCGGCGCGAGCGGCGGTCTTCGCGACTCGGTGTGCCGTCCGGCCTCCTGCGAGCTCTCCGTAGTGTCGCGTGAGCGCGGAGTGCGGGCGAGGACGAGCATCCCCACCGCGGAGATGATGATCGCGCCCGCAGCGAGCTCGCGGCCTCCGACGGCCTCCCCCGCGAAGGCCCAGCCGAGCAGGACGGCGACCGCCGGATTGACGTAGGCGTAGGTCGAGACGAGCACGCTCGGCGCGCCGCTCCGCAGCAGCCAGCCGTAGGCGGTGAACGCCACGATCGAGCCGAAGACGACGAGATAGGCGAACGCCGCCGCCGAGCCAGGAGAGATCGCGGCCGGATGGACGCGGCCGAGCTCGCCCGTCGCAGCTCCCGTGACCGCGAGCAGGGCGGCGGCGCAGAGCATCTGCATCCCGGCCGAGAGGAACGGCTCGTTCGGCAGCTGCGCGACGCGGCCGTAGGCCGATCCCCCGGCCCAGGCGAGCGCGGCCCCGAGGATCACCGCGGCCCCGATGGGGTCGATGTGGGCGCTCGGCCCGACGAGCAGCGCGACGCCGAGCAGACCGGCTGCGATTCCGGCAAGCGCGCCGAGCGAGAGCCGGACTCCGAAGAACGTGCGGTCGAGGAGCGCGGTGAAGAGCGGCACGGTCGCGACGAGCAGCGCCGTCAGGCCCGAGGCGACCCGCTGCTCGGCCCACGCGATCCCGCCCGTATCGACGAACAGGAGGAGCCCACCGACGATCGCAGCGGACGTCCACTCGCGCCGGCCCAGTCGCGCGGCGGCGACGTCCCCGCGCCAGGCTGACCACGCGTAGAGAAGGCCGCCGGCGAGCCCGAAGCGGGCCGCGAGCATGAGCAGCGGCGGCAGGCTGCGATCGGCCACGGCGATCGCGAGATACGTCGATCCCCAGACGGCGTACACGATCCCGAGCGCGATGGCGATCTTCGTTCTCATGGCTTCATGGTGCCGAGCAGAAGCGATCAGCACAAGTTGAGTTATCGTTCATATCGATTATGAGCAGTGATGGATGGATCGGCATCGAATTGCGCCATCTCGCGGCCCTGGAAGCCGTCGCACGAACTCGCTCCTTCGGCCGCGCGGCGCGCGAGCTGGGGTATACGCAGTCGGCCGTCAGCCAGCAGATCGCTCAGCTCGAGCGGATCGTGGGGCAGCGGCTCTTCCACCGTCCAGGCGGCCCGCGCCAAGTCGAGCCGACCGAGGCCGGCCTCCTGCTGCTCGGCCACGCCGATGCGATCGTTGCTCGCCTAGACGCCGCCCGCGCAGACATGGCCGCGCTCGCCGCGGGCGCTGCAGGCACGCTTCGCGTCGGCATCTACCAGAGCGTCGGCGCCCGTCTCCTCCCCGCGCTCGTCCGGCGCTTCCGGGAGCAATGGCCGCTCGTCGGCGTCCGCGTGAGGGAGGAGAGCTCCGCAGCCGATCTCCTGCGCCTGCTCGAGCACGGCGAGCTCGACCTGACCTTCGCCGACCTGCCGCTACGGGAAGGGCCCTTCGAGTGGGCGGAGCTGCTGCAGGATCCGTACGTCCTGCTCGTCTCGGCCCGCTCCGAGCTCGCGAAGCTCGACGCGGCGCCGCCGCTGCGAGAGGTCGCGAAGCTGCCGTTGATCGGGCGTCGCACGACCGACGAGCCCGAGCGGTTCCTCGCGGGACGAGTTCCCGAGCTCAACGTCGTCTTCCGCACCGATGACAACGGCACGCTCGGGGCCCTTGTCGCCGAGGATCTCGGCGCGGCGATCGAGCCCCAGCTCGTCGTCGACCCACGCGACCGCGCGGTGAAGATGCTGCCCTTCGGTTCCCGGATCCCGCCGCGGACGCTCGTCCTCGCGTGGCATCGGGACCGCTATCGCTCGCAGGCGGCCGAGGCATTCGTCGAGCTCGCACGCGAGGTGGCGAACCCGTAGATCGCGTCTATCTTGCGCCGCAAGGTAAACGGTACTACCATGCGGCGCATGGCAACTGAGAGCCGGCGGAGCCAGATGCTTCGTGGAGTCCTCGACCTCTGCCTGCTCGCGGTCGTCCTCGACGAGCCCGCCTACGGCTACGAGATGACGCGCCGGTTGCGTGAGCGGGGCCTCTCGACCGTCGGTGAGGGGTCGATCTATCCATTGCTGGGGCGGCTCGAGCGCGAGGGCCTCGTCGCCACCCATCGCGCCGCGAGCGACGGCGGCCCGCCGCGCAAGTACTACCGCGCCTCCCGAAGTGGCCGGCGCGCCCTCGCCGAGGGACTGCGCGCGTGGCGTGACGTGCGCGGCGAGGTCGACTCGGTCCTGGCGACGATCGAGGCGGAGGTGGTGGGATGAGCGCGTTCGTCGAGGAGTGCCGGCGGGAGTGGAAGCGGCTCGGCGTGCCCGATCTGCTCGCCGAGGAGATGGCGACCGAGCTCGAGTCCGACCTGGCGGAAGCAGAGGCCGACGGCGTCTCCGCCGCCGAGATCCTCGGCGAGAGCGACCCGCGCCGCTTCGCGATGAGATGGGCAAGCGAACGCGGCCTCGTCACCAACCCTGCGCCCAAGAAGAGCCGGCGCTGGATCTGGGTCGTTGTCGGCCTGGCGCTCGCCTTCGTATTCGTCGCCGTGCTCGGGCTGTTCACCGCGACCAAGGTCTCGGTGCAAGCGCACGTTGGCTCGCCTCCCGGCCGCACCCATTCGGTCGACGCCCCGCCGGTCCGCGCTGTCCGCGTCCCGCTTCTGGTCGGTCTGAAGGCGTGCCACGCCCAGCGGATCGCGCTCGCGCGGGGCTTCCACCTCTCCACCCGGCTTTCGAGGAACGGCTGTAAGGACGAAGTCGTCGTACATCAGCGCCCGGCGGCGCACGCGATCGTCCCGCGGCACACGGCCGTGACGCTGCGGCTGCGCGGCTAGACGCTAGAAGCGCTCGTCGTCGGCCATGTCGCCATTGGCCCCGAGGCCTGCGACGACCGTCTCCTGCGAGCGCTCGTGCAACCGCTCGCGCCCACGCCGAACCGCGGTCAGGAACCGCTCGAGGTTCACCTCGAGGGAGGCGAGCTGGTTGTCGGCCCAGTCCTCCATCTCGAGCTTCATCTCGCGCGCGCTGCGCCGGGCGTCGTCGACGATCTCGTCGGCTTGCCGCTCCGCGATCTTCACGATCTCGGTCTGCGACGCCTCCCGCACCGCCTGTTCCCGCGCCTCGGCGAGCAGCCGGTCGACCTCGCGCTTGGCCTCGGCCAGCATCTCCTGCCGCTCCTTGACGATCCAGCGGGCCTGCTTGATCTCCTCCGGAATCGTCGCGCGCATCTGGTCGAGGATGTCGTAGATCTCCTCGCGATCGATCCGCACCTGGTCGGTGAGCGGAACGGCCTTGGCGTTGTGGACGAGGTCGTCGAGCTTGTCGATTAGAACTAGGACGTCCATTGGCCTAGCAGTGTAGCCCGCTGGGCGGAGGGCGCCTACCTCAGAACCGCTCCAGCAGCCACTCGTGCACCTCCGGAATACGGGTCGTGAGCAGCGTGATGTGTCCCTCGGAATCACTGATCTCGGCCTGGACGCCCGGAATCCGCGACGCCAGCCAGCGGCCGTGGCTGGACGGAACCATCAGGTCCTGGCCGCCCTGGAGCAGGAGAACGGGGACGCGGATGTCCGCGGGGTCGAATCCCCAGGGCCGGACGACCGCGAGGTTGTCGTCCCGGAATCCCTCGATTCGCGTCGCAGCACCCTCGGCCATCACCGCGTACATCCACTCCCCCACCTCGGGGGTGAATGCGGCCTGGTCGACCGGCGAGAGGACGGTCAGCATCGCCTCGCGCAGCCCCTCCGGGCCTGCTGAGAACATCTCGGTCTGGGTGCGCAGCATCACCGGCTCGAGCGCCTCCTGGCCGGCGAGCACCGCGTCGAACTCCTGCACGTTCGCCTCTCCCATTCCTGCGAGCCAGTCGAGCCCCTCCACGCCGTAGGGGGCCGCCGAGGCGAGGGTCGCAGCAGCGACGCAGCGCCCGGGCAAGAGCGCCGCGCAGGCGAGCGCGTGCGGTCCGCCGCCCGAGTGACCCCAGGTGGCAAAACGGTCCACGCCGAGCGCATCGAGCAGCTCCGCGATATCCGCGGCGGCATCACCGACAGAGCGCCCGGGCTGAGCGGAAGACCCGGCGTAGCCCGGCCGGTCATAGCCGATCAGCCGGATGCCTCGGGCGCGGGCATCGTCTGCGTGCGCGCCGTAGATCCGTCCCGAGGACGGCGTGCCGTTCTGGGCGACGACCGCGACGCCCTGCGGATCTCCCTCGTCGTAGGCATGGAGCGTGCGGCCGTCCCGCAGCGTGACGTCGAGCTCGGTCACTCGCCCGGCCGTTCGGGCGTCCCGGGCCGCCCGTCCGGGAAGAGCTCGGCGAGCCGGCGCGCCACGGGCGCCGGGACGAGCGCCGAGACGTCGCCGCCGAACGCCGCGATCTCCTTCACGCCGCTCGAGGAGACGAAGCTCACCTGCGGGCTCGCCATCACGTAAACCGTCTCCACCTCCGGCGCGAGCGTCCGGTTGAGCTGGTTCATCTGGAACTCCCACTCGAAGTCCGAGATGACGCGCAGGCCCTTGACGATCGCCTTCGCGTCCCACCTGCGGGCGAAGTCGACGACGAGCTCGCGAAAGACGTCGATCTCGACGTTGCCGAGCCCGGAGAGGGCGTCGCGCAGGAACTCGACCCGCTCTTCGACCGCGAACATCGGCTCCTTGTGCTGCGGCATCCCCACGACGCCCACGACGACGCGGTCGAAGATCCCGGCGGCCCGCGCGATCACGTCGACGTGCCCGTTCGTGACCGGGTCGTAGCTGCCGGGCGCGATCGCGGTGATCAATTTTCCGCTCCGGCACCGTACACGCCGCCGCCTCCGCTCCTTGGCGGCTCCATCGAGCCTACGCCGCTGTTTCCCGCTCCGGGGCCGTACATGCCAGCGCCTCCGCTCCCGGGCGGCTCCGTCGAGCCTACGCGGCTGCTGGCCTCGAAGAGCGTGACGCGCGTCTGGCCGTACTTGCGGCTCGTACGGACGGGCAGCGGCAACTCGGGCTCGGTGCGCGCGTCCGTCTCGACGACGAGGAGCCCATCCGCTGCGAGGAGCGGCGGCAGGTGGCGCGCGAGGCGTGGCTGGATCTCGGTGAGCATGCCGTAGGGAGGGTCGACCAGCACGAGATCGTACTTCGCGCCCGCCGTCACCTCCTGCGCGATCGTCCGGAGGACGTCGCCGTGAACGACGCGCGCGCCTGTCAGGCGCACCCGGTCGAGGTTGCGCTCGATCGTGCGAACGGCGTCAGCCTCGTGTTCGACGAAGACGGCGCTGGCGGCGCCACGCGAGAGCGCCTCGATCCCCAGCGCGCCGGAGCCCGCGAAGAGGTCGAGCACCCGCGCACCGTCGACCGGCCCCACGAGGTTGAAGATGTTCTCGCGGACGCGGTCGGACGTCGGCCGCGTGTCGAGTCCCCGCGGGGCGGCGAGCTTGTGTCCCTTCCGGCTGCCGGCGATGACCCTCACGCGAGGATCGTCGCATCACGCGGCGCGGCGGAGCTCCTCTACGCGGCGGTGGGTCTCGCGGTAGATGCGATGGAGCCGTTCGGCGTCGGCGGGCGGGCCGCAGCGCGACGTGGGCCGTGTGCGGCCGAGCAGGCGAAGGAGGAGCCTCATGCAAGCGCCTCGGGCTCGACCTCGGCGAAGAGCGCCGCCGCCGCGTCCTGCAACGGTCCGGGGCCGACTGTCGACGCCGAGGCCCGTGCTCGCTCGAGCAGGTCGCGGTCACGGACCAGATGGGCGAAGCGGAGGTCCGAGAGCCCGGACTGCCGTGTGCCGAGCAGGGCGCCGCCGCCGCGCAGCTCGAGGTCGACCTCGGCGAGCTCGAAACCGTCGCTCGTCTCGCAAAGTGCCTGCAAACGGGCGTGCGCCGACTCGGTCAGCTCCTCCTTGGCGCGGGAGACGAGCAGGCAGTACGACTGCTCGGCACCCCTCCCGACGCGGCCGCGGAGCTGGTGGAGCTGCGCGAGCCCGAAGCGGTCTGCCTCCTGGACGATCATCACCGTCGCGTTCGGCACGTCGACGCCGACCTCGATCACCGTCGTCGCCACGAGCACGTCGAGCTCGCAGGCCTTGAAGCGGGCCATGAGATCGCGCCGCTCGGCGGCCTTGACGCGGCCGTGGAGGCAGCCCACGCGGAAGTCGCGCAGCTCGGCGCGCCGCAGCCGCTCGGCTTCCTCTTCGGCCGCTCGGGCGAGCGACGTCTCGGAGGCCTCGATCAGCGGGCAGACGACGTACGCCTGCCGCCCCTCACGCAGCAGCCGGGTCAGACGCATGTACGCCTCGGAGGCCCGATCCTCGGTGATCCAGCTCGTGATCACGGGCTTGCGCGACGCCGGCGGCTTGGCGATCTCCGAGACCGCGAGGTCGCCGTAGACAGTCAGGGCCAGCGTGCGCGGGATCGGGGTCGCAGTCATGTGGAAGACGTGCGGGGCGCGGCCTGCCGCCAGGGCCGAGCGCTGCTCGACGCCGAAGCGGTGCTGCTCGTCGACGACCGCGACCGCAAGATCGCGGAGCTCGAAGCCCTCCTGGATCAGCGCATGCGTCCCGACGACGACGTCCGCTCCGAGCGCCATCTTCCGTTCCCGCTTGCCCGAGGAGCTCGTGAGCAGCGCGCAGCTGACGCCGAGCTCGAGGCAGAGGTCGGCAATCGTGAGGAAGTGCTGCTCAGCAAGGGTTTCCGTCGGAGCCATGAGTGCGCCCTGTCGCCCGCTCTCGACCGCGCGCAGGAGCGCGTAGAGCGCGACGACCGTCTTGCCGGAGCCGACGTCTCCCTGCAGGAGCCGTTGCATCGGGACGGTGCGCGCGAGGTCGGCGTCGAGCTCGCGGATCGCCTGCTCCTGGTACGGCGTGAGCGCGAACGGCAGCGCCTTGCGGTAGCGGTGGATGAGGTCGCCCGGCTCGCCGAGCGCCGGAGCGAGCGAGCGCTCCCGCTCGGCCGCGCGCCGCGCGATGCCCACCTGGAGGACGAGCAGCTCCTCGAAGGCGAGCCGCTGCCGGCCCTTCTCCGCCTCGGCGAGGTCGCGAGGCCGGTGTACCGCGGCGAGCGCGTCGCGCTTCAGCGCCAGTCCCTCGCGCTCGCGCAGCTCGGCGGGCAGCGGATCGGGGACGTGAAGCGCGAGCGGAAGCGCGGCATCCACCACCCGGCGCACCGTCGCGGCGGCGATCTCCTCCGCGGCGGGATAGACGGGAGCGAAATCGGCCGTCGAGCGTGTCTCGTCGCCCAGGTCGTACGAGCGGGGCTCGAAGCCGAAGCGGCCGAGCTTCCCGCGGAGGCGGATCTCCGTTCCCGGCTTCAGCCGATCGGCGAGCCAGGGCTGGTTGAACCAGGTGACGCTGATCGTGGCCGTGTCGTCGGCGACGCGCGCGACGATCCGCGTCCGCCGCCGGCCTCGCATCGGCCGCTTCTCGACGTTGAGCACGCGGCCGCTGATCACCGCCTCCTCGCCCGCACGGAGCGAGGCGATTGCCACCTCGTCTGCAGCCGTCTCGTACCGCCGGGGCCGGTGCTCGAGGAGGTCCCGTACCGTCGCCAGCCCGAGCCGGCGGAGCCTTCGCTGCGTCGCCGCGGCGACGCCGGGCAGCGAGTCGAGAGCGAGCTCAAGGCGCTGGGGCCGCAGGCCGCGCGGCGTCGGCGGCCAGGCCCCGGGGGGGTCCAGACCGGCGAAGACCGTCTGTCGACGGGCGGTTGTCATCGTCCGCGGCACTGGGCGCGCTGAGTATTCCGCGCGAACCGGACGTCAGGGATGCGCAACGACCCGGGACGCGGCGTCGAGCTCCTCGATCGTCAGCCGCAAGCGGTAGGCCTTACCCGGCTGCAGCCCGAGCCGCGTCGAGGATCGCGGCGACGATCTCGTCGAGCTCCTGATCCTTCGCCAGGCAAGCGACCGCACCCGCCTGGAGGAGCGCCTCGCGTTCGGCGTCGTCCGCGGACGCGGTCAACGCGACGACCGCCACATCCGGAACGGCCGCGACGACCTGCGCGGTTGCCTGGATCCCGTCGAGCGCGGGCAGGCGGTAATCCATCAGCACGACGTCCGGATGATGCTCCCGCGCGGCGGAGACGGCGGCCGCGCCGTCACCGACCGCGGCGACGATCTCGACGTCGGTCCTCATCCCGAGCAGGAGCTCGAGAGCGTCGCGGAAGACCTCGTTGTCCTCAACGAGCAGGATTCGCACCGGTCGCATCGTTCCGAACCCTATTCCGAGCCCAACGGCAACGGGTAGTGGCGGCTGCTGCTGTGCCGGGTCATCCCTGCCGTCTTCCCGGCGGCTCGGGGACGAGCGACAGCCGAGGCTCACGCCGGTTCGGCTGCTCGCCGGAGACGGCAACGGCCAGGCCGCGGAGGAGCTCGACGAGACCGGCGCCGCCGGCATCGACGACTCCGGCCTCCCGCAGGACGCCAAGCTGCTCGGGTGTGCGGGCTACGGACTCCTCCCCGTGCCGCACAAGCTCGAGGAGCAGGTCGCCGAGCCGTTGGCGCTCGGGCGCGCGGTGCTCGGCCTCCTCGGCGAGCTCGCGGATGACCGACAGCATCGTCCCCTCGACCGGCCGCCGCACCGCGCGGTAGGCGGCGTCGGACGCTCCGCGCAGTGCGCGCGCGGCCAGCGCCGGGTCGACCCCGTCCGTCGACTCGGCAAGCACGTCGGCGGCGCCGCGCACGATCTGGGAGATGATGACGCCGGAGTTGCCGCGCGCACCCATCACCGCCGCCCGCGCGACCGCGCGCGCGAGCGCCGGCCGGTCGGCGGGTTCCGAGGAGGCGACGGCATCGGCCACCGCCTGCAGGCTCAGCGTGAGATTCGTGCCGGTGTCGCCGTCGGGGACCGGATAGACGTTGAGGTCGTCGACGCGGCTGCGACTCGTCTCGAGCGCGGCGAGCGCGGCGCCGACGAGGACGCGCACGAGCTCGAGATCGCTCTCGGCGGTCACTTTTCCCCGGTGCGCACGTCGTCGACGTGCACCTCCACTGCCCGCACCGGTAGCGCCGTCAGCCGCTCCACCTCGTAGGCGACACGGTTGCCGACGCTCGACGCCACCTCGGCGAGGTTGAGCCCGTACTCGACGACGACGTGGAGATCGACCCTCACCTCCCCGGCATCGCGGTGGATCTCGATGCCCCGCGGCCGCCCGCGGGCGCGCGCGATCTGCCCGCGCAGCGAGCCCTTCATGCCGACGACGCCGTAGCACTCCAGCGCCGTCTCGGCCACGATCTGCGCGATCGCCTCGCTCGAGATCGTGATCCGCCCCAGCCGCGAGGAGACGGCGTGCCCCGCTTCCATCGTTGAGTTGGACCGGTCACCGCGACGCGCGGTTGCGAGCGGGCGAGCAGCATGCGCCGCCGGCTCGGCTCGACTTTCGCCGAGCCCTCCCTAGAGAGCCTTCTGGACCTTGCCCGCCTTGAGGCAGCGAGTGCAGACGTAGGCGCGGGTCGGCTTGCCACCGATCACCACGCGGACGCGCTGCAGGTTCGGCTCGAAGCGGCGCTTCGTGGCCACCATCGAGTGGCTTCGGTGGTTCCCGAAGCCCGGCTTCTTGCCGCAGATTGCACAGACCTTCGACATCCGGCGGCCAGGATAGCCGACTAGCCCGCCTTCGCCTGCTGGCGAACCTGCGCGAAGAGATCGGCCATCTCGAGCGCGGCGCGCGCCGCGTCGGCGCCCTTGTCGAAGCGCGCTTCGGCCTGCTCGGCCGTATCCACCGTGAGGACGCCGAACGCGACGGGCACACCGGTCTCGAGGCCGGCGAGCTGCAGCCCCGAGGCCGCCTCGCCCGCGACATAGTCGAAGTGAGCCGTCTCTCCGCGGACGACACAGCCCAGGGCGATCACGCACGAGTAACGGCGGGTCTTCGCGAGGGCCATCGCGCCGATCGGGAGCTCGAACGCGCCCGGCACCGGCATCACCGTGATCCGCTCCTCGGCCACGCCGGCCACCGCCAGCGCTTCGAGCGCCGACTCGAGGAGCGCGTTCGAGATCTCGCCGTTGAAGCGGGAGACGACGACGCCGACGGTCCTATCGGCGCCCGACGGAGAGCCCTCGAGGACGGCGACGCCGTCGGGGATCTCGAGCTCGCCGGGCAGATGCCCTGCCGGGGCGACCCGAGGCGCGTCCTCCGCTGCCTCCTCCGCCTCGGGCTCCGCATCCGGTTGGGACTCGGCGACCGAAGGCTCGTCGACCTCCGGCTCCACATCCGGTTCCTCCTCGTGCGGCTGGGGCCACGCGAGAGGCTCCGCGACGGCCCCCACCTCCTGCTCGTCGTCTTGCACGTCTTCCTGCTCGACAGCCGGCATTTCCCCCGGCCAGAAACCCCCAGTAGCGCTCATTCGCCCTCCGACTCGAACTTCAGATCCTGGTGATGCAGCTTGTGCCCGAGCTTATCCCGCTTGGCGGCCAGATAGCGAACGTTCTCGGGGTGCGGCGGCATCTCGATCGGCACCTGCTCGGTCACCTTCAGGCCGTACGCCTCGACCCCGGAGACCTTCTTGGGGTTGTTGGTGAGCAGCCGCATCGTCGTGATCCCGAGGTCGGCGAGGATCTGGTTGCCGATCCCCCACTCCCGCTCGTCGGCGGCGAAGCCGAGCGCGAGGTTGGCGTCGACGGTGTCGAGCCCCTGCTCCTGCAGCTCGTAGGCCCTGAGCTTGTTGAGGAGACCGATGCCGCGCCCCTCCTGCGCCATGTAGAGCAGCACGCCGCGGCCCTCGCCGGCGATTGCGGCGAGCGCCGCCTCGAGCTGCTCGCCGCAGTCGCAGCGGAGCGAGTGGAAGACGTCGCCGGTCAGGCATTCGGAGTGGACGCGGACGAGCACGTCGTCGCCGACCTCTCCCATCACGAGCGCGAGGTGCTCTCGCCCGGTGAGCGTCTCGCGGAAGGCGATCGCCGCGAACAGGCCGAATTCCGTCGGGAGCTGGACCGAGACGACGCGCTCGACGAGCTTCTCCGTCCGCCGCCGGTACTCGATCAGGTCGGCGACGGAGATCATCCGGAGCCCGTGCCGCTCGCAATAGGGCACGAGGTCAGGAACGCGGGCCATCGTCCCGTCCTCGTTCATGATCTCGCAGATGACGCCGGCCGGCACCAGCCCGGCGAGCCGTGCCAGGTCGACGGCCGCCTCCGTCTGGCCCGAGCGGACGAGGACACCGCCGTCACGCGCCCGCAAGGGAAAGACGTGGCCGGGCTGCACGAGGTCGTGCGGGGTCGACGCGGGATCGATCGCGGCGTGAATCGTGTGGGCGCGGTCGGCTGCGGAGATGCCCGTCGTCACGCCTTCGCGGGCTTCCACGGAGACCGTGAAGGCGGTGCCGAGGCGCGCTTCGTTCCGCTGGGTCATCGGCGGCAGCCCGAGCTCCTCGCAGCGCTCACCGGTCAGGCAGAGGCAGATCAGGCCGCGGGCGTGGGTGGCCATGAAGTTGACGGCGTCGGGCGTTGCGAACTGGGCGGCGACGACGAGGTCGCCCTCGTTCTCGCGCTCAGGATCGTCGACGACGACGACCATCTTCCCGTTGCGGATGTCCTCGACAGCCTCGTCGATGGTCGCGAACGGAGTGACCGCGGAGCTCACCGCAACCTCCCTGCGACGAGCCGCTCGACGACTTTGCCGAGCACGTCGGCCTCGAGGTTCACCGCGTCTCCGGGCCCGAGTCTGCCGAGAGTGGTCGCCGCCAGCGTGTGCGGGATCAGCGCGACCTCGAAGCCGTCGTCGTCGAGCGCAGCCACCGTGAGCGAGACGCCGTCCACCGCGATCGACCCCTTCTCGAGGCAGTAGCGAACGACGCTTTCGGGCGCGTCGATCCAGACGCGGCGGCCATCGCTCTCCGGCTCGACGGAGCGCACGCGCCCGACCGCGTCGACGTGGCCTTGGACGACATGCCCGCCGAGCGGGTCTCCGACCCGCAGCGAGGGCTCGAGGTTCACCGGATTGCCCGGTTCGAGGCTGCCCAGCAGCGTGCGCGAGAGCGTCTCCGGGATGACGTCGAACACAAGTCGTCCGGCATCCGTCTCCACGATCGTGAGGCAGACGCCGGCGACGGCGACCGAGTCGCCGACCCCTGCTCCGGCCGCCGTCCCCTCCGCCGTGACGACGAGCCGGGAGCCGTCGAAGGAGATCACGCTGCCGATCTCGCGAACGATGCCCGTGAACATGCACCCAGGTTACGGCTCGCGCAGGTACCCCTCCAGGAGCACGTCTTCGCCAGAGGGCTCCACGCGCAGGTGAAGGAGGTCGAGCGGCGCTGCGAGCTCACCGACCGCGTGCGGCCCCTCGCCGCCTAGGGCCGGTGCGACGAAGAGGAGCAGCTTGTCCACCAGCCCGGCGGAGAGGAACGCCGTCGCGAGCGTCGGCCCGCCTTCGAGCAGGAGCGACTGCACGCCCTCCGCCGCCAGCGCGCGCAGCTCTTCCTCGAGCGACCCGGTGCGCAGCTCGAGCTCCGACCCCTCCGGCAGCGGGCCGCGTCCGAAGGCGAGCCGCCGCGGCTGCCTCGCGGCCTCGACCTCCCGCGCGTCGAGGCGCGGCGCGTCGGCCCGCACCGTCCCCATTCCGACCGCGACGGCATCCGATGCGGCGCGCAGCTCGTGCACCCGGCGTCTCGACTCCTCGCCCGACACCCAGCGGCGGCCCGGGATGGTGACGCGCCCGTCGAGCGTGACCGCGGCCTTGTAGGTGACGAACGGGCGGCCGAGGGACTTCCAGGTACGCCAGGCCTCGTTCTGACGGCGCGCGGCCAGGTCGTCGAGAAGCTCGACCTCGATTCCCGCGGCGCGAAGGCGTTCGAGCCCGCGCCCGTCGACGACCGGGTTCGGGTCGCGGGCGCCGACGACGGCGCGAGCGATCCCGGCGGCCACCACGGCATCCGCGCAGGGAGGCGTGCGGCCCTGGTGGGAGCATGGCTCGAGCGTCACGTAGAGGGCCGCGCCGTGCGCGGCGGCTCCGGCCTGCTCGAGCGCGATCGCCTCGGCGTGCCGGACTGCGTCGTACTCGTACCAGCCCTCGCCCACGACCTCGTCGTCGCGCACGACGACGGCGCCGACGAGCGGATGGTCGGCGGTCTTGCCCCGTCCACGCTCGGCGAGCTCGAGCGCGCGCTCGAAGTGACTCACGTCGAGGCTCTGGACGAGGCCACGGTAGGCCTGCGCCGGGTCCTCGCGGCCGAAGATCGCCGAGCCGGCGACGAGCAGCGCAGCGCCAGCGGCATGCGCGGCGCGGATGGTCTCGCCGTCGATGCCGCCGTCGACCTGGACGTAGATGTGCTCCGGCAGCGCCGCGCGCAGGCGGCGGATCCGGTCGACTGCTTCGGGCATGAACTTCTGACCGCTGTAGCCGGGATGGATGCTCATGCAGAGCACCAGGTCGGCGTCGACGGCCGCGGGCGCCACGTGCTCGGGCTCGCTCTCGGGGTTGAAGGCGACTCCGACCTGCAGGCCGTGCTCGCGCGCGGCGGCGATCGTGGCGGGCACGTCGTCCACGACCTCGTAGTGGAAGGTGGCGCTGTCGCCTCCAGCCTTCGCGATCTGCGGAAAGTGGCGCAGCGGGTTGTCGACCATCAGGTGGCAGTCGAGCACCCCGCCGGCCTCGTGGACGAGCGGCGCGATCGACTGGAGGACCACAGGCCCGATCGTCACCGGCTCGACGAAGTGGCCGTCACCGACGTCGAAGTGGAAGATGCGGCACCCGGCCGCGAGGAGCACCTCGATCTGCTCGCCGAGACGAGCGAAGTCGGCAGCGTAGAGCGACGGCTCCACCTCCACCGTCCGCACCCACTCGCGCCAGCTCATGCGGGCGATCGTACGCCGCCGTGGTGGCCATGCCGCGAACGGACACGACCGGTAGCTGCTACCTCCCTCGATCGAGGGAGGCCGAAGGGACAGCTCAGTTGCGGGCGAGGCGTGCGACGAAGAACCCGCTCGTGCCGTGCACGTGCGGCAGCGTGAGAAGGAACTCGGGCCGCGACGGGTGCACGAACGCGGGCCACTCCTCCCCGAGCGGCAGGACCCGGAGCCCGCTTGCATCGACGACCGCCTCGCACTCGTCGGGATTGAGCGTGCAGACGGAGTAGACGATCGCGCCGCCGTGAGCGACCCGCTCGGCGGCAGAGCGGAGGAGGGCGAGCTGCAGGTCGGGGAGTGGGGTCGCGCGCCAGCGGAGGTCCGGGCGCTGGGCGAGGACGCCCAGCCCCGAGCACGGGGCGTCGACGAGAGCGCGGTCGAAGCCGTCGAGCTCGGGCGGCAGGGCCGTGCCGTCCGCCTCCACGACCAGCACGTCGTCCCGGCCCATCCTCGAGAGGTTCTCGCGCAGCTCGCGCGCGCGGGCCGAGTCGATCTCGACGGCGGTCACCTCGCCGCGCAGCTGTCCGGTCTTGCCGCCGGGCGCGGCGCAGAGGTCGAGCACGCGCTCGCCCTGCTGCGCGTCGACGCACAGCCCGGCAAGCTGCGAGCCGCGGCTCTGCGGCCAGATCCTCCCGTCCGCCACGAGCGCCTCGTCGACGCGCTCGACGCGGTACGCGCCCGGCACGTCGGTCTCCTCGGCACCGGGCGGAGGCTCGCCGCGCACGAGTCGGACGACCTGCTCGAGCTGCTCGTTCATCGCGCGCATCAGCGCCAGAGCAGCGTCCTCCCCGAGCACGCGCACGAAGACCTCGTGGATCCAGTCCGGGTACGACTCCTTCAGCGGTCCGTCGGGCAGCGACTCGAGCAGCGGCCGCATTCCGTCGGCGAGCCGCCGCAGGACGGCATTCGTGAACGGGACTGCCCGCTCGAGCCGCGCGCGGCGGACGAGCTCGACCGACTCGTTGACCGCGGCGTGTGGCGCGGTGTCGGTGTAGCCGAGTTGGTACGCGCCGAGCCGGAGCGCCGCGCGCACGGGTGGGTCGAGCTTCCGCATGGGCCGGCGGCCGAGCGCGTCGATCCCATGGTCGAGAGCCCGCACGCGCTGGACGGATCCGTACGCAAGCCGCTGCGCGAACGCCCGCTCGCGCTCGTCGAGGCCCTCGGCGGCGCTGCGGAACGCGCGGTCCGCGTAGGCGTCCTGCTCGAACACGCGCAGCAGCACCTCGTACGCGACCCGGCGGGCCGGGCTGATCACGACCGACAGACGAGTATCGCCCAGCCCATCACGGCCCGTTCCCAGCGCAGGTAGCGCTCGCGGTCGGCGGCGCCGCGAGCGCGAAACTCCTCCGCCTGAGGATGGCCCGCATTCGACGCGAGCCAGCGATCGAGCGTCTGCCAGTGGAGCGACTCGTAGCGGTCCCAGTCGTCTTCGGAGGACGCGATGAGCGAGACGACGCGCACGCCGGTCGACTCCGCACGCTCGATGGTCTCCGGCAGCGGCAGCCAGTCCTCTTCGTCGGTCCGCCTGTCCGCGTCCAGCCCGGGCTCGGGCGGCAGCGGCCAGCTGCGCCAGTACGGCTCGCCGACTCCGAGGAGCGGCGCGGCCGCGCTGAGGCGCTCGAGTGTGGGAACGAGCCCGCCGTAGACGAACGTCGCACCGAGGCAGAGCGCAGCGTCGTAACGGCCCAGCTCGAAGGTCGCAGCGTCGCCCTCGACTAGCTCGATCCGATCCTCGAGCTCCGCCTCCCTGATGGCTTCCCGCGCGGCGGCCACGAACTCCGGCGCGCGCTCGACGCAGGTGACCCGGCAGCCGAACTGCTGCGCGAGGACGAGCGCCGGCCCGCCGCGGCCGGAGGCGATGTCGAGCACGTGTGAGTCGGGCCCGAGACCGAGCCGCCGGCCGAGCAGCCGAACCTTGTCCGCACTCGTCGGGTTCTGGATCTCGTGCTCCGATTCGACGACGCCATGCCACCACGTCATCTGCGGCCTCGCAGGTACGCGTCGTAGGCCATACGGCGGCTTCCGGACGGCTGCACCTCGAGCGGCTCGAACGCCCCGTCCTGCCCCACTCGAGCCCGCCAGACGATCAGGTCGCCGAGGCGCGCGCCGATGTGGGGCGAGAGCGCGCGCACGCGGTTGACGAGCTCCTGCGCAGGGGCGTCCGGGTCGAGCTCGCGGTCCTCCGGGCGGATCTTCTCCGCGTAGGTGGCGCCCTCCTCGGGCTGCGGCTCGAAATGCGGCTCCTCCTTCGCGAGCACGTCGTGGAGGAGCTCGGCTGCGACCTCGGCCGCACGCGCATAAACGACGCCGGCGTCGTCCTCCGGGCCGATCGGGAACGCGCGTTCTGCAGCAACCGGGCCTGCATCGAGCGCCTCGACCGTGCGGTGGATCGTCACGCCGGTCTCCTCGTCCCCCGCCATCAGCGCCCGCTCGACCG
Organism: uncultured Actinomycetes bacterium; assembly: GCA_963748755.1. Lineage (GTDB taxonomy): Bacteria > Actinomycetota > Thermoleophilia > Gaiellales > Gaiellaceae > Palsa-739. The sequence continues at coordinate 461,244 of CAVVKA010000008.1, forward strand.
GTGCGGCGCCGCGCCAGCGCGGCAGCAGCGAGGGATGCACGTTGAGCCACAGCGCGCGCTCGAGCAGTACGTTCGGGATCAGGAGGCCGTAGGCGCAGACGACGACCGTGTTCCCCGCTATGCCGACGGAGTCGTCGAGCTTCGCCGGTTGCTCGAACGGGATGCCGAGCCGCTCCGCCACCTCCTTCGCGGGCGGTGGCGCCACCTTGCGGCCTCGCCCTCGGGGCTTGTCCGGACGAGTGAACAGCTGCAGGACATCGTGCTCGGCCGCAAGCCGCTCGAGCACGTCGGCCCCGAACTGCCCGGTCGCGGCGACCGAGATCGGCCGCGCCATGCTCAGCCGATGACGATGCGCGGGCGCAGGCTTGCCAGCGCCTCGCGTCTCGCCTCGGGCGTCGTGCGGTCGAGGATCAGGACGCCGTCGAGATGGTCAGCCTCGTGCTGGGCGACGCGCGAATACGGCTCCTCGAGCTCATAGCGCGCCTCGGCTCCGTGCTCGTCCCGGCCCTGGATGGTGATCGTCGCCGGCCGCTCGACCGGGAGCAGCACCCCCTGGATCGAGAGGCAGCCCTCGTCCTCGACCGTCGTCTCCTCGCCGCGCTCGACGATCTCCGGGTTCGCGAGCGCGACGGTCTCGTCCTCGGCAATCTGAAACACGAACAGCCGCTGCAGCGTGCCGACCTGGGTGGCAGCGAGCCCGATCCCGTTCGCATCGATCATGAGCTGCTTCATCCTCTCGACGAGCCGCCGCAGGTCGTCGTCGAACTCCTCTACCGGACGGGCGGCCATCTTCAGCGCCGCGTCCGGGTACTGGCGGATCTGGGCGAGCGCCAGCCGTCGTCGCGCCTGCTGCTCGGGGTCGAGCTCCTCCTCCTTGACCTGTCCCTCGATCTCCGACATTTTCTCGGACTGTACCCTCGCAGACGTGGATCCCAGGACGCTTCGGGAGATCATGAGCCAGGGCGCGACCCGCCCCGAGACACCGCGCGAGCGGCGCGAGCGCGAGCAGCTCGAGGCCGATCTCGAGTCGAGCCCGGTGCGCGGGGCGCCGCTCCGGCAACGCTTGCGCAACTTCCGCCCCGATGCCGAGTCGGGGGTGCGTGCGCTCGGCGGGCCGACGGTCTGGATGCGGCGGCTGCGCGCGATCGAGGACGCCCTGGACCAGCACGAGCGTCAGCTCGGGGATGCCTGGCGGAAGCTCGCGGACGAGCTCGAGGATCCGGCGGGGTTCGCGAGCACGTGGCGCGAGCTCGCCGGCAACTGGAGCTTCGCCGCGGTGAACGAGCTGATCGAGCGCCACAACAGCAACTTCCCCGCCGAGGCGCGTCTGGCGATGGATCCGCGCACGCGTGACTTCGTCCGCGTCAACGGCCGGTCGTACCTGCGGGAGCCGCTCGACGCGGGCTGGATCCTCGACCGCTTCCCGGCCGACCGCCGCGCGGCGCTGGCTAGCGACGGCTCTCGCGGTGCTGCGAGGCGCCGTCGACCGGATCGATCCACGGCTCGCGGCGCTTGATCCAGAGCTCCGCCTGCGGCCGTAGCTCGAACGGCGCGTCGTCGAGCGAGCCGAGCTGGATCTCCACTCCCTCCTCGTCGAGGAGGAACAGGCGCGAGCCGCACCGGGGGCAGAAGCTGTCTCCGTCGTAGGTGGCGTACTCGCCCGTCGCCTCGAACGCGGCCGGCGGCCACTGCCCGTAGATGGTGTAGGCGCTGCCCGATCGCTTCCGGCAGTCGGCGCAGTGGCAGCGCCCGACATGGAACGGCTCGCCGCGAACGGTGTAGCGCACGGCGCCGCAGATGCACCCGCCGCTGCGGGTTCTCTCGTCCATCGGCGCGGAATCTAGACGCTCTGCGGATCGACGTCGACGACCGCGGCGAGGCCGGCGCGGCGCATCGCAGGAGCTGCGGCCGCGAGCAGCGCGGCTGCGCGGGAGGCGAGCGAGCGCGGCCGGTCGGTCTTGCCCACGAGCTGGGCTCGGTGCCGGCCGCGCAGTCGCAACAGCGGCGCGGGGCCGAGCAGCTCGAACTCCGACAGACCTGCCTTGAGCTCCTCGAGCGCGCGCGTCGCGTCGGCGAGATCCGGTCCCGAGACGAGGATGCGCACAAGGTGCCGGAAGGGCGGATAGCCCAGCTCGCGGCGGCGCTCGAGCTCGCCCGCGAGGAAGCCGGCCACGTCGTGCCGCGCGGCGTGCTGCACGGCGCGCGACTCCGGCTGGAAGGTCTGGACGAGGACGCGCCCCGGCGCGTCGCGGCCACTCCGGCCCGCGAGCTGGGTGAGGAGCTGGAACGTCCGCTCCTCGGCGCGGAAGTCGGGCAGACCCAAGCCCGTGTCGGCATCGACGACCGCAGCGAGCTCCACGCCGGCGAAGTGATGGCCCTTCGCCACCATTTGCGTTCCCACCAGGACGGCGCGCTCGGCGCGGGCGAAGCGCTCGAGCGCGTCCCGCAGCTGCTCGGGCTTCGCGATCGCGTCGGCGTCGAGGCGGATCCGGTCGAGCTCGGGAACGTGGCGCTCGAGCTCGCGCTCGAGCCGCTGTGTCCCGGCGCCGATCCGCGCGAGCTCGGGCGAGCCGCATGCCGGGCATGCCTCCCCCGCAGGCTCGCGGGCGCCGCAGTGGTGGCAGCGCAGCGTTCCGTCCCCATGCAGGGTGAGCGCTACGTCGCAGTTCGGGCAGTGCCGCGTCACGCCGCACGCGCGGCAGTGGAGGGCGGGCGCGACGCCGCGCCGGTTGAGAAGCAGAATCGCCTTGCCGCCGCTTTCTGCGAGCCGGCCGAGCTCGCCGAGGAGCGGCGCGGAGAGCGGGTAGCCCGTCTCGTAGCGGAGGTCGACGACACGGACGGTCGGCATCGGCGCCCCGATCCGGCCGCCGAGCTCGAGCCGCTCGAGCGCGCGCCAGGACTCGGCACGTGGAGTCGCCGAGCCGAAGACGGCAACCGCTCCCTCGAGGGACGCCCGCTTGGCGGCCACCGTGCGGGCGTCGTAGCGCGGATCCGACTCCTGCTTGTACGAGGCGTCGTGCTCCTCGTCCACGCAGATCACGCCGAGGGAGGGGAGCGGCGCGAACACGGCCGAACGGGCGCCGACGACGATGGAGGCCTCGCCGGCAGCGATCCGCTCCCGTTCGTCCCGCCGCTCGGCCTCCGACAAGCCGGAGTGGAGAAGCGCGACCCGGTCGCCGAAGCGCGCGCGGAAGCGGCCGAGCGTCTGCGGCGTCAGCGCGAGCTCCGGGACGAGGACGATCGCGCCGCGGCCTGCGGCGAGGGCGGCCTCGCATGCGCGGATGTAGACCTCGGTCTTTCCGCTTCCGGTCGAGCCCGCGAGGAGGACGTTGCCGCCGCCGCCCCCGAGCAGGCTCTCGATCCGCTCGAGTGCATGTTCCTGCGACTCGGAGAGACGTTCGGGAGCGGGCTCGGCCGCCAGCGCCGACGCCGCGGCCACCTCCCGCCGCTCGCCGCGGCGCTTGGGCTGGTGTGGCGCGATCAGCGCGAGCGCACGGGCAGGCGTCGAGCCGTAGTAGTCCGCGAGCCAGAGGGCGAGGTCGACGAGCGTCGGTGGAAGCCTCTCCAGCACCCGCTCGGCCGCGACCGGATCGACGTCGGGCGGCGCCTCGGCATCGGCGTCGACCACGACCCCGCGCCGCCGGGCGTTGCCGAATGGGATCGCGAGGACGTCTCCCTTCCCCACCTCGTCCCCGATCTCGTACGTGAACGGCCGAGCGAGCGAGCGGGCGCTGACGATTGGGTAGACGGAGGCGAGGCGAGGCACGGGCAGCGAGCGTAGCCGCGGCGCTGGTCGGCGCTCGATTGCGGGCGCGGGGCTCAGGTGCAGGGCTGGTCGCTGCGCTTGGCGGCCGGTGGGGTGGCGAGCGCCGACCAGGTGGCTCTACTGGTGATGGGGAACTCGTAGAGGCTGTAGCCGACCGGTGCGCAGTCGCCGACCGCGCGCATGAATCCGGCGGTCTCTCTGGCTCCCATGGCCCCGGCCAGCCCGCCGATCAGGTGGATCGGCACGTCCGGGTTGCCCGTTCGGGCGCGGATCGCGGCGACGTCGGCGGCCAGATACGCGCGGGCCGGTTGGGTGCCATGTACGCCGGCGTCCGTGAAGTAGGCCATCGGCAGGAAGACATCGTAGAAGCGGGCCAGCGGCCGGTAGGGGAAGCGGGGCCAGTAGGCGGGATGTCTGCGCATCCCGACCGCCGAGGGGATGATCGCTCCGAGGGCGTAGCCCGGCCCGACGGCCGCCCGCAGCCGGGCAGAGAGCCTGAGCAGGCGCTGGTTTCGCAGCGGAACACCTCTCACGAGGCTGGCTTCGATGTCGAGCGCGAACGCGTCGAAGCGCTCGCCACGGACGCTTCGGAAGCGGATCGCGGCGAGCGCTCGCCGGGCGTCTCGGCCAGGGTCGGTGAGCGAGGGCAGATACCAGGCCACGACTCGCAGGCCGACCGCATGAGCCCGATCGAGAAAACGCCCGAGAGCGTGCGGGCGCACGAGGTCGACGTTCTGCCCGTAGTTGCCGGTCTGCAGGTAGAGCGTCCGGACGCCCTCGCGCGCCATCGCCGCCACCTCTCGGTCCGGGTGGGCCCAGGCGGCCGACGCGTAGATGTCGAGCCAGGTGCCGAGGCCCGTGTAAGGAGTGCGCCGGTGCGACGGCCCGGAGGCGCCAGCCGCCTGCACCACGAGCGCCGCCGACAGCACGGCTGCCACGAAGAGGCGCATTCAGTCGAGCCGGGCCAGGGCGTTCTTCACCGCCTCGGCGTTCGAGGGATCGAAGGAGACCCAGACGTTCCCCGCCTTGATGCGCCGGCCGCCGGTCCGGTAGTCGATCCGGCCGGCTGGGCCGGTCGAGAGCTTGACCAGGACCGCGAGCTTGCGCCCCTGCTGCAGGGCGACGTAGCCGGGCAGCTGCTCGTTCGCGAGGCTCAGCTGGATCCCCTGAGCTGCGAAGGCCACCTCGACTTGCCTGGCTGTGTAATGCCGATCGGCGGAATGGAAGCTGACACCTTTGGGCCGCGACGAGCCGCAAGCGGTGAGGATGCCGGCGAGCAGGCCCAACGCAAGCAGGAGCGTCAAGGACCTCATCCGACGACTATACGGCCAGGGCGCCCGCGGCTTCTCGCCGCGCGAGAGGAGCGTCTCAGACGCCGGCGGCCGTCACGACGAAATCGGTCGCGAAGCCGAGCAGGACTCCCGCCACGAGCAGCCAGGTGATGAGGACAGGATGGCCGTAGCGGCGGTTGACCGCGAACAGCTCCTGCACGACGTAGAGGATCGAGCCGCCGGCGACGGTGAAGAAGAGGACCGAGATCGCGTCGCTCGTCCACGCCTGGCCGACGACGGTGCCGAGGAACGTCGGCCCGCCGCCGATGACGCCGAGTAGAGCGAGGAGCCGCCAGCTCGGACGGATTCCCTCACCGGTCAGCGGTCCGCAGATACCGAATCCCTCCGTGGCGTTGTGCAATCCGAAGCCGATGATCAGCGTCACGGCGAGGCTGAGCTCGTTCGATGCCGCCGCCTGGCCGATCGCGAGACCCTCGGCGAAGTTGTGGACGCCGATGCCGATCGCGATCAGGAAGGCGAGTCGGATGGCCGGGTTCGTCAGGTCGAGCTGCCGTCGCTGCACGAATTCGTCGACTGCTGCCGCGCCGGGGCCGATTAGAGGCGAGGAGCGCCGGCCTGCCCGCCGCTTCATCCAGGCGTCGTAGTAGACGAGACCCATCAATCCGGCGGTGAAGCCCAGGGCTCCGAGCGCGCTGAGGCCGGCGAAACGCCCCCAATGGCGCGCTTGCAATTCGGTCTCGACCGGGTCGACCGCGTTCGAGAGCACGTCCCAGAGCAGGAACACGAGGATCCCGGTGGCGAACGCGGAGAGACCCGCCCGAGCATTCGCGCTGAGGTTCTGCATCCTCCCGACCGGCAGGCCGAGGAAGATGGTGACCCCGGCGATGGCGCCGAGCAGGAGTATCTCTGGCGTGCTCATCTTTGTAAGGGTGCCCTTACACCCGGGCGCGAGGGCAATATAGCTGCATGCCGGCAGCGGGCCACTCGGTCGACGAGTACCTCGAGACCATCTACTTTCTCGCCTTCCCGATCGGCGAGTACACGCCGCACGGCGCCGGCTCGCCCCCTCTCGCCTCCCGCGTCGCCGAGATGCTCCACGTATCGCGCGCGTCCGCCGGTGAGATGCTGAAGAGGCTCGAGGCCGAGGGCCTGATCGAGCGCGGGAAGAAGAAGGAGGCGCTCCTCACCGAGAGCGGGCGCGAGCGCGCCGAGCGTGTCGTCCGCAAGCACCGGATCATCGAGCGGCTGCTCACCGACTTCATGGGCTACACCGGCTACGAGTCCCACGAGCGGGCCGACGAGCTCGGCGACACGTTCGACGACGAGATGATCGAGCGGATCGACGACAAGCTCGGCCATCCGCAGCGCTGCCCGCACGGCTGGCCTGTCGACCCGGCGCTGGAGCAGGCGGAGAACGCCGAGCTCGAGCCGCTTGCGACACTGACGGCGGGGACGAGGGCGACGATCGTCCGCCTGGCCGAGCACGACGGGGACCTGCTGCACTGGTTCTACGATCAGGGCCTCGTGCCGGGCACGAGCATCCTCGTGCGCACGGCCGAGCCGGCGGCGGATCAGTTCACGGTCGCGATCGAGAAGGTCGGCGAGCGGGCGATCTCGGAGAAGGCCGCCGCCGGGCTCTTCGTCAGACCTTCTGGTTGAGACCACGCGCCGACCGGGCGCGATGGGTGCGTGCGATGCAAGGACGCAGGGAGCTGCGATAGCAGCGCTATCGCAGGGAGCGAGGACACCGCAGCGTGCGCGCACAGCGCGTTCGGACGGCCCGTGCTCGATGCCAGAGGGTCGTTCCTAGGCCGGCGTAGCGGCTCCGAGGCCGGCGGCCTCGCGCAGCGCGTCGGCACGGTCGGTCCGCTCCCACGTGAAGTCGCCGTCCTCGCGGCCGAAGTGGCCGTACGCGGCCGTCTTCGCATAGATCGGCCGGCGCAGGTCGAGGTCGCGGAGGATTGCGGCCGGGCGCAGGTCGAAGTGCTCGCCGACGAGCTCCTCGATCCGCGGCACGGGGATCGCCTCGGTGCCGAACGTGTCGACGAGGACCGAGAGCGGATGCGCGACGCCGATCGCATACGCGACCTGAATCTGGCAGCGCTCGGCGAGGCCCGCTGCGACGACGTTCTTCGCCACCCAGCGCGCCGCGTAGGCCGCTGACCGGTCGACCTTCGTCGGGTCCTTGCCGGAGAAGGCGCCGCCCCCGTGCGGGGCCGCTCCGCCATATGTGTCGACGATGATCTTCCGCCCCGTGAGGCCCGTATCGCCCATCGGGCCGCCGATCACGAACTTCCCCGTCGGGTTGCAGTACACGAAGTCGCGGTCGTGCTCGAGCCGCCGCTGCTCGTACAGATCCTTCGGCAGGATCGGCTCGAGGACGTGCTCGATCAGGTCGGGCTTGAGCAGCGTGTCGCAGTCGAGCCCGTCGCGGTGCTGTGTCGAGATGAGCACGCGCTCGATCTCGATGGGCCGCTGGCGGCCGTGCTCGTCGAGCTCGTAGCGGACGGTGACCTGCGTCTTGCCGTCGGGGCGCAGGTACGGGAGGACGTCCGCCTTCCGCACCTCCGCCAGCCGCCGCGCGAGCCGGTGGGCGAGCATGATCGGCAGCGGCATCAGCTCGTCGGTCTCGTTCGATGCGTAGCCGAACATCATCCCCTGGTCGCCGGCTCCCTCGCGGTCGAGCGGATCGCTGTCGCCGCGCTGCTGCTCGTACGAGTGGTCGATGCCCTGCGCGATGTCGGGCGACTGCTCGTCGATGGCGACGACGACACCGCACGTCTCGGCGTCGAAGCCGAACTTCGCGCGCGTGTAGCCGATCTCGCGGATCCGCGCGCGGACGAGCTGCGGGATGTCGACGTACGTCTCGGTCGTGATCTCGCCGGCGACGACCACGAGCCCGGTCGTGATCAGCGTTTCGCAGGCGACCCGGCCGTTGGGGTCGTCGCCGAGCACGGCGTCGAGGACGGAGTCCGAGATCTGGTCGGCCATCTTGTCCGGATGGCCCTCGGTGACGGACTCGGAGGTGAAGGAGAAAGAGCGGCTGGGCATGGCCGTGAGGCTAGCGAACGCGCCTCACTCCTCGGTCGGCTCACGTCCCATCAGCCCCGCAGCGAGCTCGGTGAGGCTCCGGCCGGAGAGGACGGCGCAGACGCCTTCCGTGATCGGCAGCTCGACGCCGAGCCGGTGAGACAGGTCGCGGAGGATCGGGGCGGTGGTCAGGCCCTCGACCGTCTGGCCGATCTCGGCGACCGCGCGTTCCGGAGTCAGCCCCTGGGCGATCAGCTCGCCGGCATGGCGGTTGCGGCCGTGGCGGCTCCAGCAGCTCACGACGAGGTCGCCGATTCCCGCGAGGCCGGCGAAGGTCTCCGCGCGCGCGCCCGCCGCCTCCCCGAGACGCGCCATCTCCGCGAGCCCGCGGGCGATGAGGGAGGCCTTCGCGTTGTCGCCGAGCGCGAGCCCGTCCACGCCGCCCGCCGCGAGCGCGATCACGTTCTTCGCCGCGGCGCACAGCTCGACCCCGACGAGGTCGCCGTTGACGTAGGCACGAAAGAGGCTCGAGTTGAGCGCGTGCTGGAGCTCGCCCGCCAGGAAGCCGTCCTCGCTCGCGATCACCGCCGCCGTCGGCAGGCCCTCGGCGATCTCCTCCGCCATGTTCGGACCGGATAGGACGGCGACCGGGCGGCCGCGGACCCGCGTCGACAGGCGCTCCCCCGTCTCCGGGTCGAGGCCCTTGGCGAGGCTGAGCACCGGCGCGTCGCCCGGCAGTGTCTCGACGACCTCGGCGAACGCCTTGCTCGGAACGGCGGCGACGACGACGTCGACGTCGCCGGGAGCGTCGGCCAGCGCGACCGCCTCCGCCGCGCTGAGGTCGACGCCCTGCAGGTAGTGGGGATTCCAGCCGGTGGCGGTGATCGCCTCGGCCTGCTCGCGCGAGTGGCAGGCGAGGACGACCTCGTGGCCACGGTCGAGGAGGACCCGCGTGAACGCGGTCCCCCATGATCCCGCTCCCACCACGAGAAACCGCATCGTCAGGATCGTTTCACGAAGTCGATCGAGACCGGAACGCCCTCGAGGCCGAAGCGCTCGCGCAGCCGGTTCTCGACCCAGTAGCCGTAGTCGCGCGTGACGAGGCCGGGGTCGTTGACGAAGACCCGAAAGCGCGGCGGTCGCACCCGGACCTGGGCGCCGTAGAGGAGGTTGAGCCTGCGGCCGCGCCGCCCGCTCGGCGGCTGCCGGGCCTCACGTAGCTCGGCGAAGGCGCGGTTGAGCTCGGGCGTCGGGATGCGTGCGGTGTGCCGGTCGAAGAGCTCCACCACCCCGTCGAGCAGCCGCTCCAGCCCCCGCCCGGTGTGCGAGGAGATCGCCACGAACGGCGGCCGCTGGCGCAGGCGGCGCCGCAGCTCGCCGCGGACGTCGTCGACGCTGATCGTCGTCTTGTCCCACTTCGAGAGGACGACGAGCGTCGAGCAGTCGGCGTGCCGCGCGACGTCGGCGACGGCGATGTCCTGCTCCACGATCCCTTCCGACGAGTCGATCAGGACGAGCGCGACGTCCGCTCGCTCGGCCGCCTCGAGCGCGCGCAGCTCCGAGTAGTACTCCACCCCCTGCCGGTGCCGCCGCTTGCGGCGGAGGCCGGCCGTGTCGATCAGGACGAACGTCCGGTCGCCGCGCTCGAGCACCGTGTCGACGGCGTCGCGGGTCGTGCCAGGGATCTCGCTCACGATGAGGCGTTCCCGTCCGAGGAGCGCGTTGACGAGGCTCGACTTGCCGACATTCGGCCGGCCGAGGATGGCGACGCGGATCGCGTCGTCGGGGAGTGACGGCCGTCCTGCCGGCGCCAGCCGCTCGAGCTCGGCGACGATGCGATCGAGCAGGTCGCCGCTACCCGTCCCGTGCAGGCCCGAGATCGGGATCGGGTCGCCGAGCCCCAGCCGGTGCAGCTCGAGCGCGAGCGGCTCTTCACGGGGATCGTCGATCTTGTTCGCGAGCACGAGGACGGGCTTGTGCGCCTCGCGCAGGATCTGGGCCACCTCCTCGTCGCCGGGCGTCACGCCGGCGCGCGCGTCGACGACGAAGAGCACGAGATCGGCCTCCTCCACCGCCTCGCGCGCCTGCTGTGCGATCGCGCGTGTGAGCGGCGCAGGATCGGCGATGTCGACCCCGCCCGTGTCGACGAGCACGAACCGCCTGCCCGTCCATTCGCAGACGAGCTCCTTCCGATCGCGTGTCACTCCCGGCATCTCGTGGACGACCGCCGCGCGCGTCTCGGTCAGCCGGTTGACGAGCGTGGACTTGCCGACGTTGGGGAAGCCGACGATCGCCACCGCGCCGACGAGCGGCGGAGGCGGCGGCGCAGGCAGCTCGCCCGCGCCGAGGTCGTCGGCGTCCGTCACCGCGGGATCGTGACGGGCGCGGCATCGTCTCGCGTCGGCGGGACCGCGACTCGCGGCCTCCCCGCCTCGTGCAAGTCACGGAGCCAGGCCCACAGACGCTGCAGCTCGTCCTCGATCTGCTGCGAGGCCTCGCGGTACCCCTTGCCGCCGCGCGGCAGTCCCTCGAAGCGCATCGGCTCGCCCCAGGCGATCGAGACCGGCGCGAAGTTGCCGAGCCGCCAATGCTGCGAGCCGTGGATGGCGGCGCAGATCACGGGCACGTCCTCCTGCAGCGCGACCATCGCCGCGCCCGGCTGCACGTGCCCGGGAACGCCACTCTTCTGTCGCGTCCCCTCGACGAAGACGCCGAGCGCGTTGCCGTCGCGCACGACCTCCCGCATCCGGCGGACGGCGTCGCGATCGGACTCGCCGCGCCGCACCGACAGCGTCCCGAAGCCCCGGATCACCTGCCCGAGCCCCGGCACCCCGTGCGCCTCGACCTTGGCGAGGAAGTAGAGGTTGCGCGGCGTGACGTACCCGATGCACGGGATGTCGATCCAGGAGAAATGGTTGATCGCGAGGACGACGCCGCCGCTGCGGGGCATCCGTTCCGCGCCGTACGAGCGGAGCCGCGTCGCGAGTGCCGCCGGGAAGCCGAGCAGCGGCTTCCCGAACTTCCAGACGACGTCCTCGGACTTCACGCGGCGGCGTAGCGCTCGCGGACGAGAGCTTCGATCCGGTCGACGACGTCTTCGACCTCGAGGCTCGTCGTGTCGATCTCGATCGCGTCCGGGGCCGGCTGCATCCGCGCGGCGTCGCTCTCGTCGCGGAGCCGCAGGTCGGTGGCGAGCGCGTCGGCGCCGATGCCGGGACGCTCGGCGATGCGGCGTTTCGCGCGCTCGTCGCGATCGGCGACGAGAAACACCTTCACCTCGGCTTCGGGAGCGACGACGGTCCCGATGTCGCGGCCCTCGATCACGACGTCGCCGTCTCGCCCGAGCTCACGTTGCCGATCGCGCATGACCTCGCGCACGGCGTGATGGCGCGCCACGACGGGCACCATCCGGTCGACGCGGGCCTCCCGGATCGAGGACGTGACGTCGGTGCCCGCGATCCAGACGCGATCGTCCTCGGAGAAGAGGACGGGCTGCTCGCGGGCGAGCTGCGCGAGGCTCTGAGCGTCGCTCAGGTCGAGGCTGCGCTTCATCGCGAGCCAGGTGAGCGCCCGGTACATCGCGCCGGTGTCGAGGTAACGGAAGCCGAGGCGCTCCGCGAGCGCCCGCGCCACCGTGCTCTTCCCCGCGCCAGCGGGCCCGTCGATCGCCACCACCATGCGTTATCGCCTCGTCACCGACTCCAGGAGCTCGTAGAAGCCGGGGAAGCTTATAGCGGCGGTGTCGGCGCCCTCGATCGCGACACCCTCGCGCGAGGCGAGGCCGGCGACGGCGCCCAGCATGGCGATTCGGTGATCGCCGCGGGCATCGACGCGTCCGCCCCGCAACCGCGTTGGAACGCCGGTCACCGTCCAGCCGTCGGGGAGCGAGCGAATCCGGGCGCCGAGTGGCCGCAGGCCGTCGGTCACCGCTTCGATCCGGTCGGTCTCCTTCACCCGTAGCTCGCCCGCACCGGAGACCCGCGTCTCGCCACGTGCGTGGGAGGCGAGGAGCGCGACGAGCGGCAGCTCGTCGACGAGGCCCGGCACCTCGCCCGCTCCGATCTCCGTCGCGACGAGCTCTCCAGACTGCACCTGCACCGACGCGACCGGCTCGCCGCCCACTCGACGGCGGTCGAAGACCGAGACTCGCGCGCCCATCCGCTCCAGCACGTCGAGGAGTCCCGTGCGCCGCGGGTTGACGCCCAGGTCGTGGATCGTCATGTCGCTGCCGGGGACGAGCGCCGCCGCGACGAGCAGCGGTGCAGCGGACGAGAAGTCACCCGGGACGACGACCTCCTCGAGCCGCAGCGCCCCAGGGGGCTCGACGGTCACCGAGCCGGCTTTGCGGCGCACGCGGACGCCGGCAGCGTCGAGCATGAGCTCGGTGTGATCGCGGGTCGGGATGCGCTCGACCACCGTCGTCGGCCCCTCCGCGTTGAGTGCGGCGAGGAGGATCGCGGACTTCACCTGCGCGCTCGCCACCTCGGGCTCGATCTCGATCCCGCGCAGCGATCCGGAACCGCGGACCACGAGCGGCGCGTGCCCCTCGGTCGTCTCCACGGCTGCACCCATCCGGCGCAGCGGAGCGGCAACCCGCTCCATCGGCCGCGGTGTCAGCGACTCGTCGCCGGTGAGGGTGAACTCGCCCTGCTGCCCGGCGAGGACGCCCGTCAGGAGGCGCATGAGCGTCCCGGCGTTGCCGCAGTCGACCGTGCCGGCGCGCAGCCCACGCAGGCCGACGCCGTGCACGACGAGCTCGTCGTCGGCGACATCCTCGATCTCGACGCCGAGAGCGCGCATCGCGTCGACCGTCGCCTGCGTGTCGCCCGAGCGGCCGAAGCCGCGGATGCGGGTCTCCCCCTCGCCGAGCGCGCCGATCAGGGCGGCGCGGTGCGAGATCGACTTGTCCCCGGGCAGGATGACGTGCCCGACCAGCGCCGCCGCAGGCTCCACGCGCACGTTCAGCCGATGGTGCGGCCCATGAGGGACGCGAGCGCGCGGATCTCGTCGGCGAAGTCGCCGAACTCCGAGGTCGGGATCTGCTGCGCCGCGTCGCACAGCGCCTCCTCGGGCCGCGGGTGCACCTCGACGATGATCCCGTCGGCGCCCGCCGCGACCGCCGCCCGCGCGAGCGGCAGCACGAGGTCCCGCCGCCCCGCCGGATGCGACGGGTCGACGATCACTGGCAGATGCGTCTCCTGCTTGAGGACGGGAATCGCCCCGATGTCGAGCGTGAAGCGGGTCGCCGTCTCGAACGTCTTGATCCCGCGCTCGCAGAGGATCACCTCGGAGTTCCCCTCCTTGACGATGTACTCCGCGGCCATCAGCAGGTCCTCGACCGTGGAGGAGAGCCCCCGCTTGAGAAGGACGGGCTTCGGAGCGCGGCCGACCTCCGAGAGGAGCGAGAAGTTGGACATGTTGCGGGCACCGATCTGGATCACGTCGGCCGCCTCGACGACCGACTCGACGTGGCGCGGATCCATGAGCTCCGTGACGAGCGGAAGCCCGGTCTCCTCGCGGGCCTCCTTCAGGATCTCGAGCGCCTCGTCGCCGAGCCCCTGGAAGGCGTACGGCGACGTGCGAGGCTTGAAGGCCCCGCCGCGGAGCATCGTCACGCCCTCGGCAGCGACGGCGCGCGCCGTCTCGAGCGTCTGCTCGCGCGTCTCGACCGTGCAGGGGCCGGCGATGAAGCCGAAGTAACCGTCGCCGATCCGGCGTCCGCGCACCTCGATCACCGTGGGATCCGGGGAGAGCTCGCGCGAGACGAGCTTGTACGGCTTGAGGATCGGCAGCACCTGCTCGACGCCCGCGAAGCCCTCGAGCGGCAGTGTCGCGAGCAGCTCCCGCTCGCCGATCGCGCCGATCACCGTCGCCTCTCGCCCCGGCGTGACGAGTGCCGAGCAGCCGGCTTCGTCGAGCCGCGCCACGACCTCGTCAACCTGATCCTGCGTGGCGCTCGCACCCATCACGATCAGCAGCTCCGGTGCGCCCGTGATCGCCATCGAACAAGCTTAGGCAGAATCAGGCCCGATGGCAGAGTCTCTCCCCGAAACCGAGCCGGCCAAGCCACGGGTCTTCTCCGGGATCCGGGCGACGGGAGACAAGACGCTCGGAAACTACTCGGGCGGCTACCGGCAGTACGTCGCGACGCAGGAGCAGGGCGAGGCCTTCTTCTGCATCGTCGACCTCCACTCCATCACGACCCCCATCGAGCCCGCGCAGCTCCGGGAGTACACGCTCGCCGGCGCCGCGATGCTCTTCGCCACGGGCCTGAACCCGGATCGCTCGACCGTCTTCGCCCAGAGCCATGTCGTCGCGCACGCCGAGGCCGCGTGGCTGCTGAGCGCCGTGACGAGCTTCGGCGAGCTGCGGCGGATGACGCAGTTCAAGGAGAAGTCCGAGGGGCAGGACTTCGTGTCGGCCGGGCTCTTCACGTATCCGGTGCTGATGGCCGGCGACATCCTGCTCTACCAGGCGGAGATCGTCCCGATCGGGGATGACCAGCGGCAGCACCTCGAGCTGACCCGCGACGTGGCGGAGCGCTTCAACCAGCGCTACGGCGAGACGTTCACGATCCCGCGGGCGGTCTTCCCCGAGGAGGGAGCCCGGATCAAGAACCTCCAGGAGCCCGAGCGCCTGATGTCGACCACGCGAGGCGCCCCGCAGGGAGTGGTCCGGATGGTCGACGAGCCCGACGTGATCCGGAAGAAGTTCAAGACCGCCGTCACCGATTCCGAGAAGGAGATCCGCCACGATCCCGCGGCGAAGCCGGGCATCTCGAACCTGCTCGAGATCATGTCGGTGGCCACGGGCGAGCCCATCGCCGATCTCGAGCGGCGCTTCGAGGGCGTCGGATACGGCGAGTTCAAGGATGCGGTCGCCGAAGCCGTTGTCTCCCTGCTCGCCCCGATCCAGGAGCGCTACCGCGACCTCCGAGCCGATGAGCGAGAGCTGCAGCGGCTGCTCGCGGTCGGAGCGGAGAAGGCGCGCCGGGCGAGCGAGCCGACGCTCGAGGCGATGTACGACCGCATGGGCTTCGTCAAGGCAGAGGCCGGACGGTTGTTCGGCGCAGCCCGGCCTCGCGGTTTGTAACCTCCTCCACGGGTTTCCGGATCGACGCGGCCGCGTCACCAGCACGACGCCCACGGCGGCAACCGCGGCCGGAAGGCTCCACTGCGGCATAGACAACCGCAACCGAGGGGGACAAATGAAGAGGACAATCGCTCTCGCGGCGCTCGTGGCCGTACTTGCCACGCTCGTCGCGCTCGTCGCCGTCCAGGTCGCAGGCGCGTCCGGACATGGGGCCGCTCCTCAGGCGCCGCCCGGCCCGAAGGCTGGTTCCTGCAAGCTCGCGAACGGCGTCAAGCATGTGATCTATCTCCAGTTCGACAACACGCACTTCAACCGCGACAAGCCGAACGTCGCGTCCGACCTGGAGCAGATGCCGCACCTGCTGAACTTCCTCAAGCAGGAGGGCACGCTCTTCACGAACGACCACACGATCCTGATCTCGCACACGGCCGGCGGGATCCTCTCGTCGCTGACCGGCCTTTATCCCGATCGGCAGGGGCAGACGGTCTCGAACAGCTACGAGTACTTCAACGGCCCGACGAAGGTGCCGAAGTTCTCGGGGATCAGCTCGTTCAAGTACTGGACCAGCCCGGTCGACCCGCCGGCCGGCTCGAACGCCAACGATCCGCTGCCGAACATGATCACGGACGGGCAGAAGAACACGCCCGCGCCGTGGGTCCCGTTCGCGCGGGCCGGCTGTGACGTCGGCGGCGTCGGCACTGCGAACATCGAGCTCGAGAACAACTCGACCGCGGCGACCGGCGACATCACGCAGGTCTTCGGGCAGGGCTCGGATCCGTTCAACGAAGCGCTCGCGAACCCGCAGGAGGCGCTGACCGACTTCGTCGGCATCGCAATCCACTGTTCCAAGGACTCGACGAGCCACTGCGCGAACAACCCGGATGCGAAGCCCGACTCCCTGCCGGACGAGCCCGGAGCTACACCGGCTTCGACGCGCTCTACGGCGCGAAGTTCGTCGACCCGGCGATCACGAACGGGAACGCCTGCGTGGACGACACGAGCGGCAACCCGATCACGGATCCGGACGGCTATTGCGGCTTCCCGGGCTTCGACGGGATGCTCGCCCAGAACACGCTGGGCTACGTCGAGCAGATGCAGGAGAACGGCGTCCCGGTCACGTACGGCTACATCTCGGATGCCCACGACCTCCACGCGCCGATCGCCTCGAGCGACTCGTACTCGAGCTCCGCCACCGGGCCGGGCGAGCTGGGGCACCTGCAGCAGCTGAAGGCTTACGACACGGCCTTCGAGAACTTCTTCCAGAACCTCAAGCAGCACGGGATCGACCAGCACAACACGCTGTTCGTCGTCACCGTCGACGAGGGCGACCACTTCGCCGGCGGAATCGGCACCCCGCAGCCGGGCCAGAACTGGCTGCGCTACAACCACACCACGTGCACGAACCTCTCGCAGTGCCCCGCCGACCAGATCGGCGAGGTCGACGCGAACCTCAAGAGCCTCGTCACCGCCCAGGACCCGGGCGCGACGACGAGCTGGGACATCCACTTCGACGACGCGCCGACGTTCTACGTCAACGGGCAGCCCGGACGCACCGACACTGCGGTGCGGCGGCTCGAGCGTGCCGTCGGCGGGCTCAGCTCGGTGGATCCGTACGTGCGCGACTCGCAAGGAAACCCGGAGACGGTTCCGTTGACCGTGTCGATGGCCGACCCGGTCGAGGAGCAGACGCTCCACATGGTCAACACGGACCCGCTGCGGACACCGACGTTCACGATGTTCGGTAACGCCGACTTCTTCTTCCAGACGTCGAACCCGTGCAGCGGCGTGGCGGAGTGTGTGCTCTCCGGCTTTGCCTGGAACCACGGCGACGTCCAGCCGGAGATCGGGAACACGTGGGCGGCGATGGTCGGGCCGGGTGTCGCGAAGGGCGGCATCGACTCCCATACCTGGACCGACCACACGAACCTCCGTCCGACGATCCTCTCGCTCCTCGGCCTCGAGGACGACTACACCGACGACGGCCACGTGATCGTGCAGGCACTCGACAAGCACGCGCTTCCGAAGGCCCTTGCCGGCCAGACGATCGCCGACCTCGAAGCCGCGCAGGAACAGGTGAACGCGCCGTTCGGCGAGTTCGACCAGGACACGCTGCTGGCGTCGACGCACGGAATCGAGAGCACGGACGAGACCCACTACAGCGATGTCGAAGACCAGATCACCAGCCTGACCGGCCAGCGGGATGCCCTCGTCTCGCAGATCCGCTCGGCCCTGGACGCGGCCGCTTTCAACGGCACGCCGATCTCGCAATCGCAAGCGCAGGGCTGGATCAGCCAGGCGAATCAGCTGATCCAGGACGCACAGACGCTCGCGGCAGGCTCCTGAGGGCTGCCAATTCGAAGGGCTCGAGCTCCCGGCACACGCCGGGCTCGAGCCTTTCGAGCGTCAGGCCCGCGTAGGCGCTGCGGTGGAGCCGCGTCACCGGGTGGCCCACCGCGGCGAGCATCCGCTTGACCTGGTGCTTGCGTCCCTCGTGGAGGACGAGCTCGACGCGGCCGCGACCGAGGCGGCGGGCCTGGGCCGGCGCCGTCGGCCCGTCCTCGAGCTCCACGCCGTTGCGCAGCTGCCGTAGCGCCTCTACGTCGGGGTCGCCTTCGACCTCGGCGACGTACGTCTTCTCGACCCCGTAGCGGGGATGGGCGAGCCGATGGGCGAGCTGCCCGTCGTTCGTGAGCAGCAGCGCGCCGGTCGTGTCGGCATCGAGCCGTCCGACCGGGACGACGTGCGGCCCGCGCGGCACGAGCTCCACCACCGTCGGACGCCCGCGCGGGTCGCGTGCGGTCGTGACGACGCCGGCCGGCTTGTGGAGGAGGACGTACCGAAGCCGCTCCCGCTCCACCTCGCGGCCGTCGACCTCGACCCGGTCGCGGGCGCCGACGACCGTGTCGAGCCGGCCAAGCTCACCGTTGACGGCGACACGGCCGGCTTTGATCAGCTCGTCGGCACGCCTGCGCGAGGCGACTCCGGCCCGGGCGAGGAACGCGTTCAATCTCATCCTGAGAAGATACGGGCGTGCCGCACTACATCTCGCTCATGCGCTGGACATCGCAGGGGCGGATGGGCCTGCCGGCCTGGCGCGACCGGATCGAGGACGGCGAGCGGGAGATCGAAGAGGCAGGCGGGAAGCTCGTCGGCGTCTGGGTGACGCTCGGTCGCTACGACGTCGTCGAGGTGTTCGAGGCGCCCGACGACGAGGTCGCCCTCGAGATCGTGACGAAGCTCAGCCACCATGGCGCGGAGCAGACCGAGACACTGCGGGCGTTCACGCGCGACGAGGCGGAACACATCATCAAGAAGCTCTGAGCACCTGCCTCTTCGACCCACGTCCGGTAGCTGCTACCGGACGTGGCTATTGCGGACACGGACGCAGGAGACAATTTGGCTTGGTTCGGGCGTCCGACGTCCGCTCGAGCCATGTCTAGGTGTCTGACACCTAGACAGGTCCGTCTAGGCGGTGCGCTTCTCGGCGACCGCCTGGAGGCGGTCCCGGATCTCGGCGGCGTCGGGGCCGACGTCGTCGAGGCGCGGTAGCTCCGAGAGGCTCTCGAGACCGAACACGCGCTCGAAGAGCGGTGTCGCCCGGTAGCGGATCGCACCTCCGGCTGCGCTGTCCCGGCCGGCCTCCGCAATGAGGCCGCGCTCCAGGAGGTTCGCGACGGCCGAGTCGGCCGCGACCCCTCGGATCCGCGCGATGTCCGGCCGCGTGCAGGGACCGACGTAAGCGACGATCGCGAGCGTCTCGAGCGCGGCCTGGGAGAGATTCCGCTGGGCCGGCCGATCGAACAGACGCGAGCAGGCGGCCGCCTGCCCGCGCGCCGCGCGAAATGCCCAGCCGCCCGCGACCTGCTCGAGCACGATTCCGCTCCGGTCCTCGGCGAAGCGCTCGCCGACGAGGCGCAGTGCGTCCTCGACGCGCTCCGGATCGTCATCCGCGGCGGCCGCGAGCTCCTCGACCGAGAGGGGAGTCGAGGCGACGACGAGCAGCGCCTCGAGCGTCCGTGCGAGCTCGTCGAGCGGGTCGGTGGGGATCAGGCGGAGCGGACGGTCCATTCTGCGGTCCTTTCCTGTTGTTCGGTGTTCTCCTTCGTGGCGCGGGTGACCCTGATCGGCGCGAACGGGGCGGCCTGCTCGATCGCGAGCTCACCGGCACGGCGCAGCTCGAGCAACGCGAGGAACGCCGACGCCTGCTCCAGGCGGGTGAGCTGCGCCACCTCGGTCTCGAAGTCGAACCGCGAGCGCCTACCGAGCAGCGCGCGGAACCGCTCGAGGAACTGCGAGACGGGCGGAAAGCGCAGGGCCATGTGTGAGAGGGAAACGTCCGGAGGCTCCTCGGCAAGCAGCCGGAGCGCCTGTGCCAACAGCTCCGGATCCTGCGGCGCGAGCGGCGTCTCGGGCCTTGGCGCGAGCGGCGCGGGGCCGACGCGGAAGTACCGGTCTCCCTCGGCGGCCAGGCGCTCGCGTAGCCAGCCCGCCGCCTCCTTCGCACGGCGGTACTCCGCGAGCCGCCGCGCGAGCTCCTCCGCGGCCTCCTCCGGCTCGAGCTCTGCCAGCTCGGCAGCCTCGTCCGGGAAGAGCGCCCGCGCCTTCAGCTCGAGGAGCGCGGCGATGAGGACGAGGAACTCGCCGCACGCCTCGAGGTCGAGCTCCTCCCTTCCGGCGAGCCGCTCGAGGAAGGCGGTGACGATGCCCGCGAGGTCGACGTCGCGCAGGTCGAGCTCCTCCTTGAGCACGAGCGCGAGGAGCAGGTCGAACGGCCCCTCGAACGCGTCGAGGTCGAGCTCGAGCTCCCTGACGATCATTTCGCGGACGCTAGCGGCGTTACCGGACGCGGCTCTTCGGGACAGCCATGCGCGGGCCGGTCGGCACGGGGCGGGGCTTGGGCGCCGGCTTCGCGGACGGCTGGCGGAAGAACTGCCACCAGACGAAGAAGGCGACCGAGAGCACCCAGACGCCGAGCGAGACCCAGAAGTTGACCCGCATGTGCAGGAAATGGTGCGACGGATCGATTCGCAGAACCTCCTCGAAGGTGCGGAACGTCGTGTACCAGACGACGTAGAGCGCAAAGAGCGCCGGCCGGCGCAACGTGAAGCGCCGGTCGACCCAGAGGAGGAAGCCGACGCCGACCAGATCCCAGATGAACTCGTAGAGGAAGGTCGGCTGGTAGGCCGCCTTGCCTTGATAGCGCGCCAGGATCCCATTTTGGTGCGCCGGATCGATCTTGAGGCCCCACGGCAGGCTGGTCGGCCTCCCGTACAGCTCCTGGTTCCAGTAGTTCCCCCAGCGGCCGATCCCCTGGGCGAGCAGGAGCCCCGGCGCGACGGCGTCCATCATCAACCGGATGCTGTTGCCCGAGCGACGCACCACGAGCGCTCCGGCGGCCACTCCCGCCGGGATCGCGCCCCAGATGCCGAGCCCGCCGTCCCAGACCGCGGCGAAACCCCACCAGTGCTCGTGGATGGCCGGATCCTGGTTCCAGCTCGTGAGGTCGTGGTAGAGGCGCGCGCCGACGACACCGGCGATCACCCCCCAGAGCGCGACCCGGAAGACGAGGTCCCAGTCACCTCCCCAGCTCACCCAGCGGCGGCCGGTCAGCCAGATGCAGGCTGCGATGCCGAGCAGCAGCATCACGCCGTACATGTGCAGTGTCAGGGGCCCGACGCTGAACGTGCCACTCGACGGCGAGGGGATGGAGCCGAGGACTAGACGGGTCACGAGCGCCCATTGTGCCCGCGACGACGAGCCACCGTCAGATCAACCCAGGATGCGGAAGGCGAGCTCGGGCGGGCAGCCGCGCTGGACGAGCTCGATCGCCTCGTGGAGGTCGACCTCGAGCCGCGCTGCAAGCGCGACGGCGTCGTCGCCCGCGAAGCCCACACGCATGAGCTCGGCGGTGCGCCAGCGCTCCACGCGCTCGAGTTCCGTCTCGATGATGTCGTGTGTCGCAGGCATCCGCAGTGTCCGTTTCACACTTTCGGGAACTTCGGCCCATCGGATCTCCCCCTCCGGGGGGATTTCTCCGGGACTATTGGACGGCGGCTGCGCCGAGCAGGTGCCGGACGGAGGCGAAGAAGTCCGGCTGGGGGTCGACGCGGTAATCGGGCCCGAGCTCGAGCAGCTTCGGCCCGAGCGAGGTGACGAGATCGACGTACACCGGAGCCTCACCCGGGAAATCGCGGACGACCCCTGCCAGCTCGCGGATCACGCCGGCAGGCGCACTGCGTGCGTCCACCTTCAGCCGTACCTCGCGCCGCTCCGGCACCGCCTCGAAGGCCGTCACCTCGAGCGCGACGAGCTTCGTCTCTCCCTGCTGCTTGTGGTCGACGCGTCCCTTGACGGCGAGCACGGCGTCCTCGACGAGCAGCCCGCGCGCCGCTGCGTACGTGGAGTTGAAGACCACGACCTCGACCGAGCCTGTCAGGTCCTCCAGCTGGACGAACGCCATCGGCTCGCCCTTCTTCGTCGTCGTCGTCCGCACCGACGCGACCATCCCGCCCGCGAGGACGGTCTCGCCCTCTCGCCGCCGCTCGAGCTCCGCGAGCGTGCAATCGGTTCGCCGCCGTAGCTGGTCGCGGATCGCGCTGAGCGGATGCTCGGAGACGTAGACGCCGAGGCTCTCCTTCTCCATCCGCAGCAGCTCGGCCTTCTCGAACTCGCCCTCGGGAATCGACGCGTGGTGGCGCGCCGCAGTAGCGGGCGAGTCGCCGAGGTCGAAGATCGAGGCCTGGCCGAGGAGCCGGTCCTGCTGCTGTTTCTGACCGTAGGAGAGCGCGTCCTCGAGGACGTGGAGCATCCCCTTGCGCGACGCGCCGGTCGAGTCGAGTGCGCCGCTCGAGACGAGGGACTCGAGCGCGCGCTTGTTTGCCACCGAAGGGTCGACGCGCTCGGTGAAGTCCCAGAGCGACGCGAACGGACCGCCCTCCTCGCGCGCTGCGACGATTGCGCGGCAAGTCGCCTCGCCGACGTTCCTCAGCGCGTTGAGGCCGAAGCGGATCTCTCCCTCGACGACGGCGAAGTCCACCTGCGACTCGTTCACGTCGGGCGGCAGCACCTCGATGCCCATCTCCTGACAGGCGTTGACGTAGAACGGAACTCGGTCCTTCGTGTTCATGACCGACGAGATGAGCGCCGCCATGTACTCGCAGGGATGGTTCGCGCGCAACCAGGCCGTGCGATAGGAGATGAGCGCATAGCAGGCGGCGTGCGACTTGTTGAACGAGTAGTCCTGCGCCTGCTCCATGTCCTGCCACAGCTGGCGTGCGACCCCTTCCGCCGTCCCGGACGCCGCGCATCCCTCGAGGAACTTGCTCTTGAGGGAAGCCATGAGCGAGTGGATCTTCTTGCCGATCGCCTTGCGGAGGTCGTCGGCCTCGGCGGGCGAGAAGCCGGCGATCTGCTTCGCGATCTCCATGTACTGCTCCTGGTAGATGCAGATGCCGTAGGTAGCGGCGGTGATCTGCTCGAGCCGCGGATCGGGATAGGAGACGGCTTCCTGGCGGTTCTTGCGCCGCGCGTAGACGGGGATGTACTGCATCGGGCCCGGCCGGTAGAGCGCGACGAGGGCGATGACGTCCGCGAACTCCGTCGGCTTGACCTGCCGCAGCGCCTCGCGCATCCCCGAGGACTCGAACTGGAAGACGCCCGTCGCCTCCCCCCGCGCGAGCATCTCGTACGTCTTCCGGTCGTCGAGCGGGATCGCCGTGATGTCGAGGCCCGGGACGAGCGCGACCGCCTTGTCGATCACGTCGAGGTTGCGGAGGCCGAGGAAGTCGATCTTGAGCAACCCGATCGATTCGATCACCGTGCCGTCGAACTGGGTCACGACCTCCTGGTCGGCGCCCTTCTGCTGCACGGGGACGACGTTCGTCAGCGGCTCCGCCCCGATCACGACCGCGGCGGCATGGATGCCGTCCTGCCGCGTCAGGCCTTCGAGGGGCCGCGCGAGATCGACGATCTCCTTCGCGGCGGGGTCGGAGTCGTACGCCTGCTTCAACTCGCCCCCCGGCTTCAGGCAGTCCGAGAGCATCTGGCCGGGCCCTTCGGGGATGAGCTTCGCGATGCGGTCGACGACGCCGTAGGGGTGCTCGAGCACCCGGCCGGCGTCGCGAACCGCGGCGCGGGCGGCCATCGTCCCGAAGGTGATGATTTGCGCGACGCGGTCGCGGCCATAGCGCTCGCGGACGTAGTTGATCACGCGCTCGCGCCCCTCGACCGCGAAGTCGATGTCCATGTCCGGCATCGACTTGCGGCCCGGGTTGAGGTAGCGCTCGAAGAGGAGGTCGTACTTGATCGGGTCGATGTCCGTGATCTCGAGGCAATAGGCGACGACGCTGCCGGCCGCCGAGCCGCGACCGGGGCCGACGCTGATCCCGTTCCGCTTCGCGAAGCCGACGAAGTCGGCCACGATCAGGAAGTAGTCGGAGAAGCCCATCTCCTTGATCGTCTTCAGCTCGAAGCGGAGACGCTCCCGCAAGTCGGGCGTGACGCTGCCGTAGCGCTTCGCCGCCCCGGCCTCGACGAGCTCGACGAGGTACTCGAAGGCGTCGCGGCCCTCGGGCGTGTCGAAGCGCGGGAGCAGGATCCGCCCGAGCTCGATCTCGACGTTGCAGCGCTCGGCCACCTCGAGGGTGCGCCGCAGCGCGTCCTCGTGACCGGGGAAGTCGCCGGCCATCTCCTCCGGCGTCTTGAAGTAGAACTGGTCGGTCTCGAAGCGCCAGCGATTCGGGTTCTTGAGCGAGTCCCCCGACTGGATGCAGAGGAGCGCCTCGTGCGACTGGGCGTCCTCGTGCCGCAGGTAGTGGACGTCGCCGGTCGCGACGAGTGGCAGGTCTCGCTGCTCGGCGAGCGCGGCGAGCTGCGGATTGATCCGCTGCTGCACTTCGAGGTGCGCGTTCTGGAGCTCGACATAGACCTGCTCGCGGCCGAAGACCTGCTCGAGCCGGTCGAGCTCGGCCTCGGCGTCCGTCCCACGACTCTCCTCGAGCGCCTTGCACACCCGTCCGGAGAGGCAGCCCGAGAGCGCGATCAGCCCAGAGCCGTGCCGCTCGAGCAGCTCCCAATCGACGCGCGGCTTGTAGTAGTAGCCCTCGAGATAGCCGAGCGAGGAGAGCTTGATCAGGTTTGCGTAGCCCTCGTTCGTCTCCGCGAGGAGCGTCAGGTGGGCGTAGCCCTTCTGCTGCGCGTGGCGGTCGTCGGCGACGTAGACCTCGCAACCGATGACCGGCTTCACTCCTTCGTTTCGGGCCGCCTTGTAGAGGTCGACGGCGCCGGCGAGCGAGCCGTGGTCGGTGAGCGAGACGGCGGGCATCTCGAGCTCGGCGGCGCGCTTCGCGAGGTCCGGGATCCGGCAGGCCCCGTCGAGGATCGAGTACTCGGAGTGGACGTGGAGATGGACGAACGGCGCTTCGGGCACGGGAGGTCGAGAATAACGCCGTGCCCGGAGGGCGCCGCCTCGGCCGCGCTGCGACACTTCGGTCGTGAGCCGGCGCAGCCTCGTCCCCCTCGCGCTCGCGGTCATGCTGCTCCTCGCGCTCGTCACGATCGCCGCCCGCGGACGGCCGCTCGGCTCGGGCAGCGGCACCGGCGGGGGGTTGCCTCTCGGCTTCTGGGACTACACGTATACGACGATCGTCATCTTCGCCGTACCGGTCCTGGTCGGCGTCCTCTTGATCGCTCCCTTCCTGAGTGCGAGAAGAGGGAGGCGGCCGAGCTTTCGGACTCGCCTGCTCCGCTCGCTCGTCTTGCTTGCGGCTCTCGTGGCGATCGAGTTCCTCGTCTTGCCCCATCTGCACCTGTCGCGCCTCCACCCGCACGACACTCAGTCGACTCGGACCGGCCACCTGCCGCCGGGCCAGAACGGGCGGCCCCAGCCCGGATCGCATTCGCTTCGCTTCCGTTGGGACGAGCTCGCGATCGTCCTCGGTCTCCTCCTCGCCATGGTGGCGATCCTCTTCGCGAGGCGCCCACGCCCGGAGGCGGGGCAACCTCGCGGGATCGCTCCCGAGGCGCTCGCCGCGGCACTCGACGAGTCGCTCGACGACCTGCGCTCCGATCCCGACCTGCGCCGGGCGATCGTCGCCGCCTATGCCCGGATGGAGACCGCACTGGCAACGGCCGGGCTGCCGCGACGCCCCGCCGAGGCGCCGCTCGAATATCTCGAGCGTGCCCTCCTCACCCTGGACACGAGCGCCGAGGCGGTGCGGCGGCTCACCGATCTCTTCGAATGGGCTAGGTTCAGCCAACATGAGCCGGAGCCGTCGATGAGGGACGAGGCGGTCGACGCCCTCATCGCAGTGCGCGACGAGCTTCGAGCCTCGGAGCTGACGCCGGCGTGAGGCTCGCAGGACGGCTCGCGCGGCCGGCGGTGACGGCGACGATCGCGCTGATCGTCCTGCTCTCGATCCGGCAGCTCGCGACGTCGCGTGCCCTCGCAATCTGGGTCGTGCTCGTGACGGCGCTCGTCCTGCTCGTGCTCGTCCGGCACTCCCGCGGGCGTGGGCCGCGGGTCGGGGGTCGCTTCGAGCAGGCCCTCCGCAAGCGGAGACCGCCGGCACCCTCGCAACCGGTGGAGCTCCTGGTGATGGAGCACGAGCTCGTGCTCGGCAGCGCGGACGCGGACCATGCCCACCGGCGGCTCCTGCCGCTCCTACGAGCCGCGGCGGGCGCGCGTCTCGCCATCCGGCACGGGTTCGACCTCGAGCGCCGGCCCGAGGCGGCCCGCGCGCTGCTCGGCGAGGACGTCTGGGAGCTGCTGCGCCCCGACCGGCCGGCGCCCGAGGACCGCCACGGCCCCGGCGTGTCCGGCGAGCGCGTCGCCGCCGTGATCGAGCGGGTGGAGTCGTTATGACGGCGCTCGCAGAGCTCCGGAAGCGCGCGGAGTCGATCCTCACCGAGGTCGAGAAGGCCGTGGTGGGCAAGCGCGGGCCGCTCGAGCTGATCCTGCTCGCGCTGCTGAGCGACGGTCACGTGCTCATCGAGGACTACCCCGGGCTCGCGAAGACGCTGATCGCGCGCTCGTTCGCGCAGGCCACTTCCCTGCACTTCGCCCGCATTCAGTTCACCCCCGACCTGATGCCCGGCGACGTGACCGGGTCGCAGATCTTCGACCAGCGGACGACGGAGTTCGTCTTCCGCCCGGGCCCGATCTTCGCCAACCTCCTTCTCGCCGACGAGATCAACCGCGCCCCGCCGAAGACGCAGGCGGCGCTGCTCGAGGCGATGCAGGAGCGCCAGGTGACGATCGAGAACACGACGCACCTTCTCGAGCCGCCGTTCCTCGTCCTGGCGACACAGAACCCGATCGAGTACGAGGGGACGTACCCGCTGCCCGAAGCGCAGCTCGACCGGTTCCTCGTGCGCATCTCGATCGGCTATCCGCAGCGCGACGCCGAGATCGAGATGCTTCAACGTCGGCTCGAGCGCGGAGTGGACGAGGTGGACCTGGAGCCGGTGGTCGACGCGGCGACGCTCGTGGAGATGCAGCGCGCGCTCGAGCAGGTGCACGTATCGGACGCGATCGAGGGCTACGCGGTCGACCTCGTGACGGCGACGCGCGAGTCGCGGCGGCTCGCGGTGGGAGCGAGCCCACGCGGCAGCATCGCCCTGGTCAAGCTGTCGCGGGCGAGGGCGGCGCTCTCGGGACGCGACTTCGTCACGCCTGAGGACGTGAAGGCGGTCGCAGCGCCGGCGCTCGCGCACAGGCTGATGGTCCGGCCGGAGCTCTGGGTGCAGCGGCTTCGCGGCGAGGACGTCGTGGCAGAGGTGCTCGAGACGGTGCCGACGCCTCCCGCCGAGGACGCGTTGCGCACCGCGGAGGCGTGACCTCCCTCACCTCGTGGCGCCTGCGGGCCTATGCGGCGCTGGCGGCGGCCGGGCTCGTCGCGGGGCTCGCACTCGGCCGCGCCGAGCCGGTCGCGCTCGCGGCGCCCTTCGTGCTCGCGCTCGTCGCGGCCGCGGCTCCGAGGGAGCCTCGAGTCTCGGTAGGGCTGGCGCTCGACCGAGACCGGGCGCTCGAGGGCGAGGAGGTCACGCTGACGGTCGATCTCTCCTCGGCGCACCGGGTCGACCGGTTCGAGCTGCTCGTGCCGTTGCCCCCGGAGCTGAGCATCGAGGGCGGCTCCGCGCAGGCGCTCCTCCTGCGGGCCGGTGAGGAGCGGACGCTCGACCTGAGGCTGCGCTGCGAGCGTTGGGGAGCGTTCTCGGTCGGGCCGCTGCTCTTCCGGGTGCGCGACGTGCTCGGCTTTCGCAGCTGGGAGGGCGCCGCCGGCTCGCCGCAGGTGCTGCGTGTCTATCCGAGCGAAGAGACGCTCCGCTCCCTCGTCCCACCGCTCGAGACGCAGGTCTTCGCCGGCAACCAGCTCTCGAAGGCCCGGGGTGAGGGAATCGAGTTCGCCGATCTCCGGGAGTGGCAGCCGGGAGACCGGCCGCGGCGCGTCAACTGGCGCGCTACCGCCCTCCGTCGCTCGCTCTGGGTGAACGAGCAGGACCCGGAGCGGAACACCGACGTCGTCCTCTTCCTCGACACGTTCGCCGAGGTGCGCGTGGAGGGACGGAGCACGAACGACCGCGCAGTGCGCGCCGCCGCGACGTTGGCCCACGGCTACCTGCAGCGCAAGGACCGCGTGGGGCTCGTCGGCTTCGGAGGCTTCCTCTCCTGGCTCGTGCCCGCGTCCGGCACGCGGCAGCTCTATGCCATCGTCGACGCGCTGATCACGAGCCAGATCGTGCACAGCTACGCGCTCCGCGACGTCGAGGTGCTACCGCCGCGGACGCTACCGCCGCAGGCGCTCGTCCTCGCGATCACGCCGCTGCTCGACGACCGCATCGCGACCGCGCTGCTCGATCTGCGCGCGCGCGGCTACGACCTGATCGTGGTCGAGGTGTCCCCGCTCGAGCTGCTGGAGCCGGACCCCGAGTCGTCCGCCCGTCTCGCGCACCGGCTGTGGCGCCTGTCGCGCGAGGCACTCCGGTGGCGCTACGAGCAGGTCGGAGTCCCCGTCGTCACCTGGCGGGAAGGCGTGCCCCTCGCGGTTCCCCTCGAGGAGGTGAAGGCATTCAGGCGCCTCGCCCGGTCCGTGTAGCGACCGCAGCGGGAGCCCTGGCTGCGTACGGGGGAGTCCTCGCGGACGCGCTCGCCCGCGCCCCCGCCCCGGTGGTCGCGTTCGTGCCGGGAGTCGTGCTCGGGACGCTGCTGCTCGTGGCGGCCCTCGTCGTGGGTGACGTCGGCCTCGGTGCCGCACTCCTGGTGGCGGGTGGGACGTACGTCGCTGCCGTCACTGCCGCCGGGGACCGGATCGACGCGAGCGCGCCACTCGTGGCCGTCCTGCTGCTTCTGTGCGGCGAGCTCGCGGCGTGGTCCCTGGACGAGCGGTGGGAAATCCGGACGGACGCGGCACTCGTGTGGCGAAGGGCCGGAGCAATCGCCGCACTTGCGCTGGCCGGGCTGGCCGCGGCCACGCTACTCGTCGCGCTGTCGGCGGTACCGGCCAGCCATGGCCTTGGCTGGACGGTGCTGGGTGCGGCGGCGGCGATCGGCGCCGCGGGCACCGGCATCTGGGTCACGCGCCGCTAGCGCTGGATCAGACGTGAGGCCGCTCCGCGACGCCGGCGTACCGCTCTAGAGGCCGCTGTAGGGGCCTGCCATATTGGCGGCACTTGCGTTATTGGCACTTGCGGTGGCATCGCCCTCCGCTTGGGCCCGTCTGACGTCTGCTTCTGCACGGGCAGCAAGCTGTTCCATGGTGCGCGGCTTCCGGCGAAACAGGTGCTTGAGCTTCTCGCTGATCTTCATGCTTCCAGTCTACGCCGAGGCAGACCAGCGGACGCATCCCGCGAGCCGGAAGGTCACCGCTTTCCGGTGTCACAATGTCGCTGGATGTCGGCCCTCTTCTTCTGGCTCTGGCTCGCCGGCGGATTACCGGCCGTCGCCCTCGGCGAGATCATGCGACTGGAGCGGCCGGGGATCGTGCGGGCAGCACGTATTGCCTTCGCGCTCCTGCTCTGGGCCGATCTGCTCTTCGCCGCTGTCGCTTTCGCGGTGGGGACCTCGAACCCCGACGAGAACCTCCGCGCCACACGTAGCACCTGGTGGCTGACGGTCATCTTGGGAGGCGTCCCCTTGGCGCTCGTCTCCGGTCTCGCCGTCCGCCGCGGTTACGCCGGGCACCGGTTCCCGCTCACCGCCGCCACCCTGACCACCGCGCTCCTCTACCTCGCCTTCCCGCTCGGCTTCGTCTCGCCGGACCAGCCGCTCTCCGGGCTCGGCCGGTTCGAGCACGACCATCACGCGCTCGACATCGTCATCCTGCTGATCCCGGCGTTGATTCTCTTGGCGAACGAGCTGCGCTGGAAACGAGAAGAGGTCGCGCCCGGCTTCGGGTGAAGCTCCCGTCCCGGCTCTAGGATGCGGACGTGGACCGGGTCGAGCTACAGGCGGCGCAGAAGCCGCTCAAGGACCACTACCGCGAGGAGCCCGCGGCCGCGCTCATCACGCTTCGCGCCCAGGGGAAGCTCGACGAGGAGCAGATCGCATGCAAGGTCGAGACCGGCCGCGTGCTCGTCGAGGCCGGCCTTCACCCGGCGACCGGCGGCAGCGGCGCGCTCGCCTGCTCCGGGGACATGCTGCTCGAGGCGCTCGTCGCCTGCGCCGGCGTCACGCTCCGTTCGGTGGCCACGTCGATGGAGCTCGAGGTGACCGGCAGCGTCCACGCCGAGGGCGACCTCGACTTCCGCGGCACGCTCGGCGTCGACCGTGAGGCCCCCGTGGGCTTCACCGCGATCCGGCTCCGGTTCCAGCTCGCGTCGGACGCATCCGACGAGGAGCTCGCGAAGCTGCTCGAACGGACGGAGCGCTACTGCGTCGTCGGCCAGACACTGGCCTCCGGCGTCCCGGTGGACTTCTCCTACTCCACCTCGTAGGCCATCAGGATCGCGTCGACATACTCGCCGCCGCGGCGGTAGTGCCCCCTGCGGAAGCCCTCACGCTCGAAGCCGAACGCGTCGTAGAGGGCGATCGCCGCCTCGTTCCACGGAAAGACGTGGAGCTCGAGCTTGCGCACGCCGGCCTCGCGTGCCCAGTCGGCGGCGGCCTGCAGGAGTGCCGTCCCAACTCCCTGACGGCGCGCGTCGAGCGCCACCATCAGGCCGACATCGGCAACGTGGGTGCTGGCGGGATGCGGGTCGCGCCCCACCGACAACCGGCCGACGAGCGTCCCGTCTTCGCGCTCGGCGACGAAGACGGCCGCGTGTGCGTAGCGGCGCAGCGCTTTGAGGAAGCGACGCTCGTCGCCGGCGCTTCGCCACTCACCGGCAATGCTGATCAGCCAGCCTTCCGGCTCGGCGCTCACGGCGTCGGCCAGCCGGGTCAGCTGCTCGGCATCCGATGGATCGGCGTGACGAACCCGGAAGCTCAGTAGTCCACCACTTCGTCTTCCGGCGCGCACCGGGGAAGCCGGCGCACGCCGCAAGGGGGAACCTCCCGGTTCCCCCGAGTCCCCCTCCCCGGTGGCCGCCTGGGCCAGCTCATGCGACCACCACGATGGCAGCGCCGCCCCGCCGCGGGTCTCCCGCCGCCGCCAGCGAGCCGTCGTCTCGGATCTCGACCGCCGCGACCCCGCCGAAGAACAGGTTCTGCTCCCGCCAGCGGACGACGGGATAGCCGGCCGCCTCGAGCTCGTCGGCGGCGGCGGGATCCTCGCAGTGCGCGACGCCGTTCTCGAAGTGAATGCGGGGCGCCGCTACGGCCTCCTCCACGCCTAGCTCGCGCGCGGCCACGTTCGCCACGACCTGCAGGATCGCGCCGTGGAGGCGGGTGCTGCCGGCGGACCCGAGCACGAGCCGCGGACCGTCCCCTTGCAGCAGCAGCGACGGGGCCATCAGCGACGTCATCCGCGCACCCGGGCGCTCCTCGCCGGCCAGATGGGTCTCCCCCAGCATGTTGTTGAGCTGGATGCCGGTGCCCGGGACGACGACGCCGCCCGACGAGCCGAGCGAGCAGGAGAGCGACGCGGCGTTTCCGTCGCCGTCGACGACGCTGATGTGCGTCGTGCCTCCGGTCTCCTCGGCGTGCCGCAGCGCGTCCTGCGCCTCCATTGCGCGGACGATCGCGAGGGGAGTCGCCTCGGCAGCGCCGAGGGTGTCCAGCCCGGCTGTGAGCAGGCGCCCGCCACTCGAAGGCGGCGGGTTCGTCCGGAGCTCCTCCCCGCGGTACGACGCAGCGAGCGGCTCGCGCTCGATCACCTCGTAGCGCGCGAGATCGTCGAGGGTGAGCGGGACGTGGGCGGCGATGCGCTCTGCGAGCTCGCCGCGGTAGAGATGGTCGGCGCCCTCGCTCGCAAGCCGCTCGAGCGTCTCGGCCATCTCTGGCGAGACGAAGCGCTCGCCCGCCTGCAGGGCGCGCCCCGGCCCGAAGAGCGCGTCGCCTTCGGGCGAGTAACGGAGCAATGGGTCGAGGATGCGGTGCAGATACGCCTGCGCCTCGCTGAGGACGACACCCTCGCGGGCGAGCCTCGCGGCCGGCGCAAGCAGATCCGCCCAGGGCATGGATCCCCACCGGGCATTGGCCTCCCAGAGCCCGAGGGCTGTGCCGGGAACCGCGACGGACATCGGCCCCGTGTAGAAGACCTGCTGGGAGCCGCCGAAGTCGACGACGACCTCGACGAGGTCGGACGGCGACGCCGACCGCTCGGGCACGGCGACGAAGAAGTCGAGCAGCTGCGTGCGCGCCTCACGCGCCCGGTGGACGAGCAGGAAGCCGCCGCCCCCCGGTCCGGTGAGCGGGCTCTCGCAGACCCAGGAGACGGCGGCAGCCGCGATGCAGGAGTCCACTGCGTTGCCGCCCGCCCGCAGGATTTCCGCCCCGGCCTCGGCGGTCAGCGGGTGGCCGGCTGCCAACGCGCCTCTCATGAACCGAGCGTACGCTTCGCCGGATGGGGGACGTGTCGCTCGCCGCCGACGCGCGTACGTCCTGGCGGCTGCGGCTGTCGGTCACGCGCGAGATGGTGCTCTGCACCGGGCTCGCGCTCACCGCCGCCTCCCTCCTCGTCTGGCTCGGGCCGCCCGGCGGCGACCTCGCGGCGCACGAATACCAGCGCTCGCTCTTCCTCGGGCACGGCTTCACCCTCTGGGACAACTTCTGGTACGCGGGGCGCTACGCGTTCGTCAACTACAGCGTCCTCTACTACCCCCTCGCCGCATTGTTCGGGATCGGACTGCTGGCAGTGCTCACGGTCGCGCTCGCTGCGGGAGCGTTCGCGCGCCTGCTCGAGCGCGAGTGGGGGCGCGCCGGGGTGTGGCCCGGGCGATCCTTCGCGCTCGTCTGGCCGGGAGTCATCCTGGCGGCCGAGCTCCCGCTCGCGCTCGGCGTTGCGCTCGCGCTCCTCTGCCTGCTCGCGCTGCAAGCCGGGCGGCGCTGGACCGGCGCAGCGCTCATCCTTCTCGCCCTCGCCGCGAGCCCCGTCGCCTTCGTTCTGCTCGTCGTCGTGCTTGCCGGGGTCGCGGCGGGCCGAAGTCCCGGGCTTCGGCTTCGCGCGATCGCCGTGCCGGCCCTCGCGGTCGCGACTGCGGCGGCCGCCGAGCTGGTCGTCCTCCACCTCTTCCCGGTCGGGACGTTGGGCTTCCCCGCCGGGGAGGCGATCCAGGCGCTCGCGTTCTGCGTCGTCCTGCTGGGCCTGACGTGGCGGCTCGAGCGAGCGCGGGGACTGAACCGTTTCCTCGCGGTGTATCTGGTCGCCGTGGTCGCGACGTACGCGATCCCGTCCGGGCTCGGGCACGATATCGCGCGCATGCGTCTGCTCGCCCTGCCGATCGCGCTGCTCGTCGCCGCGCTCCGGCGCTGGCGGCCGTGGCCCGTCGTGCTCGCCGCCGTCGCGCTCGCGGCCGCCTGGAACCTGTTCCCGCTGGCCAGCAGCTGGGCGAACAGCGCGGCAGACCGGACATCGAAGGCGACGGTCTGGACGGCGCCGGTGCACTACCTTCACGAGCACCTGCGTACGGGCTACCGCGTGGAGGCGGTGGACACGGTCGACCACTGGCCCGCGCTCTATCTCGCCCGGGCGGATATTCCGCTCGCGCGCGGCTGGTTCCGGCAGGACGACCATCCCGTGGCCACGCTCCTCTACCGTCGGTTCACCGCGGGCGAGTACGTCGCCTGGCTTCATCGCCTCGGCGTCGCATACGTCGTGCTCACCGGCGCGCCGCCTGACCACAGCTCGCGACGCGAGGCGAACCTCGTCGGCAGCGGCACCACCGGGTTGCGCGAGGTCTTCGCGAGCGGGGGTGTCTCCATCTACGCCGTCCCCCACCCGCTGCCGATCGTCACCGGGCCGGGCCGCGCCTCGGTGCTCGCGCTCCGCGAGTCACGACTCGTCGTCCGCGTCTCGCGCGGTGGCACGTATCGCCTTGCGGTCCGGTGGTCGCCGTACTGGCATCCGTCCACCGGGTGCATCGCGCGCGCCCACGGCGGGATGCTTCGGTTGCGCACCCGCACGGCGGCGACGGTGCGGATCGCGTTCGATGTCGACGCGCGCAGCCTGCTCGACGCCTTCGCCGACACGGCGCCGCGCTGCGGCGTCAGCTAGCCGACTTCGCGGACGAGCTCTGCGAGAGGCTTGCGGTTCGCCCGCGCCGACCACTCCTCGGCGGTGCGGCTCGCCACGTCCCGCGGCCGCATCGGGTAGCCGAAGGAGAGGATCGCGCGCACATCCCCGCCGCAGATCTCCGCCGCGGCGTCTGCGTCCCTGATGCCGTTCGGGCACGACACGACGCCGTCGCCCCAGGCCGCAAGCATCATGTTCTGTGCGCAGCGGCCGGTATCGAAGCCGCCGGCGTCGCCGACGATCGCGACGACGAGGGCCGCCGAGGCGACGTTCTCCGGCGCGTAGACGGCCTCCGCCAGCCGCTCTCGAGCCTGGCCGGACACGACGACGAACTCCCAGGGCTGCCGGTTCCTCGAGCTACCCGAGAGCCGGCCGGCGTCGAGAATCCGCTGCCGAATCTCCGCGGGAACTGGCGCATCGGCGTAAGCGCGCTCGTCGCGCTTCGAGACAATGGCGAGGTACGGCTCCATAAGCGGGATCCTGCCTCATCCGGCACCGTTTTGGGGTCAGACCCCGGGCCGTGTCCCGAAGGGTCAGGTGCGGAGGAAGGACGGGACGTCCAGGTCGCCCTCGCCCGGCGGACGCCGCTGCTCGGTCGGAGGCGCCCAGCCGTCGCCGCGCGGACGGCGGCCACGGCCGCCGAAGCCCGTGGCGACGACCGTCACCCAGACCTGTCCGTTCAGCCGGTCGTCGACGGTCGCACCGAAGATGATGTTCGTCTCGTCGGTGGCAGCGGCCCGGATCACCTCCGCCGCGTCGTTCACTTCGACGAGCGTCAGGTCGTCGCCTCCCGCGATCGAGAGGAGAATCCCGCCCGCACCGGTGATCTCCGCATCGATGAGCGGCGACCGCAGCGCCCGTTCGGCGGCCTCCCTCGCGCGCCCGTCGCTCGAGGAGGAAGAGAAGCCGATGCCCATGAGCGCCGTGTCCGAGTCGTGCATGATCGTGCGCACGTCCGCGAAGTCGAGGTTGATCAGGCCGGGCATCGTGATCAGGTCGCAGATCCCCTGGACGCCCTGACGGAGCACGTCGTCGGCCACCTTGAAGGCGTCGAGCATCGAGGTGGAGCGCTCGAGCACCTCGAGCAGCCGGTCGTTCGGGATCACGATCGTCGTGTCGCACGCGCCGCGGAGCTCGGCGATCCCCTGCTCCGCCTGGCTGCGCCGCTTCGTCCCTTCGAAACGGAACGGCGTCGTGACGATGCCGACCGTGAGCGCCCCGATCTCGCGGGCAATCCGCGCGACGATCGGCGCCGCGCCCGAGCCGGTGCCGCCACCCTCGCCGGCCGCGACGAAGACCATGTCCGCGCCGCGCAGCTCCTGCTTCAGCTCGTCGTAGGCCTCGTCGGCCGCGCGGCGTCCGACGTCCGGGTCGGCGCCCGAGCCGAGCCCCTGAGTGAGCTCACGGCCGATGTGGATCTTGACCGGGGCGTCGCTCGTCCGGAGGGCCTGGATGTCGGTGTTGACCGCGATGAACTCGACCTGGCTGATACCGGCGTCGATCATCCGGTTGACGGCGTTGAGGCCCGCCCCGCCGACGCCCACGACCTTGATCACCGCGAGGTAGGCACCCGTGTCGGCGCCGGTCCGGTGCAGCCGAGCGGGCGACTCAGGCAGCGGCTCGAGATAGCGCGAGACCGGCGGAAGGTCGGCGGGCCGAAGCTCGGGCCCCGGCGACGGCGGCAGCGGGTCGGGATCCGGCGTCGGAGCCGGGGGCTGCGGATCGGGTAGCGGCGGCCCCGGCTGCGGATCCGGCGAAGGTGTCGGCGGGGCCGGCGTCTCGACGCCGGCCTCCTCCCAGCTCGGGACGTGCTCGACCGTCCGCTCGTCCGGCTCTGGCGGCGCCGCGGGCGCGGCGGCAGCGGCGTCCTCGGGCGGCGGCTGCTCGCCCTCGCCGCGCTGCTCCGCCTGCTTCTGCGCGGCCTCGGTCGCGCGGAAGAGCTCCGCTAGCGGCCCCTCACGCATGCTTGCGCGCCGACGCGCCATCGAGCACCTCCTTCGCCAGGTCACGGTACATCCCGGCGGCGTCCCCGCTCGGGTCGTACTTGAGGATCGACTGCCCCTTCACCGGCGCCTCCGCGTAGCGCACCGTCTTGCGGATCTTCGTGTTGAGGACTAGGTCGCCGAAGTTTTCCTTCAGGATCTCGACCGCCTCGCGCGAGTGGAGCAGGCGCCGGTCGAACATGGTGGCGAGGATGCCCTGGATCCCGACGTTGGGATTGAGGTTCTCACGGATCATGGAAAGCGTGTTCTCGAGCTGGACGAGCCCGCGCAGCGACAGGTACTCGCACTGCACCGGGACGATCACGCCGTCGGCCGCGACGAGCGCGTTGATCGTCAGCAGGCCGAGCGACGGCGGCGTGTCGATGAGGACGAAGTCGTAGTTCTCGCGCACGGGCAGGAGCGCCTTCTCGAGGGCCCGCTCGCGCCCGATCATCGAGGCGAGGGCGAGCTCCGCGCCAGCGAGGTCGATCGAGGAGACGGCGACGTCGAGCTCGTTCGTGCGCACGATCTCGCTGATCGACAGCCGGTTGACGAGGACGTCGAACATCGAGCGGTCGATCTCGTCCGGGTTCCAGCCCTGCGACATCGTCAGGTTTCCCTGGGGGTCGAGGTCGACGGCGAGTACGCGCAGTCCCTGCTCGGCAAGCGCCACGCCGAGGTTGAGGGTCGTCGTCGTCTTCGCGACGCCCCCCTTCTGATTGGCGAAGGCGATCACCCGGGCCATTGCCGGACCGCTATCCGCTGCCCGCGCTTGCGGACGCGCTAGTAACCGCGTGAGCGCCATCCCTGCTGACCTTTCGCAGCGCCGTAGTCGACTCCTTCTCGTCTAGGTTCCCCGTCGTGGAGAGGAAGTGGCGCGTATTGATCGTGGTGTGCGTGGCGGTGTTCATGCTGCTACTCGACATCACGGTAGTCAACGTTGCGCTGCCGAACATCGAGAACGAGCTGCACACGTCGTTCACCGACCTGCAGTGGGTCGTGGACGCGTACGCGCTCACGCTCGCGGCGATGATGCTCAACGCCGGCTCGCTCGGCGATCTCGTCGGGCGCAAGCGGGTGTTCCTGGTGGCGATCGCGCTGTTCACGATCGCCTCGGTGCTCTGCGGCGCGGCCCAGTCGCCGCTCTGGTTGATCCTCGCGCGCGGCGCCCAGGGGATCGGCGGTGCGGGAATGTTCGCCGTCTCGCTCGCGATCATCTCGCAGGAGTTCCACGGCCGCGAGCGCGGAACCGCCTTCGGGATCTGGGGCGCGACGGTCGGGATGGCCGTGGCGATCGGGCCGCTCGTCGGCGGCGCGCTCACGACGTACATCGGCTGGCGCTGGATCTTCTTCGTCAACCTCCCGATCGGCGCCGCGTGCATCGCCGCGGGGATGCGCGAGCTGCGAGAGACGCGGGACGAGACGCACGGCGGCTTCGACCTGCCCGGCCTGGTCACGCTCACCGGCGGCCTGTTCGCGCTCGTGCTCGGGCTGTTTCGCGGTACCGATTGGGGCTGGTCGAGCGGCCGCATCGTCGGCCTGTTCGCCGCGGCGGCGGTTCTGCTGGTCGCCTTCGCGGCAATCGAGCTGCGGCAGGAGGCGCCGATGTTCGACTTCCGTCTCTTCCGCATCCCGACCTTCACCGGCGCGCAGATCACCGCCTTCGCGATCTCCTCGGGGATGTTCGCGCAGTTCCTCTTCCTGCCGCTGTATCTCGAGAACGTCCTCGGCTACTCGGCGGTCGCCGCGGGCGTCCGCTTCCTGCCGCTCTCGCTCGTGTCGTTCGTCGTCGCGCCGATCGCGGGACGGCTGTCGGCTCGCTTCCCCGTGCGGCTGTTCCTCGGCGGCGGGCTGGCGATCACCGGGGTAGCGCTGCTCCTGATGCACGGGATCAGCGTCTCCTCGGGTTGGACCACACTGCTCGCCGGTTTCATCGTGGGCGGGGTCGGGGTCGGGATGGTCAACGCGCCGCTCGCCGCGACGTCGGTCAGCGTCGTCGAGCCGCGCCGAGCCGGCATGGCGTCGGGGATCAACAACACGTTCCGTCAGATAGGGATCGCCACGGGGATCGCCGCACTCGGCGCGATCTTCCAGAGCCGGATCCAGTCGAGCCTCGCCGCGTCCGGGGTCGTGCCGGTCTCGCGCCTGCACGAATTCACGCAGGCGGTGTCATCGGGCGCGACACAGCAAGCGCTCAAGGCGGTTCCCTCGCAGTTCCGGGGGCAGGCCGGGCGTCTCGCGGACCGTGCTTTCATCAGCGGTCTGAACGAGATCCTGTTGGTCGCCGCGTTCGTCCTCTTCGCGGGCGCGATCCTCGCCTTCTTCCTCATCCGGGAGAAGGACT
Source organism: uncultured Actinomycetes bacterium (assembly GCA_963748755.1). Lineage (GTDB taxonomy): Bacteria > Actinomycetota > Thermoleophilia > Gaiellales > Gaiellaceae > Palsa-739. Next base: position 499,358 of record CAVVKA010000008.1, read on the forward strand.
TCGTCGCGAGCGGGCCGGCGGTCGACGCGGCAGGCGACTAGGCGGCTGCAGCAGCGGCAGCCGCAGCGCGCGCGCTTCGTGAGCTCCTGACGCGGAGCGCGAGCTGCCAGGAGGCGATGAGGAGGATCACGGCGGCGCCGGTCACGATGACGAGCGCCTGCGCGGCGATCGAGAAGGCGATCGCGTGCGCGGTGCCGACCCCGCTCAGCGCCAGGATCGCAGCGCCTGCACCGGCTTGCGTCGCCGCTCCCGCAGGCGCGATCGGCAGGGCGGCCGATGCGGCGGAGGCGACGAGGAACGCGAGCGCGAGCACGAAGGAGCCGGGCATCGACAAGGCGTTGAGCAGCAGGAAGACGGCGAGGCCGCGGAGGCTCCAGGAGACCGAGATGAGGAGCCAGGCCGCCCACGCCTCCTTCGTGCAGTGCGTGTGCTCGGCGAGCCAGCGGCCGAACCGCCGGCGAGTCACGAACGGGAGACGGGCGATCCGCGGCAGGAAGGCGACGACCGCAGCCGCGGCAATTCCTGCGGCCGCGACGACGGCGAAGCCGGCGCGCGTCGTCCAGTGGCTCGACCCGGCCGCGGCGACCGACGCCATCGGCGTGAGCGCCGCGTTGTCGAGCATCCCGAGCACGATCAGGCTCAGGCCGAGCGTCCCAATCCCGGTCTTCGTACCGGGGTAGCGCTTCACGATCGCGATCCGGATCGCATCGTCGACGCGGCCAGGCAGCGCGATCCCGCCGACGCACGCGGCGCCGCCGGCGAAAGCGAGAGCGTCGGCGGTCGGTCGCTCGCTCGCGTGGAAGAGCCGCTGCCAGCCCCAGGCCTTGAAGGCGTACGCGGCGAGGAAGAGGAGAGCCGCTCCGGACACGAGCACCGGGTCGGCGTGATGGATCGGCCAGCCGCCGCCGACGAAGTGCCGGATGCTGACGAACGCGACCCCGAGCAGGACGAGCCCGAAGCCGCCGTTCAGCGCCAGCTGAACCTTCCGGTTTGAGAGAAGCCGCATCACCGCAGTTGCAACGGTGCTATCGGCCAAACCAGTACGAAGCTGAGTCACTCGATCGGGTCGGCCATTGACGCGCCACCGTAGCGGCGGTCCATGATGGTCCCGTAAGGGTGGCGCTCATCCGCTGCCGGCTGTTCCGGCGCCGAGGTCGATCCGGAGTGCCCGGCCGCCCACCGTCCCGATCCGGATGCTTCCCAGCTGCGCCGGCGGGTCGACCGCGCTGCCGAGCGGAGCGGCGGAGATCGTCAGCGCGCCCGCCCGTCCGGCGTCGATCGTGCGGACCGTCTGCCTCCCGGCGACGAGGTCTTGTCGGACGACGACGAGGCGGCCGACAGACGGATCGTCGCCCGCTGCGCCGGCGTAGACCGCGACGAGCGTCCGGCCGTCGCTCACCAGCCATCCGTTGCGCACCTGCAGCACCGACGGCTGGATCGGCACGGGGACGCCGGAACCGAGCATCCGAGCCGGAATCGTCTGCAGCGCCGGAGCGGGAGCAGCGACCGGCTCGGTGTTCGAGTCGGTTGTCGCCACCGAGGAGAGACGCTGCAGAGCAGCCGCCTTCTCTTGGGGAACCGACACGTCGACGGCGACGGCCAGGCCGGCGCCCACGCCGAGCACGCACACGGCGCTCGCACATGTCAACAGCCGAAACACACGAGCTCCGGTTCGACGAGGCCGCCGTTCAGCGAGTTGAGCGTGTTCCACCCTGCCGCGGGCGCCAGCCCGACGCCGGCCGACACGGTCGCACCGGCGAAGAAGTAGCCGCCCTGATTGGCGTTCCACCACTTCCGCACGACCGTCCACTGGCTCGCGTTGGCGCTGTAATAGATCTCAGGCAGCGGCAGTGCAAGCCCGTGGAACGACACGTAGCCGACGTCGCTGACGTGCCAGCCGTTGTTGCAGGCCCCGTCGCTGCTCCCGCTCTGCGGGCAACCGTCGGCCGAGCCGAAGTCGTAGTACATCGCCCAGCCCTGGCTCTGGTTGCCGTTCACGAGCTGCTTCGTGATCGACGCGGCGTCCCAGCTCGGCTCCATGTCGGACGCGGCGTCCGACGTCTGGCTGTCGTAGCCCTTCGCAGCCTGGTAGTCGGCGAGATCCTCGGAGCGTTCCGACTGGTGGTAGCCGGCATACCAGGCATCGGTGGTCGACATCCCAGAGCCGGAGAGGTGGTAGTTGCTGTTGCCGTACACGATGTCGACGGCACCACGGACATGGCAGTTGTGGTACCCGTCGGCCGCTCGCTGGAGGGCCGCGAGGATGTCGGAGTTCGAGACGCTGGCGTTGCTGAAGTCGAGCGCTCCCCAACTGCCGGCGCTCAGCTTTCTCGCCGCGCCGAAGTCGAGCAGCAGGAGCCGGAGGGACGCGCTCGGCTGGCGCTTCGCGAAGTCGCAGCCGCGCGCGTAGGCGTACGACTGGAGCGCCGCCGGTGAAGAGCCGTAGACGTACCAGGCCGTGACCGGCGACGGCGTCGCGACGGCGGCCGCCGGGAACGAAGCGAGCCAAGCGGCGAGTACGACGACGAAGGCCACGGGTCTCATGGGCAACTCCCGACCGCGGCCTCGGCGTGGTCGGCCGCCGCGAGCGCTGCCGCCGCCGCCCGGGCACGCGGATCCTGCTCTCGCTCCGCCCATGCGCTCGCCTCCCGCACGAGCTCCCGCAGCTCGGCGAGGAGCGACGGCACGCTCGCTCCTTCGCGCTCGAGTACCTCGATCCGCTCCAGCCGGGCCAGCACGGCACGCGCTTCCTCCATGCCCCGAAGGTAGGCGGCAACTCGTGACGTGTCTGTGTCAGCTTGAGGCCCGATGTGAAAACGGCACGGCGCTGGATGACGCCGCAGACACGGCGCAGGATCGCCACGTCCGCCCGCGACCGGTAGCGCTGCTACCGTCGCGCGACCAGCCGCGACGCCCTGCTTGGTCTGCGACGCCCCCGACGGCGCGCCGCCTTCTCATCAGACCTCTAGCTGGCGCGCTGCTGGAGGTTCGCGACCGCGTCTGTGACCCCGAGCAGCGTCTCGTCGAGGTCGCGGACGAGCCCCCGCCGGTCGCCGTGCAGAAGAACGGCGACGAGGAGGCGGCGCAACAGCTCGCAGCTCGGTTCCCGGAGCTTCGCAGCGAGCTCGGCTCGCTCGGCCGGCGTCGCGCCGAGCAGGGCGGCACCGCGCATCGCGGCGGCCCACGCCCCGTCCCCTTCCCCGAGCGCGGCCTCGAGCGCGTGTCGCAGCTGCTCGCCCCGGAACGGCTCCGACTGGAAGAGCGCCAGCTCCCAGCGGTCGAGAGCCTCCCCGAGGTGCGCGTCGTCGTCGGCGGCGCCGAGGCGGATCCGCACGTCGCTCGCCACCGAGGCGCGGAAGGGGTCGAGCCGCGTCGGCTCGCCGGGAGGGGCCGTCGCCGCGATCGGCAGCACCGGACGGATGCCGTACGGTCGCCAGTCGAGCCGCTCGAACAGGACCGGCCCGGCCGCGACCGGCGCCGCGGTCGCGAGCCTGATCGCCGTGACCGCGTCGGCGAGCTCGCCTGGCGCGTCGGGTGCCTCGTCCGTCCCGCTCGTGAGCGAGCGCTCGAGCTCCAGCACGCAGATCCGGTCGGGCTCGCGCCCGAAGTCGCGAGGGAGGAGGGCCGTCGCCTCGGGCCACATCGCAGAGAGCTCGCCCGTCGCCGCGACGCGCACGCGAATCCCGTCCCCGAGCTCGATCTGCGTGCCGACCGAGAGGCCGATCAGCGGAGCGACCGCGCCGTACGAGTGGCCCTCGCCGTAGAGCGAGCCCTCGAGCTCTTCGTAGGCGCGCGCGAAAGCGGTGTCGTCCCAGTCGAAGCCGCCGCAGCCCTCGGCGGTTCGTACGAGGAGCGGAACGAGGACGCTGCGGTAGACGGCCCGCCGCTCGTCTCGCACGTCTCCTTCATGCGCACGGGCGAAGATGCGCGCCGCCGGCTCGCGCAGCAGGTCGGCGACGGCGTCCTGCACGTCGACGCGCGCGAAGAGCCGCTCGACCCGCGCCTCGACGAAGCCGCGCACGAGCGGGCGGTACTCGTAGAGCGTCGGCCGGCCGTAGGTGCCGTGCTCCTCGAACGCGAACGGGAGATCGGCGCCATCCTCGAGCTCTCGCGTGAAGACGGCGAAGGCGCCGAGGCAGAAGCGACGGAGCGTGTCGTGGAGGTGCGGCGCGCGCATGCCCGAGGTGACGACTACGACGGCGGCGCGCTCCCTCCTACCTGGCAGCCTGGGCACCAGTACGCCGTGCGCGCGTGGTCGCCCTGCGGCGCCGAGCGGACGATGCCGCCGCAGCGGGGACACGCGTGGCCTCGACGCCGGTAGACGTGCCGCGGCGGTCGCGGCCGGTGGACGGCCGCCCGCATCAGCCTGTGGGCGGACTCGAGCACGGCGCGCAGCTCCTCGTCTGCGAGCTCGTCGAGCCGCCGCCAGGGCGAGATGCGAGCCTCCCAGAGCGCCTCGGCCTTCCAGAGGTTCCCGATCCCGGCCACGAGCCGCTGGTCGAGGACGGCGTCGCCGATCTCCCGCCCCTGCGGGGTGCCGCGCAGCCGCGCCAGCATCGTCTCGAAGTCGGGCGGCTCGCCGAGGATGTCGGGGCCGAGCCGCGGCGCCGTCCGGTCGCGGACGAGCTCGAGCACCGAACCGTTCCAGAGGACGGCCTCGTACTCGGCGCCGCGCAGCACGAGCCACGGCTTCCCCACTCGACCAGGAGGCCGCCGGAGGCGGCCTCGGTCTTCTAGCCGGGCGTCGGCGGCTTTGCCGGCGACGCTTCCAGCGATCCCACCGCGTCGCTCGACGCGCCAGCGGCCCTTCATGCGCAGGTGGCTGCGCAGGAGGAGGCCGCCCTCGAAGCGGAGCAGGAGGTTCTTCCCCACCGCCTCGACCCGCTCGAGCCGCCTGCCGCCGAGCCGTTCGGCAAGCCCCTTCACCGCCGCTCGCGGGTGCGGCGTCTCTACCTCGACGCGCTCGCCGACGAGAACCTGCAGGCGTTCGGCTGCGCGATGCAGCGAATCCCCTTCGGGCATGCGGTGAAGCCTACGATTGGGCCGTGCCGAGACTGTTCGTCGGAGTTCGCTGGTGGCTGGGGGTGGCTTTCGCCGTCGTGGCGGCGACGTCGACCGCGATCGTCGTCGCGCAGTTCTCGGATCGCTCGGAGAACGCGTTTCGGGGTCACGGCGAGCAGCTCGCGCTCGCCGACGTCCAGACCGCCGCGCAAAGGGGGGTCACGCAGGGGACGCTCGACCGGGTCGCGAGCAAGCTCCAGGGGAACGTCCGGCTCCGGCTCTTCGGGGCGGCAGGCACCCCGCCGGCCTCGGCTCTCGAGCGCAAGGCCGTGGAGGCCGCGCGCGGAGGCGACAACTTCGCCAGGGGAACTGCCGACGGGGGGACGTTCGTCGCTGCGATCCCGTACCACGGCGAGGTGCTGGTTGCCATCAGCCGCCAGTCGGCCACGGCGGAGGCGATCGACACGGTCAACGGCGAGGCGCTGCGCGCGGGAGTCATCGCGGGCGTGATCGGCGTCGTCGTGGGGTTGCTGTTCGCGCAGCTGATCGCCCTGCGCCTGCGTCGCCTGAGCGCCGCGACGGAGGCCATCGCGCAAGGCGACTTCGAGACGCCGCTGCGCTACCGCTTCCGCGACGAGTTCGGGACGCTCGCGCACAACTTCGACCGGATGCGCCGGCAGCTGCGCCGCTCGTTCCGCCGGCTCGAGGCCGAGCGCGACCGGCTGCGCCTGCTGCTCGAGCGGCTGCAGGAGGGAGTGCTCACGATCGACCAGGACCTCGTCGTCCACTTCGCGAACACCGAGGCGCGACGGATCCTCGGCGGACGCCTGCGGGAGGGCGACGCGCTGCCGGAGCCCTGGCAGACCTTCGGGCTCCGCGAGTTCGCCCAGGGACTGTTCGACGAGCGGGCAACGGTCAGGCAGGTGCACGTGACGCCGGACGAGCAGCACGCGTACGGGGTCGTCGGCATCCCTTCCCAGCCCGACACGGACTGGGCGCTGCTCGTCGTCGACGACCTGACCGAGCAGGAGCGGCGGGAGCTCGCCGAGCGCGAGTTCGTCTCGAACGCTGCCCACGAGCTGCGCACACCGCTGACGACGATCATCGGCGCCGTCGAGGTCTTGCAGGCCGGGGCCAAGGAGGATCCCGTCGAGCGTGACCGCTTCCTCGCGCACATCGAGCGCGAGGCCGGCCGGTTGGCACGCCTCGCTCGCGCGATGCTGACGCTGGCGCGAGCGCACTCGGGGCAGGAGCAGCCGCCCGCCGAGGCGGTCGAGCTCGCACCCCTCCTGCGGGACGTCGCGGCCGGCCTCCGCCCGCACCCGGGAGTCGCCGTCGGCGTGGAGGTGACCGACGGCCTCTCGGTCGAGGCGAACCGCGACCTGCTCGAGCAGGCGCTCCGCAATCTCGGGGAGAACGCCGCGAAGCACACGGCGCGCGGCTCCGTGTGCCTGCGCGCCTACAGCGACGGGATCACGGTCACGGTCGAGGTTGAGGACTCCGGGCCGGGGATCAGCCCCGAGGTGCAGCGTCACGTCTTCGACCGCTTCTACCGCGGCGAGCGCGACGAGCACGGCTTCGGGCTCGGCCTCGCGATCGTGCGGGAGTCGGTGCGTACGCTCGGCGCCCGCATCGAGCTCGACTCCTCGCCCGGCGAGGGGACCGTCTTCCGGGTCCTCCTCGCACCGGCGCGCGTGCGGGAGGAGGTTCCGGCGGCATGACCGAGACGATCCTGCTCGTCGACGACGACCCGGGCGTGCGGGACGTCGTCGCCTTCACGCTGCGCCGCGAAGGCTTCGAGGTGGACGAAGAGCGGGACGGGCAAGCGGCGCTCGAGTCGGGCCGCTCGGGCGTGTACTCGCTTGTCGTGCTCGACGTGATGCTGCCCGGGCTCTCAGGCGTCGAGGTGTGCCGCGCGCTGCGGGCGGAGAGCGACGTGCCGATTCTCATGCTGACAGCGCGCGACGCGGAGTCCGACCGCGTGCTGGGGCTCGAGCTCGGGGCGGACGACTACGTGACGAAGCCCTTCTCGAGCGCCGAGCTGCTCAGCCGCGTGCGCGCGATCCTGCGGCGACGCGAGCTCGACCGCGCCGGCGGCGGCTCGACCGTCCGGAAGCTCGGCGGGCTCCAGATCGACCTCGGCAGGCACGAGGTGCTCGTCGACGGCGAGCGCGTCCACCTGACGCTGTCCGAGTTCAAGGTCCTCTCCCTCCTTGCCGAGCAGCCGGATGCGGTCGTCTCCCGTCGCGAGCTCATGCAGCACCTCTGGGCAAGCGAGCATGTCGGCGACGAGCACGCGTGCGAGGTACACATCTCGAACCTGCGCCGGAAGATCGAGCGTGACCCCTCGCAGCCGGAGCGCCTCGTAACGGTGCGTGGCTCCGGCTACAAGCTCGTCGCAGCCTGAGGGTTCGCGCTCAGGCGAGAGGACGCTCGCCCATGCGAGCGGGTCTGGCCCCGAATCGGTTCACGAGTGGTACGTCGTGAGTATCCGGGCTACGACGGTGATGCTGAAGGTGAGTCCGTCGATCTGCCAGCCGTAGCAGCCGGGGGTTCTGACGAACGTGAAGTTCGGGATGTCTTGCCAGCTGCCGCGGCCCGGGTGCATCGCTCTGAGCACTAGGAGCGGTGCAGCCTCGGCGGGTGTTGGACCGAAACGGATCGTCCCGGACCGATCGAGTCGTTGCGCGCGGACGAGGAATGGACCGTCATAAGCCGGGGTCTCGATGATGTGCGTCTTGAGCGCTAACCAGCCGTGGTATGCAGCCGGGTGGAAGCCTCGGTGGGGGTTGCCTGCGTTGTTGATCGCGAGCCGCACCGGACCGGTGCCGACCGTCATCGAGCCGAACACGGGTGTCTGCAGATAGCGGCCCATTGATTGCGGGCACCTGTCCGGACCTGCGGCGGGGAAGTGCAGTGGGCGAGCCAGCCTCTTCACGAGCCGTTTCGGAGCGGGCGTGCTCCGAGTGCACCCGACGCAGATCGGTGTGGTCGGCAGAACGTTGCTTTCTCGGTTAGTTGTTGCACGAGCACTCGTTGTGCCGTGTGAAGTTCCCGACGCGCATCCCGCTAGGACGGCCGCGACCAGAGCGACATGAACGCACTGGATACGACTCCTTCTGGCTCGCGGCACCACACCACCATTACGAACACGGCGCGCTGACGCCTCCCACCCGTCAGGGAACATTGCTGAACACTGGCCCAGGCGATGGACCTCGTCGCTGAGCCTGCGCGTAGTCTCTTTGTCGGACCGTCTAACCGAAGGAATCGAGATGCAACGCACCTTCTTGGCCTGCCTCGCAACGGCGGCGACGACAGCCGCGATAACCGCAGGCATCAGCTCAGGCTCTGCCGCGTCTAGGCCTATGGTCAAGACAATCGGCGTCGGACAGACGGCGATCTTCGCTCGTCAGGATCTGATTTGTGTGAACGAACCGGCGAGCGGCGCAGGGCTTTCCAAAGCAGCAGGGGTAACTTGCTCATCCAACGCCAAGCCTTACAACGGCATCGGGGTGCGGGTCACCCGCCACCGGGTGGTCATCACCCGCCCGCCCAACAAGCAGATCGCAGCCAGCTACCGCCGATAGCCTCAGGGGTCATTCCGGAACACTGGCCCACGCGAGGTTGCGCTGACCCGATGTGACGGTTTCCAGGCGCGGCGTCGTATCTTTCAAGCCAATGAAAGTTTTCAAGGCGACGCCTCTAGCTGTCTGTCTCGTGCTTGTGGCGTCGGCCTGTGCGAGCAGTCACCACGCCGCCGAGCCACCTATGCCTGGGACTGTTCCTTCGACTGCTGGCGACATCGACATCGCTCGTGTGCAGTCGTCTTTCTGGGGCAAGGGATTCCAGTTCTTCCCGAACGGCCAGACCCGTACCCGTATCGGGTGCCGCATTCCGGGTCCGGGTGGCCAGGGGATCGAAGGGACCTGCCAAACGCGAGTCATGCTCACGCATAGCCCTAGGACCAGCGCAGTCGTGACCTTCACCGAGTTCTGGCCCGCCAAGAAGTTCCGCACCCACGGCCCGCCGCAAGGCACCTTGCACCACTCCTGGCACTTCGCCGTCAAGGCAGGCGGCCGCGTCGTCCGCCTTGGTGACAGCGGAGCTTTGCCGCCGCAGGCGTCGAACTAGACGCGGAGCCTTCCCCGGTTGGGCGCTCAGGGGTCATTCCGGAACACTGGCCCAGGCGAGGGCGGTCACCCGTAGTGACGGAGCACCCACCCCGCTCCTAGGAGCAGGAAGAGCGGGAGGAGAACCGTCCACGCTGAGTGTTCGTCGAAGAACTGGAGATACGGCGATCGGTGAACCGGCCACTCAACCGGCTTGAAGACCTCACGCAGAGGCCGGTCGTACAGTGAGTATCCGCCGGCGATCACCACGGCGACGAGCCCGAGCGCCGCGGCGACCATGATCACGTCACCCAGCATCCGCATCTCACTCAATCTAGTCCCACTTGGGCTCAGGGGTCATTCCGGAACGCTGGCCCAGACCAGTAGCTCGAGGCTGGCCGCCATCAGCACCGGCTCTCCCACGGTTCGAGCGGCTTGCCGGTGGCGGTGACCTCAGCCAGCCTTGGCCAGCATCAGCGACTCAACGGGACGGCTCGGCGTGCATGGCCGCTTCTACGCCCGACGGCCCCAGATCATCCACGACCAAGGCACCCGCGACACGTGCACACTCAGACGGCCGGTGGCGTCTCGCGGGATCCTGTAGCTACAGACGAGGGCGTTGCGACCGACCGATCCAGAGAACGCGGCCTGCAGCGCCGTCAACTGGTGGCCGTTGACCGTCGCCTCCGGACAGGCAATGACGCCGATCGCGTCCATCCCGGGCGCATCCAAGACCACAAGGGCAGTGAAGACGTGGCCCGCGACCGGATGGTGATGATTCAACTCGTACACGCCCGGGTTGCCAACCTCTGCGGAGGCGACGGCCAGAAACACGCCCCCCGCAGCGACCGCGACAAGCACAGCCCCGATTACGAAGCGCCGCCTCACACACGAACGATAGGCCGGGAGCCTCCCAGAAGCAACGTCGCTTGAGGGATCCATTCCGCTCGGCGGACCCCCGGGTCGAGCAGCCTCCCCCTGCCCGATTCCTCCACGCCAACCACTCAGCGGGACCAGCTCAGGGGTCATTCCGGAACACTGGCCCAGGCCAGGGTGGTCGAGTTCGATCAGCACGCCTACACTTTTGGACGTGTCCCGCACTCGGCGCCTCTACATCCTGGGGAGCGTCATCGGCTTCGTCCTCCTGATCGTTCCGAACGCGATCGGCGTAGCGGCTGGTGGGAGCGACCCGGGCTTCTTGTACCTGGCGTTCTTTTGGGTCTTGCTGTGGCTGCTCGTTGGCGCGATGCTCGTCACCGCAGCTTGGTTCCGCCGCGCATACGCACAGCGCGGAACCTAGTCCGAAAGCTCAGGGGTCATTCCGGAACGCTGGCCCAGGCCACAGTCTGGGTCTGCCATAGTCTCTGGCGACGATGACGAAGGTCGCGTCGGTTGCGCTGGTGCTTCTCGTGGTAGCGGGTGGCTTATGGGCGCAGGGGCGTATCCAGGTTGCGCACGCCGGACTCGCTCATCGCGTCGTCTGCGAGCAGGGTGCGAAACGCGCGCGCATCGGCGGACGCGCCCGCTGCCTGCGGGTCGGTATGCGGTGCAACGTGCGCTTCAACGCCACGAGGCCGTCGTACCGCAGGTACGGCTTCCTTTGCTCTTCGTGGTACGGGTCCGCCCCGACCAGGCTCTTCCGAATCGCGCAGCCGGGGGCTGCTCCGACGAGCTGCGACGGCATCAAACCGACGCCCTCTTCCGCTCATCCCGGTTCGCAGAACGCCTGGGTCGGCGGGTCGCCGCTTTGGCTCGGCCCTTATCTCGACTGGCGAAGCACGGCTCTGCAAGGGATCTGGCGCTACCGCGACGCGGTCGGCTTACGCGAACGCAGCGGCTGGGGCGTCAAGTTTCTCTGGGAGCTACTCGACAGCGCAGGACCCGCCACCGTCTCCTTTACGGACCTCTCCACACAGAAGCTATTGCCGGTGATCGTCGCAGGCACCTACGTCGAGCGGAGCACCTCGCCGATCTTCGACCCGGCGCGTCCGGGGCAGCCCGACCCATTCGCGCAACACCCCGGCGCTGCCGCCTGGGGTTCAACAGTGCTCTTCCCGCACGCAGGCTGCTACCGCCTCGACGCGCACTGGTCGGGAGGATCGACCACCATCATCTTCTCGTTCGGCCGCTGAAGCACGTCTGGCCTGTACCCACTGACCGGACGGTAGGCGGGCGACCGTTCCCTCCGCTCAGGGGTTATTCCGAAACACTGGCCCAGGCGAGAGTACGCGGTCCCGAAGCTCAGGTCAGCACGCGGCGCAGTTTGCTCCTGTGGCGGGTTCGATGACGGTAGTGCCGTCGGTGAAATGGACCGCTAGCGGTTGCAAAGCATTGGGGACGTGTAAGTCGCCTGGGGGTCCTTCGTAGATCCAGAAGTTGTTCTTGACGGGCACCGTGACCTGCGGCCCGATCGGAGTTCCGTCTGCCTCTTCCTGCAGGTCGAAAGTGACCGAGGCGGCGCCGTCAAGCGCGACCCCGAAGGTGAACCAGCGACTGGCAGAGGAATCACTGCCGTTGGTCGCGACGTAGGTGAAGATCGTGGACGGGTGGGACTTGCTCAGTGGGCTGTTGTCCTCAAAGGTGCCGTGCGGCGGCCCGACCACGGTGCAGAGGTCGATCTTGGCGCATCCGAGCACGTAGATGTTCTGGCCGTCCGGCAGCTGGCCGAGGTGGCGAGCGTTGTCGAATTGGAGGTCGTCCATCATGGGTGCGCAGGGATGGCCGCCTGGCAGCGTGCAATTCGTGCGCTCCATGTACGCCTCCGTCGCCGGGTCGACCACGTCGGCGCCCGTCCGGGGATGCTGGACGGCACTGATGCCGTTGTAGGCGCTGAACACACCGAGACTGGCGGCGACGCCAACGCCCACCGCGCCCACCAGCATGACGACAAGGATGGCCACAACCAAGACTGACTTCCAAGAGCGCGATGGCGTGAACAGTCGCGCCGACCTGGGTTCGCGTGCGATTGCGCTGAGCAGGTGCTGCTTACGCGCCTCACGATGGCCGGGGGGCAGCTCGCGAAGGGGCGGGAACGAGATCTTGTCGATCATGGCTGGTGTGCCTCCTGCACTGTGGTGCTCTCACCCTGCTCATGTCCGAAGGACGAATCGAGTTCCCGCAGGCGTGCGCGAGCACGCGAGAGGCGGGAGCGCACGGTGCCGACCGGCGCGTGCAGTGCCAGGGCGGCGTCCTCATAGCTCAGCTCCATCACGGCGCAAAGGAAGAACACGTCCTGCTCGCGCGGGGGAAGCTTCCGGAGCAAGGTCAGCGCCCTCTGGGCCTGCCGCTGATCATCGAGCTGTTGTTCAGACTCCTCGGCGAAGTCCGGCTCGCCCCGGACAGTTGGCATCCGGGCCATCGCTGCGAGGTGCCGCCGCTGGGAACGTCGCTGGTTCAGGATGACGTTCGTCGCAATTCCGAGCTCCAGGGGAGCACCTTTCCCGGCGGCAGTTCCTTGCGACGGCGCCGCCAAGCCTCCAAGAAGACGACCGAGAGCACATCCTCGGCAGTCGCCCAGTTTCCGATCCGGCGGAAGCAGTAGTTGTAGATGACCCTGGCGTGCCGATCGAACAGCTCCCCGAAGGCGTCTCGATCACCGGCACCGGAACGTGCCCACAGGTCCGTGTCTGAGGGCTCCAACACCTGTTCATGTCCGTAGTCCGTCGTTGAGTTCCCGAGGATCTCCGTCGGCTCAATGTAAGAAGGCCGAGAGCGTGGTCGCGCCTAGAGCTCCACGACGGGATCACCGACGCGGATGACGCCACCGACCAGGATGTCGGCGTTGATTCCGGCGCGATGGGCCAGCTCCTTGATGATCCCCGGGCGCGTCATCTGCTCGAGATGACGACACGGCTCACAGAGCTCCACGCCGAAGCACTCGACCTCGCCGATCCGAAAGCGTTTCCCCACGAGACCGTTGACATCGACATCACGCACGGTCACTTGCCGCCGGGTCTCACCCGCCCCTAGTCCGACCTCCTCGACAACCTCGGCTGCGACGAGTGTCAGCGCCTGGCCCGGAGGAGCTCCGCCGGCGTGGAAGTGCCTGTCACCCTCGAGCCCTTTGCCTGCGACAGCCTCGACGGACTCGACCGTCCGAAGTTGGGGCTCGCGTGGAGCCCCGAGGTGAATCTCCTCAACCGGCACCGCTCGATCATGCACCAACCGCCGCTCGAAGCGTGCTAGGCCCGAAGCACGGCACGCCGCGGGCCGGCGAGGAAGCCGGCCTCGACGAGCAGCGGCAGGACGAGCGTCTCCGCGACCGGCTGACCGTCGAAGCGCTCGACCGCGAGACGCTTTGCCCCGCCCCGCTTGACGAACCCGACGAGCGCCTCGAGCGCCGGCCGCAGCCAATCCTCGTCGGGCTCGCGCAGTGGGACGAGCGACCGGCCGCCGCGCTCGACGAAGAGCGCCGGCTCGCCGCCGAGCAGCACGACGTGCGCTCCCGCGACGCGGGCGGCCCTCGCGCCCGCGCGCTTGGGCCACGGGAGGACGGCGCCGTACGGCTGGGCCGGGTCGGCGGCGGCGAGCACGAGCGGCTCCGGCTCGTCGCCCTCGCGCGGTCGCAGCTCCCGCAGCCGTTCGACGGCTCCCCCGAGCGCGAACTGCGCGCCGCCGAGCCCCTCCACGAAGTAGCCGCGCCGGCAGGAGCCGAGCGTCTCGAGCGCGCGCATTTCCGCGTACACGGCGCTGTAGCCACCGGGAATCCCCTCGGCACGGACAGCGTCGCGGGTCACGATCCCGTGCCGCTCGAGCAGGAGCTCGGCGAGCGCGCGCCGGTCCGGCTCGCCGCGGGCGAAGAGCTCGGCCGCGAGCGACCAGCGTCCCTGTGTCGCGGTCGGGCGGTGCGCTCGCGCGCGCGAGAAGCGCCGCGCCCGGCGATCGGGGCGCGGAGGCTGGTAGCGCCGTTCGGCGCGGAGCGGCGCCCAGGAGTCGTTCGTCACCTCACCGCTCCAGACGAGATCCCAGAGCGCCGGGAGCGCGGTCTCGGCGTCGAGTCCTGTCGCGGACAGGAGACCGTCCCAGAAGAGCGCGACGCCGGCGAGCGCTGCTCGGATCGCATCGTGCGCCTCACCCTCCGGAATCGTCGCGGCAGCGGGACGTCCGAGCAGGGAGGCGTCGTCGCGGAAGAAGACGGCCACGCGGTCGAGCCCGGCTCCGGCCCAGACGAGCTCGCCGGACGCGCACAGCTGGTCGAGCTGTTCTGGCCGGTAGTCGGGAACCCGCCGCGGCAGCACCTCCGCCTCCCAGAGCGCAACCGGCAGCGCCAGCGCCTGCAGCGGGATGAGCGCCTCCCGGAGCGATGCCCGGCGATCGATGCCGTGCCAGCTCGGGAGAAAGCGGCCGAGCGCCGCCTGCTCGACCGGCTCCACTTCGCGCCGGAGAGCCGCGAGCGACGCCCTGCGCAGCCGCCGCAAGACGTCCGGATCGCACCACTCGCGCTCGCTGCCCCCGGGCCGTAGCTCGCCGCGGACGAGCTTCTCCTCGCGTTCGAGCTCCCGGAGCTCCTCCTCGACGTCGACGCCGAACCACGCTGAAGCCTCGGCGGTGGTGAACGGCCCTCGACCGCGCCCCCAGCGCGCGACGAGCGAGCGCAGCGCATCCGGCACGGGCTCGAGGAAGACGGACGGGAGGCCCGACGGAGGGACGATGCCGAGCGCGTCGCGGTACCGGCCCGCATCCTCCGCCGCCGCGAGCCGCTCATCGCCGGCGATGCGCACCCGAATCGCTCGGCGCTCGGCCTCGAGGATCGCCGCATGAGACTCGTCGAACTCGCCTACCGAGAGGTCTCCTCTGAGACGTAGCAAGTCGTGGAGAGCCTCCGAGTCGCGGGGGAACGGCCGCAGCGACGCCTCGACCTCGGCGAGCGCCGTGGGGTCGAGGAGCTCTCGCAGCTCCTCCTGGCCGAGCAACTCCCGCAACAGGTCGCGGTCGAGCGAGAGTGCCTGCGCCCGCCGCTCCGCGGGAGGCGTGTCGTCCTCGTACATGTAGGTGGCGATGTAGTCGAAGAGGAGCGACGAGGCGAAGGGCGACGCCGACGCGGTCTCGACGTCGACGAGGTCGAGCTCGCGCGCGCGCAGCCGGCCGAGCAGCCGCTTGAGCGCCGGCAGGTCGAAGACGTCCTGTAGGCACTCGCGGTATGTCTCGAGCACGATCGGGAAGCTCGCGTACTTGCGCGCGACCTGGAGCAGCCCCTGTGCCTTGAGGCGCTGCTGCCAGAGCGGCGTCCGCTCGCCGGGCCGGCGGCGCGGGATGAGGAGAGCGCGCGCGGCGTTCTCGCGGAAGCGCGCGCCGAACAGCGCCGTCTGCCCCACCTCCGCGAGCACGAGCTCCTCGAGCTCGTCGGGATCGAGCACGAGCAGGTCGGTCGCCGGCGGCGAGTCGGCGTCGGGCAGGTGGAAGGCGATGCCGTCGTCGGACCAGATCGACTGCACCTCGAGGCCGAGCGACTCGCGCAGCCGCGCAGCGACCGCCATCGCCCACGGCGCGTGCACGCGCGCGCCGAACGGCGTGAGGATGCAGAGGCGCCAGTCGCCGATCTCGTCACGGAACCGCTCGACGACCACGGTGCGGTCGGACGGGAGCGCGCCGGTCGCTCGCTCCTGCTCGCGCAGGAAGGCGACGAGGTTTCGCTCGGCGCGCTCGTCGAGATCCGGCACCTTCGGGTCGCGCGCCGCGAGCAGCTCGCGCGCGAAGCGGCCGATCGCCTCCCCGAGCTCGTAGGGGCGGCCGACGCCCTCGCCCTTCCAGAACGGCACGACGCCCGGCACGCCCGGCGCCGGCGAGACGAGGACTCGATCGCGCGTGATCTCCTCGATCCGCCAGGAGGAGGCGCCGAGGACGATCACCTGGCCGGCGCGGGCCTCGTAGACCATCTCCTCGTCGAGCTCCCCCACGCGACTCCCGCTGTCGCCCGCGATGAAGACGCCGAACAGGCCGCGATCGGGGATGGTGCCGGCGTTCGTGACGGCAAGCCGCCGCGCGCCCGGCCGCCCCCGTACCACGCCCGCGGTGCGGTCCCAGACGATCCGCGGCCGCAGCTCGGCGAACTCGTCCGACGGGTAGCGACCGGCGAGCATGTCGAGGACGTTCTCGAGCTGCGCGCGAGACAGGTCGGCGAAGGGATACGCGCGGCGGACGAGCCGGTGCAGCTCGGCCACCTCGATCTCCTCGTCGGCGCAGATCGCCACGACCTGCTGCGCCAGGACGTCGAGCGGGTTCCGCGGGATCTGGGTCTCCTCGATCAGCCCCGCGCGCATGCGCTGCGCGACGACCGCCGACTCGAGGAGGTCGGCGCGGAACTTCGGGAAGATCCGCCCGCGCGACACCTCGCCGAGCGAGTGGCCGGAGCGGCCGATCCGCTGCAGGCCGCGGGCCACCGACTTCGGCGACTCGACCTGGATCACGAGGTCGACGGCGCCCATGTCGATCCCGAGCTCGAGCGAGGAGGTGGCGACGAGGCACGGGATGCGGCCGGCCTTCAGGTCCTCCTCGATCTGCGTGCGCTGCTCGCGAGCGAGCGAACCGTGGTGAGCACGAGCGATGTCGTCCTCGGCTGCCTCGTTGAGGCGGAGCGCGAGCCGCTCGGCGAGCCGGCGGTTGTTGACGAACACAATGGTCGAGCGGTGCGCGCGGACGAGGTCTACCAACGCGGGATAAATACTCGGCCAGATCGAGCGCGTCTCCCAGCCTTCCTCGCGCGTCTCGCCGCCCGGCTCCCGCATGTCCTCGACCGGGACGACGACCTCGAGGTCGAGCTCCTTCGCGACGCCCGCGTCGACGAGCTCGATCTCGCGCCCACCGGACACGAAGCGCCCGATCTCCTCGAGCGGCCGCTGTGTCGCCGAGAGGGCGATCCGCTGCGGCGGGCGCTCCGTGAGCGCCTCGAGGCGTTCGACCGAGAGGGCGAGATGCGCCCCGCGCTTCGTCCCGGCGACGGCGTGCACCTCGTCGAGGATCAGCGTCTCGACGCTCCGCAAGAGCTCGCGCGCCCGCGAGGTGAGCAGGAGGAAGAGCGACTCCGGCGTCGTGATCAGGATGTCCGGCGGCTCGCGCAGCATCGCGGCGCGCTCCTTCTGCGGCGTGTCCCCGGTGCGGACGGCGACCCGGAGCTCGGACCGGAGGCCGGCGAGTGGGCCGCGCAGGTTCCGCTCGACGTCGTAGTTGAGCGCCTTGAGCGGCGAGACGTAGAGGACGCGGAGGCCCTGGCCCGGCTCCGCAGTCAACCGGTCGATCGCCGAGAGGAAGGCGGCGAGCGTCTTTCCCGAGCCGGTCGGCGCCTGGATGAGGACGTGGCCGCCTCGCGCGATCGCCGGCCAGCCCTGCTCCTGGGCGGGCGTCGGCGCGGCGAAGTTCTGCTCGAACCAGGCGCGCGTCTCGGGCCCGAAGATGTCCAGCGACTCCATTCACCGAGCCTAGCTAGCCCCTCCCGACCGAGAGGTCTACGGTACGGACATGGTCACGTGTCCTGCCTGCGGACAGGAGAATCCGGAGGGCTTCCGGCTGTGCGGGATGTGCGGAGCCGCGCTCACTGCGGCCCCCGCGCCCCCGCGCGGGGAGCGGAAGGTCGTGACCATCCTCTTCACCGACCTCGTCGGCTCGACCGCGCGCGCAGAGGGCCTCGATCCGGAGGACGTCAGCGCAACGCTCTCGGCGTACTACGCGCAGCTCCGCGCCGAGCTCGAGCGGTATGGCGGCACGGTCGAGAAGTTCATCGGCGACGCCGTGATGGCTGTCTTCGGCGCTCCCGTCTCTCATGAGGACGACGCCGAGCGCGCCGTGCGGGCGGCGCTCGCGATCCGCGACTCGGTCGGCGAGGAGCTCCAGATTCGCACCGCCATCAACACGGGTGAGGCACTCGTCGCGCTCGGCGCAAAGCCCGGCGAAGGCGACGCGATGGTCGCCGGCGACGTCGTCAACACGGCGGCGCGACTGCAGGGGGCGGCCCCGGTCAACGGGATCCTCGTGGGCGAGGGGACCTACCGGGCGACGCGGCAGACGATCGACTACCGCGAGGCGCCTCCGGTCGAGGCGAAGGGGAAAGCCGAGCCGGTCAAGGTGTGGGAGGCGGTCGGCGCCCGGTCGCGCTTCGGCAGCGACGTGGAGGAAAAGCTGCGGACGCCGCTCGTCGGACGTGAGCGTGAGCGCGACCTGCTCGCCGATGCGCTCACGCGGGCGCGCATGGAGCAGTCGGCACAGCTCGTCACGCTCGTGGGCGTGCCCGGCATCGGGAAGAGCCGGCTGGTCGCGGAGCTGTTCCAGATCACTGACGCGGAGGAGGAGATCATCTCCTGGCGGCAGGGACGTTCCCTCCCGTACGGCGAGCGCGTGAGCTTCTGGGCGCTCGGCGAGATCGTCAAGGCGCACGCCGGGATCCTCGAGTCGGACGACACGGCGACGGCGGAGAAGAAGCTCGACGCCATGGTCGACGGGCTCACAGAGGACGAAGCCGAGCGGGACTGGCTCGCGCGCTACACGCGTCCTCTCGTAGGCCTCGAAGGCGCGGAGCGCGCCGAGCGCGAGGAGGCGTTCGCCGCCTGGCGCAGGCTGCTCGAGGCGGCGGCCGAGCAGCGGCCTCTCGTGCTCGTCTTCGAGGACCTGCACTGGGCCGACGACGGGCTGCTCGACTTCGTCGACCACCTCGCCGACTGGGCCACCACAGTTCCGCTCCTCATCGTCGCGACCGCGCGGCCGGAGCTGCTCGACCGGCGGCCCGGCTGGGGCGGCGGCAAGCGCAACGCCTTCATGCTCTCGATCGGCGCGCTCACCGACGAGGAGACGGCCGTCCTCCTGCAGCGGCTGCTCGACCGCGCGGTGCTCGACGCCGACGCGCAGCAAGCGGTGCTGCAGCGCGCGGAGGGGAACCCGCTCTACGCCGAGGAGTACGCACGAATGCTCGGCGAGCACGAGAACGGTGACCTTGCGTTGCCCGAGACGGTGCAGGGACTGATCGCGGCGCGGATCGACGGGCTCGCTCCGGAGGAGAAGACGTTGCTGCAGGACGCCTCGGTGATCGGCAAGGTCTTTTGGCCGGGAGCGCTGCCGGGCGCCGACGAGCGCGTGCTGCACGCGCTCGAACGGAAGGAGTTCGTCCGCCGCGACCGCCGCTCATCCATTGCCGGCGAAACGCAGTACGCCTTCCTCCATGCGCTCGTTCGTGACGTCGCCTACGGCCAGATCCCGCGCGCCGAGCGGGCGGATAAGCACCGGCTGGCGGCGGAGTGGCTCGCATCGGTCGCCGGCGACCGCACCGAGGACCACGCAGAGATGCTGGCCCATCACTACCGGGAAGCGCTCTCACTCACCCGGGCCGCCGGAATCGACGCGGGCTCGCTGCGCGAGCCGGCGCGCCGCGCATACGTCGAGGCCGCACAGCGGGCGCTCGCGCTCAACGCCTCTGCCTCGGCGTACGGGCTCGCACTCGAGGCACTCGCGCTCACGGAGGAGGGAGCCGAGGAGCGACCCCCGATCCTGCTCCTGGCGGCCGAGGGCGGCGACACCCTGGCTGATGCGGACACCACCGTGTTTCTGCGCGAGGCGGTCGAAGGTTTCCTCGCGCAGGGAGACCAGGCTAGGGGAGCCGAGGCAGCGCAGTTCCTCTCGCGCGAGCTGCTTCACCGAGGCGACGTCTCCGGCGCCCGCGAGGCCAGCCGGAGGGCAATCGAGCTGGCGCGGTCGGTGCCGGTCTCGGCGGCAACGGCAAGGGCACTCGCCGGACGCGCGCGTCACCTCCTGATCGTCGAGAGCGCCGTCGAGGAGGCGCGGGAGCTCGCGCGGGAGGCGCTCGCGTTCGCCGACGAGTCGGGCGACGACTGGCTCGCTCTGCACGCGCTCAACACGCTCGGTCTCGCGCGCGTCGACTCGGGGGACGCGGGCGGGATCGACGACCTCGAGCAGGCTGTCGAGCGCGGAGCCGAGATCGTGAGCGCCCGCGTCAGCGCGCTCAACAATTTGGCCCAGTGCCTTCGGATCGTCGGCCGCCTCGACGACGCCGCCGCGCGGCTCGACGAGATGCGTGCGCTGTGCGAGCGCTACGGCAAGACCGCCACCCTGATCTGGATCGACGGGGAACGGGTCTACGAGCGGGACCTCCAGGGCGATCTCGACGGGTCGATTGCAGCGGCGACCCACTTCCTGTCGCTGCCGAGGGCGGCCGACAGCTACCAGACTCGCCCGGTGCTCGCCACCCGGGCGCGCGCCCACCTCGCCCGCGGGCAGGTGGAGGCGGCCCTGGCCGACTCCGAGCGGGCGCTGGCGGCCTTCCGCGAGTCGGGCGAGGACGCGCAGATCGCCGGCGACATCCTCACGTCCGTATCCCGCTCGCTCCGCGCGGTGGGCCGGCGCGCCGAGTCTGATGCGCTGCTCGAGGAGGCGCTTGCGGAGCCGCGGCCGGAGATCCTGTTCGACCTGCCGCTCGAGCTCGTCGAGCTCGGTCGCGGCGACGAATACCTCGCTCTGAACGACGGGCGGGCCGGGCACGTGTGGCTGGAGGCCGGCCGCGCTGCCGCCGGCGGCGCGCTCGTGCGAGCCTCGGAGATCTACGGCCGGATCGGCGCACGCTTCGCCGAGGCTTGGGCGAGCTTGCTGGCCGCCGAGGGCGGCGACACGTCGCGGCTCGACGCGGCGCTCGCGTATTTCGAAGAGCAGCGGGCAACGCCGTACGTCCAGCGCTGCCGCGCTCTGCTGCAGGCGTCCGCGTAGGATCGGGTTGTGCCCGACGCGCTCTGGTTCACCGAGGACGACGCGGCCAACCGACTACTTGCGGACGATCCGTTCGCGCTCCTCGTCGGCTTCGCGCTCGACCAGCAGGTCACCGTCCAGCAGGCCTTCCTCGGCCCGCTCCGGCTGAAGGAGCGGCTCGGCACGCTCGAACCGGGCAAGGTCGCGAAGGCCGACCTCGAGCCGCTGTTCCGCGAGAAGCCCGCCATCCACCGCTTCCCCGGCTCGATGGCCGGGCGGGTGCGCGAGCTCGCGGCGACCGTCGCAGACGAGTACGGCGGAGACGCGTCCCGGCTCTGGACGGACGCTGCAGACGGTGCAGACCTCCGCACCCGCATCTCCGCGCTTCCCGGCTTCGGCGAGATGAAGGTCAAGTCGCTCGGCGCGGTGCTCGCAAAGCGCTTCGGCGTGCCGGTGGCCCAGGAGCTCGTGCCCGGCCACCCGACGCTCGGGGACGTCGACTCGGCGCAGGCGCTCGCCGACTACCAGGCCGCGAAGAAAGCCCATAAGGCCGAGTGGCTGGCGTCGAAGTCCGCACGCTGACCGACGGCGGCCAGCCGGCCGAGCAGACCGCCAACGCGCTCGCCGAGTTCTTCGGCGCCGCGAAGCAGACGCTCGAGATCGCGGTCTACGACCTCAACCTCCCGCCCGAGCTCGACGCGATCGTCTGCGGCGGGCTCGTCGCCGCGCAGAAGCGCGGCGTCGCCGTCCGCCTCGCCTACAACCTCGACCACGCGAAAGCCGCACCCGTCCCGCCGCCGCCGATCACCGATCCCGACGCCGTCGAAGCGATGCCTTTCCCGACCGCCGCGATTCCCGGCGTGCCCGACCTGATGCACCACAAGTACGTCGTCCGCGACGCCGCCTCGGTCTGGACCGGGTCGACGAACTGGACGGCCGACTCGTGGACGCGGGAGGAGAACGTCATCCTGACCGTCGACTCGCCGGGGGTCGCCGCCCGCTACCGCGAGGACTTCGAGCAGCTCTGGACGACGCGCGACGTCGCCAAGACCGGCCGGGTCGACACCGCGCCCGTGGACGGAATGCGAGCGTGGTTCTGTCCTGGTCGCGGCGAGAAGCTCGCGCACCGGATCGCGAAGGCGGTCGGCGGCGCTCGACGTCGGGTGCGGATCGCCTCGCCCGTCATCACGTCGGCACCGATCCTCGGGACGCTCGCGCAGGTCTCGTCGGACGGGAAGGTAGACCTCGCCGGCGTCGTCGATTCCACCCAGGTCGCCGAGGTGTTCACCCAATGGCGTGAGAACGGGAACGTCGACTGGAAGGGGCCACTGCTGCGGACGGTGCTCACCCGCGCGCCGTTCTCCGGCAAGGTCACGACGCCATACGCACCTGGCTCGGTGCACGACTACATGCACGCGAAGGTCACGGTGGCCGACGACACCGTCTTCGTCGGCAGCTTCAACCTCTCGCACTCCGGGGAGCTCAACGCCGAGAACGTGCTCGAATGCGTGGACCCGCAGCTCGCCGAGCGCCTGGCTGCGTTCGTCGACGAAGTGCGGCTGCGGTATTCCCCCGTGGTCCTTTAGGGGGATTTCCCCTATCGGATCGCGATATGACAACCGACATATTTCCCATGACTGCGGCCCTCGCGCTCGTCCCCTCCCCATTCCGGGGGAGGTTCCGCTCATACGGGACCCATACCCGGACAAACCTCGGTTTCATAAGGCGTCAAACGATCCTCTGGTTACCGCGCGACTTCTGCGGCCGGTACAACCACCAGAGGAGCATTGACATGCGCAAGATTCGGAACGCGACCCGGACGACCAAGATGGTGGTCGCCTCGGTTGCAGCCTTCATCGTCTTCGCCGGCGTGTACGGCTTCGCCGCCTCCCTCGGCCTCTCGTCGTCGGGCCTCGGCGCCGGCAGTGCCGTCGTCGCGTCCTGCGGCTCGGGCATCCAGGCGGCCTACACCACGGCGTACGCCGCGAGCCTTCCCGGCTATGCAGTCAGCCAGGTGAACCTCTCCAGCATCCCCGCCGCCTGCCAGAGCAAGGCGTACAAGATCCAGCTGACCGGCGCGGGCGGTGCCACCGTCGGCGCTGAGATGAGTGGCATGCTCCCGGCGTCCGCTACGGCGAACATCGCGACCTCGGGCAACCCCGACGCGAGCCTCGTCACCGGCGTCTCGGTCGTCGTCTCGTAGTAACCGTCTTCGTACCGGCCGAAGCGAGCGGGGCCCATCGTGGTGCCCCGCTCGGCTCGTGGGCCGGGAGGTGAGGTGGAATGAAACGGCTGACCCATATGTTCGGCGTCGTCCTGACCGCACTGTTCCTGTCGGTCGGGGTCGCCGCTGCCGCGAGCCTCGGCCTCGGCACGAAGCAGCTCTCGGCGGGGAGCGCAGCAGTCGGCGGTTGTACGTCCTCGTCGCTAACCGCGACCCGCAACGTCGACAACGGCGGCAACGTCACCCAGGTCAACGTTCTGAACGTGCCGCAGGCATGTGCCAACGAGACCCTTGCAGTGACACTCGAGAACAGTTCGCACACGAGCCTCGGAGCCGCAACGAACAACGTCGGCCCGTGCACCGGCGGCTGCACCGTCCATGTCACGGGCTTCGGCACCGTCGCTGCCGCGAGCCTCACCGCCTACGCCTTCGCTCTCACCGGATAGAACACTGATGCGCCGTCTTCGCCTCAAGCCGCTCCGCCTCGTCGCCGCGATCGTGGTCGGATCGTTCTCGTTCGCAGGAGTCGCATATGCCGCAAGCCTCGGGCTCGCCTCGAAGCAGCTGCACGTCTGGAGCCAGACCCTGACCAAGGGCTCCTGCAGCCCGGCCGAGTCGGACGCCGAGATCCACGCGAACAGCCCGAACACGAACTTCGGCAACCAGTCGTCCGAGACGGTGCTCAGCAAGAACAACGGCAACGATTACGTGCTCATCGGGTTCGACCCCAAGGGAGCGCCGTGTTCGCTGCCGACGACGGCCGGCGCCGACTCCGCACTGCTGACGTTCACGGTTACGGGCACGTTCAAAGGCCCGGACACCATCTCCGCCTATCCCATCACCTCCGCCTGGGATCCCTCGACTGTCACTTGGAACACCATGCCGACCTACGGCTCGACACCCGACTTCACGTTCGCGGGCACCGGCACGGATGCGATCACCGTCACCGCCACGTTCGACTCGAACATCAAGAGCGGCGGCGTCTACGGGTGGATGCTGATCGACACGACCGGCAACAACAACGCGACGACCACGATCGCCGGACACGGCGCTAGCCAGGCCCCTTCGATCGCCCTCAATTATGAGAAGTAGCGCTCAGACACTCCCGCCCGCGTGGGTAGCGAGGCGGCACTGGCTGCGCGCGCGGCTGGGCCTCCACGTGGCGGTCGCGAAGCTCGCCGCGCTCTGCGGTCTCCTCGCGATCTGTCTCTGGTTCGGGTTGCCGCAGAGCCTAGGCGGACGCGCCGACTGGGTGATGGTGAGCGGCACGAGCATGCTTCCGCATCTCCACACCGGCGACCTCGCCCTCGTCGAGCACCGGTCGAGCTACCACGCCGGCGAGGTGGTCGCCTACCGCGTGCCGAAGGGACAGGTCGGGGCAGGCTTCGTCGTCATCCACCGCATCACCGGCGGCAACGGCCGGACCGGCTGGAGGATGAAGGGAGACAACCGCACTGCGCCCGACCTCTGGTATCCGACGAACCACGACGTCATCGGTGCCAAGGTCCTGCGGATCCCGGACGCCTGGTTCGTGCTCCGCGCGTTCCACATGCCCGTCCTCCTCGCCCTGTTCGCCGGCGCGGGTGTCTTCTTCTGGATCGCGCTCCGCGGCGAAGGCGATGCAGACGCGGCCGAAGGTGACGGGGAGAACTGAGGTGAGCGCTCGCCTGGCGCGCAACCGTGGCTTCGTGCTCGCGATCGGAGCGGCCGGGCTTCTCGGCACGTTCGGAGCCATGCTGGCCACAGGCGGACCGGGGCGAATCGGGACGATCTGGTTCGTTCCGTTCGTCGCGCTGCTCGCGGCCCAGCTCGGTCCTGTCGGCGGCGCCCTCTGCGGTGTCGCGGGGACCGGCCTCTACTTCGTGGCCGCAGAGGCTTTCACGGACTCGGACGACCCAGTCGCGCTCGTGCTGCGGCTCATCCCACTCGTCGGCGTCGGAGTCGTCGCCGGTCTCTCCTCGCGCCGCATCTCGTCGGACGCGCTCGAGCTGCAATCGACGAGCGCCCTCCAGCGAGCGCTGCTCGACTCCACCGTCGACGGCATCTGCCTCACCGACCTGTCCGGCAACATCGTCCTAGCGAACACGCCGCTACTGGGGTACGCCGTCGAGCTCGGCCTGCCGCTGCACGGCACCGTGCCGGAGCGGCTGCTGGCGCTCGCCGACCGGACGACCGAGCCGGCGCGCTACCGCGAGCGGATGCTGCAGGTGGCAGAGGATCCCGCCGCGAGCGAGGACGAGTTCGAGCTCGCCGACAGCGGCCGCGTCTTCCGGGGCTATACGGCTCCGGTCGCCCGGCCCGACGGCACCGTCGTCGGCAGGATCTGGACGCTGCGTGAGATGACGGCCGATCGTCGCCTCGAGCGACTGCGCGGCGCATTCGTCGCCGCCGTCTCACACGAGCTACGCACTCCGCTCACCTCTATCTCGGGTTTCCTCGAGCTGCTCGCCGACGAGGAGCACGAGCTCGGACCGACGGGACGCAGATATGTCGACGTCGTGCGCCGCAGCAACGCTCGCCTCCGCCGGGCAGTGGAAGACCTGCTCCTGGTGGCGGAAATCGAGGCTGAACGGCTCGAGCTACAGCCGGAGCCGACCGACCTCGCCGTGCTCGCCGCCGCGACGGTCGAGGCGGCCCGGCCTCGGGCGGCAGAGAGCGGGATCGACCTTCGCCTCGACGTGAAGGGCAGCCTCCCACTCGAAGCCGATGCAGCGCGGCTCCGGCAAGTACTCGACAATCTCGTCTCGAATGCCATCAAGTTCACGCCCAGCGGAGGCTCCGTGCTGCTCTCAGCATCGAACGGCAGCGGCCCACTGCGTGTCGAGGTCACCGACACCGGGATCGGGATCCCGCACGACGAGCTCGGCCAGCTGTTCTCGCGTTTCTACCGCGCCTCGACCGCGACCCGCCGGGCCATCCCGGGCACCGGGCTCGGGCTGGTGATCGCGCGCGCAATCGTCGAGGGCCACGGCGGCACGATCTCCCTCGAGACGCGCGAGAGCGAGGGAACTCGCGTGACCGTCACGCTCCCAGGTCGTCAGGAAGACGGCGGAACGTACCTGTAGCCGAAGCCGCGCACCGTCTCGATCGGCTCGAAGCCTTCCGCTTTCTGACCGAGCTTTTTGCGCAGGTATGAGACGTAGAGCTTCACCTGGCCGCGTGAGACGCCCCCGGCATGCCCCCACACGTGCTCGACGAGCTGGTCGCCCGAGAGCACCTGCCCGGCATGCTCGACGAGCGTGGTGAGCAGGCGGAACTCGAGCGGGGTGAGGCGGACGGGCAAGCCGCGACACATGACGTGCCGCCTGCCGTAGTCGATCGCGAGCGCTGCGTCCTCGTAGTGGTTGTGGTGAGTCGACGCCGGCACCCGCCGCAGGAGCGCCTCGATCCGTGCGACCAGCTCCTGGCGTCCGAAGGGTTTGACGAGATAGTCGTCGGCGCCGGCGCGAAAGCCGCGCACCTTGTCGATCTCGCCGTTGCGCGCCGTGAGCAGGATCACCGGAACGTCGCTCAGGTCGCGGAGGCGCTCGAGCGTCTCGAACCCGTCGAGCTCAGGCATCGAGAGGTCGAGGACGACGATGTCGGACGGGCTCTCGTGGAACCTGCGCAGCGCCACCCGCCCGTCCTCCGCCGTCTCGACGCCGTAACCAGCGCCGCGCAAGAGCTCCTCGAGCAGAAGGCGGATGTCGTCGTCGTCGTCGACCACGAGCACCCGCCGCGGAGGTGCCGTCGCCACGGCGCTCAGTATGAGGAACGCTGCGGCCGATGAGAAGGCCATGAAGCAGCTGGTCCTGACAGCAGCGCTCGCAGTCGCTCTCGCCGCGGCCCTCACGAGCTCGTCCGCGCAGGCGCTACGGCTGCCGGCGGCGCGGCACTGCCCGGTCTTTCCGGCGGACAATCCATGGAACCAACGTGTGGACAAGCTCCCTGTATCGGCAGATTCAGCGCGAGTGATCAATTCGATCGGCCTCGATGCCCCTGTTCACGCCGATTTCGGCTCCGGCAAATGGGACGGCGGCCCGATCGGGATCCCGTTCGACGTCGTCTCTCGCACGACGCCGCTGCGTCGGGTCTCGTTCGAGTACGCCGACGAGTCGAACCGTGTCCGCTACCCGATCCCGCCGCGCGTTCACATCGAAGGCGGCGCGCACGCGAGCGGCGATCGCCACGCGATCCTCGTCGACAGGAGCACGTGCCGGCTCTACGAGCTGTACGACCTGCGCCACACCGGACAGGGCTGGACCGCCGGCTCCGGCGCGATCTGGAACCTCCGCTCGAACCATCTCCGGCCCGCGGGCTGGACCTCTGCCGACGCAGCAGGGCTGCCGATCTTCCCGGGCCTCGCCCGCTGGGACGAGGTCGCGCGCGGCGCGATCGACCACGCGCTTCGCTTCACGGCGCGAGAGACACGGCGCGCCTACGTCTATCCCGCGCGGCACTACGCATCGAGCTCGAACGACCCGTCGCTGCCGCCGATGGGCCTGCGTGTGAGGCTGAAGGCGAGCGTGAATGTCGCCGCGTTCCCGAAGCAGGCGCGAATCGTGCTCCGCGCGCTGCAGCGCTACGGGATGATCCTCGCCGACAACGGCTCGCCCTGGTACGTCTCCGGCGCGCCGAATGCGCACTGGTCGAACGACGCGCTCCACACGCTCGGCCGCCTCACCGGAGCCGACTTCGAGGTCGTCGACACGTCCTCCCTGCCGCAGCCCGGCAAGTAGCTACCGCGCGGCCCAGTCCGCGCGCGGGTCGGGCAGCGGCGTGAGCAGCGGCTCGACCCGATCCCGTAGGTGCTCGAACGCAGGCGGCAGGATCAGCTTCTCGCCGAGGTGCGCCGGATCCTCGTCGGTCGCGAACCCCGGCCCGAGCGTCGCGATCTCGAAGAGGACGCCTGCCGGCTCGCGGAAGTAGATCGAGCGGAACCAGAAGCGGTCGATGATCTGAGTCGGGTGCCCGCCTGCGTCTCGGACGAGGTCGTGCCAGGCCTGGTGGTCCTCCATCGTCGAGGCCCACGCGACGTGGTGGACGGTGCCGGCGCCTCCGACACCCGCCACGTGGGGCGCCTCGGCGTACTCGATCCAGCCGCCGCGCGTCTCGCCGCGCGTGTCCCAGCGACCGTCCTGCCGTTCGAACCCGAGCGTCGTGAGGAACTCGTCGCTCGGGCGGCCATACGCGCGGACTCCCTCGAAGCCCTGCAGGGCCAGCTCCCGCGGGATCTCGGGATGGTGCGCGACGAGCGGCTCGTCCTCGACGTGCGAGACGACGAGCTCGTGCTGCAGCCCTTCCGGGTTCGCGAAGCGGAGCGACTCGCCGTCGGCTTCGACCTCGTGGCCCTCCGCGCTCAGCCGTGCGGCCCAGAACTCGAGCGCGTCGGTCGAGCCGACTCGCCAGACCACGGTGTGGACCATCCCGTCGCCGGCCTGGCCGGGCCGGGCGTTCGGGTACTCGAAGAACGTGATGTCGGAGCCCGCGTGCCCCTCCTCGTCGGCGTAGAAGAGGTGGTAGACGGTCGGATCGTCCTGGTTGACCGACTTCTTGACGAGGCGCAGGCCCAGGACGCGCGTGTAGAAGTCGACGTTCCCCGGCGCGTCGGCCGTGATGCACGTGACGTGGTGGATCCCGTCGAGTCTCATCCCGTCCTCCCGAAGAATTGCGTGCTCGTACCGGTCGGGGCCGCCCGCAAAGCGCACGAGCATCCCCGCGCTCCCAGCCGATACTTCCAGGACCGGCTGGCCTTCTGCGCCTCGGGAAGCGGTCCCGCCCGCTCGCGCAGGATCCCTGTCTGCGCCTCCACCGTCCAGCCGGCGAGCTCCACGGCCTTCCGCAGGCCCCGCGGGTTGAAGACGAACCGCTCGCGCCCGTCGCGCCGCGCGTCGAGCCGCGCCAGGGGAGCCGGGAGGAGGGTCAGCGGCAGCGAGACGGTCTCGAGCAGGAGGAGCTGGCCGCGGCACACCTTGTGAACCGCCTCGACCGCGCCTACCGGGTCTCGCACCATCTGCAGCACGTAGCCCATGAAGACGACGTCGAACTCGCCCTCCAGCTCGAAGACGTCGCGCTCCTCGTAGCGGACGCTCGAGCCGAGCAGCTCACGCGCGTGCTCGAACCGCTTCCGCGCCCGCGCCTGGAACGGAGAGGGCAGGTCGGTCGCGAGGACGTCGGCGGCGCCGCGCTTCTCCAGCTCGAACGCCCAGAACCCGTCCGCCGTGCCGATATCGAGACACCGCTTTCCGGAGACGTCCGGCCACGGCAGCCGTCGCGAGATCTCCCGGAGATCCCAGCCTCCTGGCGTGACCGACCCGTCCGGCAGGTCGATCGCGTGCCACCAGTCCATCAGCCGGCGCTCGCGGTGAGCAGCTCCTTTGCCGCTTGCAGGTCCCGCTCGTGGACGAGGATCTCCTGAGCTCCCGCCGCAATGAAGTCCTCGAGCGGCGAGTCGATCGCCTCCGTGTCGCGGTGCGCGCAGTCGATCCCGGCCGACCGGAGCAGACCGCAGACCACCTCGGCCTCGGGCACTCCCGACACGGTGGTCACCACAACGGTGTCGTCGGCTTCCACGGGCACAGGCTACTCGCCGAGGCCCGCCGGCTCGGCCCGTTATGCATCGGGCCGAGTGGGGTACCGGACCTTCATGGCCACGCGCACGCCCCTGCGCGGCTTCGAGCGCCACCATGTGGAGCCCTCGCACGACCTGCTCCACCGGGCCGAAGAATGGGCCGAGGAGACCGGCTTCGGGCCCGAAGGCGAGCCTGCTGAGGGTGTGCCCTGGCACGCCGTGGTCCTGATCGTCGCGGCGCTCGCGCTCCTGATTGCTGCCGAGATCGCGCTCTCCTTCGGGATCGCGAAGCTCGTCACGGGGCACGCGTACTAGCGGCTGGTCGAGAACAGCGCTTGCGGCACGAGGTTGAGCAGGACCGATTCACCAGTCGGGATAGGTGCCACGGGCAACGAGGATGCCGGTCTCAATGGGTCGTCCGCCGGAAGGGGACATCAGCGCGATCTGTTCTGGCCCGTTCTCCGTCTTCTCGATCGTGACGAGGATCTTGGTCCCGGTGGCGTTCCAGGTGGGGTGCAGGAATATCTCATGCTTGTTCATGTAGAGGATGCGCTGCCGGGCTGGGTGCCCAGCGGGCCAGACTGTCACGCTTCCGCCGGCCCGCGCTCGAGTCAGCTCGCAGATGGCGTGTGCCTGCTCGTACCCCTGCTTGTACCCCTGCTTGTCGAGAAGGCAGCCGTACACGATCCGTTTCCCGTCCGGAGACCAACTCGGGGAGTCCACGCCGCCTCCGAACGTGATCTGATAGGGGAAGAATGGTGCGTCGGGCTCGACCACATAGATGCCGTAGCTCTCGTTCGGGTTGTTCACGCCAAACGTGCCGACAGAGAAGACGATCCAACCACCGTCCGGTGCGAAGGAAGCCTCCTCACTAAAGCCATTCACCAGTCCGTGCTCGTTGGAGCCATCGGCATCCACAATCGCGATCCCTGAATAACCCTCGCCCGCTCCTCCGGTGAAGACAAGCTGTTTGCCGTCCGGAGACCAGTGAAAGTCGTAGTAGCCCGTGCAGCACAAATCGCCGAACGGGCCCCAGCGCGAGGGCATGATCGAGCGTTGATCGCTTCCGTCAGCGTTCATGACGTAGCTGTAAGCGACGACGCTCCCGTCGTCGTTGGGCGGTGCGGAGACGGGCGCGTCGTAGAGGATCTTCGTCGCGTCCGGCGACCACACAGGATCAGCGCCGAGAGCGGGGCCGAGCTCGTGCGCATCCGACCCATCAGGCTTGATCAACCAGATTCCGCCCCCCGGCGGGTCATAGGCGATATAGCGCGGAAGCCGCTGAGGAACGAGCCTCCCCAAGCTCGGCAAGGCCCCGGTCGTCGGCCCCTTCCCCACCACAAGCGTGACCTTCCGGCCTGCACCGATCCGCCCGGCCGCTGGCTTCTGGCCTAGGACGTGGTTGTCGAGCAGTAACGTCGAAGTCCGACGCCGCACAGCTCCGACCCGACACCCGGCCTGGCGGACCTTCTTCTCCGCCGCGCCCAGCGACAGCTCAACCACCTTCGGCACCTCGCAGTCCGCTTTGCCGCTACCAGTGGGGCGGGTAGCCGACGCCACCGAGCCTCCGACCGAGAGAAGCACCAGAGTGACCACGAACGCGGCGAACACCGCGAGACGCTTGGTACGGCTTGAGACTAGACCCGGAATCCCTTAGCTCTAGCCGATGAAGCGTCTCGGATCAAATGCGACCGAG
>CAVVKA010000009.1:0-25737 GCA_963748755.1 uncultured Actinomycetes bacterium
GCCCACGTCTTCAGCTTCCCGAGGTCGCGCGCGGCGATGAACGACGCCGCGCTCGATCGCCGCCTGGCGCAGGCCCGTGATCAGCACCTCGCGGACGACGATGGCCGCGACCATCCAGGCAGGAACGACACCCTGTCCGACGAGCATCACGAGCACGGCGAGCACGAGCACCTTGTCGGCGATCGGGTCGAGGAGCGAGCCGACGGACGAAGTCCGTCCTTGCCGGCGGGCGAGCCTCCCGTCGAACCAGTCGGTCGTCATCGCGGCGCAGAAGACCGCCGTCGCCCAGTAGTCGTGGCCCGAGAAGTCCCAGGCGTAGAGCACGACCACGAGCGGGACCGACGCGGCGCGCGCGACGGTGAGCTGATCGGCCGCCGTCAGGTCCACGGCGTGGAGAATACGGCCCGCTCATGTTCGACAAGGTTCTCGTCGCCAACCGGGGCGAGATCGCGATCCGCGTCTTCCGCACGCTGCGCGAGCTCGGAGTCGGCGCGGTCGGCGTCTACTCCGAGGCGCGACCGCGGCTCGCTCCACGTCGCGCTACGCGGACGAGGCGTTCCTGCTCGGGCCGACGCCGGCCGCCGAGAGCTACCTCGCGATCGATCGCATCCTCGACGCGGCTCAGCGTTCTGGAGCGCGAGGCTGTGCATCCCGGCTACGGCTTCCTGGCCGAGAACGCCGCGTTCGCGCGGGCCGTGGAGGACGCCGGGCTCGTCTGGATCGGCCCGCTGCCCCGCGCGATCGAGCCGACGGGCTCGAAGACGGCCGCCCGCACGGCGATGCAGGAGGCGGGCGTCCCGATCATTCCGGGCACGACGAGCCCATGGGCTCGGTGGACGGCTTGTAGCGCTCGGGAGGAGATGGCTACCCGCTCCTGATCAAGGCGGCGGCGGCGGCGGCGGCAAGGGCATGGAGGAGGTGCACGAGCCGTCGCAGGCGAGCAGGCGTTCGAGCGGGCGCGGCGCCAAGGCGAGTCATATTTCGCGCCCAGACGTCTACGTCAAGCTCATCCTCGACCCGCGCCACGTCGAGGTCCAGGTGCTCGCCAACGCCCACGGCAACATGATCCATCTCGGCGAGCGTCGACTGCACGATCCAGCGCCGCCATCGGGAGCCGTCGAGAAACGCCCTCCCCGGCCGTCGACGACGAGCTACGGGCGCGATCGGCTCCATCGGGGTCGAAGCGGCTCGCGCCTGCGCTACCGCTCCGCCGGGACGATCGAGGGCCTGCTCACGCGCGACGGCGACTACTTCTTCATGGAGATGAACACGCGCATCCAGGTCGAGCACACCGTCACCGAGATGGTCACCGGGCTCGACCTCGTTCGCGAGCAGATCCTCGTCGCGCTCGGCGAGCCGCTGTCGGTCCGGCAGGAGGAGGTCGAGCTTCGCGGCCACGCCATCGAGTGCCGGATCAACGCGGAGGACGCCGCGCGCGGCTTCCTGCCGTCGCCGGCGCCCGTGATTGCCTATCGCGAGCCGGCGGGGCCGGGGGTGCGCGTCGACTCCGGAGTCGCAGCCGGCTACGAGGTCTCCGGCGCCTACGACCCCATGGTCGCGAAGCTGATCGTGCTGGGCGTCGACCGCGAGCACGCACGGCGGCGGATGCTGCGGGCGCTCGACGAGTTCGCGATCGAGGGGCCGACGACGCTGATCGGCTTCCACAAGGCGCTTCTCTCGCATCCCTGCTTCGTCACCGGCGAGACGTGCGTCGGCGTGGTCGAGTCGGAGGAGCTGGCCGCCCGTGCGGCCGAGCTGAGCGCCGCACCGCCGCTCGCCGCACCTAGTAACAGTCTGTTACAAGGAACGACGGGTCCGAATGGGCGGATGGTCGAGCGCGTGCGGAACGTCGAGGTGGACGGACGGCGGTTCGAGGTTCGCCTGTCGGAACCCGAGCCGGAGTGGCGCGCGCTCGCGCGCCGGCGGCACGAGAGGGTCCGGCAAGGAGCCGCGGGCGGTGGCGGGCGGGATGCCGTCGTCTCACCGATGCAGGGGACGGTCCTCTCCGTGCAAGTGGGCGAAGGAGACGAGGTCGAGCCGGGCCAGGTGATCTGCGTCGTCGAGGCGATGAAGATGGAGAACGAGGTGCCCGCGCACCGCGCCGGCACGATCCGGAGCCTCACCGTCGAGCCTGGACAGCCCGTCACGACTGGTCAGATCATCTGCGAGATCGCGGCCGAGTAGCGGCCGCAATCCGCGGTCGGCCGGTGCGCGTAGAAATCGGCGAACCCAGTAGGAGGAGAGGATCTTGAAGAAGACAGTTCTGGCCGCCGCGTTCGCAGTCGCTCTCGCCGCCGCAGGCGTGGCCGCGGCCGCCGCGGTCACACACCAAAACTCCCAGTCCCTCGCCGCGAGCAACGCGACGGCGGGGCGGGTCACGCTCCACAAGACGAAGGTCGGCAACGTGCTCGCGACGAGCTCGGGCAGGACGCTGTATCTCTTCTTGGCGGACAAGCACGGTCGCAGCGCCTGCTACGGCAAGTGCGCGACCTTCTGGCCGCCGCTCATGAAGAAGGGCTCCGTCCGTGCCGCCACGGGCGTCAAGGCCAAGCTTCTCGGCACCACGAAGCGGAAGAACGGGAAGCTCCAGGTGACGTACAAGGGGCATCCGCTGTACCTGTTCAAGCTCGACAAGGCTGCAGGACAGACTGCCGGGCAGGGCCAGAACTTCTTCGGCGGCAAGTGGTTCGTCGTCTCGGCGGCCGGTAGCGCGATCAAGAAGTCGCCTCCGGCCGGCGGCGGGACGACGACCGGAACCACCACGACCGGCACGACCGGCTGCGACCCCGTCTACGGCTGCGGCCCCTAGCGAGCGCTGAACTGCGCGGTCCACCGGCGTCGCGTCGTTAGTGTCCGGCGCCGGTGGACCTCTACGAGTACCAGGGCAAGGATCTCTTCCGGCGCGTCGGGATCCCGGTCTCTGACGGGCGTCTCGCCACGACGGTCGACGAGGCGCGCGAGGCGGCAGAGGAGCTCGGCGGCCCAGTCGTCGTCAAAGCGCAGGTGCTGACCGGCGGCCGCGGCAAGGCAGGCGGCGTGAAGCTCGCCGAGGATCCCGCAGACGCCGAGGCCAAAGCCCACGACATTCTCGGGCTCGACATCAACGGCCACGTCGTCCACACGCTCTGGATCGAGAGCGCGTCGGACATCGAGCGCGAGTACTACCTCTCGGTCACGTTCGACCGCGGCGCGAAGAAGCCGCTCTTCATGTTCACGACCCAGGGCGGCGTCGAGATCGAGCAGGTCGCGGAGGAGAGCCCGGACGCGCTCGTCCGCCTCCACCTCGACCCGCTCGAGGGTTTCCAGCCGTGGGTCGCGCGCCGGCTCGTTTACGGCGGCGGGGTCGAGGATCCGTCCGAGCAGAAGCAGATCGCCGCGATCGTCGAGCAGCTATACCGCGCCTTCGTCGAGTTCGACGCGATGCTCTGCGAGATCAACCCGCTCATCGTCACGCCGGACGGCGAGGTGAAGGCGCTCGACTCGAAGTTCACCGTGGACGACAGCGCGCTTCCACGTCATCCGGACATCGCAGAGTGGCGCGACCCGACCGCCGCCGATCCGATCGAGACGTTCGCGCGCGAGAAGGGCGTGACGTACGTGAAGCTCGACGGGGACGTCGGCGTGCTCGCGAACGGCGCCGGCCTCGGGATGTCCACCGTCGACGTCGTCGCGCACGTCGGCGGCCGTCCCGCGAACTTCTGCGACCTCGGCGGAGGCGGCAGCGCGGAGGGCGTGGTCGACGCGCTCGAGGTGATCACGCGGGACGAACAGGTCCGTTCGATCTTCTTCAACATCTTCGGCGGGATCACTCGCTGCGACGAGGTGGCGCGCGGGATCCTTGCCGCGCTCGACCGGCTCGACATGTCCCGCTATCCGATCGTCGTCCGGCTCGACGGGACGAACGCGGCAGAGGGCCGGCAGATCCTCGCCGACGCCGGGCGGGAGAACATCCATGCCGAGGCGACCATGCTCGACGGCGCTCGGCGGGCCGTGGAGCTGGCGGCCGCATGATGGATCTGTGGAACGACCGGGCGCAGGCGTACCGCGAGAGCGCGACGCATGCCACGGGCGACGATCTGGATCTCGTCGTGGCCTGGTGCGAGCCGGGCCCGGACGTGGACGTGCTCGACGTCGCCACGGGCGGCGGCCACGTCGCGCGGCGGCTGCGACAGGCCGGAGCGAAGGTCGTCACCGTCGACACGGCGCCCGGGATGGAGCCCGACCTGATCGCGCCGGCAGACCATCTCCCGTTCGCCGACTCGAGCTTCGACGCCGTGGCCTGCCGCATCGCGGCGCACCATTTCCCCGACGCGCTCGCCGCGCTGAAGGAGATGGCGCGCGTGGCGCGAGACCGCGTCGTGATCTGCGACAACACGTTCACGAGCGAGTCCGCGGAGGAGGCCGACCGCCTGCGCGACCCGAGTCACGTCCGCAACTACGGCGTCCCCGAGTGGCACAGCTTCTTCGAGCTGGCGGGGCTGGAGGTCGCCGACGAGGCGTTCATGGCCAGGGACACCGACTTCGAGGACTGGCTCGACCGCACGGAAACGCCGGAGGAAGTCCGCCCGCGGGTGCGCGAGCTGCTCGACAGCCGCCTCCGCGACGGCAGGCTCGAGCTGCCGACGGTCGTGCTCAAAGGACTGAAGCGCTGATGGCGATCATCCTCGACAACGACACGCGCCTCGTCGTCGCCGGCCTGACCGGCTCGGAGGGCCGCTTCCACGGTCTCCGCAACCGGGCCTACGGCACGAACCTCGTCGCCGGCGTCACGCCCGGGAAGGGCGGCCAGGACGTCGAGGGCGTCCCGGTCTTCGACACCGTCGCGGAGGCGGTCGCCGAGGGCGGCGCCAACACGTCGCTCATCTTCGTCCCGGCCCGATTCGCAGTCGACGCGATCTACGAGGCCGTGGATGCGGGGATCGCCACGGTGATCTGCATCACCGAGCACATCCCGGCCCACGACATGCTGCGCGCGTACACGTACTTCCGGGGCAAGGGCACGACGATGATCGGACCGAACTGCCCGGGCGTCCTCTCGCCGGGAAAGGCGAACGCGGGGATCATCCCGGCCGAGATCTTCAGCGAGGGGACGGTCGGGCTCGTCTCCCGCTCGGGGACGCTGACGTACCAGATCGGCCACGAGCTGACGCAGCTCGGCCTCGGCAACTCCACGATCGTCGGCATCGGCGGCGACCCGGTTGTCGGCTCCTCCTTCGTGGACGTGATCGCGAAGTTCGAGGCCGACGAGCAGACGGAGCTGATCGTCCTCGTGGGCGAGATCGGCGGCGACGAGGAGGAGAAAGCCGCCGCGTACGTCGCTGAGCACGTGACGAAGCCGGTGCTCGCCTATATCGCGGGCTTCTCCGCCCCGCCGGGCAAGACCATGGGCCACGCGGGCGCGATCATCTCCGGCTCCTCGGGGACGGCGCAGGGAAAGAAGGAGGCGCTCGAGGCCCGCGGGATCGCGGTCGGCACGACGCCGACCGAGGTCGCGCAGATGGTGGCCGAGCGGGCGAAGTAGCAGTAGCCTCGGGGCGTGAGCGAGCTCTCTCCTCGCGCATCCGACGGCGACCGGCAGCGCTCGGTGCATGCCCTGCGCGAACATCTGGTCGAGGGGCGCCTCACGCTGGAGGAGTTCTCGGAGCGGGTCGAAGTCGCCATTCGGGCCGGCACGGTCGACGAGCTGTCCGCGGTGGCCGAGGCCTTGCCTGCGGTGCCCCCGGCAGGCGAGCGTCGCCGGTCATCCCGCATCACAGCCGGCTTGTTCGCGCATGTCGTTCGGCGAGGCCGGCTCCGACTGCCGCGCCGTGCCGTCGTCCTCGCGGGGTTCGCAGACGTCGACCTCGACCTGCGCAACGCAGAGATCGCGAGCGAGAGGACGTCCCTCACGGCTCTCGTCTTCTTCGCGAACGTCGACGTCTACGTGCCGGAGGGGATCGCGGTCGACGTGACGGGCCTCACCGTCTTCGGGCACCGTCGGGAATGGGGCCGGGACGCGGCACGGCCCGACGCGCCGATGCTGCGCGTGCGGGTGGCTGCGCTCTTCGGCACGGTGGACGTCTGGCGCATTCCGCCCGAGCTGAGGGGCAGGTACCGCGAGATTGCCCGCGCTTTGCAGGAGGGCCAGCGAGAGCTGACCGGCTAGCCGAGAGCGCGGTTACCCTCCGCCGGTGATCTCGTTCGCCCGCGGCATCCCGGCTCCCGAGTGTCTCGCCGTCGAGGAGCTCGCCGAGTGTGCGCGCGCCGCGCTCGAGGGCGACGGCCGGACGATCCTCAGCTACGGCCCCGGCGGCGGCTACGGCCCGCTCCGCGAGTGGCTTGCCGAGCGGCACGGCGTTGAGCCCGCGCGCATCGTGATCACGAGCGGCTCGCTCCAGGGCTTCGTCTTTCTGGCCGAGCGGCTGGTGCGCCCCGGCAGGCGCGTCCTCGTCGAGGCGCCGACGTACGACCGGCCGTTGAAGATCCTCACCCGCCTCGGCGCGGAGATCGTCTGCGTGCCGATGGACGAGGACGGGCTCATCCCCGACGAGTTGCCGGACGGCAAGTTCGCGTTCCTCTACACGATCCCGACCTTCCAGAATCCGAGTGGGCGCACGCTCTCCCTCGAGCGACGCATGCGTCTCGCCGAGCTTGCCCGCGAGCGGCAGCTGCTCGTGCTCGAGGACGATCCGTACGGGCTCGTCCGCTACGACGGCGAGGCGCTCCCGAGCGTCTTCGAGCTGGCGGGCGGGGAGCAGATCGCCTACTGCTCGTCCTTCTCGAAGACGGTCGCGCCGGGGGTGCGCGTCGGCTGGTACGTCCTGCCTCCGGAGCTCGCGGCCGAGATCGAGGCGCTTGCGGTCTCGACGTACATTTCGCCTCCGTACCTCTCGCAGGCGACGGTGCTCGAGTTTCTCCGTCGGGGCAGCTTCGAGCCGAACCTCGAGCGGGTGAACGGCCTCCTGCGCGAGCGACGCGACGCGATGCTCGAGGCTCTCGCACGCGAGCTGCCCGAGGACGCGAGCTGGACGCACCCGGAGGGTGGCTACTTCGTCTGGCTCGAGCTTCCGTCCGGTCCACCCAGCAGTGACCTGCTCGCCGAGGCAGAGGAAGCAGGCGTGACCTTCGTCAAGGGAACCGACTTCTATCCCGGCGGCTCGAGCGGCGAGCGCGCGTTGCGGCTCGCCTTCAGCTTCGTGTCGCCCGAGGAGATCGCCGAGGGTGTCTCATTGCTCGGGAAATTGGTGCGAGCGGCGGCGCCGGCGGCGCTCTAGCTGGGCGAGCAGGATCCCGCCCAGCAGGCCGACGCCGAGCGCCAGCAGGATCAGCCAGACGAGCGACACGCTCGCAGTCGCGAGCACGAAACGGACCCTGACCTGCGAACGGTTCTCGAGGATGAAGGCGATCGCGTACGCGACGAGCAGCCCGAGGATGAGCAATCGCGCGTAGAGCCGCGGCTGCCAGCGGTCGGCAACCTCACTCGTATCGATCCGGGGGCGGCGCAGGAAGCGCACGCCCAAATCCTACGAGCTATGCCGCGGCGTGTACTGCGAGGGCGCGGGGAACGAGAGGAGGCTGGGGCGGCGGCGCGAGCCGACCGACTGACTGGGTGCGGAACGTCGGGCAGACCGCCTCGCCGGGAAGGGCGCAGAGACCCGCGCGGCGGAAATAGCAGTCAGCACACGTTGGTGTGGGTCGTTTGCTCATTCTCGTCTTTGCTCTAGGAAGTACGGGCCGCTCTCGAGGTGCGATGATAGGTGCAGAACCCGCGGAAGCAAGCGTTGCCGCCGACGAAAACTGACGAATTTCCGCCAGTTTCGATTAGTAGGAAAACGCGGATTTCTACTGTGTCGGCGGCAGCGTTGCCAGCGCGTGCAACGCTTGGTCGAACGTGCTGACGGGGATGATGCGCACGTGTCCCGCGTAGCGCCGCGCGACCTGAGCGTTCGAGCCCGCCGGGACGAGGAAGACATCGGCTCCCGCCTCTCGCACGCCGTACGTCTTCTGCTTCACGCCCCCGATCGGGGCGACCGCCCCGTTCAGCTCCATCTCGCCGGTCGCGGCCACGCGATGACCATGGAGGACGTTGCGACCGAGCTTCTGCATCACCTCGAGCGCGAAGGCGAGACCGGCGGAGGGCCCGCCGATGCCGCTGGTGTCGATCGAGACGTGGATCGGCAACTTGATCGTCGCCGCCTGGTCGGGGGCGAACCCGACGAGCGCCCGGTTGGGGTCGCCCGGCGTCTTGATCGTCCGGATTCGCGCCGTGAGCGCGCGTCCCGCTCGACGAACTCGCAACACGACGACGTTCCCCGGCTTGACCCGCGCCAGGGCGGCGCGGAGAGCCGTGATCGTGCGCGTCGGCGCGCCGTCGACGGAGAGGATCACGTCCATCGGCTGGAGATTGCAAGGAGCGTCCGTGCCGGCGATGAGCTGTGAGACGACGACGCCGGTCGGCTTGACGACGACGTGGTAGCCGAGTCGCCGGAGCGCGACGGCCGCCGCGATGCGCTGGGAGAACGCCATCTCCTGCAGCTGCGCTGCCTCCGCCTGTGCTTCCGAGGCGCACGGAGGAACGATCGCGCCGGCGGGCTCGAGCGACGAGTGCGGCCGAAGCCAGGGGAAGAGGGCCTCGAGCTCGCTCGCCCGCCGCTCGATGACGTCGACGAAGTAGAGAGTTCCGGACTTGACCGGGCGCGCGCCCTGCACCCGCACGAGGGGGGCAACCGGATGGGCAGTGTCCGGGAGCAGGATGTATTGCCCGGAGGGGATGCTGAAGAGGATCAGCACCGTGGCCGCGAGCAGGACGACGATCCCGCCCGCGACACGCCACGGAGTGAGATGGCGCCTCAAAACAGGAACCGCTTCAATCCGCCGTCGACGACGAGGGTCTGGCCGGTGACGTACCGCGCGCGGTCGGAGGCGAGGAAGCAGACGACGTCGCCGAACTCCCGCGGCGTGCCCCACCGCCGCAGGGCGATCTCCTCGAGCTGCGCCTCGCTCGGGCCGTCGGGGTAGAGCTCGTCGAGCCTCGCCGTCGCGATCCGGCCCGGGGCGACGCAGTTGACCGTGACGCCCTTCGGCCCGACCTCCCGGCTGAGCGTCTTCAACCAGCCCGTGAGCCCCGGGCGGAACGTGTTCGAGATGGCGAGGTGCGTGGTCGGCTCCTGGGCCGCCAGCGACGTGAGCGCGACGATCCGTCCCGCCGGGCTGCGCTCGAGATGCGGCAGGCTGAGGCGGACGAGCGTCACCGCCGGTCGCAGGAGCAGCCGGTAGCCGGCCTCGAGCGACGCCTCGTCGACGTCCCGAGCCGTCCCGGGCGGTGGGCCTCCGCCGTTCCAGACGAGGACGTCCAGGCCGCCGAATCGCTCGACGGCAGTCGCCACCGCGCGCTCGAGGTCGGCGTCCTCCCTCACATCGCCGGCGATCGCGACGCCGTCGAGCCGCGCGGCGTTCTCCTCGAGCTGCTCCTTGCGCCGGGCGAAGAGGACGACGTTGGCTCCCTCTTCGGCCAGCGCCTCGGCGCTCGCGAGCCCGAGGCCCGACGAGGCGCCGCAGACGAGCGCGGTGCGGCCGTTGAGGCCTAGATCCACGGGTCGGAACGCTCGCCGGCACTTGCTCTGATCGTGGTCGAGATCCCGCCTCGGGTGGCGAAGTCGCCCTCGACCTCGATCCAGCGCGGCGCTCCGTCCGCGACGAGCCGCTCAAGCACCTCGTTCACGACCTCTTCCTGCAGGATCTCACGGTTGCGGAACGAGGTCAGATAGTCGCGCAGCGACTTGAGCTCGAACAGCTTCTCGTCCGGGATATAGCTGATCTTCAGAAAACCGGAATCGGGAGCCTGTGTGAGGGGACAGATCGAGGTGAACTCGTGCGCGCGGAGCTCGACGAGGTAGTCGCGCCCCTGGAACCGGTTCTCGATCGTTTCCAGCAATGCAACTCAGGTGGAGAGGACGCCGACGACGTCACGCACCGCGTCGGCGCTGCGCTCCAGCGCCTCGCGCTCGTCGTCGGAGAGGTCGAGCTCGACGATCTCCTCGATTCCGCCGGCGCCGAGCTTCACCGGGACGCCGATGTAGAGCCCGTCGATTCCGTACTCGCCCTCGAGCAGAGCGGTACACGGAAGCACGCGCTTCTGGTCGAGAAGGATGGCGTCGACCATCTCGGCGACCGACGCGCCCGGCGCATACCAGGCGGAGGTGCCGAGGAGCTGCACGATCTCGCCGCCGCCCTTGGCCGTGCGCTCGACCATCTGCTGGATCCGTTCCTCCGAGACGAGCTTGCGCAGCGGGACCCCGCCCACCGTCGCCGCCGACACCACCGGCACCATCTGGTCGCCGTGGCCGCCGAGAACGAGCGCCTGCACGTCGCGGACCGACGCTCCGGTCTCCCAGGCGATGAACGTGCGGAAGCGGGCCGTGTCGAGGATCCCGGCCTGGCCGAAGACTCGCTCCTTCGGGAAGCCGGACACGCTCTTCGCGACGTGGCACATCGCATCGAGCGGGTTCGAGAGGACGACGATCGTGCACTCGGGGCTCTGGGCGACGATCTGCTC
The DNA here is from genome assembly GCA_963748755.1 of uncultured Actinomycetes bacterium. GTDB lineage: Bacteria > Actinomycetota > Thermoleophilia > Gaiellales > Gaiellaceae > Palsa-739. Next base: position 10,535 of record CAVVKA010000009.1, read on the forward strand.
GGTAACCGAGCCGACGATCTTCTCGTTCGTAGTCACGAGGTCGTCGCGCGACATCCCGGGCGAGCGCGGCAGGCCCGCGGTGATCACGACGACGTCCGAGCCGGCCGTCTCGTCGTAGGAGTTCGTGCCGGTGATCTGCGGCTCGAAGCCGAGCACCGGGCCCATCTGGTTCAGATCGAGCGCCTTGCCCTGGGGCAGGCCCTCCTTGATGTCGGTGAGGACGACGTCCGCGTAGTCGCGTGCCGCGAGGATGTGCGCGGCGGTCGCGCCCGTGGCACCCGCGCCCACGATCGTGATCTTCCGTCTCATACGGCTACTTCAGCCTCCAGTTTCTCGATCACGGCATCCGCGACGTCACTCGTTCCTACGGCTGTCGGGTCGTCGCGGTTCGGCTTCATGTCGTAGGTGACGCTCTTGCCCTCCGCGATGACGGCGGCGATCGCCTGCTCGAGCCGGTCGGCTGCGCTGCGCTCGTCGAGGTGGCGGAGCATGAGGACGCCTGAGAGCATCTGCGCGATCGGGTTGACCTTGTTCTGGCCGGCGTACTTCGGTGCAGAGCCGTGCGTAGGCTCGAACACGGCGACCGTCTCGCCGTAGTTCCCGCCGGGAGCGACGCCGAGCCCGCCGATCATCCCGGCGGCGAGGTCGGAGAGGACGTCGCCGTACAGGTTCGGCAGCACGAGCACGTCGTACTCCTCCGGCCGCTGGACGAGCTGCATGCACATGTTGTCCACGATCCGGTCGTCGAACTCGATATCGACGTTCTCGGCGGCGACCTCGCGGGCGACCTGCAGCCAGAGCCCGTCGGTGAACTTCATGATGTTCGCCTTGTGCACAGCCGTAACCTTGCGGCGACCGTTGCTGCGCGCGTAGTCGAACGCGAACTCGAAGATGCGGCGCGTGCCGGTGACCGAGATCGGCTTGATCGAGATGCCCGCATCCTTGTGGCGGAGCCTGCCGCCGCGCGCCTCGATCCACTCGATCAGCTCCGCGGCCTCCGGCGTCCCCTGCTCGTACTCGATACCGGCGTAGAGATCTTCGGTGTTCTCGCGGACGATGATCAGGTCGACGTCTTCGAAGCGGCTGCGGACGCCGGGATAGCTCTTGCAGGGGCGTACTTGCCCATACATGTCGAGCTCCTTGCGCAGCGCGACGTTGACCGAGCGGAAGCCGCCGCCGACGGGTGTCGTGATCGGCCCCTTGAGCGCCACGCCGGTCTCGCGGATCGCGTCGAGGACGTCGGGAGGCAGCGGATTGCCTCCGTGCTTCTCCATCACGTCGGCGCCCGCCTCGCGCACGTCCCACTCGAGCTCGGCGCCGGTTGCCTCGAGAACGCGCCGCGTCGCCTCTGTCAGCTCCGGCCCCGTGCCGTCGCCGGGGATGAGGACGACCCTGTGCGCCATCGCGGGCGAGCGTAGCTGAGCGGTTTCGGCGGGCGCGTCGTTAGGCTCCGCAGGTGAATCTCGCGGAAGCGTCGGCGCAAGCGGATCAGCTTGCGACCAGCGGAGCAGCTCAGGAGCTCGCGACACTGCGCGCGGAGTGGGACGACGAGCTCGAGGCCGCGGCCCGTAGCCCGGATTTCCGCGAGCGGGCGCTCGCCTTTCGCGCGGTCGGCATGTTCCGCTGGCGCGCCAAGGAGGAGCTGTTGAGGCGCGGCCTCGACGACGGGAGCCCGGCCGCGCGTGGTTCCGCGCTCCTCTCGCTCGAGCTGCTCTCCCGCGAGCATCCGAGCACGGTCAACTCCGTGCGGCCGCTGCTGCACAAGCTGCTTGCGGACGAGGACGAGAACTCCGCTGTGAGACGGCTGGCGGTGCTGGTGTTGAAGAACGGCTCCGCGCCGCGCGACACGATCGTGCTGCTCGAAGGCCTCGCCGGGGACGACGACGCGGACGGCGACCTACGCAAGGCGGCCGGCAGCGTCGCGCAAGGCCTGAAGCGGAAAGCTCAGGACAGGCGCTAGCTCGTGCAGCTGACGCAGACGCGCGCCTGAATCTCCCGCCCGCAGGACGGGCAGACGCGCCGCTGGCGGCGGCGCTCGAGAGCGCTCTTCTGGAGGCCCGCGACCATCATGAGCCACGCGGCTCCGAGGGTGGTGACCGCGGCGATTGCGACGTGCGGATCGAGGTGCATGCTGCCTACTTCCCGGTTTGCGTTGCCGATCTCTTGCGGCGCGCATGTGGGTGCGCCTGGAAATACAACTCGCGCCGTCTGCGATCGGATACGTGGGTGTACAGCTCGGTCGTGGCGAGATCGGCGTGCCCGAGCATCTCCTGCACAGCACGCAGGTCGGCGCCTCCCTCGAGCAGGTGCGTCGCAAACGAGTGCCGCAGGAGGTGCGGGTGGATTCTCTCCGGCTCGAGACCTGCCTTGTCGGCGAGGCGGCGCAGGACGAGGAACACGCCGGCGCGCGTGAGCGGACCGCCGTGCGCGTTGAGGAACAGCTCCTGTCGGTGGCGCCGGTCGAGGTACGGACGGCCCCGGGCCAGGTACCGGCGTAGCGCCTCCGCCGCCTCCCGTCCGATCGGCACCACGCGTTCCTTGCTCCCCTTGCCGAAGGCGCGGACGAGCCGGTTCTCGAGATCGACGGACTGCCGATCGAGCGCGACCGCCTCGCTGACGCGCAGCCCGGCGCCGTAGAGGAGCTCGCCGAGGGCGCGGTCGCGGAGGTGTCGCGGGGTCGTGCCGGCTGCGGCGTCGAGGAGCCGCTCCACCTCCGCGGGCGACAGCGTGCGCGGCAGCGTACGACGCCGTTTCGGGAGCTCGACGTTCGCCGCCGGGTTGTCCGCGCGCTCGCCGAGCAGGACCTGGTGCCGGAAGAAGGAGCGGACCGCGGCGAGCCTGCGAGCGATCGTCGTCGCTGCGCGGCCGTCGGCGCGGAGTTGAGCGACATAGGCCGCGAGGTCGTCGGTGCTTGCGGTCGCGGGCGAGCGCCCGAGCCAGGCGCTCAGGTGGGCGAGATCGCGTCGGTAGGCCTCCACGGTGCGAGGAGCGAGGCGCGCCGAGGCGAGCGCGAGGAATCCGTCGACGGCAGGATCGGGGCGATCGCGTCTCGTCACGGGCGCTGACTTCGGCCCGAGGTGCGCGACGCCTGCTCGAATGGTGGCGTGGAGCGCAGGCACGTCACTATCTACGGATTCGTGCAGGGCGTCGGATTTCGCCTCGCCGTCGAGCGGGCCGCAAGGTCGCGCGGAGTGTCCGGCTGGGTGCGAAACCGTCCCGACGGCGCGGTCGAGGCCGTGTTCGAGGGTGAGCCGGAGGACATCGACGCGCTCGTCGTGCTGTGCCGCCGCGGTCCGCGCGGCGCAGAGGTCGAGCATGTCGAGGTCGCCGAGGAGTCACCCGAGGGGCTGGCCGGCTTCCGCGTCGCGCATTGAGCCGTCGGCGCTCGCCCAGACGATCTCGCCGCGCGCAAGGTCGAGATCCTCGAGCTCGTCGCGGCGCAGGCGAGCTGTCAGGCGCTCGCCGCCTCCGTCGACGAGATCGACCCGAGCATCCGCGCCGAGTACCGCGATCCGCTCGATCTCGACCTCCATCGCGCCGCCGCTGGGCCAGCGCCGCAGCACGACTTGGTGCGGGCGGACGAGGCGCGGGCCGAGTCGGACCGCGTCGCCGACGAAACGCAGGACGAACTCCGACGCGGGAGCGTCGTAGAGGTCCGCCGGCGCGCCCACCTGCTCGAGCCGTCCGCGGTCGAGCACGGCCACCCGGTCGGCGACCTCCATCGCCTCCTCCTGGTCGTGCGTGACGAAGACCGTCGTCACGTGCACCTCCTCGTGCAGTCGGCGCAGCCAGTCGCGCAGCTCGGCTCGCACGCGGGCGTCGAGCGCTCCGAACGGCTCGTCGAGCAGGAGAACCCGTGGCTTCGCGGCCAGCGCCCGCGCCAGGGCCATCCGCTGCCGCTGGCCGCCCGAGAGTCGGGACGGATAGCGATCGGCGAAGCCCTGGAGCTGCACGAGCTCGAGTAGCTCCTCGACCCGCTCGCGGATCTCGGGCTTCGGTCGCTTGCGGATCGTGAGCGCGAAGGCGACGTTGTCGCGGACGGTCATGTGCTTGAAGGCGGCGTAGTGCTGGAAGACGAAGCCGACGTCGCGACGCTGGGGTGCGAGCCCGGTTGCGTCCTGGCCCGAAAGCAGGATCTCGCCGGAGTCCGGCCGCTCCAGGCCGGCGACGATGCGCAGCAGCGTCGACTTGCCCGAGCCGCTGGGGCCGAGCACGGCCGTGAGCGAGCCGTCGGGGATCTCGAGCGAGATGTCGTCGAGTGCGAGGAACGAACCGAAGCGTTTCGTGACGTTGCGGATCTCGATCGACATCTAGGTCGTCTCCTCCCGAGGCCGGATCAGGGTCATTGCGACGAGGACGAGCACTGCGATCGCCGCAAGGACGAGGGAGACCGCGTAGGCGCCTGCGGTCTTGAAGTTGAGCGTCAAGTCCTGCACGAGCGTCGTCGCCGTCTCCGTGTGGCCGATCACGTTTCCGGAGACGACCGCCACCGCTCCGTACTCGCCGAGGCAGCGCGCCGTCGTGAGGACGACGCCGTAGATCACGGCCCAGCGGATCGATGGGAGCGTGATACGCCAGAACCGCTGCCAGCGGCTCGCGCCGAGGGTCGCCGCCGCCTGTTCCTGCTCGTTGCCGAGCTCGCGGAGCGTCGGGATCACCTCGCGTGCGACGAACGGCACGGACACGAACACGGTTGCGAGCACGATCGCCGGCAAGGCGAACAGCACCTGGGTCCCGTGTCCGAGCAACCAGCTGCCGAACCAGCCGGTGCGCCCGTAGAGCAGATAGAGACACAGTCCGATGACGACGGGCGAGACCGCGAGGGGAAGGTCGATGAATGCGTTCAACAAGCCCTTGCCGGGAAAACGGCGCCTCACGATCGCGAGCCCGCAGAGCACGCCGAAGACCGTGTTGAGCGGGACCGCGATGGCGGTCGCGATCAGCGTCACCTGGAAGGCGTGCACGGTGTTCGGGTCGGACAATGTCTCCCAGATCGGGTGGAGCCCGGTCTGGAAGGTGCGGTAGAAGACCATCCCGAGTGGCGCGAGCAGGATGACCACGAGGTAGGCGAGCGCCACCGCGCGCACCCCGAGGCGCCTAGGCACGTTCATGCCTCGTGGCGTAGAAGCGCAGGACACCGATCGCGAGGAGGAGGACGAAGGCCGCGCCGAGGAGCACGACCGCGATGGCTGCCGCGTAGTCCGGGTAGCCGTTCTGGATCTGGGTGTAGATGAAGACCGACGCGACCTCGGTGTGGAACGGGTTGTTCCCCGAGATGACGACGATCGACCCGATCTCCCCGAGGGCGCGGGCGAGCGCGAGAACGACGCCGGAGAGGATCCCGGGCAGGAGGTTCGGCAGCACGATCCGTCGAAAGACCGCGAGCTGTCCGGCGCCGAGGGAGCGGGCGGCCTCCTCCATCTCCACGTCGAGCTCGAGGAGAACCGGCTGCACCGTCCGGACGACGAACGGGAGCGTCACGAAGCAGAGGGCGAGGACGATCGCCCCTCGCGTGTAGGCGATGTGCGCGCCGACGGGAGAGCGCGGGCCGTAGAGAGCGAGCAGCGTGAGGCCGGCCACGATCGTCGGCAGGGCGAACGGCAGGTCGATGACGGCGTCGACGAGCGCCTTGCCGCGGAAGTCGTCCCGGACGAGGACCCAGGCGGTGATCGTGCCGAGCACGGCGTTGATCAGAACGACGACGAACGCCGCCCCGAACGTGAGCTTGAGCGCGGCCACCGCCTCCGGGCTCGACACGATCTGCCAGAAGCCGTGCGCCCCGCTCTTCTGCGACTCCCAGAGGAGCGCGGCGAGCGGGAGGACGACCACGACCGTCAGGAACGTGGAGATGACGCCGACGGACAGGGACGTGCTGGCCCGTCCGCCGGCTCCGATCCTTCGTGCCGGCGCCGCCGCAGGCGCCGCGACGGTGCTAATGGGTGGGGCCTCCGGCCGCTCTCTCGATCGCGACCATCCGGCCCTTGCTCGGGTCGAACCAGACGCGATTCGCCTTGAGCCAGCCGCCGAAGAGGCGGTCCTGGATCTTGAAGGCCGGGCCGGTGCCGAACTTCTTGCGCCAGGTTGCGAGATCCGGCCGCTTCAGGACCACCTTCACGACCGGGCGGTAGCCGTTGGCGGCGAAGATCCTCTGCTGCTTCGGCGCGTGCGCGTACTTGATGAACGCCTTCGCGGCTGCCGGCGCGCCCTTCAGGGCCACCATGGGCAGCTGGATCAGCATCGTCGGCTTCGGGACGACGAGCTGCCCCGTCTTCTCGGCTGCGAACGCGGCGTACGCTTCGCTCTCGTACGTGATGAGGACGTCGCCCTTGCCGGAGAAGAACGTGCTCGCGGCGGTCGATCCCGACGGGTCCTGCGCGACGACGTGCTTGAAGAGCTTCGTCACGAACCGGACGGCCTTGGGGTCGCTGAGGCCGGACTTGCGCATCGCGCCGTAGGCCGCGAGCACATTCCACTTTGCGGACCCGGAGCTGAAGGGATCCGGCGTCACGACCTGGACGCCCGGCTTGGCGAGGTCGTTCCAGCTGTGGATGTGCTTCGGGTTGCCCGGCCGCACCACGAACGCGACCACCGAGTCGGCCACGATCCCGTCCTGTGGCGCCTTCGTCCAGCTCTCCGCGACGAGCCCGCCGTCGACGAGTGCGTCGATGTCCAGGCCGGTCGAGAGGAAGGCGATGTCTGCAGGCTGCCCGGCGACGATCGCCCGCGCCTGTGAGCCCGAAGGGCCGTAGGACTGGGTGAACGAGACGCCCTGGCCGGCGGACTGGTGGCCGAAGCGCGAGATGAGCTTCTGCATCACGGGCTTCGGGGTCGAATAGGCGACGAGGTTCACCGTCGTTCCCGCTTGCCGGGCCTGCGCGGCGCTGCTGGCGCAGCCGAAGAGAACGGGGACGATCAGGGCGGGGAGCAGGGCTCGGCGCATCGCGTTGCGGTCCTTTCTCGGGATTACCTACCGTCTTAGTAGGTATTGGCGATGCTGATAATTACCATAAGCAATACCGCAGCGGCAAATCCGAACAGACTCCGAACAGTCAGGCTTTGCGCTGCGCCGCGACGAGGTCTGCGAGCGTTGTCTGCTCGAGCACGTCGCGCATGTGCGTGCGTAGCTCGAGCCACACGTCCCGCAGGCCTGCAGCCGCGCCGTCGTACGTGAGCTCGTCCGGCCGCACGCCGCGCACGGTCGCGATCGGCCCCTCGAGCTCGCGGATCACCTCGGCGACCGAGATCTCCTCCGCCGGCCTCGCGAGCTGATAGCCGCCGTCGGCGCCGCGCTGGCTCGCGACCAGACCGGCGCTGCGGAGCTGCGAGAGGATGCTCTCGAGGAACTTCGGCGGGATGGCCTGGGCCGACGCGAGCTGCTCGGCGGTCGTCAGCCCCGGCGGCGCCGCTGCGAGCTCCGCCATCGCCCGGAGCGCGTAGTCGACCTTGGCCGAGACCCGCATGCCTCCATTCTTGCGTGACGCCTACGAGCGGGGATGCGACCGGTCGTAGACCCGCCGCAGGTGGCGCGGGTCGACGTGGCTGTAGACCTGCGTCGTCGAGAGCGAGCTGTGGCCGAGCAACTCCTGGATCGTTCGCAGATCGGCCCCGCCGTCGAGGAGGTGGGTCGCGAACGCGTGCCGCAGCCGGTGGGGGTGGGGGACGATCCGGCGGAGCGTGCTCGTGTCGAGGCGCCGGCCGCGCGCGCTGAGGAAGAGCGCGTCGTCGGCGCCCACCGCGAGCGAGGGTCGCGCCTCGCGCAGGTAGCGGGCGAGCCAGAGTGCCGCCTCCTCGCCGAGGGGGACGACGCGCTCCTTACCGCCCTTGCCGCGGCGGATGTGCACCAGCTCCTGCTCGAAGTCGACGTCTCCGAGGTCCAGGCCGACGGCCTCGGCGCTACGCAGGCCGGCCGAGTAGACGACCTCCACCAGCGCGCGATTACGCAGCGCAAGCGGCCCTTCGCCCTCGAGCGCCTCGAGCATGCGCTCGATCTCGGCAGCAGCCGGAGCATCGGGAAGGCGTCGCGCCCGGCGCGGGCCGAGGCGGGCGTCGGGCACGCGTTCGGGCCCGAGTGCATGCCGGAGGAAGGCGCGCACGGCAGCGAGCTTCCGGCCGATCGTCGCAGGCGCGAGCTTCCTGCCGCGCCGCGCGCCGCCGAGCCACGCGACGTAGTCGGCGAGGGCGCGCACGTCGACGGCGTCGAGATCGGTGCCGCGCTCCTCGAGCCAGGCACAGAACTCGCCGACGTCGCCGCCGTAGGCGCGTCGAGTCGCATCGCTCAGCGCCGGCGAGGCGAGGAACCGATCGGCTGCGTCGCGAGCGTCCACGCCGCGGGTTTCGACGCTCGACTCTCGGCGCCTTCGACCGGTAACAGGTACTGCACGCGCGCCGTGACGGAGTCGTGACTCTCTCGTATCGGTACCTGTTACCGGGACTAGGTGGGCGCCGACGGTTCCGCCGCCGACGGCGAAGCCCGGTGCGCTAGCGTCGTCCTCGTGATCGCGAAGCACGACGTGCTCGTCGTCGGCGCGGGCTGCGCAGGCATGCGCGCAGCGATCGAGGCTTTCGACGCGGGTGCCGACGTGGCGATGATCTCGAAGATCCACCCGACGCGCTCCCACTCCGGTGCGGCCGAGGGCGGCATCAACGCGGCGCTCGGAAACGCGTCGGAGGACAACCCCGAGATCCACGCCTACGACACCGTGAAGGGCTCCGACTACCTCGGCGACCAGGACGCGATCGAGATCCTCTGCGACGACGCGCCCGGCGACGTATACGAGCTGGAGCACTGGGGCGCCGTCTTCTCGCGCACGGAGGACGGCCGCATCGCGCAGCGCCCGTTCGGCGCCGCCGGCGCACCGCGGACGGCGTACGCCGCCGACATCACTGGCCACGTGCTCGTCCAGGTGCTCTGGGAGCAGATCTGCAAGCGCGACATCCTCACCTACGAGGAGTACTTCGCGTGGCAGCTCGTCGAGAACGACGGCCGCTGCCAGGGCGTCGTCTGCTGGGACCTGCTCGACGGCGGCCTGAAGACGATCGGCGCCAAGACCGTGATCCTCGCCACCGGCGGTGCGGGGCGGCTCTACACCGGCACGACGAACGCCTACTCCTGCACAGGCGACGGGATGGCGATGGCGCTGCGGGTCGGCCTGCCGCTGAAGGACATGGAGATGATGCAGTTCCATCCGACGACGCTGGCCCCGACGGGCGTGCTCATCACCGAGGGCTGCCGCGGCGAGGGCGCGTATCTCCTCAACAAGGACGGCGAGCGCTTCCTCAAGCGATACGCGCCGAACACGATGGAGCTGGCCTCGCGGGACGTCATCTCGCGAGCCGAGCAGATGGAGATCGACGCTGGCCGCGGCGTCGACGGGAACGTGCTGCTCGATCTCCGTCACCTTGGCGCCGAGCGGATCATCGAGCGGCTGCCGGGCTCGCGCGAGCTGGCCATGACCTTCCTCGGCGTCGATCCGATCTACGACCCGATCCCGGTGCGGCCGGGTGCCCACTACCACATGGGCGGCGTCGCGACCGACGTCTGGGGCCAGACGGAGCTGACGGGCCTCTACGCCGCCGGCGAGTGCGCGTGCGTCTCGGTGCACGGCGCCAACCGGCTCGGTGGCAACGCGCTCATGGAGACGATCACCTACGGGAAGCGCTCAGGCGGGCACGCCGCGGAGTGGGCGCTCTCCCATACGACGGTCGAGGTGCCGGACTCGGTCGAGCGCGACGCCGAGCGACAGCTGACCGCCCTGCTCGACCGGAACGACGGCGAGCGCCCGTGGGCGATCCGCGACGAGCTCGCCTCGACGATGCACGAGAACTTCGGCGTCTTCCGGCGCGAGCACCAGATGGAGGAGCAGGGCGAGATCGTGGCCGGCCTCCGGGAGCGCTACCAGCGCGCGCTCGTCGAGGACAAGGGCGAGGTCTTCAACAGTGACCTGACGGGCACGATCGAGCTCGGCTTCCTGCTCGACCTCGCCGAGTGCATGGTCGTCGCCGGCATCGAGCGCAAGGAGAGCCGGGGCGCGCACGCTCGCCCCGACGACTATCCGGTGCGCGACGACGAGAACTACCTCAAGCACACGATCGTGCGCATGGTCGACGGGTCGCCGCAGCTTTCCTGGGAACCGGTGCGGATGACGAAGTGGCAACCACAGGAGCGCAAGTACTGATGCAAGTCGGACTCAAGATCTGGCGTTACGACTCCGCGACGGGCGACCGGGCGCTGAAGGAGTACGAGATCGAGGCGCCCGAGTGGGCGACGCTCCTCGACTGCCTCGACATCGTCAAGGACAAGCACGACGGCTCCCTCGCCTTCCGCAAGAGCTGCCGGATGATGATCTGCGGCTCGTGCGGCATGCGGATGGACGGGGCTGCGGTGCTCGCGTGCAAGACGCGGATGTACGACATCGCGCAGTCGGGCCACGTTCCGGTCGTCTCGGCGATGGGGAACCTCCCGATCCGCAAGGACCTCGTCGTCGACATGGGCCCCTTCTGGGCGAAGTTCAACGCGATGAAGCCGTGGCTGCAGCCGGGCTACGAACGGCCCGAGGACGGTCGCGAGTACCGGATCTCGCAGGAGCGGATGAACGTCGTCCACAAGGAGTCGCTCTGCATCAACTGCGGCTGCTGCGTCTCGGAGTGCAACGCGATGGAGTCCGACCCGGAGTTCCTCGGGCCGCAGGCGCTCGCCAAGGGAATGCGCTTCGTCGGCGACCCGCGCGACGGGGCGAAGATCGAGCGGCTCGAGGAGTACAACTCGGAGCACGGGATCTGGGACTGCACGCGCTGCTTCTTCTGCAACGAGCGCTGCCCGAAAGGGGTCGACCCGCGGGACGCGATCGCGAAGCTCGGCGCGGAGTCGGTCGCCGAGGGGATCGACCGCGACATGGGCGCCAAGCACGCGAAGTGGTTCGTCAAGTCGGCCGAGACGACGGGCTGGCTGCGCGAGACGGAGCTCGTGCCGAAGACGCAGGGCGTCGTCTCGGCGATCAAGCAGACGAAGTTCGCGCTGAACCTCGCGAAGCACGGCAAGGTGCCGCCGCCGTTCCCGCCGCACGTCGCGCGGGACGTGAACGAGGCGCGCAATCTTCACAAGCTCGTCCGCGAGCAGGACCGGCAGGGCGCGCTCGGCCACGTCCAAGGCGAGCACGCGCTCGCGAAGCTCGACCACGGGTATCAGCCCGAGTCGCTCGAGGAGATCTACGACCGCCCCGGCGCCGCGCCCCGGCCGTGGCTACCCGAAGTAGAGGAGGAAGCGCAGAAGTGAGCATGGGCGTAGGCTCGACGGAGCCCACCAGGAGCGGAGGCACCGGCTCGGCCGGGGCCGGAGCGGGAAAACGCGAGACGCCGCTCAAGAGAGTGGCCTACTACAAGGGCTGCCTGGCCTCGTTGTCGGCCAAGGACTCGACGCGTCGACCCAGGCCCTCGCTCCGCAGCTCGGGCTGGAGCTCGTCGAGCTGGAGTCGGTGACGTGCTGCGGCGCCGGCGACATCCACGAGGCGGAGCCGGATTACTACCTCCACCTCAACGCGCGGATCCTCGCCTACGCCGAGGCGACCGGCGCGGACATGCTCCTGACGGTCTGCAACGTCTGCACGCTGAACCTCCGCCAGGCGAACTACATGCTGCAGGGCGACTCCGACCTGCTCGCCCGCGTGAACGAGAACCTCGAGACCGTCGGGGTGCCGGCGTACTCCGGCGGCGTCGACGTGAGACACCTCCTGTGGGAGATCGCGGAGGGCGACGGCTACGACAGGCTGAAGGAGGTCGCGCACCGCGGACTCAAGGGCCTCAAGGTCGCGCCCTTCTACGGCTGCCCAGATCCTGCGCCCGTCGAAGATCCTCGGCTTCGAGGATCCCGACCGTCCCTGGTCGCTCGAGCGGATCATCGAGGCCTGCGGCGGAGAGGCGATCGACTACCCGGCGAAGATCAAGTGCTGCGGCTTCCCGATCATCCAGGCGCGCGGAGGAGACTGCGATGGGCGAGCTCATCCAGCCTGTCGAGCAGGCGCTCGAGGCAGGCGCCGACGTGATGGTCACGCCGTGCCCGCTCTGCCACCTTTCGCTCGACGCCTGGCAGTCGAAGCTCGAGGCCTCGACCGGGCGGAAGCTCAACCTGCCGATCCTCCATCTCGCGCAGCTCGTCGGTGTCGCGGCCGGGCTCGAGGAGTCGGAGCTGAAGTTCAAGCGCCACATCGTCGACCCACGGCCGGCGCTCGAGCGGCTCGAGGTCTGAAGCCCCTCGGCTGGGCGGCCGCCGCAGGCCTCGGCTGGGGCCTGCTCGAAGCCGGCTGGGTGCGGCTGCGGGAGCTCGAGCTCGAGCTGCCGGGGCTGCCGACGGAGCTGGACGGCCTGCGGATCGCTCATCTCTCGGACTTCCATTTCGGCGTGCCGTCGCCCGGAATCGGCGCTTCCTGGCAAGCGGCCGTCTGGGCGCGGCAGCGGAAGCCCGACCTTCTCGCGATCAGCGGCGACCTCCTCACGCATCCGCGGGGCGAGCCGATGCTGCGCCGGCTCGTGCGGATCCTGCCCCGGCCGGCGTTCGCAGTCCTCGGCAACCACGACATCGCCCTCAGCAGAGACCCCCAGGCGCGCCGCTCCGACCTGCGTCAGCTGGAGCCGGCGGCGCTGCTGCGCGACGAGGGCCGGCTGCTCGAGCTCCGGGGCCGGAGCGTCTGGATCGCGGGAGCCGATCCGCGGCTCATCGTCCACGGGCGGCCGCGGCTCGACCCGAACCGTCTCGCGCGTGAGGCCGACCTCTCGATCCTGCTCTGCCACTACCCGCGCGTTCTCGACCAGCTCGAGCCGGGGCGCTTCGACCTCGTTCTCGCCGGACACATGCACGACGGCCAGATCGCCCTCCCGCTCCCGGGCGGGAAGCTGCGCTTCGCGCATCTGCGAGCCCCTTACAACACAGGCGTCTACCGGAGCGCCGCCGCCACGATGCACGTCTCCGCGGGTCTGGGCACGACGTTCGTCCCCCTCCGCTTCGCCGCGCGCCCCGAGGCCACCGAGCTGGTTTTGAGGGCACCGGTACGCTGATCCGGCTATGGCCGGTCAGGCGTCGATCTCGACCGAGATCCTCGCCCGCTACGCCGCGGACGCGGCGCGGGAAGTCGAAGGGGTGCGAGGGCTCGCTGACAGTCCGCTGCCGCGGAAGCACGCCGTGCGCGTGTCGGGCGAGAACGGCGCGGTGCGGGTCGAGCTGCACCTCGTCACGGAGTGGGGGGCATCGATCCCGGCCGTCGGCAGGCGCGTCCAGGAGCGCGTGCGCGAGTACCTCCTCAGCATGGCCGACGTCGACCCCGCGGCCGTGGAGGTCGTCGTCGACGCCGTAGGACCCGCGAGCGTAGGCTCGACGGAGCGCACCAAGGAACGAAAGCCCGGGCTTCGTCCCGGCCGAAAGCGGAGACAGCCGTGACCACGCGGATCTCCGGGCTGACGGGGGCGACGCTCCAGACGGCGCCGACGGTGTGTCACGAGTGCATCTGGTGGCAGACGCGGAACGGGCGCAGTACCGACAAGCGGAAGTGGATCCGTGACGCCGAGGACACGTGGGGAGCTTGGGGCACCGTCTATCACGACGACGACGGCAGGCTGCTCGGCTCGATGCAATACGGGCCGGCAGAGCTCTTCCCGCGCGCGCGGGAGCTGCCCGCGGGGCCGGCGAGCGACGATGCCGTCCTCGTCACGTGCGCCTACCTCACGGATCCGTCACGGCCGTGGGTGATGCAGTCGCTCTTCCTCACCGCCATCGGCGACGTGCGTGAGCGCGGCGCTCGCGCCCTCGAGGCGTTCTCGTACCGCTACCCGGAGGGCGAGACGAACTTCGAGCGCTTCCACGTCCACAAGACGATCTTCCCCGCCGACTTCCTCGCCGACTTCGGCTTCCTGCCTGTCCGCGCGAAAGGCCGCGTGGAGCTCGCCCGGCTCGAGCTCGGCGGCCTGCAGCCGGTGGAAGAAGGGACGCGCGAGAAGGTGCTAGCGCGAGTGCAGGAGGCGTTCATGCCCGCACCCGCACCGCAGCGCTTCTAGCCGACGGCAGCTCTTAGTCGGGCCATCGGCAGGAAGCCGAGCGTGCCCTTGCCGAAGAACACGCGGACGCCGTTCACGGCGTACGCCACCCCGGCACTGCTGATGCGGGCGAACAGGATCTCGCTGTGTTTACCGAGCGTCACGACCGCGCGGGTCTTGCCGCTCGACAGGTTCACGGCGCGGACCGACGGCCCCGTCGTGTAGATCGCGATGTTCCCCTGGATGCCGAGGTTGTGCAGGCCACTACCGTGGGTGGGAAGCGTCTTCTTGAGCGACCCGCTGCTGGCGTCGTACACCTGGAGCTGCCGGGTCTCGCTTACCACGACGAGGTTCTTGCCATCGAGCGCAGCCTCCTTCGCGCTCGCGGGAGGCAGTGCCATCAGGACCTGTCCCGACTTCGAGTAGACCGCGACGGATCCGTCGGAGTGCAGCACCGCGACGCGTCCTCCGTCGGCGGCGGTCGCCTGGAGGGTGTTCGCGCCGGCCGCGACCTGCTTCAGCTTAGTGCCGCCGAGCACGTCCAGCTGGCCGGCGGTGACGGCGCCGTTGCCGTCGGTCGTCCAGCGGTTCACGGCGAGGAGGTTCCCGGAGCCGACGAGGCCGCCGAGCCAGGGGCCGGCGCAGTTCGACGCCACACGCCCGGGGGCGCAGCTGTCGCCGGTGCGGAGGGCCGACGCGACCTTCCGCTCCTTGGGCTGCGTCACCGAGGAGGTGAAGAGATAGTCCTCGCTTTCGAGGTTGCCGCCCTCGTTGACGAGCCACGCCACGCGTGAACCGGCGATCGCGAGCTGGAAGAGGCCGTCGCCGCCGACGCCGTCGGAAACCGCCGTCTTCGCGCCGCTGACCTTGACCGTCTCGCCAGTTCGAACGTTCCAGACGAGCACCTCGTTCGTCGCGTGGGGCTTCGTGACGAGCTTCGCGCTGGCGTCGTACGCAATGCGGCTTCCGTCCATTGCGAGCGCCGCCACCGGAACCTGGAGGTGCCTGACCTGACTGCTGGGCGTTGCGGTCGTTCCCGCGGCGCTCCCGACGAGCGCGAGACCCGACAGCAATCCGGCCGCTAGAACGAATACAGCCCGGTCGAGCTTCATCCGTGGCACCTCCAGTTGGGAGGCCAGAATCTAGGTCAGCCGCGTTAGAGAAAGATCAAGTTTCGATCAACC
>CAVVKA010000010.1:0-49109 GCA_963748755.1 uncultured Actinomycetes bacterium
ACTCAGGCCCTGCCAATCACGCGACGGAGACGTGGGTTGGGCCAGTGTTCGGGAATGTCCCTTGAGCTCGGTGCGGTTCAGCCTGACCCAGCAGCCACCTCGGGCAGGAGCCCGCGCCCGGTTTTCCGGCTGCGTTCGTGTGCTCCCGCCGCTGACTCGCCGAGCGGCAGAGCCCGGCTTGACGCCGGCGCCCCGCCGCTCAGGTGCACGTTTTCAGGGACTCGACTGCGGGCCGGCGGCCGGAGTCTTTCCGAGCGCCACCAGGCCGAGCTTCGCGCACGGGTTGCCCATGTCGGCGGGGAAGACGCCGATGGCGCCGCTGCCCAGGACGCAGGCAGCGAAGGACGCGGGCGACACGACTCCCGGGAACGCTGAAGACCACTTCTTGGCGCATGTGACGACGGGTGATCCGCTTCCGGCAGCGACGACCGCCGTGTTCGCAGTAAGCGAGACGTCCTGGTAGCAGCCGATCGACTCGAGCTGCGTCGCGGGACGCGTGAGCGCGTAGCCGGAGTATGCGCCCGCGGCGAGTATTGCCGCTGTGGCGGCCGCAACTGCGAGAACAAGACCTCGCCTGGGCCACCTTCTCACCGGTGGTCCGGCGGTTGCGAAGATCTGGGACACGAGCTGCTCCTTTCGTAGCTGCAGCCGTCCCGCCGGGAAGTCACGCTCAGGGGGAGGAGTCAACTGGATGCTCATTGCTCTTTCACCTCGATGCGAAGAAGCGGAACGGCCTGTACAACCGCTTCGGGTCCGGTCGCGCCCGCGAGTTCCCGCAGCCGACGCCGACCGCGTGACAACCGCGACCGCACCGTGCCAATCGGTACACGAAGCGCTTGTGCTGCGTCGTCGTAGCTGAGCCCACTCCATTCACACAGCGCGATGACGTCCTGCTCCCTCCTCGGCAGCTTCGAAAACAACTCGAGAAGCCGGCGCATCTCGCGCTCATCGTCGATCCTCGTCACAGCTTCCTCTGCGAAGTCCGGCTCTTGCACCGGCTCGTTCGCCAACCGGGCCAGAGCGTCTCGTCGCCGACGCGACGATCGTCGCTGATTGCGGAGCACGTTGGTCGCAATCCCATACAGCCACGGCAGCGCACTCTCGGCCTCCAGTGTCGTGCTGCCGTAGGCGCGCCAAGCGAGGAAGAAGGTGGCCGAAGTCAGGTCCTCGGCAAGCGCCCAATCGGCGGTACGACGGAAGCAGTAGTTGTAGATGCGTCGCCCGTGACGCTCGAAGAGGACACCGAACGCTCCTCCGTCGCCCGAACGAGCCTTCTCCCAAAGAACACGGTCCGAAAGATCACCCACCTCAGACTGTTCGGGTCCGCACGCCTCACAAGAGTTCCCAACCGGCCCAGCGAGCGGCCGGACGCGGAAGAAATCGCCCTGACTCGAATGATCGACGCGATCGCGCTCGTAGCAGTCGGCATCGGGGGATCGTTCGGGTCTCGGCATCGGGCGGCCAGCGTATCGGCGGTCGGGCACCGAGTTCTACCGATCGAAGGCGCTGAAAAGCGGGGAGGGGACGCGACGGGAATCGAACCCGCGAAAGACTTCGCTCGAGTCCTCAGAGTCCAGGGAACATCACACTGGGCCAGGCGAGAGCGACGCCGCTTGACCGGCAGTTGGGGGAGTGGGACTATCGAGCTAGCTTGAGTCGTTACAAGCAGCAGGTCGCGCTCCTGCTCTCAGGCTTGCTTCTGGGATTGGCTTTCGCAGCGTTTCCAGCTGCGGCGGGTCCGCTGGGAGTGAACGGGCAGATCGCGTTCGATCTGCCCGGCGGGAATGGACCGGTTCATACGGCCAACCAGGACGGGCACCATGTGTTTCAGCTCACCAAGCCGTCCGACTGCTGTGCGGCCTGGTCTCCGGACGGACGCAAGCTCCTGGTCTCGGGACCGATCAGCGCCAGCGACACCAGGATCACCACCGCAATCGTCAACGAGGACGGCACCGGCTACCACAAGCTTCCGATTGCGACTCCCGGCCTGAATCTTGCGTGCTTCGTCTGGTCGGGGGATGGAACACATTGCGCGGCTCAGGGATGGGACGACCAGAAGCCCTCTGTCAACGGCGTCTACCGAGTCAATGTCAACGACGGCAGTGCGGTCCGGCTCACCGCCAATCCATTCGGAGGCCTCGACGTGCCCGGCGACTACTCACCGGACGGTTCCCAGATCGTCTTCGGCCGCTATGACGCCAATCAAGTTGGAGTCGCTTTGTACATCGTGAACGCCAACGGCAGCGGACTGCACCCCTTGATAGCCGAAACCTTCCAGTCGGGCAACAACGGGGCCTGGTCGCCGCGAGGTAACCAGATCGTGTTCTCACGCCACGTGACCGTGAATGCGCCTGGCTCGATCTGGGTCATCAACTCAGGCGGGACCGGGCTACATCAGATCACGGTGGCGGGCCTGGACTGCGGAGGAACCCTGGGCTGCCACGAGCCGCGCTGGTCGCCCGACGGCAAGAAGATCATCTTCGCGGCCGACCTCCCTCAAAACCTCACCATCCTCACCATCAACACGGACGGGAGCGGCCTCCAACAGTTCGCGGTCGGAGACGACCCCGTCTGGGGGAGCCACCCAGACGTCGCCTGCACGCCAACCGAAAAAGCACAACGCGAGAAAGCGCTAGCGAAGTTCAAGCGGTCAATGAAGTCGAAAGAGCGCGCATTCTTCCGCAAGCACTCCAGCACAAAGGCGCGACACGCGTTCGTCAAGAAGCAGAGAGCCGAGCTAAAGAAGCTGAGGGCCCGTGTCGCCGCCTGCGGTTGAGGAGCGTCCAGGGGTCATTCCGGAACACTGGCCCAAGCGAGCGTCCTCTCGCCTGAGGCGCGCTAGCTCTTCGCGCCGGAGAGGATGAAGGCAACGAGGTCGTTCAGCTGCTTGCCGGAGAGGGAGTTGCCGAACGTCGTCGGCATGATCCCCTTGTTGTAGCCCTTCGCGACGTAGGCGTCCGGCTTGACGATCGACTCCTTGATGAACGCCGCGAGGGCCATGTTGTGGTCGGCCTTCGCGTCGGACGCCGGTGCCTTGTCGAGATCCGGCCCGATGCTGCCCGTCGCGCCTGCGGGCTGGAACGTATGGCACGAGCCGCAGCCGTTCGAGGCGAAGACGGACTGCCCGGCGGCCGCGTTCCCGCCGCTGGAGGACGTCGTCGTCCCGCCGGACGTGGTCGTCCCTGCCGAGGTCGTCGTCCCAGTGGACGTCGAGCCGACGGTGACCGTCTGCACCACCGTCGAGGGCGACTTCCCGAGCGAGGTGTAGTGCCCTACCGCCCACCCGGCGAAGCCGGCGGGGAAGAGGAGCGCCGCGAAGAGCACCCAGATGAGCACCTCGCCCGTCGAGGTCCAGGGATTGCGGCGTCTCGGGCGCGGCACGGGCAGGAGGCTATCGACTCGGGCGGCACAGCGCCGCGCATACCTGCTAGGTAGAGCCGATGGCCACGACGACCGTCAGCGTCGCCGCGATCCGTCGGCTCACCGTGTCGACGCAGGCATACGTCCCGCGCTTCCGTCGCGCGCGCCCCGCCGAGATCGAAGACGCGATTCGCCGGCTCGGTGCCGTGCAGCTCGACTCGATCACGGCGGTCGACCGCGCGCACCGCCTCACGCTGTCGAGCCGCATCGGCGCCTATCCCGAGGCGGAGCTGCAGGGCCTCGTAGCCGCCGGGCGCGTGTTCGAGTACTGGGCCCACGAGGCGTGCCTCCTCCCCATCGAGCTCTGGCCGCACTGCAGGCACGCGATGGAGGGCAAGGGACACTGGCCCTTCCACCAACACGCGCTGCGGGAGCACGCCGATCTCGTCGACCCGGTGCTCGAGCGGATCCGCGCGGAAGGCCCGCTCGGCTCGCGCGACTTCGAAGGAGCCGGCGACGGCGCCGACATGTGGAACTGGAAGCCGGCGAAGGCGGTGCTCGAGGCGCTGTGGGATCGAGGCGTGCTCGTCATCGCAGGCCGGCGGTCGTTCCAGCGGCGCTACGACCTCGCGGAGCGTGTGATCCCGCGCCGGATCCTCGAGGCTCCCACGCCGGACGAGGACGAGACGCTACGGACGCTCGCGCTCCTGGCGGTGCGCGCACGGGGCGCGCTGACCGAGCCGGCGATCCGCGAGCACTGGCGGCTCAAGGGTGGCCGCGCCCGCCTCCACCATCACGTGCTCGCGCTCGTCGACGATGGGCTCCTGCGGGAGGTGGACGCCGACGACGGCGGCTCGCCGTTCTACGTGGACGCCGAGGCGGAGCTCGACGGCAACCCGGCGCCGCCCGTCCTCCTCTGCCCGTTCGACAACCTGCTCTGGGACCGGCCGCTGCTCGAGCGGCTCTTCGGCTTCCGCCACGTGATCGAGGTCTACAAGCGCGAGCACGAGCGCGCCTACGGCTACTACGTGCTGCCGCTGCTCGCCGGCGACCGGATCGTCGGACGCGCAGACCTCAAGGCCGACCGAGCGGAGGGCGTGCTGCACGTGCGGCGCTTCCATCCCGAGCCGCGCGCCCGCGGGAACGTCGGCACGAAGCTCGAGCGCGCAGCGGCGCGGCTCGCGCGCGTGCTCGGACTGGAGGAGGTGCGGCATGCGTGAGGTGCCGGTAGAGGAGGCGCGGCGCATCGCCGTGCGCGCGCAGGGGCTCGACGGAGGCGCGAGCGGAGTGCTCGAGACGGTGCGCCGGCTCGGCTTCCTCCAGCTCGACCCGATCTCGGCCGTCGCGCCGCCGCAGCATCTCGTGCTCTGGAGCCGGCTCGGGGCCTTCGACACAGCCGAGCTCGAGCGTCTGCTCTGGCAGGAGCGGAAGCTCGTGGAGTGGCGGGCGTTCCTCTACCCGAGCGAGGACCTGCCGATGCTCAAGGCGTTCATGCGGCGGCGCGACCGGCCGCTCGATCGGCGGATCGTCGAATGGATCAAGGCGCGTGCCGCTTACCGCCGCCATGTCCTGAAGGAGCTGAGCGAGCGCGGGCCGCTGCTCTCACGCGAGATCGCGGACGCGGCCAGCCACCGACGCGAGGACCACCGCTGGTGGGGCCAGCGCCAGATGGGCCTCATGCTCGAGCTCCTCGCAGCGCGCGGCGAGGTGGCGGTGGTCGGGCGGCGAGGCAAGCAGCGCGTCTGGGATCTCGCCGAGCGCTGGTATCCCGAGACCGAGACGCTGCCACTTCCGAAGGCGCGGCGGCTGTACGAGGAGAAGCGCTTCCGCGCGCTCGGCGTGAAGCTCGAGCGCGGCCGGCTGCTCGCGCATCCCGAGGCCGAGGACGGGCCGGTGCCTACACGCACGACGTTCCTCTCGCCCTTCGACCGGCTCGTGCACGACCGCGCCCGCACCGAGGCTCTCTGGGGCTTCTTCTACCGGCTCGAGATGTACGTGCCGGCGGCGAAGCGCGAGTACGGCTACTACGTGCTCCCCATCCTCCACGGCGATCGGCTCGTAGGCCGCATCGAGCCCGTCTTCGACCGCAAGAGCCGGGAGCTCGCCGTCAAGGGCGTCTGGTGGGAGCCCGGAGAGAAGGAGCTCGACCTGGACGACCCTCTGGCCAAGCTCCAGGGCTGGTTAGCATCGCCCTGATGGACTTCGAGACGCGCGCCATCCACGTCGGCCAGGAGCCCGATCCGGCGACCGGCGCGATCATCACGCCGATCTACCAGACGGCGACCTACGTCCAGGACGCGGTCGGCGAGCACAAGGGCTACGACTACTCGCGGGTCGCGAACCCGACCCGCCACGCGCTCGAGACGGCCCTTGCGTCGCTCGAATCGGCCGAGCACGGCGTCGCCTACTCCTCCGGGCTGGGCGCGACGACGACGCTCATGCACCTGCTCAACCCGGGCGACCGCGTCGTCCTCATCGCGGACGTCTACGGCGGCGTCTATCGGATGACGTCGCAGGTCTACGAGCCGAAGGGCTACCGCTTCCACTACCTGCCGGCGGGCGAGTTCCCGAACCTCGCCGAGCATCTGGACGACACGACACGGATGGTGTGGATCGAGACGCCGTCGAACCCGCTGCTCAACATCGTCGACATCGCCGCCGCGGCCCAGGCTGCGCACGCCGCCGGCGCGCTCCTCGTCGTCGACAACACGTTCGCGACGCCGTACCTGCAGCGGCCGCTGGAGCTAGGCGCCGACGTCGTCGTCCACTCGACGACGAAGTACCTCGGCGGCCACTCCGACGTCGTCGGCGGGTTCGCGGCGACGAACGACCCGACGGTGGCGGAGCGCCTTCGCTTCCTCCAGAAGTCGCTCGGCGCCGTGCCCGGCCCGTTCGACTCCTGGCTCGTGCTGCGCGGGATCAAGACGCTCGCGTTGCGGATGCGTCAGCACTGCCTGAACGCGATGGCCATCGCGGCCGTGCTCGAACGGCATCCGCGCGTCTCGCAGGTCTTCTATCCGGGGCTGCCGACGCATCCCGGGCACACGATCGCGGCGCACCAGATGCGCGACTTCGGCGGCATGGTCTCGTTCCTCGCCGAGTCCCCCGAGGAGGCGGCGGCGATCGCAGCGCGCACGCGGCTGTTCCAGCTCGCAGAGTCGCTCGGCGGCGTCGAGAGCCTGATCGAGGTGCCGGCCAAGATGACGCACGCGGCGACGGCCGACGCGCCGTTTGCCGCGCCTCCGAACCTCGTCCGCCTCTCGGTCGGGATCGAGTCGGCCGAGGACCTCGTGGACGACCTCGAGCAGGCTCTCGTCTCTGCCGCCGCGCGTGCATGACCGCCGAGGCGGTCGTCTTCGTCGAGATCCCGGCGGGCTCGAGAAACAAGTACGAGTGGGACGCCGAGCTCGGCGGCATCGTGCTCGACCGCCGGCTCTTCACGGCGATGGCGTACCCCGCCGACTACGGCTTCGTCGAAGGGACCCTGGCCGAGGACGGCGACCCGCTCGACGCGCTCGTGCTCGTCTCCGACCCGACCTTTCCCGGCTGCCGCATCCGCGTGCGGACGATCGGCGTCTTCCACATGGAGGACGAGAAGGGGCCTGACGAGAAGCTCCTTTCGGTGCCGCTCGGCGACCCGGCGTTCGAGCGCATCCGAGACATCCATGACGTCGCGAACGAGCTGCGCGACGAGATCGAGCACTTCTTCCAGCGCTACAAGGATCTCGAGCCGGAGAAGAAGACCGAGACGGGCGGCTGGGGCAATCGCGACGAGGCGGAGAAGATCCTCGCCGCGGCGCGCGAGCGCGCCTAGGCCGGCTGCAGCTCGGCCAGTCGCTCGCGCACGTGGCGGGCGAGCGGGATGACCTCCTTGCGCTCGTAGCGGTCGAGCGCCTCGCGCCACGCGGCGATTGCTTCGTCGCGCAGGCCGGCAGCCTCGAGCACCTCGGCGAGGATCTCGAACGCCTCCCCCTGAGTGAACGGCGAATCGCTCCGTTCGGCCCAGTCCACCGCCTCATGCGCCAATCGCGCCGCCTCCGCGTGCTCCCGGCGATGGGAGTGCAGGAGCGCCTCGGCCTGCCGCCACATCGTCTGGGTCAGCACGTCGTCCGGATCGCCGAGCTCGCGTCCCAGCGCCGCAAGCGGCTCGGCCTCGTCGTACCGGCCGAGCATGCAGAGGATGCGTCCGAGCAGCGGGCCGTAGGTCGACAGAACGGGAGTGTTACCGCCAGCATCGAAGGAGTCGTACGCCGCTCGCAGATACTTCGCCGAGGCCGCGTAGTCACCGCCGATCCTCGCGATCCCCGCGAGGAACGTCGCACCGAACTCCCAACCGAGCTCGCGCGCCCGCTCGTCCGCAGTCAGTGCGATCTCCCAAGCTTCGTCGAACCGGTCGAGCATCGCCAGCAGCACACCCCGCAGGATCAGGTCCTGCGGAGTCGGCTGCTCGGGCAGCAACGCATCGAGTGCCGCGAGCGCTTTGCGGGCCGGCCGAGGGCCCTGTGCAAGCGCGACGCCGAGCCCCCAGGTGTGGTTGCCGTGCCCTACCACCCGCGCATGGAGAATCGCCTGCTCCGTCGCCTTCGCCCAGTCGTCGTAGCGGGACCGGGTGTTGGCCACCAGGCTGAGCGCGAGCCAGACGTGCATGAGCCCCTCGTCGTCACCGACCGCCTCGAGCAGCGCCACAGCTTCGCGAGCCACGGGCTCCACCTCGTCCGGGGAGCCCTCGCCGACGTGCATCCGGTACTCGGCGAGCATCGTTCGTGCGAGCGCCTTGCCGGCCTCGTCTGCCACGGCGTCGGCGCGGCGCGCCGCGGCCTCGGCGATCGCAAGACCCTTCGCCGCGTTCGGGAAGACGAGCATCCGCGCGAAAGCCGCCTCAAGATGAACGTCGAAGCGCTGCGGCCGCGTCAGCTCGAGGCTCCGTTCCACGAGCGACGTCGCGGCGCGCACGTCGCCACGGCGCATTGCACGCCTGCCTGCGAGGGCGAGGCGTTCCCCGGCCGCCACAGCGAGCTCGGGATCCGGCCGCCCGAGCTCGTCCAGGTAGCGAGCGGCCTGCTCGAGGTGATAGCCGAGGATCTCGTCCAGCTCGACGAGGCTCCGGCCATGCTCCTCGAGCCACGCGGCAAAGCGGCGGTGCAGGTCGGCTCGCGTTGCCTTCGGCAGCGCCTCGTAGGCAGCGTCGCGGATCAGCAGGTGGCGGAAGCGGTAGGCGTCTTCCCGGGGGATTTGCGGCCGGTCTGGATGGACGAGGTCGCGTCGCACGAGCGCCGCGAGCCGAGGCGTCACCTCGGTCTCGTTCGGCGCGAGCGCCTGCACGGTGCCTCGATGGAAGAGCTCTCCCTCGACCGCCCCTCGCTCGAGCACCCGCCGCTCCGGCTCGTCGAGCTGGTCGAGTCGCGCCGCGAGGAGCGCCCGCAGCGTCGGCGGCACCTCGACATCCGCCCCCTCGGCAGCCAAAGCGAGCATCTCGGTCACGAAGAGCGGGTTGCCCCCCGCGGCGCGGACGATCCGCTGCCGCACCTCGTCCGCCACCGAGTCCCCGACGAGCCTGCCGGCCTCTGCCTCCGGTAACGGCTCGAGCCGCAGGGTCCCGGGCCAGCCCGGCCTGCGGTCGAGCAGCTCCGGGCGCGCCATGCAGACGAGCAGGAGCGGCGCGCCGGTGGAGAGGAGCGCCGTCGACTCGAGCAGGTCGAGGAACGTCCCCTCCGCCCACTGGATGTCGTCGAAGGACACCACGAGCGGCGCCTGCTCCTCCAGCAGCTTCCGGAACGCCCACGCGATCTCATCCGTGCCGACGATCGACTCGGTGTCGCCCAGCAGCGACCGGATCGCCGTCGCCGCAGACTCGTCGCTCGGGAGCGCGTCCAGCTGCTTCACGACCTCGACGACCGGCCAGTATGTGATCCCTTCGCCGTACGACAGGCAGCGACCGCGTATCACGCGTGCGTCGATCTGCGCGAGCGCCTCCGCGACGAGCCGCGATTTCCCCACTCCGGGGTCGCCCACGACCGTGACGAGCTCGCAGCGTGGACCGACGAGCGCCCTCTCCCACGCGCCCACGAGCTGCTCCAGCTCCGCCTCGCGGCCGACGAAGCGGGACACGTGCGACCGTTCCGCCTCTGCGCGGGCCGTGCGGAGTGGATAGGAGGTGACCGGCTTGCTCTTCCCCTTCAGGTCGAGCGACCGCTCCTCGCCGATCTCGACCGCCGCAGCGGCGAGCGCGAGCGTCTCGGCCCCGATCAGAATCTCGCCCGGCTCCGCCGCCTGCTCCAGCCGCGCCGCGACGTTCACAGCGTCTCCGGTGGCGAGCCGCTCCTCGGTCCCCGTCAGCACCTCGCCCGTGTTGACGCCGATCCGCCCCTCGAGGCCGAGCTCGGGCAGCGCATCGCGCATCTCCACCGCGGCACGACAGGCGCGCAGCGCGTCGTCCTCGTGCGCCACCGGAACCCCGAACACCGCCATGACCGCGTCGCCGATGAACTTCTCCACCGAGCCGCCGTGCGACTCGACGATTCCGCTCATTCGCTCGAAGTAGCGCGCAAGCAGCCCCTGCAGCGCCTCGGGATCCACTGACTCGCCGAGGGCGGTCGATCCGACGAGGTCGCAGAAGAGCACCGTCACGACCTTCCGGTGCGCGCCGTTCGCCACGAGTCGAGGCTAGAGCATCGCCCGGAAAACGGAAAGCGCGGCGTAGGATCGGCCCGTGGCCGCGCCGGAGCCCATCGACCTGCATCACCTCGGCCGCGAGCGGATCATCGCGAGCTACCTGCTCGACACCGACGACGGGCCTGCGCTCTTCGACTGCGGCCCCTCGACCACGATCGAGGCGCTGAAGGCCGGCCTCGCCGACCGCGGCCTCCGGCTGACCGACATCCGCCATCTCCTGCTCAGCCACATCCACCTCGACCACGCGGGCGCAGCGGGCGCGCTCGTCCGCGAGCACCCTGGATTGCAGGTACACGTCTCGCCGATCGGCGCGCCGCACCTCGTCGACCCCTCGCGGCTGGAGAAGAGCGCGCGACGCCTCTACGGCGACACGTTCGACTCGCTCTGGGGCGAGCTCGCACCGGTGCCGCAGCAGAACGTCCACTCCGTCGAGGGCCGCTTGCTCGGGCTCGACTCGTTCCCGACCCCGGGCCACGCCTCCCACCACGTCTGCTACCTCGATCCCGACGGGACGCTCTACGCCGGCGACGCCTGTGGCGTACGCGTCCTGCCCGGCCGTTTCGTCATGCCGCCGACGCCGCCACCCGAGGTCGACGTCGACGCGTGGGAGCGGACACTCGACGAGATCGAGGGCCGCGCGCCCGAGCGGCTCGCCCTGATCCACTTCGGCGTCGCCGACGACGTGGGGCGCCACCTCACCGAGCTGCGCCTGGCCCTGGAGGACTGGGCGGAGTCGGTCGAGGGCGGTGCGACCGAGGAGGAGTTCGTCGAGTACGCGCTCGCGCAACTCGCCGACTCAGGCGACGCCGTCGAGGACTACGGGCAGGCGATGCCGTTCTGGCAGTCCTACCGCGGCCTCAAGCGCTGGGCCGAGAAACGAGCGGCGCGCTTGTCAGCCGACGCGTAGAGCGTCACGATCCAGCGCATGGCCGGTCCGCTCACCCTCCCCGCGTTTCGCCTGCTGTTCGCGGCGCGCACGATCTCGTACGTCGGGACGTACCTCGCGCCGATCGCGGTCGCGTTCGCGATCCTCCACAACGGCGGCGGCGCGACGGCAGTCGGGCTCGGCTTCGCTGCGTGGACCCTGGGACAGGTGACGATGCTCGCGTTCGGCGGTGTCGTCGGAGACCGGATCCCGCGGCGCCTCGTGATGGTCGGCTCCGACGTCGCAAGCACCGCAGTCCGCACGACGATGGGCGTGCTCCTTCTCTCGGGGCACGCCCAGGTCTGGGAACTGATCGCGCTCCAGGCGCTCGGCGGGGCGGCGGTCGCCTTCTACTCGCCCGCGTCGTACGGGCTCGTGCGGGAGGTCGTACCGGAGGAGGAGCTCCAGCAGGCGAACGCGCTGCTCGCAATCGCGCGCTACACCGCCTTCCCGCTCGGAGCGGCCATCGGCGGCCCGATCGTCGCCTTCGTCGGCTCGGGGACCGCGCTACTCGTCGATGCGGGGACGTATGCGACGAGCGCTCTCCTCCTGTCGCAGCTCAAGGTCGAGTCGATCGCGCGAGCCGGCGCGGGCTTCTTCCGCGAGCTGAAGGAGGGCTGGAGCGCGTTCGTCGAGCAGACATGGGTCTGGGTGCTCGTCCTCTACATCTCGCTCTACTTCCTGATCACGTACGCACCCTTCTTCGTGCTCGGCCCGTACGTCGCCCAGCACTCGATGGACGGAGCGAAGTCCTGGTTCCCGGTGGTGATCGGCGAGGGCGTCGGCGCGCTGCTCGGGGCGCTGGCCGGCCTGCGATGGCGGCCGCGGCTGCCGATGGTCACCACAGGGTTCTTCCTCATGGTCAGCGCCGTCCAGAACCTCGTCCTCGCGTTCCATCCCACGACCCTCCTGCTCACGCCTGCGGCGGCCGGTTCAGGGTTCGCGTTCGCCCTCGGCTCGATCGTCTGGGACACGACCCTTCAGCGGGCGATCCCGCCGGAGAAGCTCGCGCGCGTCGCCTCCTACGGCTGGATGGGCGCGATGGTCTTCCTGCCGGCGGGCTATGCGCTCGCGGGGCCGATCTCGACGGCGATCGGCATCAAGACCTACCTGGTGATCGCAGCGGGCTGGATCGTCGTGAGCACGCTGTTCGTCATTCGCCTGCGCGCGGTGCGCGAGGTCGGGTTCGAGGACGGGACCGACGCCGTGCCCGTCGCCGCTCAGTAGGCTCGGCGGCATGCCGCGCGTGCCCGTCCCGCCGGAGATCGATGCGTTCCTGGCCCGGCCGAACCCGGCTGTCGTCGCGACCGTGAGCCCGGGCGGCACGCCCCACACGGCGGCCACCTGGTACGACTGGGAGGACGGACGCGTCCTGCTCAACATGGACGAGGGCCGCCTGCGGCTCCGCTACATGCGCGAGAACCCGGCCGTCGCGCTCACGGTGCTCGGCGAGGAGAGCTGGTACGGCCAGGTCACGCTGCTCGGCCGTGTCGTCTCGATCGAGGACGACCCGGATCTGGCCGACATCGACCGGCTCTCGATCCGGTACGGCGGCGAGCCCTTCCACAGCCGAGACGCCAGGCGCGTCAGCGCGTGGGTGGAGCCGGTGCGCTGGACCGCCTGGCCTCTTCCTGGCTGAGCTCCTCCGTCTCCACGACCCAGAGCGGGCCGTCGCCGCAGTCGAGCCGGCGCGTGCCTTCCACCTCGGTCAGCGACGTCGCGAGCACGCGCACCGGCGCGCCGTCGAGCTCGAGCAGCGCGCCTTGCGTTCCGCCCGGAGAGATCGCGTAGCGCCACGCCCAGACGAGCCGGTGCACCTCCGCCGCCGGACGGGAGAGGTCGAGCCACGCATCGTCTTCGGCGAAGAAGGTCTCATAGCTGCCGCCGTGCTGGGCCGTGCCCTCGTCGCCGGCTTCGAGGCGCTCGAGCGCCTCGGCGAGCGCCTCGCCCACCACCGGCCCCAGCCGCGGGAAGAAGACGTCGGGCGGCTCGAGCTCGCCGAGGGGATAACGGCGCTGGGAGAGGATCGGCCCTGTGTCGAGCTCCGCGTCCATGCGATGAAACGTGATCCCGATCTCGTCCTCGCCCTCCCGGATCGCCCAGGCGACCGGCAGCGGCCCACGATGCCTCGGCAGCAGCGACGGGTGGCCGTTGAGCCAGCCCAGCCGCGGCACGGCGAGCGCGTCGGGCGGGATCTTCCACGGAAAGCCCATGCAGACGACGAGGTCCGGCTCGGCCGACGCGAGCAGCGGCGCGATCGTCCTCCGGCGCGCCGGCAGGAGGACGTCAAGATCGGCGGCGGCGGCCGCCACGAGCCCGCCGGTGTCGGGCAGGGCGCCGTAGCGGCCGTCGACGTCCCGCATCGTCAGGAGTGCGACCGGCGTGTGCCCGGCAGCGCGGACGACGGCGTCGAAGCCCGCGAGGACCGGCGCGATACGGGTCACGAGGACGACGCGCCAGCTCATTCGTCGCGCAGGATGCGCCCGCCGGAGGACTGGTTGCGCGCCTTGACGACGATCTCGTCGACGTTCACGTGCCACGGCCGGGTGAGCGCGAAGAGGATGCACTCCGCGATCTCCTCCGGCTGGATCGCGTCGACGCCTCGGTAGACGGCGGCCGCCTTCTCCTCGTCGCCCCTGAAGCGGACGAGCGAGAAGTCGGTCTCGACAAGGCCGGGGTCGACGGTCGTGAGTCGGATCGGCCGGCCGAGGAGGTCCTCGCGGAGCGCGTACGTGAAGCCGCGCTCGGCGAACTTGGACGTCACGTAGAGCGCGCCGTTCTCGTAGGCCTGGCGGCCCGCGACCGAGCCCATGTTGACGATGTGCCCCCAGTCGGCGAAGTGCGGGAGGCAGAGCCGTGTCATCCGGATGAGCCCGGCGACGTTGACAGCGAGGACGGATGCCTCGTCCTCCTCGCTCGACGCGTCGAACGGCGCGCGGCCGAGCGCGAGACCGGCGTTGTTGACGAGGATGTCGAGCCCGCCGAGACGCTCCACCGCCTCGGACACGAAGCGCTCGCAGCTGGAGACGTCGGCGACGTCGAGCTCGAGCGCGACCTCCGTCTCGAGCCGCTCGACGCGGCGTGCGCCTCCCGCGACGCGTACTCCCGCGGCCGCCAGCGCGGCCGCTGTCGCCCGGCCGATGCCCGACGAGGCACCGGTCACGACGGCCCGCTTGGCATTCAGCTCCACGTGGTCGGCCACGAGACCAGACTCTATGTCCGAGCCACGCAGGTGCGTAACCGTGTCGGGGCCTTCGTCGTTTTCAGTCCCGAACCCGCAAACGAGCTCTCCATTTCGGGCGGAAGGAGGGGTGGAGGATGTTGCTACTTATTGTGCTTGCGATTCTGGCGCTGGCTCTCTTCAGTGTCGGCTTCGTGGTCCATTGGCTGTTCATCATCGCGGCAGTAGTCGCGCTGATCTGGCTGATCAGCCTGTTCACCGGTGGCTTCGGCCGAGCCGGCGCACGCTGGTAGGCCACAAGCGCATCGAGAATGAGTCGGGCGGCCCATTGCGGGCCGCCCGTTCTTGTGCGACCGTGCGGGGGTGTCGCGGACAGCGATCTTTCTCTGGATCCTCGCGCTCCTCGCCCTGGAGATTCAGCACCTGAAGTGGATCTGGTGGGAGCACTGGAGCTGCCGCGGCTGCACCGCGAAGCACAAGGACTGCTCCTGCGGCGCGACCCGCACGTGGGTCATGTTCCTCTAGGAACAGGGAGCGCGAATAGCAGCGCTATTTGCGCGACCGAGGACGCCGCTCAGCGGGCGAGCAGCGTGCGTCGGCGGCTCAGTCTGACTTTCGCCAAGCCCTCCTAGCCCAGTAAGTACGTCTCACCTCGCTCTCAGGGACGCCGCGTAGCCTGCGGGCGCGTTGAAGCGCCTCCTCGTCGCCGTCCTCGCAGGGATCCTCCTGCTTGGCGTATTGCTCGCCTCCGCCGAGCTACCGGGCCATAGGCACGAAGCGCACGCGGGAACCCGCAGGGGGATCCACAAGATCCGCCACGTGGTGATCATCATGCAGGAGAACCGCTCGTTCGATTCCTACTTCGGAACGTATCCGGGCGCCGACGGGATCCCGATGAAGAACGGCGTGCCGACCGTCTGCAATCGCGACCCGAAGACGCACGCCTGCGTCAAGCCGTACCACGACAGGTCCGACCGCAACGCGGGGGGCCCGCACGACACGGTCGACGCGATCAAGGACATCGACCACGGGAAGATGGACGGCTTCGAACGCCGGGCCCGACTGGGACGCTTCCTCGCCTGTCACGCGACCGACAATCCCGGTTGCTCGCTGACGCCGTCGGCGCCGGACGCGATGGGCTACCACGACTGGCACGAGATCCCGAACTACTGGGACTACGCGCGGAACTTCGTGCTCCAGGACCACATGTTCGAGGCGGACAACTCCTGGAGCCTGCCGGCTCACCTCTCCCTCGTCTCCGGGTGGACGGCGCGCTGCTCGAAGCACGGCGACCCGATGAGCTGCAGGTCCACCCTCACGGCACCGTTCGGCGCCCACGGCCAGGGCGAGCCACTCGACTATCCGTGGACCGACCTGACGTGGCTCCTCCACCGCTACCACGTGAGCTGGCGCTACTACGTGGCGAACGGCAGCCAGCCCGACTGCGCCGACAACACGATGTTCTGCCCACACGTGCACCAGGGCGCATCGACCCCGGGCATCTGGAACCCCCTGCCCCGCTTCGACACCGTCCAGCAGGACCAACAGATCGGCAACATCAAGCCAATCGGGGGCTTCTACCGCGCGGCGCGAGAGGGCAGGCTCGCGTCCGTCTCGTGGATCACGCCCTCACAGGGCGTCAGCGAGCACCCGCCCGCGCTCGTGACCGCCGGACAGACCTGGGTTACCCGCCTGATCGACTCGGTCATGAGCGGCCCGGATTGGAAGAGCTCGGCGATCTTCCTCGCCTGGGACGACTGGGGCGGCTTCTACGACCAAGTCAGGCCGCCGCGAGTGGACGGCGAGGGCTACGGGATCCGCGTGCCCGCGCTCGTGATCAGCCCGTACGCACGCGAAGGCTACGTCGACCACCAGATCCTCAGCTCGGACGCGTATCTGAAGTTCATCGAGGACGACTTCCTACACGGCCGGCGACTGGATCCCCGCACAGACGGCCGGCCCGACTCGCGACCCGACGTACGCGAGAGCGAGAGGATCCTCGGCAACATCGTTCACGACTTCAACTTCGACGAGAAGCCCCGCCCGCCGCTCATCCTCCCGCTCCATCCGCCGTTCAGCTGAGGGCTTTCGACGACGATCGGTCGACAATCCCTCGAAGGAGGGAGCGTCCCCGATTCCCCCCGTCCGGGGGAGATCCCTTGATCGCACGTCGATCTACTGTCGGCCCCGGGGCACTGCGGCTCGGCCCTTCGACCAATCTGCGGATGCGGCAAACCTCACTGACATCAACGGCGTGTAGCTCCCCCTCGAAGAACGGGCGGCGGGAGCCCCTAAGCCCGCGCAGGCAGCTCGAGCGGCTGCTCAGCGGTCACGGCGTCGACGCGTACTGCGTGCTCGAGGAGGAGGCGAACGTGACGCTGCGCCTGACGGTCGACGGCCGCCAGCTCCAACTCATGGTTCCGCTCCCGGACCGTTGGAGTGACGAGTTCACGCGCACTCCGACCGGCAAGGTCCGGCTGCTCAGCGCCCAGGAGCGCGCCTACGACCATGAGGTACGCCGGCGCTGGAGGGCACTCCGGGTGCTGGCAACGGGCAAGGTGATGGCGGCCAAGTACGGGGTCTCGGACCTCGCGGACGACTATCCCGTCGCCGTCGAGGTGGCGATGTCCGAAGTCGAGAAGCCCACCCACGGACGCCGGCCCCGGAGACGGTACGTTCGCCTGTCGCGGGCCGTGCTCCCGCTCATCGGATTCGCTGCGGTCATTCCCGCTTCTTCGATCGCAGCCATCGCGCTCCCGCCCTCGACCGTCGAGCAACTGGTCACTCCCCTGACGGCCACCCGCCCCAACGTGCTCGCCGAGAACGCGAGGCCGCAGCGCGTGGCACTCGGAGTCCCGCAGCCGAGAGTCGCTCTGGGAGAGCCCGCCACGGGCGAGCTCGCCAGCTCTTCGAACCGACTCCTCGAGGACGCAGCGGGCGCGCCACGGCCGCGCGGAGCGTCCTCCACGAGCTCTCAGCACCTGGCAGGGGATGCCGGCTGGTCGCTTTCGGTCCCCTCGAAGCAATCGGACGGCGACTCGAGCGTCGGCGTGACCCAATCGGTATCCGCCGGCTCCACGGCTTCTGACGCGAGCGATACTCCCGCGCCGGGCGGCGGCCCCGGTCCGGGCGGCGGTCCCGGTAGCGGCGGCGGCCCCAGCGCCGGTCCCGGTAGCGGTCCCGGCGGCGGCCCAGGCGGCGGCCCCGGAACCGGTGCGCCCGACGGCGGCCCGGGTCACGGCGGCGGCGGTCCTGGCGGCGGCCCCGGCCACGACGGCGACGGTCCCGGCCCCGGCCACGGCAGCGACCCAGGCAAGGGCGGCCCCGACAACGGACCCGGCAAGGGCGCACCCGACAACGGCCCCGGCAACGGCCCCGGCAAGGGCGCACCCGACAACGGCCCCGGCAACAGCCCCGGCAAGGGCGCACCCGACAACGGACCCGGCAACGGCCCCGGCAAGGGCGCACCCGACAACGGCCCCGGCAACGGCCCCGGCAAGGGCGCACCCGACAACGGACCCGGCAACGGCCCCGGCAAGGGCGCACCCGACAACGGACCCGGCAACGGCCCCGGCAAGGGCGCACCCGACAACGGCCCCGGCAACGGCCCCGGCAAGGGCGCACCCGACAACGGCCCCGGCAACGGCCCCGGCAAGGGCGCACCCGACAACGGACCCGGCAACGGCCCCGGCAAGGGCGCACCCGACAACGGCCCCGGCAACGGCCCCGGCAAGGGCGGCCCCGGAAACGGTCCTGGCAAGGGCGGACCCGGAAACGGGCCCGGCAAGGGCGGACCCGACAACGGCCCCGGCAACGCGCCCGACAACGGACCTAGTGGCGGCGGCCCCGGCAACGGCCCCGGCAAGGGACCCGGCGGCGGGCCGGGCAACGGATCCGGCAGCGGTCCCGGCACCGGCCCCGGTGGCGGCGGCCCCGGCAACGGACCCGGCAAGGGAGCACCCGACAACGGCCCCGGCACCGGCCCCGGTGGCGGCGGCCCTGGCGGCGGCCCCGGTCACGGCCCCGGTGGCGGCGCCCCCGGCGGGCCTGGCGGCG
This sequence comes from uncultured Actinomycetes bacterium, assembly GCA_963748755.1. Lineage (GTDB taxonomy): Bacteria > Actinomycetota > Thermoleophilia > Gaiellales > Gaiellaceae > Palsa-739. The sequence goes on from CAVVKA010000010.1 coordinate 18,195, forward strand.
GCCCCGGTCACGGGCCCGGCGGCCCTGGCGGCGGTCCTGGCCACTGAAGTGGCGAGGGGCACGCCTGACCACGGCATCATGGAGCCCGACGCGACGTCCCGCGCGCCTCGATTCGCCCTTCGCTTCGCGGTCGTCACCGCGCTCGGCCTAGCTCTCGGCGGCGCGGCCATCCTGCTCTTCGTCCGCCACGACGAGATCGCGAGGTCGGAGCAGTCGGTCCGCTTCCAGGCAGAGTTCGTTTCCCGCTCGGTGCTCGACGGCGAGCTGAAGCCGAGCGATCTGAACGGCCCGATCGACGCCGAGCGGCGGCAACAGCTCGCAGCGTTCTTCCGCCGTCACGTGGTGTTCGGTGGGACGATCGGAGCAGCTCTCTACGGCCCCGGCGGTCGGCTGGCCTACTCGGACCTGGGCGCCGGCGCCGACGGATCGGTCGACGGAACGCGCGTCCAGGCTGCCAGCAGCGGGGCCTCGAGCACGAGGGTGACCTCGATTCGGGACCGCACGGGTGCCGAGCTCAGGGTGCTCGAGTCCTTCGTCCCGGTGACCACGGGTTCGCGCGGACCGACTGGAGCGCTCGTCCTCTACGAGGCCTACGGCCCGATCGCCAGCGCGGCGTGGCATGCCTTTCTCCCGGTGGCCGGAGTGCTCGAGGCCGTCTTGCTCGCGCTCTACCTCATGTTGCTTCCTCTGCTCCGCCGGACGAGCCTGCGCCTGGGGCGGCAGATGGAGGAGATCAAGCGCCTGGCGCTGCGCGATGCGCTGACGGAGCTTCCCAACCGGACGCTCTTCCGCCAGCGCGTCGAAGAGGCACTCGAGAGCTATCCCGACGAGCGCGCAGGGATCGCGGTCTTCCTGCTCGACCTCGACCATTTCAAGGAGATCAACGACACACTCGGCCACGAGAGCGGCGACGAGCTTCTTCGTGCCGTGTCCGGCCGCCTGAAGAGCCTCATCCGCGAGGGCGACACCGTCGCGCGGCTCGGCGGCGACGAGTTCGCCGTCCTCTCCCGGGTGTCGCAGGGCCGGGAGGAAGCCCTACTCGTCTCGGAGCGTCTGCGCCAAGGGCTCGAGGCGCCATTCGCAGTCGCCGGGATGACGCTCGAGGTCGAAGCCAGCATCGGAATCGCGCTGCATCCGGAGCACGGCGACGACGTCGAGGCGCTCATGCGGCACGCCGACATCGCCATGTATCGGGCGAAAGAGACCCAGACGGCGGAGATCTACTGCTCGGAGACCGACCACTACTCCACCCAGAGGCTGGCCCTGACGAGCGAGCTCCGGCAGGCGATCGCCGACGACCAGCTCCTCATCCACTACCAGCCGCGGGTCGACATGGCGACCGGCGAGCTCCGCAAGGTCGAGGCGCTCGTGCGCTGGGATCATCCCCGGCACGGGCTGTTGTCGACCTCCGACTTCGTCCCCCTTGCCGAGCGAAGCGGTCTCGCGCGCCTACTCACCCGCCGCATGCTCGAAGGCTCGCTCCGCGACTGCCGCGCCTGGATGGACGCCGGACATTCGATCGGCCTGTCGGTGAACCTGTTCGGGCGGGACCTGCTCGACCTCGGGCTTCCGTCCCAGATCTCGGACCTCCTCGTCGAGTTCGATCTCGATCCCCGCCTGCTCGAGGTCGAGGTCACGGAGAACACGATCCTGACCGACCCGAAGCGGTCCAACGCCATCCTCAACAGGCTCACCAAGCGTGGAATCCGCATCGCCATCGACGACTTCGGCACCGGCTACTCCTCGCTGTCCCATCTCTCCCGGCTCCCGGTCGACGTGATCAAGATCGACAAGTCGTTCGTCCAGCAGATGGCCGACGACCGCGACGCCGAGCTGATCGTTCGCTCGACCGTCGACCTCGCGCACAACCTCGACCTGGAGGCGGTCGCCGAAGGCGTCGAGAGCGAAGAGATCTGGAACCGTCTCACCGAGCTCGGATGCGACACGGCGCAGGGCTTCTACATCAGCAGACCGATTCCGGCCGAGCGCGTGCTCGACTGGCTCGCGCTCTGGCAGGCGAAGCACGAGCCTCCCGCCGGGGACGCCGCACGCGCGCTCAGCGCCGCCGGCTAGACGCGCTCGACCAGGCCGCTCCAGCGCCGCTCGTACCCGCGCGTCTTCCAGAGCGTGATCGAGCAGAGCCAGGTGGCGGCGAAGAGCCCTACGACGACGTAGCCGAGCCGGCCGAGGTCGAGGCTCTCGAGCAGCGACCAGAAGCCTCCGTGCAGCGCGAGCTTCGCGGCGAGCACCTGCAGGAGCTCGATGGCGCCGATGAGCCAGGCGACGGCGACCGAGAGACTCGTGACGCTGATGTTGTAGTAGACCTTGCGCACCGGGTTCGAGAACGCCCAGCCGTAAGCGTGGCTCATGAAGGCGCCGTCGGCGGTGTCCATCAGGCTCATCCCCGCGGCGAAGATCAGCGGCAGGGAGATCAGCGCCAGGAACGGGACGTGGTGCGTCGCGGCGCCGGCCGCGAGCGCGAGCAGACCGATCTCGGTCGCCGTGTCGAAGCCGAGCCCGAAGAGCACGCCGAGGGGGTACATCTTCCAGGTCGCGTCGATCCGGCTGCCTACGCGCTTGAGCAGGAACCGGCTGAGGAAGCCCTGGTTGAGCAGCGCGCGCTCGAGATCCTGCTCGTCGTAGTGCCCCCGCTTCATGCGGCGGAACACGCCGACCACGTCGAGCAGGACGAGCAGGTTGAGCGCCCCGATCAGCAGGAGGAACGACCCCGAGACGGAGGCGCCGATCGTCGACCCGTAGGCCTGGAACGCAGGGATCCGCGAGTGCACGGTCTGGGCGGCGATCGCCAGCCCGGCCGTGGCCGAGAACACGATGGTCGAGTGGCCGAGGGAGAAGAAGAAGCCCGTGCCGAGCGGCCGCTTCCCGTCCTGCAGGAGCTTGCGTGTCGTGTTGTCGATCGCCGCGATGTGGTCGGCGTCGAAGGCGTGCCGCAGACCGAACGTGTAGGCGAGCGTGGCGAGGCCGGTCAGTGCCGGATTGCGCGGCAGGTAGTAGAGGAAGAGGCCGAAGCCGAGCACGTGCAGGAGCACGACTGCGAACGCGAAGCCGCCGAGCCTCGTCCACTCGGCGCGCGTCATGCCTGCGCCCCCACGAGCGACAGCTTCGCTGCGCGCCGCTCCGCGAGGACGGCGAGCCAGATCGAGCCCTCGAAGAGCGCCCACATGGGCAGCAGCTCGAGCAGGGTCGTCACGGGATCGGGGCCAGGCAGCGCGAGCGCGGCGACCGCAACGATGAAGTAGCCGCGCCGCCGGTTCCTGCGCAGCGTCGCCGACGACAACACGCCGAGGCTCACGAGCGCGAGGATCACGAGCGGCAGCTCGAAGACGCAGACCACGCCGAGCAGCACCGAGACGACGAACGAGTAGTAGCTGCTGGCCCGGACCAGGAGCCGGAAATGCGTCGGGTCGTAGCTGGTGAGCCAGTGCACGGCCCGCGGCAGGAGGATCCCGTAGCCGAAGGCGAGCCCCGCCGCCCCGAGCACGAGGCCGAAGGCGGCGAGGAGGAGAATCCGGCGCTCGGCCGCAGCGTCGAGCGCCGGAGCCAGGAACGACCACAGCTGCCAGAGGATCACCGGCACCGCGAAGAGGAGCCCCGCGTACAGGCTCACGGAGATCGACACGGAGAACGGCTCGGTCACGCCGAACGCCGCCAGGTGCCTGTGCGCGGGCGGCAACGGGCGCGCGAGCCACTCGAGGACGTGGTCGTGGAAGACGAACGCGACGGCGGTCGCCACCGCGACTACGGCGACCGCGACCAGGATCCGTCCCCGCAGCTCGTCGAGATGCTCGACGAGCGTTGCTTCCTCTTCGCGAGGGAGCCGGCGCGGTCGCATCAGTCGTTCTGCTCGCGCTCGGTCGTCTCGGGCAGGGCCTGATGCGTGACGGAGTCCTTGAACTCACGCATCCCGCTCCCAAGAGAGCGTCCGATCTCCGGCAGCCGTTTGGCACCGAAGAGGCAGAGCGCGATCAGAAGCAGAAGCGCGAGGTGCGTGGGACTGGTCCAGCCGATCATGCGAGTTCCTCCTTGATCGAGATGTCGGTGACGGCCTCGCCGGCCACGGCGACGTGGTGCCGTAGCGGACGGTCGTCGAGCCAGAGCGTGTATTCGCCGGCGGGCAGCGAGTCGAAGACCGCCCCGTAGAGCGGCCGGCCGGCGACCGGCCGCTCGTGGATCTGCTTGTGGGAGCGCGCTTCGTCCCGCCCGGCAGGGCTGATCTCGATCTCCGCGCCGTGCAGGTCCGCGCCGGTGTGGAGGACGAGCGCCCCGACTCCCGGCCCGAGGTCGAGCATCACGTGCTCGGGCCGGGAGTCCTTCGAGTGGTCGTGGTTCGGGGTCACGACGAAGGCGTGTGGTATCCGTCGTGTGGCGTCCCCAGGTACGGGAACGTCGACTGGTAGCGGTTCGGCCCCGGTCCGGTGCCGTCGGTGACCAGCGCGGCCGCGGCGTCCGGCGTGTAGGTCGGGTCGACGAGCGGGATCGTCGCGCCGGCCACTGCCTTCAGCTCGATCGCGACGACGTCGTCGAACACACGCCGGCCGTTCGGGAAGCCGGCGGGGTCCCCAGCGACCAGGCCGATGGGGTTCGGGTTGCTCACGGTCGGCGGGATGGCGACGTTGAGCCGCAGCATGTCCGCCGGGTTCGGCCCGGTGAAGTTCTGGAAACTGGGGACGATCCCGCCCGGGATCCCGGTGAGCAGGATCGCGTGCAGGTCGGCCCGGTCCTTGGTGTACGCCGCCAGGTGCGGGAACACGCCGGGGTAGAGCACAGGCAGGAGCCTCGCGAGCTCGGGGTGGTTGACGTACTCCTCGAACTCGTCGTCGTCGATCGGGTCGATGGCGTTCCACCGGTCCTTGTCCCCGATGTGGACGATCACCTCGTTGAAGAGCGGGTTGCCGAGACGCGAGACCTGCACCCACGGCCCGGCTCCGATCGTCCGGTTCCCGTGCTCGTCACGGACCTGCACCTTCCGCCGGCTCGCACCGCTCCAGACGCCGAGCACTGCCTTCGCGGCCATGGGGTCGCTGGGCATGGAGCCGTCCCGCGTCAGCATCGAGATCGGCACCTTGATCGCGATCGTGTGGATGTTCAGGTCCTTCAGCGGATCGACGCCGGGCGCTGCCGCCGACGGGATCAGGTGAAGGTTCTGGAACGGCCTGAGGGCGGCGAGGTCGAAGACCGAGCCCAGGTCGACGTAGAAGCCGTCGTTGCGCTGGCCGGCGAACACCGTCTCGCCGGACGGCAGGTGATGCACGGCTGCCGCCGCGAGCGCGGTGTAGTTGGGCGTCGAGCGCGGGCCGATGTTGCACGGCGGGCAGGCGAGGTTGGCGCCGATGACGTTGCCCCTGCCGTCCTGCTCGTGGTGCTGCTTCTTGCCGCCGCCGTGGCCGTGCGAGCGGATCACGGAGACGTTGTAGAGCTGCCGCTTGTTCCAGTTCGGATCGGTGAGCGAAGAGATCGGCCCGGTGTTGTAGAGGAACGTCTCCTCGTTCTGCAGCGTGGTCCGGAACTGGAACTGGTAGGTGATGTCCGGCAGTGCGTCGCCGTCGTTGTCGATGAAGATCGAGTAGAGGACGTCGTCGCCGAACTCGAAGAAGTTCGGCCCGCCGGCCGGTCCCTGGAGTGGCACGAAGTTGCTGAGGATCGTGACCGTCGTCGGGTCGTCCGGGCTGACGAACGCGTAGACGTCGGCGTTGTCGGCAACCGGGTCCTGGCTGATCGCCGGGGCTTCGCGGTGGGAGGACATCTAGCTCACTCCCTTCCTGCCGGCCGCACGCAGCAGGCGCCGCACGAGCACGCGGTCGCGGTACGTGTGCTCGGCGGTGCCGGAGGTGACGGTCACCTCGCCGCGCCGGGCGTCGCGGACGTACGCGACGACCGGCTCCTCCGGCACACCGGTCGTGGCCTCGGTCGGCTGCGCGTCCTCCTCGCCGACCGCTGCCCGCGCGATCGGCGGCGCTGCGGCAAGAGCCGCTGCGCCGGTGGCCGCGCCGGCGATCTTGACGAACGAGCGCCTACTCAGGCGTTCCATTGCCCTCTCCTTCCCGGCGGCTCCCACCGCCGTGTAAATGCGGTCGGCGCTGATTCGCCCGAGCCCCCGGACCGGTTCGATCGCTTGAACCGAGAGCGCCCCGCGGGCGAATATCGATCGCTGTGAACCGGCAGCTCGCCCATCTCTCCGACGAAGCGCTCGTCGCCCTTGCCGCCCGCTCGGAGCAGTCCGCGCTGGCGGAGCTGTACGACCGCTACGGCCGACCGGCCTATGGGCTCGCGCTTCGCATCGTGCGCGACCAGGCTCTCGCCGAGGATGCCGTGCAGGAAGCGTTCCTCACCGTCTGGCGAACGGCCTCCCGCTTCGTCCCAGAGCGGGGCAAGGCGAGCACGTGGATCCTCACGCTCGTACACCGGCGCGCCGTCGACACCGTCCGCCACGAGCAGCGCCGGCGAGCGGACTCGCTCGAGCGCGCCGCGGAGCCGTCCGTCGAGGGCGTGGAGGAGGACGCGTGGCTCCGCTTGCAGCGCGAGCGCGTACAGGAGGCGCTGCGGCTTCTCCCCGATGCGCAGCGGGAAGCGCTCGAGCTCGCGTACTACGGAGGGTTCAGCCAGTCGGAGCTCGCCGAGAGGCTCGGCCAGCCGCTGGGTACCATCAAGAGCCGGATGTTCGGGGGGCTCTCGCGCATGCGCGAGCTGCTCGGGGAACCGGGGACGGAGACGTCATGGACCTCCACGACCTGACCGCCGCGTACGCGCTCGATGCGCTCAGCACAGACGAGGCCGAGGCCTACGAGCGGCACCTGAGCCAGTGCGAGGAGTGCCGCGAGCAGCTCGCCGAGCTGAACGAGACGGCTGCCGGGCTCGCGTTCGGCGCCGTCGCGCCTCCGCCGCCGGCACGCCTACGCTCGTCGATCCTCGACGCTGCAGCCGCCGAGCGGACGAACGTCGTCCCGCTCCTGCGCCGTCGCTGGGTCGCGCGCGGGCTGGCCGTCGCCGCGGCAGCGGCGGCCTGCATCGTGGTCGGACTCGCTGTCTCGCTGAGCGAGTCGAGCCAGACTCGCGTCTTCAGCGTCGTCGTCGGCGCGAACGGAGAGGCGACGCTAAGGGTGTCCGGCCTCCCAGCGGCACCTCACGGGAAGACGTACGAGGCATGGGTGATCCCGGCGGGAAGCCCGCCGCGGCCCGCGGGCCTCTTCTCGGACGGAGCGAGCGCGACCGTCCACCTCCAGGGCACCATGCCGCACAAGGCCGTCGTTGCCGTGACGATCGAGCGCACCGGCGGCGCACGGGCCCCCACGACCGAGCCGATCTTCAGCACGCGCACGTAGCTCGACCGCCAAACGCGCGGTAGCCTGGTCCCCTCTGGGCCCCCATCGACTAGCGGTCCAGGTCGCGGCCCTTTCAAGGCTGAAGCACGGGTTCGAATCCCGTTGGGGGTATCAACCGGACGATGCCGGCGGCTACGCTCACGGCATGCCGAAGATCGAGAAATCCGAGCAGGAGTGGCGCCAGGAGCTGACGCCCGAGCAGTACCGCGTCCTGCGCGAGAAGGGGACCGAGGCGCCGTTCAGCGGGGAGTACGACCACGTCTTCGAGCCCGGGACGTACCGCTGTGCCGGCTGCGGCAAGGAGCTCTTCGAGTCGGAGGCGAAGTACGACTCCGGCTGCGGCTGGCCGGCGTTCTCGGCGCCCGCGGGGGATGACGCCGTCGAGGAGGAGACCGACGCGAGCTACGGCATGGTGCGCACGGAGGTCCTGTGCGCGAGCTGCGGCGGCCATCTCGGCCACGTCTTCCCCGACGGCCCGCATCCCACCGGCCTGCGCTACTGCATCAACTCCGCCGCGCTGAAGCTCGACGAGAAGTAGCGCTACCGTTCGCGGACGCGGGCGGTTAGCTCAGCTGGGAGAGCGCCTGCCTTACAAGCAGGAGGTCGGCGGTTCGATCCCGTCACCGCCCACTGCGAGACTGCGGCCATGAGCGAGGTCGGCAAGGTCGACAGTGCCGACGAGCCGGCAAGGGGGCTCCACCTGCACCACCATCTCGGCCCGCGCCGCGAGCGGGCCATGTTCGCGACGCTCGGCTTCACGATCGCGCTCCTGGTCACCCGCGGGATCACGACGATGCTCCACAAGCGCGGCGCGGGCCCGAACGGCGGCCTCATCGTGGGCGGCGTCCACATCCACCACTTCGTCTTCGGGATGGTCGGCCTCCTGCTGCTCGCCTACCTCTGGTTGCTCCTGATCGGGTTCGAGGACGCGCCGCCGCGGCGCTGGTTCCGGGTCACCGCGTTCGCCTACGGAGTCTTCGCGGCGCTGATCCTCGACGAGTTCGCCCTCTGGCTCAACCTGCGCGACGTCTACTGGGAGCGGCAGGGGCGGGAGAGTGTCGACGCGCTCGCCATCTTCGCCGGCATCCTCCTCTGGGGTGGCCTCATCGCTCCGTTCGCGCGCGCCGTCTGGCGTCACCTCCGCGGGCGTCCGCTACCGCCCTCGGCTCGTCACACAGGTCGAGGGGTGGATCGGTAGTGCGCGCCAATGCGCGCCGCCGACACGCGACACCCGTGCGAGACTGAGCCGATGGAAGCCGCGCAGGTGAGCCTCCTCCGCTGGCTGCGACGCCAGCTGCGGCAGCCGATTCCGGCGCGCGAGCACCTCGAGGCCGCGGTCGAGAACGACGACGTCGCCGAGGCTCGGCGCCTCCTCGCGGGCTTCGAGTTCAGCGCCGAGCAGCGGCGGAACGTGGAGCAGCTGCTCGACGCCTGGGAGCGCCAGCACGCCGGGTGAACGCGTGCCAGGCGGCAGCGCCCAGCGCGACCGCGATCAGCACCGAGCCCACGGCCTCGACCGAGGCGTCCAGCGAGAAGAGCGAGCCGAGCAGCCCGCTCGCGATCACGAAGCTCGCGACGAGGAAGTAGATGCACGCGATGAAGGCAGCAGTCACCTCGCCTCGGCGCTCGCCGGGCGCGAGCTCGTTCAGCTCCTGCTGGGCCGTCAGGAAGGCGATGCCGTGGCCGGCGCCCGCCACGATCGAGCCCGCGACGAGAAACGCGACCGACCCGCTCGGCGCGGCGGCGACGACACCGCCCAGCCCGAGCGCGACCAGGACGCACCCGAGCACCTGATCGCGCCGCTGCGCGCCCTCCCTACGCTCCAGCGCGGCCTGCGCCACGAACGACGCAAGCAGAGCAAGCGCGGCGATCGCGGCCACGAGCGCCAGGTTCGCCGTCGAGAGGAGCTGCCGGGCATACGAGGGGACGATCGAGAGGAAGAGCGCCATCGCCGCCCACACGGCCCCCGCCGTGAGACCGACGCGGAGGAACGGCCCCCGGATGTCCGCCGGCACCCGCGGCCACTGCGGGCGCCAGGCCTCGCGTTCACCGTCCCGGCGCTCGGGCAGGCGCAGCACGAACGCAGCAGCGACGAGCGTGAGCCCCAGCGTGACGAGGTAGCAGAGCCGGAGCGGGTCCGGCGCCCATTCGGCGAGAACGCCTGCGACGAGCGGCCCTAGCGCGCTCCCGCCCGCTTGCGCGAGCCCGGCGCCGAGCGCCGCGCGGCGGTGGCTCCCGTGTGGGTCGAGCTCGACGAGGGCGGCGGTCGCGGCCCCGCTGATCATTCCCACCGCGAGCCCCTGCACCGCCCGCGCGACGAACAGCCAGCCCGTCCCCTGCGCCGCCGCGAAGAGCGCCAACCCGGCGCAGGCAGTTGCCAGCCCGACTGCGACCACGGGCCGCCGTCCGAACCGGTCGGACAGGCGGCCGAACAGCACGAGCGCCGGGACGAGGACGATTGCGTACGTCGCGAAGATCGCGGTCAGGACGAGCGGCGAGAAGTGGAACCGCTCGGAATACACGGCGTAGAGCGGCGTCGCGAGGTTCGCGCCCGTCATGAGAACGAGCCAGGCGAGCCAGACGGTCACCATGCCGCGACGCACATCGCTCCCCTACCACGCACGGCGCTCGCGGGAACCCCGGAGCCGCCCATTCGGGCCATTGGCCCGGGGTCTGACCCCGGTTTGACGGTCTGAGCCGCGGAAACCCGTTCTGGGAGCGGGCTCAGCTTCGGGTCACGGAGGCCAGGAAAGACGACTTCGCGCGCGGTTGAGCCGGTCGGCGAGCTTCTTCTGGACGAGCCCCGCAGGCGCGCCGAGCGGTGCGGGCAGCCGGCCCGCCTCGGGCTACCCGAACCTGGGTGGACGCTTCTCGCGCACCGCTGCGACGCCCTCGCGCACGTCCGGGCCGGTCATGTCGAGGAACTCGAGCTCCAGCGAGGCGTCGAAGATCGGCCCGGCCCGGACGAGCCACTCGTTGAGCGCGACCTTCGTGTGCGAGATCGCCGACCGAGAGCCGGCCGCGAGCCGCCGTGCGATCTCGAGTGCGCGCTCCTCGAGCTCCTCCTCGGGCACGCAGAGCGAGACGAGACCGATGCGCTCGGCCTCGGCGCCGTCGACCTCCTCGCACAGCAGCAGGAGGTACTTCGCCTTGGCCATGCCGCATAGGAGCGGCCAGACGATCGCCGCGTGATCGCCCGCGGCGACGCCGAGCTTCGTGTGTCCGTCGACGATGCGCGCCTTCGGGCTCGCGAGCGAGATGTCCGCGAGGAGGCCGACGACGAGGCCGGCGCCGACGGCGGGGCCCGTGATCGCGGAGACGATCGGTGTCGGGCAGGCGAGCATGTTGTAGACGAGATCGCGCGCCTCGTGGAAGACGCGCTGCCGTGTCTCGGCGTCGTCGGCGATCGCAAGCACGAGGTCGAGGTCGCCGCCCGAGCTGAAGACGCCGTCGGCCCCGCGCACGAGCACGGCTCGCGTCTCCTCGTCCTCCCCGATCGCGTGCCAGATGCGCGCGAGCTCGCCGTGCTGCGCCTCACTCACGGCGTTGAGCCGCCCGGGCGCGCGGAGCGTCAAGCGGAGAATCCCCTCGTCCGGCCGGTCGAGGTCGAGCGACGGAAACTCCGTCTCGTACGGATAGGGCGCCACGAGGCAGATCCTACGGCGCGGCGCTACGCTCGCCAGGCAGCGGGCCGGTAGCTCAGTTGGTAGAGCAGCGGACTTTTAATCCGAAGGTCGCAGGTTCGATCCCTGCCCGGCCCATCGACGTCGGACGCTGGACAAGCACAGCCCGTAGGTACAAAATGCAGCCGCGCTCCTCGAGAGGTGGGGAGCCGGGGTCTGACATTCATCTACAGGAGGGTTGGAATGCCAAGTCGTGGCTTGCGGCTCTGGTCGAGCTTGACCGGGCTCGTCTTCGTCGTGCTGGCCGTTGTGGGAGCGATCTTCCTCTTCGACGGGCCGAGCGACTCGTCGCCGGCGAAGATGACGTCCTACTACCAAAGCTCGAGCAATCGCACGCACATCCACATCGGCTGGGTGCTGACCGGGCTCGGCCTGTTCGCGCTGATCTGGTTCGTCGCGGCGCTCCGCGAGCGCGTGCGCGAGAGCGAGCAGGCGTCGCCGGAGCAGGGGACGTTCCTCTCCACGGTCGTGCTCGTCGGCGGAACGGTGTACGTCGCGGTCTCGATGGCGGCGATCGCAGTCGCCGACGGGATCAGGACGATGAGCGACGACACCTACCAGCACCGGGTCTACAGCGGCGTGATCCACGCTGCGAGCGACGCGTCCTACCTGCTGGTGGTGACGGCCGGGGCGGCGATGGCGGCGCTCATCTTCGCCACGTCCATCGCCGTGCGGCGCTATGCGATCCTGCCGCGCTGGGTCAGCTGGTTCGGCTTCGTCGCCGGCGTCGCCGCGATCTTCTCGGTCATCTTCTTCACGATGCTCGTCTGGCTGCTCTGGGTCGCCGTGGCGTCGGTCTCGCTCTTCCTTGCGGCCAAGCCGGAAGCTGCTGCGAGGCGCGAGCCGTCCGCGGCAACGTCCTAGTTTCTGCGCTACAGGACTGCGGGGCGGGAGGGCTAGGATCCTCAGATGCCCTTCCCGCTCCGCATCCTCGTCGCCTGGGCCGTCGACGCCGGCGCGCTCGCGGTGGCGGCGTGGATCTTCTCCGGTATCTCGGTCGGCGGGTCCGCCGGGACGCTGCTCGTCGCCGCGCTCGTCTTCGGGATCCTCGCCACGTTCGTGAAGCCGATGCTGAAGCTCCTGACGTTCCCCCTGGCGATCCTGACGCTCGGCGTCGCGTGGTTCTTCGTGGCGATGTTCATCCTGTGGCTGACCGACGTGATCGTCGGCGGCTTCCGGATCGACGGCTTCTGGACGCTCGTCGGGGGGACGATCGTCGTCTGGGCCGTCGGAGCGGTGGCCGACCACTGGCTCTTCCCGAAACGGGGACCGCTCAAGAGCTTATTGCGAGCGTCGTCGCGTTTCGGGCGCGCCTGAACGGAAAACAGCGCCCCAGCATGCGGTCGGCTCCGGTGGTGCGCGTGCGGGACGCTGCGTCGCCGGGGCCGTCCGCGGCTTAACCTGGCGCATGCGGCTCTTCCTCGCGGCTCGGCATGGGCAGTCGCTCTTCAACGTCGACAAGGTCGTGAACGGCGACCCGGCGCTCGATCGCGGGCTCTCGGAGCAGGGAATCGAGGAGGCGGAGCGGCTCGCGGGCCAGCTCGCCGCGCTCCCGCTCGACCTGGTCGCCGTCTCTCCCTTCCCACGCGCGGTCCAGACCGCCAACATCGCGCTCGCGGGCCGTGAAGTGCCGCACCTCGTCGACGACGACCTCGGCGACGTCCGCATCGGCGAGCTCGAGGGCGCCTCGCTCGAGGCCTATCGCGAGGCGGCGGCGCACTCCAACCGCAAGGAGCGCTTTCCGGGCGGCGAGAGCCTCGACGAAGCCGCGCGGCGCTACGCCGACGCATTCGGGCGACTGCTCGCGCGGGACGAGGTGGCGACGCTCGTGGTCTGCCACGAGATCCCGGTGCGGTATCTCGTGAACGCCGCAGCAGGCAGCGACGAGCTCAACGGCCCACTCCGCTACGTCGCGAATGCGGCTCCCTATCTCTTCGACGAGACCTCGCTGCGTGGCGCCGTCGAGCGGATGCGCGAGCTCGCCGGGTAGCGTCGGGCCATGACTGCCGCGGACACTCTCGAACTGCTCGACTGGAAGCGGCGCGTCTTCTCCCTCTACGCCGCCGTCCGCATGTTGAAGCCCGAGACCGCCTGGGCGCTGTGGCGGGAGACCCGGGACGAGCTCTTCCGCTCGCATCCGCAGTCGCCGCACCCCGGCTACCGCGAGCTCGTCTACTTCCCCTACGACCCGGCCGCCCGGGTCCTCGCCGAGCTCGAGGACGTCCAGGCCCCTCCGCAGCCGGTCGCGACGAGTGGCAGGGAGCCCATGCTCTTCCGGCCCTTCGCTCGGGCGCATTTCGAGCTCTTCGGCGACCCGCTCGCGCTCGAGGTCTACTGGCTCGAAGGCTACGGCGGCGGGATCTTCCTTCCGTTCCGCGACGCGACGAGCGGGACCGAGACATATGGCGGAGGCCGCTACGTGCTCGACACGGTGAAGGGCGCGGATCTCGGGGAAGAGGACGGAAAGCTCTTGCTCGACTTCAACTTCGCCTACAACCCGTCCTGCTCGTACGACCCCGGCTGGGTCTGCCCGCTGGCGCCGCCTGCGAACCGGCTGGCAGTCGCTGTGGAAGCCGGAGAGCGGCACGCGTCATGAGTGAGCTGGACTCACTCCGAAACGAGATCTCCGAGCTCGATCGACGGCTGCTCGAGCTGCTGAACCGGCGGCTGGAGATCGTCGCCGCCGTTCGCGACTTCAAGGACTCGGCGGGCGAGCGCTGGATCGACCCCGAGCGTGAGGCGGAGCTCGTGCAGGCGCTCGTCGCGACAAACCCTGGGCCGCTCTCGGAGCGCGGCGTCACGGCGATCTTCTCGGCCGTGCTCGACGTGCTGAAGCAGGAGGTCGCGGCCGGGCGACGGGCGCCGGCAGCGCCGGGAGCGCCGCCGGAGCGGCCGCGCGCAGTCGAGCGTCTCGCCGTCGTCGGCACCGGGCTGATCGGCACGTCGGTCGCCCTCGCGGCCGGCCGTGCCGGTACTCGCTGTCGCGGTTTCGACTCCGATCCCGCTGTGCTCGAGCGCGCCGCCTCGCGCGGCGCGCTGGAGCCGGCGTCGTCGCTTGCCGAGGCGGTCGCGGATGCGGAGCTCGTCGTGGTGGCGGTTCCGGTCGGGGTCGCTCCGGCCGTCGCCCAGGAGGTACTGGACGCTGCAGGCCCGAGCGTGGTCGTCACCGACGTCGCCTCGACGAAGCGCCCCCTTGCGTCGCTCGACGACCCGCGCTTCGTCCCGGGTCACCCTGTCGCCGGGGGGGCCACCGGCGGGCCAGGACGCGCCGCGGCCGACCTGTTCGACGCGGCGACGTGGTTCCTGACCCCCGCCGAGAGCTCCTCGGGCCACAGCGTCGGGCTCGTGGAGCGCTTCGTCACGTCGCTCGGCGCCCGCGCGGTGCGGACGGACGCCGCAGCCCACGACCGCCTGCTCGCACTGACCAGCCACCTCCCGCACGCGCTCGCGAACCTCCTCATGCTCCGCGTCGCCGAGGCAGCTACCGAGGACGACGCGCCGCTCGCCTTCGCGGGCGCCTCACTCCGTGAGATGACGCGGCTCGCCGGCGCGAATGCGGCCGTCTGGAGCGACATCTTCCTCGGGAACGCCGACGAGATCGCCGCGGCGCTCGGCGGGCTCCGCGCCTCGCTCGACGAGCTCGAGGAAGCGCTGCGGAGTGGCGACCGCGAACGGATCGAGGTGACGATCGCCACCGCCGCCGCCGCCCGCGAGCGGCTGGAGTCATTTGCCTACCGCACCGCGCCGGCCCAGCTCAACCGGATCCGCATCCGCGTCCCCGACCGCCCGGGCGTGCTCGCGCGGATCACCCAGATCCTCGGCGCGGCGCAGATCAATCTCGAGGACTTCGAGCTGCGTCACGTCTCGCCCGAGTACGGCGGCGTGCTCGTGATCCTCGTCGCGGGAGCCGACAACGCCGATCGGGCGCGCGAGCTCCTCCGCCGCGAAGGGTTCGCAGCCGCCTAGTGGCAAAGGGACCGACGCCTCGGCGTAAGGTTCTGGCATGGACTGGCCCGCACCCCTGACCGTTCGCGAGCTTGCAGCCGAGCTCCGCTGCTCCGAGGACGAGGTTCGGGCTCTCATCCGCGACGGGGAGCTGCGAACGGTCGCCTGCGGGATCCGGCCCGGCCTCGTTCCACGCCACGAGTTCGACGCCTACCTTCGCCGGCTCGAACACCGGCGCAGAGACTCGCACCGATCCTCAACCGCGCCGTAGGCCCCAGCTACATCCCTGTCATGCCGCCGCCCGGGATGACGAAGCCGGGAACGGAGCCGGGCGCGGCGAGGATGCCGACCGCGAGGACGAGCAGAAGCAGGGTGGTCGACCAGACAGCGGCCCGTCGCCACGGCAGCACCTTCTCGATCGTGATCCCGGCTGCGAGCACGGCCATCCAGAGAATGCTCATCACGCCGAGCGCGAACAGCGCGGCCATCAGTGCCCAACAGCAGCCGATGCACCAGGCGGCGTGCTTGGAACCCATCGCGAAGGCGCCGCCGACGCCGTCGCGCCACGTTCCCAGCAGGAACCCGAACGGGCTCCGGCACTTGGCGAGGCAAACGTCTTTCAGCGGCGTGAGCTCATATGCGGCTGCAACCGCGAGCACGCTGCCGGCGAACCAACGGCCGTTCGCGTCCCAGGCGAGCTGCGCTCCCAGGACGTGGCGGCCGAGTGCGTAGATGCCGTACGCCCCGATGCCGGCTACGCCCCAGACGACCAGATAGCCGCTCGCGAATGCGAATGGACGGTTCAGGCCTCGCCGGCCCGTCATCCTGGCGTAGAGCGCGACGGTAGGCGAGACCGCCGGAAGCATCATCGCGGCCATCATCACCACCCAGACACCGACGAACCAGCCGAGCGCGCCGAGGTCGACGCCCGGGCTCGCGCCCATCCCGGACATGGCGCGGATGGTCGACCACCACCCGAGCGCGGCGAGCCCGAGCAGGAGCCCGACGAGACCGAGCCGGGCACGTGCCGCGGCCAGCACCTGCAACTCCGGCGAGCTCACGCCGCCCAGGCGAACTCGGAGCGCGAGAAGGCGGACTTACCCTCGTACGAGATGCCGAAAGCGTCGATCCGCGACCGCGTGGCATGGGCGACCGTCAGCTCCGGCCCTGCCGGGTGGAAGATCCCGACGAGCCGTGCCGGCTCGCCGCTCTCCACACCGAACGGCACGACGTCCTCGACCTCGAAGTCGACGGAGTCACCGATCTTCACCGAGTGTGTCAACCCGTCCTCGCGCACCTCGATCTGCGCTCGCTGGACGCCGAGATTCTCGCCCACCAGCGGCCCAAGGGCCTCCATCGGCCCGCCGAGCGCGCCTGAGAAGACGCCGCCGAGCTTCTCCGCCTGCTCGTCGTTCGCGGCCGCGTCCATGAAGACGCCGAGACGCCAGTTGCCGTCGGTCATGACCTTCGGCGTGTCGGCGATCGCAGCGACGGTCAGACCGCTCACGTCGACACCTTCAACCTCGCCTTCCTTGATGTTGAAGACGAGCACGACTCGGCAGTAGTCGTTCGTCGCGCCCAACGACAGCGACGCAGTGCACGGGCAAACGAGATCGCACGAGCACGTCTCGAAGTAAGAGCCTGCGATCCTCCACGACATGAGTCCTCCCTGGTCGCTGCTGGATACGGCGTGATTCTTCCGCCCGGCGCCTGGCGAGTCAACGTATTCGCCCCTGGACGGTGGCGCTAAGCGGTGCCCAGGTCGTCGAGGCCGGTTTCGGCCTCGACCACGCAGCGATCGAACTCGGAGAACGCGTGCGCCCACGTCTCCGGGTCACGCAGGTCGACCCCCAGCGGGGCCAGCAGGTCCCGCGGCGAGCGCGAGGAGCCGCTCGAGAGGAACTCGAGATACGCGGGCGCGAACCGCTCGCGGTCCTCGCGGTAGCGCGCGAGAAGCGAGAACGCAACGAGATGCGCGAAGGCGTAGGCGTAGGTGTAGAAGCGGACGTGGATGAAGTGCGGGATGTACGTCCAGCCGAGCCGGTAGCCGAAGGGCAGCTCGAGCGAGTCGGCGTAATAGCGCTCGTTCTCCTCGAGCCATGTCTCGGCGAGCCGGTCGCGGGTCAGCGCCTTCCCCTCGCCGCGTGCGGCATATGCCCGCACCTCGAACCGCGCCATCATCGTCTGGCGGAAGATCGAGGCCATCGCCCCCTCGGCGCGGTCGGCGAGGAGCATGACCCGCGTCGCCGGGTCCTCCTCCAGCTCGATCAGCCGCTCGACCGCGAGCAGCTGCGCGAACGTCGACGGCACCTCGGCGAGCGCGAGGCCCGTGTGGTACGAGCGGTAGGTCTGCCGCTCGAGGGAGAGCGTCCCGTGCACGGCGTGTCCGAACTCGTGCGCCAGCGTCACCACGTCGCGGAGCTGGTCGGTGTAGTTGAGAAGGACGAACGGGAGGACGGTCTTCGAGACCGAGTTGCAATACGCGCCACCTACCTTGCCGGGGCGCGGCTCGGCGTCGATGTGCCCGCGGTCGAGACAGCTGCGGAAGATGTCGCCGAGGCGCGGCTCGAAGTCGCGTAGCGAGTCGTCGACCATCGAGATGGCCTCCGTCCATTCGACGCGGCGGTCGCTGCCGATGGGCGCGTACTGGTCGGCAAGCTGGAGCTTGTCGAGCCCGAGCACCTCGGCCTTGCGAGCGAACCAGCGGCGCCCGAGCGGATAGTGCTCCTCGACCGCGCGCATCATCGTCTCGACGACCTCCCCGTCGAGCTCGTTGCGCTGGTTCGTCGGCCACATCGGATCGGGGATCCCACGCAGCCGGTCGATCGAGAGCCGATCGCCGACGACCGCGTCGTAGCAGGCCGCCTGCACGTCCGCGACCCGTTCGAGCGCCTCGTACAGGACGTCGAGCGCGGCGAGGCGCAGCTCGCGGTCGGGATGGTGGACGTAGGAGAGGAGACGGTCGATCGTGTGCAGCTCGGGCCCGTCGCCACCGTCGAACTCGACGGTCAGCGTCGCGAGCTCGCGGCCGTGCAACGACTCCCAGGCCGAGATCGCCGGGCGCCGCGCGTTGAGCGCCTGCTCCTCGCCCTCGGGCAGCACGTACGGCTTCTCCTCTCGGGCCACCCGCAGCCGGTGCCGGTACGGCTCGAGCTCCGGACCCTCGAGCAAGGCGTTGGCCTCGGCGTCCTCGAGCGCGAGCCACTCCAGCTCGACGAAGAGGAGCAGGCTCTCGAGGTCGGCGGCCCGGTCCCGTGCGAGCGTGGCGAGGTCGTTCGTCTCGGAGTCCGTCGCATCGGTGTGCTCGCGGGCCGTGGCGTAGAAGTGGACCCGCGAGATGTCCTGCGTGAGCGCGTCGAGCTCGTCGAGCAGCTCCCGCAGCCCCGCGGGGCCGACCGCGCCGACGGTGCCGCGCCGCCGCTCCGCGAAGTCGCGGGCCCGCTGCAGCAGGTCGTCCCAGTCGCGCCGCGCCTGCTCGGCGTCCGGCTCTAGATCGCTGAGATCCCAGCGGATCCCGCTCGCGCTGAGGGAGGAGCTGACAGCCACGGCCGAAGAGCGTATCTCGCCATTCATCGCGGTGCCATACTTGCGAGCGGGTGTCTCGCAGGCTCCACCTGTTCGTACTCGCAATCGCACTCGCCGTCGGCGTCGGCATCGGCACCGCGATCGCCGTCGCCCACTCGTCCGGCGCCCCCCAGTCGCCGGTCTCGGCGACGCCCACGCCTGCGTACAGCAACCCCAACGTCGATCCGGGGACGAGGCTGAGCGGGGCGGCTCCCGGCTTCACCCTGACCGACCAGTTCGGCAAGCGCGTGTCGTTGAGCTCGCTGCGCGGCAAGGTCGTCGTCCTCGCGTTCAACGACCCGGAGTGCACCACCATCTGCCCGCTCACGACGACGGCGCTGCTCCAGGCCAAGAAGCTGCTCGGGCCGGCGGCGTCGCAGGTCGACCTGCTCGGAATCGGCGCCAACCCCGAGGCGACCGAGGTCAAGTGGGTCCGGGCGTACTCGAAGGCGCACGACATGCTGCACAAGTGGCGCTTCCTGACCGGCTCGCTCCCCGAGCTGAGGCGGGTCTGGCGCGCATACGGCATCGAGGCTGCCGTCATCAACGACGCCATCGACCACACGCCGGCAACGTACGTGGTCGACTCGCGCGGCCGCCTCTCCCGCCTCTTCATGACGCAGATGGCGTACTCGAGCGTCAACCAGCTCGGCTACGAGCTCGCGCAGAGCATCTCGGCGCTGCTGCCCGGGCACCCGCACCTGCAGAAGAGGCAGGCTCTTTCCCCGATCAGCCTCCTCGGGCCGAAGAAGGCCGTCACGTTGCCGCAAGCCGGCGGCGGGAGCGTGAAGCTCGGGCCCGGCTCGGGCCCGCATCTCGTCCTCTTCTTCGACACCTGGGAGACGGAGATCACCGACCTGAGCGCGCAGTTGGGGGCGCTCAACCGCTACCAGGCGGCGGCGAGACACGACGGTCTTCCGCCGCTCGTCGCGATCGACGAGGCCGGCGTCGAGGCGTCGCCACAGGCACTCCCTCGCTTCCTCGAGGCGCTGCCGCATCCACTCTCGTATCCGGTGGCCGTCGACGAGAGCGGGCGTGTTGCCGACGGGTACCGCGTGCAGGACTCGCCCTGGCTCGAGCTCGTCTCAGGCTCGGGCCGGTTCCTCTTCTACGAGGATCTCGCCGTCAAGGGCTGGCCGACGCTGCCTGAGCTGCTGACGAAAGTGCACGCAGGGCTCGCGCGGGCGAAGTAAAGACTTTTCGGCGAACCTGCGTCAACTTGCTGGAACCTAGCCGGACCCCACCCATTTGGGTCATGCGAGCTCGGCCGTCGTGTGCTGAAGTGCGCCTCGCCGAAAGCGAGCGGCCGCACTCTGCGACGGCCGCGCCCTTCGACGGGAGCTCACCTTTCCATGCGGCCCATCCGCCTACTCATATTGCTGCTCGCCCTCACCTTCGCCCTGGTGCTCGCGCTCGTGCGTCCGCTCCAGGGACGCGCGACCCGCAACACCCGGAGAGACGGCTCGCCGCCGGCGAAGCTCCTCGCGAGCCCCGGGCCCTGGGATCAGCTGATGGCTCCGCCGGCCCACGTGACGCCGCCCTTCGGCAGCCGTGTCGTCTCCTACGCCCGCCACTTCCTCGGCGTCCCCTACAGCTGGGGTGGCTCGACTCCGCGCACCGGCTTCGACTGCTCCGGGCTCGTCCGCTTCGTCTACGGCCACTTCGGCATCGGCCTGCCGCACTCGAGCTGGGGCGACCTCTCGCACGGCCGCCGCATCTCGCGCCGGCTCCTCCGGCCGGGCGACCTGGTCTTCTTCTACGGCGCGAGCCACGTCGGCATCTACGTCGGCGGCGGGCGCTTCATCGACGCGCCGCACAGCGGAGCACGCGTCCGCGTCTCGACCATGGGCCGGTACGCCGGGTACTACGCCGCCCGCCGCTTCGGCGCCAGCTAGTAGCTACTCCTAGCGCATCTTCTCGGCCATGGCGGTGAGCAGCTTCCAGGCGATCGCCGAGTTGCTCTCGACGAGCGGCCGGAAGTCCCACGGCGTCATGCCGTAGCAGAGCATGTCCGTACGGGCCGTCAAGGTGGCCGTGCGCGGCGACTCGTTGATCAGCGCGATCTCGCCGAAGTAGTCGCCGGGGCCGATCGAGCCCCTGGTCTCTCCGCCGACGTTGACGTCTGCCTCGCCGTGCTCGACGACGAAGAACCCGACGCCGCCGGCACCCTCCTGCGTGACGGTGTCGCCGGCCCTGAAGCGGCGCTCGCGCATGCTGGCGGCAACCTGCTCGAGCTCCTTCTTGTCGAGGTCGGCGAAGAGCGGGACTTTCCTCAGCATGTCGGGGGAGGCTCCGGCCACGGGGCAGTTATACACAGCTGCGCTTCCCCGTGCGAGCACCCGGTCGTTGCAGCGAGGATAGGCGCGTGCGAGTCCAGGTCGTCGGCTGCTCTCCCGCCTGGCCCAACCCGGGTGGCGCCCAGTCGGGCTACCTCGTCGAGGAGGACGGCCGGCGTCTCCTGCTCGACTGCGGGCCCGGTGTGCTGCCCCGCCTGCGGCGCGCCGAGCCGTGGCCACGACTGGACGCGATCGTCATCACCCACTTCCACCTCGACCACTGGGGCGACCTCGTGCCCTGGGCCTTCGGCGGTCTCTTCGGCGCGGGCCGCGAGCAGGACCCACCCGAGCTGTGGCTGCCGCACGGCGGGCGCGAGACGCTGCACGGGCTCGATCCCGTCCTCTACGCGAACGCGATCCTCGAGCTCTTCGACGTGCAGGAGTACGCGGAGGAGACGCCGTTCGCGGCCGCCGGCTTCGAGCTCGTCGCGTACCGCATGCTCCACTACGCGCTCGAGAGCTATGGGCTACGCGTGTCGGACGGCGACAGGACGCTTGCCTACAGCGCCGACTCCGCGCCGTGCGACGGGCTCGTCGAGCTCGCCCGCGACGCCGACCTCTTTCTCTGCGAGGCCACCCTCGAGCAGCCGGAGCAGGGCATCCGCGGCCACCTGACGGCCGACGAGGCTCTCGAGGCCTACGCCTCGTCGGGCGCCCGCCGATTCGTGATCATCCACCGGCCGGACGAGCTCCCGCTGCCCGACGGCGTCGAACGCGCCTACGACGGGCTCGAGCTGGACGTCTGAACCGGACCCGCCTAACTAAGTAACAGACTGTTACTTGGGAAGGCGGAAGGCACGCTCGCCGAGCAAGCGGTGGCCTTCGATCGACGGGTGGTCTCCGTCGTCCGTGAGGCCGTCCCGCATGCGGTTCGGATCGGCGGGATCGGCGAGCGTGCCGTGAAACGGCAGGAGCATCGCGGCCGCGGTCTCCGCGAGCTCGTGGATCAGCGCATTGAGGCGCCGTATCTCCCCTGCCGCCCGCTCGTCTCCGTTGTTCCACGGGAGCACGTCGGCGACCGCGAGCGCGAGCCCCGCGGCGCGGCCGCGCGCAAGCATCGCGCGGAGGTTCTCTGCCGCTTGCTCCGCCGGCCGCCGCTGCACGACGTCGTTGATGCCGCCCTGGGCGACGAGGACGTCGGCACCGGCGAGGACGAGGTCGAGCCTCCGTGCGATCTCGTCGGTGCGCTGGCCGTAGACCGCGGTCGTCCGGAACTCGAGCCGCTCGTCTGCACGGGACGCCCACCACTGCCACTGGCTCCGCTCGTCCGGCGCCGCGATCCGCGCACGAACGGCCGGGTCGGGATCCCACAGCGGCGAGCCGGCCGAGATCGAATCGCCGGCGACAGCGACGACGATCGAGGTCATTCCTAGTGCAGGCGCGGTACGAGCTCGACGTTGAGGTCGCAGTCGAGCGCCTCCGCGATGCGAAGCAACGTGTCGATCCGCGGTGGGCGGCCACCGCGCTCGAGACGGGCGATCGCCGATTGCGTCGTGCCGCAGAGCTCAGCGAGCTGCCGTTGCGAGAGGCCGATCGCGAGTCGCCGTTCCGCGACCCGCTCGGCGATCTGGGCGAAGAACCAGCCGCGATCCCCCGCGACGATCCGCTCGTGGAGCCGTTCGACCGGCCCTTTTTCCTCCACGCGCGCTCTCGGAGCCATGCGCCAAGAATAGCGATTCTGCTATGCCCGCACCGCGAGGGTGGCCGGTCGCACGGCGTCGCCGACGCGCACGCGTCCCGGTACGGCCACCTCACAGTAGACGCCGAACGGCAGCGGCTCGGTCACGCCCTCCCGGCGATAGCCCGCGAGGAGCTCGAGCGTGTCGAAGTCGGAGACCGCAGTGTCCGGATCGCACGTGGTCACGACGCAGCGGCCGACATCGCCGAGGGGGACAACGACCGCGTCGCCGATCGCGACGCGATTCCCGAGCCAGGTGTCCTCCTCGTGCGCCTCGACGCCGTCGATCTCGAACAGCATCCGGAAGCGGCGGCCGTCGACCGGCTCCGCGGCGCCGGCCGCCTCGCGCAGCCGCTCGAGCGAGGCGCGCGAGACGAGGGATGCCCAGCCCCCACGGTCGCTGCCGCGGTCCTGCGCGCCTCCCTCCGACCAGAGGAGCGTGAGCGGCTCGCCGGCGAACTCCGACAACGCCTCCTGCCACGGCCCCGGCACGAGCCGTGAGGGATGCGGCGTCCCGTACAGCTCGGCCTCGAATGGCTCCCCCGGCGCCACCTCGCCTTCGACGACCGAGCCGTCGGGGAACGCGAGAGAGAGCTTGCGCGACGTCTCGTCCCACTGAGGCCGCACCCGCATGAGCTCGGGATGGCGCTTCCCGTTCACGAGCCGCCGGTCGGCGTCGACGAGCCAGAAGCGGCGGTCCCCCATCACCCCGGCGTGCGTGAGCTCGATCTCGCCGGGATTGACGACGTGCAGCGCTTTCACGGGCGCGATGCAGATGCGGACGACCCGGCCCTCCATAGCCGCCAACCTAGCTATTGAGGCGGTTCGCGCACCTCGACGACCTCGCCGCCTCGCCGGACGCCGCTGCCGTCGAGCTCGACGATCCAGAAGTTCCGGCCGGTCACGTGCACGGCGACGTTGTAGACCGGGATGTCGCCGATGCACCCCTGGAACGAGCCCGCGTGGGCGTGCCCGTGCAGGACGAGGTCGGCACCGTTCTCGGCGATCGGCGTCGCCAGCCGCTCGCTGCCGAGATACGTCTGGATGCCGAGCGGCTCTCCCTCGAGCGTGTCCACGACCGGGGAGTAGTGGAGGAGGACGACCCGCACGTCGCAATGGACAATCGCCTGCAGCCCGCGTGCGATCGCCTCGGCCTCGGCAGTCGTCTCGGCGTAGACCCGACGCAGCAGAGGCTCCCCGAAATCGGGCAGCGCCGAGCCCGGGAAGCCGCCGACGAACCCCTTCGTCCCCACGACCCCGAGCTCGAGGCCGTCCACCTCGCAACTCGCACATTCGCGATCGAGGAGCCGGACGCCGGCCCCGGCCAGCACTTCCCCGAGCTCTTCGGTGCGCCCCGCGTGGTGGTCGTGGTTGCCGAGGACGGCGAAGATCGGCACGTCGAGGCCCCGGCATGCCGCGGCGATCACCTCGGCTTCCTCCGGCTCGCCGCTCGTCGTCAGGTCGCCCGCGAGGAGGATGACGTCGGCTTCTCCCTCGAGGTCGGCGAACGCGCGCTCGACACGGTCCGCGCTCACGTCGGACGCGTGGATGTCGGCCGCCGCGGCGATCCGAATCACGCTGCCCATGTTGCGCGATTGGACAAACCGGAAACGACCCGACGATGCCCGAGCCGACCTTCGAGGAGCTGCTCGACGCGATGAGGACGGGCGCCGGTGCCTTGCAGCGCCGGGAGATCCCGTTCGTCCTCGGGGGCGGGCTCGCGGCCTGGGCTCGCGGCGGCCCGAAGAGCGAGCACGACGTCGACTTCATGATCCGGCCGCAGGACGCCGACGGGGCGCTCGCGGCGATGGAAGAGGAGGGCCTCCGCACCGACCGCCCGCCGGAGGGCTGGCTGTACAAGGCCTGGCACGAGAACGGCGCGCTGATCGACCTGATCTTCGCGCCCTCGGGCGGGCCGATCACCGACGAGACGATCGAGCGCGCGCCGTTGCTCGAGGTCGCCTCGGTGCGCGTGCACGTCTTCACGCTCGAGGACGTGATGACGACGAAGCTCCTCGCCCTGAGCGAGCAGGAGCCCGACTACGCGCAGATCCTCAGCTACGCGCGGGCGTTGCGCGAGCAGATCGACTGGAGCGAGGTGCGAGCCCGCAGCGAGGCCTCGCCCTTCGCCCGCGCCTTCTTCACCCTCGTCGAGGGTCTCGGTATCGTCGAACCGCCTAGCTGAGCGCCTCGAGGAGGGCGCCGATCTCGTAGCCGAGCTGCGCCGAATGGCGCATCGTGTGTTGGCGGTCCACGGTGTATCGATTACGCCGGCCGATGCGTTCGGTCTTGACGTAGCCGGCTTGGGTCAGCTCGGAGAGGATGCGCTGGGTTGCGCGCTCGGTGATCCCCACTCTTTCTGCGACGTCGCGCAGACGGATGTCGGGCGTCTCGGCCAGGCACAGGAGAACCTGGGCGTGGTTGGTGAGGAACGTCCAGGTCTTGTGTTCTTCGACGTTTGACATGCGCTTTGGGAATCGTGTATATATTTTCGTGTAGGCCAATTCACGGTTCAATGGTCGCGAATCTTAGCAAACCGAATCGGGACGGCCTCATGGAGGAGGGTGAGCTATTCCTCCACGTCAACGACTCGATCCGCAGGGTGGCCTCGCAGGGGCCCGAGGCCGAGACCTGGGACTTCATCTGCGAATGCGCGGATCTCGCGTGCCACGCCCTGGTGAGTCTCACGCTCGTCGAGTTCGACAACCGCCGCGCAGCCTTACCGCCGAGACCCGTGCTCGCAGCGGAACACGGCGCCCCGACGGGCTAGAAGAAGAACCCCGACCACGCTGACCACCAGTCGTCGCCGCGGGCGACCAGAGAGCGCGCTCCCGTAACCTCGACGCCCTTGCGGTTCGCGAATTCCCGCAGGCGGTCGGGCGTGGTGAACTCGATCGCGATCTCGCACGGGCGCCCGGGGTCGTACGGCGGGACGGCCGAGAGATCCGACAGCGCCTTGCGCGCGCCTTGCTCGATCAGGTCGCGGGCCTCGCGCGGCGTCTTCATCCGGGCGCTGAAGCGGCCGAGACCCTCCTTGACCTCGACGGTCTTGAGACCGTCGCCGAGCAGCTCCTTCCCCTCGAGGCACACTGCGCGGTCGCCGGTGACGAGAAGGACGGGAACGCCCCAGTGGCCGCAGAGCGCCGCGTTGATCCCGGTCTCGCCGACGGGCGTCCCGTTGAAGCGGAGGCTCTGCCACGCCTGCCCCGAGACCGTGTGGGAGAGCACGCCGTCCGCCGTGCCCGCCATCGCGTGCATACCGACGAAGAGGGCGGCGTCGCAGCCCGACTCGAGGAAGGCGGTGTACTCGGTCCATTCCTGCTGCACGACGTATTCACAGCTGGGGTCGAGGAGATCGGGGACGAGCGAGTTGAAGTCGTACGCCCCGCCGGCGCCGTGGCAGTCCATGACGACGATCTCCGTGGCGCCCGCCGCCTTGGCGCCGCGAACCGCAGCGTTGATCTCCTCCGTGTAGAGGACGCGGCCTTCGTCGTACGGCTTCTCGCCGCCGGTCGTCTGCTGCCACTTGACGATGCCGGCGACGCCCTCCATGTCGCTGATCACGTGAACGCGCATGCCAGCCCTCCAGTGAAATCGTTTACGGGTTCAGCCACCCGGCCACGGCCGCCCGAAACCGGTCCGGTGCTTCAACCGACGGGAGGTGGCCGCAATCCTCGAGCAGCACCAGCTCGGCGTTCGGCAACGCATCCGCGATCGGGCGCGCCTGAGCCGGGCCACAGATCACGTCCAGCTCTCCGGCCACCAGCAGAGTCGGGGCCCGCACCCGACCGAGCATCGGCCGCAGGTCGATCCCCTGGTAGAGCCCTCCCTCCCAGGCCTTGGCAGCGGCCAGATCGGCCTCGAGGTCGCCCCGGAACTCATCCAGGGCGGCAGCCACATCGGGACGGTCGGGCTCGGCCGTGTACAGGGGGAGCACGGTGCCCATCATCTGCTCGACTTCGGCGGGATCGTCCGTGGCCAACACGCGCTCGGTCCACGACTCCATCACCGCCTTGGCCTCCTCGTACCACGCGGAGCCCTCGTGCCGACCGATCATGGCCTCCATCTCGCCGGCCGCCTCGCCGCCCTCGGCCTCGTCGTGCTCGGTTCCGACGCCGAAGGCTGCCACGGCGATACACCGATCGACGGCATCGGAATGGAGAGCGGCGTACGTGAGCGCGGTCGTCGCGCCGAACGAGTGCCCGAACACGATGACAGGCCCCAGCCCGAGGGCCTTCCGGACCTCCTCGTAGAAGCGCGCGTGTCCTTCGGGCGAGTAGTCGCCGGGGTCGCGTGGGGAAGTCGATCCTCCGGATCCGTGCGGGTCGATCAGATGGCTTTCCAGCACGTCGTCGAACAGCCGAGCGGTCCCCCGCATGTACGCGCTCGAGAAGCCCGGGCCACCAGGCAGCATCAGCGTCGGCAGGCCGCTCCCGATCACCTCGTAGGTGGCCTGGCGTCCCCCGTCGAGATCCACCTGCAGCACCGCGGCCCACCTCCTACGTGACGAGCGCCGAACGTCCGCGCACGGCGGGACGATAACGTCAAGCCGTGGAGACGGGACTGGCCGGAAAGCGCGTGCTCGTCACCGGCGGGGGAGGCGGGATCGGGTCGGCGTGCGTTCGCGCGTTCGCGGCCGAGGGCGCACGCGTGGCGATCCACTACCGCACGAGCCGCGCCCGAGCCGAGGAGCTCGCGCGCGAGACGGGCGGCGTCGCGCTGCAGGCCGACCTGACCGTGGAGGACGAGGTCAGCGGGCTGTTCGAGATGGCGGAGCGGGAGCTCGGCGCGATCGATGTCTGCGCGGCGGTGGCGGGCTTCTGGCCGCGCGAGGACGAACCGGTCTGGGAGCTGCCGCTCGAGCGCTGGGAGGCCACGCTGCGCACGAACCTCACGGCCACCTTCCTCACCGCGCGCGCGTTCCTCCGCCTCGTCGAGCGCAGCGGGCACGGCAATCTCGTCCTCGTGGGCTCGACCGCCGGGCGCTTCGGCGAAGCCGGCCACGCCGACTACGCGGCCGCGAAGGCAGCGATCCAGGTCGGGCTGC
Organism: uncultured Actinomycetes bacterium; assembly: GCA_963748755.1. GTDB lineage: Bacteria > Actinomycetota > Thermoleophilia > Gaiellales > Gaiellaceae > Palsa-739. The sequence continues at coordinate 45,788 of CAVVKA010000010.1, forward strand.
TGCTCAGCCTCAAGAACGAGATCGTCCGCATTGCGCCGCTCGGCCGGGTCAACGCCGTCGCTCCGGGCTGGACGTACTCCCCGATGACGCGCGGCGAGCTCGAGGACGAGCTCGTAGCGCGGCTCAGCCGGACGATGGCGCTGCGCAAGGTCGCGGTGGCGGAAGACGTGGCCCGCGCGGTCGTCGTGCTCGCCTCCGACGAGCTCTCCGGTCACGTCACGGGTGAGGTCGTGACCGTCGCGGGCGGGATGGAAGGCCGCACCGTCCACGAGCTCGCATGAGCCGCTTCCTCGAGCGGCTCGCCGAGGCGACGCCGATCGTCGCGGACGGCGGCATGGGAGCGTTGCTCTCGAGCGCCGTGGCCGGCCTTCGCTGCCCCGAGGAGGCGAACCTCCGCGCGCCCGAGAGCGTCCTCGAGGTCCATCTCGGCTACATCCGGGCGGGCGCCGAGCTGATCGAGACGAACAGCTTCGGGGCGAACCGCGCGAAGCTCGCCCGCCAGTTCCTCGCCGAGGAGCTCGAGCAGATCAACGCCGCCGCCGTGCGCATCGCCCGCGAGGCGCGGGAGGTCGCCGGCCGCGACGTCTTCATCGCGGGCTCCATCGGACCGCTCGGCGACGTCGAGCTGGCCGGCCACGAGCCGTCGGAGCTCTACGCCGAGCAGGCGGGGATTCTCGAAGGCCGCGGTGTCGACCTGTTCATGGTCGAGACCTTCTACGACCTCGACGAGCTGGAGACGGCAATCGCCGCGGTCCGCTCGGTCTCGACGCTGCCGCTCGTCGCTCTCCTGACCTTCGACGCCGGCGGAGACGCTGGCCGGCGTCAGGGCGGAGGATGCGGCGGCGCGCCTGCGACCGCTCGAGCCCGCCGCCTACGGCGCCAACCACGGGCGCCGGTCCCGCGGCCGCGCTCACAGCGCTGGCGCAGATGGGCGGCGACGGAGCCGTGCTCGCAGCGTTGCCGAACGTCGGCCTCGCGGCGAGCATGAGCGGCCAGCGCATCGTCTTTCCGCACGCCACCCCCGCCTACTTCGCCGAGTTCGCGGCGCAGGCGCGCGCGCTCGGGGCGCGGCTGATAGGCGGGTGCTGCGGCACGACGCCGGCCCAGGTCGCCGCGATCCGCGAGGCGGTCGACGCGGACCGCCGCCCAGCGGGCTCCTTCCTCGTCCGGGAGCGAGAGGAGGTGGTGCCGTTCGAGCCGACCACGGGAGAGACCCAGCTCGCGCGGATGCTCGGAGAGGGCGAGTTCGCGATCTCTGTGCAGGTCGATCCGCCGCTCGGCGCCAACCCGGAGGCGCTGATCCAGACGGCGCGCGCCGTGCGCGACTCGGGCCGCGGGCAGTTCGTCGACGTCAACGACAACCCGCGCGCGCGGGCGCGGATGAGCGGGATCATGGCCTCCGTCGCGATCGAGCGCTTCACCGGGGTCGAGACGATCCCGCACCTGACGCCGCGGGACACGACGATCGCCGGGCTCGAGTCGCTCCTGCTCGGCGCACATGCGGAAGGGGTCCGGAACATCCTCGCGGTCACCGGCGACCCGCCGGAGGCCGGTGACTACCCGGGCACGCACGGGGTCTACGACGTCGACTCGATCGGTCTCGTCGAGCTGCTCGCCAAGCTCAACGCGGGCGAGGACTGGCACGGCCGCGCGATCGACGCGCCGACGACGTTCTTCCCCGGCGCAGCCGTCAACCCGACCGCCGACGATCTCGGCCTCGAGGCCGAGCGCTTCCACCGCAAGGTCGCCGCCGGCGCCCGGTTCGCCATGACGCAGATCCTGTTCGACCTCGAAGCGCTCGAGGCTTTCGGCGGACGGATCGGCGGCTGGCCCGTGCCGCTGCTCGTCGGCGTCTGGCCGATTCGGACGACCGAGGCGCTCGTCCGCGTCCACAACGAAGTTCCGGGGATCGTGGTGCCGGAACACGTCCAGGAGCGATACCGCGCCGCAGGGCCGGGTGCGCGCGAGGTCGGCCTCGCGCTCGGGGAGGAGCTGATCGAGGGCGCGCGCGAGCTCGCGAACGGCGTCTACGTCGTCGCACGGTTTCTGCCTGCTGCTCGACGTCGTCCAGCTGCTCCCGGAGCCCTCCTAGGGCGCGCAGGCGCCGGTCGAGACGCGCTGCGTGCCGGCGCGCGCGAGGTCGCTGCGGACGATCGAGGTCGGCACGGCGAAGCCGCTCGCCGAGCCGCGGCGGGCGGCGAAGATCATCGCCTCGACTCTGCCCCCCACGTCGACGGCGGGCCCACCGGAGTCGCCGTGCTCGACCCGCCCGGCGATCGCCGTGATCGTTCTCGCCACCGGCCCGCGGCCGAGTGCGTCCTGCGTCAGCACGGTCGCGGTCCGGCCGATCCGGCCCGGGGTCGCGGTGAGCCCTTCGTCCAGCGGGTAGCCGAGGATCGCGACGGCTGCTCCCGGGCGCGGGTCGGCAAGCCCGAGTGGCTTCAGCTCGGCTCCCGAGACGCGTAGCACCGCGACGTCGTTGTGGACGTCGAGCACGAGGACGTCGGCCGGCAGCGAGAGCGGCTGTCCGGGAATGCGGACGATCGTGTCGCTCTCGCCGGCGACGACGTGTGCCGCAGTCACGATCAGGTTCCGTCCGGCGAACCACCCGCTCCCCTCGACCCCGACGCCACAGGCCGTGCCGAGGACCTTGACGACGCGCGTCGTGGCGACCCGGATCGACGGGTCGCGGAGGACGCCCTTGGTCGGCGGCAACGAGGGACCCTTGGGGCCGACGATCGAGGGGAACGGATCGATGCGCGCCAGCAGGTTGAGCAGCGTGCGCGGCGGCAGCGCAGAGTCGAGCTGCTTGACGATCTCCGAGCGCTCGACCTCCTGCCGAACCCGTGTCTGGCCGGGCGTGAGGAGCGCGACCGAGGCGCCCACCCAGACGACCGCAAGCCCGGTCGCGCCGCCGAGGAGGAGGCCGCCGGCGGAGTCGATCAGCCGCAACGGGCCGAGCTTCATCCCGCCACGGATGAACGAGCCGACGACGAGCGCGCCGAACTGCAGCAGGATCGCTCCGAGCACGGCGCCGACGAGCCCCGCGACCGGCGTCCACGTCGAATCCGACCCACCGTGCAGCACGTGCGGAGCGACCCGCGAGCCGACGTAGGCGCCGGCGGCGAGACCGACGAGGGAGAACGCGCTGAGGACGAGGCCGCGACGAAACCCGCCGGCCGCTGAGAGGAGCACGATCGCGATCGCGATCCAGTCGGCGACGTTGAGCCCCACGCCCCGCAGCGTAAAGGCCCGGCCGCCCTGACCCCGCTACACTGGGCCGTCCCGCGGGGGCGTAGTTCAGTTGGTTAGAACGCCGGCC